>NZ_JACFXY010000010.1 GCF_014946725.1 Mixta mediterraneensis
TAGCGGCGGGCGGGCTGGCCGGAAGCGCGGGTCAAGGGTTGCCGCTCTGCAACCCTTGTCGGTCGCCCGCAGCGGCAGTAATGAAACTGCCCGTCTGCCCGGGCGAACGAAACCTCACCGCGCTGATTCGAAGTACCAGACGACTCCTCACCTAGCCAGTTCGTGCCACGAACAAATGCCTTTAGCGCCGGTTCGCGCCCCGACGCGCTCAACTGCGGTTATGAGGCCAATGACAGGGCAGGTTTGGCTGTCAGCCACTCGGCTACACGTGCCTGCTGCTCTTTTGTCAGCCACATACCCTGCTTGGTACGACGCCAAATCGCATCATCCAGCTCACGTACCCATTCGTTCTGCACTAAATAACGTAACTCTGCTTCGTAGAAATCATGACCAAAGTTCTCACCCAGATCTTCCAGCGTTGTCGCACCCTCCAGCAGTACTTCGGTATTGCTTCCGTAAGTGCGGGCATAGTGGCGAGCCATATTTTCATTGATGAACGGATAGCGACGACGCAGGCTGGCGGCGTAATCTTCGCGCGTTCCGGCAATGTTACCCCCTGGCAGCACGCAGTTTTTTGTCCAGGCGGGTCCGGCGTTCGGGAAGTACCGGGCCAGTTTTTCCAGCGCATGTTCAGCCAGTTTACGATACGTAGTCAGCTTGCCGCCGAATACCGACAGCAGCGGAGCCTGACCGTTTTCGTCACGCACGTCCAGCGTGTAATCGCGGGTAATCGCCTGTGGTGAGTCGGATTCATCATCACACAACGGACGCACGCCAGAATAGGTCCAGACAATATCATCAGCGGCCAGCTGTTTGTTGAAGTGTCCGTTGTACACTTTCAGCAAATAATCTATCTCGCTGTCGTCGATTTTGACGTTTTTTGGATCGCCTTTGTATTCAACATCGGTGGTGCCAATGATCGAGAACTCATCCATCCACGGAATGACAAACACAATGCGGTTATCTTCGTTTTGCAGGATATAAGCCTGTTTCTCTTTATGCACGCGCGGCACCACGATGTGGCTACCTTTGATCAGGCGGATACCGTAAGGGGATTTCAGCTTCAGTCCATCGTCAAAGAATTGTTTCACCCACGGACCGGCTGCGTTTACCAGCCCTTTGGCGCGCCAGGTATAGGTTTTTCCGCTGTCGATATCTTCCGCTTCTACCATCCACAAGCCGCCTTCACGCCAGGCGCGCGTTACACGGGTGCGTGTTTTCACTTCACCGCCGTGCTTCACGACTTCCTGCGCGTTCAATAACACCATGCGGGCATCGTCGATCCAGCAGTCAGAATATTCGAATCCGCGCGTAATCTCTGGCTTCAGGGCCGAATCCGCGCCAAAACGCAGGCTTTTACTGCCGGGTAAACTGGTGCGTTTACCTAAATGATCGTACATAAACAGGCCGGTACGGATCATCCATGCCGGACGCAAATGTGGACGGTGCGGTAAACGGAAGCGCATAGGGAACGCGATATGGGGCGCCATTTTCAGCAGCACTTCACGCTCTGCCAGTGCTTCACTGACTAAGCGAAATTCGTAGTGTTCAAGGTAGCGCAGGCCGCCGTGGATCAGTTTTGAACTGGCAGAAGAGGTCGCGCAAGCCAGGTCCCGCGCCTCCAGCATCAACACCGACAGTCTGCGTCCTGCAGCATCCGCTGCAATGCCGGCACCGTTGATGCCGCCGCCGATCACGATCAGGTCTTTGGTTTCCACGTCATCTCCTCCGATGTTCGGAATAGTTCATTAATGTTCGTTTTCGAGCATAATAATAATCGTAAACCAACATTGATGCCAGCTTTTAACCAGGTAAAAACATTTTTGCGTGATATAGCTAACATTCTGAGGGTGAAAAAAATTCAAACACCTAAAATTAGTCAGGTCATTGGGGCAAATTATCGGGTTACACTAGGCGCTCATTGTGACGCAGTAATGAGAGACACCATGGAAACGTTCGAATGTATTAATGTTCAGCAGGCTCAGGATCGCCTGGCACAAGGCGCGCTGCTGGTAGATATTCGCGACCCACAAAGTTTTGCGTTGGGTCATGCAACTGGCGCGTTGCACCTGTCAAACAGCAACCTCAATGCGTTTATTGCCGGTGCCGATCTCACGTTGCCGGTGCTGGTGATGTGCTATCACGGCAACAGCAGCAAAAGCGCAGCACACTATTTGTTGCATCAGGGATTCGCGGCGGCATACAGCATTGATGGCGGCTTTGATGCCTGGCGTGCAGCTTTTCCAGCGCAGGTCGCTAACGGCAGCGTTTAAACAGCACATCATCGCACAGAGAGTTACGCATCATGCGCATTACCCAATTTAATCAGCCGCGTATGGCGCAGGCGTTCGTCGATTACATGGCAACGCGCGGCGTCGTTTTGCGCATTGAGCGCGAAAGTCATTACGTCATTATGCTGGATGATGAAAGTAAACTGACGATGGTCGAAAACGAACTTGAGCAGTTTGTGCGTGACCCTAATCATCCACGTTATCAGGCGGCTAGCTGGCATAGTGGTAAAACCGACAGCGGCTTACGTTATGAACGCACCAATTTCTGGGCGAATATTCGTGAACGCGCCGGCCCGCTGAGCATGACCATCATAGCGATGTGCATCGCGGTATTTATTTTGATGCAGGTGATCGGCGACAGCACCGTCATGTACTGGCTTGCCTGGCCAGACGGCCCGGATCAATATCTTGAAGGCTGGCGCTGGTTCAGCCATATCCTGCTGCATTTTTCGCTGCTGCACATTCTGTTCAACATGATGTGGTGGTGGTATCTCGGTGGCGCGGTAGAAAAGCGTCTCGGCAGCGGCAAACTGTTTGTCATCATGCTGATTTCAGCGCTACTCAGCGGCTGGATGCAGGCTAAATTCAGTGGCATCTGGTTTGGCGGCTTATCCGGCGTAGTTTATGCCCTGATGGGATACTGCTGGCTGCGCGGTGAACGCGATCCTGACAGCGGCATCTATCTTGAGCGTGGCTTGATCGGTTTTGCAATTGTCTGGCTGGTGATTGGCTGGTTTGGCGCTTTTGGTCTGGCAATAGCCAATGCGGCGCATGTTGCCGGTCTGGTGGTGGGATTAGCGATGGCCTTTGTTGATACGCGCAACGTTAAGCGTCGTTAGGAACAATAAAAAGAAGAGCGGCTCATGGCCGGAAACAGGAGAGCAATGTGAAGCAGACGCAACGTCACGACGCCATTATCGATCTGGTTCGGCGTCAGGGATATGTCAGTACCGAAGAGCTGGTGGATCACTTCGAGGTGAGCCCGCAAACCATTCGTCGTGATCTGAATGATCTTGCTGATCAAAACAAGATCCAGCGTCATCATGGCGGTGCTGCACTGCCGTCAAGTTCTGAGAATACCGCCTGGCAGGATCGTAAAATGATGTGGTCGGCAGAAAAGGCGCGTATTGCTCAGCGCGTCGCCAGCCAGATCCCCGATGGTGCAACGCTGTTTATCGACATTGGCACGACGCCGGAAGCGGTTGCGCATGCGTTACTCAATCACAATGATTTACGTGTAGTCACCAACAACCTTAATGTGGCGATGCTGTTGATGGGTAAGCCGGATTTTCGGGTCATCATCGCCGGTGGTGAAGTGCGTACCCGTGATGGTGCAGTGATGGGCGAAGCCACGCTGGACTTCATTTCACAGTTCCGCCTTGATTACGGCATCCTTGGCATTAGCGGTATTGATACAGATGGCTCGCTGCTGGAATTCGATTATCACGAAGTACGCACCAAGCGCGCGATTATCGAAAACTCGCGCTGCGTGATGCTGGTGGTTGATCATTCCAAGTTTGGTCGTAACGCGATGGTGAATCTCGGCAATATGAGCCTGCTTGACTATCTCTACACCGACCAGATACCGCCAGCCAGCGTCATGAAGGTCATTGAGCAATATGAAGTGCACCTTGAGCTTTGCTAATTTACCTTAACGCCAGCGTAATGCTGGCGTTTTTCCTTGATCGCTGTCGCTTTTTTCCTCCCTCACGTCTTTACTTATGACGTTACTGACACACCATCGTCAGCCCATGCGCATCCCGGTCAGTAACGTAACGCCGCCTACACCGGTATGCTCAGCCGGGATCATCCGGTTCACAATTATCAACCACGCATCTGGCAAGCCAAACGCTAAGGAGCGGCAATGAAAGAGAGTTCGCTTGATAAAGCAGCGCGTGCTGCCGGGATTTCGCTGCACTTCACCGATATTAACGGTGAAATCCAGTCGATTAGTGATGAAACTAAGCGTGCATTACTGGCGGTGATGGATAACGCCGATCGCGGTAAAAAGTCGCCGCTGCCGCCAGTTGTGGTGTTCAGTGGCAGAACAAAGCGTCAGCTTACGCCGCGTGGCCGTGGCGCATATCACTGGCAGCTACGTAGCGAAAATGGAAAAATTTTCGAAGGTGAGGTGCAAGGTGAGGCGCTTTTTACGCTGCCTTCGCCGCTGGGGCAAGGCTATCACCATCTGACGCTAAGCCAGGGCAGGCAGCAATGGCACATGCGGATTATCGTCACGCCGCGCCGCTGTTATCTGCCCCCCGCGCTGCGTGCGGGTGAAAAGCGTTGGGGCGCACTGGTGCAGCTTTATACCCTGCGTTCGGCCACCAACTGGGGTATCGGCGATTTTGGCGATTTACAGCAAATGCTGGAGCAGCTGGCTGCACAGGGCGGAGATTTCGTTGGCCTGAATCCTCTGCATGCGCTTTATCCCGCCAGCCCGGACTTTGCGAGTCCTTATAGCCCCTCTTCGCGACGCTGGCTCAACATCATTTACATTGATGTGGCGCAGGTGGTGGATTTTCAGCAAAGCGCAGCGGCACAGCGATGGTGGAAAAGCGCTAAGACGCAGCGTGCAGTCGCCAAAGCGCGTGATGAGGAGTGGGTAGATTATGATGCAGTGATGGCGCTGAAGCTGACCGCGTTGCGTCACGCATGGGCGCAGTTTCAGCCACGCGATAAAGACGATGAGGATAAGCGTACTTTTGCTGCGTTTGTGCAGGAAGGGGGCGACAGTCTGTATTACCAGGCCGCCTATGACGGCTTACAGGCAGAGCGCCGCGCCGAAAATGCGCAACACTGGGGCTGGCCAGCCTGGCCGGAGGACTGGCGTAACAGTCAACTGCCTGAGGTGCAGCGCTGGTGCGAACAGCACGAGGACGAAATCGCTTTCTGGCAATGGCTGCAATATCTGGCGCAGCAACAGTTCTCTCGCTGCTGGCAAATCAGCCAAACGCGGGGAATGAGCATTGGCCTTTACCGCGATTTAGCCGTTGGCGTCGCGGAAGGCAGTGCTGAAACCTGGCACGATCCTGAACTTTACCGACTACACGCCTCGGTAGGCGCACCGCCCGACAGACTTGGCCCGCTGGGGCAATACTGGGGGTTGCCGCCGATGGATCCGCACGTGATGCAGGTGCGCGGCTATCAGCCCTTTATCGACATGTTGCGCGCGAATATGCGGGACTGCGGCGCGCTGCGTATTGATCACGTCATGTCGCTGCTGCGCCTGTGGTGGGTGCCTGCGGGTGAGACTGCCGACAAAGGTGCTTATGTCGCCTATCCGGTTGAGGATCTGCTTGGGATTCTGGCGCTGGAAAGTCAGCGTCAGCGCTGTATGGTGATTGGCGAAGATCTGGGAACTGTGCCGAAAGAGATTGTCAGCCTGCTGCGTAACAGCGGGATATTTTCCTGGAAGGTGCTGTGGTTTGAGCAGCAGCATGATGGAAAATACCGCACGCCGGATGAATATCCACGCCAGTCAATTGCCAGCGCCAGTACACACGATCTGCCGACATTAAGCGGTTTTTGGGAAGCAGGGGATCTGCTGCTGGGAGAAAAAATAGGATTGTATCCCGGTGATGCGGTGCAGCCGCTACATCAGCAACGCGCAGCGCAGAAACAGGCGCTGTTAAATGTGCTGCACCAGGCCGGATCGCTCTCCGCAAGCAGCCCGAGGCAGGCGGATAAGCTCTTCATGTCACCCAGACTTAATCAGGCCATCCATCGTTTTCTTGCGAATACGCATAGTGCGTTACTGGGGTTGCAGCCGGAAGACTGGCTGGGCATGACCACGCCAGTGAACGTGCCGGGTACGGTGGATCAATATCCTAACTGGCGCCGAAAGCTGACGCAGCCGCTTGAGAAAATCTTCGCAAATACAGAAGTGAAAAAATTACTGAAAACGGTAAGCCAGCAACGTAAGACAAACTGAGAAGGGAAGCGCGACAGGGCTGTCGCGCTGCATTACCCGGTAAATCGATCAGTAATAAGAATGCTCACCGCGCTGATGTTCGGTAAGGTCACGCACGCCTTTCAGTTCAGGGAAAGCCGCCAGCAACTCTTTTTCGATGCCGTCTTTTAGCGTTACATCGATCATGGAGCAGCCATTACAGCCACCGCCAAATTGCAGAATGGCATAACCATCGTCAGTAATTTCCATTAGTGACACGCGACCACCGTGACCGGCCAGTTGTGGGTTAATCTGCGCCTGTAACAGGTATTCAACGCGTTCGACCATCGGCGCATCGTCAGATACTTTACGCATTTTAGCGTTTGGCGCTTTCAGCGTGAGCTGTGAGCCAAGGTTATCGGTAACAAAATCGATCTCAGCGTCTTCCAGATAGGGCGCGCTCAACTCGTCAACGTATGCGGACAGCTTTTCGAACTTTAGTTCGGTATCCGTCGCTTCAACGGCATCGGGCGGGCAATAGGAAACGCCACATTCGGCCGTTGGCGTACCCGGGTTAATCACGAATACGCGAATCTGGGTGCCATCTTCTTGTTTGGACAGCAGTTTTGAGAAGTGCTCTTGGGCAGAATCAGTAATTCGGATCATGTCGATTGCTCAATAGTTGACTAATTTAGTTGGTTATAATACGCCCATCACCGGCGCTCTACAAGGTACGGCACAGACACCAAACCTGCACGCTGGCCGCGCCCTGCGCCAGTAACAGACGGCTAATTTCTTCTACCGTACTGCCTGTGGTAATCACATCGTCGATAAGGGCGATATGGCGACCACGCACCGCAAATTCAAGGCGAAAGGCGCCGCGTAAATTAGTGCGGCGCTGCTGCGCGCTGAGCTGATGTTGCAATGCGCCCTTGCGCTGTCGCCGCAATCCTTCGCTAAATTCACACGTTAACCAGTGCGCCAGCGGTTGGGCCAGCAATGCCGACTGATTGTAGCCGCGCTGCCAACCGCGCTGATGATGCAGCGGTACGCACAGTAATAAATCTGGACGCGTTAACAGGCGTGTGCGGTAAGCCTGCAACCAGCTTAACAAAAGCAGTCGGGCCAGCATCACCCTAAGTGCGGTAACGCGAGAAAATTTGAGTTGATGCACCCAATGACTCACTGGCGCCTGATAAGCACTGACACAAACCAGTGCCTGCCACGCGGGCGGCGAAAGCAGGCAGCGACCGCAGGGTAACCGGGCTGAGGCAGCGGGCAGTCCACAGCGCGGACAAAGCGAAGGCAGCAGCGGCAGGCTACGTAAACAATGACTACAAATACCGTGATGCGAAAAACGCAGCGGTAACGAACATAGCCAACAAAGGGCTGGCATTGGTAGCATAACGACCTCCTTATCAACTTTGGAAGAGTAACTGATGACGTCGCTTTACGGGTATACCTGCGGAGAAGGGGAGACAGATCTTGTGCTGCTTCACGGCTGGGGACTGAATGCCGAAGTGTGGCAAAGCATCGTTCCGCGACTCAGTGCGCAATTTCGCCTGCATCTGATCGACCTACCGGGATATGGTCGCAGTCAGGGTTTTACGGCAATGACGCTGGATGAGATGGCAGAACAGCTGTTGCCGTCGCTGCCGCCACGCGCCATTGTGCTTGGCTGGTCGCTGGGGGGATTAGTGGCAACGCAGCTGGCATTAACGGCACCTGAGCGAGTACGCGCGCTAATTACCGTGGCTTCATCGCCCTGTTTTACCGCCAGCGATGAATGGCCAGGCATCAAATCAGAAACCCTGCACGGCTTTCAGCGACAGCTGAGTAATGATTTTCAGCGCACCGTTGAACGTTTTCTTGCACTACAAACGTTAGGCACTGAAAGTGCGCGCGCCGATGCACGCCAGTTGAAGGAGGTGGTGCTGTCACAACCGATACCGTCGGTTGAGGTGCTGGAAGGTGGGTTAGAGATCCTGCGTGAGGTTGATTTATGCAGCGCATTACCCGGCATCAGCCAGCCGTTTCTGCGAATTTACGGTTCGCTGGATGGTCTGGTGCCGCGTCGTATTGCTCAGCTGTTAGATCAGGCGCTGCCTTTCTCGCCTTCGGTCGTGATAGAGAAAGCAGCACATGCGCCTTTCATCTCGCATCCTGATGCATTTACGCAACATATCATGCGTTTCAGCGATGAATTATCGACATAAATCCTTCCACTGCTGGCAAAATAACCGGCAGCGGTAATACTTCATTCGTGAGCAAGGCCGCTGAATTTATATGTGAATAGCCAGGGCTGGGCTATGCCGTTCCATACTGCTTTATCGCGCTTTGCGGCTGCTTACATCTCAACAATGGATCATGAATGAGGGTAATCAAATGAAGATGATGAAATGGGTTTTGGCTTCCGTGATGATAAGTGCCGTTTCTTTCTCAGCTATAGCAGCGAAAGAGGTTACTAAAGAAGACGTTCAGAAGATGAACCTTAAGAAAATAGGTACAGTAAACACCACGGCGGAAACCACCTCACCGATGGATGCGAAGCGCGAGCTGTCAAAATTAACGGATGAAAAAGGGGGGCGTTATTTCCTGGTGATCGCTGGCCGTGAACACGGCAAATTTAGCGCCGTCGCTGACGTCTACAAATAATTATCCGCGTAGCCACATAAACTGCCAGGCATCCAGCGTTAACGGCTGGGTGCCTTCTATTTTCTCTCCCGTAATCACGTCCTGTAATGTCCGCGCCTCCGGTAGCTGCGTTTTAACTTGTCGGCCACTCAAATTAAACACGCAGAGTAAACTCTCACCGCTAGTGGGCGAATGGCGTTTTAGTACGAGCAGCGCATTTTCACAGTCAAATAGCGTCATGGGGTTATCGGGGTGAAAGGCTGACTGTCGTCGGCGTAGCTGGATAAGCTGACTGAGCCGGGTATAAATCTGCTGACGTAGCCAGTCGCCGCCCGCCAGAGCGGTTTCAATCTCCTGCAAATCGTATTTCTGACGATTGATGGCGCGGTTATGACCTGCCGCATGCACACCAGCGTAATCATTACGCGATCCCACAATGCTTTGAATGTAGACAGCCGGCACGCCAGGAAATGCCAGCAATATGGCATGAGCAAGCAAAAATCGCTTCAGGCGCGTTGTGTCGTCCTCTTCCTGACGCGTTAACGCGTCGAGATAGGTAACGTTAATTTCGTATGGGCTGGTGGTGCCGTCAGGATTGTTTTTGTAGGAAACCAATGCGCCTTCTAACGCTAAATCGCGCACCAACGCCACAATCTCGACTTCGGTTAAAATGCCGCGTGCCGGATTCAGTCCAATGCCATCATGCGAAGCGAGAAAATTGAAAAAGGTCGTGCCGCTGTTACTCAGATCGAGCGAGCTGGCCCACTGGCGCAGCGCGCGTCCCGAGCCCGAATGAATAGCATGCAGTACCAGCGGTGGCAGCGAAAACTGATACACCATTTGTGCTTCATCATGGCCATTGCCGAGATAGCTGATGTTGTCTTTATGCGGCACGTTGGTTTCGGTGATGATCACCGTGCCAGGCGCGACCTTATTCGCAATGGCGCGAAATAATTTCACCAGCAGGTGGGTTTTCGCTAAATGGATGCAGCGGGTGCCGGGGGTTTTCCACATATAGCCAACCGCATCCAGCCGCACGTAATCCGCTCCGCGCGTCAGATAGTCGAGTAATACATCCACCATGCGGATTAAAACGTCGGGGTTAGCGAAGTTGAGATCGATTTGATCGGCGCTAAACGTCGTCCAGATAAAGCGCGTTTCGCCATCTGCCATCTGAAATGGTGTCAGCAATGGCGAGGTCCGCGGCCGCGTCACCGCGCTGAGATCGGTGGCAGGCGGCATGCTGATAAAGAAATTGTCCCAGCCAGGATCCTGCGCCAGATAATGTTTAAACCACGCGCTATGCGCTGACATGTGATTACAGACGAAATCGAACATCAGCCGGGTTTCCTGGTGCAGTGTGGCGACATCGTGCCATTCGCCGCATAGCGGATTGACCTGGTGATAATCAATCACTGAAAAACCATCGTCAGAAGAGTAAGGAAAAAACGGTAACAGATGTACCAGTGGAAAAGTGGATTGCCGATGCTGCTGATAGAAGCGTGAGAAGCTGCAAAGCGTGGGTTAATCAGGCTCGCGGAACTGGTCGGCGTAGGTAATGAGGACCACATCCTGTTCATCCCAGTGCGTTTTGCGCGGCAGTTTCGTCGCATTGCACGCTCTGGCAATATTGGCAAGCAGGCGTTCACGCGCGGCCTGTGGAAAGGTGTCAGCATAAATCTTATCGATTAAAGCAGTGATCGTTTCCATCGTGAATTGGGTGCCACAGCAGGTGTTGTTTTTATGACAGGCGTTTTTTTAGCGTAGTGTGCCGGTGGGGATTTTCAAATAATTATCCCCCGCCAGGCAGGGGATAAACGGTTCAAAGCGATAAACTATCGCAAGCTACTGGCAGACATCACGCGCAGAGAACACGAGCAGCGAGGTAAAGCGTCTCGTGTGGTGGGCGGCGCAGGACAGGCTGCCAGCAATGACATTGGTGTCCTGTCGTCTGCCCGGCGCTACCGCAATTGGCGTGTGGTCTCCAGTTTTACTTAGCGCTTCTTACCAAACGCGGCCGCCAGCGCATCGCCCATCGCGCTATTACCCGCCGTCTGGCTGACAGGACGCGGTCGCCCTTTATTCGCCGCTGGCCGCGCATTTTCACGTGGCGCGCTGCGATTGCTGCGGGCACTGCTTTCGCCTGGCTGTTCGTCCAGCCGCAGCGTTAACGCAATGCGTTTACGCTGTAGGTCGACTTCCATCACCTTCACTTTGACAATATCGCCAGCTTTAACCACTTTGTGGGGATCGTCCACGAACTTGTCCGAAAGTGAAGAGATATGGACTAATCCGTCCTGATGAACACCAATATCCACAAACGCACCAAAATTGGTAACGTTGGTTACCGCCCCTTCCAGCACCATGCCGGGCGTTAAATCATTCAGTGTTTCCACGCCTTCAGCAAACTGTGCCGTTTTAAATTCCGGGCGTGGATCGCGACCCGGTTTTTCCAGTTCTTTCAGGATGTCAGTCACGGTTGGCAGGCCGAAACGCTCATCGGTAAAATCCCTGGCGCTCAGACCACGCAAGCCAGACGGATTGCCCATCAAATCATTCAGCGCCTGCTCGGTTGCCGCCAGAATACGTTCCACCACCGGATAGGCCTCCGGGTGAACGGTTGAAGCATCAAGCGGGTTATCGCCGTGGTTAATACGTAGAAAACCTGCGCATTGCTCAAAGGCTTTAGGGCCAAGACGGCTAACTTTCAATAACTGCTGACGATTCTGGAAACGGCCATTCTCATCGCGCCAGTTAACGATATTTTGGGCCATCATCCGCGTTAAACCCGCAACGCGCGTAAGCAGCGGCACCGAAGCAGTATTCAGATCAACACCAACGGCGTTCACGCAGTCTTCCACTACCGCATCCAGCTTCTTCGCCAGCTGGCTTTGACTGACGTCGTGTTGGTACTGGCCCACACCAATCGATTTTGGATCGATCTTCACCAGCTCTGCCAGCGGGTCCTGCAAACGGCGGGCGATAGAAACGGCACCGCGGATGGAAACGTCCAGATCAGGAAACTCCAGCGCGGCCAGTTCTGACGCGGAATACACCGATGCCCCCGCTTCGCTGACAATGACTTTCTGCGCGGTAACCTGCGGATACTGTTTCTGCACTTCAAGGAAGAAGCGCTCAGTCTCACGCGAAGCGGTGCCGTTACCAATGGCGACCAGTTCAACCTGATGCTTGCTACACAACGTCGCGACGAGGGCCGCAGCTTTCGCGGCCTGGCCGGTGTGGGGATAAATGGTATCGGTGGCGACCAGCTTGCCGGTGGCATCGACGACTGCGACCTTCACGCCGGTGCGCAGACCGGGGTCGAGCCCCATCGTCGAACGCATCCCCGCCGGTGCCGCCATCAGCAGATCGTGCAGGTTACGGGCGAACACGTTGATGGCTTCATCTTCAGCGCGTTCGCGTACTGTGCCCATCAGCTCTGTTTCCAGATGCAGCATTACTTTGATGCGCCACGTCCAGCTCACTACCGCTTTACGCCAGCTGTCTGCCGGGGCGTTATTCAGTTGAAGGTTTAAGTGCCCGGCAATCAACGTTTCGCCGTGGCTTTCACGCGGCGCTTCGTCAAATTGCGGATCGGCATCCAGCGACAGCTGCAATATGCCTTCGTTTCGCCCGCGCAACATGGCCAGGGCGCGGTGTGACGGCACGCTGTTTAGCGCTTCATGATGATCGAAATAGTCGCGGAATTTTGCGCCGGCTTCTTCTTTTCCTTCCACCACCTTTGATACCAGATGGGCGTTTTTCCACAGGTAATCGCGCACTTTCGCCAACAGCGTGGCGTCTTCAGCAAAGCGTTCCATCAGAATATAGCGGGCGCCATCCAGTGCAGCACGGACATCCGCGACGCCTTTATCCAGCGCGACATAGCCTGCCGCTAACTGCTCAGGATGCTGCGAAGGATCTTGCCACAAGGTCTCTGCCAGCGGCTCCAGACCGGCTTCAATCGCGATCTGTCCACGTGTGCGGCGTCTGGGTTTATACGGTAGGTAAAGGTCTTCGAGTTCGGTCTTACTGAGAGTGGTACGGATGGCTCTGGCGAGGTCGTCGGTGAGTTTGCCTTGTTCATCAATGGATTTCAGAATCGACTGGCGGCGTTCTTCCAGTTCACGCAGATAGCTCAGGCGGGTTTCCAGCTGGCGTAGTTGGGTATCGTCCAGTCCGCCGGTCACCTCTTTACGATAGCGTGCAATAAACGGCACGGTATTCCCTTCGTCCAGCAGGCGAACGGCGGCATCAACTTGCTCTGCCCGCGCCTGCAGCTCACTCGCAATTATGTGGCTCAGCGTATCTTTCATCATCAGTAACTGTCTTGCTTACAGGGTTAAGAAATAGCGAACAGTTATACGGATTGACGGCTGAGATTGCCAGCGGCGCAGGCGGATTTAGGCGATATTCTGAGTCGCTATTCCTGATAAGTAATCGCGTTGACATACCACAATGCGGGACCGGCTGGTGTCTCTACCGTCGCGACATCGCCAGCCTCTTTTTTTAGCAGCGCCCGAGCCATGGGGGAATCAATCGAGATGTAATCTTTACGGCCAAAAATTTCGTCGTAACCAACGATGCGAAAGCGTTTAATAATCCCGTCATTGTTCTCGACTTCGACCCACGCACCAAAGAAAACCTTGCCATCCTGCTGCGGGGAATAATCAACAATGCGAAGTTGTTCAAGGCTTTTGGTCAGATAACGTACCCGACGATCAATTTCGCGCAGACGCTTTTTGTTGTATTGATAATCTGCATTTTCGCTGCGATCGCCGAGGCTGGCAGCCCAGGTGACTTTTTTGGTCACTTCAGGTCGCTCTTCGCGCCACAGATAATCAAGCTCGGCCTTTAACTGATTAAAGCCTTCGCGGGTAATGAGTCGGGTTTTCATGCAACAGCAGCCAGAAATGTGAAAAGAGGTTCAGTGTAAAGCAAATGCGGCGCGGCAAAAAAGAGTCGGGGAAAGGGTTTTTAAACGCTAAAAACCCACGTTGACTTCCCCGGTGGCGAAACAGGCTGACACAGAAGGGGTATTCTAAGAACCTATCCCAAAAGGATTTTATTCCAGACAATGATGCTGCAAGCAAAATGCAGCATCGCCTCGTAGTTTTCGACTTTCTTCTCCCATCGCGTCAGTATGCGGCGAAAGCGATTCATCCAGCTATGCGTTCTTTCCACAACCCAACGATGAGCCCTGAACTCGCTGTTTTTAATTGCCTCAGACTCCTCTTTCCCCGACTGGATATGAGGTTCATAACGACGAGCTTTCAAACAAATTTCCACCCATTCAGCCTCATAGCCTTTGTCCATACACAGATGCAGCCTGCGACCCGGCCTGCCGGTCTGTAGCGCGTCCAGCGTATCTTCAACCAGTTTTATGTCGTGGGTATTTGCCCCTGCGACAGCCAGCGAGAGCGGAAGCCCGTTCCCGTCGGTCATCAGGCTCCGCTTTACTCCCTGCTTCCCCCTGTCAGTCGGGTTGCGACCTGTTTTTTTGAGCCTGCAAGGGGCGATTTTGTCATGCAGCCATCCATCGACAACCATGACCAGTCAATGGCATCCCGCTTCTCGCAGGCAAGCAGCCCGTTTTGCCAGAAGCGTTCAAATACTCCAGCATCCCGCCATTCCTGAAAGCGGCGGTGGGCTGAGCTGGATGAGCAAATATCCGTGGCATTCAGGGCATTCCATTGGCAACCGGTTCTGAGCACAAAGAAAATGGCGTTCATTGCGGCACGATTATCAACACGTCTACGATGCGTGCCCAGCGGATGGTGGGTTTTATGTTCCGGGAGAAGTGGAGCCATTTTCTCCCAGAGTTCATCGCTGATCTGCCACTTGTTGCCCGCCATACTTCGCCCTCAAAAATTGCCATTATTTACGATCTGACAATTCCTTTTGGGATAGGTTCTAAGCGGCCAGGCAGTGACGCGAAACTCGCCGTTATCCAGCACCGTTCCCGCCTCGATCTCTATAATTTCCAACGGATAGCTGGTATAGGAACCACTGAGCGACAGCGCGGTTTCGATAAAGGCTTTAATGCCTTTCGGTCCGTACACGGTGAACGGCTCCGTCAGCCCGGCCATAGAACGGCTGGTGAGTAAGCCGGGCAGACCAAAAATATGATCGCCATGCAAATGAGTGATAAAAATCTTATCTAGCCGCCCCGGTTTCAGTGCGCTGCGCATGAACTGATGCTGCGTGCCTTCGCCGCAATCAAACAGCCAGGTTTCCCCGCGGATAGAGTGCGTAAAAGCGATGGCAGACACATTGCGTTGCAGGCTGGGCGCACCGCCGCCAGTGCCAAGAAAAGTGAGACGCATGCTATGCTTCCCTGTAAATGATGGAAAAATTTAACCCTATTACAATCATAGGTGCAAACTTTGCGTCAATTCGACCCGCAGCGTTACACTCTATGCCAATTTTTCTTGCAACCGAATGGATATAGCAATGACCCGACATTTTGACTATCTCGCCATTGGCGGCGGCAGCGGCGGCATCGCGTCAATTAACCGTGCGGCAATGCATGGACAGAAATGTGCTCTGATTGAAGCTAAAGAGTTGGGCGGCACCTGCGTCAACGTGGGTTGCGTGCCAAAGAAGGTAATGTGGCATGCTGCGCAGATTGCCGAAGCTATTCATCTTTATGGACCCGATTACGGTTTTGATACTACGGTCAATCGCTTCGACTGGGCAACCCTGGTGAAAAACCGCAGCGCCTATATCGACCGTATCCATACCTCGTATGACAACGTGCTAGGCAAGAATAATGTCGAGGTGATTAAAGGCTTTGCCCGTTTTGTTGATGCGCACACGGTGGAAGTAAACGGCGAAACCATTACCGCCGATCATATCCTGATTGCCACCGGTGGACGTCCGAGCCATCCGGGCATTCCAGGAGCCGAATATGGCATTGATTCTGCCGGTTTTTTTGAACTCGATGCGCTGCCAAAGCGTACCGCCGTGGGCGGTGCAGGCTATATCGCGGTTGAACTGGCAGGCGTGGTGAATGCGTTAGGCTCAGAAACGCATCTGTTTGTGCGTAAACATGCACCGCTGCGAACCTTTGATCCGTTGATCACCGAAACCCTGGTTGAAGTGATGAACGCTGAAGGCCCCAGACTGCATACGCATGCGGTTCCAAAAGCCGTAATCAAAAACGCGGATGGCAGCCTGACGCTGCAGCTAGAGGGGGGTAGCGAGCAAACCGTTGATTGTCTGGTGTGGGCGATTGGTCGCGAACCCGCTAACGACACGCTGAATATTGATGTGGCGGGCGTGGAGCTGGACGAAAAAGGCTATATCAAGGTCGATAAATTCCAGAACACCAACGTGTCAGGTATTTACGCCGTGGGCGATAATACGGGTGCGGTTGAGTTGACGCCAGTTGCCGTCGCGGCGGGTCGTCGCCTTTCTGAGCGCTTGTTTAACAACAAGCCGGATGAACATCTGGATTACAACAATATCCCAACCGTTGTATTCAGCCATCCGCCAATTGGTACTGTGGGGTTAACTGAACCACAGGCACGTGAGCAGTACGGCGATGACCAGGTGAAAGTGTACAAATCCTCCTTCACTGCTATGTACACCGCAGTCACACAACATCGTCAGCCGTGCCGGATGAAGCTGGTTTGTGTGGGTAAAGAAGAGAAGATTGTTGGCATTCACGGCATTGGTTTCGGTATGGATGAAATGCTACAGGGCTTCGCGGTGGCGTTAAAAATGGGCGCGACTAAGCAAGATTTCGATAATACTGTGGCGATTCACCCGACAGCATCGGAAGAGTTTGTGACGATGCGCTAAACCGCTCAGGCAAAAACGCTGATCGCCTTTAAATTACCCTGTTTTCCAGCACAGGGTAATTTTTTTCCTGCCGCCCGGACCAACGTAGCCTTTTTACTTCTTTGACGATGCGGCCATATATGCCAACGCCGGTTAATTAAACCGCTCCAGCCAGCGCACATAGGCTTGATCCCACAACGCAGCAGGCGTGCCTGCTTTCCCCAAACCAAAGCCGTGACCGCCTTCGCTAATCTGAATCAGCTCAACCGGCACATGATTGCGGCGACAGGTGTTGCGCATTAACTCGGTGTTGAAAGGACTGGACGTGCGATCGTCTTCAGCCTGCGCTAAAAACGTCGGCGGATAGTTACGCGTGACATAGTTTTGCACCGACCAGCTGGCCTCATCCTGTGGTGTGGCATTTTTTCCCACCATCATCAAATGCGTCGTGGTGTGCTGATAGGGCATTTCGAGCGTAATGACCGGATAAATCATGCCAACGCTGTCAACGTTTGGCACCATCTCATCCAGTGGATCCTGGGGGGCGTAAGACGCAAAATCGGGTCGGGCTGCTGCCATCCCCAGCAGATGCCCACCGGCTGAGAAGCCCAGCACATGCACCTTGCGCTCAAACGAGCGCACCAGGCGAATAGCGCGCTGCGCATCCTGTAGCGGTGCCAGGTGCCCAGCTTGCCACTTCTCATGGGGCAGACGATAGCTCAATACATAGGCGGTATAGCCATTTGTATTAAGCCAGCGTGCGACTGGCCAGGCTTCGCGCCCCATGCCAATCCAGCGATAGCCCCCACCCGCCGCGATTAATACGGCCTCACCGTTAGGATTTTCCGGATTAAAACGCTGAATTGCCGGACTCACGATATTCGACCAGGAGCCATTTTTGCTGACATGTAGCTCACCGGACGGGCCGCCGCCGCCGGGAGGTTCATCCGGCCAGAGAGGAACGATGTCATTACGGGCAAACAATTTGCCGGTCGTCATCGAAAGCGCGAGCGCTCCCGAGCCGAGAATAAAGTGTCGACGCGTAATCATAATGCCTGTTATTTAATGCCAAACGAATCAGCCAACCATTGCGGCTCGCTGCGGTAATAGTAGAGACGAATCCAGTGCCAGATACTGGCGATTATGTCCGCAACTTTACCTTAAAATCCATAAAAAAACGCGTCGAAAAGACGCGTTTGTATGTGAGTGAAGCGGGCGGTATTAATCTTCTTGCTGAAACTGGGCCATGACGGCTTGTTCACACTGCTGCTCATCCGAACGCAATTTGGCGCGCTCGTCATCCCCTAATTGCAGCCATGCGCTGACGACATCATGCGCGGTATCCTCATCAAATTCCGGCTTTTTCATTGCAGATGACGACTGGCTTTGCGCCACATTTGATTTCATTTTCTCAACGTACTGGTCAGCATTAGAGGTCGAATGTTCGCTGCTGACAATGTGACACAACTGGCTGGCATAGACATTTTGTTCATTATCATCAGCAGCCAGTGCGCTGCCGGAAACCAGCATGCCCAGCAGCAGTATTTGCGTCGTTTTCATTTAATACTCCTGTTTTATCGGGTTAAGAAAATTATTGATTGCGATGGCGCGCTTCAAGTCGTTTCTGCCGCCAGTTAAGCAGCGGTGTCACCGTTACGCCATGAATCACAATGCTGCACACCACCAGCGTCAGCGCCATATCAACCATCAACTCGGCCTGTTCTCCCTCCATGCCATGAACCCAGGCGAAGGCAATATAGTTGAGGCTACCGATACCGCGAATTCCCAGCCAGCCGATCAGCAATCGTTGCGCCATGGGAATGCCGCCGCCAATGGTCACAAGCCATACCGCCAACGGCCGGACAACCACAAACAGCAACAGTCCGAGCAGCACGCCGTTAAGGTTCCAGTGATGCACCAGCGTCACGCCCAGCACCACCATCATCAACGCAGCCAGCAAGCGTTCGATAGTATCGCCAAACGATAGCGCATCCCCTACCACCAGCCCTACCGACTTGACCATGCCGTTGCCTTGCTGTTCCATACGTTTATTGGGGTTTACCAGCGCTTCGGCAGGCATTACACGCTCATCCTCAGACATATCATCCGACTGATAACGTTTGAACACGCGTAGCTCGGCACGGCGCAAACCCACACCGGCGGCAAAGGCGGCGAGGAAACCGGATGCCCCTAACCATTGCGCCAGCGCATAACTTAGCGCAATTAACGCCAGGGCAAGAAAGTCATTAGGCGCGACATCGCCATTCGCGCTGCGCAAGTGGGTTGCCAGCAAACCGATTATTCGCCCAAGGACGAACCCTGTCAGCAGCCCGCCGCCAATCGCCCACAGCACCTCTCTTGCGCCCCACTGCGTCAGCAACGCACCGTTCAGGATCTGCCCGTTGAACAGCAGTAATGCCAGTACCAGCAACGGCAGAGCGGAGCCGTCATTCATTCCCGCTTCACTGGAGATCGCCACGCGCAGCGAATCATCATCGCGTGCATCGTTAACTGAAATCAGACTTGCCAGCACCGGATCGGTAGGCGCCACAATCGCCCCAAACGCCAGCGCCAGCGGCCAGTCAAAGCCAATAAGCCAGTGCACCAATACGGTCATCGCCATCACGGTCAACAGCATGGCAGGAAACGCCAGCCGAACGCCGGTACGCAAGCTGTGGGCTTTGAGCGGCAGACGCAGCTTCAGGCCGGTAATAAACAGGGACGCCGCCATGGTAATTTCGGTGATATGCGCCACCAGATCGGCATGGCTGAGTATGTCAATTTGCAGGACGTTAAACATCCATGGGCCACACAGCAAGCCCGCAACCAAAAAGAGGCCGAATGGAGTGACCGGCCCACGGTGTATCCAACCGGAAGCCAGTGACATTAGCAACAACAGGCAACCCGTTGCGGCTGTCCAGGCAAGAAAATCCATAGTGATCCGTCTTAATTCGAGATTATCTCTAAGCCTGGCACAAGAATTGTCAGGCTGAAGGATCAGTTTTTAAGGCGGGGCGGCAAAGCAGGGTCAGGCTAACAACGTTGGCTCCGGTCGATAATGCCGATCCCGCTAAAGAGACAGCCAGTAAAGATGCCGCTATTTTTGCCATGATGAAGAGAAAGTATCAGAGCTGGCAGAGCACACGAGCGGCCCCGGATGAGCTGAAGGCGAGACTTTTTGTACCGGGCCCTCACTGAGGACCCGTAAGCAGACGATCAGTTTTAATGCCCTTGTTTCTCACCACGCGACATCTTATCCAGCCAGCCCATGACAAATGCCGAGAGCACGAACGTCAGGTGAATAATCACATACCACATTAGCTTGTCATTAGTGACATTGCGCGCTTCCATAAAGACGCGCAACAAATGAATAGAAGAAATTGCCACAATCGAGGCCGCGACTTTATTCTTCAGCGAGCCGGAATCCATCTTTCCCAGCCAGCTCAGCTTCTCTTTATTTTCATCAATGTCGAGTTTAGAAACAAAATTCTCATAACCCGACAGCATCACCATAACCAGCAGGCCGCCAACCAGCGTCATGTCTACCAGCGACAGCAGCAGCAGAATCAGATCGTTTTCCGCAATGCTAAAAATGCCGGGCAACAGGTGAAAAATTTCCTGAAAAAATTTGATGGTTAGCGCCAGCAATCCCAGCGAAAGGCCAATGTAAACCGGAGCCAATAACCAGCGCGATGCATACATCAGATTTTCGGCAAAACGTTCCATAAGCTTCCAGTAATTTACCAATAAGTGAGGCATTATAACCGATGAACGGCAAATTTATTTCAATCCATTTTCACAAATCCAGGCAAGCGCGCCTTATCAATAACAGTCTACACGCCGCACACCTTAGCAGTGCCTCGCGATTTTTATCGGTTTATCCGCTGATTTTTCAGCAAATTAAATTGTTTCGCAACCGGCTCTGAAGCCAGCCTTGTTAAACATCGCCCACACGTTCGGCTTGTTCTGCTGAAACATAGCGGTGCCTGCTCCGAAAAAGGTATGCGCGATCTTTCTGCTGACGATCTGGAACGCTGCATTGCGTAACGTAGCGATCGGCTGAGAACCAATGGTCACGTTGCGGATGAGTAACAGGGGCGGAGAAGCGAGAGACAGGCGCTGATTAATAAGGTGCTATTTCTCAGCGCATCATCAGCGCGTCGATTGTGGATCAGCCTCTGAGATAAGCACTCTGCTTTTCTCAGAGGCGATAAGACGTAAAGGTGCCTCACGTTTTTTCATCAAACGCGGCGGCAAGAATATCCTTTATCCGCACGTTAAATTGCTTTGATGCTCTCTTCTTCCCTCTGTCTTTCGAAGCTTTCCTTACTGACCGGCTGTTCTTTACCGACACGCTCGATTGGGCCCATGACAAACAGGAACAGCACGGCGGCAAGCACGCAGTGGGCGCCGACAAATGCCAGTCCAATGCTGTAGCTGCCGGTCAAACCGACGATGATGCCAAACAGCAGTGGCGTGACGAAACCGGCGATATTACCGATGCCGTTAAAAATCGCGCCAGCCAGGCCAACCGCTTCTTTTGGCGCGGTATCGCTGATCACCGTCCAGGTGCCCGCTCCCGCCGCCACGCCTTTGCCAAAAAAGGCAAACGACATAATGGCGATAATGCCGACATTGCTGGGGATCACCGCCGCCAGCGTCAGACTTGCCGCCATCAGCATACCAACGATATAAGGAGTTTTGCGTGCCCAGGAAACGCTCCAGCCGTGCGCGAGCAGCTTGTCAGAGATGTAACCGCCGCTAATACCACCGAGGAAACCGAACAGCGCCGGAGCGATAGTGGCTAAACCGGCATCAAGAATATTCATGCCGCGCGCCTGCACCAGATAAATAGGGAACCAGGTGATAAAGAAATAGCTCAGCGCAATGATGCAATACTGTCCGAGGTAGGCGCACCATAACATACGGTTAGTCAGCAATTTCCTGAATATCGCTTTGCTCAGCACCGGACGCTCCTTCAGCGTTTTCGCGGAGTCAATATCCACCAGCCCGCCCCCATCAACAATGTGGCGCAGCTCCGTTTCCGATACGCCTGTATGATTTCGCGGTTCACGCATATAACTGGCCCAGACAAGCACGGTCACCACGCCAATGCCGCCTAATACGAAGAACGGCCATTCCCAGCCGTAGCGTGATACCAGCCAGCCGGAAAGCGGTGAGAATATGGCGACAGCGAAGTATTGCGCCGAACTAAACAGCGAAGAGGCGCGACCGCGTTCCGCGCCAGGAAACCACATGATAACCACGCGGGCGTTGGCCGGAAAACTTGGCGCTTCAATCAATCCCAGCACAAAGCGCAGGCCGAACATCAGCACCAACGCACCGGTCATACCGCTGGAAAACTCACCGACAAAGCCCATCGCAATGGTGGCTATTGACCAGAGAACCAGCGTCACGCCATACACTTTTTTGGCGCCAAAACGGTCAAGAAACAGGCCGCCGGGGATCTGGCCGATCACGTAAGCCCAGCTAAATGCCGACAGGATCAGTCCAAGTTGGATCGCTGACAGGCCAAACTCCTCTTTGATCGCCGATCCGGAGATCGACAGGATCGAGCGGTCGGCATATGCCACAACCGATAAGAACAAGATCAAACACAATATCCAGATGCGAACATGCGTCGTTTTGGTCACGCGTTTATCTTTCAACATGAGGTGAATTCCTTAAAAAGGGGCAGCTCCATGCCGCAAAGATTTTTTTCAGGAATACCGCTGAAATTCCCCTGTCCAGGCAATATAGATAGAAGAGCAATAAAAGGTCATTGTGCGATTGGTGAGATTATCAGACGCATTTGCCGGAAATTTTGGCATCTGCCACAACACGCAGTGCGACGCTGCACATAAGCCAAAAAAGAATCCTGTTTTTGCTGTGGAATGTGCGCCAGGTCGAAGAAATCGGTCACTATGACAGCTATGCGCCCTCTATTTTTCAGCAAAATGTGCACCCGTTAGCAACAGTAAAATCAGCAAGTTGCCAAAGCGCGGGCCGACACTTAGGCTACAAATGAATTCATTCAACCATTTTATTTTTGAATGAAAATAAAATTCTAAAATACCCTGCGGAGTTTGCGATGAAGAAAAACGCATTTGTATTGCTGTGCCTGTTAGGTGTCTCCACTTCTGCGCTGGCTGAAAAAATTGGCGTGTCGATGGCCTACTTTGACCAAAACTTTTTGACTATTATTCGACAGGCGATTGATAAAGAAGCAAAAGCGCGCGGACTGGAAACGCAGTTTGAGGACGCACGCGGCGATGTCGGGCGACAAACCGATCAGGTGCAAAGTTTTATCGGTTCAGGTGTGGATGCCATCATCGTCGATCCGGTCGATTCGGCCAGTACACCGGTGCTGGCTAAGCTGGCGCAACAGGCGAAGATCCCGCTGGTATTCGTGAACCGTTCACCCGGCAATAAGGCATTGCCGCCAGGCGTCGTGTTTGTTGGCTCTGACGAACGCGAATCAGGCGTGCTGCAAATGGAAGCGCTGGCGAAGATGGCCAACTATCGCGGCAACGTCGCCATTATGATCGGCAATCTGACCGATGCCGGCGCATTGCAGCGCACCAAAGACGTTGAACAGGTCGTCGCGAAATATCCCAATATGAAAGTCGTGCTGAAACAGACCGCCAATTACTCGCGTAGCGAAGGCGTGGATCTGATGATTAACTGGCTGTCGAATGGCGAAGACATTGATATTGTCGCCGCGAATAATGACGAGATGGCGATCGGTGCCACCATGGCAATTGCACAGACGAAACCGAATAAAACCATTCTGATCGGCGGTATTGATGCGACACCAGACGGATTAAAATCGCTGGCTAAAGGCGGTATGCAGGTCACGGTTTTTCAGGATGGGATTGGACAGGGCAAAAAATCGGTTGAAGTGGCACAACGTTTAATGAAAGGCGAAAAAGTCGATTCGCATCAATGGATCCCCTTTGAGCTGGTCACTAAACAGAATATGCAGCAGTACGTTGAAAAAAGTAAATAAATGCGAAACCGGAGCAGCTGAACGGCTGCTCCGTTCTTTATCTGGTAGGCAATAATCGTCGCCATCATCACCACATCATGCAGTTTACCTTCCCGCAGCGATGCCTGCCGACGCACACCTTCGCGCTCAAAGCCGAGACGTTCATACAAGCGCAGCGCACGGTGATTATCGTGAAACACTTCCAGTTCGATGCGCGTCACGCCCAACCAGTTTTGCGCATATTCTATGCCAGTACGAATCAAACGCTCGCCTACTCCACGTCCGCTAAAGGCGGGATCAACGCCGATGCCAAAGCTGATGCAATGGCGGGTACGCGGCTTATTATCGACAAACAGCGTTAACTCGCCCACCATCTGGCGATCAATTTCGGCGATAAAGGCGATATAACCTTCAGCGTCCATTTTTATAAATTTCTTTTCCCACGTGGCTACGCTTGGATACGGCATTTGTAGCGTCCAGGGATAAACATCAGGATGGCTGTACAAACGCTGATAAGCCGCAGCATCGCCTGGTTCACGTCCACGAATAATAATTTCCATATTTTCTCCTGTTAGACGATAGGTTTTATTGCACTAAGCTGTAACTCTTCATGGGACGGAAAGAGTGAATCTATGTTGTATCGTCGTTTTGAACGTTTTATCAATATTTTTCAGGATGCTCCCACCGATACGCCGCCATCCTCAGTCTGGCCTTTCTATCTTTATTACCTGCGTCAGGTGTGGCCCAGTTTCGCCGCGCTACTGGTCGTGGGGCTAGGATCAGCGCTGATTGAAGTAGCGCTTTTCAGCTATTTAAGCCGCATTATTGACCTGGTTAACCATTCAACACCCGCCAGCCTGTTCAGTGATAACGGGCGAATTTTATTGTGGATGGGTTTTGTCGCGCTGATCCTGCGGCCAGTTTTTATTGCTCTGCATGACATGCTGGTACATCAGAGTATTAATCCCAGTATGACCAGCATGATCCGCTGGCAACACCACAATTATGTGTTGCGTCAGAGCCTGAATTTCTTTCAGAGCGATTTCGCGGGGCGCATTGCACAGCGCATTATGCAAACGGGCAACGCGCTGCGTGATTCTGCGGTGCAGCTGGTAGACGCTATCTGGCACGTGCTGATTTATGCCGTGACCTCGCTGTTCTTGTTCGCCGAGGCGGACTGGCGTTTGATGATCCCCCTGGTGATCTGGATTATTGCGTATAGCGCCTCGCTGCGTTTCTTTGTGCCACGCGTGAAAGCGCGTTCGGTGGTGTCGTCGGAAGCGCGCTCAAAATTGATGGGAACCATTGTGGATGGATACACCAATATCGCCACCATCAAACTGTTCGCCCACAGCGATTTAGAACGTCAATACGCCCGTGAAGCCATCCAGGAGCAAACCGATAAAACACAGCATGCCAGCCGCATGGTGACCAAGTATGGATTTAACGCTGTCAGCGCTGAACGGCCTGCTGATTGTCTCCACCTCCGGGCTGGCGCTGTGGTTATGGAGTGAATCGCTGATTAGCGTCGGCGCCATCGCGCTGGCGACCGGCCTGGTGATCCGCCTGGTGAATATGTCTGGCTGGATTATGTGGGTAGTGAACGGCATTTTCGAAAATATCGGCATGGTGCAGGATGGCCTGAATACCATTGCCCAGCCGCTCAGCGTGCAGGATGTACCAAAGGCTAAAGCGCTGGAAGTCACACGCGGCAATATCCGTTTTGAAGATGTGCGCTTCGATTACGGCGGTGGCCGTCAGGTCATTAACCGCCTCAACCTCGACATTAAACCCGGTGAGAAAATTGGACTGATTGGCCCGTCTGGCGCAGGCAAATCCACTATGGTGAATTTACTGCTGCGGCTGTACGACCTGAACGGTGGCCGCATTATGATTGATAATCAAAACATTGCAGACGTCTCGCAGGAGAGCCTGCGCGGCCAGATTGGCATGATCACTCAGGATACCTCGCTGTTACACCGCTCAATCCGTGAAAACTTGCGGTATGGACGCCCCGATGCCAGCGAGCAGGAACTGGCGACGGCAATTCATCGTGCCCGTGCCGATGAATTTATTCCGTTACTGTCCGATTCGCTGGGACGCACCGGATTAGATGCGCACGTTGGTGAGCGCGGCGTGAAGTTGTCGGGCGGTCAACGTCAACGTGTGGCGATTGCGCGCGTATTACTGAAAGACGCGCCAATTCTGATTATGGATGAAGCGACCTCCGCGCTTGATTCGGAAGTCGAAGCAGCCATTCAGGAAAGCCTGGAATCGTTGATGCAGGGTAAAACGGTGATCGCCATTGCGCACCGTTTATCAACCATCGCGAAAATGGATCGCTTAGTCGTGCTGGAGAAAGGTGAGATTGTCGAGATGGGCAGCCACCGCGAACTGCTGGCACAAAACGGCCTGTACGCCCGCTTATGGCAACATCAAACCGGTGGTTTCGTCGGCGCCGATTAATCACCACGTCGATAGGGTAAGGCGTCGCGCGCTTCCTCAGCCCAGGCGCGCACGCCCTCTCTTTCCTGCTGAAGAAATTCATTCACGGCTTCGCGCAGGCCCGGATGCATTAAGTAATGCCACGAATGGGTGATCAGCGGCTCGAAGCCGCGCACCAGTTTATGCTCCCCTTGCGCCCCCGCATCAAAGCGCTGCAATCCTTCGGCGATAGCAAAATCCATTCCCTGATAGAAGCAGGTTTCAAAGTGCAGCCGATCGAACTCTGCCAGACATCCCCAATAACGCCCATAGAGTGCTTTACCATCCTTGAGGTAAAACGCCATCGCGGCCGGTTGCTGCTGTAGGCGTGCAATCACAACGCGGATATTTTGTGGCATCCGCTCAGCCAGCAGGCTAAAGAAATCACGCGTCAGATAAGGCCGTTGACCGCGTACCGCGTAGGTATTGGCGTAGCAGGTATAAACAAAATCCCACTGATCCTCACGCAGCTGATCGCCACGATAGCCGTCAAATTCGAGGCCGCTCTGCATTACCTGTTCACGCTCTTTGCGCAACTGTTTGCGCTTACGTGACATTAGCGTGTCGAGAAAATCCTGGAAGTCGCGATAGCCGCGATTGTGCCAGTGATATTGAAGCCCCAACCGTGCCAGCCAGTTTTCACTTTGCAATAACCGGTTAGCCTGTGCATCAGTGAAATTAATATGCGCGCTGCTCAGGCCGCTTTTGCGCAGCGTTTCCGGTAAAGCAGCCAGCAGCTGAGCGACTGCACTGGCGTCACCGAGCAAGCGCGCGCCAGTCACCGGGCTAAAAGGGATCGCGCCGAGCCATTTGGGATAATAGCGAATGCCTGCGCGCTGGCTGGCATCGGCCCACGCGTGATCAAAGACGTATTCGCCCATTGAATGGCGTTTGCGGTAGCCGGGGATTGCGGCACGTAATATGCCGTTTTCGCGCCACAACAGGTGATCGGGCTGCCAGCCGGATTCAGCGCGCACACTGCCGCTCTCCTCAAGGCTGGCAAGAAAAGCATGGCGTAAAAAAGGTTGATCGTCAGGTAAGATCGCATCCCACTCGGCGGCAGCGATTTCCGCTAATGAAGTCAGGTGAATCAGCGACATCAACAACTCCAGACAAGTTCGGGCGAGCGATCAGTCAAGCAGGTTTTTGGAGACAGGGGAAGCGCGATGGCACCTAATGTGAAGGCTGCGAGCCGCTTATTTACCCGTCTATGGCTGCCAGCCATCGTGATGGATCGCCTTGTCGGCGATCGGAAATTTGTTACCATGCGTGGAACTGTTAGTATCGATCACATCAGCCCGGTCATTATTCAATCAACACATTGCATCTCAACTGTATGGTTCCGCCAGACCCAGCCCTGAGTCATTACGGTTTTCAAGGAATAAACATGGCAAAAGCACTGGTGATTTTTCTGCATGGCGTAGGCAGCAACGGCGACGATCTTGCACCGATTGGTCGGCATTGGTCATCATTTTTACCGGATGTGGCGTTTGCTTCGCCAGATGCGCCTTACGCCTTTGAGCAAGGGTTCGGGTATCAATGGTTTAGCCTGACAGGCGTAACTGCAAAGAACCGCCCAGCCCGCGTGCGTGCAGCGCGGGATGCATTTGACGCCACAATCAGCGCGATCATGGCGCAAAACGGCATGGCCGATCGCTGGGAAAACGTCATGCTGGTAGGTTTTTCACAAGGATCGATTATGGCGCTGGATGCGTTGGCAAGTGGACGCCACCCGCTGGCGGGCGTGGTCGCTTTTTCAGGCCGACTGGCGTTTGATGGTCCGCTTACGCCGCAAGCTTATACGCCGGTTTTGCTGATTCATGGACGCGCCGACGAGGTTATTCCGTGGCGCGAAAGCGAGTCAGCGACAGAGCGGCTTAAAAGCGCTGGCATCGCCACCGAAACGCGGTTTGAACCTAATACCGGACATACGATTTCTGCCCAGGGCGCGATGGATGCTGTAGCGTTTATCGCGCAGTGTTTACAGGATTAAGGCCAGTAACGATTCAACGCTTGCCACGCTTGTTGTGCCGCTTCGGCCGGCGGCAAGCGTTTAAGCGCATCGTTAAAGACTTCAATCCCAACCGGACCTTGATAACCAACGCTTTTCAGTTTATCGACAAACTGTTCAATTTCGATAATGCCGTCACCCGGCAGCAAGCGCTGATGACGCGCCATATCGATTAACGCCTGTTTATCCTGCGACGGTCTTTCTGCCATATCGCACAGTTGCACTTCATAAATACGATCGGCGGGAATGCCGTCCAGCTGCGATGCATCGCCGCCAGGGGCACAAATGTGGAACAGATCGACCACCAGACCGATATTGGGCTGATCGAGGCGCTGCAAGCGTTCCCATGCCAGCGGCAACGTATTATCAACGCTACACCATGCCATTGGCTCGTACATAAAGCGCCTTTTTTAGCGCGCGGCTTCCGATGCCATCCAACGCAAATCATCATCAATGCGTTCGGGAATGCAATCTTCACGCGTACTGGCGGGCGCCTGAATAGTGTCACAGCCCAGCGCCTGCGCCATCTGGATAAACTGGCGCAACTCTTCACGCTTCTGGATACGTAAGCCAGCGGACGTGCCGGTAGAATCGCGTAATACCTGCAAATTGGTAAAACCTATCCCTTGCTGATCCGCAAATTGCGCTAACGCTGCAGCGCCCTGCTCGCTGGCTTGCACATCCTCACGCCAGATTTCGACCTGATCGAAACCCGCCGCCTGTGCCGCCTGCAATTTTTGCTCGGGCCCACCGTGTAACAACACCAGGTTAAGGAATTTAGGGTTATGGCTCATTAACGGGCTCCTTAATCGTCTGGATTAATCGGTGTCTGAATATTCAGGTTCAGTTGTTCACGCCTGGCAGCAGCGCTTTCTTTACAGAACCTAAAACAGTATCTACCTCTTAAGTGTTATTTCAAGGACGATTTCACTCCCTTTACGCGTCAGGCATCACCCCAGCGCATTGATGGCAGCAAAGCCGATAAAGGTCATCAGCAACGAACCCGTAACGTGAATGAACACGCTCGACATCGCCCAGAAATACTTACCTGATTGTAGCAGCAAGATAATTTCAGCAGAGAAGGTGGAAAAAGAGGTCAGGCCGCCACACAAACCGGTGACGATCAGCAGTTTCCAGGTCTGGTCGATATGCGGATTTTTTACGAACCAGGCCAACGCAGCGCCGATAATAAAGCCGCCGATTAAATTCACGATCAACGTGCCAGGCGGCAGATTAGGAAACAGCGCGTTAAAACGCAGCGAAATAAGCCAGCGCAACGAACAGCCAACCGCCCCGCCTAACATTACGGCTAACAGTGATTTCAACATCAATAATGCTCCTGATTAAGAATGACGCGCAGGCTAGCGGTGAGAGGCAAAAAACGCACCTGACACAGCCGCTCCTGCGCGAGGATTACGGTTTATGTCAGGCGTCATCAGCCGCAGATTAAATCCACAGCGGTTGGGAAAGGTGGAACGCCATCACCTTAAGGTGACGATAATACGTGCCAGAGTAAAAACTGACAACTCAGGGAATTAAGGACACCGCAACACGAAACGCGGAATTTTTATCGCTCAGCCGTGCACTTTCAAGTAGGTTGGAATGCCCAACCTAAGCGGGTTTCCCCTTAACCAGGAGAACATCATGCGCACCTTGATTTTTGATACTGATATTGGTGTTGACGATGCCTTTGCGCTGGCATATGCCGCAAAAACGCAGCGTCTGCTTGGCATTACCACGGTTTTTGGCAATGTCAGCGTGCATCAGGCAACGAAAAATGCCCGGCTGTTTTGCGAGAAAATGGGAATCGTTGCACCGGTTTATCGCGGCTGTTCCCGGCCGCTGGCTCTGGCACCCGGCACTCCCGCTAAGCTACATGGCGAGGATGGGCTTGGCGATGCGTTCGAGAATACCTACAGTGACCAGGCGCCAGGCGCAGTGCAGTTCATTATTGATAGCGTGCGTGCGCAGCCGCATGAAATCACCCTGGTGGCGATTGGCCCGCTGACCAATATCGCCAGCGCCATTAATCAGGCGCCCGACATCATTTCGCAGGTGAAAGAACTGGTGATTATGGGCGGCGCGTTTGGCACCGACGGACATGCGGGCAATGTGACGCCGTTTAGTGAATTCAATATCTGGAAAGATCCGCACGCTGCCGATCAGGTGCTGTCCTCAGCATTGCCGGTTATTTTATTGCCGCTGGATGTTACCCACAAAGTGCTTATTCGCGGCGAAGAAGTGCATCAACTTAATCAGCCGGTATTGAGCGCTATTTGCCGTCCTTACCTTGCTTACAGCCTGGCGAAAGAAGGCTTTGATGGCATGGCGCTGCACGACACGCTGACCATTTCCTGGCTGTGTTTGCCCCAGGCTTTTACTCTGACAGAAAGCCCGCTACGGGTTATTACCGAAGGCATCGCCAGCGGGCAAACGGTGCGTAAACTCAGCGCGTTAGCGTCACGCGAGGATGCTTTTCGCGATCTGCCCACACAGCGTATCGCTTTACAGGTGGATGCCCAGGCGGTACGCACGCACTTTTTTAACACACTGAAAATTAACGATTAAAATGGATAACTCCTTTGATCAACTCGCGATTATTAATCACCTGCGGCTCAAAAGTTTCAGCCAGCGTCGAGAAAGCAAAATGTTTATTCAGCATCATCCCGGCGTGTAATTTACCGCTGGCCATCAACGCCCGGACGTGATCAAAGTCCTCACGTGTCGCATTGCGGCTGCCCATCAGCGTGGTCTCTTTTTTATGGAACTCACTGTCAGGGATGACCAAATCACCTTTATGCAGGCCGACATAAACAATGGTGCCACCATGGCGCATTAAATTTACCGCGTTGTTCATCGCTGTCGGACTGCCGGTAGCATCGATCACTTTTAGCGCCAGTCGGCCATTAAACTGTTCACGCAGCGCGTCGTAAAAACCGTCGTCTGCCGGATGTAACGCCACCAGGCCCAGCTTGTCTTTCACATGCTGACGACGAAACTCGCTGGTATCTGCAACCACGACTTTTGCCCCGCTCGTAGCGGCAATCGCGGCCACGCCAAGGCCAATCGGCCCTGCTCCCACCACTAACACATGCTCATCGGCAATAATGCCGGCGCGACGTACCGCGTGGGCGCTGATGGCAAAGGGTTCAATCAGCGCGGCGGCTTCCGGCGCCACATCATCCACAGCCAGCAGATTGCTGACCGGCACATTCAGGTATTCACAAAAGCCGCCATCCTGATGCACGCCGATGACCGAAATCTTTTCACAGCAGTTGGTTTTACCGCTCTGGCAGGCATCGCAGCGCTGGCAGGCAAGATAAGGGATCAGCGCCACGCGCTGGCCTGGCGTAAAACCGCAGGTGCCGCTGCCCAGCGCGACCACTTCGGCACATAATTCATGGCCCAGTATGCGTGGATAACTAAAGAAAGGCTGATTGCCTGCCCAGGCGTGAATATCGGTTCCGCAAATGCCGGCGGTGAGAATTTTAATCAGCGCTTCGCCTGCAGCGGGAGTGGGCGATTCACGTGTCGCCCACTCCATTTTACGCGGCTCTGCAATAACCAGCGTTTTCATTATTGTCATGATGATCCTCCCATTGTCTTGCAGGCATTTATGACGAATCACGCGCTGCCCGTGGATTTCCGCTGTGGAATCTGTGAAGCACAACGATTTTTTTGGGCTTTGAATGGTTTTTAATGCATAAAAAACCGGAGACGATATGAGTCGAAGCCAGAATTTGCGGCACAACGTGATTAACCAAATGCTGGAAAGCATTGCTCAGCGCCATATCCGATCGCCTCTGCCGCCGCAGGCTGCGCTGGCCGAAATGTTCAATATCAGCCGCACCACGGTACGCCACACGCTGCATTATCTGCATCAACGCGGCGTGCTGAAAAAGGTTGAAGAGAGCTACGTTATTGTGCGCGATCCCACCGACGATGACGGTTTTAGCGGACTAAAGCCCCCAATAGAACAGCAGGTCAGTCAGTTCGAGCAGGCGTTTTTTAATATGATTAACCAGCGCCAGTTGATGCCAGGCGATACCTTCAGCGAACTCCAACTGGCACATCAGGTAAAAGTCAGTCCGGTGGTCGTGCGTGAATTTCTGCTGCGCTTTATGCGTTATGATCTGCTGGAGCCGGTAAAGCGCGGGCAATGGCGAATGAAAAAGTTTACTCAGGATTACGCCGAGAAGTTATTTGAGCTGCGTGAAATGCTGGAAACGCATGCGCTGAGTCGCTTTCTCAACCTGCCTGCTGAGGATGAACGCTGGATTCAGGCGCGCGATCTGCTGGATCGCCACCGATCGATGCGCGATACCATTGCCAGCAACTATCGTCACTTCGCCGCATTAGATAAACAGATGCATTCGCTGATTTTATCCGCTGCTAACAATCCGTTTTTCAATCAATCGCTGGAAATTATTTCGGTGATTTTTCACTCGCATTATCAATGGGATGAAAGTGATTTAAAGCAGCGCAACATTGTGGCTCTGGAAGAGCATATGACGATACTCACGGCGCTTATTGGCCGTCAGGACGTGGATGCGCTATGTGCATTGCATACTCATTTAGCGACAGCCAAATCTTCAATGGTGCGCTCCATTCACCAATATCATTAAGTACCGATTAAAAACCGCAAAGCATTAGCTCCCGCACGAAACCGAAACATCTTTGCAACATTATCCTGCCATTGCTTTTAGTCTCGACGGCAACGTCAAGGCGTCTTTCCTTTTGACCGCCGCGCGAACATCCGCTTTCACCATAACGATAAGTATTCAGCCCTGGGAGGTTGCAATGGACAAGACATCGGTTACCGGCCGCGATACCAGGCCCGGTGAGCCTGCCGTTCAGGATTACGTCCCGATGCGCAGCGATGTGGTGCGCTCGCCGCGCATTCGTAAAATTCAGGTAACGGCCATGCTGCTGTTGCTACTCGCCGCCATGATTAACTATCTCGATCGCAGCTCGCTTTCTGTTGCCAATATGACTATTCGTGAAGAAATGGGCCTGAACGCGACAGAAATTGGGTTGCTACTGTCTGCATTTTCGCTGGCATATGGTTTAGCTCAGTTGCCGTGCGGTGCGCTGCTGGACCGCAAAGGTCCGCGCATTATGCTTGGTGTGGGTATGTTCATCTGGTCGCTGTTTCAGGCAGCAGCCGGGCTGGTGCATAACTTTACTCAGTTTATCTTCGTGCGCATCGGCCTGGGCGTGGGTGAAGCGCCCATGAATCCGTGTGGCGTTAAAGTCATTAACGACTGGTTCAACATTAAAGATCGCGGTATGCCAATGGGCATGTTTAACGCCGCCTCAATGATTGGCCTTTCCGTGGCTCCGCCTATCCTGGCGGCCATGCTGCTGGTACTTGGCTGGCGCGGCATGTTCGTTACTATCGGCATTATGGGTATTTTTCTTGCCGCTGGCTGGTACATGCTTTACCGCGATCGTGACAACAATACGCTGAGCGCAGAAGAGATTAATTATCTGCAAGCAGGTAGCGTGGCGTCACGGAAAGATCCCATCAGCTTCAAAGCGTGGCGAGGCCTGTTCAGGCAGCGCACCATGTGGGGAATGATGATTGGTTTCAGTGGGATCAATTACACCGCATGGTTATATATCGCCTGGCTGCCGGGCTACCTACAGTCAACCTACAATCTGGATCTGAAAAGCACCGGCCTGCTGGCAGCGATTCCCTTCCTGTTTGGCGCTGCAGGCATGTTGCTGAATGGCTATGTGGTGGATGCGCTGGTACGTCGTGGTTACGATGCAGTAAAAACCCGTAAAGCGTGTATCGTCAGCGGTATGGTGTTGTCTGCCGCGTTCACCGCCATTGTGACGCGGGCCACCGATACCACCAGCGCGGTAACACTGATTGGTATGGCGCTGTTCTGCATCCACTTTGCCGGAACCTCGTGCTGGGGACTGATCCATGCCAATGTGACAGCACGCATGACAGCGTCGGTCGGCAGCATTCAGAACTTTGCCAGCTTTATCTTCGCCTCGTTTGCCCCGGTGATTACTGGCTGGGTACTCGATACCACCAAATCATTCAGCCTGGCGCTGATAATTTGTGCCTGCGTCACCTTAGCTGGCGCGCTGGCTTACCTGGTGCTGGTGCGTAAACCGATTACCGACAACGATTAGTCCCTGCCGTGACGGCGCTGTTTAATTCAGCGCCGTCAGCGTTACACCGTGTCGCACGCCGTAACGCTGAATTCCTGAAATGACTTTTTCGACGCTGAGCGGTGGAGGGGGCGGCAACAGCGGCGCCCGTTCACGCAGCGCTGAGTCGAAGCGCGCCAGTGTGGCGAAGTCACGTGGAAAACGTTCAGTATCAACGCCAACGAAGGCCCCCTCATCCCGGGCAAAATTCAGCAATTCCTGCCAGCGTGAAATTTCTGCCAGCCCAATACTTTCCGTACCATGTGAAAACAGCATCATGTCGATATTGCGGAACGGTGGCTGTTTTTCCAGAAATTTTTGCAACGTTGCCGCTGATGGCGAAGTACAAAATACCAGCCAGAACGGGATCGCGTGCTGATGCATGCTGCACCAGGGATCCATCAATAAGAAGCTGTCTACCGTCAGACGAGTCGACAAAATACCTGCCGCCAGATACCAGTCACGATAAATTTCAGCGACGACAAAACTCAGCGCTTCCGGCTCTTCATAGCGGATTTCCATCAGTTTCAGGCCCTGCGAAGTCGCCAGGCTTTTTAGCGGCGAAATCAGATAACCGTCTAAACCCCATTCCGCTTCCGGTACCGTGTCGGTGACAGCAGGCGCGTCCCATTTATCGCGTCCGATACCATAACGCGCCAGATAACCAGCAACACGCGGCCCGCCTTGCAGATACTCTTTTTCGGTCGCGCCGCCCAACGCCCCAAACTGAAAGAATGAGCGATCGCTGGTGCGCGTGACCGGCCACTGTCGCGTACAGTGATTAATAAACAGCGTGGAACCGGCTGGCAAACTGCCCATCAAAAACTCGTTAAACGCCAGCGGCAGCGCGCGCATTTTCAGGCGGTAGTAACTCATTTGATCGAGCATAAGCCGGTCCTGGTTCGGATCCTGCATATGATGGACCGCCAGCTGCGGCCAGGCCGCCAGCAAAGCGGCCGCTACCGGCTTGCCTTGTTCAAAACCGGCCTGGGCATCATCGGGATCGTTATTCAGGGCACGCACCGGGCAGAGAAAAGTCTGGGGAAGCCACGGCACGCCCATTGCCGCTGCCAGGTGAATCATCGCCCCGTTCGACGAGCCGATAAACGCCGCCGGGTAGGATTGCTGGGGATATTCACTCACCATCCACTCGGCGATGCCCTCAATATCCAGTTCGCCCGCTTGTTTCAGGGTGATGCCTTCCGCCATGCCACCAACGGCGTAGCCCCATTCACGCAACCGCATGGGAAGTTTATTTAATGATGGCAGCAGCCGATCCAGCGTGGGCGACTGGCTTGGGCTGGCGAATGGGCGATCGTGCAGGGCGTTGGCCAGCGCCACCAACATCGCAGCAGAGGAGTCAAAGCGGGCAATACCTTTTGGCGGTTTACTCATGATGATTCTCCTGCTGAATGCGCGCCAGGAAGGGACGGATCGCGCGACAGAAACTCCATGGATAGACAAAGTGCAGCGTATGAGTGCCGCCTCGCAAAGTGAGGGTTTCACCGTTAGGCAGCAGCGCGGCAAGCTCTTCGACCCAGCGTGCTGGCGATACGGGATCGCGCGAGCCACGCAACAGCAACGTTGGCGCGGTGATATAGGTCAGCCGCCGCTCAATATGATCGCGCATCATGGCGCGCAAGGTGCCAAAGGCGCGCCATAATCCGGCTTTGGCGTAGTCAATTAACGCCAGTTCGCCCGGGGGCCGATGTGATTCCAGCCGCCCGTTGCGCCAGTCACGCCATATTTGCCGTGGCAGACTGCGCGCATGGCGATCAACGGTTGGACCTTGCAACACTAATCCAGCCAACGCGTCCGGGTGCTTCACCGCCAGCGCGGCCAGAATCTGGCAGCCAAACGAGTTGCCGATCCAGATGGCCCGCTGAAAATTGTTGTGCTGCAACCATAACCACAGCGCATCGGCTAACGCATCCACCGATAAAATCGGCGCTTTCGCCGGTAGCGCACTGGCGCCAAATCCAGGCAGATCGGGGACTAAAACGTGATAGTCACGGCTTAACGCTAACGCCAGATCTTCCATTGCCCGGCCCGACATCACCAGGCCGTGAATCAGCACCACCGGCAAACCGTGGCTTTCATTAGGTGTGACGCGGGTGAAAATGCGCCAGTCACCAATCTGCTGATAATAACCGGCTAATCCAGCATGATGGCTGCGCGGCGAAACGGGCGGCGTTTGCTTTAACCGCTGCCACTTCTTAATGCCCCACAGCGTGGCAGCGGTTGCTAACCCCACGCCTGCCACCAGCGCAGCACGCTGTCGTCGTTTACTCTGGATAGTTCGTCTCATCCGTTGCTCCTGTTCCGACGTAATAATTCAGTGTAGGTCGGGATTCAGCGGCAGGCGGTTAATCATTCACTGTTCAGGCCACCACTGTGCTGGCAGTAGCGACGAGCTGAAATATTCCGATGACGGCATGGCTTCTTCCAGTTTCAACCTTTGTCTCATCGCTAAACGTGGGCCACGCTGGCCGATGAAGCGAAGAGGCTCACAGTGTCTGGCGACAACGAGAATGCCAGGATGCAGGCAATCAATCACAGATCAAAATCGTCAGCTCGCAGCACACCGCGGAAAGGATGCTTTGCCGATCAGGAAGAAAAAGATGAGAAACTGTCGTACGGCCTCGCTGTAATAGCGTTTCGCGTGCAGATAGCCAATCAGAAGAGAATTTATTTGATACACAAAAGGAAAACGGGAGGAGAAGTGATAATCACCGGTCAATCCCTGACCGCGATTATCGAGGGTTACTTGCCCGCGATGCTTAGTTCAAAGCACCCGGCGGTACGTGTTTAAACATCTCAACATATGCGCGGAACACGTACTTTATCATGCGTTTCATGGGATACCCGGTTAAAAATTAGTTGAAGAAATACGAGAAAAGTATAACTTCTGCGCATTTTCCGGGCAATAAATTTTGAGGAAGATCACAAAATTTCTGTTCAGGTGCAGGCTAAGCGCTTAATTCAGATAGCCAAGATGCTCTGCCAGAATAGTAGAGCCAACGGCAATCAATACTAAACCACCCAGAATTTCCGCCCATTTACCCAGGATCGGGCCGATAAAGCGTCCGACCAGCACGCCGGTAGTTGCCATAACGGTGGTGGCCGCCCCAATAGTTAACGCCGTGGTAATGATATTCACCTGGAGAAAAGCCAGGCCGACGCCCACTGCCAGCGCATCCAGACTGGTCGCGACGGCGGTGGTTGCTAATACCATAAAACCGTGACGCTGCGGTGCTTCGCAGGGTTCTGCCGCCGTCTGGCGAAACCCTTCCATCATCATGCGAGCGCCAAGAAACGCCAGCAGGGCAAACGCTACCCAGTGATCCCACGCCATGATATAGCGGCTGGCAGCCAGTCCAATCGCCCAGCCAATCAGCGGCGTTAAGGCTTCGATTGAGCCGAAAATCAGACCGGTACGCAGCGCTTCTTTAAATCCGGGACGATGCAGTGTCGCACCTTTGCCAAGTGCAGCAGCAAAAGCGTCCATGGACATACCTAATGCGAGAATGAGCGTAGCGATAAAAGTCATGATTTCTACGGTTGCGATGAAAAAGTCAGCCTTTACGCTGCTTTCACCACACATTTCGTTCAGTAATGAAAAAGTGCGCGCAGTCTAGCACGCATATCAAGAGATAAAAAGACAGTAAAATCAGGGGTTTAAGTATAGCAAAGGCTATACCTCTTAACTTTCGCTATGTTTGCCGCTAAGTCGATGGTGTAAAAGCCTTTTCTCGGTTCTTTAGGCGTGTTTGTGAACGCATCGGATAGCGCAGCACGCCGTTGTGGGATTGAACCGCAGGGCAGATTGCCGGAAAATGCCGGGCTAACCTTTAGAGAAATGTCGTAATGAATAATCCCTTCGAAACCTTAGTTATCCCCGGCGGTATCCTGCTGCTTAGCTTCCTTTCTGCCCTGCTATTGCCTGCGCCGGCGTTTGGCATCCCTCTGGCGCAACATCTGCTGGAGATTTTCCATTTCCAGGATCTCAGCCAGCTTTATACCGTGGTGTTCTGTATTTGGTTTTTGCTGCTGGGCACGCTTGAATTTTTTGTGATTCGCTTTGTCTGGCGTCGTTGGTTTCGCGTGTAAGATCGCGTCCAGGTCCTGGCAATGCCGTTTAAACAGAGTAAAGCGCGATGGCTGCACGTATCCGCAGCCTTCTTTTCAGAGTCACAAATATGTAACATTATTTTTACGATAATGGGATAACCGTCACGTCGATAAAAAAACGCACAAATTCTCAACTTCATTTTAATCATTAAAAATCAATTAGTTAATAAAATTGCTTAAAAATAAATCAGTAAAGGGCATCTTTTCCGTCAAAGCAAAGCTGTAACAGCTCATGCCGTTAACTTACTGAGTTAATGCAAAAAAATTCCTTATACCCCGTCAGCTTTGATGATTAATTCTTATGCTGAATCATTTCTGCATTTAAAAAATAAACAAATGTTTAATTCAGATGCGAGAATGTTATATTCGCAAGACAAAGCATAACGTGCAGTTAACCGTTATCACCGCTTTAACCTATACCTGAGTCTTAACCTTTGAGAAGTAGCGCAACGCGCTCGAAAGAAGCGTGTCTATTTCGCCTGCAAACCTGTTGAGCTTCAGGTCAACAGAAGAGGAGATGTCGCCTCATGTGCAAATCAGCAGTAAACCTCGCGCTCGCGATGAGTGCCATCGGCAAGGACACCACCATCACGCAGGAGCGTAAAGACGTAGACGTGCTGCTTATTGGCGCAGGCGTCATGAGCGCAACCTTAGGCGCCTGGCTGCAAGATTTAGAACCGGACTGGTCGATCGAAATGGTCGAGCGGCTGGACAGCGTGGCGGAAGAATCATCTAACGGCTGGAATAATGCCGGTACTGGCCATGCCGCGCTGGCTGAACTGAACTATACGCCGCAAAAAGCCGACGGCAGCATCGACATCTCTAAAGCGGTAGCGATTAACGAATCGTTCCAGATTTCTCGCCAGTTCTGGGCTTATCATGTTCAGAAAGGCAACCTGCGAAACCCTAAAAGCTTTATCCATAGCACGCCACATATGAGTTTTGTCTGGGGCGACGATAATGTTTCTTTCCTGCGCAAACGTTATCAGGCGTTGCAGAAAAGCACGCTGTTTCGCGGTATGGATTACTCAGAAGATGCGCAGCAGCTTGAAGCCTGGATCCCACTGGTGGTGAAGGGCCGCGATCGGACTCAGAAAGTGGCAGCAACCTGGACCGAAATGGGCACTGATGTGAACTTCGGGGAAGTGACGCGCCAGTTGATCGCTTCGCTGGAAAAAAAACCAGGCTTCCGTCTGCGTCTGCGTCAGGAAGTACGCGATATTACCCGTCTTGATGATGGTCGCTGGCAGGTCACGCTGCATTGTCTGACGAACGGCACACGGCGCACACTGACGGCAAAAACCGTATTTATCGGTGCTGGCGGCGCCGCGCTACCGCTGTTGCAAAAAGCCGGTATCCCGGAAGCCAGTGGATATGCCGGTTTCCCGGTAGGCGGCTCCTTCCTCGTCACTGAAAACCCGGACGTGGTGAAGCAGCACATGGCGAAAGTCTATGGCAAAGCCAGCGTTGGTGCGCCGCCCATGTCAGTGCCACATGTGGACACTCGGGTTTTAGATGGCAAGCAGGTACTGCTGTTTGGACCCTTTGCCACCTTCTCTACTAAGTTTCTTAAGCAAGGCTCGTTGCTGGATATGTTCGCTTCAATGAACAGTTCGAACCTGCTGCCGATGATGCACGTTGGTCTGAAAAGTTTTGACCTGGTGAAATATCTGATGGATCAGGTGCTGCAAAGCGATCGCGATCGGATGGATGCGCTGCGCGCCTATGTGCCGCAGGCGAAGCAGGAAGACTGGCGTCTGGTGACCGCTGGTCAGCGAGTCCAGATCATCAAGAAAGATGAGGAACAAGGCGGCGTGCTGCGCCTTGGCACCGAAGTAGTGGCGTCAGAAGATGGTTCCATCTCTGCGCTGCTGGGCGCGTCTCCGGGGGCGTCAACCGCCGCGCCAACCATGCTGGAGCTGCTGTATAAAGTGTATCCAGAGCAAATGGCATCGCCAGAATGGCAAAATAAAATCCGCGCGGTGATCCCTTCCTGGGGTCGTAAGCTGAACGGCGACGTGGCGCTGACCGAGAGAGTGCTGGCTGAAACCAGCCGCATCCTGCAACTCGATTACGCGCCGGTAACGCCCATGGCGGCCAACGACGAAGCGCGCGAAACAGCGCACGTTGTGGGAAAGTAACCCGTTAATTCTCTTCTCAGGGCCTCGCATGACGAGGCCCTTTTGTTTCGTGGCGTCCTGGTCGACTGGCTGATTCTCTATTTGGGTTAGTGGTGTGCTGCATCACTTTGCCCGCTGAATCAGGAGAAAACTGTATGTCCCAGCCGACCGCCGCCGATGAACTCACCTTACTGGATCGCTACTGGCGTGCCGCCAATTATCTGTCCGTTGGACAGATTTACCTGATGGAAAATCCGCTGCTACGCGAGCCATTAAAACCAGAACACATCAAACCACGTCTGCTTGGGCACTGGGGCACCACGCCGGGGCTGAACTTTATCTATGCACATCTGAACCGCATCATTCGCCAGGGCGATCTGAACCTGATCTATATCTGCGGGCCGGGGCACGGTGGACCGGGGATGGTAGCCAATACCTGGCTGGAAGGCAGTTATAGCGAAATCTATCCGCACATCAGCCCGGATGCGGAAGGTATGCAGCGGCTATTTAAGCAGTTCTCTTTTCCTGGAGGCATTCCGAGCCACGCGGCCCCAGAAACGCCCGGTTCAATCAATGAAGGCGGCGAGTTAGGCTATTCACTGGCGCATGCCTTTGGCGCCGCCTTCGATAATCCTGATTTAGTGGTGCCTTGTGTGATTGGGGATGGCGAAGCCGAGACCGGGCCGCTGGCGTCAAGCTGGCACGGGATCAAGTTTCTCAATCCTGAGCGTGACGGCGCGGTGCTGCCGATCTTGCATCTCAATGGCTACAAAATTGCTAACCCAACGATTCTTGGGCGCGCCAGCGATGATGATCTACATCAGTTATTCAGCGGCTACGGCTACGAGCCGCTTTTTGTTGCGGGTCATGAACCGGAAAAAATGCATGTCCAGATGGCCGAAGCGCTGGATAACGCCTTTGAGAAAATCGCAGCTTATCAAGCGGAAGCTCGTGCAGGTAAGGTCACAGAAGGCATTCCACCCTGGCCAATGATTATTCTGCGGAGCCCGAAAGGCTGGACAGGCCCACAAACGGTTGACGGCAAGAAAGTGGAAGATTTCTGGCGGGCGCATCAGGTGCCGGTTTCCGCCTGCCGTGAAAATGACGCGCATCGCAAGATCCTTGAGGAGTGGATGCGCAGCTATCAGCCAGACGATTTGTTTGATGAACACGGTCGGCTTAAAGCCGAATTGCAGGCGCTGGCACCCCAGGGCGATAAACGCATGGGGGCATCTCCCTTTGCTAACGGCGGCTTATTACGACAAGAGCTGAACACGCCAGATATAGGTGAATTTGCATTCGACACGCAGAAACCCGGCTCACAACAGGCGCAGGCTACCGAGCAGCTTGGCCGCTATCTGAGCGCGATTTTCCAGCGCAATAAAGATAATTTCCGTCTGTTTGGTCCCGATGAGACCGCCTCAAACCGCTTAACGCCCGTGTTTGACGCCACGAATAAAACCTGGCTGGAAGCGGTAAAACCTTATGATGAACAGCTCGCACGTGATGGCCGGGTGATGGAAATTCTCAGCGAACATCAGTGCCAGGGCTGGCTGGAAGGTTATTTACTTACCGGCCGTCACGGCTTGTTCAACTGTTATGAAGCGTTTATCCATATCGTCGATTCGATGTTTAATCAGCATGCTAAATGGTTGAAAGTTTTGCGTAAACTAGGCGGGCGCAAACCCATCTCATCACTCAATTATCTGCTTTCGTCCCACGTCTGGCGTCAGGACCATAATGGCTACAGTCATCAGGATCCCGGCTTTATCGATCATGTTGCCAACAAAAAAGCCGATATTGTACGCATTTATCTGCCGCCCGATGCCAACACGTTATTGTGGGTGGGCGATCACTGCCTGCATACCTGGGATCGCATCAATGTCATTGTGGCCGGTAAACAGCCGTCGCCCCAATGGCTGGATATGGACAGCGCGATTGCCCATTGCGAAGCCGGGATGGGCGAGTGGTTATGGGCAGGCTCTACACCTGAAGGCGAGTCGCCGGATGTGGTCATGGCCTGCGCCGGTGACGTCCCGACGCTGGAAACGATGGCAGCGGTTGATCTGCTGCGCGGTTACCTGCCTGACCTGCGTATTCGCGTGGTAAACGTGGTGGATTTGCTGGCGCTGCAAACGCAGGAGCAACACCCGCATGGCAAATCGGAAGAAGAATTCGATGCGCTGTTTACTCAAGACAAGCCGGTGATTTTCGCCTTTCATGGCTATCCCAGTCTGATACATCGGCTGACTTACCAACGCAATAATCACCGCAACTTCCACGTACGCGGCTTTATAGAAGAAGGCACCACCACCACGCCCTTTGATATGACGGTGCTAAACGAACTCGATCGTTATCATCTGGCGCAGGAAGCTATTCTGCGCGTGCCGGGACTGGCGGATAAACATCCCGAGCTGTTAGATGATTTACAGGAACGCATCGCCGAGCATCATCGCTATGTTCGTGAATATGGCGAAGACGTGCCGGAAGTGCGCAACTGGTTATGGCCGTCGCAGGACGCGCCAGGCGCGCCGGATTAAGCATTGAGTGCCGCCACCCGCGACAGCGCCCTCAGCCCGTTAAACAGACGGCGTTTCCACTCAATCTGTAAATGGCGGCGCAGACCATCGCCCAGCGCCGTCCAGACCAAAATGCACGATAGATTAAACGGTTGTGTCGCGTTAACGGCGGCAAGTCAGCAAAATTGACGTTGCTGGTTATTCAAGTAGCCAGAAAATAAAATTGCTTCATAGGTGACAATCCTTCACGTTGTGGGTATTGCCCTTTACGTATCATCAGGCAACAAGGAAAAAACAGGCTGTTACCCGACTGCATCTTAATACGACACAACCTTCTACGCTGGCTGGATTAAAGCATTGCCCCTGGATTTTCATGTTCTACGCCGTCATCACAACGGCGATAAATTAATCACGCCCGACCTGGCGGAAAACCAATAACCGGCCTGAGCATGAACCCACCTAACTTTAATTACTGATTAATCGTTACCGTCTTTTTATCACCATATTTACATTGCTTCGTCGGAATGCTGGCAATCATTTTATCAATCTCAGGCTGGGTGATATTTTTTGCGATTGAAAAGTTCACGACACCACCTGATCGATGATCGGGTGACGCATAGTTGCCATCCGGTAAATTATTGTCTGTACTGTATTCCAGCTGATACCAGCCTTCTACCGGTGATGTTGAAACATGGTCATATCCATTTGCGATGGGTACAGAAATACGAGGGTGGGATTCATCCTGATCCGTCAGCTTTTGCAGATTTTTATCTTTGAAGAACAGTCTGTAGCGTTTTTTATCTGTAGGATAAGCGGTAATTATCGGACCACTGCTATGTTCCTGACGAATACGCATGCTATTACTGTCATCCGGCGTAATGAAATAGAGCGTTGGCATACGCTCTGGGTCTTTCGTCACGTAACGTAAATTACGTACCGTCGCCATCTCTTTGATTTGTTTCAGGCAAATTTGCTGATCCGCACTCAGCGCTGCGTGCTCACCCTTTGAAATAGTATTATCTGTGGTTGGTTTAATAGGATCGATAGTTTTGTCTTCACTGGCACTATCATGATTATTTTCAGCGGCACCTATTTTTTTCCATGCTTTATAGTTACCGTGATTTTTTTCTGGATTTTCTGTCGTGCACCACTGTGACTGATAGACGCTCCCATTATAACTTACGGTGTCATTCTTGCAGTATTGGGTTCCGTTTTTCCATTCCTGATGACTGGCTGCCGTTGCACCTAATGTAATTGCCATGCATCCCATGAGTAATGAGAGCTTAAATTTTTTTGTTATTTTCATTTTATAACCATCCTTGCTAAGAAAGGGAATAGTATATTTTTAAAATACGGCAAGAATCCTCCACTTCCCGGAAGAAGAAATTCGTTTTCTGATTAAGTTATTTCTTTGTGGCGCGTAGAGAAGGAAGAAACGGGAGAATGGTGTCGCATTAAAGTGCCGTCACTGGATAAAGCGTTTTGTTGGCATAAACGCAACGTGAACAGAGGATGGTGTATGGACGAAATCTACCTTAAATCAGAGGAGATTAGCCATTGGTGGTTACGATCATCATCTCCGCACGCTGCGTCGTCGTTATGTCATCAGTCTGGACGAAGCGCGTGGACTGACTGCGCGCTCCTTTTCCCAGTTATGCGGCCACCTTACCGCGCGGTGGCTTTGTTTTCTGGGGTGAATTGACAGGTAGCGTGATGAGAGGCCTGATCAGCTATTACAGGAGCAGATTTGCGTCACGCCGGGTGTGTGCTGTTCCTTAAGCGAGCGCTATTATCATGCGTTGCACCGCTCCTGATGTTATCCGTTCGATGATCGTTATACCTGGGCAATTAAGCGTGCCGTGGCGATAGGCTGCGGACTGACCGGCCTGGCGCCAGGCCAGAATTACGGCGTGCCGTTGCGGCCCCAGACAGTGTAGCCGTGGCGCTCGGTCAGGCGTTCATAGTAGGTACGCACTGCCGAATAATCAGGATGATCCAGCGGCGTTTCAAACCAGCGGTTTACTGCAAGGCCAATGGGAATATCGGCGAGCGTAAAGTGATGACCGGCAACGAAGCGCCCGGTTTTTTCCAGCTGCTGATTGAGAATATTCATGGTGTGTGACCAGCCTTTACAAGCGGCGGCCAGCAGGCGCGGATCCTGATGTGCAGGTGAATGACGGACCAGCGACATAAACGCGTAGCGCCACGAGGTATTCAGCTCGGTAGATTGCCAGTCCATCCATTGATCAACGCGTGCGCGCGCCTGCGGTTGCGTCGGGTAAAGCCATTCGCCGCCGTAGGCATTGGACAAATAGCGCAGAATGGCGTTGGATTCCCATAGCACAAAGTCATTATCTTTAAGCACCGGGATCAACGCGTTAGGATTGAGAGCCATAAACTCCGGCGCATGCAGCGATTTAACGTCGTCGCCCCACTGCTCGCGTTCGTAATCCAGCTTCAGCTCATCACACAGCCACAAAACTTTGCGCACGTTTATTGAGGTGGTGCGCCCGAGAATTTTCAACATAGCCAGCTCTCATAGTGAAATGTTTAACTTATTCATAGCGCTGTTAACAGCGATAAGCAATCGCCAGACAGAAAAAGCCCGTTTCAAACCACAACCAGGAAGGAGAGACAATGAAGGTCGCGTTTAAGCAAGTGGATGTTTTTACCTCATCAGCGTTTAACGGTAACCCGCTGGCGGTGATTATGGATGCGCAGGGATTGAGTGACGAACAGCTGGCTGCGATTGCACGCTGGACAAATTTGTCGGAAACCACCTTTGTGTTGCCACCGCAACATGCGCAGGCTGACTATCGCGTACGTATTTTTACCGTCGAAGGTGAATTACCGTTTGCGAGTCATCCCACTCTCGGCACCGCGCATGCGTTGCTGGAAGCCGGTTAAAACGCCGGGAAAAATTGTGCAGGAGTGCGGCGTGGGTAACGTCACAGTAAAAATTGCTGACGACGGTGCGCTGGCTTTTGCCGCGCCAGCCGCTACGCTGAAGCCATTTAGTGATGCCCTGATGAGCAGCGCACTTAACAGTGATGCGTTTGATCTTACGCAAACCGCGACCGTCGTGGATATGGGAATACGCTTTTTACTGATCCCGATGGTCAGTGCGGAGGCCGTTCTGGCGATTAAACCGAACGTCAGCGATCTTCAGCGTCTTCTTAAACATGCTGGCGTGAACGGCGTCATGCCGTTTGGACGTCTGCCAGAGGGTGAAGCGGAGCAGTATGAAGTACGTGGCCTGCTGGTTGAACATGGCAGCCTGACCGAAGATCCCATCACCGGTAGCGCTAACGCCTGCCTGGCTCGTTACTTTGCGGCTCAGGGCCAGACTGCCCGCTATTGCGCGCGTCAGGGCACGGCGATTCAACGCGAAGGCCGCATCCATGTCGATTTTGATGGCGACATCATCTGGGTTGGCGGCCATACCATGACGGTGATTGATGGCAATATTCAGCTATAAAAAAACGGGCGACAACATTGTCGCCCTCTGATCAGATTGCCTGCCCACCTGAGGCTTCAATGCGCTGGCCGGTGATCCACCCGGTTTCATCGCTCAACAAGGCGGTGACAGCATCGCCAATATCATCCGGCAAGCCAACCCGACCTAGTGCGGTTAATGAGGCGATGTGTTGATTCAGTTCTGGGTTATCACGAACCCGACCACCGCCGAAATCCGTTTCAATCGCGCCTGGGGCCAAAACGTTAACGCGGATACCGCGCTCGCCTAACTCTTTCGCCTGATAGCGCGTTAAGACTTCCATTGCGCCTTTTATCGATCCGTAGGTGCCTGAACCCGGCAGGATAATGCGCGTCAGACCGCTGGAGATATTAAGAATGCGTCCCCCATCGGCTATCACGGGCAATAGCTTCTGGGTCAGGAAGAACGGACCTTTGAAATGTACATTAATCAGGCTGTCAAATTCCTCTTCGCTGGTTTCCGCAAGCGGTTTGTAATGGCCAGTACCGGCGTTGTTCACTAAATAGTCAAAGTGTTCTCGCTGCCAGCGATTTTGCAATTCGTTCTGCACGGAAGCAACGAAGCCATCAAACTGCCGGGTATCGCTGACATCCAGCGCCACTGCGCGGCTTCCAAGCGCTTCAATCTCTTTCACCACCGCCTGCGCTTCTTCCGCCTGGCTGCGGTAGGTTAAAATAATATCTGTCTGCTTTGCGGCCAGTTTCAGGGCTGCATTCTTACCTAAACCGCGGCTTCCGCCGGTAATCAACGCTATTTTACGCTTCATGTTTCGCTCCTGTTGCAAAATTGAACACAATTTAAGGATATTCGCGAATAATTGATCTATAAACGCAGTTAAATACGCAGCACTGTTTCAGTTAAAACAACAATCGGTGAACAACATGGATAAAATTCACGCAATGCAGGTGTTCGTCCGGGTTGCCGAAATGGGCAGTTTTACCCGTGCTGCAGAAAGCTTAGGCCTTCCTAAAGGTAGCGTATCGCGGCAACTACAAGCGCTGGAAAATCAGATGGGCACCCGGCTGCTGCACCGCACGACGCGACGGGTGCAGCTCACCCAGGACGGGCTGGTTTATTACGATCGCTGCCTGGATTTGCTGTCAATAATCGAGGATATGGATAGTCTGTTTCAGCACGATCCCGCAACCTTAAGCGGCAAACTGCGGGTGGATATGTCAGTGGCAATGGCAACCGGTTTTGTTCTGCCGCGCTTGCCGGAATTCTTGCAGCACTATCCCGGTGTCGAAATAGAGCTCAGCAGCAGCGATCGCCAGGTTGATGTGGTTCGCGAAGGCTTTGACTGCGTTATTCGTGTAGGCGAGCTGAAAGATTCCGGTTTAATTGCCAGAAAAATCGGCACCCATAGCTTGATCAACTGCGCCAGCCCTGGTTACCTTTCGCGCTTTGGTATGCCGATCCGCCTGGAGGAGTTGTCACAGCATGCGATGGTGCATTACACCCAGCAACTGGGCCAGCCTTCGCCGGGGTTCGAGTATTACGATGGTAAGCAGTGCCATTTTGTCCAAACCGGTGGCGTGGTGACGGTAAACAGCACTGAAACCTATCGTGCCGCTTGTCTGGCAGGACTGGGCATTATTCAGGTGCCGGCGCTCGGAATTCGGAAATTACTGGAAACCGGCGAGCTGGTTGAGGTGCTGCATCATTTTCCCGCGAAACCCATGCCGATTCATCTGCTCTACCCGCATCGTCGCAATGTGGCGCGACGCGTGCGGGTATTTATGGAATGGCTGAGCCAGGTCCTGCAGGAGTACGTCACCTGACAGACTATAATTTGTTTTTGATCATTAACAGGATGATAAGCGTATATGACAGACAACCAGGAGAAACAACAGGAAACGCAGCCGGAGAAGCCGCTGATTGATATTAAAACCGGCCATAAATCAGTCGATGACTCAATTGCGCGCGTGTCGCGCTTTGCCGCCTGGTTGCAGGCTATTCCGGCGGTAGCGCATTTTATTCGCGCAATTGATCGCTTTAACGATCGTCTCGGCAGTCAGTTTGGCGCGGCCATTACTTACTTTTCGTTTTTGTCTCTGATCCCTATTTTAATGGTGTCTTTTGCGGCGGTTGGTTTTGTGCTGGCTTCAAACCAGGGGTTACTGACCGATGTGATCAATAAAATAGTGAGCAGCATTAGCGATCCGACTTTAGCCACCACCCTGAAAAACACCGTAAATACCGCCGTTCAACAACGTGCCACCGTAGGAATTACCGGCTTACTGCTGGCGCTTTATTCAGGGCTGAACTGGATGGGTAACCTGCGGGAAGCGATTCGCGCCCAGTCACGCGACGTTTGGGAACGTAAACCCGACGACAAAGAGAAAATCTGGAAACGCTATATTCGTGACTTTCTGTCGCTGACCGGTTTGATGTTGGCGCTGGTGATCGCCTTATCGCTGACGTCTGTTGCCGGTTCGGCACAGGCCAGTATCGTGAATGCACTGGGGCTGGGGGGCATAGAATGGCTTCGTCCGGCGCTGACCATCATCGCCACCTCCATTTCTGTCTTAGCCAATTATCTGCTGTTTCTGTGGATTTTCTGGATTCTGCCGCGCCACAAGCCACGTAAAAAGGCGCTGTTTCGTGGCACCTTGCTGGCGGCAATAGGTTTTGAAATTATTAAATTTGTCATGACGCTGACGTTGCCTAAACTGGCAAGTTCACCTTCTGGGGCAGCGTTTGGTTCAGTGCTCGGCCTGATGGCGTTTTTCTATTTCTTTGCACGTTTAACGCTGTTCTGCGCGGCGTGGATCGCGACTGCCCGCTATAAAGATGACCCGGTCGAGCAGCCAACCGACCGCACGTTGCGTAACGGATGATAACAAGGCATTAATAACAGCGGAAAATTTCCCCCTTCGGCTATTTTTAATAGCAAACAGCAGGATGAATAGCTGAGGGGTCACTTTTATTAAGCCATTTTGTAGAGCATCTCGCCAAATTTCGGCCTCTTCTCCCTGCCATAACCCGGCATTGGTTCAGACTCAAAGATTATCCACTTTTTCCTTGCTAAAGCCTGTCGTAGCGCGGCTTTTCGCCATTGAATGACGTCATTCAGGTGCGTAAGATTCTTGATCTCATTTACAAATAAGAAACAATTATGCAAGCCTCCATCTCAGAAATAATTGATAAGCAACATGAGCCAACGCCGGTCAATTCGCGTAGCAAAGTGGTCATTGCCTCGCTGGTCGGCACGGCCATCGAATTCTTCGATTTTTATATTTACGCCACCGCCGCCGTCATCATTTTTCCACATATCTTTTTCCCACAGGGTGATGCTACCGTCGCGACGCTACAATCACTGGCAACCTTTGCCATCGCCTTTGTGGCGCGTCCGATTGGTTCCGCGCTCTTTGGTCACTTCGGCGATCGCGTAGGACGTAAAGCCACATTGGTTGCGTCACTGCTAACCATGGGAATTTCTACCGTGGTGATCGGTCTGCTGCCGGGCTACGAATCGATTGGCGTGATGGCCCCCCTGTTGCTGGCGCTGGCACGTTTTGGTCAGGGTTTAGGATTAGGTGGCGAATGGGGCGACGCAGCGTTGCTGGCCACGGAAAATGCACCGGCCAGGAATACGCGCGCTTTATGGTTCGTTCCCTCAGTTGGGCGCACCGATTGGCTTCTTCTTCGCCAACGGTACATTTCTGCTGCTCTCCTGGCTGCTTACCGATCAGCAATTTATGGACTGGGGCTGGCGTGTACCCTTTATCCTTTCAGCAATATTAGTTTTGATCGGGCTGTATGTGCGCGTTTCGCTGCATGAAAGCCCGGTATTTGCCAAAGTGCAAAAAGAGAAGAAGCAGGTGCGCGTGCCAATTGCAGCGCTGTTGAGTAAGCATTTGACCGCGACGATCCTCGGCACCTTTATCATGCTCGCCACTTATACACTGTTTTATATTATGACCGTTTACTCAATGAGTTACGGTACGGCACCCGCCCCCGCTGGCCTCGGTTTCTCGCGCAACAGCTTCCTGTGGATGCTGATGGTCGCGGTAATTGGCTTCGGTGTTATGGTGCCAGTTGCGGGCCTGCTGGCGGATCGCTTTGGTCGCCGTAAAACCATGATCGTGATTACCTTGCTGATTATCGCGTTTTCGCTCATGTTCCCGGTGCTGCTGGGTTCAGGTTCACAGGCACTGGTGATGGGCTTTCTGCTGCTCGGCCTGAGCATTATGGGTTTGACCTTTGGCCCGATGGGCGCGCTGTTGCCGGAGCTGTTCCCGACGGAAGTGCGTTATACCGGCGCATCGTTCTCATATAATCTGTCGTCAATTTTAGGAGCGTCTGTTGCGCCATATATTGCGACCTGGCTGAACACCCATTACGGCCTACAGGCGGTGGGACTCTACCTGGCGTCAATGGCAGTGCTGACGTTGATCGCACTGATTGCCTGCAAAGAGACGCGCCATCAGACGCTGTATGAAGTGTAAAATCATGGATGATGCCATGGAAGCCCGGCTCAGGCCGGGTTTTTTACTGGCGCTGGACGCCATGAATCGGCAGAAGGGCCGCACTTCGCAGTGCCTGCAAATTGCTATAAAAAAACCCCGGCAAGCCGGGGTTTTTCTCTGCTGAAAATCGCGTCAGGCGAAATTAACCCGCGACAGCGATGCGCTTCATATCAGTCATGTAGCCACGCAGCTTACGCCCTACAGCTTCGATTGGATGCTGGCGAACCGCTTCGTTGACATCACGCAACTGCGCGTTATCCACTTGGGTACCTTCAACGGTTTTGCCCAGATCGCCCGGCTGTAATGTGGTCATGAACTCTTTCAGCAACGGAACCGCTGCAAAAGAGAACAGGTAGTTACCGTACTCCGCGGTATCAGAAATAACCACGTTCATCTCATACAGACGCTTACGTGCGATGGTGTTCGCAATCAGCGGCAGCTCATGCAGTGATTCGTAGTAAGCCGACTCTTCAACTATTCCCGCATCAACCATGGTTTCGAAAGCCAGCTCAACACCCGCTTTTACCATCGCGACCATTACCACGCCTTTGTCGTAGTAGTCCTGCTCTTCGATTTTACCGTCGTACTGAGAAGCCGTTTCAAATGCTGTTTTGCCGGTCTCTTCACGCCAGGTCAGCAAATTTTTATCGTCGTTCGCCCAGTCAGCCATCATACCGGAAGAAAATTCGCCAGAGATGATGTCATCCATGTGTTTCTGGAACAGCGGCGTCATAATGGTTTTCAGCTGTTCAGACAGCGCATAAGCGCGCAGTTTTGCCGGGTTAGACAGGCGATCCATCATCAGGGTGATACCACCAAACTTCAGCGATTCGGTGATGGTCTCCCAGCCGAACTGAATCAGTTTTTCAGCGTAAGAAGGATCGGTACCTTCAGCCACCAGCTTGTCGAAGCACAACAGTGAACCCGCTTGCAGCATGCCACACAGGATAGTTTGCTCACCCATTAAGTCAGATTTCACTTCGGCAACGAAGGAAGACTCCAGCACACCAGCGCGGTCGCCACCGGTTGCCGCAGCCCAGGCTTTAGCAATTGCCATACCTTCGCCTTTTGGATCGTTTTCTGGATGAACCGCGATAAGCGTAGGCACGCCGAAACCACGTTTGTACTCTTCACGCACTTCGGTGCCAGGACATTTTGGCGCAACCATGACGACAGTGATGTCTTTACGAATGGTTTCGCTCACTTCAACGATGTTAAAACCGTGCGAGTAACCCAGCGCTGCGCCATCTTTCATCAGCGGCTGCACAGCCTGAACAACGGTTGAGTGCTGTTTATCTGGCGTCAGGTTCACAACCAGATCGGCATGCGGAATCAGTTCTTCATAGGTGCCCACTTTGAAACCGTTATCGGTCGCTTTGCGCCAGGATGCACGTTTCTCGGCAATCGCTTCCGCACGTAACGCGTAGGCAATATCCAGACCAGAATCACGCATATTCAGACCCTGGTTCAGGCCCTGAGCACCACAGCCAACGATGACGACTTTTTTACCTTTCAGGAAGCTGGCACCGTCCGCGAACTCGTCACGCGCCATGAAACGACATTTGCCTAATTGCGCTAACTGATTGCGCAAATTCAGTGTATTGAAATAGTTAGCCATGGGTACTCCGGTGAGGTTGTGTTTACTGTCTTTGTTCAGGTTCAGGTTCAGCGATAAGGATAACGCCGCGAATGACCCCATCATATGACAGGAAATCTGTTGCTTAAATTGATATATTAACAATATCACATTGCAATATTTGCAATATCCACCTGAGGCGATGCGCGTATGGATTTACGAGACCTGAAACTGTTCCTTCATCTGGCCGAAAGCTGCCATTTTGGTCGCACTGCACGCGCCATGCACGTTAGACCGTCTACGCTCTCACGTCAGATTCAGCGCCTGGAAGAGGATGTCGGTCACGCTTTATTTATGCGTGATAACCGCACCGTAACGCTGACCGAAGCCGGTGAACGCCTGCGTCAGTTCGCTCAGCAGACCCTGCTGCAATATCAACAGTTGCGTCATGTGATGGATCTTAACGGTCCCTCGCTCAGTGGCGAGTTGCGTTTGTTCTGCTCAGTCACCGCAGCGTACAGCCATCTTCCCCCCATTCTTGACCGCTTTCGCGCTGAGCACCCGCAGGTGGAAATCAAGCTCAATACCGGTGATGCCGCCGATGCGGTGGAGAAGGTGCATACCGGCGATGCCGACCTGGCGATTGCCGGACGTCCCGAGACGTTGCCCGCCAGCATAGATTTTATGCCACTGGGGCTGATTCCACTGGTGCTGCTCGCGCCAGCGCTGCCCTGTGCGGTACATGCGCAAGTCACGCAGGTCACGCCAGTCTGGTCACAAATTCCGTTTATTCTGCCGGAGCAAGGGCCGGCACGCCGTCGAATTGATCTCTGGTTTCGTCGCCATCGCATTCCGAACCCGCTGATTTACGCCACCGTTTCCGGTCATGAGGCGATTGTATCGATGGTGGCGCTGGGTTGCGGCATTGCTTTGCTGCCTGAAGTGGTGCTGGAAAATAGCCCGGAGCCGGTACGCAATCGCGTGTTAATGCTGGATAATATCGAGTCGGTCGCGCCGTTCGAACTGGGTGTTTGCGTACAAAAAAAGCGGCTCGGCGAGCCGCTTATTAGCGCATTCTGGAGCCAGCTATGATTACTGTCCGGTAAGAAAGAAGCGAAACGCCGGATTATGGGTTTCGTCATGGAAGTCGTAACCCAAATCGGTAAGATGCTCTTCGAAACGGGGTTCAACATCGCCGAGTTCGAACGCCGCCAGCACACGACCATAATCCGTGCCGTGACTGCGATAATGGAACAGCGAAATATTCCAGTGCGTACCGAGCGTTTGCAGGAATTTCAGCAACGCGCCCGGCGCTTCCGGGAATTCAAAGCTGAACAGACGCTCACGCAGCGGTTTGGACGGACGTCCTCCCACCATATAGCGCACATGCAGCTTCGCCATTTCATCATCAGATAAATCAACAACCTGATAGCCGCCTTCGCTCAGTTGGCTGATGATTTCGCTGCGCTCTTCCAGTCCACGCGTTAAGCGCACACCGACAAAGATGCAGGCTTTATCAGCGTCAGCGTAGCGATAGTTAAACTCGGTAATCGACCGTCCACCCAGCGTCTGACAAAACTTCAGAAAGCTGCCCTGCTGCTCCGGAATGGTCACGGCTAATAGCGCTTCGCGCTGTTCGCCCAACTCGCAGCGCTCTGAAACGTAACGCAGACCGTGGAAGTTAACGTTAGCCCCAGATAATACGTGTGCCAGCCGTTCGCCTTTGAGGTTGTGCTGATGGATATACTTTTTCATTCCTGCCAGAGCCAGCGCGCCAGAAGGCTCAGCTACCGCACGCACATCCTCGAACAGATCTTTCATCGCCGCGCAAATCGCATCGCTGTCAACGGTGATGATGTCATCCAGGTATTCCTGACACAGACGGAAAGTTTCACAGCCGATGCGTTTAACCGCCACGCCTTCGGCAAACAGTCCAACCCGTGGCAGATCCACCGGCTGTCCGGCATCCAGCGCCGCTTTAAGGCAGGCGGAATCCTCTGACTCAACCGCAATCACTTTGATTTGTGGCATCAGCTGTTTGATTAGCACCGCCACGCCCGCCGCCAGACCGCCGCCGCCAACCGGCACAAATACGCGATCGAGATGGGCATCCTGTTGCAGCAGTTCCATCGCCAGCGTGCCCTGACCAGCGATTACCGCCGGGTGATCAAACGGTGGCACAAAGGTATAGCCCTGCTGCTGCGATAACTCAATGGCTTTGGCTTTCGCCTCGTCAAAGTTCGCCCCGAACAGGTAAGCCTCACCGCCAAATGCGCGCACTGCATCAACTTTGATCTCAGCTGTCGCCAGCGGCATGACAATCAGCGACTTAATGCCTAGTTTGCTGGCAGAGAGCGCTACGCCTTGTGCATGGTTACCGGCCGAAGCCGTTACCACGCCGCGCGCTTTTTGCTCCTGGTTGAGACCAGCGATCATCGCGTAAGCGCCACGCAGTTTAAAACTGTGCACTGGCTGGAGATCTTCGCGCTTCACCAAAACGGTGTTGCCGAGACGCGATGATGTTTTCTCCATTTTTTGCAGCGGCGTCACCTGCGCAACTTCATAAACAGGTGCGCGCAGCACGGCGCGCAAATACTCTGCACCGCAAGGCGCATCGGGTAGCGGTTGAGACTCAGCCATCGGTTAGCCTCCCAGCTTGCTCTTGTCGCGCACCGCGCCTTTGTCTGCACTGGTCGCGAGTGAAGCGTAAGCACGTAGCGCAAACGACACTTCACGCTCGCGATTTACTGGCGTGTAAGCGGCATCACCACGCGCTTCCTGCTCTTCACGACGCGCATGCAGTTCGTTGTCCGGCACTGCCAGTTTGATACCACGATTTGGAATATCAATCTCAATGGTGTCGCCATCTTTCACCAGCGCGATGGTGCCGCCATTGGCTGCTTCTGGCGAGGCGTGACCGATTGAAAGGCCCGAGGTTCCCCCCGAAAAACGACCATCGGTAATCAACGCGCAGCTTTTGCCGAGACCCATCGATTTCAGATAAGTTGTCGGATACAGCATTTCCTGCATGCCTGGTCCGCCTTTCGGTCCTTCGTAGCGGATCACCACCACGTCGCCCGCGACCACTTTGCCACCCAAAATCGCGGTTACCGCATCGTCCTGGCTTTCATAAACTTTGGCCGGGCCGCTAAAGGTAAGGGTTTCTTTATCCACGCCAGCCGTTTTCACGATGCAGCCATCTTCTGCAATGTTGCCGTACAGCACCGCTAAGCCGCCGTCTTGCGAGAAGGCAAATTCACGGGTGCGAATACAGCCATCCTGACGATCGTCATCCAGCGTGTCCCAGCGACACTCCTGGGAGAAAGCTTGCGTGGTTCGAATGCCTGCCGGGCCGGCGCGGAACATTTTCTTCACCGCCTCGTCCTGAGTCAGCATGATGTCGTACTGATCCAGCGTTTCACGCAGGCTCTGGCCCAGCACGTTGCGTACCTGGTTATCGAGCAAACCGGCGCGATCTAACTCGCCCAGAATACCGATAACGCCACCAGCGCGGTGCACGTCTTCCATATGATATTTCTGGGTGCTGGGTGCCACTTTACACAGGTGTGGAACCTGGCGTGACAGGCGGTCAATGTCGGAGATATTGAAGTCGATCTCGCCTTCCTGTGCCGCCGCCAGCAGGTGCAGAACGGTGTTAGTCGAGCCGCCCATGGCGATGTCCAGCGTCATCGCATTTTCGAACGCCGATTTACTGGCGATGCTACGCGGCAGCACGCTGTCATCGTCCTGCTCGTAGTATTTCTTCGCCAGTCCCACAATACGTTTGCCCGCGTTGATAAACAGGTCTTTGCGGTCTGCATGGGTTGCCAGCAATGAACCATTACCTGGCTGCGACAGGCCCAGCGCTTCGGTCAGGCAATTCATCGAGTTAGCGGTGAACATACCAGAACAGGAGCCACAGGTTGGACATGCAGAACGTTCGATCTGCTCGCTGTCGGCATCGCTGACGTTCGGGTTAGCACCCTGAATCATCGCATCCACCAGATCCAGCTTGATGATTTTGTCGGAGAGTTTGGTTTTACCGGCTTCCATCGGACCACCGGAAACAAAAATCACCGGAATATTCAGGCGCAATGAGGCCATCAACATGCCGGGAGTAATTTTGTCGCAATTGGAGATACAGACCATGGCATCAGCGCAGTGCGCATTGACCATGTATTCAACCGAATCCGCAATCAGCTCGCGTGAAGGCAGTGAATACAGCATGCCGCCATGTCCCATGGCAATACCGTCATCAACCGCGATGGTGTTGAACTCTTTGGCGACACCGCCCGCCGCTTCGATCTGCTCAGCGACCAGTTTACCCAGATCGCGTAGGTGGACGTGACCGGGTACAAATTGAGTGAATGAGTTGACCACGGCGATAATCGGCTTGCCGAAATCATCGTCGGTCATTCCTGTCGCGCGCCACAAGGCACGGGCACCCGCCATATTACGGCCATGGGTGGTAGTGGCGGAACGGTACTTAGGCATGCTCTATTTACTCCAGTAAGAAAAAGCTCGCGGACGTCGTTTGACGCCCGCGCAATATTTAATTATGCGTTGACCGGATCTAACCAGCCCCATTTGTCTTCAGTCTCGCCAGTAAACAGGCCAAAGAACGCCTGCTGAATGCGTGCGGTAACCGGACCACGTTTGCCTTCGCCAACCTGAATACCGTCTACGCTGCGAACCGGGGTGATTTCTGCTGCTGTGCCTGACATGAAGATTTCGTCGGCCAGATACAGCGATTCACGCGACAGCGTTTGCTCACGGACTTCAATCCCCATGTCGAGCGCCAGCTTGATGATTGCGTCACGCGTGATGCCCGGCAGCGCCGAAGAGGTGAACGGTGGCGTGAACAGAATGCCGTCTTTCACTTCGAACAGGTTTTCACCGGCGCCTTCTGAAATATACCCGTTGGTATCCAGCGCAATCCCTTCCTGATAACCGTGGCGGCGTGCTTCGCTGCCTACCAGCAGTGAGGGCAAGTAATTACCGCCCGCTTTTGCCGCCGTTGGCAACGTATTAGGTGCTACGCGGTTCCAGGAAGAGACCATGGCGTCGATGCCTTGCTCCAGCGCTTCGGCACCCAGGTAAGCGCCCCACGGGAACGCGGCAATGATCACATCGGTGCTGAAACCATCTGGCGGGTTCACGCCTAAGCCCACATCACCCACGAATGCCAGCGGACGGATATAGGCGCTTTTCAGATTATTGACGCGGATGACTTCGCGGCAGGCTTCCATCAGCTCGTCAACATTTGCCTTGATGGGGAAACGATAAATTTTGGCTGAGTCGTGCAGACGTTGCATATGTTCGCGATGGCGGAACACAACGGGTCCTTTGTGAGAGTCGTAGCAGCGCACGCCTTCAAATACTGAAGTGCCGTAGTGCAACGCGTGTGACATAACGCTGACCTTCGCGTCTTCCCACTTAACCATCTCGCCATTGAACCAAATAAAGTCTGCTTTCTTCGTACTCATTTTTTTATTCCTTTCGCGGCTATGCGCGGATTTGTTGTGTTGTTTGGTGTTGTATCTGGACGCACGCGACATCCATCAGTTTGCTTAACTGCGAAGACAGTAAATCGACTGAGCGCTGGCTGGCAACGGTCATTTCGATATTAACGTTATCGGCATTCGCCACTGATGCCATGTTCATGGAACACACCTGGAAACCACGGTGACGAACCACGCGTAAGATGCGCTCCAATATTTCAGGACGAAAGCGAGCTTCGATAGACAATTGATGCTGGATCATGCGGTTTTCTCCATCATGTTTGCGTTGCTGGCACCCGGTGGTACCAATGGCCAGACGTTTTCATGCTCATCAATCGCAACATGCAGGAAGTAAGGACCTTCGCTGTTCAGCAGAGCATCAAGTGCGGCGTCGACCTGTTCTTTTCGGGTGATACGCTGACCTGGGATGTTAAAGGCGCTGGCCAGCGTGAGGAAATCGGGGTTATCAGACAGATTTGTTTCACTATAGCGACCATCAAAAAATAGCTGCTGCCATTGACGCACCATGCCTAAACGCTGGTTATCCAGCAGCACGATTTTTACCGGCAGCTTGCCACGTTTGATCGTGCCCAACTCCTGAATATTCATCATGATTGAGCCGTCGCCCGAAACACAGATAACCGTGTCCTGGGGACGAGCAACCTGTGCGCCGATGGCCGCAGGTAAACCAAACCCCATCGTGCCCAGGCCGCTGGATGTGATGAAATTTTCAGGCGCACTGAAAGACATGTGCTGAGCCGCCCACATCTGATGCTGTCCAACATCTGTGGTAATGACGGCATTATCAGGTTTACGATCGGATAATTGCTTTAACAACAGCGGGGCATAAATTGCCTCACCCGGATGATCGTAACGCCAGCTATGCATCGCCTTAAGCGCTTTCACCTCTTCGCGCCAGGCCTCAATTTGCAGCGGCTGACTTAAAGCTGGCAATACGTGATTGAGATCGCCTTGCAGAGAAACATGCGCACGGCGCAGTTTGTTGAGTTCAGCCGGATCAACATCCAGATGAATCACATTAGCCAGTGGCGCAAAGGTATCCAGCTTGCCGGTCACGCGGTCATCAAAGCGCGCGCCAACGGCAATCAGTAAATCGCAGGACTGAACAGCAAAGTTGGCGGCTTTGGTTCCATGCATGCCCAGCATACCAAGGTAAACGTCGCTATCTTTATCGACGCTGCCTAAACCTTTCAGGGTCGCAACGGCTGGTATGCCGGTTTCTTGTGCCAGCGCACGCAGCGCCGGCACTGCCTGTGCCATGCCCACTCCACCGCCGATATACAGTATGGGTTTTTTTGCCTGCGCCATCAGCGTGCGTGATTCCTGAATGGCGTCATGTGGCAACGCTAACACTTCTTCAACCGGCAGTAGATGGGGCGCAGGCTCACCCTTAGCGATCTGAATATCTTTAGGAATATCTACTAACACCGGGCCAGGGCGGCCAGACTGGGCGATGGCGAACGCTTCTGCCATGACGGAAGGCAAATCATCAAGCGATTCAACAAGAAAGCTATGTTTGGTACAGGCTAAGGAAAGGCCCAACACATCAATTTCCTGAAAGGCGTCGGTTCCGATGAAAGCCGAAGAGACCTGACCGGTCAGCGCGACCACGGGAACAGAATCCATCATTGCGTCAGCAAGGCCGGTGATGAGGTTAGTGGCTCCTGGGCCAGACGTTGCGATGCACACGCCTGTTTTGCCGGTTGATCGCGCATAGCCAATGGCGGCCATCACGGCTCCCTGTTCATGCCTACACAGTAGGTGCTCCACGCCGCCATCATAGAGCGCATCATAGACCGGCATGATTGCGCCACCAGGATAGCCAAATACTGTATCAACTCCCTGCGCGCGTAAAGCCTGAACCACCCACTGTGCACCTGTCATCGCTATTCTCCTGTATCCTGCTGGGAACAACAGAATTTTATGCTACTGTTCATTGCTTGTTCCTTAATGATTGACTGATATTCTGTCTGGTCGAAAAAAACCCCCGGACCTTTCGGTGCGGGGGTTTTTCGAATTCCTGGCTTGATTTTTAAGCCTTTCTTTCTCCAGGCGATGCCCCGCACGGTGGGAAAATAATCACCACCACGCTAATCACGACTAGGCTAATCACTTGTAGAAGGGCTTTCATAGGTCGTTCAATTCTTTTACGAGTTCGAAGTAATGTCTACAGAGTTATCATAGTTACCGTGGCAATTACAATAATTTTAATCATTTTTTTCGTAAGAGTAACCTGCACCAGTAATCATCCCGTTGTAATTAAAAGAATATTTATTGTTTGATAAATATTCATCACTTTACTGACGTAATAATTTATCGCTGCTTTTGCGCGCATTCTCGCAATGACTTGTACCTGTCGCTACCGATGTAAAACTGGCCCACCTGCCGATGTAAATCTGACCCACCTAGGGTAAAAATGGCAGTTTTAAGGCACTGCCAATGATGACATTGGAGACCAGAGTGGAGATTAGTGTTTTACACCGTCAGGGCATGTCGATACGCGCCATCGCGCGCCAGCTTTCATGCTCTCGTGAGACCGTTCGCAGATATATTCGTAGCCCGCTGCCCGTAGCGGATATGCGCTACAAGCCTCGCGCACCCAGCCCCTGCAAGCTTGACCCGTTCAAGACCTATATCCTTGAGCGCGTGGCCGCTGCCAGGCCCCTCTGGATACCCGCCAGTGTGCTGCTGCGCGAGATCCGTCAGCGTGGTTACGAGGGTGGTTACAGCATGCTGACCGCTTTCCTGCACCCCATTAAGCAGCCCGTCACTGAAGAGGTAACACGCTTCGAGACCGAGCCTGGCTTTCAGATGCAAGTTGATTTCACCATCATCAGACTCGGTCATAACCCATTGCTGGCCTTTGTCGCCACGCTGGGCTGGAGCCGCGCGACTTTCGTCAAGTTTTACAGCAACCAGGACTCCGCTGCCTGGTGTGACGGCATTGAGTCTGCGCTCAGGTTCTTCGGCGGGACGCCGCATCAGCTGCTGTTCGACAACGCCAAGGCCATCATCATTGAGCGCGATGTCTACGGCCCCGGTAAGCATCGCTGGAACCCGCAGTTGATGCACGTCGCCGAGAAGTATGCCTTTACTCCCAAGGTCTGCCGACCCTATCGCGCCAAGACCAAGGGTAAGGTTGAGCGGTTTAACCATTACCTCAAGAACAGCTTTATCGTGCCTCTTACCGCGACCTTCCGGCAGGCCGGGCTGGTACTGGATGTACCTGCTGCCAACACACGCATCGGCGAGTGGCTGGTCACCGTCGCGAACACACGAGTGCATGGCACCACAGGCGTACCGCCTGAGCAGCGCATGCCGCGCGAGCGTGCTGCGCTATTGCCGTTACCGAAGGTCACGTTGGCATTGCCTGCACCTGTCCCAGCGCTCAGCCAGCGTCCGGTGCCGACCGAGAGCCTGCAACATCCTCTGGCAACGTACCAGGCCTTGCTCGAGGTGCCAGCATGAACCTTCAACATGATCGTATTGCCGCGCTCTGCGAGCAACTCAAGCTCGACCGCCTGCCGGCAGAGTGGCCGGGTGTGGCACAGGCGACCATCGACAACAGCGGCACGCATGCCGACTTCCTGGAAGCCGTTTTGCAGCTCCAGCATGATGGCCAGAACGAACGGCGTCGCCAGACCATTTTGCGGTTATCAGGCCTGCCGGTGATAAAAACACTGGAGCAGTTCGATTACGCCTATGCCAGTGGCGTTCCACGAAGTCAGATCCAGGAGTTGGCGGGTCTGACATTTATCGAACGTCAGGAGAACGTTGTCCTGCTCGGGCCTTCTGGCGTCGGCAAAACGCACCTGGCGACCGCCATTGGCTATAAGGCCGCGATGGCGGGTTTAAGCATTCGGTTCATTACCGCCGCCGACATGATGCTGCAACTGATGGCGTCACATCGTCAGGGTGACCTGAAGGGCTACCTGAACCGCGTCGTAGGTAAACCTAAGCTGTTGATCATCGACGAAGTGGGATATCTGCCGTTCGGTAAAATGGAGGCGAACCTGTTCTTCCAGGTAGTCGCTAAACGGTATGAGTCAGGCAGCGTGATCCTGACCAGCAACCTGCCGTTTACGCAGTGGTCCGGAACGTTTGGTGATGACGAGACACTGACGGCAGCGATGCTGGATCGGCTGCTTCACCATGCGCATATCGCCCAAATCAGCGGCCAAAGCTATCGACTGAAAGATAAGCTGAAAAGCGGTCAACTCCAGAAGAAAACGAAAGCAACAACGCTCGAATGATTCAAAGGGGGTGGGTCAGTTTTACTTTGGCAGGGTGGGTCAGAATTCGATCGGTATTGACATGTACCCTGCTGCACATGATGGTGGTTTGTTGCGTAGTGGCTCGCGTATAAGTTTTATCTTCCTCGCCGTGGAAAAAACAGTGCGACAAAATCGCTGTAACAAGGAGCGGTTATGTCATTGTCGAAAGTACTCACACGCGCTGCATTAGGGGTAGAAGCTCCGCTGGTCACTATTGAGGTACATATCAGCAATGGTTTACCTGCGCTGACGTTGGTTGGCTTACCCGAAACAACGGTGAAAGAGGCGCGCGAGCGTGTGCGCAGCGCCATTATTAATAGCGGTTTTAACTTTCCAGCGAAGCGCATCACCATCAATTTGGGTCCCGCAGATTTGCCGAAAGAAGGAGGTCGCTACGATCTGCCAATGGCGATTGCCATTCTTGTGGCCTCTGAACAGCTTCCTGCCGGGAAACTCAACCAATACGAATTTCTGGGTGAGCTGGCTCTTGATGGCGCGCTCTGTCGCGTTCAGGGCGCAATTCCGGCCGCAATGGCGGCGCTTGAGGCTGGCCGCCAGCTGGTGCTTTCAATTGAGAATCAAGCGGATGTCGGACTTATCCGTCAGGGTACGTCATTAGTCAGCACGCATTTGTTAGGGGTATGTGCTTTTTTGCATAATCAATGCGAGTTAACGGTGGCTACGCCGCGGGAAGATGTGGTCGAGAATTTTAGCGAAGATTTAAGCGACATTTTTGGTCAGGATCAGGGTCGCAGGGCGTTAGAAATTACCGCGGCGGGAGGCCACAATTTGATGCTGATTGGCCCGCCGGGAACGGGGAAGACTATGTTAGCCACACGGTTGCCTGGCATAATGCCTCCCTTAAGCGATCAGGAAGCGCTGGAATGCGCTGCTATTGCCAGCCTGGTTAACAGCGGTGACTTGCATCAAACATGGCGTAAGCGGCCATTCAGGTCCCCTCATCACAGCGCTTCGTTGCATGCTTTAATTGGCGGTGGCTCGCTGCCTCGTCCCGGCGAAATTTCGTTAGCGCATAATGGCGTGCTTTTTTTAGATGAACTGCCTGAATTCGATCGCAAAGTTTTAGACTCGCTCCGTGAACCGATTGAATCCGGTGAAATTGCGATTTCTCGCGCCCGGGCAAAAGTAACCTACCCCGCTCGTTTTCAGCTAATCGCCGCTTTAAATCCAAGTCCAACCGGCCATTATCAGGGGCAGCATAATCGTTGTACCCCTCAGCAGGTTTTACGCTATCTCAGCAAACTCTCAGGACCGTTTCTTGATCGATTTGATTTGTCACTGGAAGTGCCTCTATTACCCAGCGGGATGCTGAGCAAGGAACGCCAAATCGGTGAATCATCAGCAAAAGTTCGTGATCGTGTTTTGACAGCCCGGACGCTGCAAATGGCACGCGCAGGGAAAATCAATGCGCATATGAGTAATGCAGATATTCAGTGTTGGTGTAATCTTCGTAAGGAAGATGCAGAATGGCTTGAAGCCGTATTAAACAAACTGGGTTTATCTGTACGGGCATGGCAGCGGATAGTAAAGGTAGCGCGTACGATAGCGGATTTAGCTGGCGAAAGTGATATTAGCCGGGCCCATTTACAGGAGGCGGTAAGTTATCGCAGTATTGAGCGGTTGTTGATTCATCTACATAAAAGTCTGCAGTAAAAAAGGGGCTTTCGCCCCTTCTCTTAATCATCGTTATCGCTGTAGTCTTCAACAGAATCCATTTGCGGCTTGCCGCCCGATAAAGTGTGAAAACGTTTAGGTCGTTTAATACGTGCAGTATATTTTGACCATACTCGTTCAGCTTCTGTTTGCGGCTCACGCAGCCCACGACATACTTCAATGAACAAACATTCTTCTTCTGTTACTGGCTCGCGCTTTGACAAATCAAGCTCGTTAAAAGCGAAACCATGCCGCTCAAGAAGCTGTGCTTCTTTAATAGTAAAGTCACCGTGACGCGAGAAACCGCGTGGGTAATGTTTGTTATCAAAGAACCGATTTTCTGTTGAGAAGCTTTCCGCCATGTTACACGCTCCTGATTCTCGTATGGCCGTGCTATTTATGGCGCGGAGTATTAGATAGGCTTGACAGAGTGTAAAACAAAACATTTAAATCTATACGACAAACATTTTTTGGGAGAACACTGTGGATACGGAATTACTGAAAACTTTCCTGGAAGTGAGTCGAACTCGCCATTTCGGGCGCGCGGCAGAAGCACTTTACTTAACACAATCTGCTGTCAGTTTTCGCATCCGTCAGTTAGAAAATCAGTTAGGGGTTAATCTTTTTACTCGTCACCGCAATAACATACGATTGACCTCAGCCGGTGAACGTTTATTGCCATATGCTGAAAGTTTGATGAGTACATGGTCAATGGCCAAGAAGGAAGTCTCGCATACTCAGCAGCATCATGAGCTTTCAATTGGTGCCAGCGCCTCGCTTTGGGAAGCCTATCTGACGCCGTGGCTACGGACGCTCTATGAGAATCGGGAAAGCCTTCATCTGGAAGCTCGTGTGGCGCAACGACATCTGCTGGTTAAGCAATTGCATGAACGTCAACTTGATCTGTTGTTGAAGACTGAGGCGCCCAAAATGGATGAACTAACCAGCCAGCAAATCGGCCATATCTCTTTAGCATTATTCCGTGCGCGCAAAACTGAGAAACGTGAGAAATACGATTACATTAAACTGGAATGGGGGGCTGATTTTCATCAGCATGAAAGTTATCTTTCGGGAGGAGATGACGTACCGGTTTTAACAACTACGTCTGCACATGTAACGCGTGAATTATTATATACCACTAGCGCCTGCGCTTTTTTGCCTGATTACTGGCATGGCCTTTATGGTGATTTAATGATTATTCCTGACACGCCAGTCGCTGTCCGTCCGCTTTATGCAGTATGGTTGCAGAATAGCGATCAACAGGCGCATATCAGACAGCTATTGAAGTTTCCAGTGATGGTGCGCTAACGTAAGGAAAGGCGATTTTAATATTGCTGCATGACCGCCAATTAAGTCAGTTATTGAGTTAGCTGCCTTAATTTTTTTCTTAGCGACAAAGCAAAAAAAAACCTTTGCCTGAGCAAAGGTTTTTCTTTTTCTGGCAGGGGCGGAGGGACTCGAACCCCCAACACCCGGTTTTGGAGACCGGTGCTCTACCAATTGAACTACGCCCCTATATAGGGTGGCGGAACGGACGGGGCTCGAACCCGCGACCCCCTGCGTGACAGGCAGGTATTCTAACCAACTGAACTACCGCTCCACCGATTCTGTACTGCCGTCCGCCCGCAGGCTGACTTCAGGTATTTCGCCCATCCCGCGTCACCGGGGTGGTCATGGCCGGTATACTGTACCGTCCGTAATTTGATGCCTGGCAGTTCCCTACTCTCGCATGGGGAGACCCCACACTACCATCGGCGCTACGGCGTTTCACTTCTGAGTTCGGCATGGGATCAGGTGGGACCACCGCGCTACGGCCGCCAGGCAAATTCTGTTTTATTCACGCCGTCACCCTCAGGCAACCACGTGAACCAGTCCGTGAACCAAGCTGAAAACCGGGTCTCTCTAAAACGCCTCTGGCGTTGTAAGGTTAAGCCTCACGGGTCATTAGTACCGGTCAGCTCAACGCATCGCTGCGCTTACACATCCGGCCTATCAACGTCGTCGTCTTCAACGTCCCTTCAGGACCCTTAAAGGGTCAGGGAAAACTCATCTCGGGGCAAGTTTCGTGCTTAGATGCTTTCAGCACTTATCTTTTCCGCACTTAGCTACCGGGCAGTGCCACTGGCGTGACAACCCGGACACCAGCGGTGCGTTCACTCCGGTCCTCTCGTACTAGGAGCAACCCCCCTCAGTTTTCCAGCGCCCACGGCAGATAGGGACCGAACTGTCTCACGACGTTCTAAACCCAGCTCGCGTACCACTTTAAACGGCGAACAGCCGTACCCTTGGGACCTACTTCAGCCCCAGGATGTGATGAGCCGACATCGAGGTGCCAAACACCGCCGTCGATATGAACTCTTGGGCGGTATCAGCCTGTTATCCCCGGAGTACCTTTTATCCGTTGAGCGATGGCCCTTCCATTCAGAACCACCGGATCACTATGACCTGCTTTCGCACCTGCTCGCGCCGTCACGCTCGCAGTCAAGCCAGCTTATGCCATTGCACTAACCTCACGATGTCCGACCGTGATTAGCTGACCTTCGTGCTCCTCCGTTACGCTTTAGGAGGAGACCGCCCCAGTCAAACTACCCACCAGACACTGTCCGCAGCCCGGATCACGGGCCTACGTTAGAACATCAAACATTAAAGGGTGGTATTTCAAGGATGGCTCCACGCAGACTGGCGTCCACGCTTCAAAGCCTCCCACCTATCCTACACATCAAGGCTCAAGGTTCAGTGTCAAGCTGTAGTAAAGGTTCACGGGGTCTTTCCGTCTTGCCGCGGGTACACTGCATCTTCACAGCGAGTTCAATTTCACTGAGTCCCGGGTGGAGACAGCCTGGCCATCATTACGCCATTCGTGCAGGTCGGAACTTACCCGACAAGGAATTTCGCTACCTTAGGACCGTTATAGTTACGGCCGCCGTTTACCGGGGCTTCAATCAGGAGCTTCTCTTGCGATAACCCCATCAGTTAACCTTCCGGCACCGGGCAGGCGTCACACCGTATACGTCCACTTTCGTGTTTGCACAGTGCTGTGTTTTTAATAAACAGTTGCAGCCAGCTGGTATCTTCGACTGGCTTCAGCTCCGGGAGCATGTCCCTTCACCTACGCGCCAGCGTGCCTTCTCCCGAAGTTACGGCACCATTTTGCCTAGTTCCTTCACCCGGGTTCTCTCAAGCGCCTGGGTATTCTCTACCTGACCACCTGTGTCGGTTTGGGGTACGATTTCGTGTTACCTGGAGCTTAGAGGCTTTTCCTGGAAGCAGGGCATCTGTCACTTCAGCACCGTAGTGCCTCGTCATCACGCCTCAGCGTAGAGTGTGCCGGATTTGCCTGGCACACACGCCTACACGCTTAAACCGGGACAACCGTCGCCCGGCTGACACAGCCTTCTCCGTCCCCCCTTCGCAGTAACACCAAGTACAGGAATATTAACCTGTTTCCCATCGACTACGCCTTTCGGCCTCGCCTTAGGGGTCGACTCACCCTGCTCCGATTAACGTTGAACAGGAACCCTTGGTCTTCCGGCGAGCGGGCTTTTCACCCGCTTTATCGTTACTTATGTCAGCATTCGCACTTCTGATACCTCCAGCAGACCTCACAGTCCGCCTTCGACGGCTTACAGAACGCTCCCCTACCCAGCGGCGCTTACGCGCCGCTGCCGCAGCTTCGGTGCATGGTTTAGCCCCGTTACATCTTCCGCGCAGGCCGACTCGACCAGTGAGCTATTACGCTTTCTTTAAATGATGGCTGCTTCTAAGCCAACATCCTGGCTGTCTGGGCCTTCCCACATCGTTTCCCACTTAACCATGACTTTGGGACCTTAGCTGGCGGTCTGGGTTGTTTCCCTCTTCACGACGGACGTTAGCACCCGCCGTGTGTCTCCCGTGATAACATTCTCCGGTATTCGTAGTTTGCATCGGGTTGGTAAGCCGGGATGGCCCCCTAGCCGAAACAGTGCTCTACCCCCGGAGATGAATTCACGAGGCGCTACCTAAATAGCTTTCGGGGAGAACCAGCTATCTCCCGGTTTGATTGGCCTTTCACCCCCAGCCACAGGTCATCCGCTAATTTTTCAACATTAGTCGGTTCGGTCCTCCAGTTAGTGTTACCCAACCTTCAACCTGCCCATGGCTAGATCACCGGGTTTCGGGTCTATACCCTGCAACTTGTCGCCCGGTTAAGACTCGGTTTCCCTGCGGCTCCCCTATACGGTTAACCTTGCTACAGAATATAAGTCGCTGACCCATTATACAAAAGGTACGCAGTCACACCACGAAGGTGCTCCCACTGCTTGTACGTACACGGTTTCAGGTTCTGTTTCACTCCCCTCGCCGGGGTTCTTTTCGCCTTTCCCTCACGGTACTGGTTCACTATCGGTCAGTCAGGAGTATTTAGCCTTGGAGGATGGTCCCCCCGTCTTCAGACAGGATATCACGTGTCCCGCCTTACTCATCGAGCTCACAGCCTGTGTGTCTTCGTGTACGGGACTGTCACCCTGTACCGTGCGCCTTTCCAGACGCTTCCACTGACACACACGCTGATTCAGACTCTGGGCTCCTCCCCGTTCGCTCGCCGCTACTGGGGGAATCTCGGTTGATTTCTTTTCCTCGGGGTACTTAGATGTTTCAGTTCCCCCGGTTCGCCTCGTAACACTATGTATTCATGTTACGATGATGCACGGAGTGCACCGGGTTTCCCCATTCGGACATCGCCGGCTGTAGCGGTTCATATCACCTTACCGGCGCTTTACGCAGATTAGCACGTCCTTCATCGCCTCTGACTGCCAGGGCATCCACCGTGTACGCTTGGTCGCTTAACCTCACAACCCACAGGCGTTTTACGCATGCAGACTGCAAAGCTGAGACCCGGACACACCGTTAATTTCACTCTTATTACGGAGAATGAACACGGGGTGTCGTTTCAATTTTCAGCTTGTTCCGGATTGTTAAAGAGCAAATATCTCAAACACGGCGCCGCTGTTTACCCGCGAAACCGGTTTTGAGATACTGGGGAGACACCTTTCACCTGTCACCAAGCAGTGGCGTCCCCTAGGGGATTCGAACCCCTGTTACCGCCGTGAAAGGGCGGTGTCCTGGCCTCTAGACGAAGGGGACACTAAAGTCGCTTCGCAAGACGCTTTGCTCATTATTTTCTATCAGACAATCTGTGTGAGCACTTCGCAGGAAGGTATCTTCAGGTAAGGAGGTGATCCAACCGCAGGTTCCCCTACGGTTACCTTGTTACGACTTCACCCCAGTCATGAATCACAAAGTGGTAAGCGCCCTCCCGGAGGTTAAGCTACCTACTTCTTTTGCAACCCACTCCCATGGTGTGACGGGCGGTGTGTACAAGGCCCGGGAACGTATTCACCGTGGCATTCTGATCCACGATTACTAGCGATTCCGACTTCACGGAGTCGGGTTGCAGACTCCGATCCGGACTACGACGCACTTTATGAGGTCCGCTTGCTCTCGCGAGGTCGCTTCTCTTTGTATGCGCCATTGTAGCACGTGCGTAGCCCTGGTCGTAAGGGCCATGATGACTTGACGTCATCCCCACCTTCCTCCGGTTTATCACCGGCAGTCTCCTTTGAGTTCCCGGCCGAACCGCTGGCAACAAAGGATAAGGGTTGCGCTCGTTGCGGGACTTAACCCAACATTTCACAACACGAGCTGACGACAGCCATGCAGCACCTGTCTCACGGCTCCCGAAGGCACTCAGGCATCTCTGCCAGATTCCGTGGATGTCAAGACCAGGTAAGGTTCTTCGCGTTGCATCGAATTAAACCACATGCTCCACCGCTTGTGCGGGCCCCCGTCAATTCATTTGAGTTTTAACCTTGCGGCCGTACTCCCCAGGCGGTCGACTTAACGCGTTAGCTCCGGAAGCCACGCCTCAAGGGCACAGCCTCCAAGTCGACATCGTTTACGGCGTGGACTACCAGGGTATCTAATCCTGTTTGCTCCCCACGCTTTCGCACCTGAGCGTCAGTCTTCGTCCAGGGGGCCGCCTTCGCCACCGGTATTCCTCCAGATCTCTACGCATTTCACCGCTACACCTGGAATTCTACCCCCCTCTACGAGACTCAAGCCTGCCAGTTTCAAATGCAGTTCCCGGGTTGAGCCCGGGGATTTCACATCTGACTTAACAGACCGCCTGCGTGCGCTTTACGCCCAGTAATTCCGATTAACGCTTGCACCCTCCGTATTACCGCGGCTGCTGGCACGGAGTTAGCCGGTGCTTCTTCTGCGGGTAACGTCAATGACGAGGCGTATTAAACCTCATCCCTTCCTCCCCGCTGAAAGTACTTTACAACCCGAAGGCCTTCTTCATACACGCGGCATGGCTGCATCAGGCTTGCGCCCATTGTGCAATATTCCCCACTGCTGCCTCCCGTAGGAGTCTGGACCGTGTCTCAGTTCCAGTGTGGCTGGTCATCCTCTCAGACCAGCTAGGGATCGTCGCCTAGGTGAGCCTTTACCTCACCTACCAGCTAATCCCGTCTGGGCACATCCGATGGTGTGAGGCCCGGAGGTCCCCCACTTTGGTCCGAAGACATTATGCGGTATTAGCCACCGTTTCCAGTGGTTATCCCCCTCCATCGGGCAGTTTCCCAGACATTACTCACCCGTCCGCCACTCGTCGGCAAAGAAGCAAGCTTCTTCCCGTTACCGTCCGACTTGCATGTGTTAGGCCTGCCGCCAGCGTTCAATCTGAGCCATGATCAAACTCTTCAATTAAAAGTCTGATTTGCTGACACCGTTCATTAAAGAATGGCGCAGCGATGCTCTGTGAATTTAACGTCGTAATGAATTACGTGTTCACTCAGCAGAGGCTTGATATTTTTTACGTCCGGAGACGCTGATATCAATCCTGCGAGTGCCCACACAGATTGTCTGATAAATTGTTAAAGAGCAGTGCGTACAGCGGCTTAACCGGCTGTCGCGAGGTGGCGTATATTACGCTTTCCTCCTGCAGAGTCAACCTCTTTCTGAGAAGTTTTTCTCCGGCGGCTCAGTCTCCCGAACCTGCCAGCACGTCATACCGTAAGCCGGTGTGCCGTGTCAGTGGAGGCGCATTATAGGGAGTTCTTACGGGCTGACAAGCGCTAATTTCAAATATTTTTCTGACTGCTTTTTTTTTCAACTAAAGTGAGCTAAACCGCTAGTTTTTCAAGCAAAGGAAAACCATATCGCTTTAGTACCGGCGATAATTGCACCGCTTCGCTGTCCATTCGGGTACAAAACGCTGCGTTTACTTGTGAAGAGCAGACTTCCGGGGCTTCATGCTCAAGCAACCAGGCCGTTCGACGCGCAATGGCTGCGCCAGAGTCAATTAAACGTGTGCCTTCCGGCAATACCTGCTGTAATTCTTCCCGCAATAAAGGAAAGTGAGTACATCCCAGTACGACCGTATCCGGCGGCTCAGACATGCGCAGCCAGGGCTGTACAATGTGGCGCACATCTTCCAGGGCAACGTTTTCTCCATGCAGCTTAGCTTCGGCTAATTCCACTAACGCTGCTGATCCCAGCATTTCGATTTTGCAGGCTGTAGCGAACTGCGCCACCAAGGTGTGGGTATAAGTACGTTTCACTGTTGCACGGGTAGCCAGCAAGCCAACCACACCATTACGTGTTAAGCGCGCCGCCGGTTTGATCGCGGGCACAACCCCCACAACCGGAAAAGCAAATCGTTCACGTAGCGTAGGTAAAGTAATAGTGCTCGCCGTATTACAGGCAATGATGACTAAAGAGAGCGGATAACGCTGGGTGATAGCGTCAACGACAGCAACGACTCGCTCAATAATAAACGTTTCCGTTTTTTCACCGTAAGGAAAACCCGCATTATCGAAGGCATAAAGATAATGAAGGTCCGGCAGTAGCTGTCGGACTTCATCATAAATGGAAAGCCCACCGACGCCAGAATCAAATACCAGCACGGTGGGACGTAAATTAGAAGCTGTAGCTGCCGCTGAGATAGTACTCTCGTCCTGGAGTTTGATAGCCATACACTGTCTCATAATCTTTATCGAACAGGTTGGCAATTCTACCACGAACGGTGAGTTGTGATGTGACCGGATACGACACCGCGAGATCCCACAAGCTTACGCCGCCCAGCTTAATGCGCTGCGCAGTATATGAATGGTTATAATCCGTGTCGTAGCGCTCGCCCAGATAATGATAAGTGACTGACCAGTCAAAATAGTAGAGGGACCAGTCCAGCTGATATTTAACCTGCTGCTTAGCACGACGAGCCAGCTGCTGGTTAGTTTCTGCGTCACGAGAATCAACATAATCGTAAGAAAGCTGATGGCTTAACGGGCCCGTTTCAAATGACGCCGTCGCTTCCACCCCCTTGATACGTGCCTTATCAATGTTGTAATAGCGATAGGTTACCGGGTCGCTATCAATCAGATTATCAATATCGTTGCGGTAGCCTGATACTCGCCAGTTAACGGGTCCGGTCAGCCCTTCAAAACCGCCTTCCCATTGTTTGCTTTTTTCAGGATTTAAATCGGCGTTTCCATAAAAGCTGCTGTAAAGCTGTCCCAGATTCGGAGCTTTAAATGCCGTACCGTAAGAGGCAAATGCGCGATACCCTTCGATAAACTCCCAGGCTGCGCTGGTTTGCCAGGTATTGTGCCAGCCAAAGGTGTTGTTATCATCGCCACGTACCGCACCTTCCAGCGTCACGCTGCCAAACTGCTGCTGCGCGGTGGCATAAATGCCGGTGTTACGTTGCTCTTGCCCTTCCGTTGTGGAATTGGTCCCTGGCTCTGAGTCTTGTTTCTGCCAGTCAATGCCGCCACTGACCGTGCCGTGACCAACCTGAACGGTATTTCCCCACTGAAGATTATATTGTTGAACATCATTCAGCGTGGCCGTCGCATCATAACGTCCCAAAGCAGGGCTGTAGTTATAATCCTTAGTATGGCTGTAGCTGGCGATGAGCTGTGTTGAATAAATACCCTGATTAAAGCGCAACCCAGAATCCCACGTTTGACTGTAGAGCTGGCGCGTATCCACAAAAGAATTGGGTTCAACGTAAGTTGGATACCCATCATAGTCAGTACGATTATCAAAACCATAACCGTGTACAAAGCCGCTAAGCTGGTCGTTAAACTGATGTTCCAGGGATCCATAAACCGTTTTGCTCATAAAACCATCACGGTCTTTTTGCGCCGGATCGCCATAAACATCCGGCAGATTGGCAACCACATCATACCCTTTGGTATAGGTATAGTTGCCTGCTACCGTCAGCCTGGTGGCATCGCCCAACATTTGTTGCGTAGAACCATCATAGGACTGATAACCATTGGAACCGACACCGGCAGTCAACGTGCTACCGGGTTGCGCACGACCAGTAATAATATTCACTACGCCGCCAATTGCATCCGAACCATAAACGGCGGAACGTGCGCCGCGAATGTATTCAATGCGTTGTACCAGCGATAACGGAATCTGGCTGAGATCGGACGAACCGGAGATACCGGCCTGATTAAGACGGATACCATCGATCAGGATCAGAACGTGGCTGGAATTGGTGCCGCGAATAAACAGTGAGCTGGATTGTCCTAATCCGCCATTTTGCGCTACATCAACACCCGGCAGTCGGCGCATCACATCGGTCAGGCTTTTTGCTTGCCAGCGATCAATCTCATCGCGCGTGACAACGGTTGTGGGTGCCAGCACGCTCGACACCGGCTGTACAAAGCGGTTAGCAGTCACAATTTGCGTATCATCATTCCCCTGAGCAAAACCGTTTTGCGCCCAGAGAGAAATCGCCGTTGCACTGGAGGCAAACAGCAACTCTTTAGTTTTAATCATTTTTCATAGCATCCAAAAGACGAAACAGGATGCCGCAGGCATACAATCAATAGCACGCGATGACTGTACGAGTTGCGACGTCACACCGGCAGGTCTTCGGGCTGGGAATCATAAGTAGTGACGACTTCCCATCCCGCAGGACAGTGTCTGCAACTGCAATCACTACGACATTCCTTACCGCTGCGCGTCAGCTCCAGATTTACACTGGATTCCCTCTTAACTCAGGCTGAGACCGGCGCACGCAGTCTACGGAGGGCCGATGTGGATGTCCAGACTTCCAAACATCTTATCTGCACAACACTGGACATCAGCAAGTGAATGCCTACAATCGCCCGGCGAGAATGCCATTAACCAGGATTGATCATGACGCCCGAACATCTCCCGATTGAACAATATGACGTGCAACTGGCGGAAAAAGTCAGTCGTTTAACCACGATGATGACGCCATTTGCCGCACCCGAAGTGGAGGTGTTTCGTTCACCGGTCAGCCACTATCGTATGCGCGCGGAGTTCCGCCTGTGGCATGATGGCGACGACATCTATCACATCATTTTTGATCAGCAAACGCGTGAGCGTATCCGCGTCGATCAATTTTCGGCGGCCAGCGCGTTAATCAATCTGGTCATGCCGAAAATGATCGCAGCGATCCGTGATAACCAAACGCTGCGCCACAAGCTGTTTCAGATCGATTACCTGTCAACGATGAGTAATCAGATCGTGATTTCCTTGCTTTATCACCGCAAGCTGGACGATGTGTGGCAGCAGGCTGCGAGCGAACTTCGCGACCAACTGCGAGCAGAAGGCATTGATGCCCAGCTGATTGGCCGGGCGACCAAAACCAAAATCTGCCTCGATCGCGATTATGTCGATGAACGCCTGCCAGTGGCGGGTCGTGAGATGATCTATCGTCAGGTCGAAAACAGTTTTACCCAGCCGAACGCAGCAATGAATATTCACATGCTGGAATGGGCGCTGGACGTAACAAAGGCGTCGCGCGGCGATCTGCTGGAACTTTACTGCGGCAATGGCAACTTCTCGCTGGCGCTGGCGCGTAACTTCCGCCGGGTGCTGGCCACAGAGATTGCTAAACCGTCGGTCGCCTCAGCACAGTTTAATATTGTAGCTAACCAGATCGATAACGTGCAGATCATTCGTATGGCGGCCGAAGAGTTTACTCAGGCAATGAAGGGAGTACGCAGCTTTAACCGCCTGGAAGGCATCGATCTGAAAAGTTATGATTGCGAGACAATTTTTGTCGATCCGCCACGCAGCGGGCTGGATGATGAAACGGTGAAGATGGTGCAAGCTTACCCGCGCATCCTGTACATCTCCTGCAATCCGCAAACGCTGAGCGATAATCTGCAAATCCTGGCGCAGACCCATGACATCACTCGGCTGGCGCTGTTTGATCAGTTTCCCTACACCCACCATATGGAATGTGGCGTGCTGCTTATACGCAAAGCTTAAAAAAACGGGAACCGCTGGGTTCCCGTTTTCACTTTCACTGTTTGCGCTTCCGTTTAATGCGCGTGGCTATCCAGAACACCAGCGCCACCATCAAAATGGTAGGAATAAAGTTGGAACCCATGTCTGGATACTCAGCGCGAACTAATGCGCTATAAACCAAAATTCCCAACAGGAAAAAAGCCGCCGCTAATCCGGGCATACCGTCTGGCATACTGCAGTTCAGGTAACGCTGGTGCAGACACCAGGCTGCCAGACCTAGCGCAAGCAAGGGAAAGATTGAAAACGGTACAAAAGCGCTAAATAGCACTGAAAATGAGCCGTTAATCGCTAGTCCGGTAATAAAAGCCAGTAACAGCGTGCCTTTATCGCGGGAAATCTGTTGGGTCATGGCATTATCCTTATTTCGTTACTCTTCAGGTTTATCCAGGGTTACCGCCAGACGTTCTTGCTCACGGCGATACCAGTAATAAGCGCCTTTGGCGATCATGCGTAGCTGCAACACCAGACGATCTTCCAGCTTGCGACGCTGATCAATATCGATGTCCAGCGCTTCCGCGCCCGCGCTGAAAACAATAGTGACCATCGCTTCGGCCTGCGCTTCGGTAAAGCTACGCGGCATACGGTTTTCGACTTCAAGATAATCAGCCAGTTCAGCGATAAAATGCTGAATTTCGCGCGCAACTGCCGCACGAAAAGCGGCAGACGTGCCAGAGCGTTCGCGCAATAACAGGCGGAATGCATTAGGATTGTTGCCGATAAACTCCATAAAGGTGGCTACCGACGTTTTGATAATACTACCGCCTTTAGCAATGCGCTGACGTGCCTGACGCATCAGCTGGCGTAGCATTAATCCGCTTTCGTCCACCATCGTTAAACCGAGTTCATCGACATCTTTGAAGTGGCGATAAAATGAGGTTGGCGCAATGCCAGCTTCGCGGGCAACCTCACGCAAACTCAAACTGGTAAAACTGCGTTCGGCGCTGAGCTGACTGAAGGCTGCTTCAATCAGTGTACGTCGTGTACGTTCTTTCTGTTGCGCTCTGACGCCCATTCTCTCGGCCTTTTGCGGAATTAAGCGGGCACTATAACAAAATTTTCAGCGTACATAAGTGCAAACTGTGTGTATGACTGTGAACCTCACTCTTTGTCAAACTGAGTTGAAAATCGCTGATAGAATTCAGATGTGCGCGGCGAGATGTTAGAATCCCGTTGTAAAAATGTATAAATAATAGGACGTATCGGTATGCAAAAGTCTTACGATTACGATGCCATTGTAATTGGCTCAGGACCTGGCGGCGAAGGTGCGGCGATGGGGCTGGTGAAGCAAGGAGCGCGTATCGCGGTGATCGAACGCTACCATAACATCGGCGGCGGTTGTACACACTGGGGTACTATCCCTTCTAAAGCGCTTCGTCACGCAGTAAGCCGTATCATTGAGTTCAATCAAAACCCGCTTTACAGTGATCATACTCGCCTTCTTCGCTCTTCCTTTGCTGACATTCTCAATCACACCGAAAACGTCATTAGCCAACAAACGGCAATGCGCCAGGGCTTTTATGAGCGTAATCGCTGTGAGCTTTATCAGGGTGATGCACAGTTTGTTAATGCCAACACAATTGAAATTGAACAGCCGGACGGATCACGTGAGCGCCTGACAGCAGAAAAATTCGTTATCGCCTGCGGTTCCCGTCCGTATCACCCGGTAGACGTCGATTTTACCCATCCACGCATTTATGATTCCGACTCTATCCTTAACCTGCATCACGAACCGGGCCATGTGATTATTTACGGCGCCGGGGTAATTGGCTGTGAATATGCCTCGATTTTCCGAGGTCTGAACGTCAAAGTCGATTTGATTAATACACGCGATCGCCTACTGGCGTTCCTTGATCAGGAGATGTCCGACTCGCTTTCTTATCACTTCTGGAACAACGGCGTGGTGATACGTCACAACGAAGAGTTTGAGAAGATCGAAGGCGTAAGCGATGGTGTGATCATGCACCTGAAGTCCGGCAAAAAACTGAAGGCCGACTGCCTGCTTTATGCAAACGGCCGTACCGGGAATACCGATTCGCTGGCGCTGGAAAACGTTGGTCTGGAAGCGGATGGCCGCGGTTTGCTAAAAGTGAACAGCATGTATCAGACTGCACAGCCGCACATCTATGCGGTGGGCGACGTAATTGGTTACCCAAGCCTGGCATCCGCTGCTTACGATCAAGGGCGTATTGCTGCCCAGGCGCTGATTAAAGGGGAAGCCTCAGCGCATCTGATCGAAGATATTCCAACCGGGATTTACACCATTCCAGAAATCAGCTCTGTGGGTAAAACCGAGCAGCAGCTGACGGCCATGAAAGTGCCTTACGAAGTGGGTCGTGCACAGTTTAAACATTTAGCACGCGCACAAATTGTCGGCATGAATGTGGGCAGCCTGAAGATTTTGTTCCATCGCGAAACCAAAGAGATCCTCGGCATCCACTGCTTTGGTGAACGTGCCGCAGAGATAATTCACATCGGCCAGGCAATCATGGAACAGAAGAACGGTGGCAACACGATTGAGTATTTCGTGAACACCACCTTCAACTACCCCACCATGGCCGAAGCTTATCGCGTGGCCGCGTTAAATGGCTTAAACCGCCTGTTTTAACGTCGTGTCAAAATAGCTCTGCATGTGGGTACGAATCGCCTCTGCCAGCTGTTCATAACGGCTGCGCAGAGGTGAGCCAGGGCGGTACACCAGCGCAATGGTGCGTTGTGGAACCGGCTTGTAACACGGTAAATAGCAGACACCATCACGCACGCGTTCCGGAGGCACTGCCAGCGCCGGTAACAGCGTGATGCCACTTCCTGCCGCGACCATATTGCGCAGCGTTTCGAGACTGGTCGCACGAAAATGCGTATCTTCATCTGCGCCAGCTTCAAAACAAAAGCCCATCGCCTGATCGCGTAAGCAGTGTCCATCTTCCAGCATCAGCAGTTTCTCACCCGCCAGATCGGACATCGGCACCCGATCGCGGTCATGCCACGGATGATCCTGATAGATCGCCAGCTTCATCGGCTCATCAAACAACGGCACTTCAATAAACGCCTCACTCTCTTTAACCAGAGCCAGGATGGCGCAGTCAAGCTTACCGCTATCAAGCTGGGCTAACAGTTGCTGGGTTTGTGCTTCATGCAAATACATTTCCAGCTTCGGAAAAGTTTGATGCAGCATCGGTATGACCTGCGGCAACAAATACGGGCCGGTGGTTGGAATCAGACCAATATGCAACGGACCTGACATCGCTTCGCCCTGCTGGCTCGCCATCTCTTTCAGCACTTTCACTTCCCGCAGCACAGTGCGAGCCTGATCCACCAGCAACAAACCGGCTTGAGTGAATAAGACTTTACGACTGGTCCGCTCCAGCAGCATGACGCCCAGTTCATCTTCTAACTTACGAATCTGCCCACTCAGCGTTGGCTGACTCACATGACACGCATCCGCTGCACGGCGAAAATGACGGTGCTCCGCAAGCGACACCAGATATTCCAGATCACGAATGTTCATTGTTATCCTCCATACCACGATAGCCCATGGCGATAGATAGAATAGCAATGAACGATTAGCCCTATCAAGCTGCGATGGGAATAATGCAGCCATCAAATTCAAAGCTGTCGCTCACGAGGAGAAAATATGTTTGCAAGTCAGGAAGGTAAACCGATCCCGCAGGTCACTTTTCACACCCGTCAGGGCGATCGCTGGGTTGATGTCACCACTGATGAATTGTTCAAAGACAAAACCGCCATCGTGTTTTCACTGCCAGGTGCTTTTACCCCAACCTGTTCATCCAGCCATCTGCCACGCTACAACGAATTACACAGCGTGTTTGCGCAGCACGGCGTTGACAGCATTCTTTGCGTCTCTGTGAACGACACCTTTGTGATGAATGCGTGGAAAGCCGAACAGCGCGCTGAACATATTACCTTTATCCCCGATGGCAACGGCGAATTCACACGCGGCATGGATATGCTGGTGGAGAAGGCCGATCTGGGCTTCGGTCCACGCTCCTGGCGTTACTCTATGCTGGTCCGTAACGGTGTCATTGAGAAGATGTTTGTTGAGCCAAACAAGCCGGGCGACCCGTTTGAAGTGTCTGATGCAGACACCATGCTGCGTTATCTGGCACCAGAATTTAAAGTGCAGGAATCAGTCTCTGTCTTCACTAAGCCAGGCTGCCCGTTCTGCACCAAAGCTAAGCAGATGCTGTTGGATCGCGGTATTCAGTACGAAGAGATCGTGCTGGGGCAAGATGCCACTACCGTGAGTTTACGTGCCGTTACCGGTCGCACCACGGTGCCACAAGTGTTTATCGGTGGCCGTCACATTGGCGGTAGCGATGACCTTGAACAGTTTCTGCTGTCAGCGTAAAAAATCTCTGTGTCAGCTGGGAGCTGGCCTTTAATGATGTGCCTATAAGAAAGTGGTAATTCTGTCAATACCGATCGAATTCTGACCCACCCTGCCAAAGTAAAACTGACCCACCCCCTTTGAATCATTCGAGCGTTGTTGCTTTCGTTTTCTTCTGGAGTTGACCGCTTTTCAGCTTATCTTTCAGTCGATAGCTTTGGCCGCTGATTTGGGCGATATGCGCATGGTGAAGCAGCCGATCCAGCATCGCTGCCGTCAGTGTCTCGTCATCACCAAACGTTCCGGACCACTGCGTAAACGGCAGGTTGCTGGTCAGGATCACGCTGCCTGACTCATACCGTTTAGCGACTACCTGGAAGAACAGGTTCGCCTCCATTTTACCGAACGGCAGATATCCCACTTCGTCGATGATCAACAGCTTAGGTTTACCTACGACGCGGTTCAGGTAGCCCTTCAGGTCACCCTGACGATGTGACGCCATCAGTTGCAGCATCATGTCGGCGGCGGTAATGAACCGAATGCTTAAACCCGCCATCGCGGCCTTATAGCCAATGGCGGTCGCCAGGTGCGTTTTGCCGACGCCAGAAGGCCCGAGCAGGACAACGTTCTCCTGACGTTCGATAAATGTCAGACCCGCCAACTCCTGGATCTGACTTCGTGGAACGCCACTGGCATAGGCGTAATCGAACTGCTCCAGTGTTTTTATCACCGGCAGGCCTGATAACCGCAAAATGGTCTGGCGACGCCGTTCGTTCTGGCCATCATGCTGGAGCTGCAAAACGGCTTCCAGGAAGTCGGCATGCGTGCCGCTGTTGTCGATGGTCGCCTGTGCCACACCCGGCCACTCTGCCGGCAGGCGGTCGAGCTTGAGTTGCTCGCAGAGCGCGGCAATACGATCATGTTGAAGGTTCATGCTGGCACCTCGAGCAAGGCCTGGTACGTTGCCAGAGGATGTTGCAGGCTCTCGGTCGGCACCGGACGCTGGCTGAGCGCTGGGACAGGTGCAGGCAATGCCAACGTGACCTTCGGTAACGGCAATAGCGCAGCACGCTCGCGCGGCATGCGCTGCTCAGGCGGTACGCCTGTGGTGCCATGCACTCGTGTGTTCGCGACGGTGACCAGCCACTCGCCGATGCGTGTGTTGGCAGCAGGTACATCCAGTACCAGCCCGGCCTGCCGGAAGGTCGCGGTAAGAGGCACGATAAAGCTGTTCTTGAGGTAATGGTTAAACCGCTCAACCTTACCCTTGGTCTTGGCGCGATAGGGTCGGCAGACCTTGGGAGTAAAGGCATACTTCTCGGCGACGTGCATCAACTGCGGGTTCCAGCGATGCTTACCGGGGCCGTAGACATCGCGCTCAATGATGATGGCCTTGGCGTTGTCGAACAGCAGCTGATGCGGCGTCCCGCCGAAGAACCTGAGCGCAGACTCAATGCCGTCACACCAGGCAGCGGAGTCCTGGTTGCTGTAAAACTTGACGAAAGTCGCGCGGCTCCAGCCCAGCGTGGCGACAAAGGCCAGCAATGGGTTATGACCGAGTCTGATGATGGTGAAATCAACTTGCATCTGAAAGCCAGGCTCGGTCTCGAAGCGTGTTACCTCTTCAGTGACGGGCTGCTTAATGGGGTGCAGGAAAGCGGTCAGCATGCTGTAACCACCCTCGTAACCACGCTGACGGATCTCGCGCAGCAGCACACTGGCGGGTATCCAGAGGGGCCTGGCAGCGGCCACGCGCTCAAGGATATAGGTCTTGAACGGGTCAAGCTTGCAGGGTCTGGGTGCGCGAGGCTTGTAGCGCATATCCGCTACGGGCAGCGGGCTACGAATATATCTGCGAACGGTCTCACGAGAGCATGAAAGCTGGCGCGCGATGGCGCGTATCGACATGCCCTGACGGTGTAAAACACTAATCTCCACTCTGGTCTCCAATGTCATCATTGGCAGTGCCTTAAAACTGCCATTTTTACCCTAGGTGGGTCAGATTTACATCGGCAGGTGGGCCAGTTTTACATCGGTAGCGACAATTCTGAAGTTAGAGGTTAGCGGGCATTTTCTGTGCCCGCTTTTTTTATCTGCAATTTACGCTAAACGCTGCTTCGCTTCAGTAATGGCATACGCCACCTGCTGCGGTGATACGCCACCCTGGGCGTTACGTTTGTCGAGGCAGGACTGGAGCGCCAGAGTCGGATACACATCCTCTTCAATCGCCGTACTAAACTGCTTCAGCTGCGCCAGCGACAACGCTTCCAGCGCTACGCCTTGTTTGATCGCTTCCACGACCGCTTCACCAACAATATGGTGCGCTTCCCGGAACGGTACACCTTTAGCGACCAGATAATCTGCCAGCTCAGTAGAGTTTGCGTAACCTTGCTCAGCAGCCTCCTGACAGTGCGGACGCTTCACCTGAATACCATCAAGCACCAGCACAGACATGTGCAGGCAGTCGAGCCAGGTATCCAGCGCATCGAACAGCCCTTCCTTGTCTTCCTGCATATCTTTATTGTACGCCAGCGGCAGGCCTTTCAGCGTCATCATCATGCCGGTCAATGCACCTTGTACGCGGCCACACTTACCCCGAATTAACTCCAGCGCATCCGGATTTTTCTTCTGTGGCATTAAAGATGAGCCAGAGGTGACTTTGTCTGCCAGCTCAATAAAACCTGCTTCGCCGGTGTTAAAGAAAATCATATCTTCAGCAAAGCGCGATAGATGCACCATACCAATTGCAGCATCAGACAACAGCTCAAGTACATGATCGCGATCGGAAACGGTATCCAGGCTGTTACGTGTCGCTGAGGCAAAACCTAACCAACCCGCCAGCTGTTGCCGATCGATTTCATACGCTGTTCCGGCCAGCGCGCCGCAGCCCAGCGGACTAACATCCAGACGCTTCAGCGTATCCTGCAAACGGCTTTCATCGCGAGCCAGCATTTCCACATACGCCAGACACCAGTGTGCAAACGTTACCGGCTGCGCACGCTGTAAATGGGTATAACCCGGCATCACCGCGTCCTGGTTGACTTCTGCCGTTACTACCAACGCCTGTTGCAGTTCACGCGTGGCACCCAGCAAGGCTTCCACCTGCATTTTGCACCACAGCTTTAAATCGGTAGCGACCTGGTCGTTACGACTGCGGCCAGTGTGCAGTTTTTTACCCAGCGCACCGACTTTCTCGATTAGCTGACCTTCAACCCAGCTATGAATGTCTTCGGCATCGCTTTGTAAAATCTGTTCAGGACTGGCACGTACCTCTTCCAGCAATGCATTCAGTGCAGCTTCCAGCTGTTGCTGTTCATCGCTATTCAGCACATTCACTGTCACTAACGCTTTGGACCAGGCGATTGAGCCGACAATATCCTGCTCCGCCAGGCGATAATCAAAGCGCAGCGAATCGTTGAACTGTTTGAAACGTTGATCTGCTGCCTGGGTAAACCGTCCACCCCAAAGTGCCATGTGAAAATCTCCTTCAAATCGTTAAACGAAGGGCGGCATAAATGCCGCCCTGTGGTTATGCTATGAGGCGAGGCGCACCTCGCCTGCGAATTACTTCTTCTGCTCGTTCAGCGCACGAATGCGTGACGAGAGCGAGAACAGACGGATAAAGCCGCCCGCATGGCGATGATCGTAGACTTCATCTTCACCGAAGGTCGCAAATTCTTCTGAATACAGGCTGTTCGCAGAGCGTTTCTGCGTAGCCGTAGCCTGGCCTTTATACAGCTGCAGGACAACTTCACCATTCACGTCTTCAGCCAGCGACTCAGCGGCGGCCTGGATAGATTTACGCAGCGGCGCAAACCAGCGGCCATCATAAACAACATAAGCCATTTCATGGCCCAGCTGCTCACGCCACTTAAAGCTGTCGCGATCCAAAACCAGCTGCTCAACCGCACGCAGCGCATTGATCATAATGGTGCCGCCTGGGGTTTCGTAACAACCGCGCGACTTAATGCCCACCAGGCGATTTTCCACAATATCAATACGACCTACGCCGTGTTTAGCGCCGATTACGTTAAGTTTTTCCAGGCACTGGAACGGGCTCAGTTTTTCGCCGTTTACCGCGACTACGCGACCTTTTTCTACGGTCACAGTAACATTTTCAGGCTGATCAGGCGCGTCCAGCGGGTCAACGGTCCACACCCAGCAGTCTTTGTTCGGTGCGTTCGCTGGGCTTTCCAGCACTCCGCCTTCAGTAGAAATGTGCCATGCATTTTCGTCACGGCTGTAAATTTTTTCCAGCGATGCGGTGGTCGGGATGTCGCGCTCTTTCAGATAATCCAGCAGCGCTTCACGTGAACGCAGATCCCATTCACGCCATGGCGCTACCACTTTCAGCTGCGGCGCCAGCGCGGTGTAGGTAGTTTCAAAACGTACCTGATCGTTACCTTTACCGGTCGCGCCGTGGCACAGCGCATCAGCGCCCACTTTCAGCGCCAGTTCAACCTGCGCTTTAGCGATGATAGGACGCGCCATAGAAGTGCCCAGCAGATACGTTCCTTCATACAGCGCACCGGTTTGCAGCACTGGATAGACATAATCACTGATAAATTCTTCACGCAGATCAACCACGTGACACTCTGAGGCACCAGACTGTAGCGCTTTCTTCTCAACGCCGTCCAAATCGCTACGTTCCTGGCCAATATCTGCCACGAACGCGACAACTTCACATCCGCCATAGTTTTCTTTCAGCCATGGAATGATGGCAGAAGTATCAAGGCCGCCAGAGTAAGCCAGAACGATTTTTTTGATGCCTTGCGTTTGCATGTCGTAATCCTTGAATCAGAGTCGTTAAGCGAGAATCCGGGTGCCAATCGACACGCCGTTAAAAAGGGTTGGGAGCTGCTCAGCGTGGCGCCAGCTGGCAATATCCACCGGGCGGCCCAGGGTGCGAGCGGCATCTAGCGCCGCGTGCACTTTAACAATCATGCCATCCGTAATGATGCCCTGAGCAATTAACTGTTCGGCTTTATCTGCAGTCATTTCTTCAATGCGCTGACCTTTACCATCCAGAATACCGCTGACATCCGACAACAAGACTAAATCAGCACCGATAGTTGAAGCCAGCGCTGTTGCGGCCTGGTCGGCGTTAACATTCATCAACTCACCGCTATCGGTGATCCCGATTGAGCTGATCACGGGCATGTATCCGGCGTCCAGCAACGTATTAATCAACGCTGGATTACCCGGCGTAGCATTGCCAACATGGCCGAGTTCTTCATCAAACTGCGCCACGTTCACCAACCCAGCATCGCCAAGACACAGGCCAACCGCGTTGATGCCATATTTTCTCGCCCATGCCAGCAGCGTTTTGTTGGCTGTTCCCGCCAGCGCACCGGTAATGATGTCGATTTGATCGGCTGGCGTAATGCGCAGGCCACCCTTTTTCTTCACCGGCAGCGCCAGTTTTTTCATTAATTCGTCTACCAGGCAGCCACCGCCGTGAACGATAATCAGCGAGCGCTGATGTGCTGCGCGATAGGCCAGTAGCGCGTCAAACAACCGGGACAGCGCTTCTTCGCTGTCCAGCAGTACGCCGCCAAGCTTGATAATTAAAGGATTGGTCATGGTTAACTTACTCGTCCGTTAAATCAGTGACTGCGTTTCAGAGAAACCAAAACGAATATTCATACACTGCACCGCTTGCGACGCTGCACCTTTCAGCAAATTGTCTTCTGCCGCCACGACAATCAGGTGCTCGCCCTGTACCGCAAATCCAATATCACAATACGGCAGGCCAACCACCGCTTTCAATGCCGGAACGCCTTGATCGTAAACACGTACCAGCGGTTTGTCGTGATAAGCATGATGGAAGGCTTTGGCGACATCTTCCCGGCTAATGCCAGCTTTCAGGCGGCAGGTGATAGTTGCCAGAATACCACGCGGAAAGCTACCAAGATGCGGAGTGAAAATCACCGGCGTACCAAGATGCGCCACGATTTCTGGATGATGGCGATGCGTGAAGATGCCGTAGGGTTGCAGGCTCACTTCGTAGAAGCTGGTGCCAACGTTAGCTTTACGCCCTGCGCCGCTTACACCACTGGTTGCGTTGATCACGGGCCATTGCGCTTCATTCAGCAGGCCCGCATCTACCAGGGGTTTCAATGCCAGTTGTGATGCGGTTGGGTAGCATCCAGGTACGGCTACCAGCTGCGCTTCTTTAATTTTTTCATGCTGGAACTCAGCAAGGCCGTACACAGCTTTATCCAGCCAGTCTCCGTGCTGATGCGTAAATCCGTAGTACTGGGTATAAAACTCGCCATCATTAACGCGGAAAGCGCCTGACAAATCGAAAACGACGCAGCCGGCTTTCAGAAATTCCGGCGCCAGATCGTGGCTAACTTCGTGAGCGGTTGCCAGAAACACAACATCGACTTTATCTGCCCATTCAGCGGCACTGCTCAGCGGTTGCAGCGGCAGATCCACCACGCCTTTCAGCTGGGGGGGCAGGTCAGATAAACGCTTACCGGCATCCGGGCTTTGCGCTGAAACCGCCAAAGCGGTTATGTTCATATGTGGATGGCGATTCAGGAAGGTGGCAAGCTCTACACCAGCGTAACCACTGGCACCCACGATCAGTGTATTCAACATCAGGCTGTATACCTTATTACAGTCACACGTTCCGGGTCGCGGCCTTGCCCCGTTGCCCATGGTGTCGTTTGCAGAAAACTTAGGTTCCCAGGCAAACGACTTTTATGTATTTTTATTCACTATTAATGCATGAATATTGATACATCCTAACTCAAGGACCGTCAACAGTGAAGTCAAAATTACCGCCTTTTATCGAACTCTACCGCCAGCTAATCGCCACGCCGTCAATCAGTGCAACCGATGCCTCGCTGGACCAGAGTAATGAAACTTTAATCAATTTACTGGCTGGCTGGTTTCGCGACCTGGGCTTCAGCATTGAAGTGCAGCCGGTGCCCGGTACGCGTCATAAATTTAACATGCTGGCCCGCACCGGAAGCGGCGCTGGTGGCCTGCTGCTCGCCGGTCACACCGATACCGTTCCGTTTGATGAAGGTCGCTGGACGCGCGATCCGTTCACGCTGACCGAGCACGACAACAAACTGTACGGTTTAGGCACTGCCGATATGAAAGGTTTCTTTGCTTTCATTCTCGACACGCTACGCGATGTTGATGTAACAACGCTGAGCAAACCGCTTTACATCCTGGCGACCGCTGATGAAGAAACTACTATGGCAGGCGCTAAGTACTTTTCTGAATCGACTCAGCTGCGCCCGGATTGTGCCATTATTGGCGAGCCAACATCCCTTAAACCGGTGCGTGCGCACAAAGGCCACCTGTCAAATGCGATTCGCATTCAGGGCCAGTCTGGCCACTCCAGCGATCCGTCACGGGGCATCAATGCCATTGAACTGATGCACGACGCGATCGGGCATTTAATGCAGCTGCGTAATACATTGAAAGAGCGTTATCACCATGATGGGTTCGCTATCCCTTATCCAACCATGAACTTTGGTCATATTCATGGCGGTGATGCGGCGAATCGCATTTGCGCCTGCTGTGAATTGCATATGGATATTCGCCCGCTGCCGGGACTGTCACTGAGCGATTTAGATGAATTACTCAACGAAGCGCTGGCACCGGTGAGTGCAGCCTGGCCGGGCCGTATTACCGTCAGTGAACTGCATCCACCGATTCCGGGTTACGAATGTCCCGCCAATCATGAGCTGGTAAAAGTAGTGGAAAAACTGCTGGGTATGCCGACAGAGATAGTGAACTATTGCACCGAAGCGCCTTTTATCCAGCAATTGTGCCCAACCCTGGTTTTAGGCCCAGGATCCATTAATCAGGCACACCAGGCAGATGAATTTATCGATACGGCATTTATCAAGCCAACTCGCGAACTTATCAGTCAGGTCGTACGCCATTTCTGCCTCTGATTAACAGCAAATGGGGCATTTAACTGCATTACCAGTAAAATGCCCGGTCATTCTGCGGGATTTACCAATAAGAATAACTTATCCCGCTTTGCTTCCGTTAAATTCTATGAATTTCCGTCATTTAGCGACACGTTCAGGACGCTTCAAGTCAATTGACGAACGGAACATAACGTGGCTAGATAAAAGACGATGTTATGCCCGGTGGGTATATAAGTTAAAAGACGATAAGGGTGTCAGGGTCCAATGAACGAACAATATTCCGCAATGCGAAGTAATGTCAGTATGCTCGGCAAACTGCTCGGGGATACGATTAAGGATGCGCTTGGAGAGAACATCCTCGATCGGCTGGAAACCATCCGTAAACTGTCCAAGTCATCTCGTGCAGGAAATGACACTCATCGTAAGGAACTGCTGAACACGCTGCAAAACTTGTCTAACGATGAACTTTTGCCGGTGGCTCGTGCGTTTAGCCAGTTCCTTAATCTCACCAACGTGGCTGAACAGTATCAAACCATTTCTCACAATGGCGAGGGGGCGAATCACCCGGAGCTATTGAAAAAAACCTTCGAAAACCTTAAGCAGCAGCGTGGCATCAGCGAAAGCGCCATCCGTCAAGCGATTGAATCGTTGTCGCTGGAGCTGGTTTTGACCGCGCATCCCACTGAAATCACCCGCCGCACGCTGATCCATAAGCTGGTTGAAGTGAACAGCTGTCTGAAGCAGCTCGATCACAGCGATATTTCCGATTACGAACGCAATCAAATCATGCGTCGTTTACGCCAATTGGTGGCACAAGCGTGGCACACTGATGAGATCCGTAAATATCGCCCAACCCCTATTGATGAAGCCAAATGGGGCTTTGCGGTGGTTGAGAACAGCTTATGGGAAGGCGTGCCCGCATTTTTGCGTGAACTGAATGAACAGGTTGAAGAATCTTTCGGTATTAAACTGCCGGTTGATTTCGTACCGGTGCAATTTACCTCGTGGATGGGCGGCGATCGCGACGGCAACCCGAACGTGACTGCCTCTATTACGCGTCATGCCATGCAGCTAAGCCGCTGGAAAGCGACCGACCTGTTCCTGCGTGATATTGGCGTGCTGATTTCAGAACTGTCGATGTCGGAATGTAGCGATGAAGTGCGTGAACTGTGTGGCGATCCAGAAGCGATTGAACCGTATCGCATGATCCTGAAGCGTATCCGCAGCCAGTTAATGTCTACGCAATCCTTTCTCGAGCGCCGCCTGAAAGGAGAACGTCTGCCACGACCGGCTGATTTGCTGGTCTCCAACGATCAGCTGTGGCAGCCGCTTTATGCTATTTATCAGTCGCTTCAGCAATGCGGTATGGGCATTATCGCCAACGGCCAACTGCTGGATACGCTGCGCCGCGTAAAATGCTTTGGCGTCCCGCTGGTACGCATCGATCTGCGTCAGGAAAGCACCCGTCATACTGAAGCCATTGCGGAAGTTACGCGCTACCTTGGTCTTGGCGACTATGAAAGCTGGTCTGAAGCCGATAAGCAGGCGTTCCTGATCCGCGAACTGAACTCTAAACGTCCCCTGCTGCCACGTAACTGGGAGCCAGGCGATGAGACGCGCGAAGTCCTGGAAACCTGTCGCGTTGCGGCTGAAGCTCCTCAGGGTTCTATTGCGGCCTATGTTATCTCAATGGCGAAAACGCCCTCTGACGTACTGGCTGTACACCTTCTGTTAAAAGAAGCGGGTATTAACTTCGCGATGCCAGTTGCCCCGCTGTTTGAAACGCTGGATGACCTGAACAACGCCAATGATGTAATGAGCCAATTGCTTAGCATCGACTGGTATCGCGGTTTTATTCAGGGCAAGCAAATGGTCATGATTGGCTACTCAGACTCGGCAAAAGATGCCGGTGTGATGGCTGCCAGCTGGGCGCAGTATCAGGCGCAAGACGCTCTAATCAAAACCTGCGAGAAAGCAGGAATTTCGGTAATGCTCCCAACTTACTGATTTAGTGTATGATGGTGATTTTGAGGTGCTTGCGTGGCTTCCATTTCCATCAGATGTCCTTCCTGCTCCGCTACTGAAGGCGTGGTGCGTAACGGCAAAAGCACTGCCGGACATCAGCGCTATCTCTGCTCTCATTGCCGTAAAACATGGCAACTACAGTTCACTTACACCGCCTCTCAGCCCGGTACGCACCAGACAATCATTGATATGGCCATGAATGGCGTCGGATGTCGCGCCAGTGCACGCATTATGGGCATTGGCCTCAACACGGTTTTACGTCACTTAAAAAACTCAGGCCGCAGTCGGTAACCTCGCGCATACAACCGGGCAGTGATGTGATTGTCTGCGCTGAAATGGACGAACAGTGGGGCTACGTCGGTGCTAAATCACGTCAGCGCTGGCTGTTTTACGCGTATGACAGGATACGGAGGACGGTTGTGGCACACGTCTTCGGTGAACGCACTCTGGCCACACTGGAGCGTCTTCTGAGCCTGCTGTCGGCCTTTGAGGTCGTGGTATGGATGACGGATGGCTGGCCGCTGTATGAATCACGCCTGAAGGGAAAGCTGCACGTTATCAGCAAGCGTTACACTCAGCGCATTGAGCGACATAACCTGAATCTGAGACAACATCTGGCAAGGCTGGGACGGAAGTCACTGTCGTTCTCAAAATCGGTGGAGCTGCATGACAAGGTCATCGGACATTATCTGAACATAAAACACTATCAGTAAGTTGGAGTCATTACCGGAATTTCGCTGACCCTGTTCCATGGACGTGGCGGCACTATTGGTCGTGGCGGTGCACCCGCACACGCCGCGCTGCTGTCACAACCGCCAGGCAGCCTGAAAGGCGGCCTGCGTGTTACCGAACAAGGCGAGATGATCCGCTTTAAATACGGTTTGCCAGAAGTCACTATTGCCAGCCTTTCGCTGTACACCGGTGCCATCCTGGAAGCTAACCTGATGCCGCCGCCAGAGCCAAAAACGGAGTGGCGCAACATTATGAATCAGCTGTCCGCAGATTCATGTGCAATGTATCGCGGTTACGTACGTGAAAATCCAGATTTCGTACCCTATTTTCGTTCGGCAACACCAGAGCAGGAACTGGGTAAATTGCCGCTCGGTTCGCGTCCGGCGAAACGCCGTCCCACCGGTGGCGTTGAGTCGCTGCGTGCAATTCCGTGGATTTTCGCCTGGACGCAGAACCGCTTAATGTTGCCAGCCTGGCTGGGCGCCGGTGCGGCGCTGCAACAGGCGATGGAAGCGGGCCATCAGGATCAGCTTGAAGCGATGTGCCGCGACTGGCCTTTCTTCTCGACTCGCCTCGGCATGCTGGAAATGGTGTTTTCGAAAGCCGACCTGTGGCTGGCGGAATATTACGATCAACGTCTGGTTGATAAATCACTGTGGCCACTGGGCAAGCAGCTGCGCGACCAGCTTGATTTGGATATTAAAGCGGTGCTGACCATTGCCAACGACGCACATCTGATGGCTGACCAGCCCTGGATCGCCGAATCAATTGCGCTGCGCAACGTCTACACCGATCCGCTCAACGTTCTTCAGGCTGAACTGTTGCATCGTTCACGTGCTCAGGAAACGCGCGGTGACGAACCGGATGCGCGTGTGGAACAAGCGCTAATGGTTACTATTGCAGGCGTGGCGGCAGGCATGCGCAATACCGGTTAATGTAGAACGAGCCGCTGGATACAGTGATGTACATAGCGGCTTTCTAATCAACCGAAATGGAAGACAAAAAAAGCCGGGCAATCGATAAATTGCCCGGCTTTTTTATAAGAAGAAGAATTACACCGCCACAGCCGGTCGTACCCCCAGGGTATGACAGATGGCGTAACTCATTTCAGCGCGGTTCAGCGTATAGAAGTGGAAATCTTTAACGCCTTCGCGAGAAAGAATTTTCACCATGTCCATGGCGATATTCGCGCCGACCATTTTGCGTGTTTCCGCATCATCATCCAGCCCTTCAAACATCGCGCTCATCCAGCCAGGAACACGCACATTGGTCATGGTAGCGAAGCGTTGTAGCTGCTTAAAGTTAGATACCGGTAAAATGCCCGGTATGATTTCAACGTCAATGCCTGCTGATACGCAGCGATCGCGAAAACGTAAATAGCTTTCAACGTCAAAGAAGAATTGAGTAATTGCGCGATTAGCACCGGCATCAATTTTACGCTTCAGGTTAATTAAATCAGCCTGCGCGCTTTTGGCTTCAGGATGCACTTCAGGATAAGCCGCGACTGAAATATCGAAATCACCCACTTCTTTCAGCAGCGAGACTAAATCGCAGCCGTACATTTCTGGTTTGCCGCTGCCCGCTGGCAGATCGCCACGCAACGCCACAATATGACGAATGCCATTGTTCCAGTAATCCTGCGCAATGGTACGTAACTCACCACGCGTGGCGTCAATGCAGGTCAGGTGCGGTGCCGCCTCTAAACCGGTGCGATCTTTGATGCCTTTAATAATGCTGTGGGTACGATCGCGCTCGCCCGAATTGGCACCATAGGTTACCGAAACGAATTTGGGCTTCAGGCTACTCAGGCGATCGATTGAACTCCACAGTGTGTCTTCCATTTCGCTGGTACGAGGCGGAAAGAATTCAAAAGAGACATTAATTTGCCCGTTCAGCTCTGCCAGGCTTTGATTTAGCGCTTCGCGCTGATTGGCATGAAAGAAACTCATCCTGCTACCTCATCGATCACATCGGTTAACTGTCGCCCTGCGAACATCCATACGTTTAGACGTCCAGATGCTCAAAATGAACGATTCCTCGCGCAGCGTCAACTTAAAAATGAACCAGAAAAGTGACAAATCTTCAGGGAACGTGAATAAAATTCAACATGCGGCGAGAAATAAGAAAAAGGCAGGCGATAAACGCGCCCGCCTGAAAAATTATAATAGCTGGGCGAGACGGTTAATATCTGACTGAATTGCGCCTGCGGTGACATCGCGCCCGGCCCCCGGCCCCCGGATCACCAGTGGATTATCGCGATACCAACGACTTTCAATGGCGAACACGTTATCACACGGCAGCAGCGAGGCCAGCGGGTGCGTCGGTCGCACCGCTTCTACACCCACGCGCGCTTTGCCGTTAGCATCAAAGCGCGCCACATAGCGCAGCACTAACCCCATCTCCTGTGCCGCTTCAAAACGCTGCAACATCTGCTTGTTTAACGCATCGCCATTCTCGAAGAAATGGTCGATTGAGCCTTCTTCACAGTTATGGGGGACTAATGACTCAACCCGTACCTGATCCGGCTCGATGTTATATCCTGCTTCACGCGCCAGAATTACCAGCTTACGCATTACGTCCTGACCAGACAGATCAACGCGCGGATCAGGTTCGGTTAAGCCTTGCTGCCATGCCTGATCCACCAGCTCGGTGAAAGGCGCCGTACCGTCAAATTGCAGAAATAACCACGATAACGTGCCTGAGAAGATACCGCTGATTGACAATATGGTGTCGCCGCTGTCGCGCAGATCGCGCACCGTATAATTAATCGGTAAGCCAGCGCCGACTGTGGCGTTATAAAGCCAGTGGCGGCCTGTTTTAGTGAACGCATCACGGATCTGACGCCAGGTCTGGCTGTCGGATGCGCCAGCCACTTTATTCGCGCTAATGACGTGGAAACCGTGGCTGGCAAAATCAAGATACTGCTGAGCCAGCGGTGCGCTAGCGGTAACATCCAACACCACCAGATCGTCAAACGGGTGCGCACGCAACCACAGGAACAGGGATTCTTCGTCGCGCTTTTCAGCCTCATCGTCAAAGAAGGCGAGCGCACGGCGGGCATCAACCCCTTCATAATTCAGCAGGCTGCGCTGGCTATCCGCTACGCCCGCTAAAACAAATTCAAACCCCGTGCGTGCCGACAGCGTTTCCTGTTCGCGTGCGAACAGTTCCAGCCAGCGTGAACCGATATTACCTTTACCAAACAAAATCAGGCCAATACGTTTTTCCGCCCGGAACAGTGACTGATGCAGGCCCTGGATCAAATGTTGAGTAGGGCCCACGCGTAATACCGCAACCACGCTGATATGATCTTCCGACTGCCAGACAAACTCAACTGGCTGATCTTTTAGCTGCTGCCAGAAACGGTGAGTATGCAACGGATTACGGGTAACGCCTGCCCCAACCAAAGCGACCAGGGCTAGCCCATCACGTAACTGCAAATGCCCCGGCAAACCGGCATCCTGGAGCAGCGTGAAAGCGCTGTTAACCACTTCAGAGGTATAGCAAAGCTGCAATAACTGCCGATCGGGATGCACACCAACCGCCAGCGGACGTAGCTGCGCACGCTTCAACAGCAGTTCGATCTCTTTCTGCAGAAGGGCAAAATCATGTTGTTCCGGTAGCTGAATCTCAATCAGGCATACATCGTCATGGCTGGTGACAATACGCGCACCGGTGCCAGAGGCCAGCACGCGCTCAATACGCGTTGAGCCTTGTTCTGGCTGGTAGCTACAGCGCAACTGAAGGTCAATATCGCTGCCGGAAACGGGCTGTAGCGTGCGGGTATGTAATACCGGCGCAGCAAGGCGCGCCAGCTCGCTGGCCTCGTCGAGACGCAACAGCGGCAGCAGGCAGGCATCAGAGACCTTGCGTGGGTCAGCGCTGTAAACACCGGCCACATCGCTCCAGATGGTGACGCGACTTACACTCGCCAACGCGCCAATTTGGGTTGCAGAGTAATCGGAGCCATTACGGCCCAGCAGCACGGTTTCACCGGCATCGTTACGACAGATAAATCCGGTCACCACCACACGCTTATGCGGATGCTGCGCCAGCAAGGTTTGCAGCAGCGGCCACGATTTCCCTTCATCTACCTGCGGTTGTGCTGCTCGCTCGGCACGCAAAAAGTCGCGGGCATCCAGCCAGCAGGCGTCAATGTCATTCTGGCTTAAAACCGCGGCCATCAGGCGTGCTGACCAGACTTCGCCGTGACCCACCACCTCGGCATACACGGCTTCAGTAATATTACCATCCAGCAGTGCGGCCAGTTTTTCCAAATCGCGGATAAACTGCTCAATTAAACGTTCAGCCATTTCAGCAGGAAGCAGCGCGCTAATCAGTTCGCTTTGATAGCGTCGTAAAGCCTGTTGCACTTGATGCGCCGAAAGGCGATCGCTATGGCTGAGCTTTAACCAGCTGATCAGCTGGTTAGTCGTCGATCCAGCGGCAGAAACCACCATTATATCACTCGGCTGGCTGTAGCCTGCCATAATGCTGGACACGCGCTGATAGCAGCGAGCATCCGCCAGACTACTGCCACCAAATTTGTGCAACTGCTTGCTGTTCGGCGTTCCTGCGCCTGCTGAAATCGTCATTATTAACCCTCGGCAGCGACCCGGAATGCATTATCCAAATCGGCAATTAAATCTTCGTGATCTTCAATACCTACAGAAACCCGCAGTAACGTTTCGGAGATGCCCGCTGCGGCCCGCGCCTCGGCTGACATGCCCGCATGCGTCATGGTTGCAGTATGAGAAATTAAACTTTCTACGCCGCCCAGTGATTCTGCGAGCGTAAACAGCCGTAGTGCTTTCAGGAAACGGCGCAGTAAAGCTTCGTCTCCATCAATTTCAAAGCTTAACATTGCGCCAAAACCGCGCTGCTGACGTACCGCGTGCTCATGTCCGGCGTTTTCGGGCAGTGAAGGATGATACAGCTTTTTCACTAACGTCTGTTGCTTTAGGTAATCGACTATTGCCAGGGCGTTGCGCTGGGCAGCGTTGATGCGCGGCGATAAGGTGCGCAGACCACGCAACAATAAATAACTGTCAAATGCCGCGCCGGTCACGCCAATATTGTTGGCCCACCAGGCGAGATCGGTGGCCAGCTGAGGATCCTTAGCAATGACCGCACCCGCCACGACATCTGAATGCCCATTAAGGTATTTAGTGCAGGAGTGGACGACTAAATCGGCACCCAGCGCCAGTGGATTTTGCAACGCCGGGCTGAGGAAGGTGTTATCGACCACGCTGATTGCCCCGGCTGCGCGAGCGGCTTCGCAAATAGCGGCAATATCAACCACGCGTAGCAATGGGTTGCTGGGGCTTTCCACCAGCACCAGCTTCGGCTTTTCATCAAGCGCTGCCTGCAATGCCGCTTTGTCACCTTGATCGACAAATTTTACGCGATAAGCGCCGCGCCTGCTCAGGCTATCAAACAGGCGATAGCTGCCACCGTAACAGTCATGTGGCGCGACGAGCAGATCGCCAGGCTTCAGGAACACCGTTGTCACCAGATGAATCGCTGACATGCCGGTATTGGTTAATACCGCCCCCGCTCCTCCTTCCAGCTCGGCCAATGCACGCTGCACTACGTCACGGGTTGGATTACCACGACGCGAATAGTCGTGAGCACGCGGCTCGTTAAAATCAATAAAGTTATACGTGCTGGAAAGGTGAATGGGTGGGACAACGCAGCCATATTGCTCGTCATCATTCAAACCGCTGCGAACTGCGATGGTTGCCTGTTTACGCGTCATGGTGCTAACTGTTCCTGAAGAGTGAAATTAAGAAGGCAACAGGATAACACTCCGCAATTAGACGTCAATACATCTGGACATCTAAATGTCTTTGCGTATAGATTGAGCAAAAACGCAATACCCGCTAAAATTATGCGTCATCGCCTGACGTTCAGGATTGTGTATATGCGACTTTGAACGGAGAAAAACCCGCCATTTAAGGGGTCAGGCGCTAAAAGATCAGGCATAATCCTCTGATTTCCTAACATTTAACTTTTATTGATTAAGGTAAACCATGGCTGAATGGAACGGCAAATATATCAGCCCGTACGCTGAGCACGGTAAAAAGAGCGAGCAGGTTAAAAAGATCACAGTTTCTATCCCGTTGAGCGTGCTAAAAATTTTAACGGATGAACGTACCCGTCGTCAGGTGAATAACCTGCGTCACGCCACTAATAGTGAACTGCTGTGCGAAGCCTTCTTACATGCCTTTACTGGGCAACCGCTGCCAGATGATGTGGATCTGCGCAAAGAACGCAGTGATGAAATTCCAGAAGAAGCAAAAAAGATCATGCGCGATATGGGCATTGACCCCGATACCTGGGAATACTAAATCGTCAGGCATAAAAAAACCCAGCCGAAGCTGGGTTTTTCTTGCTGTCGAACCGGTTCGATTCGAATGCCGTAATCTTATTTTTTGCTGCCCGGCAGGCTGAAACGCTTGTTAAAGCGGTCAACACGGCCACCAGTTGCAACTTCACGCTGCTTACCGGTGTAGAACGGGTGGCACTGACCGCAAACGTCCAGGTTCAGTTCGTGAGTCAGCGTAGAACGCGTATGAATCACGTTACCGCAAGTACAGTTAATGGTCACTGCTTCGTATTTTGGGTGAATACCTTGTTTCATGGGAAACCTCATATAAGGCCGTGTCGCTCTCCGCGCCAGGAAGCAATCCCGCACGGTACCACACGCTGTTAAACATTAATGGTGTACTCCGACAAGCTCTTTCTCATCGAAGGCGGCAAATTATACAGGTATTTTCGCCCTGCTGCAAATATGGCCTGATATATCCGCTTAAACGTGTAGCGTGTACACTACGTTTCCCGATCATTGAACCGGAAAGAGATTGCCATGCCCGTTGTTCAGGTTGCCCTGCCCGTTCCTTTACCTCGCCTGTTTGACTATCTGCCGCCGCTGGGTACGCAGCCGGTCATCGGTGGGCGTGTGAGCGTGCCGTTTGGCAACCGGAAGATGATCGGCATCGTCGTCGCCTGGCGAGAAACCAGCGATCTGCCGGAAACACAACTCAAAAAGATCAATGAGGTGCTGGATAGCGAATCGCTGTTCCCGCCCTCGCTATGGCGCATCCTGAACTGGGCCGCAGATTATTACCATTCTCCGCCTGGCGAAGTGTTAAGTCATGCGCTGCCGGTTCTGCTGCGTCAGGGCAAAGCCGCCCAGGAAACCCCCTTGTGGCAATGGCAAATCACCGAACAGGGACGTGCTACCGCTCCCGAAAGCCTGAAGCGCGCCCCGAAGCAACAGCAAGCGCTGGCTGCATTGCGGCAAAAGCCGCTGTATCGCCATCAGGTAACGTCCCATGATTTAACCGATGCCGTGATGCAGTCGCTGCGTACGAAAGGTTTGTGCGACCTGCATGCGCATTTACCGCCGAGGCATGACTGGCGCGACAGCTTTGCTGTTAAAGGCGAACGTCTGCGACTGAATACCGATCAGGCTACCGCGGTTGGTGCGATACGTGGCGAAGATGAACATTACGCCGCCTGGCTGCTGGCAGGTATTACGGGTTCTGGCAAAACTGAAGTCTATCTTAGCGTGCTGGAAAATGTGCTGGCGCGTGGCAAACAGGCGCTGGTCCTGGTGCCGGAAATTGGTTTAACACCACAGACCATCGCCCGCTTTCGTGAACGTTTTGACGCGCCAGTTGATGTGTTGCATTCCGCGCTGAATGACAGCGAACGTCTGGCAGTCTGGCTGCGTGCACGCCGTGGCGAAACGGCGATTGTGATTGGTACACGTTCGGCGCTTTTCACGCCGCTGGCGCGGCCTGGCGTCATCATCATTGATGAAGAGCATGACAGTTCGTACAAGCAGCAGGAAGGCTGGCGCTACCAGGCCCGCGATTTAGCAGTGTTCCGCGCACATGAAGAGGATATTCCGGTTGTGATGGGGTCAGCGACACCTGCGCTGGAAACGCTGCATAACGTGCGTAATGGCAAATATCGCCAGCTCGATCTGACGAAACGTGCCGGTAATGCTAAACCCGCGCTACAGCAGCTGATTGATTTAAAAGGCGTACAGCTGACTGGCGGTCTTGCGCCTGCGCTGATTGGCAAAATGCGTCAGCATCTGCAGGCGAACAATCAAGTTCTGCTGTTTCTGAATCGACGCGGTTTCTCACCCGCCCTGCTCTGTCATGATTGCGGCTGGATAGCTGAGTGTCAGCGCTGCGATCGTTATTACACGCTACATCAGCATCAGCGTCAGCTACGATGCCATCACTGCGACAGCCAGCGTCCGCTACCAAACCAGTGTCCACAATGCGGTTCAACTCATTTATTGCCGGTTGGCGTCGGAACGGAGCAGCTCGAACAGCATCTCGGTACGCTGTTTCCCGGTGTTGCCGTTTCGCGTATCGATCGTGACACCACCAGCCGTAAAGGCGCACTGGAACAACATCTGGCCGATGTACATCGTGGCGGCGCCCGTATACTGGTTGGTACGCAAATGCTGGCAAAAGGTCACCACTTTCCAGATGTGACACTGGTAGCGTTACTGGATGTGGATGGCGCACTATTTTCAGCAGATTTCCGCGCAGCAGAACGCTTTGCGCAGCTATATACCCAGGTTGCCGGACGTGCGGGTCGTGCAGGCAAACAGGGCGAAGTGCTGCTGCAAACCCATCATCCTGAACATCCATTGCTGCAAATATTGCTGCATCAGGGCTATTTTGCTTTTGCTCAGCAAACGCTGCTGGAACGACAAGCGGTGTTTTTACCGCCATGGACCAGCCATGCGCTGTTTCGTGCGGAAGATCATGATAACCAGCAGGCTGCCGAATTTCTGCAACAGTTGCGAAATCTGCTGGAAGTCAGCCCGCTCAATGACAAATCGATGTGGTTAATGGGTCCGCTACCTGCCCTGCAACCCAAGCGTAGCGGACGCTGGCGTTGGCAGCTATTGGTGCAACATCCATCACGTAAGCGTTTACAACACTTACTTAGCAGTTCATTACCCCTGGTCTCCACCCTGCCGACTGCACGTAAGGTGAAATGGACGCTGGATATTGATCCAACAGAAAGCTAAGTTGCAGCAAGAGTGCGAGCCAGATCGAAAAAAGTCGCATAAGTCACAATTTTTATGCAAATTAAGTAACAACCTTGCCGGGCGATCGTTAACAATACTGACCGGCCTGCTTTCAGGTCAGACCAAATAAACATTCGAACGTGAATAACGCGTCAGGAGTCAGTGTTGGAGCAGAATCAACAACAGCCCGCCACTACCATGAAAGATGTGGCGGAAAAAGCGGGCGTCTCGACCGCAACCGTTTCTCGTGCGCTAATGAATCCGGAAAAAGTCTCTGCCGCAACCCGACAGAAAGTTGAGCGCGCTGTCGTTGCTGTCGGCTATGCGCCGCATGGTTTATCACGCAACGGCCGCCGGGGTGAGACACAAACTATTCTGATTATCGTACCCGATATTTGTGATCCCTTTTTCAGTGAGATCATTCGTGGCGTCGAAGTGACCGCAGCGCAGGAAGGTTACCTGGTACTCATTGGCGACTGTGCGCATCAAAATCAGCAAGAAAAGACCTTCATGAACATGATGCTGGCGCGCCAGGTTGATGGCATGGTGTTGCTCGGTTCACAATTACCCTTTGATGCCAGTGTTGATGAACAACGCAACCTGCCGCCAATGGTGATGGCCAATGAATTTGCGCCTGAGATGGCTTTGCCAACGGTACATATTGATAATTTAACCGCATCCTTCGAAGCGGTTAATCATCTGCTTCAGCTGGGTCATACACAGATTGCCTGTATTGCCGGGCCTGAAACCATGCCGCTGTGCCAGTATCGTCTGCAGGGTTACCTTCAGGCGATGCGCCGTAGCGGATTGGCGATTGATCCGACTTATATCGTACGTGGCAACTTTACGTTTGAAGCGGGCGTGGCGGCACTGAAGCAGCTACTGGCGCTGCCGCAACCTCCGCGCGCCCTGTTTTGTCACAGCGATATTATCGCGCTCGGCGCGATAAAGCAGGCAAAACGCATGGGGCTTCGCGTCCCGGAAGATCTTTCAGTCGTGGGCTTTGATGACATTGAACTGTCGCGCTATTGCGAGCCGCCGCTGACAACGGTGACACAGCCGCGTTATCAGATTGGCCGGGAAGCAATGCTGCTGTTGCTTGATGAGTTACAGGGTCAGCGGGTAAATAATGGCTCACGCCTGCTAGATGCTGAGCTGGCGGTACGAGGCAGCACCGCGCCATGCAAAAAACGTGAAAAATAGACGTAACTTTCTACTTTTTTCAGTAAATTCTTAAGGCGAACACTGCTGGTCAAAGCACCGGCCCTTAAGTAACATGGCGGACTCCTTACCGGGCCGATTAACAGCAGTAAAATCGCCCATTTGGCACTATTTTTTAAAGGGTATCTGAACGAGAGTGGCACAAAAAGATTATGTAGGCCGCGGACGTTCAACAGGGACGCGTCGCAAAAAAAGCCCCAGCCGTAGCAAGAAGAGCACTAAAGGCGGATCGGGTGCATCGAAATTAATGATTGTACTGGCGGTTGCGGTGTTGGTGACCTTTGCCGGTGGTTTATGGTTCCTCGCGCATCACCAAAAAGAAGATACGCCGGTGATTACGGATCATAAAGCCAACGGCAATGGCTTACCGCCGAAGCCTGAAGAGCGCTGGAAATACATCAAAGAGCTGGAAAACCGTCAGGTAACGGTGCCGACGCCAATCGAACCTTCGGCGGGCGGCGAAGTGAAGTCGCAAACGCAATTAACTGATGAACAGCGCCAACTGCTGGAGCAGATGCAAGCCGATATGCGTCAACAGCCAACGCAGCTAAACGAAGTACCGTGGAACGAACAAACTCCAGCACAGCGTCAGGTTACGCTGCAACATCAGCAACAATTGCAACAACTCCAGCGCCAGCAACAGCAAGTTCAACAGCAGCAGCGTCAACAGCTTCAGCAACAACGCCAACAACAACAGCAGAGCGTGCAACATCAGCCGCAACCAGCACCGATCACGCATGAGCCAACCCCCACTGCTCAGCCGAAACCGCAAGAAACGGCGAAAAAACCGGTTGAAAAAGCCTCATCACAGCGCTGGATGGTACAGTGCGGTTCATTCAAAGGCACCGATCAGGCTGAATCAGTTCGTGCTGGCTTAGCATTTGAAGGCTTCGAAAGCCGCATCACAACCGGTGGCGGCTGGAATCGCGTAGTTATCGGCCCGTATAAAGATCGTTCGACTGTCGACAACGTCTTAAAACGTCTGCGCGGTTCTGGCCATTCCAGCTGTATTCCGCTTACCGTTGGGGGTTGAAACCCGTCAAACCCGCCCCATATCAATTTGCATGATGCTTCGCGCCTCGTTGCGCGAAGCTTTTTTCGACTGAACAAGGGGTCTGCCCGTGACAACAATAGTAAGTGTACGACGCAACGGCCAGGTAGTGATTGGCGGTGATGGCCAGGCTACTCTCGGCAATACCGTAATGAAAGGCAACGTTAAAAAAGTGCGTCGTCTTTACAATGATAAAGTAATTGCCGGTTTCGCTGGCGGCACCGCAGATGCCTTTACCCTGTTTGAACTCTTCGAACGTAAACTTGAAATGCATCAGGGTCATCTGGTGAAGGCCGCTGTTGAGCTGGCAAAAGACTGGCGCACCGACCGTATGTTGCGCCGTCTCGAAGCCCTGCTGGCGGTGGCTGATGAGTCTGCGTCGCTGATTATCAGCGGTAACGGTGATGTGATTCAGCCTGAGAATGATTTGATCGCGATTGGTTCCGGTGGTCCTTATGCCCAGGCTGCGGCGCGCGCGCTGCTGGAAAACTCCGATCTGGGTGCCCGCGACATCGTGGAAAAATCGCTAAATATTGCCGGTGATATTTGCATCTACACTAACCACAACGTTAATTTCGAAGAATTACCGTCTAAGTCGTAAGGATTTTAACCATGTCTGAGATGACTCCTCGCGAAATCGTCAGCGAGCTAAACCGTTTTATCATCGGCCAGGACAGTGCAAAACGCGCCGTGGCTATCGCGCTGCGTAACCGCTGGCGCCGCATGCAGCTTGATGAAGAGCTGCGCCATGAAGTTACGCCGAAAAATATTTTGATGATCGGTCCAACCGGCGTGGGTAAAACCGAAATTGCGCGTCGACTGGCTAAACTGGCTAACGCGCCATTTATTAAAGTCGAAGCCACCAAGTTCACCGAAGTCGGCTATGTGGGTAAAGAAGTGGATTCTATTATCCGCGATCTGACCGATGCGGCTGTAAAAATGGTGCGCATGCAGGCAATCGAGAAGAACAAATATCGTGCAGAAGAGATGGCGGAAGAGCGCATTCTCGATGTATTGATCCCCCCGGCGAAAAATAACTGGGGTCAGGCGGAGCAAAACAGCGAACCGTCCGCAGCGCGTCAGTCATTCCGCAAAAAACTGCGTGAAGGCCAGCTGGATGACAAAGAGATTGAAATTGATCTCGCGGCGACTTCAGCCGGAGTAGAAATTATGGCGCCTCCGGGCATGGAAGAGATGACCAGCCAGTTACAGTCAATGTTCCAGAACCTGGGCGGCCAGAAACAGAAGCCGCGCAAGCTGAAGATCAAAGAAGCGATGAAGCTGCTGATTGAAGAAGAAGCGTCTAAGCTGGTCAACCCAGAAGAGCTGAAACAAGACGCCATCGAAGCCGTTGAGCAACATGGCATCGTGTTTATCGATGAGATCGACAAAATCTGTAAGCGCGGCGGCCAGAACGCCGGCGGACCGGATGTGTCGCGCGAGGGTGTACAGCGTGATTTGCTGCCGCTGGTTGAAGGCTGCACGGTGTCAACCAAACACGGCATGGTGAAAACTGACCATATCTTGTTTATCGCTTCCGGCGCGTTCCAGGTCGCCAGCCCGTCAGATCTGATTCCAGAACTGCAGGGGCGTTTGCCGATTCGTGTTGAATTGCAGGCGCTGACCGTGAACGACTTCGAGCGCATTCTGACCGAACCGAATGCGTCTGTTACCGTGCAGTACAAAGCGTTGATGAATACCGAAGGCGTGAATATTGACTTTACCGATGACGGTATTCGCCGTATTGCTGAAGCGGCATGGCAGGTTAACGAAACGACCGAGAATATTGGTGCGCGTCGCCTGCATACCGTGCTGGAGCGCCTGATGGAAGACATCTCTTATGATGCCAGCGATCGTCATGGCGAATCGGTCACCATTGACGCCGAATACGTGGGCCAGCACCTGGATCAGCTGGTTGCAGACGAAGACCTGAGTCGCTTTATCCTTTAATCTTGCTGTCTATGCGTTTGCTCAAAGCCCAGCCATCCGGTTGGGCTTTTTTCGTTGCATATCGCTGATGCATCGCTCTTTTCATCCGTTGATGATTTTGCCAACAATCCGCAGAAAGCGATATACTTACCGCTCCTGTGGCAAACAGACGAAACCCTTATGAAATACGATACATCTGAACTCTGCGACATCTACCATGAAGAAGTGAATGTTGTTGAACCGCTTTTTTCAAACTTTGGTGGGCGCACCTCATTCGGTGGTCAGATTACCACAGTGAAATGTTTTGAAGACAATGGCTTGCTTTACGATCTGCTCGAAGAGAATGGCCGTGGTCGCGTATTATTGATTGACGGTGGCGGCTCGGTACGTCGTGCATTGGTGGATGCGCAGTTGGCGCGTTTAGCGGCACAAAACGAGTGGGAAGGTATCGTGGTTTACGGTTCGGTACGTCAGGTTGATGAACTGGAAGAGCTGGAGGTCGGCATTCAGGCCATCGCCGCCGTTCCGGCTGGCGCTGCGGGTGAAGGTATTGGCGAAAGCGATGTGCGCGTTAACTTTGGCGGCGTCACCTTCTTCTCGGGTGACCATCTGTACGCTGATAACACCGGCATGATTCTTTCAGAAGATCCGCTGGACATCGAATAAAGCCAGCAACGAAAACGGGTGCCAGCGCACCCGTTTTTCATCTCAGCTGAGGCTTAATTTAAACCTCTTCCATTTTTCCCAGCAGTGCACGCAGGCGCTCTTGCCAGACATGCTGCTCCTCTTTCAGATGCTGATTTTCACGCACCAGTGCGTCCTGATTACCTGCCGCCTGTTGCGCGTCATTACGCAGATTGTTGTTCTGCTCTTTCAGTTCTTCAATTTCCATCTGCAGCAGAGTGATAGTATCAATCGCCTGCTGTACCTTCGCTTCCAGTTTTTCGAACACTTCAAATGACATCTTTCTGACCTCTCCCAAATCTTGCAAGGCGTTGATGATGCCAACTTAAGCGCACAACGCTTCAGCCAGCAACGATGTTTCGATTGTATGTAGCCTCACCGCGCAAGTCCAGCAACGCTGCCCTTTCCAGCGCAGTATGTAACACTTTTCAGCCTATGCCTAAGAATCGACTTGCTGCGTATTTGCGCGATCGCGCTCACCATTCAGGAATGCGCATATGATGATTAAGGAAAGCAAAAACACGCGATAACGCGCATTTTTATGACACAGCACACAAAAATTGATTTCGCTATTTCTCGTTTATGTTCGTTAACGATAAGTTTACAGCAGCCCTACATTAGAGCTGGGTGGCTCACGGATTGAGAACAAAAACGGATAAAATTTAACCTCGCTTCAGGAATAACATCATGAGTCAGACAACTAACACGCTCAAAGGCCAGTGTATCGCCGAATTTATCGGAACCGGATTGATCATCTTTTTTGGCGCCGGTTGTGTTGCTGCGATGAAATTAGCGGGCGCTGCGTTCGGTCAGTGGGAAATCTGTATCATCTGGGGATTAGGTGTTTCCATGGCAGCGTATCTCACCGCTGGCGTATCGGGTGCGCATCTTAATCCTGCTATTACCATCGCGCTTTGCCTGTTTGCTAATTTTGAGGGACGTAAAGTCGTACCTTACATCATTGCGCAGATTGCGGGTGCCTTCTGCGCGGCGGCGCTGGTCTATGGACTGTATTACAACCTGTTCCTCGATTACGAAGCCAGCCATCAAATGGTGCGAGGCACTGTCGAAAGCCTCGATTTAGCCGGTATCTTCTCAACGTATCCCAATCCGCAAATCAGCGTAGGCCAGGCATTTTTAGTAGAGATGGTCATTACTGCCGTGCTGATGGCGGTAATTATGGGCCTGACCGATGATGGTAACGGCCTGCCCCGTGGTCCGCTGGCACCGCTATTGATTGGCCTGTTGGTTGCCGTTACTGGCGGATCAATGGGTCCGCTGACCGGATTCGCCTTAAACCCGGCGCGTGATTTCGGTCCAAAACTCTTCGCCTGGTTAGCCGGTTGGGGTAACGTGGCCTTTACTGGCAGTCGTGATATTCCTTATTTCCTCGTGCCGATTTTTGGTCCCATTGTGGGTGCTTGTTTGGGTGCTTTTGGGTATCGCGCTCTGATTGGCCGCCATTTACCTGGCGCAGTACAGGAACCTGCCAGCCCTACAACAGAAAAACCGGTCGCACGCGCTCAACAGCGTAAAGCGTAAGTTTCACCTTTATCATCAGGACAGAATTTATGACTACTACCACCGATAAAAAATACATCGTCGCGCTCGATCAGGGCACAACCAGTTCCCGTGCCGTGATCCTCGATCACGACGCAAACATCGTGGCGGTATCACAGCGCGAATTTACCCAGATCTACCCAAAAGCGGGCTGGGTTGAGCATGACCCAATGGACATCTGGGCATCACAAAGCTCCACTTTAGTTGAAGTGCTGGCCCATGCGGACATTCGCTCTGATGAAATCGCGGCGATCGGTATCACCAATCAGCGCGAAACCGCCATCGTCTGGGACAAAGAAACCGGTAAGCCTATTTACAACGCTATCGTTTGGCAGGATCCGCGTACCGCAGATTACTGTCACAAGCTGAAGAAAGAGGGTCTGGAGGAGTATATCCAGCACACCACCGGTTTGGTGATTAACCCTTATTTTTCCGGCACGAAAGTGAAGTGGATTTTGGATCACGTAGAAGGAGCACGTGAACGCGCAAAACGCGGCGAGCTGCTGTTCGGTACGGTTGACACCTGGCTGGTGTGGAAAATGACCCAGGGACGCGTGCATATCACTGACTATACCAACGCCTCGCGTACCATGATGTTCAACATCCACAAGCTGGAATGGGATCAGCGTATGCTGGACATCCTTGATATTCCACGTGAGATGCTGCCAGAAGTAAAATCCTCCTCGGAAGTTTACGGCCAGACCAATATCGGTGGTAAAGGCGGTACGCGTATTCCCATCGCGGGTATTGCGGGCGATCAGCAGGCTGCGCTATATGGTCAACTGTGCGTTCAAACTGGCATGGCGAAAAACACCTACGGCACTGGCTGCTTTATGTTGATGAACACCGGGACCGAAGCCGTAACGTCAACCCATGGCCTGTTGACCACTATCGCTTGCGGTCCACGCGGCGAAGTAAACTATGCGCTGGAAGGCGCGGTGTTTATCGGTGGCGCATCAATTCAGTGGCTGCGTGACGAAATGAAGCTAATCAGCGATGCTGCTGACTCTGAATATTTTGCGATGAAAGTGAAGGATTCTAACGGCGTTTATATGGTGCCAGCATTTACCGGCCTGGGTGCCCCTTACTGGGATCCGTATGCGCGCGGTGCGATTTTCGGCCTGACGCGCGGCGCCAACGCTAACCATATTATCCGTGCAACGCTGGAGTCTGTGGCTTATCAGACGCGTGATGTGCTGGAAGCCATGCAGAACGATGCGAAAAACCGTTTGAAGTCGCTGCGTGTAGATGGCGGCGCGGTCGCGAATAATTTCCTGATGCAATTCCAGTCGGACATTCTTGGTACGCGCGTTGAGCGTCCCGAAGTGCGCGAGGTGACTGCGCTGGGTTCAGCTTATCTGGCAGGTCTGGCGGTTGGCTTCTGGAAAGATCTGGAGGAAGTGCGCGCCAAGTCCGTTATCGAGCGTGAGTTCTGTCCAGGCCTTGAAACTACCGAGCGTAACTTCCGTTATGCAGGCTGGAAAAAAGCCGTTGCCCGTGCGCAAGCCTGGGAAGATCAAGAATAATGTTCTGGCCCGCGATGTGCTGTCGCGGGCCTTTCCCCCCGCCCGACTCCCGCTGTGTTACACTGCCTGCCTGTTTTTTTGTCAGGTGCATGCCATGAAACGAGAACTTGCCATTGAATTTTCCCGCGTAACCGAAGCGGCCGCTTTAGCGGGATACCGCTGGTTAGGACGCGGCGATAAAAACGCTGCCGACGGCGCCGCTGTCCACGCGATGCGTCACGTCTTAAATACCATTCATATCGACGGCCAGATTGTGATCGGCGAAGGTGAAATCGATGAAGCGCCAATGCTCTACATTGGTGAAAAAGTCGGAACCGGCACCGGCGATGCGGTAGATATTGCCGTCGATCCGATTGAAGGCACTCGCATGACCGCAATGGGTCAGGCCAATGCGCTGGCCGTACTGGCGGTTGGCGATAAAGGCAGTTTTCTGCACGCGCCTGATATGTATATGGAAAAGCTGATTGTGGGTCCGGCTGCTCGTGGACATATCAATCTCGACCTGCCGCTGGAAACGAATTTGCGTAATATTGCTGCTGCGATAAATAAACCGCTGACGCAGTTAACCGTGTCGGTTTTGGCTAAGCCACGTCACGATGCTGTCATCAAACAGCTGCAGCAGCTCGGTGTGCGCGTGTTTGCCTTCCCGGATGGCGATGTCGCAGCCTCGATTTTGACCTGCATGCCGGATAGCGAAGTAGACGTGATGTACGGAATTGGCGGCGCGCCTGAAGGTGTGGTATCAGCAGCTGTAATCCGTGCGCTGGATGGCGATATGCAGGGAAGATTATTAGCGCGACATCAGGTAAAAGGCGACAGCCCAGAAAACCGTCAACTGGGTGAACAGGAACTACAGCGCTGTGCCGAGATGAATATTGAAGCAGGCAAACTGCTAACGCTGGATGCGATGGCGCGTAACGACAATGTCATTTTTGCTGCCACCGGCATCACCAGCGGCGATTTACTCAAGGGCATAACGCGCCAGGGCAACATCGCCACCAGTGAAACCTTATTGATTCGCGGTAAATCGCGTACCATCCGCCGTATTCAGTCGATTCACTATCTCGACCGGAAGGATCCAGCGCTGCATCAGTTTATCCTGTAACTGGCTGGTTGCCGCCTTCCGGCTGACGTGAGAGCGGCAACCAACAGATCAACATGACCAACGCGGTAAAAAACATCAGCATACCCATGCTGAACTGATCGCGCTGTGGCATAAACGCTGACAACCATGCCCCCAGCCCGGCCCCTAAATTTTGTAAACCGCCGATCAATGCGCCTGCGCTCCCTGCTAACCACGCGTAGGGTTCCATGGCACCGGATGTCGCCAGTGGAAACAGCATACCTGCGCCAAAGAAAAATAGCGCAGCAGGCACTAACAGCGTCCAGATATTCATGACACCAAACCACGCCGGAAGCCACATCAGGATACCCGCCAGCAGACAACTGTTTACGCCATACCACATCAGGCTGTGCCACGAACGCTGCTCACGTCCGGCGAACCAGGCGCCGAAGAAGGCAGCCGGAATAGGCAGGATAAACAGAATGCTCACAGTTAAGCTGTTCAGCCCCAGTACGCCACCCAGCAGCACACCACAGCTGGCCTCAAACACGGCAATTCCCGCCAGCGCGCCAATCAATAAAATGATATAGCGAATAAAGTTGATGTCGCTCAGCAATTTAGCGTAACGCATAAAAAATGGCGTGACTTCAGCGCTGTAAGGACGCGTTTCCGGCAACCAGCGCACCATTGCGCCCGTGACGGTCAGACACAGCGCCAGTAAAAAGGCGAAACAGGCGTGCCAGCCAAACAGTTGCGTCAGCAATGCGCCAATCACGGGAGCCAGCAACGGGCTGACTAAAATGCCCATATTTAACCAGCTGTTCGCCTGACGCAGCGGTTGACCAGAATAGAGATCGCGGGGCAGGGTTCGCGCCATCACACCAGCCACGCTGGTTCCCATTCCCTGAATAGCGCTGCCCAATATCAAAATATTGAGTGCAGGCGCCAGCATCGCGATTAGCGCGCCGATCATAAAGATCATCATGCCAGCCAGGATCACCGGGCGCCGCCCTACGCTATCGGAAAGCGGACCGTAGATCAGTTGCGATCCCCCATAGGTGATTAAATAGGCCGCCATAACGCGTTGCATGGTGCCGTCACGCACGTTTAACGCCTCCGCCATGGTTGCCATCGCCGGAACATAAATGGTTTGTGCCATCTGTCCGACCGCGACCAGAACAATTAACATCACCAGCAGCGGGCGATTTTCCAGTTTATTCATCATTATTGAGCAAAATTTCTAACTGTAAATTAAGAAAAAAGCAGCCATAACGCAGGGTTGCTTAGGGTTACTGGCGGGACAAAATATCAGGATTCGATGACAAAGCGAGGGGTGTGATAAAAGCGCAGAACTTGCATACGTCAAGTTTATGCACCAGCTTGTAAAGGTGACATAACAGTTTGTCGATTAGAGCCTTTGAACGGACGCAGGGTGGAAATCACAGTGCCAGATAGCGAAGATACCCGTATGCCTGAAAATCAACCAAGGAGTGAATATGGCCGAGTGGGTCAATGCGCAAGTGAAAGAAGTGAAGAACTGGACCGATGCGCTGTTCAGCCTGCGGGTTCAGGCGCCTGTCGATACGTTTATCGCCGGACAATTTGCCAAGCTGGCACTGGAGATTAATGGCGAACGCGTACAACGCGCCTATTCGTATGTGAATGCACCAAACGATCCCCTGCTGGAATTTTATCTGGTCACTGTACCGGAAGGAAAATTGAGTCCACATCTGTCTGCGTTACGGCCTGGCGATCAAGTGATGGTAACGAAAGAGGCTTCCGGTTTTTTTGTACTGGAAGAGGTGCCGGACTGCACAACGCTGTGGATGCTGGCGACCGGCACCGCGATTGGCCCTTATCTGTCGATTTTGCAGCAGGGCGAAGGTCTGGAGCGTTTCGAAAACATTGTGCTGGTGCATGCGGCGCGCTATGCCGCCGATTTAAGTTTTTTGCCCTTGATGCAGCAGCTCCAGCAGATCTATAACGGCAAACTGCACATTCAGACCGTGGTGAGTCGTGAGGAGATTGCCGGTTCGCTAACTGGCCGCGTTCCCGCATTGATCGAAAGTGGTGAGCTGGAACGCGTCGTTGGGTTGCCGATGGAGGCAGAAAGTAGCCATATTATGCTGTGCGGCAATCCACAAATGGTGCGTGACACCCAGCAGCTGCTGAAGGAGTCGCGCGGCATGCATAAACATCTCAAGCGCAAACCGGGACATATGACCAGCGAACATTACTGGTAAACCGCTTTATATCGCACCGGCAACGCCGCGGCACCACATCGGCTTCTCTGACGGTGCCGCAAGCCATGCCAGCGCTGCGTAATGTTAGGCTTTATCACCCTGAGAGAAATTTAAGCCGCCGCGCTTTTGACCTTGCGGTTAAAACCCGGTCTAATTTGGGGCTGAGTTTACTGGTTAGGGTCGACAAAAATGAAGAGTTTGCCTGGCGCGCTGTTGTTAAGTTTTGCGCTGACGGTTCCGGCATTTGCCGCCGATCCACTACCACGGGATCGGGCCGAACATATGCCTACCGCGCCTTATCTGTTATCCGGCGCACCGACTTTTGATATGACTATCGGCCAGTTTCGCGAGAAATATAACGCGACTAACCCTCAACTTCCGCTGATGGAATATCGTGCCATTGATAATCGGGATGACAAAAGCAATCTGACGCGCGCTGCCAGTAAAATCAGCGAAACGCTGTATGCTTCTACCGCGCTGGAACCGGGCACCGGCAAGATTAAAACCCTGCAAATTACCTGGTTACCGCTGCCGGGACCGGACCAAAGCGCATCTCAGACCAGGGCCATGGAGTATATGACGGCAATGTTGCGCTTTTTTGTGCCGGGTTTATCCCCTGAAGAGGGATATAAAAAGCTGGAGAAGCTCCTGAGCGACGGCAAAGGCTCGCCCTATTTTGCCCATAATGAAGGCGCTTTGCGCTTTGTGGTGGCTGATAACGGTGATAAGGGATTAACTTTCGCTATCGAACCCCTCAAGCTGACGCTCGCCAGCCCTTGATCGGTTGGGCAAAAATGACGAAAAGCAAAGCTATCGACACATTTGATCTCTATACTGTCTGGCAGATAACGCTGCCTGCCGGCAGTGCCATTTCATGAACGCATTATGCGGAGGATAGAATGCGACATCCACTGGTTATGGGTAACTGGAAGCTGAATGGTAGCAAGCACATGACAGCCGAATTGATCGACGGTCTGCGCAAAGAGCTGTCTGGTGTTGAAGGGTGTGGCGTGGCGATTGCGCCACCGACGATTTACCTCGATCAGGCAAAACATGCTATCTCCGGTAGTCACATTGCACTGGGTGCTCAGAACGTAGATGTGAATCTGTCTGGCGCATTCACGGGTGAAGTTTCAGCGGACATGCTGAAAGACATCGGTGCGAAATACATCATCATCGGTCACTCTGAGCGTCGTACTTATCACAAAGAGAGCGACGAATTCATCGCTAAAAAATACGCAGTGCTGAAAACAGCTGGTCTGATCCCTGTTCTGTGCATCGGTGAAACCGATGCAGAAAATGAGGCGGGAAAAACAGAAGAAGTCTGCGCACGTCAGATTGACGCAGTATTAGAAACACAGGGCGCGGAAGCGTTCAAAGATGCCGTTATCGCTTATGAACCTGTTTGGGCGATCGGTACCGGTAAATCGGCCACGCCAGCGCAGGCGCAGGCGGTTCATAAATTCATCCGCGATCATATCGCTAAGAAAGATGCAGCTATCGCTGAACAGGTGATCATTCAATATGGCGGTTCTGTTAACGATAAGAATGCCGCCGAGCTGTTTACTCAGCCAGATATTGATGGTGCATTAGTTGGCGGTGCGTCGCTGAAAGCCGAAGCTTTCACCGTAATCGTTAAAGCCGCAGCCGCAGCGAAAAACGCGTAAGTCTTTACCTGTGGATTGAAGGGCGGCGCCTGTGCCGCCTCATTTATTGGTCGCAATAATTTACAGCTGTGATCCTGCAATTCTTCTGCCGAGCCGCTGTTAAACAGCAGCCAGTTACGCTCAATTGCCATTAACACCAAACGACCATCCGATAAGCTTGCCACTGCCAGACCATATTTTCCCATTGCGTTGCGCGCATTGGGTACTTCTGTCGCCAGACGGATAAATGCGCTTTGCTGTAGCAATTCCGGCGTTGTCAGCGTGCGCAGCAAATAGCGGTGCTTGCGTAAGGTTTCTGTTTGCCATTGATCGTTGAGAGAGGCTGCCAGCACGTCGAGGCGCTGTCGCACATCAGGTCGCAAACAAGAGATATGAATGTGTAGCTGATTCTGCGTGCGGCCATATTGTGCGTTGATCGCCAGCGACAGCATGCGATCTTTAATAGGCTTAGCACGACGTTGCGCTAATAAATGCCGTTCTTGCCAGGCAAGGGCAATGTAGTTGGCTGTAGCAGGGTCAAGCAGTTGCGGACTTTCAATGCCAGTGGTTTTCACCACTGGGATAAGCAGGTATTGCAGCGGACCTTTCAGATCCTTCAGGGTTGCATAGCCACGCGCAAGGTCAACCTTCTGGCATGGCATTGGCTGACCTTCTCGTTGCAGATTTGGTACGCATTTTTCGCTGACAATCTGCCATAAGGCGTCAGAATTTTTTCTGAAATGAAAGGCCGCGACAAGCATTGCGGTAATAATGAGTGCGAGCAGAACCACGACTGGATTGAAGGCGCAACGACGTCCCTGCATAGCAAGGCTTCCTCTGTTCCCGACCAGTCAGCATCCTCGCCTGGTAACGTTTCAATGTCACGCACAAGAACATGGCCAGCCTGGAACTAAACCGCGCTAAAAAGACAAAACCCCTACTGACTGGTTACCCAGCTTTCGGGGTTTAGCTGAACGATACGATAATATTACGGCTTCATAACCTGATCATAGGTGCCGCCATCAGTGAAGTGCGTTTTCTGCGCTTTTGTCAAGCCGCCAAATTTGTCGTCAATGTTGAACAGTTTTACCGGTGCAAAAGTGCTGGCAAATTTCTTCGCCACTTCTGTATCGCGTGGACGGTAATAGTTCTGCGCTGCAATGGTTTGGCCTTCTGGCGAGTAGAGGTATTTCAGGTATTCATTGGCCACTTTACGCGTGCCTTTTTCATCGACGACTTTGTCGATAACCGAAACAGTAGGTTCAGCCAGAATCGATTCGCTCGGCGTAACGATTTCAAACTTGTCTTTACCCAGCTTGTTCACAGCCAGATACGCTTCGTTTTCCCAGGCAATCAGCACGTCACCAATCCCACGTTCTACAAAGGTGTTGGTCGCGCCACGTGCCCCCGAATCCTGCACTTCAACGTTTTTAAACAGCGCTTTGACGTATTGCAGCGCTTTAGCCTGATCGCCATTGTTATGATCTAATGCCCAACCCCACGCCGCCAGATAGTTCCAGCGAGCCCCGCCTGACGTTTTTGGATTTGGCGTGATAACAGACACGCCCGGCTTGATCAGATCGCTCCAGTCATGGATCCCCTTGGGATTGCCTTTACGTACCAGGAAAACAATGGTGGACGTGTAGGGAGCGGAATTATCCGGCAAACGTTTGATCCAGTTTTTGTCGATGCGGCCGCGTTCAGCAATTGCATCAACATCTGATTGTAATGCCAGCGTGACAACATCAGCGCGAATACCGTTGATCACTGAGGTGGCCTGTTTACCAGAGCCGCCGTGAGATTGACGAATCACTACATTATCGCCAGTTTCCTGTTTGTAATGCGCACTAAACGCTTTGTTGTATTGTTCATACAACTCACGCGTTGGATCATAGGAAACGTTTAATAACTGAATATCCTTTGCCAATACGCTGGAGGATGCCAGCAACAGGGTAAAACCGATACTCCACTTGTTCATCACGCGCTCTCCCAATGTCGTTATGGAATAAGCGTGACATAAACCAAAGCAGAGCTAAAAGAATTAAAAAAAAGCCAATATAACTTAAGGGAATATACAGCGAAGATGGCAGGGCGCATTAATAATACGCCCTGAAAAATCAGTAAAGCTGTTTTGCGGTGTCCAGCCAGTCACGTTTAAAAGGACGTTTCATATTTTCAATGGCATCAATAATGTCGTGATGCACCATTTTTTCGTTTTGAATCCCCACGCAACGTCCGCCGTAACCCTGCATCAGCAGCTCGATCGAGTAAGCGCCCATACGTGATGCCAAAATACGGTCATAGGCGCAAGGCGCTCCGCCTCGCTGAATGTGACCCAGGACAGTTGAGCGTGTTTCACGTTTGGTTTCTGTTTCAATAAAGCGCGCCAGATCGTCAATGTCGCAGATGTGCTCGGTAATAGCGACAATCGCATGTTTTTTACCTTTGGCAATACCCGCTTTGATTTCCGCAACTAACTCTTCACGGGTATAAGGAATTTCTGGCAATACAATAAATTCACAACCGCCCGCAATTGAGGCTGCCAGCGTCAGGTCGCCGCAATGACGGCCCATCACTTCAACAATTGAAATACGCTGGTGCGATGACGAGGTGTCACGTAAGCGGTCAATGGCTTCTACTACTGTTTCCAGCGCAGTGAAATAACCAATGGTGTAATCGGTGCCGGCAACATCGTTATCAATGGTGCCTGGCAGACCAATGCACGGAAAGCCCACTTCAGTCAGGCGCTTTGCGCCCATGTAAGAGCCGTCACCGCCAATCACGACCAGCGCGTCAATGCCGCGCTTCTTCATGTTTTCGATAGCGACCTGGCGAATTTCTTCATTGCGAAATTCGGGAAAACGGGCAGAACCCAGGAAAGTACCGCCACGATTAATCATGTCTGACACGCTGTAGCGGTCCAGGTTGATCATGCGATCTTCATACAAACCCAAATAGCCGTCATAGATACCAAAAACTTCCAGTCCTTCACTCAGCGCGGAGCGGACAACTCCGCGAATGGCTGCGTTCATGCCTGGGGCGTCACCGCCGCTGGTCAATACACCGATTTTTTTGATCATGACAACCTCTGGATTGTTCAAAACGAAGGGTTAATCCTGCCTGTCGAACGCCGTTTTGCTGATTTATGCCAGGCGCGACTTACGATGGCAAATAGTATATCAAAGGCTTGCGGCTGAATTGATTCAGGTCAGGCAAGTTTTCATTTATTTTTGCAGCAATGTTAGCGTCACGTCATTTTCATTTGTACTAAGTTGATTTTTTTAGTTAAAAACCGAGTGAATCCTGCTGTTCGAACGGTACTACAGAACAGGGATCTTGATGGATTATTACGTCAGAGCCGGGGAATTTCTTAAGCAAGGCTTTCTCAACCTGATCAGCCACACGATGTGCCTGTACTAACGGTAGCTGATCCTCCAGCTCTAAATGCAGCTGAATAAATTTAGTTGGGCCAGATTGGCGTGTACGCAGATCGTGTACGCCCTGCACACCCGGCCAGTTAATCGCAACCTCAAGAATTTGCTGCCTTTCCTCTTCCGGTAAGGCACGGTCAAGCAATGACTGTACCGCCTCATATCCCATACGCAACGCGCTATAAAGGATAAAAACGCCAATCCCCAATGCAAATAATGCATCAGCGCGGACAAAACCATAGCCACTTAATACTAGAGCAGCCAGGATTGCTCCGTTCATAATGACATCCGATTGGTAATGCAACATGTCAGCGCGTATCGCCTGACTGCGGGTTTTACGTACTACCCAACGCTGAAATGCCACCAGAGTTAACGTTGAAAATAACGCGACGACGGTAACAACAATCCCGACGATAGGCGCACGTAATACATTGGGGGAAGCAAGATGTTGTAGACCCGTAAGGAACAGAAACAGGGCAGAACCAGAAATAAACATGCTTTGCGCCAGCGCCGCTAAAGATTCAGCTTTACCGTGGCCAAAAGTGTGATTGGCATCTGCGGGCTGTAGCGCGTAGCGAACCACCAGGAGATTAGTCAGCGAGGCAGCTATATCGACTAAAGAATCAACCAGCGCCGCTAGCAAGCTGACAGAACCGGTGTACCACCAGGCGAAAATTTTCACAATCAACAAGGTGCTAGCAAGGATAGTTGCTGCTAACGCTGCGCGTTTAACCAATCGAGCATAGGTGGGTTGCATATCTGGCTCCCTTATACGCGTCCATTAAGGCGCATACCCAAACTGGGACAATAGCTTAAGTCTAACACCTGGGTTGCGGCTGCGCATAAAAGGCTGGTTCAACCGAGCTAGAGCGGTTGATTGAAGTGAGAGGGCGCGAAAAATTTCTGATAAAATCCAGATAAAAACATGCCCCGACTTCGGGAAAGGCGGGGCAGTCTGCTTATTCTCATAAGCGCCAGATTAAAATACAGATCTAACAAGGCAAAGGCTAGCTACGGCCGCCATGGCTGTTTTTGCCGCCTTTTTTACCTGCCTCAGAGGCTTTTTCGCGGTCGTTTTTAAAGTTACCACCGCTGCTCTGACCGCCTTTTTTGCCGGCTTCAGAGGCTTTTTGCGGGTTTTCTGCGAAATTACCTGAACCACCACGATGTTCTGCCATAATTTACTCCGTTAATAGACGTACTTTAGATTACATAATGTGGTTGAAGCTCTCCATTTTTCCCGGGATGTATCGCCTTCCTTGTTGCGACAAAATTAAGTATAGAACGCAGGCCCTGGCTCGCAAGCGCAGCGACAGGTTTATAACCTATTGTTTTATAATAGAATAAAAAAATAACACCCTTAATTAATTCATTATTTATTAACGGGTTAATTAATCTAAAATTTTTTGGCATTTAATTTGCGCTGCGCTTAAGAAAAAAAGAAAACAAAAATTAATTAAGCAGAGCGGGAAAAATTAAATTAACAAGACAATTAATAAGGGCTTTACTGGATTTAAGTCAGAGCGCGGAAAATACTCGTCGGAATAATGCGTAAGTGCCAGTACTCGTTTAAGTTATAGCTTCTGACGGCGTTCAGAGCTATTAAGCCACTACAGCACGTCAGACACACACAAAGAGCCCGCCTGGCGGGGGTTCTTTTTCTTTTTGCTATCACAACGCAGTTATACGCTCAAGCGCTGCCTGAGCCAAAAAGCCCGAACGGCTTTTAAACTCCGGGTGCGAAGCAACACAACGATCAATCCGGTCAATCAGTGATTTAGGTAAAGGTAACATGACGTTAATTTTTTCCAAGCCGCCCAGCAAACGGATAACATCAACGTCAACCAGCGCCCATGTGTAATCCGCATAATCGGGATTTGCAGCCAGAGCCTCAACAGTAGACACGGCGGGAATATCATGTCCCAACTCTACGGATAATACGATATGTCCAGTAATCGCCTCTTTTGCATTAGCTATGGCTTCATCCAGAGTATCACCTGCGGAAAAACATCCAGGCAAATCGGGAACAGTTACGCCGTATGCGTGCTCGCTGTCGCCAGCTTCGATTGCAATTGGATAAAAAATATTCAAGCCTCTTCGGGTAAGCGGGGTTACATCCCCGCTTGTTTCCTGATGCTTTTTACCGTGCCAGTCGGTAAATCTTTTTTGGGGTGGGGTATCGTAACCAGACCCGGTTTTGTCGGGCAAGTAAAGTGGCGATGACTACCGTTTACCCTTACCAGGGTCCAGCCATCATCCTTGATTTCTACACTTAACTTCCTGCTATCCATCCCTATGCCCTGCTGTGTTCCGGTGAAATAAGAATAACCCCTTGATGGCAATCATTTAAGGGTGTTGGGGTTATTCATTCTGCCAGAAGCAGGAAATAAAAAACTCCGCCAGACGGGTTTCTCTTAATGTTGTCAGAGGGCGAAGGCTAACTGATTTTCGTCGTAGTCAGAGCGCGGAAACCCTCCTGCCAGAATAATGTGGGCTTTTGCAGAAGACGTTAGATGAAGCCGCGCGCTGCTCTTTTTTGATCATTTCTTTCTCACGAACCTGCGAAATAAACCTTCGGCTGAGAGTGAGAATCCAGTGCAGGGGCTGCCAGCTCTGAGCGAGAAACAGTCGGCAATGACTTTTCTCAAGGAAGCAGAGAGCGGCCAGCTGTTGAAAACGCTGGAAGGTGATGGCCTTCTTATTGCCCTGCTTTGCCCTGGCACTGGCGCCCGATGGGGTGAGACCAGCACACTGCCTGTTAGCATTGTCGTTACAAAAATTCAGTAACTTTTTGATTTAAAGGATATTTAAAATAATTTTTTGTAAAAAAAACCCCACCATATAAATGGCGGGGAAGACAGGGATGGTGTCTATGGCAAGGAAAAAAGGGATACTGGGTTACTACTGGTATTACTTACTGCTTGCAGCGATGATGTTGGCTGCAAATTCGATAATTCGCGCAACTCATTGAGTCGCTGCTGGTAATTTTCCTGTAGCGTGGCTTGCTGCGCCGGCGTTAACAGGTGATACATCTGGTTTTGTACGCGCGCCATCTCGACGTGCTGCTCAATCTGAACCTGAGCAATTTTTTCCGCTTTTTCGCGAATGGCCGCTTCGTTAAACTTGTCCGCAGTCACTAAGTCGTGCATGGCTGCAATATCGTCAATACTTATCGCTGGACGATCATGTCGAGCCTGTTGCATCAGGTCACGCATCTGTTGCCGTTGTTGTTCAGTCAACGCGATGCCATCGAACATGTGGCTTTGCGGATTTTGCGTCATACTGCCTGTCGTTAATCCGCTGTGATGCATCTCGTCAATCGTCGTCGTGTCTGCTGCTTCTGCGCTGGCATGACTAAGAACCATTGCGGAGGCAAGGACGACGGCGCTTACTTTGCGCATCGTTTACTCCAGTTCGTTCCATTTTGCGATTCAACGAGAGCCAGTGTACGGCGAAAGCTGCAAACATCCGTCAGGGGGTGTAAAACTACGTAAAGCGATGGATTGGTGCGGTAGGAACACGCTATTTTGCCTGCGGAGGGCTACAAAAATGAATAAAATCCTGTTGGTAGATGATGACCGCGAATTAACTTCGCTTTTGAAAGAACTGTTGGAAATGGAAGGTTTTGAAGTTGAAGTCGCCAGCGACGGTGAACAAGCACTAAACCTGCTTGATAACTCAATTGATCTGCTGTTACTTGATGTCATGATGCCAAAGAAGAACGGCATCGACACATTGAAAGAATTACGTCAACAATATCAAACGCCTGTCATTATGTTGACCGCTCGCGGCAGCGAGTTAGATCGTGTGCTCGGTCTGGAACTGGGTGCAGACGACTACTTGCCAAAACCGTTTAACGATCGTGAACTGGTTGCACGTATTCGCGCCATTCTGCGTCGCTCTAACTGGAGCGAACAGCAGCAGCAACATGACAACAGCTCACCGACCCTGGAAGTGGACTGCCTGCGTCTCAACCCAGGACGACAGGAAGCCAGTTTCGATGACGAGACGCTGGATCTTACCGGCACCGAATTCACTCTGCTCTATCTTCTGGCGCAACATCTGGGACAGGTCGTGTCGCGCGAGCACCTGAGCCAGGAAGTGCTTGGCAAGCGTTTAACGCCATTTGACCGCGCCATTGATATGCATATCTCCAATTTACGGCGAAAATTGCCTGAGCGCCGTGATGGTCATCCCTGGTTTAAAACGTTGCGTGGCCGCGGCTATCTGATGGTTTCGGCATCATGATTGGAAGTTTGACCACCCGTATCTTCGCCATCTTCTGGTTAACGCTAGCGTTGGTGTTGATGCTGGTGTTAATGGTGCCCAAGCTGGATTCCCGGCAAATGACCTCGCTACTGCAAAATGAACAGCGGCAAGGCTTGATGATTGAGCAGCACGTGGAGGCGGAACTACTCCAGGATCCACCGAATGATTTGATGTGGTGGCGTCGGCTGTTTCGCGCTGTAGAAAAATGGGCACCGCCTGGTCAACGCTTGCTACTGGTTACCAGCGAAGGTCGTGTGATTGGCGCGCAGCATAATGAAATGCAGGTAATTCGTAATTTTATTGGCCAGTCAGATAACGCCGATCATCCACAGAAAAAGAAATACGGGCGCGTAGAGTTGGTTGGGCCTTTCGCCGTGCGTGATGGCGAAGATAATTATCAGCTCTACATGATCCGTCCTGCCACCAGCTCCCAGCTCGACTTTGTCAATCTCCTTTTTGACCGTCCGCTATTGTTGTTAATTGTTACAATGCTCATCAGCTCGCCGTTGCTGTTGTGGCTGGCATGGAGCCTGGCGCGTCCGGCTCGTAAATTGAAATACGCTGCGGATGAGGTAGCAAGCGGTAATTTGCGTCAACACCCGGAACTGGAATCTGGCCCGCAAGAATTTTTAGCCGCAGGATCCAGCTTCAACCAAATGGTGAGCGCGCTCGAACGCATGATGAACGGTCAGCAGCGTTTACTTTCGGACATCAGCCATGAGTTGCGTACTCCGCTTACCCGCCTGCAACTGGCAACGGCTTTATTACGTCGTCGCCAGGGTGAAGGCAAAGAGCTGGAACGTATAGAAACGGAAGCACAACGGCTGGATGGCATGATTAATGACTTGCTGGTGTTGTCGCGCACGCAGCATAAAAATGCGTTAATCAGCGAAGCGATGAAGGCGAACCAGCTCTGGAATGGCGTACTGGAAGACGCTAAATTCGAAGCGGAACAGATGGGGAAAAAAATGGATATTCCTTATCCGCCTGGCCCGTGGCCGCTGTATGGCAATCCACATGCGCTGGAAAGTGCGCTAGAGAATATTGTGCGTAACGCGCTGCGCTATTCAAATTCTCATATCAGCGTGAGCTTCTCAGTGGATATTTCCGGTATCACCGTACACGTCGATGATGATGGCCCCGGCGTGAGCGCTGAAGATCGTGAGCAAATTTTCCGCCCGTTCTATCGCACTGATGAGGCCCGCGATCGCGAATCCGGTGGGACCGGCTTAGGTTTGGCGATCGTGGATACCGCTATTCAGCAACACCATGGGTGGGTGAAAGCCGATGACAGCCCGCTTGGTGGCTTGCGTCTGACTATCTGGTTGCCGCTTTACTCCTCTGCCCGACAATAATTTGTTATGCTTCGGCCCTTGTCATCGGGGGCCTTATGCATATCGTATTATTTGAACCAGAAATCCCACCTAATACCGGCAACATTATTCGCCTTTGCGCTAATACCGGCTTTCAGCTGCATTTGATTGAACCCCTCGGCTTTGCCTGGGATGACAAACGTCTGCGCCGCGCCGGGCTGGATTATCACGAATTCACCGCCGTTAAAAAGCATGCCGGTTATCAGGCGTTTCTCGCTACTGAGCGCCCTGCCCGACTGTTTGCCTTAACCACCAAAGGCACGCCTGTACACAGTGCTGTGCATTACCAGGCGGAAGATTACCTGCTGTTTGGACCAGAAAGTCGCGGCTTGCCCGCTGAAATCCTGGATGCCTTGCCGGCACAGCAGAAAATCCGCATTCCGATGATGGCAGAAAGTCGCAGCATGAATTTATCGAATGCGGTGTCAGTGGTGGTATATGAAGCGTGGCGCCAGCTGAATTATGCTGGCGCGCTGATTAAACGCTAGATGCCATCACCAAACTGGAATCCCGCCAGGCTACCATTGAAGTGCTGATCCATATCCATTGACGGTTTTTCGCTGCCGGGCTTGCCGACAATACGTGCGGGTACGCCCGCAGCGGTGGTATGGGGCGGAACCGGTTGTAAAACCACAGAACCCGCACCGATTTTAGCGCCGCGTCCCACTTCGATATTACCCAGGATTTTCGCTCCCGCGCCGACCATCACGCCTTCACGGATTTTTGGATGGCGATCGCCGCTGGTTTTTCCGGTGCCGCCGAGCGTTACCGATTGCAGGATCGATACATCGTTTTCAACCACAGCGGTTTCGCCAATCACAATGCCGGTTGCGTGGTCGAGCATGATGCCGCAACCAATTTTCGCTGCTGGATGAATATCTACCGCGAACGATACCGATATCTCATTTTGCAGATACACAGCAAGCGCACGACGCCCTTCGTTCCACAGCCAGTGGCCGATACGATAAGCCTGCAAAGCATGGAATCCTTTAAGATAAAGCAACGGCGTCGAATATTTATCCACAGCGGGATCGCGCTGACGCACCGCCTGAATATCGTAGGCCGCCGAGGCGATCATTGATGCATCTTCACGATAGGCTTCTTCAACGATTTCGCGAATGGCAATCGCTGGCATAATTGGATTGGCGAGTTTATTCGCCAGCATGTAACTCAGCGCGCTGCCGAGATTTTCATGCTTAAGCAATGTCGCATGGTAAAAACTGGCCAACATTGGCTCACAATCTGCCAATGCGCGCGCTTCCGCTTTGATATTGTTCCAGACCATTTCTAACTCATCAGACGACATTGCTGTTTTCTCCCGATAAAAAAAGCGCCTGAATTGGCGCTACAGGTGATTACGCTTCGCTCCCTGCTTTAGCTGCTGCTGTTTTCGTCCTTCCTTGTACGCCCCAGCAGACTCAATGCTGCATCTCGCGCTGGTTTTTCGCAATATAGTACCTGATAAATCTGCTCGGTAATTGGCATTTCTACGCCAGTTCTGGCGGCTAATACTTTGACTTCTTTAGTGTTTCTGTAACCTTCTACAACTTGTCCGATAATGCGTTGTGCGCTGTCAACGTCTTCGCCCTGTCCCAGCATCATGCCAAAACGACGGTTGCGTGACTGATTATCGGTACAGGTCAACACTAAATCGCCCAGTCCTGCCATGCCCATAAAGGTCGTCGGGTCAGCACCCAACGCAGCGCCTAAACGGCTCATTTCTGCCAGACCGCGGGTAATAAGCGCGGTACGTGCGTTTGCGCCAAAACCGATGCCGTCAGAGATACCCGCCCCGATAGCGATAACGTTTTTAACCGCACCACCTAACTGCACGCCAATAAAATCGGGGTTGTTGTAAACGCGGAAGCTTTTACCGCAATGCAGTTTCTGCTGCAAATCTTCAGCGAACGCCCCTTCGGTAGCGGATAACGCAATCGCCGTAGGCAATCCCGCCGCTAATTCTTTAGCAAAGGTCGGACCTGAAATCACAGCCAATGGAATAGAATCGCCCAAGATTTCACGCGCCACATCTTGCAATAAACGCCCGGTTTCTTTTTCCAGACCTTTAGTCGCCCAGACAATACGAGAATCGGCACGCAAATGCGGTTTGATTTGCGTTAGTACATCCCCGAAAACGTGGCTTGGCACTACGACTAACAAATCGCGACTGGCGGCAATGGCCTTAACCAGATCAGGCTCAAGCGCAAGGTTGTCAGGAAAAGGCACATCGGGCAAAAAAGCGGTGTTGCAGCGATCGGACTGGAGTTGCGCCAGATGCGCAGGATTGTGTCCCCACAATAATACCGGGTGGCCATTACGGGCCAGAGTAATCGCCAAAGCGGTGCCGTACGAGCCAGCACCGATGACGCTAATCGAAGCGTTATGTGTCATCAGGCATCCTGATGTTGTTCAGCGCCTTCTTCACCTTGCTGCTGCAGGTAGTTCATGAACAGGGCATCAAAGTTAACTGGCGCCAGATTAAGCTGCGGGAAAGTGCCACGCGAAACTAAACTGGTGATGCATTCACGGGCATACGGGAACAGAATGTTCGGGCAGTATGCGCCCAGGCAGTGTGCCATTTGCGTACCTTCAATGCCGCTAATGGTAAAGATACCGGCCTGCTGAACTTCGCACAGAAATGCAGTTTCTTCACCAACGGTCGCCGTCACGGTCACGCGCAGCACCACTTCATAAACTTCATCCGCCAGTTGTGAAGATGCCGTATCCAGATCCAGTTTTACATCCGGCTCCCACTCTTTTTGGAAAACCTGCGGTGCATTTGGCGCTTCAAAAGAGATGTCTTTGGTGTAAACGCGTTGAATCTGGAATTGCATTTCGTTGGTGTTATGTTCTGACATGTAACTAAGTCCTGTGAGTTAAAATGTTCAGCGTAAACTACGCCTGCAGTAACGGATCTAAACCTTCGCGACCATCAAGCGCGAAAAGATCGTCGCAGCCGCCAATGTGCTGCGCATCAATAAAAATCTGTGGAACGGTAGTACGGCCGCTGCGTTTGATCATCTCTTCGCGTTTCGCCATGTCCCCATCAATAGGGATCTCCTGGAACGATACGCCTTTCTGACTTAACAGCGCCTTTGCCCGGTGGCAATAAGGGCAGGTAGCTTTGGTGTAAATCTCAATGTTTGCCATGGATTGTATCTCAGTAAGGTTATTTACCGCGGACTAACGGCAGATTTTCACCGCTCCAGCCGCTTACGCCATCTTTCAGCACGGTAACCTGAGTAAAACCTGCCGCGCTGAGATGTGCAGCAGGCTCTGCTGCGCTTTGTCCGGTTGCACACACCACAATTATGGGCTGTGCTTTATGTTTTTCCAGCTCGCCAAAGCTGCCTTTTTTTATGTCTGCCGCAGCCACGTTCAGTGCACCAGAAATGTGCCCTTTGCGATAATCGTCGCGCGAACGTACGTCTACAACTACCGCGTCCTCTTTATTAATCAGGCGGGTTGCTTCACCGCGGCTGATCGTTTTTACCTTAGAGAACATCCCCTTAACGGTAGTCACAATCACCAGAATGAGTAAAACAACCCATGCCAGACTCAGGATGGGGTGATTGCTTGCAAACTGCATAATTTCTTGCATGTGGGATAACGACTCCAGACCGGGCTAATAAGCTAAAACAAGGGTTCTGAGTATACCTGCGCCACTTCGCATGTACAGACGCTAAGCGGCCAGAGTTAGGATTTGTGCATCATTTTCCAAAAAAAGTGGCCGAATGGCAAAAATGGCGCAACGCTTATGCTTGGTTTAGACGAAAACAGACATGTCTGGAAAAGCAAATGGTGGCCCGGCGCACTGGTAAGCGGCTGTTCATCGTGGAATAATCATTGGCCTATGAAGGGAAAAACAATCGTTTTACATACAAGGACCCGTCGCAACGGTGCTAACCTGCCGTTGTCCACCTATTTGTCCGCCCTCTCCTTCAGCCTGCTTTGCGCGGGCGCGTTGTTATTGCCGGTCGCTGCTCAGAGCGCAGACGACAACAAATCGCAGCTGAAGTCTATCCAGCAAAATATTGCCGAAAAAGAAAAAATCGTTAAAGCGCAAAAACTGCAGCGCAGCAAACTGCTCGATCAGCTCCAGAGTCAGGAAAAGGTTATCGCGCAGGCCAGTCGTCAACTGCGAGAAACGCGCAACAGCCTTTCCGCGCTAAATAGCGAAATCAGTCAGCTTGCCGCGTCGATTGCCCGGCTGGAAAAACAGCAGACGCAGCAAGAAACACTGCTGTCACAACAGTTAGACGCGGCTTTTCGCCAGGGCCAGCACAATGGCCTGCAACTGCTGCTGGGCGGGGAAGAAAGTCAACGTAGCGAACGTATTCTGGCCTACTTTGGCTATCTGAATGAGGCTCGTCAGCAGAGTATTGAGGCGCTGAAAAAGACGCGTCAGACGTTGAGCCAACAGCGTAGTACGCTGGAACAAAAGCAGCAGCAGCAAAAATCGCTGTTAGCGCAGCAGCAAGGCCAGCAGGATAAGCTGCAACAGGCGAGCGCGGCGCGTAAGAAAACGTTGAGCGTACTGGAAAGTTCGCTTGAGAAAGATCAGGCTGACCTGGTAGAAATGCGCCAGAACGAAAGCCGTCTGCAAAACAAAATCGCCAGAGCTGAACGTGAAGCACGTGAACGTGCGGCGCGTGAAGCGCGTGAAGCCGAACAGGTTCGCCAGCGCCAGGCTCAGGCCAGAGCCAAAGGTTCTCATTATCAGCCGACACAAAGTGAGCGCGAGCTGATGGCGCGCACCGGTGGCTTAGGCCGTCCTGGCGGGCAAGCCTTGTGGCCCGTGCACGGACGCGTTGAACACCGCTTTGGTGAACAACTGCAAGGCGAATTACGCTGGAAAGGTTTGGTGATTGACGCGCCGGAAGGTACGGAAGTCAAAGCCATTGCCGACGGCCGTGTCTTAATGGCCGACTGGCTGCAAGGATATGGACTTGTGGTGGTTATTGAGCACGGTAAAGGCGACATGAGCCTTTACGGCTACAACCAAAGTGCGCTGGTGAGTGTAGGTGCTCAGGTGAAGGCAGGACAGCCTATCGCTTTAGTGGGCACCAGCGGCGGCCGCGGCACGCCATCGCTCTATTTTGAAATCCGACGTCAGGGAAAGGCCGTCAACCCACTTCCGTGGTTAGGAAAATAAGCTTTGCTTCATCTTCGAAAACTCTCCGCCATCGTGAGCGGATTATTGCTCAGCTGCGTCGCTCACGCAGGCAAACTCGCCATCGTTATTGATGACTTTGGCTACCGTCCTACCGAAGAAAACAAAGTGTTGCAGATGCCGCCAGCGATTTCAGTCGCCGTGCTGCCTAATGCGCCGCAAGCGCGCAATATGGCAATCAAAGCACATCAGCGTGGCCATGAAGTGCTGATCCATCTGCCGATGGCGCCACTCAGCAAACAGCCGCTGGAAAAAGACACATTAACGCCTGATATGAATAGCGCCGAGATTGAGCGTATCATTCGTGAAGCCGTCAATAATGTCCCTTATGCGGTAGGGTTGAATAACCATATGGGCAGCAAGATGACGTCCAGCCTGTTTGGCATGCAGAAAGTAATGCAGGCGCTTAATCAGTACAGTTTTTACTTCCTTGACAGCATGACCATTGGCAACAGCCAGTCGATTCCGGCTGCGCAAGGCACGCATGTTAAGGTCCTAAAGCGCCGCGTTTTTCTTGATGACAGCCAGGATATTCATGCCATACGGCAACAGTTTAACCGCGCGGTTAAACTGGCACAGCGTGATGGCTATGCCATAGCGATTGGTCATCCCCATCCCAATACCGTGCGCGTGCTTCAGCAAATGTTGCCAACTTTACCTGCGGACATCACGCTGGTGCGTCCTGGTCAGTTACTGAATGAGCCGTTACACAATGGTAACTCTGGTAATAAGCAGATAAACAAACCGCCAAAAGCCACGCCTGCCACTCCCCATTTCCAGCCGCCAGGCGTGTGTGAATCCAGACAGCCGCTGACGCCGGTTCCAGCGACACGTGCGCTGACGGTAGTCACTGAAAGCATCAGTCAGAGCTCTCTGTTTGGCACGCTGCATCGGCTGTTTTAAACGCGCTCAATGCGCCTGAGCGTGCGCTCCACGCTCAGTCACCGGCAAAAATTATTATGTCGGCCGACAGCTCAGACCATGCGAGGGAATAGTGAAACGGATGACGAAACAGGCCCGAAACGTTCTGCAACTGGCTAGCGACCCAAAACCGAGCGGCCGCGCTGGCGGTCGTTATTTAATCCCAGCTCAGCACCACTTTTCCTGAACGTCCCGAACGCATGTCATCGAAACCCTGCTGAAATTCATCAATGTGATAACGATGGGTAATAATGGGTGCCAGATCGAGTCCCGACTGGAGCAGCGCGGTCATTTTATACCAGGTTTCAAACATCTCGCGGCCATAAATGCCTTTGATGAACAGCCCTTTGAAAATTACCTGATTCCAGTCGATAGCCATTTCAGCCGGTGGGATACCCAGCAAGGCAATATGTCCTCCATGATTCATGACTTCCAGCAAACTGCGAAAAGCAGGCGGCGCTCCCGACATCTCTAAGCCAATATCAAAACCTTCAGTCATGCCAAGGGATTGCATTACATCATGAAGATCTTCTTGCGCCACGTTAACGGCTCGCGTCACGCCCATGCTGCGCGCCAGCGCAAGGCGATAATCATTCACATCGGTGATCACTACGTTACGCGCACCAGCATGCCGACAGACTGCCGCCGCCATAATACCAATCGGTCCCGCGCCGCTCACCAGGACATCTTCGCCAACCAGATCAAAGGAGAGCGCAGTATGCACTGCGTTACCAAAAGGGTCGAAAATCGCGGCCAGTTCGTCAGATATATTGTCAGGGATTTTAAAGGCGTTATACGCCGGAATGACCAGATATTCGGCAAAACATCCCTGGCGATTTACCCCTACGCCTGCCGTGTTGCGGCACAAATGCCTCTTCCCGGCGCGACAGTTGCGGCAATGCCCACAGGTAATGTGACCTTCGCCGGAAACGCGATCGCCCAGCGTAAAACCTTTCACTTCCTGCCCTATCGCCACTACTTCGCCGACATACTCGTGTCCGGTAATCATGGGTACAGGAACGGTTTTTTGTGACCAGTCGTCCCAGTTATAAATATGCACATCCGTTCCGCAAATGGCAGTTTTACGGATTTTTATCAGCAGATCGTTGTGGCCCGGCTCAGGTTGGGTTGCATCCGTTACCATCCAAATCCCTTGCTCTTTTTTCAGCTTAGCGAGTGCTTTCATTATCGGCTCCTCAGACAATCACGCCAAGCTGCTGGCCGATGCGAGTGAAAGCCGCCACTGCGCGTTCCAGTTGTTGTTGGGTATGCGCCGCAGAAATTTGGGTACGGATGCGCGCCTGACCTTTAGGCACCACAGGGTAAAAGAAGCCCGTCACGTAGATCCCTTCCTGCTGCAGCAGACGGGAAAACTCCTGCGCTACACTCGCGTCGCCGAGCATTCCCGGGATGATGGCGTGATCGGCACCCGCCAGCGTAAATCCGGCGGCAGTCATTTTTTCGCGGAAATAACGCGCGTTACGCCACAGACGCTGGCGCAATTCGTCGCCTTCGCTTAACAGCTCCAGCACACGCATCGAAGCGGCGACAATGGCAGGCGCTAATGAATTGGAGAACAGATAAGGACGGGAACGCTGGCGTAACCATTCAACCACTTCGGCTTTGGCGGCGGTATAGCCACCGGACGCGCCGCCAAGCGCTTTACCCAGAGTCCCGGTAATAATGTCGACGCGGCCCATTACATCACAATACTCGTGAGTACCGCGCCCGGTATGACCAACAAACCCCACCGCGTGAGAATCATCCACCATTACCAGCGCGGAGAATTCGTCGGCAAGGTCGCAAATTGCGTTTAAACTGGCAATCACGCCATCCATCGAAAACACCCCATCGGTGGCGATGAGAATATGACGAGCGCCTTTATCACGCGCTTCCTGCAAACGCGCGCGTAGTTCCTGCATATCGTTGTTGGCATAGCGATAACGCTGAGCTTTACACAGGCGCACGCCGTCAATAATTGAAGCGTGATTTAACGCATCAGAAATGATGGCATCTTCCGCACCCAAAAGGGTTTCAAACAGACCGCCATTTGCATCAAAACAGGATGAGTAAAGAATCGCGTCTTCCATACCGAGAAATTCGGCCAGCTTTTTTTCCAGCTGCTTATGGGTATCTTGAGTCCCGCAGATAAAGCGCACTGAGGCCATGCCAAAGCCGTGCGAATCCATCCCCTCTTTAGCTGCCTGAATCAGGGCGGGATGATTAGCTAAGCCTAAGTAGTTATTGGCACAGAAGTTAATGGCGTGATTGTCATGGCCCACGGCTATATCGGTTTGCTGCGCCGAGGTGATGATACGTTCCTGTTTAAACAAGCCTTCCTGACGCGCCGTATCCAGTTGCTGACGTAATTGCTGGTAAAATTGCGCTGCCATCATTACTTTCCTCAATTGGCGAAAACCTGGAACATCTTACTGAACAGTTAGCCCAGCCACGATAATTCGCCCAACAGAATGTCAAATTTGCAGCATAGTTCACGTCACAGAGCATGAAGTACAAATCGTTACAGAGTCATCTGGCTGTCTGCATCTTGATGAAATGTTATGATGATAGACATTAGCGTGTGAAACCTCCTGTTTCACCCCATAACTTCGAAGGTATTAACATGATTATCGTAACTGGCGGCGCAGGAATGATTGGCAGCAATATCGTCAAGGCGCTGAATGATCGCGGTCACACCGATATTTTGGTGGTGGATAATCTGAAAGATGGCACCAAATTTGTGAATTTGGTCGATCTGAACATCAGCGATTTCATGGACAAAGAAGAGTTTCTTATCAGCGTAATGGCGGGTGACGATCTCGGACCTGTCGAAGCGGTATTCCACGAAGGTGCATGCTCCGCCACCACAGAGTGGGATGGCAAATACATGATGGATAACAACTATCAGTATTCAAAAGAGCTGCTGCATTTCTGTCTTGAACGTGAAATTCCTTTCCTGTATGCCTCTTCTGCCGCGACTTATGGCGGCCGCAATGAAAACTTTATCGAAGAGCGCCAGTATGAACAGCCGCTGAACGTTTATGGCTACTCAAAAATGCTGTTCGATCATTACGTGCGTCAGATCCTGCCAGAAGCGACTTCACCGGTGTGTGGATTCCGTTACTTTAACGTTTACGGACCGCGCGAAGGTCACAAAGGCAGCATGGCAAGCGTGGCTTTCCATCTGAATACCCAAATCAACAATGATGAAAATCCAAAACTGTTTGAAGGCAGTGAGAGCTTCAAACGAGATTTTATCCATGTTGATGATGTCGCTGCGGTTAATTTATGGTGCTGGGAAAACGATATTTCCGGCATTTATAACTGCGGTACTGGCCGTGCGGAATCCTTCCAGGAAGTGGCCGATGCCGTATTGAAATTCCATCAAAAAGGCCAAATCGAATACATTCCGTTCCCGGAAAAACTGAAAGGCCGCTATCAGGCTTATACGCAGGCTGATCTGACCAGGCTGCGTGCCGCCGGGTATGACAAACCGTTTAAAACCGTGGCACAAGGCGTGGCTGAATACATGGTTTGGCTGAACCGTAACGCGTAAAGGAATCTGTACCGGTAATGAAAATTCTGGTAATCGGCCCTTCCTGGGTCGGCGATATGATGATGTCGCAAAGTCTCTATCGCACGCTCAAAGCCGAACATCCTGATGCCGTGATTGACGTGATGGCACCTGCCTGGTGTCGTCCGTTATTATCCCGCATGCCGGAAGTGAATCAGGCGCTGGCGATGCCGCTTGGACATGGCGCGCTTGAAATCAGCGAACGCCGTCGTCTTGGCAATTCGCTGCGCGCGAGTGGTTATGACCGCGCCTATGTTCTGCCTAACTCCTTCAAATCTGCTTTGGTGCCGTTCTTTGCCGGGATTAAACATCGGGTTGGCTGGCGTGGCGAGATGCGTTATGGCCTGCTTAACGATCTGCGCAAGCTGGACAAAGCCGCGTTTCCGCTGATGGTCGAGCGCTATGTGGCGCTGGGCTATGACCGGCCCGTTAACTCAGCGCAGCAGCTGCCTCAGCCGCTGTTGTGGCCCAAATTACAGGTTGATGATCAGGAAAAAATCGAAACGGCTGCGCATTATCAGCTTTCCGCCGATCGCCCGATCGTTGGCTTTTGTCCCGGCGCTGAGTTTGGCCCGGCTAAACGCTGGCCGCACTATCATTACGCCGCTCTGGCACAGCAATTAATCAGTGAAGGCTATCAGGTAGTGCTGTTTGGTTCGGCAAAAGACCATCCAACAGGCGATGAGATTATTGCAGCACTGCCAGCAGATGCCCGCTCCCATTGCCGTAACCTGGCGGGCGATACTTCACTTGAGCAGGCCGTGATTCTTTTGGCACATTGCCGTGCCGTGGTAAGCAATGATTCTGGTTTAATGCATATCGCGGCGGCGTTAAACCGGCCGCTCGTGGCGCTGTATGGACCGAGCAGCCCTGACTTCACGCCGCCCCTCTCCGCTCGTGCCCGCGTGATTCGCCTGATTACCGGCTATCATAAAGAGCGTAAAGGTGATGCGGAGCAAGGGTATCATCAGAGCCTGATTGATATTCAGCCGACTCGCGTTTATCAGACGTTAACCGAGCTGCTAAGTAACGAACAGGAGACGGTATGCACGTCCTGATCGTTAAAACCTCTTCCATGGGCGACGTGCTGCATACGCTTCCCGCGCTAACCGACGCCATGCATGCTATTCCGGGCATCCGTTTTGATTGGGTGGTAGAGGAGAATTTTGCTCAAATCCCGAGCTGGCATCCTGCGGTCGATAAGGTCTTACCCGTCGCGATTCGTCGCTGGCGTAAACACTGGTTCGGTAGCCAACAGCGTGAAGAGCGGGTGTTATTCAAACGTGAATTACAGTCGCGTCAGTACGATATTGTGATAGACGCACAGGGGTTAATTAAGAGCGCCGCGCTGGTCACGCGTCTTGCGCGGGGTGTGAAGCACGGCCAGGACAGCCGCAGCGCGCGTGAACCTTTCGTGAGCTGGTGGTATGACAAACGCCATGAAATCAGCAAGAAGCAACATGCTGTTGAGCGTACACGCGAGTTATTTGCCAAAAGTCTTGGCTATGAAAAACCGCAAACACAAGGCGATTACTCTATCGCGGCGCATTTCTCTGCGCTAACGACAAATGAAACCGTGCCGTATTTGGTTTTTCTTCATGCCACAACGCGCGATAACAAGCACTGGCCAGAAGCGCACTGGCGTGAATTGATTGAGCAGGTCCAGCCGTTCGGATTAAAAGTAAAGCTGCCGTGGGGAGCAGAGCATGAACATCAGCGTGCCCGGCGCCTGGCAGAAGGATTTAATGATGTAGAAGTCCTGCCAAAACTGTCGCTGGAAGCCGTGGCGCAACAGCTGGCGGGGGCGCGTGCCGTGGTGTCAGTGGATACCGGTTTGAGTCATCTGACAGCAGCGCTTGACCGTCCAAACATTACGTTATACGGACCAACCGATCCGGGACTCATTGGCGGTTATGGCAAAAATCAGCAAATCGTCATCGCACCAGGGCATAACTTAACACAGCTTTCGGCCCAAACGGTCATTGAAAAACTCCGGGTCTTTTTAGCAGAAGGCGCTCAATGAATTATGTGTTGATCTATTTGCTGCTGGTGCCATTTCGGACGGTAATGCGGCTGTTTTATCGTCCAACCGGACGAAGTCTGGTGATTCAAACGGCTAAGATTGGCGATTTTATCAATATCACGCCGATGCTACGTGCATTAGGTCAGTCCGATGTATTAATTAGCAAAGCAGTGGAGCCGCTGGCTCGTCATGACGATACAATTGCCCGCTATTTTTTGATTGAAGATGCCAGGCGTAGCTTTGCCGCCAAGCTAAAACTGGCGTTTACGCTGATGAATCGCTACGACAATGTTTATCTGGTCCAACCTAACAGCGTGAACCTTTTTTTTGCGGCGCTATGTAATGCGTCAAATAAACAGTTTCTGCGTACCTATGTACGTAAGTCCTATCACGTCGTGTTCTATCGTAGCGCCAGTGGCGTTGTCGAGCACAGCAAACAGGATCTTACCCTGGACAGTTATCTCAAACTGATTAACCGTCAGTATCGATATACTGATTTTCCAAAACATGCGACCTCGCCTTTATGGCAACCGTCTTCTCCTCCCGCCGCGCTGCTCGCATCGCCACAAACAATTAAAATTGGAATCAGTATTTCAGCGGGAAACCGTGCCAAAACCATCCCAGCCACAACCTGGAAGAAATTACTGGATGGTCTGGCGAATCTGCCTTGCACCTACTACATATTTGGCCCGCCCGCCGAACAGCCATGGCTGGATGAGTTATTAAACTTAACAGGCCCAAAAGAGAATATCGTCAGCCTGATTGGGACATTAAAGTTAGAGGAGGTTCCCTGGGCAATCGGGCAGATGAACTTTTATATCTCGTCAGATTCGGGGAATGCTTATATCGCAGATGCACAAGCGATACCTGTCATTATGCTATACGGCCCTTGCGAAATCAGAGAGCAGCGCCCGGTTAACAACGTTTTATTTATTGGCCCTAAAAATAGCGTTGCATCGACATTTGTCTTTGCGACGCGTTTCCATTTTGATCAGCCAGCGGAAGAATTATTTGGGTTGAATGCGGAAAAAATCACCGAAATCCAGGCATTTATTAAGAATAACTCAGGACAATAAAGCACAATGGCAATTATTCAGCTTGCAGACGCTGTACAGCAAAGTACAGTTTTAGTGAATACGCTCTCAGACACGGACGCGGCGCCCGTACATATCGCTTTTGGCATCAATCACGCTTATGCACGTGGTTTAGGCATTACCCTTTTTTCGCTATTAATAAATCATCCACATACTGCTTTTCACGCCCACATTTTCTCTGATTCTCTTGATGAAAAAGATGTAAAAAAACTGCAATCGCTGGCCGAAGCATATCCGCTCATCATTACTTTGCATATTTTTAACAGCACCTGGCTAGATAATTTGCCAGCAGTCGGACGCTATCCTAAAAGCATTTATTACCGTTTTTTGATTCCTGAAACCGTTGCGCGCTACAGTGACCGCGTTATTTATATTGATGCCGATACCTTGGTGGTGGGTGATTACTCGCCACTGTTTATGCTGGATATTGGTCAGTATACGCTTTGTGCCTGTAACGACACGCCTCGGGCACGGCAAAATCAATGTAATAAGCTGGGACTATCGTCAGGTAATTATTTTAACTCAGGCTTTATGCTCATCAATATTCCCCGATGGTTAGCCAGTAATACAACGGAACGGATCACCGATGTGCTGGTCAAACAAGGCACGGAGTTTGGGTTTCCCGATCAAGACGCATTGAATTTGGTACTGGAAGAGGATGTGTTGATTCTGCCGGAACGCTATAACCATATCTATGACATCATCGCCAATAAGGTCTGGCACGCATTCCGCGTGCCGGAAGATACCGTCATGATTCATTATACGGGCAAGTGTAAACCCTGGCATGCGTGGGGCGGCGGCGATCTTTCTTTGATTTATTTCGATTATTATCAACGCTCACCCTGGGCTGATCAGCCGCTTGATTTACCTGGAAATCATAAAGAAATGAAGCGATTTTCTCGTATCAAATGGCATCAAAAACATTACGCTGAAAGTGTTTCCTGGATGATGAATTACATCAGACATAAGTTTTTTAACTGAGGGCGGCAATGCGCATCGTTCATTTTGCGAAATTCATCTTTACTGAAGATATGCGTGCAAAGCTGTTTTACTGCCTGACGATCATTTCGATGGCGTTTTTTCTCTATTCCGGAGAAGTATCGCGTAATACCTACTATTTTCTGACTTATTTGTCTCTGCTCAGCACATTCTGGATCATCTGGCGCGATAAAAAAGTATTTTTTTACTGGCTGCCTACTTTGTTTTTACTGTTGGGTCTCAGTAAATGGTTATGGGCAACTATCACCACGAATCAACAATTACCGTTAATTGGGGAGCACTATCGCATCAGCGGTAAGAGGATGATATTAGGCGCTTTTGTGCTTTATATGGCTTTGTTGAATAAATCGAACTTTTGCTGAGTTGAAGGATCAGATCACGCATCCTCCCGACAACACAGACCGTTCCGTGGCAAAGCAAAAGTTCAAAATCACCAACTGGCCCACCTACAACAAAGCCCTCATCAACCGTGGCTCCCTCACTTTCTGGCTGGACGATGAAGCGACTCATGCCTGGTATGAGTCGGCAACGCCTTCATCACGGGGAAGACCTCAGCGCTATTCTGACCTTGCCATCACCACCGTCCTGATGATTAAACGCCTGTTCCGGCTGACCCTGCGGGCTGCGCAGGGTTTTATTGATTCCATTTTTGCCCTGATGAACGTTCCGTTGCGCTGCCCGGATTACAGCAGTGTCAGCAAGCGGGCAAAGTCGGTTAATGTCTGTTTCAAAACACCCACCCGGGGTGAAATCGCACACCTGGTGATTGATTCCACCGGGCTGAAGGTTTTTGGTGAAGGCGAATGGAAAGTCAAAAATCACGGCAAAGAGCGCCGTCGTACCTGGCGGAAGCTGCATCTGGCCGTTGACAGCAGAACACATGAAGTCATCTGCGCGGACCTGTCTCTGAACAACGTCACGGACTCAGAAGCTTTCCCGGGTCTTATCCGGCAGACACACAGAAAAATCAGGGCAGCCGCAGCAGACGGCGCTTACGACACCCGACTCTGTCACGATGAACTGCGGCGCAAGAAAATCAGTGCCCTCATCCCGCCCCGAAAAGGAGCGGGTTACTGGCCCGTAGAGTACGCAGACCGTAACCGTGCAGTAGCGAATCAGCGGCTGACCGGGAGTAATGCCCGGTGGAAATGGACAACAGATTACAACCGTCGCTCGATAGCGGAGACGGCCATGTACAGGGTAAAGCAACTGTCCGGAGGTTCACTGACGCTGCGTGATTACGATGGTCAGGTAGCAGAGGCTTTGGGCATGGTGCGTGCGCTGAATAAAATAACGAAGGCTGGTATGCCAGAAAGCGTGCGTATTGCCTGAAAACCCGGTCAGCTACAGAGTCACTCGTCCTGAAGCTGATTTATTCAACAAAGCCGCTTTATATTGTCCACCGCCTCAGTCCAAAATGGACGCTGTCGCCGCGCATGGTGCAGACCGGAACATTAATGCTGTGCTTAATGTTAATCCTTATCACCCTGACAGGTATCCATGGCTTTATGGTAACCGGCGAGCGACCCAAAATAAATTCTGATGCCGCCACGTCGGGTGCGTATATGTTTACGTTACTGGCTCTCGTCACCCTTTGGTCAATCCGTAAGGCTTTTCCACGTCATTATCCGTTACCGTTTTTCCTGATTTTATTTGTTTCGTTTATTTTATTAGGCGTTTCTGAAACCCGCTCAGCGATCCTGCTATTTAGTTTATTTTTCCTTGTGGCGATTATTCATCACATCATGGTGTCGCCCTGGCGTACACGCGTGATGTGGATAAGCCTGTTTGCTGCCCTTTTAATAGCAGCAACCTTTAGCGCAGCAAAATATTCCTCTCATCTGCTTAACCGTATCGAAACGGTGAAAACGGAAATTGAACAGTATCAGAACGGTGATACCAGCACGTCAATTGGTGGCCGAATCGGCATGTGGCAAGCAGGACTTTGGGCGTTCACACAACACCCATGGGGCCAATCAGCAGACAGCAGAAATCAGGAAGCTAAACACTGGCTTGATATTCACCAACCCGATAACCAAATCGCCTATCTGAATATTCAGTATCATACTCACAATGACATCATCGAGAGTTTATCCTTACAAGGCATTGCTGGTGGTATCACGATGATAGCGTTTTTTGTGGCCCTGCTCGTTTCCCCTTTATGCGGTAAAAAACGTTACTACGAAGGACTACTGCTCGCCATTCCTGTGATCTATTTCAGCATGGGCGATTCCCAGTTTTATAATCGCGAATCTCCCTATTTTATTCTTTTAATCTGGGGTTATTTTGTCATGATGCGGCAATATTCCGCTTCTGTAACTTCGGCAGGGCTTAAATATTGCCATGGTAAATTTATCTGATTCCCCCTTGCTCAGCATTATTACTCCCATGTATAACGCGGGCAGCATGTTCGATGAATTTATGCATTCATTACTTGCGCAGTCACTGGCATCGCTGGAGATCATCATTGTTAATGATGGATCCAGCGATGGTTCTGGTGAGCGCGCTGACGCCTACGCGCAGCAGCATCCACATATTCAGGTAATTCATCAGGAAAATGGTGGCGTATCACGTGCACGCAATGCCGGTTTAGCCATTGCACGTGGTAAATATGTCACCTTCCCCGATGCGGATGACACCATGGCGCCCAGAATGTATCAGATACTGGTAGAAATGGCTGAAGCGGATAATCTGGATGCAGCTCAGTGTAACGCTGAATGGTTTTTTAAACGGGACCAACGAGCTAAGCCACTCATTCCTCTGGTTCGTTTGCGTAGTACGGGTGTACTCGATGGTGCTAAATGGTTAAGCACCGCGCTGAAAACGCGTCGCTACATGCATGTAGTCTGGTTAGGCATTTACCGTCGGGCATTAATTGAAGAGCATCAATTACAGTTCGAGCCAGGTCTGCATCATCAGGATATTCCATGGACCACCGAGTTTATGCTGCTGGCAAAACGTGTACGTTATACTGATGAGATCCTTTATCGCTATTATATGCATGATGCTTCCATCAGCAATTGCAAACGTACCGGCCAGCGTAATGTGGAATATCAACGGCACTATTTAAAAATTGCCCGCATGCTGGAAGAACTCAATCAACATTATCGCGGCGTGACAAAAATATATCCCGCCTTCCATTATCAAATTACCCATGAAGCGCTTAGCGTTTGCCATAGCGTACGGCGAGAGCCGGACGAAAATGCACGCAACGCTATCATTGCAGATATTTTCTCAACCGGAACCCATCGATGCATGCTGCGAAACGCGCGAGGCGTGAAACAGTGGTATCAGCTTTTGCTGTGGCTCAGCCGCCTTTATCGCTGGCGTTACACTTAACCACAATGGTTGGCTTTAACCTCAAAAAGCTTTTCCCTACAATCAGCCCATAAAAATTTGAGAACAATGGACTATGGCAAGCCCGATGGCAGCAAACACTTCTCCGCAAAATATTTTGCTTATTAAATTACGCCATCATGGCGATATGCTGCTGACGACACCTGTCATTAATGCGCTTCATCAGCATTATCCACAGGCGAATATTGATGTGCTGCTCTATCAGGAAACACGTCCAATGCTGGACGCGCATCCGGCAATACGTCATTTTCATATTATTGACCGCAAGTGGAAAAACGAAGGGAGCTGGCGCAAATTTGCACATGAACGTGCGCTAATCGCCGCTATTCGTGCCAGTCATTATGATGTAGTCATCAATCTGGCTGATCAATGGCGCGCGGCGATCGTGACGCGTTTATCAGGTGCGCCGCTGCGCATCGGTTTCGCCTTTAAAAAGCGGGATAATCCATTCTGGCGGTTTTGCCACAACCAATTGGTTCCTACTAACGATCACAATGCATTACATACTATTGAGCAAAATATGACTGCGCTGGCGCCGCTGGGCATCAGCCGTGAAAACGCATATGCGTCAATGTATTACAGCGAAAGTGATAAGCAAATTGTCCTTACTCAACTGGCTAAAAGCGGCATAACGTCACCTTTTATTGTGGTACAGCCAACCTCGCGCTGGGGTTTTAAATGCTGGGAAGATGAGAAATTCGCGGCCACCATTGACCAGTTGGCGCAGCCCGGCCGCAAGATAATCCTCACTGCGGCGCTGGATAAAAAAGAGCTGGCGATGATTAAGCATATTCAGTCTCTGAGCCAATCGCCTGAAGTGATCTCATTCGCAGGAAAACTCTCATTGCCGCAACTGGCAGCGCTGATTGATCACGCGCAGCTATTTATTGGTGTTGATTCGGCACCCATGCATATGGCAGCGGCACTGGATACACCATGCATTGCGCTATTTGGCCCAACCAAATTGCAACAGTGGCGTCCCTGGGGCAAAAACAATCGCGTGATCTGGGCTGGCGATTACAGTTCGCTACCTTCGCCGGACTCCATTGATACTAAAACTGAACAGCGTTTTCTTTCAGCCATTCCGGTTGAAGATGTGGTTGCAGCCGCCAGGAGCTATTTAAATGAATAAGTTACGTCTGGCGATTGTACGCCAGAAATATCGTCCCGATGGCGGTGCCGAGCGCTTTATTTCACGCGCCCTGGAAGCGCTGGGCAGTGAACAGTTGGACCTGAATATCATTACCCGCCACTGGCAGGGTATACCCCATCCTGACTGGCATCTGCATATCTGTAATCCCGCCAAATGGGGGCGTATCTCACGGGAACGTGGCTTTGCTCGTGCGGCACGCGCCTGCTGGGAACGGGAGAAATTTGATATTGTGCAAAGCCATGAGCGCATCGCCGGTTGCGATATTTTTCGTGCTGGTGATGGCGTCCATCGCGTCTGGCTTGAACAGCGTGCACGCCTTGTATCGCCATGGCAGCGCCTGAGCGCCACCCTCAGTCCTTATCATCGCTATGTATTACAGGCAGAAGCGGGAATGTTCCATTCTCCGGCGCTTAAGGCGGTAATCTGCAATTCAGAGATGGTAAAAGGCGATATTTTGCGCTGCTTTTCGCTTGATGCCAGTAAAATTCATGTGATTCACAACGCAATTGATACTTACCACTTTCAACCCGCAACCGAGGCTACCCGTCACGCCAGTCGTCAACAGCTTACGCTGCCAGACAGCGCCACGGTGCTGGTCTACGTGGGTTCAGGCTTTGAGCGGAAAGGCCTGAAGGCCGCAATTGAGGCGGTAGCCCGTAGCAATCGCTACCTGATAGTCGTGGGGCAAGATAAACAGTTGCAGCGCTACCAACAGCTGGCGAATCAGCTGAACTGTCTGGATCGCCTGCGCTTTGTCGGCGTTCAGCAGGATGTACAACCGTTCTATCATGCCGCCGATGGTTTATTACTGCCTACGCTCTACGATCCCTTCCCGAATGTGGTGCTGGAGGCGATGGCTTGCGGCTTACCGGTGATCACCAGTACCGGCTGTGGTGGCGCTGAGTTTATAACGGCTGGTCAGGAAGGCTTTGTCTGCGATGCGTTGAATATCAACGCGTTAAACCGGGCTATCAATGCTATTCCGTCACTCGCTGTCGATTCAGGCATGGGTGAGGCTGCGCGCCGTAAAGTTGAGCCTTATGGTCCGCAAAGGTTAGCTAAGGCCTTAACTTCGCTGTATCAACAGGTGCTAAACGCTAACTGACAAGTCAGATGAGTGCGCGTGGCGTTTCTGTTACCATGCCGCAATCTAATTTTTTGTATTTTTTGACACCAACATGTCGTAACGGTAACTATGACGACCATTTACACCGCATTGCTTTATCTTATCCAGCCACTGATTTGGCTGCGCCTGTGGCTGCGCGGTCGTAAAGCTCCGGCATACCGTAAGCGCTGGGCCGAGCGTTACGGCTACTGTGTGGGCAAAGTTCAACCCGGCGGCATTGTGCTGCATTCAGTTTCCGTTGGCGAAACCCTGGCCGCTGTTCCGCTGGTGCGGGCGTTACGCCATCGTTATCCCACCTTGCCAATTACCGTTACAACGATGACGCCAACTGGATCGGAGCGTGCACAGTCAGCGTTTGGTAAGGATGTGCATCACGTTTACCTGCCTTACGATTTACCCGGTTCTATCAATCGTTTCCTGGATACGGTGAACCCACGGTTAGTGATCATCATGGAAACCGAACTGTGGCCGAATATCATTCGTATACTGCATCAACGCCAGATTCCATTAGTCATCGCTAACGCCCGTTTATCAGCACGCTCCGCTAAAGGCTATCGCAAACTGGGCAACTTTATGCGTCAACTATTGCAGAGCATCACGCTGATAGCCGCGCAAAACGCTGAAGATGGTGAGCGTTTCCTTGAACTCGGCCTGAAACGTTCACAGTTAACGGTTACGGGCAGCCTGAAATTTGATATTTCCGTTACGCCGGAGTTGGCCGCGCGAGCAGTAACCCTGCGTCGCCAATGGGCCTCGCGTCGTCCCGTGTGGATTGCTACCAGCACTCACGAAGGTGAAGAGGCGATCGTACTGGATGCGCATCGTCGCTTGCTGCAAACTTTTCCCAGTTTGCTGTTAATTTTGGTGCCGCGCCATCCAGAGCGTTTCAACGATGCGCGAGAACTGACGCAAAAACGCAACTTCAGTTTTATCTTGCGCAGCAGTGGCGAGATCCCTTCCAGCTCTACTCAGGTTGTCATCGGCGATTCAATGGGTGAGTTAATGTTGTTGTACGGTATTGCTGATTTAGCATTTGTCGGCGGCAGTCTGGTTGAGCGTGGTGGACACAACCCGCTGGAGCCAGCAGCACATGCTATTCCTGTCTTGATGGGCCCGCATATCTGGAATTTCAAAGATATTTGCAGCAAATTGCAGGAAGCACAGGGGTTGATCATCGTTACGGACGTCATCTCGCTTGAGAAAGAAGTGACTAATTTACTCCAGGACGATGATTATCGCCGTTATTACGGCCGTCATGCGGTGGATGTGCTGCACCAGAATCAGGGCGCACTACAGCGTCTTTTACAGTTACTTGAACCTCATTTACCGCCACGGGCCCATTAATGCCAATACGCCAACGTCTTTCGGTGGTGATAATCATCAAAAACGAAGCGGAACTGTTGCCAGCTTGCCTCGCCTCAGTTAACTGGGCTGATGAGATTATCATACTGGATTCTGGTAGCTCGGATGATAGCGTTGAAATCGCTCGCGCTGCGGGTGCTAAAGTGTTTCATGCTGACGACTGGCCAGGATATGGCAAGCAACGTCAGCGCGCGCAAAGTTATGCCAGAAGCGAAATGATTTTGATGCTTGATGCCGATGAGCGCGTAACCCCTGAACTGCATAAGGCGATTGAGCAGGTATTAAACGCACCGCCCAGCAACGCCGTTTATAGCCTGAGCCGCAGCAACCTGTTCCTGGGCCGGTTTATGCGCCACAGCGGCTGGTATCCCGATCGCGTGACGCGCCTTTATCCACGGATGCTGAACTATAACGATAACCAGGTGCATGAATCGCTCAACGCCCAGGATGCGCCAGTCCGAATGCTGAAGGGCCATCTGCAACATCTAACCTGCCGCAACCTCATCGCTTTTCAGCGTAAGCAGCTTGCCTATGCTGAAGCCTGGGTGCAGGAACGTCACCAACGCGGTAAACGCTGCGGGCTGTTCTCCATTTTTAGCCATACGTTAAGCGCTTTTATCAAAACGCTGCTGCTACGTGCTGGTTTTCTTGACGGTAAACAGGGCTGGATATTAGCGGTAGTTAATGCGCAGTATACGTTTAACAAATACTCGGCGCTTTGGGCGCTTGGTCAATCCTCGGCAAAAAGGTGTATATGAGTACTAAAGCCATTTATCCCGGAACGTTTGATCCTGTTACGTTAGGCCATCTCGACATTGTGACCCGTGCGGCACAGATGTTTGATCACCTTATAGTGGCGGTGGCAGCAAGTCCAGGTAAGAAACCGATGTTTGACCTGAATGAGCGAGTTGCGTTGGGACAGCAGGTAACTGCGCACTTGCCTAATGTTGAAGTGGTTGGATTTAGCGATTTAATGGCGAATTTTGCCCGTGCGCAGCAGGCTAATGTGTTGGTGCGTGGCCTGCGTGCGGTATCAGATTTTGAATATGAGCTACAGCTGGCGCATATGAATCGCCATTTATTGCCCACGCTGGAAAGCGTCTTCCTGATGCCATCTGAAGGTTTCTCGTTCGTCTCGTCTTCGCTGGTGAAAGAGGTGGCGCGTCACGGTGGCGATGTTACCGCCTTCCTTCCCGCGCCGGTACATCAGGCGTTACAGGCCAAACTTATCTACTGCTAATGCTGGCAGCACGGGCACCAGTAAGTGCTGCGCTGCCCGTGCTTGCCGCTAATAACTGGTGTTCCACACACGCGGCACGGTTCACCCGCCCGGCCATAAACCTGCAATTCCTGAGCGAAATAACCCGGCTTGCCATCACTCTGTAAAAAGTCACGTAAGGTGGTTCCACCCTGTTCAATCGAGCGCAACAGCACCGCTTTAATCGTATTAGCCAGCAGTTCCGCTTCTTTTTTGCTTAAACTCATTGCGGCTCTGTCAGGCAGGATCCCCGCAGTAAACAGCGATTCACTGGCGTAAATATTACCGACGCCGACGACCACTTTGTTATCCATTAACCACTGTTTAATCACCGTGCGCTTGCCGCGTGACTTTTCAAACAGATAATCGCCATCAAACACGTCGCTAAGCGGTTCCGGTCCCAGATGAGCCAGCACGTTGCTGCCCGCTAAGTCGCTGCTCCATAACCAGGCACCAAAGCGTCGCGGATCGGTATAGCGCAGCACTTTGCCATTGCTCATCACCAAATCAACATGGTCATGTTTAGCCGCCGGCAATGCTTCAGTTAACACTCGCAAACTGCCAGACATACCAAGATGGATAATAATCCAGCCGTGCGGTAGCTCCAGCAGCAAATATTTGGCACGACGCTGAACGCTAAGGACCGGCTGATCGCTCAATGCCAGAATCTCTTGTGAAACCGGCCAGCGCAAACGTGCATTGCGCACGATGGCATGCAGGATAGTTTCTCCTACTAAATGCGGCTCAATACCGCGACGACTGGTTTCAACCTCTGGTAACTCTGGCATAGCCTCTCCTCAGCGTTTTTCACAAACAAAAAACCCGGCCGGAGCCGGGTTTTTAGCAGAACACCAAAATTACTTAATTTTGGCTTCTTTGTAGATTACATGCTGACGTACAACCGGATCGAACTTTTTCAGTTCCAGTTTCTCTGGTTTAGTACGTTTGTTCTTCGTGGTGGTATAGAAGTGACCTGTACCAGCAGAGGAAACCAGCTTGATCTTCTCACGAATACCTTTAGCCATGATTCAGTTCCTTAGTACTTCTCACCACGGACACGCAGATCGGCCAAAACCGTATCGATGCCCTTTTTATCAATAATACGCATACCTTTTACAGATACACGCAGAGTAACGAAGCGCTTCTCGCTCTCAACCCAAAAACGGTGTGAGTGCAGGTTCGGAAGGAAACGGCGTTTCGTCGCGTTCATTGCGTGGGAACGGTTGTTACCGCTCACCGGGCGCTTTCCAGTTACCTGGCAGACTCGTGACATGTCTATTCTCCAAAAATCAAATCAGCTCGAGCTTTAAAAATTAGGTTTTGGCCGCCTCGTCAGGCTTGCAGCCCGCCAGGCGAGTTCCATGGAACCCGCTAAGCTGGCCTAACCGCCAAACCCGAGATTCTCAAAGGTGGCGTAGTATACGCCGCTCGGCGCAAGTGCTCAAGTCCCGAACAGATAAAGATCCCGAATGATCGGGTAAAAAGCCATCATCCGGCCTCCCTTTCCTTACTCTTAAAGCCAGCCACGCTCGGCAAATGAAACATATTCACCATGGCCAATAACAAAATGATCGAGTAAGCGAATATTAAGCAGGCGGCAGGCTTCGCTGATTTTGTGAGTAATACCGCGGTCCGCTTTGCTGGGTTCCGACACGCCTGAAGGATGATTATGTGCCAGTATCAACGCTGCCGCGTTCACCTTCAGTGCTGCTCGTACAATCTCGCGTGGATGCACCTCAACGCTGCTAATTGAACCGGAAAACATCTTTTGCGCCAGTAAGACACGATGTTGATTATCCAGAAACAGCGTCATAAAGATCTCGCGTTCCTGATGCGCTAACAGGCTTTGCAAATAGTGTCGCGTAACCTGGGGGTTTTCCATCGCACTTTCTCGCGCCAGCTGACTGGCAAAAAAACGCTTCGCCAGTTCGGCAATGGCGTGCAGCTGTGCCAGCTTTGCATCCCCGACACCTTTGATGTCACTGAAAGCCGCTTTGCTGGCGGTCATAATATGATAAAGCGAGCCAAACTCCTGGAGCATCTGTTGAGCCAGATCCATAACATTCAGCCCTGCTGAACCGGTACGCAGAAAAATGGCCAATAACTCAACGTCGCTCAACGCCTCCACACCTAAATGCTGTAATTTTTCCCGCGGTGCCATATTTTTCATGGACTTTCTCCCTGCTGCCTTCACTATCCTGAACCGCCGCCTTGCCAGTCACCAGCAGTACTGCGGCGTTTTACGAGATGTCTCGCAAACAACAGGGAGTGAAAAAGCGATTCAAGGGTTTTGTGATAAAGTCCGTGCAACATGTCGCGTCAGGCGCGGCAAACAGATGAGTGAGGCAAAAAGATGATGGGATTAGCCGGAACAAAAATTCTTTTGGGCGTGAGCGGCGGCATTGCCGCTTATAAAACACCGGAATTAGTTCGTCGCCTGCGCGATCGCGGCGCCGATGTCCGCGTAATGATGACCGAAGGAGCCAAAGCCTTTATTACACCGCTCAGCCTACAGGCAGTTTCCGGCTACCCGGTAATGGATGATCTGCTCGATCCAGCCGCCGAAGCGGCGATGGGTCACATAGAACTCGCGAAGTGGGCTGATTTAATTGTGCTGGCCCCTGCCACTGCCGATCTGATAGCCCGCCTGACTGCGGGTATGGCAAATGATCTGGTGACCACGGCCTGTCTTGCGACTGCCGCACCCGTTGCTGTGGTTCCGGCGATGAATCAGCAGATGTACCGTGCGCCTGTCACCCAACAAAACCTGCAAACCTTACAGACTCGCGGCCTGCTAATCTGGGGGCCAGACAGCGGCAGTCAAGCCTGTGGCGATGTGGGGCCGGGTCGCATGCTGGATCCGCTGGAAATTGTTGACCATGCCGTGCAATGGGCATCACCAGTCAACGATATGCAACATCTCAATATTATGATTACTGCCGGTCCGACGCGCGAGGCACTGGACCCGGTGCGCTACCTCACCAATAAAAGTTCAGGAAAAATGGGCTTTTCTATCGCTTCAGCGGCCGCCAAACGTGGCGCAAACGTCCTTTTGGTAGCCGGTCCGGTCAGTCTGACCACGCCCGTCGGTGTGAAACGTATTGATGTCACTACGGCGCTAGAGATGCAGGCTGTGGTGATGAGCGAGATAAACAAACAACATATTTTCATTGCAAGCGCAGCCGTGGCAGACTATCGGGCAGCCGAAATTGCGGCCGAAAAAATCAAAAAACAGGGCGATGATGATAACGCCACGCTGCAACTTATAAAAAATCCCGACATTGTCGCTGGTGTCGCCGCATTACAAGCAGACCGTCCTTTTGTGGTTGGATTTGCCGCTGAAACCCAGAATGTGGAAGAATACGCCCGGCAAAAAAGAGTACGCAAAAATCTGGACCTAATCTGTGCTAATGACGTTGCTAAAGCCGGACAAGGTTTTGATAGCGACACCAATGCTCTTCATCTTTTTTGGCACAACGGAGAAAAACGCTTACCGCTCAGCGAGAAGGCGCTCCTTGGCCAGCTCTTATTAGACGAGATTGTCAGCCGTTATGATGAAAAAAATAGACGTTAAAATACTTGATGCACGTGTTGGCAAAGAATTTCCCCTGCCGACCTACGCGACGTCGGGCTCCGCTGGGTTAGATTTACGCGCTTGCCTGGATGATGTGCTGGAAATCGCACCAGGCACCACCACGCTGGTGCCAACGGGTTTAGCGATTCATATCGCCGATCCCAGCCTGGCTGCCGTCATTCTGCCGCGCTCAGGCCTGGGCCATAAACACGGCATCGTTCTGGGCAATCTGGTGGGTCTGATCGATTCCGACTATCAGGGCCAGTTAATGGTTTCTGTATGGAATCGTGGACAGGAAAGTTTTACGCTACAGCCCGGCGATCGCATGGCACAACTGGTTTTTGTACCGGTGGTGCAGGCCGAATTCAACCTGGTTGAAGACTTTGACGCCAGCTTGCGCGGCACAGGTGGCTTTGGTCATTCAGGCCGTCAGTAACACACGCTACCAATTTTCACTTACGCCAGTCATTATTATTTCTCATTGTCATGAGACACTTGCTTGTGGCAGATGCGTAGGTGTTGCCTGTTTATGGTGAAATTCAAGGGTCTTTAGGATCATGGCAGAAAAAACAGTCGCAAAGCGGAACCGTCGCGAAGAAATTTTGCAGGCGCTGGCGCAAATGCTTGAGTCAAGTGATGGCAGCCAGCGAATTACGACCGCCAAACTGGCAGCAAATGTGGGTGTCTCTGAAGCGGCTTTATATCGCCACTTCCCCAGCAAAACACGCATGTTTGACAGCTTGATAGAATTTATCGAAGACAGTCTGATTACCCGTATCAACCTGATTCTTAAAGATGAAAAAGAGACGATGGCGCGTCTGCGTCTTATCGTGCAATTGATTCTGGGGTTTGGTGAGCGTAATCCGGGGCTAACGCGTATTTTGACCGGCCATGCGCTGATGTTTGAGCAGGACCGCTTGCAGGGTCGTATTAATCAGCTGTTCGAGCGTATTGAGGTACAACTGCGTCAGGTCATGCGCGAGCGAAAGATGCGTGAAGGCGAAGGTTTTCAGTCGGACGATACCCTGTTAGCCAGCCAGCTGTTGGCATTTTGCGAAGGATTATTATCGCGTTACGTTCGTTCTGAGTTTCGTTTTCGTCCCACAGCAGACTTCGATACCCGCTGGCCGCTGATTGCCGCACAATTGATATAGCAGAAGGCGGGCTGGTGCCCGCATTTTTGCATTAAATGCCGTAGGCTTTCTGATAAGCGCGAACCTGCGCAAGGTGATCAGCCATCTCTGGCTTCTCTTCCAGATAAGCAATCAGATCTTTCAAGGTAATAATCGCGGTGACTTTGCATTTATAGTCACGTTCTACTTCCTGGATTGCTGAAATATCTCCGCGTCCACGCTCCTGGCGATCCAGTGAAATTAATACGCCAGCCAGTGTCGCGTTGTGCGCGCTGATAATGTCCATTGATTCGCGAATTGCCGTACCAGCGGTAATCACATCATCCACCAGCATTACACGCCCTTCGAGCGGACTACCGACCAGTAAACCGCCTTCACCATGATCTTTAGCTTCCTTGCGGTTAAAACAGTAAGGAACATCACGATCATGATGATCGGCCAGCGCGACGGCAGTGGTTGTAGCGATTGGAATGCCTTTGTAGGCGGGACCAAATAGCAGGTCAAAATCCACGCCATCGTCTACCAGCGCCTGCGCGTAAAAGCGCCCCAGCAGCGCTAAATCTCGTCCACTGTTAAACAGACCGGCGTTAAAGAAATAGGGGCTTTTACGCCCAGATTTTAACGTGAATTCACCAAACTTCAGCACCTGCTTGTTTAAGGCGAACTCAATAAACTGACGCTGCCAGGCTTTCATCTCTTGCTCCTCAAATAAAGAAAAGGCGACTCGCTGGTCGCCTGTTGCATCAATTTTCCAGTGCGGCTTTCTGCGCCTGGATTAACTCTTCAATACCGCCACGCGCCAGTGCTAATAACGCCAGTAACTCTTCATGACTAAACGGTTCGCCTTCTGCGGTGCCTTGCACCTCGATCATGCGACCATCCTCCATCATCACAACATTCATATCAGTTTCGGCGGCGGAATCTTCCACATACTCTAAATCACACAGCGCTTCGCCGTTGACGATGCCGACAGAAATCGCAGCCACCATGCCTTTCATCGGATTAGCTTTCAGTTTGCCCTCTGCCACCAGCTTATTCAGCGCATCCGCTAATGCTACGCAGGCGCCGGTGATAGAAGCAGTACGTGTGCCGCCATCGGCCTGAATCACGTCGCAATCGAGGGTCACGGTATATTCACCCAGCGCTTTGAGATCAACAGCGGCACGCAGCGAGCGGGCAATCAGGCGTTGAATTTCCAGCGTGCGTCCACCTTGTTTACCTTTAGCCGCTTCACGCGCCATTCGGCTGTGCGTTGAGCGCGGCAGCATGCCATATTCGGCAGTTATCCAGCCCTGGCCTTGTCCTTTAAGGAAGCGCGGCACACCTTCGTCCACAGTGGCAGTGCAAAGCACTTTGGTTTCACCAAATTCCACCAAAACGGAACCTTCAGCATGTTTGGTATAATTGCGGGTCAATGTGACGGGACGCACCTGTTGTGCGCTACGGCCTGCTGGACGCATGGTAATCTCCGGCTTACTAATGATTGGCTGCGCATTATACGGACTTCCTCGTTCGCTGTCTCTTGCCGTGGTCTTATGCCTTGTCCGGAGCAGTTCACAGCATGGCGAGCGTAACTATTTGTCGCTTAATGATAAATATTACGTAATGCCGTTTCTGATACGCTTATGCCTGTTATGCGCTGCCTGGCCTCGCTATACTTCACCCCATCTTTCTGAAAATGAGTAACGCTTATGATCCGCAGTATGACCGCTTATGCCCGTCGTGAAGCCAAAGGCGAATGGGGCAGCGCCGCCTGGGAGCTGCGTTCCGTTAATCAACGCTATCTGGAAACCTATATCCGCTTGCCGGAACAATTTCGTGGCCTGGAGCCGGTGATTCGCGAACGCATTCGTCAACGTCTGACGCGTGGAAAAATCGAGTGCAATCTGCGTTTTGATGCTGATCCAAGCGCACAAGGCGAACTTATGCTGAACGAAGCGCTAGCAAAACAGCTGGTGCAGGCTGCCAATTGGGTCAAAATGCAGAGCGACGAAGGAGCGATTAATCCACTGGATATTCTGCGCTGGCCTGGCGTAATGTCGGCGCAGGAACAGGATTTAGATGCCATCAACTCCCAGTTACTTAAAGCACTGGATAGCGCGCTGGATGAATTCATCACCGCACGTGAAAGCGAAGGCGCCGCACTGAAGTCATTGATTGAACAGCGTCTGGAAGGCGTGACGCAGGAAATAAGCAAAGTACGCGCCCGAATGCCAGAAATTGTGAAGTGGCAGCGCGAGCGTTTAGTGGCGAAACTGGAAGATGCTGAAGTGCAGCTGGAAAATAATCGCCTCGAGCAAGAGTTAGTGATGATGGCACAGCGCATTGACGTGGCGGAAGAGCTGGACCGTCTGGAAGCGCACGTTAAAGAGACCTATAGCATTCTAAAGAAAAAGGAAGCAGTTGGCCGCCGCCTCGATTTTATGATGCAGGAATTTAACCGTGAGTCGAATACGCTGGCATCAAAGTCGATTAACGCTGACATCACCGCCTCCGCAATTGAGCTGAAAGTGCTGATTGAACAGATGCGTGAGCAGATTCAGAACATCGAGTAACGACGCACTAAAATTCATTAGATAGCACCACCCGCACAAAACCCGCATCTAGTCGGGATTTTTTGTTATCAGGAGCTAGCATAACGACGCATGAAAGCGCATGATTAGGATGTACACCTAAGTGTACCCATGGAGAAAAATATAATTCCGTGGGTGTACACCACTAATCAGCACTGGATTCACCGATGCCAAAGCTTACTGACGCACAGATACGCGCATGGATTAAATCAGGCGAGAGGTTTGAGGGGAGATCGGACGGCAATGGACTTTACCTGTCCTACCGCGAGAACTATCAAACCCCCGTCTGACGCTTCCGCTATAAATTCTCTGGCAAAGCCCGGGCGATGCTTATTGGCTCTTATGCGGAGCTATCGCTGGCTAAGGCGAGGGAAACGGTTAAGGAGCTATCCGCGCGCGTGTCGCTGGGCTATGACGTGGCCGGAGAGAAGCAGCAACGAAAAGCTGATGCGATCGCGAAAATTGACGCTGAGAAGAATGCGATGCGCGTTTCACAACTGGCTGCTGAGTATTTCGAACGTCAGATCCTGCCACGCTGGAAGCACCCCGACATACTACGTCGCCGCATTGATAAAGACATCAATCCCTGCATCGGGAATATGAAGGTTGAGGATGTTAAGCCCCGCCATATCGATGACATGCTTAAAGGGATTGTTGACCGTGGCGCACCAACTATTGCCACAGACGTTTTGCGTTGGACACGCCGCATTTTTGATTACGGCATAAAGCGCCACGCTCTGGAAGTTAACCCCTGCTCTGCTTTCGAGATTTCTGATGCTGGTGGTAAAGAGATCAGCCGCGACCGATGGCTAAACCGTGATGAACTGATAAAGCTGTTTCAGTCCATGCGTACAGCTAAAGGGTTTAGCCGCCAGAATGAGCTCACTTTTAAGCTATTGCTTGCTCTAGCCGTCAGGAAGATGGAGCTATGCGCTGCTCAGTGGGTTGAGTTCGATTTAGATGAAGGGATATGGCACCTACCAGCCGAGCGCACAAAGAACGGTGATGCGATAGATATTCCACTGGCACCACCAGCATTAGCCTGGCTGAAAGAGCTTCACACCTTTTCCTGTAACAGCAAATGGGTGCTTCCTGCCCGTAAGATGCAAAACCGCATGATCCCCCATATTCAGGAAAGCACACTGCCGGTGGCGTTGGCAAAAGTACGTGCCGAGATGGCAGACGTTCCCAACTTCACCATTCACGACTTCCGCCGCACGGCGCGTACCCATCTCGCAGCGCTGGGATGTGATCCCGTCGTTGCTGAGCGATGCCTCAATCACCGCATTAAAGGGGTCGAGGGTATCTACAACCGGCATCAGTACTTCGAAGAGCGAAAGTCAGCGCTTATCCAGTGGGCTGAATTGCTGGTGGCGTTGGAGAACGGTGAACAGTACAACGTGACGCCTTTGAGAAGGGCTAAGTAACAAATTAGATTGAGCCTAGCCCGACGGGGTGAAAAGCGGCCTACCTTGCCACCTGGCTCAATCCCTCTTTAAGGTAAAGCGTAAAAGGTAACGCTATGAATAAGCTTTTTCGCCTGAAGAACTGGCTGACACTCGAAGAAACAGCACAGAGATTATCTCTTACCATGGAAGAAGAGATAACCGTGGCCGACTGCTTGCAACTGGCTTTAGACGGTCACTTGACTGTATCAGCCCTTTTAAGTGAGGGTCGATACGGCGTTTTTGCCCGCCTGATTAAAACGACTAAAAGAATACAAATGGAGAAGTTTATCGTCAAAACTGACGATGCTGGCGCCACCGTTTGCCTTCTAGACGATGAAAGATTTATTCCTAATGAACAGCTCGATTTTGAGTACGATGACATCGAGAGAATTAGCAGTGTGTTTAGATGTCGCTACCGATGTAAAACTGGCCCACCTGCCGATGTAAATCTGACCCACCTAGGGTAAAAATGGCAGTTTTAAGGCACTGCCAATGATGACATTGGAGACCAGAGTGG
>NZ_JACFXY010000011.1 GCF_014946725.1 Mixta mediterraneensis
GTGTAAAACACTAATCTCCACTCTGGTCTCCAATGTCATCATTGGCAGTGCCTTAAAACTGCCATTTTTACCCTAGGTGGGTCAGATTTACATCGGCAGGTGGGCCAGTTTTACATCGGTAGCGACAGAATGTTATTAAACATATTTGCAAGGATTCTCAGGCGTGAAAGCTGTATCTCACGACAGCATTGTTTTGAAGATAGGAAATTTTTTGCTTAATGAAGCATCAATGATGCGTCTGATGGAATAACGCTGAAGAATTCAGCGTTATTTCTTTTCCCTGTATAAAACCCTTTTATATTAACCTGTTATATTCTGTTTTTAGAGCGTTTGGTAACGTATGGTTTTCTACATGCATATTATTAATTTAGCATGTAAAAAATTTTCTAGTAGCAGAAAGCGCTGAACGTAACACTGTTGCACCCATACCGGAAAAACGGCTGAGTGACAGTGGGTGATCACGGATAGAATGCGGGCTACGTAGCGTATTATTTATGGTATGCGCAACAGGATAAAACAGCGCGGCGCCTTGGATAAGCGCCGCGATAAAATTTAAATCATAAAATCGTCCAGTGAACTGCCCGCTTCCAGTGCTTTCTTGATGGGAGAAGGCGTGCGGCCCTGGCCGGTCCAGAATTTAGTTTCACCATTTTCGTCAGTATATTGATATTTAGCGGGACGTGGTGCTCTTTTGGTTTTAGTTTTCCCTTCAACCGAAACCAACCGGGATAAATCGGCAATATCGATGCCATCGTTTAACAGCATTTCTTTATATTTTGCGAGCTTATCGGCTTTTTCTCGTTCAGACGCAAGCGCCGCTTCTTCTTCTTCGCGACGTTCAGCGATCACCACCGAAAGCTTCTCAAGCATTTCATTTAGCGTATCAATATCAACGTCACGGGCCTGAACACGTAATGTACGTAGGTTATTCAACGCTTTTAGCGCATCACTCATTGATTAATCCGGTAATGACTCCAACTTACTGATAGTGTTTTATGTTCAGATAATGTCCGATGACCTTGTCATGCAGCTCCACCGATTTTGAGAACGACAGTGACTTCCGTCCCAGCCTTGCCAGATGTTGTCTCAGATTCAGGTTATGTCGCTCAATGCGCTGAGTGTAACGCTTGCTGATAACGTGCAGCTTTCCCTTCAGGCGTGATTCATACAGCGGCCAGCCATCCGTCATCCATACCACGACCTCAAAGGCCGACAGCAGGCTCAGAAGACGCTCCAGTGTGGCCAGAGTGCGTTCACCGAAGACGTGTGCCACAACCGTCCTCCGTATCCTGTCATACGCGTAAAACAGCCAGCGCTGACGTGATTTAGCACCGACGTAGCCCCACTGTTCGTCCATTTCAGCGCAGACAATCACATCACTGCCCGGTTGTATGCGCGAGGTTACCGACTGCGGCCTGAGTTTTTTAAGTGACGTAAAACCGTGTTGAGGCCAATGCCCATAATGCGTGCACTGGCGCGACATCCGACGCCATTCATGGCCATATCAATGATTGTCTGGTGCGTACCGGGCTGAGAGGCGGTGTAAGTGAACTGTAGTTGCCATGTTTTACGGCAATGAGAGCAGAGATAGCGCTGATGTCCGGCAGTGCTTTTGCCGTTACGCACCACGCCTTCAGTAGCGGAGCAGGAAGGACATCTGATGGAAATGGAAGCCACGCAAGCACCTCAAAATCACCATCATACACTAAATCAGTAAGTTGGGAGCATTACCGATTAATCCTTAAATTTAAAACGAATATACATAAAGCACGTCAGTTTACGGAAAATAGGTTGAGAAGGAAATATGTAGAAGGGGTGAAATGTGTTATTTGCTACGTCAGGCACAAATGTGATTTTTAAGCATTAGCATAAAAAGGCAAGATTTTAAAAATATGGCTCGCTGTAGTGCCGTTTAAATTATCGCCATATGGACAAAATATATTTTACCGCTTAAGACAGAACGGCAAAGCTCCATACGAATGGTATACAGAAAATAACGCCACGCGGCCAGTAAACATGCAGTGCAACCTGTAGTTCTGCGTATGGGTGCTGCCGTAGTATCCATAAAATATGGACAGATTGTGCCACTAGCCCAGTGAGACAAGTAGAATGGTGCAATATTCATCTATTACCGCTAACCGAATCCTCACTGGTATCATGCCTGCTTTAAATAATGTGCGGACGGCTCAAAAATAATCAGCACGGTCTCAAATTTTAAAAAGTTAATAACGGTTTGTAATGAATGTTTATTTTTCTGGGAAAATTTTTTCTGGCTTATTTGAAATAGCGTTAACCCGAAGGGGTTATATCTATAAATGCCTGCCTTGTTGAACGCCAGCAACGCTTCCACACATACAAATGCAAAGCTGGTGTGTGCTGTTTCTCACCGGTTTGCGCAGCGTTGTATGTTCGTATTTAAGTAAAACCAGCAAAATCTTGTCGCTATCTTAATACCATTAAAACAATTTTCACGCTCCTGGTTTCAAAAAAACACCTTAGTTTGAAAAAAATCCTTCTTTATCAATCAGTTTTTGTCCATTAAGGTTTCGAGAAATTTTTCATGGGTTGTTAACAAATTCTTGCAATGATAATGACAATGCGTATATTTCTCATTTGCTTTACAAATAACATCACGCCAGCGCACTGAGGGAAGGCATCTCTGAATAAATCAAGAAGCAGGCAGGGGGGCATATCAGGTTCTTCCGGCAGAAAGCGTGGCCGTGAACAGTGGCAGAAAATCAAAAATATAAATGAGGAACTACCGATGTCTTTCGATGTTAAGTGCGTCAGGGAAACTGCTGTGCACACGGCTGCGCTTGTGCAACATAACCCCCTGCGCCTCTCGCTACTGGCGGTTGTCATCGCGGCTTCTTGCTCTAACCCTGCGCGTGCGGCAGAAACCACGACATCAGCTGCGACAGATAATCAGACTATGCTGGTCAGTGCGTCAGAGGACAGCGGCGTTGCGGATACCACAAAGACTGATTACAGCGTGCCGGTAACCCGTGCGGGAACTAAATTGACTTCCACCTTGCGTGATATTCCGCAGTCGGTGAGCATCATCAGCCAGCAGCGCATGGAAGATCAGCAACTGCAATCGCTGGGGCAGGTGTTAAGCAATACCACAGGCATTCCGACCGTGTTTGCTTCGCGTTGGAATCTGGGAGACGCACAAAGCGATACGGCTTTATATGAGCGTATTGAAGTGGTTCGCGGGGCAACCGGCCTGATGACCGGTCCGGGGAATCCGTCTGCCGCTATTAACATGGTGAGGAAACACGCTGACAGTCGCGATTTTACCGGCAATATTTCCGCCAGTTATGGCAGCTGGGATAAACAACGTTATGTTGCCGACCTTTCGGCCCCGCTGAGCGCATCAGGCAATGTGCGTGGCCGATTGGTTGCTGGCTTCCAGGACAATAACAGCTTTATTGAGCGTTATGGTGCGAAAAAACAGTTTGTTTATGGTGTGGTTGATGCCGATCTGACCGACTCGACTACGTTGTCCGTTGGTTACGAATTTCAGAAGATTAATGCCGACAGCCCAATGTGGAACGGTGCGCCGCGTTGGTATACCGATGGCAGTCAGATCCATTCCCGGCGTGGTTTCAACACCGCACCTGACTGGACATACAACGATAAAGAAAGCAAAAAAATCTTTGTTAACCTGAAACAAAACTTTGATAACGGCTGGAACATCACGCTGAATGGTACCCATAACGAAATGACTATGGACAGCAAGATGATGTACGTCAGCGGTTATTTCGACAAGAACACTGGCATTGGCATAAATGAATATCCTGCTTCCTCCAATTATGATGCGGTAGGGGGCACCGGTTATAACACTGCAAAACGTAAAGTTGATGGCTTAGATGCCTTTTCCAGCGGTCCTTATGAGCTTTTTGGTCGTCAGCATGAATTAATGACCGGGATTAGTTATAACCGCCAGGAAAATAATTATTACAGTGCGTTCGAGAATATTTCTCCAGACATGCTGGGGAACTATAACAATTACACCGGTCAATTCCGTGAAACTGACTGGTCTCCACGTACGAAGAGCACTGACAGTAATATTACCCGTCAAAAATCGGCTTATCTCGCGACGCGCATTTCTCTGGCGGACCCACTGCATTTGATCCTGGGGGCCCGCTATACCAACTGGAATCGCACCACGATGACCGATGAGATGGAAAAGACCAACATCACACCTTACGGTGGGTTGATCTATGACATCAACCAAAACTGGTCGGCCTACGCCAGTTATACCTCGGTATTCCAGCCGCAGGATTATCGCGATAGCAATGGCAACTACCTTTCACCTGTGATCGGAAAAAACTATGAAGCAGGGATTAAATCTGATTGGTTTAACAGCCGTCTGACAACGTCTGTTTCTGTATTCCGCGCCGAACTGGATAACGTAGCGCAAAGTACAGGCCGTGTGATTGCAGGAACCACTGAAACGGCCTATATAGGGCAGAGCGGTACTGTCAGCCGTGGTATTGAGTTTGAAATCAATGGTGCGCTGACCGATAACTGGCAGATGACGTTCGGTGGGACGCGTTATATTGCTGAACAACGTGATGGAGAAGCGGTCAACCCGCAACTTCCACGCACATCATTCAATCTGTTCACAAGCTATCGCCTGCCAATGGTGCAGGATCTGACCCTGGGCGGCGGCGTCAATTGGCAGACGCATGTCTGGCAGGATGTGGGCGCTCCAGCAGGTAACGGCACCTGGCGTGCGACTCAAGGCAGTTATGCTTTGGTTAATCTGTTCGCTCGCTACCAGGTTACGAAAAACCTGTCTTTGCAGGGCAATCTGAATAACCTGTTCGACAAAGAGTACGATACCAACGTTGGCACTAGCATCGTTTACGGCGAGCCGCGTAACTTTACGGTGACTGCAAGCTACAACTTCTAATTGCCGCTTAGCGAACGCCATGAAAACACGCCTCTTCGGAGGCGTTTTTATGAAGGTGCGTAAGACATTCTGCCACGCCAGATGCGATGTCCTCAGATAATCTGGCCCTGCATTTAAGGATTGCGGCTAACTCATTCAAATTATTGATCGATATTCCTGCTACGCTAACAGTAAGCAAAAAAAACGCATCAGGCTTTTACCGGGTACGGTTTATTAGTCAAAAGCAGTATGGTCGCTTCCGTTGTGCTCCCTCTTCGCCTGGCGATTTGCGCTACACTCTCCAGCGTTAACGATTTATTCTGCTTTACAATATTCTAAAAAAACAATCTGGCAGCTCACTTAACCTGGAAGAAGCATGAAAATCAGATTTCTTTCTGCCAACGAGCAAAAGCTGGCGGAGGTCCGCAAAATCCTTGAGCCTGTTGGGGTTGACGTTTTGCCTATCGCCCGCCGTATTGAAGAAATTCAAACCGAAAATGAGCTGGAACTGGTTCGCGACAAATTAACCAAAGCCTTTTCTATTATTGGCCGCCCGTTGTTTGTCGAGCACACCGGTTTATATCTGGACGGCTTAAATGGCTTACCGGCGGGACTAACGCGTATTTTCTGGAACCGCTTAGACGCCGAACGCTTTACTGCGCTGGTACAGGGTCTGGATAGTCAACAGGTTACGGCGAAACCCGTGCTGGGCTACTGCGATGGTCGCAAAATGTATCAGTTTTCTGGCGACCTTCGAGGCACTATCGCGCCGAAGCCCGCCGGTACACGCGGCTTCCAGTGGGACTGCGTTTTCATTCCTGAAGGTTGCGATCAAACTTTTGCAGAGATGGGCGAAAAGAAAAATGAGATCTCCATGCGGCGTATTGCGCTGGACCGCTTTGCCAACTTTTTGAAAACCGCTCGGGGAATGGCATGAAACCAGAACTGAAACGCGCCTATGACTCAGGAAAGGGCTTTGTTGAATAAATCAGCTTCAGGACGAGTGACTCTGTAGCTGACCGGGTTTTCAGGCAATACGCACGCTTTCTGGCATACCAGCCTTCGTTATTTTATTCAGCGCACGCACCATGCCCAAAGCCTCTGCTACCTGACCATCGTAATCACGCAGCGTCAGTGAACCTCCGAACAGTTGCTTTACCCTGTACATGGCCGTCTCCGCTATCGAGCGACGGTTGTAATCTGTTGTCCATTTCCACCGGGCATTACTCCCGGTCAGCCGCTGATTCGCTACTGCACGGTTACGGTCTGCGTACTCTACGGGCCAGTAACCCGCTCCTTTTCGGGGCGGGATGAGGGCACTGATTTTCTTGCGCCGCAGTTCATCGTGACAGAGTCGGGTGTCGTAAGCGCCGTCTGCTGCGGCTGCCCTGATTTTTCTGTGTGTCTGCCGGATAAGACCCGGGAAAGCTTCTGAGTCCGTGACGTTGTTCAGAGACAGGTCCGCGCAGATGACTTCATGTGTTCTGCTGTCAACGGCCAGATGCAGCTTCCGCCAGGTACGACGGCGCTCTTTGCCGTGATTTTTGACTTTCCATTCGCCTTCACCAAAAACCTTCAGCCCGGTGGAATCAATCACCAGGTGTGCGATTTCACCCCGGGTGGGTGTTTTGAAACAGACATTAACCGACTTTGCCCGCTTGCTGACACTGCTGTAATCCGGGCAGCGCAACGGAACGTTCATCAGGGCAAAAATGGAATCAATAAAACCCTGCGCAGCCCGCAGGGTCAGCCGGAACAGGCGTTTAATCATCAGGACGGTGGTGATGGCAAGGTCAGAATAGCGCTGAGGTCTTCCCCGTGATGAAGGCGTTGCCGACTCATACCAGGCATGAGTCGCTTCATCGTCCAGCCAGAAAGTGAGGGAGCCACGGTTGATGAGGGCTTTGTTGTAGGTGGGCCAGTTGGTGATTTTGAACTTTTGCTTTGCCACGGAACGGTCTGTGTTGTCGGGAGGATGCGTGATCTGATCCTTCAACTCAGCAAAAGTTCGATTTATTCAACAAAGCCCTTTTGCGGCATAGCAGTAAACGGTCCCGCATCGGGTTGCATGGTTTTTTCCAGCAAGGCGTTACAGGGGCAAACCGTAACGCAATGTCCGCAACTTACGCAGCTGGAACCGGCAATCTCTGTCCCACCATCCCATAACACACGCGGATGCTCGGCGGTATAATCGATCGACAAGGTTTCATTGACTTCAACGTTTTGGCAAGCTTCTACGCAACGCCCACACAAAATGCATTGGTCTGGATCGTAGGTATAAAACGGATTGGAGTGATCTTTTACACTGGGTTTGCGCTCATAGGGATAATACTGGATGGGAATGTGCATATCTGCGACGGTATTATGCAGCGTACAGTCACCGGTATTGTGTTCGCACACGGTGCAATAAAGTTCATGGCGGTTGAGAATACGATCCATGCCCTCTTCTTGCGCGGCGCGCGAGGTGGCTGTCTGGCTGTTGATTTGCATCCCTTCCTGGGTGGTTAAGGTGCAGCCACGCACCTGCTTGCCATCTACTTCAACCCAGCAAACATCACAGGTCTGCAACGGCGGTAAGGCCGGGTGATAACAAACGTGCGGTAATTTTTTTCCGTGGTGCTCAAGAAAATCTATTAATGGTTGGTCCACGGCTCCACTTAACGCTTCGCCATTATAAATAATGGTGCAAGTATACTCGCTCATATTCTGCCTCGTTAACGACATTGCTTTCAGCGTCCTGCTGACGTTTAGTTATTGTAAAGTTATGTCTTTGAGGATAGCGCTTATTACCTGTTCTGCAATTTTCTTGCGCTCTCGTTAATTAAGAATGAAATAAAAGCTAAGATGACCCGCTTCCGCTTCGCTTTGTGAACCGCTTAAATAATTAATAAATTTCAACCGCTTAGTTATTTTAAATTATCGAGCATTACGTGATTTATATTTACTAACAAATCCCAAAAAGATAATTACCTGATTTTTATTCGAATTTAACCTAATCAGGTAAGAACAGTCAAATCCAGTCCTATACTGATCGCTGTTCTAATCTACGAGTAAAACTCAACCGCAATGTAAATTTATCGGAGGAAAATATGCGAGCATTAGTCTGGCACGCTGTTGGCGATATTCGACTGGATGACGTACCTGACCCGAAAATAGAAAAACCGACGGACGCGGTAATTAAACTCACCGCTTCGGCTATTTGCGGGACGGATTTACATTTTGTCCGGGGCACCTTCAGCAATATGCAACAAGGCACCATTCTCGGCCATGAGGGCGTGGGCATCGTTGAAAGTCTGGGCGATGAAGTGCGCAATTTTAATCCCGGCGATCGTGTGGTGGTTTGCTCAACAGTATCGTGCGGCGTATGTCCGCCCTGTCGCGCCGGTCATACCGCGCAGTGTGACAATGCCAACCCTAATGGCCCGGAAGCGGGAACCTGTTTCTTTGGCGGTCCCCAGGCTACCGGCCCGATAAATGGTTTGCAGGCTGAAAAAGCGCGTATCCCGTATGCCGCCAATACACTGGTGAAAATTCCTGATGGCGTGAGCGATGAACAAGCGCTGATGATCAGTGACATCTTCCCTACCGCATGGTTTGGCGCGGAGATGGCGGAAATCTGCCGTGGCGATATTGTGGCTGTATTTGGCTGTGGTCCGGTAGGACAATTTACTATTGCCAGCGCGTTATTAATGGGTGCAGCACGCGTCATCGCCATTGACTGCCATGCAGATCGCCTGGCGATGGCAAGACGTCAGGGCGCGTTCACCATTAATTTTGAGCATGAAGATCCCGTTGCCACGGTGAAAAAGCTTACCGGCGGCACCGGTGTAGACTGCGTTATTGATGCTGTCGGTGTGGATAGCCAGCATGCGCATCATGGTCCTGCCAGCGATGAAGCAGAGAAAAAAGCGGATAAATTCCAGCAGGAAGTTAAACAGGTTGCTCCAGAAACGCATCCGCACGACGGCAACTGGATACCAGGCGATGCGCCAACACAGGCACTGGAGTGGGCAATAGCCAGCGTGAAAAAAGCGGGTCGCTTGAGTATTATTGGCGTTTATCCTCCGGCTGCGGAAATGTTTCCGATTGGCCTGGCGATGAATAAGAACCTGACAATGAAAATGGGTAACTGTAATCATCACACCATTATTCCGCATCTGCTGGAACTGACCCGCAGCGGCGTAATCGATCCGGTTGACGTGCTGACGAAAGTCGAGCCGATGAGTAACGTTGTTGATGCCTATAAAGCTTTCGACAAACGCGAGCCCGGCTGGATTAAGACCGAACTGGAGCCGCAGGCTTAAACATAAACAGAGCGCCCATGGGTGCTCTGCTATTAAGCGTGCGAACAGCATTACGCGCTATGCAATCTTGCCCCTCTCTTGGGCCGATTTCACGGCAACTTTATTATAGCGGTTAAATACGCCTGGAAATCCGTATGGTATTGCTGCCATTCGCCACCAGGGTTAAATGACTGCTAATAGCGCCGCATCTGGCTTTTAGGCAACTATCACAGCCGTCTTTCAGGCTGAAATCGCCTGTGAACGCATGCAAAATCCCTTACCGCGCTTAGCAACATTAATCAGTGGCTAAACGTGCTTTTTACTTGATCTGGATCACGAAATTTCGCATTATGCGCGGCGCAAATCCTGTTAACGCTGCGGAGAAAGAAATGACCCTTTATCAACATATGCTGGTATTTTACGCCGTCGTCGCATCAATCGCAGCGCTTATCACTTACTTCATTGCCAAAGATAAATTCAGCATCAAATTGCTGAGCGCATTTCTGGTCGGCGCAACCTGGCCCATGAGTTTTCCAGTCGCGCTAATGTTTGCTCTGTTTTAATTGACATTTTTCGTTCACCGGTCACACTTAGGCGATACGCCTCTGGTCTTCTGGATGCTTTTTTGGCCACCGACGTTTGTTTGCTCTCTCAAAACCCCAACAAGGAGCGGATATGCGTTTTTTCCCCCTGTTTTTGTTTATTACTGCGTTAACAGCCTGTAGTTCGCCATGGGAACCGGAAAAGCCGGTACCGAAGGGCGAAACGCGTCAACAAACCTGTCAACCCAGCTCCAATCCTAATCAAACCGATTGCGGTCACTTTCCTGAACCTGAGTTTCACTGATTAGCTGCGTGGCAACACTGATAATCACAAATCGCCGGCGCCAGGTTACTGGCACCGGCGGTTTGCCCAAATGCGGCGAGGCGCATTTTCACTTTTCACGATGAAACATCTGTCTTCAATTCTCTGTAATTTAATGTTTTATCCCAAACTGAAATGGCGGAATAGCCGCGAAGTTGCTTTCATATATTATTCACACTGGTATTTATCAAGGGTTTACACTGTACCGTTCAGCCATTAGAGTAGCGTGCAGACATCGAATCTGATGCGTAAGCGTTAACGTCAACCAACGCACCACCTGCAGCCTTGCTGCTCTTGATGATGTGTACAATGACGCCTGTTCAAACACCTGGTAAATCTTCATCCGTTATTTCCAGTTCTGGATTTTTCCTTTTTGTTTTGCTGCTGACCGCTGCTAATCTGCGCGCGCCCATTACCGCCGTTGGACCGGTGCTACAGAATATTCGTCTCGCTTTTGACCTCAGCGCCAGCGCCGCAGGGTTGTTCAACTTTATCCCCCTGATTCTGTTTGCGGCCTTAGCGCCGGTTGCGGCAGCGCTGGGTAATCGCATTGGGCTGGAACGTAGTTTGTGGGGAGCGCTCAGCCTGGTTACCCTCGGCACGGTGATCCGCTGGAGCGCCAGTGAGACCGCTTTGTGGTCAGGTACGCTACTGCTTAGCGCAGGCATTGCCTCGGCGAATGTCTTGCTGCCGCCCTTAATCAAACGTGATTTCACCGAGCATACCGCTAAATATATCGGCTTATATGCAGCAACCATGTCGATTGCCGCGAGTCTGGCCTCCGGTATTTCAGTGCCGCTGACGCAGCTTTCCGATGCCGACTGGCGTCTGTCACTGGGCGTGTGGGCGGTGCCAGGCATGGTTGCGTTAATTGTCTGGTTGCCGCTGTTGCGTCATCGTCATCAGCAACCAAAATCAGCGGCGAGCCATCAGGATCTTACCATCAGCAACCCGTGGCGAAACGTGATCGGCTGGCAAATCGCACTGTTTATGGCGTTACAGTCGCTGGCGTTTTACACCTTGATCGACTGGTTTACGCCGTATGCACAAACTCAGGGTTTCAGTCAGGCGCAGGCCGGCTGGCTGCTGTTTTGGTATCAGGCCATTGCGATTGTTGCCAATCTCGGCTGCATGATGGTGCTGAAAAAGGTCCGGGACGCCAGATTAACGGCATTTGTCGCTTCATTAGCGATTTTTCTGGGTATGTCAGGCTTGCTGCTACAACCGCAGCTCGCGATCATTTGGCTGACGCTGGCGGGTTTGGGTGCAGGCGCATCACTGGTTTTATGCCTGTCGCTGTTTAATCTACGCGCTCGACATCATCGTCAGGCTTCACAGTTATCCAGCATGGCGCAATGCGTTGGATATGGCTTAGCCGCGCTCGGACCACTGTTTTTTGGTGTGCTGCATGACCATAGCGGCAACTGGACGCTACCGTTTACGGTTCTGGTAGGGTTGAGCTTCTTGCAAATGTTGCTCGCGCCGCTGGCAGGCAGCGCAAAGCAAATTTAGTTTTTCACCACTGCATCAGGATCGAGTTTCTGCTCTTTAGCCAGAGTGCGCGCCAGTAAGGATGAATATAGCGGCGTTCCGCCAAAGAACTGTGCCGCTAAGGTGGCACCGAGGCAGGTAATGATCATCGGCAATATCAGCTGATAATTGTTGGTCATTTCCAGCACCAGCACGATCCCGGTCAGTGGCGCGCGTACCGACGCAGCAAACAACGCCCCCATCCCCGCTACCGCAAAAGTAGCGGCTTCAAGATGATAATGCGGAAACTGCTCAACACAAATCTGACCGAAGCAGGTGCCAAATAGCGTCCCCAGGGCCAGCATTGGGGCAAAAATACCGCCCGGCGCGCCCGATGCAAAACAGCAAAGCGTGACGACAACACGCAGCACGAATAACAGAAACAGCGCCGTCTCGGTGTAACGACCTGTCGCGAAATCTGGGATCAGCCCAATTCCCCCATTTATTGCTTGCGGTACAACTAAACCCAGTACGCCACAGAAGCCACCGAGTATCGCTCCACCTATTACCCAGCGCGTAATCCATCCCTGATGCAGCTTCTGGAACAGATCCTGAGTTGCAAAGATCAATCGGTTAAACCCTACACCAAAGCCCCCAAAAATAATGCCCAGTATCAGATAAAGCCAAAGCGTTGGGGTGGGCGCATCTTTCAGCAAGCCAATATTGATGATGGCCTCGTTGCCGTTCAGCAGGCGAAATACGATGCTCGACATGATTACGCCAACGAACACCGCTTTAATCGAAATCAGGCTATACCGAAACTGCGGGCGCATCTCTTCAAGTATGAACAGGATGCCGGCCAGCGGCGCGTTAAAGGCCGCAGATAAGCCCGCTGCTGCACCAGTAGCCAGGATGGTATGGCGTGATTCAGACGAACGGATACGAAAAATATCCAGGCACATACGTCCCAGATTGCCACCGATTTGCACCGTTGGCCCTTCTCGTCCCAGTACCATACCCGAACCCAGCGCGCCTAATCCGCCAAAAAATTTTACCGGTAATACTCGCCACCAACGCACCGGCCGAAGTTCCTCCAGCGCCCCTTCAATCTCAGGAATACCCGAACCACCCGCTTCTGGTGCAAAACGTCGCACCAGAAAATAGCTAATCGCAGCTAAAACCGCAGAGACAAAAAAGGCGCACCCGCCATAAATAAACCAGTGGTTATCGACGTTAGCCAGCCAGCCCAGACGCTGTTGAACTACCCATTTCACCGCTTTATCAAACGCGACGGCCACTAAGCCTGTAAGAATACCCACCAGCGCTGCCAGAAACAGTACGGCAACCGACGTTTTATCACGGCGAATTAATCGCTGGAGCAGTTGCAAACGCCCCGCCCGAACGGCAGCACCCGGTTCAGGGGAAGCTGAGTGAAAAGACATGCCAAACCTCATTTCCGCGCAAGTGCGCATGACAAAGCAAAAGAAATCCAGAGGTTACCGCAATCTTAAGCGGTTGCCTCGGCTTTAATCGTCTCGGAATTTTACAAACGGCCACCGTTATGCGGCGATTCACGAAGGGATTTCGTAATGCACTGCCAGCCAAATCGTAGGCTGAACAGTGCTGGTCCAGTTAACGCGATGACGGCATTGTGCCGGAATATTGACGAAATCACCGGCGCGCAACACCCGTTCCTGCGACTCATTTTCCAGTTGCAGTCCCGCTTTGCCTTGCACCACGAGCGCCCATTCGCCTTGCGGTTGGCAGTACCAAAAATCTGGCGGGCTCGCTTGCCCGCTGGAGATAATGCGCTCAATACGTAATCCCGGACGGCTCAGCAAGTCTACAAAGGTTTCCTGTCCGTTATTTTTAGCCGCTTCGGGAAGAGGGGTTAGCAGGTTAGTCAGCACAGCGATCGCTCATGATTGTAGAAACAATTAACTGGGATGCGCAGGCAAGGAGCCTGTTTATCCCGGATAAAGTGTTAACTCACCACATTGATCGGCGCGTTTTGCTTAAAACCCGCCAGATTAGCAGCAATTCCCTGCAGCAAATTATGCACCCCGCTTTGACTTGCCCAGGCAATATGCGGCGTCAACAGCAGATTCGGCAAGCTGGCCTGCAATAGCGGATTATCACGATCCGGTGGCTCACTACTCAGCACATCCAGCGCTGCGCCACCAATTTTACCCTCACGTAAGGCCAAAGCCAGGTCAGCTTCGTTGATCAGCCCACCTCGCGCGGTATTAATTAGCAGCCCCTGCGGCTTCATTTTGCTCAACGACTGGCGATCGATCAGCTGACGCGTTTGATCGTTCAGCGGGCAATGCAGCGAAATCACATCGCTATTCGTCAGCATTTCATCGAAGCTAACATAACCGTCTCGTACCGTTTTGTTGCCTTTGCGCTCGGCAAACAGGACTTTCATCCCTAAAGCAGCGGCCATTTTTCCTACCGCGTTGCCAATATCGCCTTTGCCAACAATGCCCAGCGTCGCATTGGCAATATCCAGAACTGGCTGACGATGAACGCAGAAATGCGGCGAATCCGGCCAGACCGCTCGCGTACTGTTGACGTAATCCGTTAACTGACGGCGCAGCGCAAAAATAAAGGCAATCACGCCTTCCGATACGCTGCGCGTCGAATACCCCGGCACATTGCTTACCACGATCCCACGCTCACGACAGGCATCAAGGTCGATGCAATCAAAGCCCGTTGCCGCTACGCAGATGTAACGGAGGTCAGGAAGTTGCGCCAGGGTCGCGGCGCGCAGCGGAACTTTATTAGTGATAGCGATGGTGGCACCCGTCAACGCGCTGACGATTTCGTCTACCGCGGTGCTAGCGCGAAATTGCCAGCTACTGCACCATTCAGGTTTTTGCGGCTGAAGCGGCAAGGTTTCGCCATCAAGGGTAACAATTTTCATCTTTTGTCCTTTAGTTTTCGAAAATATGTAATTTTTTCATCCTCTAACCCGACCACAATGTTATTCATCTGTGCTTTATAGTTAATCATTAGGTTAAATAACTCTCTTCATACAGTGAACAGGCTCAAAAGTAGCGAAACTTTTCAGAAATAGTGCCATTTTTTTAGCGCCGTTATTAATGACACGTTACACTGCCCGTCTCAAGATTCTGACCAGTAACGCTTCTTCATATGTATTCGACTTATCTGACACAACGATTCACAGCCTGTATTGCGATACTGGCCGTGTTGCTGTTGTTTGTTGCGCCGATCGTATCGAAGAACCTCGCTGAGCGTCATGACAGAATGATGATGACCCACGATATGTCAGCCATGCATACGGACATGCCCACATTGCGTCACCACAGCGCTATGCCGAAAAGCGAGCATAACGTAAAAATGGATGAAGGCTTCGCCTGCGGTTATTGCGAGTTACTGGTCCATGTGCCGCTGATGCTATGGGTATTTGTTGCCTCCACCTGGCTGATGCTGATTGTCTCGCGAGCCCCACCGGTTTATGTGGTTGCCCAGCCGCTGTTAAAACGCGTTACCGGCAACCATTGCCCCCGCGCACCGCCTGTCGTGTTTAATTTCACTGCTTTTTGACCGACTTCTTGATCTCCTCTGTGGCGCAAGAAGATTTGTCCTGTCTTTTAAATAGTGTGGAATGGCTATGTCATTATCTCGGAGACGTTCTCCTGCATCACGCGGCGCGGTGCTTAATCTGTTTCGCCGCCTGCATTTTTATATCGGCCTGTTTATCGCGCCGTTTATCTTTGTCGCTGCCTTAACCGGCACCCTGTATGTACTGACACCACAGCTTGAAAATGTTATCTACAGTGATGCGTTAACCGCCCAGCCGCAAGGCATGGCAAAGCCGCTATCCAGGCAAATTGAAGCGGCGCGTCATTACGCTGGGCAAAACGTACATATTTATGCGGTGCGTCCGGCGCCAGGCATACATGACACCACCCGCGTACAGTTTGCCGCAGCGAACCTGGGCCCCTCGGAATCCCGTTCAGTATTTATCGATCCTTATACGCTTAAAGTAAAAGGCGACATGACGGTGTACGGCACGTCTGGCGTGTTGCCGCTGCGCATGTGGATCGATCAAATGCACCGCAGTTTGTTGCTGGGCGACGCTGGTCGTAGCTACAGTGAACTCGCAGCGTCCTGGTTGTGGGTGGCAGCACTCGGGGGAATAGTGCTGTGGTTGACAACACGCCCACCTCGTCAGGCGAAAAAAGCCAGGACCGGTTTTGCCCTGACGCGTCACTGGCACGTCACGCTTGGTTTGGTGCTGGCGCTTGGCCTGGTATTTTTCTCCGTTACTGGTTTGACCTGGTCGCAGTGGGCGGGAAACAACATTAATAAAATGCGTAGCGAACTGAACTGGCTGACGCCCCAGGTTAATACCGCGCTGAACAGCAGCGGAGCGTCTATGCCTGTCGATCCACACGCCGAACATCACGGCGCAATGGATGGCATGGTGATGTCTGCAAAAACGGCGGCCCCGCGTATCAGCAATTATTTAAATACCGACTGGGATCGCGTCCTGAGCGCGGCACGCAGCGCCGGCATTGAAGCGGCAAAAGTGGAATTGCGTCAACCCAAATCAGCCGATCAGGCGTGGACAGTAACTGAAGTGGATCGCAGCTGGCCAAGTCAGGTCGATTCCGTTTCGGTAAATCCTAATGACTTTAGCATTGTCGATCACGTTGAGTTTGCGACCTTTCCGCTGGTGGCTAAGCTAACGCGCTGGGGCGTGGATGCGCATATGGGCGTGCTGTTCGGCCTGCCTAACCAGCTGATTCTGGCGCTATTCGGTGTCGGTTTGTGCAGCATGATTGTGCTGGGCTATCGCATATGGTGGATTCGTCGCCCTGCAATGCCGCAGCTTAATCCGGCACAGACCCTCTCCTCCGCATGGCTCGCCCTGCCGTTATACGCCCAGGGTGTCAGCCTGATTCTGGTACTGGCGCTGGGTTATGCCTTACCGATGATGGGGATCAGCTTGCTGGCGTTTGTGTTACTGGATATTCAGCGATGGCGCAAAGTACACCGTGCGGCACAACCTAAAGCCGAAGTATCGCCTGACAAGCAATCACCGTTGGCGATCATTCAGTCACGTTTTGCCGTAAAGCGTAAAGAGATGCGTTATTTCCTGCGCAGCGTGGCGGTATTAGCGTTGATAGTTGGAACTATCATGGCGCGTGCAATGATCAGCGGCGTGATCGAGCAATATCAGATCCCTTTTAGCAACTGGTCGTTAATGATGTACCTTACGCAGGCGATGATGATTCTGCTCTATTCCACGGTATTTACCGGCTTGTTATCTATTCCGCTATGGTATTTCTTCCTCGGCGAAAGCGACGAGCAAGGTAAGTAAGGTTGTTATTGCCCGTCACTCTGGCGGGCAATTTTTTTCATATCCGAAGAGGGGCGAGACGGGTATGAATACCAGAATGACTTTAGTCCAGAAATCATAAAAATCATGTATGACGCAGAGGGTGTGACCCGCATTATCACTCAGGATATTTCCTGCCTGTATCCAGAAGGTCGTAGCGTAGCTGAACTGGATAAATTGCCTGATGCGCAGATATTGATGGCAACTGGCAGTTTAAAAATAATAAAGTTCTTAAACGATTGCCAAGGCACGAGGCGTTAATACATTCGGCAGACAGTAAGAAAAAACACTTATCTGCCGAAGCTGAGAAAATAATGGCTCCGCTGCGGGACGCGATTGAACTGGAGATAGCCACGGAGCAGGAAAAAACGCGCTACGTAACCCGGCAAAGATACCGGGTTCCTCTGAGCCGCATTGACACCTCTTTACCAGAAATATCATCTGGCCTCCTTTTCCAGAGGAATAGCATCCATTTTAGCGTTATAGAGGGGCAGAAGTTTCTTTTTCAGCCAGCGCGTAAAACGGATTTCAATATATTGATAAGTGAAATGTGCGGCGATGATAGATGCGGCAGTTGCCAGTATAACTGCCAGTACGGCTCTGACAGGCGATGCATCTGAAAATTCAAACCGTTTCAAAACGGCCCAGCCTACTGGATTATGTAACAGATAGAGCGAGAAAGAGATATTTCCCAGATAAATTAATATCGCCGGAGTGAATTTGCGCAGCACCGAATCGCCCAGTGTCAGGGTAAGCACAAAAAGACCGATAATTACCGAGCTCCAGGTGTCTAATGCCCTGATATTATGCGTGTAAATTCCCCATGCAAGGTATAGAAAAATCACCAGGGAAAGCAAGGCCGAGAACAGCGGCAAATGAACTGATGTGATTTTCTGTCTGATGCCAAAATAAAGATAGGCGGCAATCGCGCCAATTAAAAACGCCAGAATGATGGGGTTTGACAAAAGGCCATAAAGTGGCGATTCCACATGATAGCCCTGAATATTTAGCGTGGGTTGAAAACCTGCTATCGCAGGAATGATACAGGTCGCTAATGCTCCCCAGCTTATCAGCGCTATAAACCGGTTTCTTATCAACAGACACAGACCAAAAACCAGGTGAAAATAGATTTCATAATTAAGCGTCCAGCGAATGTTATACATTCCCCCATCATCAATGTAATGCGGCGTTACATCGGTTCTGTAGACGGTAAAGGTGAGCGCACTTATTAAATTCTGTACCTTTTCTGGATAATGGAATGTGCTCATTGCCCCGCCCAGAAGAAAGGCGATGAGTAAGCCAAAGTAATAAAGAGGAAGAATACGCACCGCCCGGTTTATCAGAAACCGTTTCGAGGAGCTAAAGTCACTACGATAGTGGTGAGTGGTGTAAACCATGATAAAGCCGCTGATAACGAAGAAGATGTTAACGCCAATGATTCCCCATCCAAACAGCGCGTCCCATAGGCTCGTCCCACTATTATCATCGCCTCGCAGATAAAAGCGGTAATGGAAAAGCAAAACCAGTAACGCCGCAACACCACGCAAAGCCTGAAGAGAGTAGAACTTTCTGTCCATAAAAATACTATCGTCAAAAAGAAATTAGCGGATAAGGATACGGGATGAAAAACATTCCTGACAGAAAATTTTTTTGAAGAATAAAAATGGGATGCCCCTTCTGTATTGAGCTTATAGATCAAGAACACCCGGTGCCGGTGCTCTCTTCCAGACGCTATAAAAGTAGAACCCTGCCCAGGTGTGCGAAACAGGTTCGGGTCAGCGAATATTGAATGGTCACCCGCGCCAGAAAAATCCGTGCAGAAAACGTAATGACTTTTACGTATAGGTAATAATCTAAAGAACGTATTTATCACGCGGATCCGATGGGATTATTGTACGGTGTAACAGCATCCATAATATGATTTCAGGCCAGTGGTGGCCATCCGCGTACCGCGTTGATAAAGACACGCTATTGATACAACAAGGAAAAATAAAGCCGGCTGGCATTAACCGGCAAATCGCATCGGATTATTCTTATGGCGAGGTCTATCAACAGCAGAACAAGTGGGCGCTATTTAACACGGCGGGCTATCGCGAAAAGTATTGCGCTGGTTATCACCGATGATTCCTGCCGGGCAGCAATATAGAAATGAGTCACCGTACTGAAACACGTAATTATGTGGAGTTAAAGCAGATCATAATTAAACGGTGTACGAAACGCATGACGTGCAGCGTTCATTAGCTGGCTGGCGGTGACTGTATTCGGCAAACGCATCAGGATTTTGCTAGCCTGCCAGTAGCACAGCACCATCATTTCATCATCTTCACTTTCAGCCAGTTCGCTCAGTTTTGCACGTAACGACAGTACATTCAGCGTTTGGTGCTCATCCAGCATATCAGCGATGGTCTGATTAATAATTTGGTGAAGGGTTTTCCAGGACAAATCTGTGTGCAAAATAAACCTCTTTGATGCTTTTCAACTCCGGGCAAATGAACATAAATATCCGCTGCAAAAAAAGTCGCAACGTAAGGGCAGAAAAGTATGGCAATAACTATAGACGCTTCTGGCTGCCGCTGCCGGGATGCCGGGGCATAAATTTGAATCCGCTGAGTTTACCGATTTTTGACGCCTTCTGTCCTGTATTAAACCTGAGTTTTAGTAAGGGAAAGGTATTTACTTTAATTTTTGTAACATTTAACCGGTAAACTTAACAACCTGATACAACTAACATTTGTCTTTTCCTTTGCACGCCTACTACCACGTCTGAGAGGGATCATCATGAGTCAGAATGCCACGTTAACTACCGATCCGCTGGTTTGGGGACACGGTCCCAGGGTATTCGAAGTGTTTCTGGAACCTACCTGCCCTTTTTCTGTACGCGCCTTTAATAAATTTGACGCATTGCTAAGCGAAGTCGGGGAAGACAAGATGACACTGAAAATTCGCCTTCAGTCTCAGCCCTGGCATATGTTTTCTGGCGTCATTGTACGCTACATTTTGGCGGCTTCATTACAGGGTAAAGACGCGGCGAAAGCGGTGATGAAAGCGGTTGCCGATCGTCGTGAAGAGTTTGAATTTACCGATCATTGCAGCGGCCCCAATATGGATGCCACGCCAAATCAGATCGTGGCGCGTCTGAAAGCATACAGCGGCATTGATGCCTGTGAAGCCTTTGCCCGGCCCGAATTGCAAACTGAGATTAAGTGGCATTGCAAATATGCACGTCAGAACGGTATCCATGTGTCACCGACCTTTATGATTAACGGCTTAGTGCAACCGGACATTAGCAGTGGTGATGATATCGCTGACTGGGCCAGACGCATCCTGGCATAATTAGCCCTTGCCCGCTGTAAATGATACGGCGGACATTTTCCTTCTTGTCCTGACATTAAAGATAGGGTGACGCCATTGATGCTCGAACAATTAAAAATCATATACCCCAACGCGCTTGCCTGGCCTTTTGGTGATTCAGCAGAATTAGCTAATCAGCTGGCTGCCCTGGTGATTGCCGGTAAAAAAGTTGCCAGTTGCGGCTCTTTACAGTCGTGGAGCGCGGATGCGCTTAAACCACAGCCAGGCGGCTATAACATTATCCTCAACGGTGAAAATCAGCCGGTATGTGTGATTCGTACTACTGGCCTGTTCCTGACGCGCTTTGATCGCGTTACGCCAGAAATGGCCATGCTGGAGGGCGAAGGCGATCTCAGCCTTGATCACTGGAAGCGCGAGCATCAACGTTTTTTCCAGCAGGAAGGTTATTTTCAGCCTGACATGGAGCTTATATTTGAGACTTTCCAGTTAGTGGAAGTGATTTAGAAAGGCCATAGGGATTGATAAGACGCTAATGGCCTGTGCTGGTTATATTACCGGTGGAGTATTAGCGCTTTCTGTTATCCGCCACCAGTGCCAGTTTAGCAACGCCTCGCTGTTCCAGTGCGCGGGCTGCTTGTGCAGCACGAAGGCCACTGGCACAGACCAGCACGATGCGCCGATCGATCGGCGGTTGCCAGTTGACGAGCTGTTCGGGCAACACACGCTCCACACGGCTGGCAATACTGACCGGCGCTTCTTCAACACTGCGTAGTTCGACGATGCAGTCGTCATCATTCAGCTGATGTGAATCGATAAAAGCGAATCCTGGACTTTCCGGCTCTTCCGCACGTTCAAAGCGAAACTGGCGCATATGCCAGCCAACAAAATCACAATTGATCATGCAGCCGAGCGGAGAAGGTTCGAGCTGCAGCAATATGCTGAGGGCCATTTGTGCCTGTAACGCACCAAGCGTGGCTACCGCAGGTCCCATTACGCCAGCAGTATTGCAATTCGCGGATGCGACAGGCAATTGTGGGAACAGAGCGCGATAACTTGGCGCGCCTGCACAAAAACTCCCAACATAGCCTTGTCGCCCCAAAACTGATGCGCACACCAGGGGAACACGGCGCGGAAAACAGCTATCAGACAGTTGATAAGTGATGGCAAAATTATCGGCTGCATCAATAACCAGGTCGATGCCATCTAACGCGTCTGCTAACCGGCTGGCGCTGAGCGCATCAGGAACCGCCTCTACTTTGCATTCGGGATTACGCTGCGCTAACGCGCGTTGGGCGCAAATTACTTTAGCCTCACCGATGTCCGCCATGCCAAACAGCGTTTGTCGATGCAGATTATGCAACTCGACCACATCGCCATCATAAAGACGGATAAATCCAACCCCCGCCCCAGCCAGTAACGGGAGCAGTGTGGAACCCAGTCCGCCTGCGCCAACCACCAGCACGCGCGCGCTGGCTAAACGCTGCTGGCCTGCTTCTCCGATCTCTGGCAACATTGTTTGCCGCTGATAACGATCCATCTTTTATCCTTAGCTGAGCTGGGCCAGACCAAAAATCGGCGTAGAAGCCGCAGCCATTTCGCGCCGCTGCATCATGCCAGCCTGCTGCGCAATCAGCCCGGCATCAATTGCCGAAGCGAAGGCGCCAGCCATACTCACCGGATCGCCCGCTTTGGCGACAGCGGTATTCAGTAAAATGCCATCAAAGCCCAACTCCATCGCATGGGCGGCCTGGCTTGGCGCGCCAATACCTGCATCAATAATCAGTGGAATATCTTTAAACCACGCGCGCATTGAGCGCAGCCCTTCAATGTTGCGCAGCCCCTGACCAGAACCAATTGGCGCTCCCCACGGCATCAGCAGTTCACAGCCCGCTTCCAGTAGCTTTTCACCCAGAATCAGATCTTCAGTGGTATAGGGGAAAACGTTAAAACCCTCCATACAGAGAATGCGAGCGGCTTCCACTAACGCAAAGGGATCGGGCTGCAACGTATCAGCGTGGCCAATCACTTCCAGCTTGATCCAGGATGTGTTGAACAGCTCACGCGCCATCTGCGCCGTGGTAACCGCTTCTTTGACCGTATGACAACCGGCGGTATTCGGTAAAATCCGCTTATTGAGCTGCTTAAGCAACTCCCGAAAGGCCCCGCCCGCGTTGCCTTCGCGACGCAGGCTAACGGTAATGATCTCGGCTCCTGAAGCATTAATCGCCTGCTGTAAAATTTCTGGCGAAGGATACCCGGCGGTGCCCAGTAAAAAGCGCGACTGTGGCTGAAAATCATAAAACATCACTTATCCTCCCTGCATTGGCGACAACACTTCTAACTGGCTGCCCGCTGCGATTTTCTGTATTTCATATTGCGAACGCGGAATGAATTCGCCATTGATAGCGCTGGCAACGCAACTGGCATCAATTTGCTGTTCACGCAGCAGTTCGGCCAGCGTGCTGGCTTCAGTATCAATCGTGCGGCCATTGAGATGAATACGCATTATCTACTCTCCTGGGTCAGTTGCTGCATCAGTTTTTCGGCCATTATCGGTGCCAGCAAAAAGCCATGACGATACATACCATTTACATAAAACAGGCCATTTTCGTAGCGAACTTCTGGCAGATTATTGCGATAAGCAGGACGCAAACCGGTGCCGCTTTCAACTATACGGGCTTCAGACAAGGCTGGATGAATGGTGTAGGCTGCGCTGAGCAACTCCATCATGGCACGAGCGCTAATGGGGCTGTCATCATGACTTTCTACCATAGTGGCGCCCAGCATGAAGCGCCCTTCCGCACGCGGCACCAGATAGCATGGAAAACGAGGGTGGAGCAGCCGTACCGGGCGTGAAAACTGTACCTCATTACTTTGCAGGATCAGCATTTCGCCGCGCACCGCCCGAAGTTCGGGCTGCGCCTGAACGGCATGGACCCCGCGGCAGTCAATAATTTGCCCGCTGGCTTTGCCGCTGTGAAAAGAAACACCGGACTGAAGGAGTTTTTCACGCAGCTGCTGCATCGCATGCCGGGGATTAAGATGGGCTTCACTGGCAAAGTACAAACCGCGTGCGAAACGATTTTCCAGCGCAGGTTCAATGTCGCCAGGCGCAACCCATTGATGTTCCGAGGTCATTTTAGCAAAGCGTGTTAGCTCCTGACTGTCGCGCGGCGGTGCGATCACCAGCGTGCCGTTATGCTCAACGCCATTAACACGTTTTGCCCACCACGCGGCAGAATGCTGTCCCCAGTCGATAACGGCTTGCGGCGCACTTTCCGCTTCACACCATGGGGCAAGCATACCGCCCGCCCAGTGTGACGCCGGGCAGCATTCATCTTTGCAGATTACATCAACCGTTTCACCACGTTCGGCTAACAGCGTTGCGACACACAATCCTGAAACACCGCTGCCCAGTACCGACCAACGGCTCATAATACGCGCTCTGCTAGCGAAGCAGTTTGATTGAGAGAGATCATCACTTTGGCCTCGTCATTTAACAGCGAAGACCCGTGATACAAGAAAGGGAAAAGCAGGAGCAAGACATTACGGCCCTTGCAGCAAGGATTTCAAAACAATGAAATCCGAGTCTTCCTACGCCAGTATCAACTGGGTCAGGTTCTAAGGGTCGCTTAGCCGCGCGCTGCGCTATTAGCCTCTCAGTCTCTTTGGCGAGACTCCCCTGACAGGTTCTATTTGTATTTTAAGGGCGCGGATTCGTCAAGTACATGCAGGGAAATATCTCCCCTGCATTGTTTGCGACTTCCTGTGCGAAGCCTGTCTCACAGGGACGATGAACCTACCGTCGAATGCACTTTTGCAGTAACGCGCAGCCTCTTTCAATGGCTTTTTTGCTGCGCTTCTGCAAATAAACTGCCGATTCGATAATGCGCTGCCAGAGATCAGTTTCTGTTACTGAACAAAACGCAGCCATTTTATGCCGTAAAAAATATCTGTAACGCGTCGGCTAATAGTGAGGGTTGTTCTTCAGGAATAAAATGCCCGCTATTCGCAATGGTTAAGCTTTCAACCTGACTGGCAAATGCGCGTAACGGCGTGGCCATATCCGGGATTGATCCTTGATCGGCGCTCACCGATAACAGCGGAACAGTAAGTTTTCCCTCTTTCAGGCGAGCGCGGTTTTGTTCGGCGGATTGCGCCAGCGAACGATAAAACGCTAAAGCGGCGCGTAGTGCACCAGGGCGGCAAAAAATACGCAAATACTCGGCCATGACTTTTTCATCAAAAATATCCGGGTTTTTCGCTTTACGTTTCAAAAACCAGTCAAGATAAATCGATTCCCGTCCGCTGATTAACATTTCCGGCAGATCGCTGACGATATGAAACGCAAAGTGCCAGGTTTTCCAGGCTTTATCCGGCGCGATCGGCAATGCATCTGGCAATGTAATACCGGGAATACCTGCATCCAGCAGCGCCAGCTTTATTACCTTGTCGGGAAACTGAGCGGCCAGCGGAAACGCGACCCATGCGCCAATATCGTGACCCACCAGATTGAAACGGGTGATATTCAATTGTTGAAGTAACGCGACGATCAGCTGCGCCACGGTTTCAGTGTCATAGCCGTTGACCGGTAAGTCGGAATCACCCTGCCCCGGCAAATCGACTGCAATCACGTGAAATTTTTCCGCTAATCTCGGAATGACAAATCGCCAGGCGAAGCTGCTCTGCGGAAAGCCCGCCAGCAATACCACGGTTTCAGCATTCTCCTCACCAGCGCTGAGGTAATGCAGGCGCTGATGGTTAACCAGAGCAAAGTTTCGCTGGTGCTCAATGACATCTTTCATCTGCTTTCTCCTGAATATTATTTAGGTAATGATCGTTTCCTATTAGGGAAAAAATTTTTAGCTGAGGATTTTTAACGCCAGCGGCACGATAGTTTCATCAGGGCGTGTTGGCGCAATTTTCCCTGCTACGCGCATGCCAAGCACGATACACAACATCAGCGAGGCCGTTGCATCTGCATTGAGTTCAGCGTTGATCGAGCCATCTTGCTGTCCTTGCTGAATGAGCAAAGTGAGAGTTTGCAAATTGCGCGTCATCGCTTCACTTACCGCCTCGGCAAGATCCTGCTCAAGCGTCTGCAGTTCCACTGCGCTGCCCGCCACCAGGCAGCCGCGCTTCCCTTCAAGATCTCGTACCGAATCGACGTAAAAATGCAGAAGAGCCTCAAGCCTGGCGAAACCTGTCTTGCCGGATTCCAGCCGGGTGCGTAGCTCGCCATTACGCAATGACAGATAGCGTGCAAATACCTGCGCAAATAACTGGCGTTTATCGCTGAAGGCTTTGTAAATACTGCCCGTGGTGAGCTGCATGGCCTCGCTGAGATCACCCATCGACGTGGCATGGAAGCCTTTTTCACGGAACACCAGCATTGCTCGATCCAGTACTTCGTCGAGCTGGAACTCGCGTGGCCGACCACGGTATTTGGCAAGGATTTGTCTGGACAACAGTTCGCTCACTTAGGAAATGATCATTTCCTATAAGCTAGCGGAAAATACGCATGAAGTGAAGCGAGGAATGAGCAGTGCAGCAAATCCTGTTGCCGCGCCTGCTCAGTCAGCCAGATTTGCGCTTCACCCAATGTAGAGAACTGACCTTCACCGAGAGCGAGATGAAGGCCGATATCAAAATCACGTTGAGTATGTTTCTGCTGGCTAACTGAATCGCCACAGCGACTGACGTGAACTGCAAGCGGGTGATCGTTTCATACTGCAAACCATTAAAAACAGCAAAAAGTACGCTTTCATGCGTCTTTTGCATTTAAACGTCCGAAGGATTTACCGATACCCATGCCGGACAGGATGTTTGTCGATTTCAAAGCATCAAGGGAGGCGCAATATTATGTGGGATAAAAATTCCGGAAAGCGCAAACCGACAGAGAGAAAACCCTAGAGAATCAATTAATTAAATTGAATCTCGCGAGAGTCATTCTGTTGATTTGGCAATCTCTGTTAATCACTTCACACTTTCCAGTAAATTCAGAAAGGCGCAGTCCAGTAAAGAATATCAGACGCGCCTTTCGCGAAGACAGGATGAACGGGTATGAAATGTTTTATTATTTACAAGCAGCGTGCATGTTTTTGGCACCCAGCTCGCGCCACACAGCCCATTCATCTCCCGTGCCTGGTTTATCCCCTACGGTCCACCACCCGTTCAACCAGGTTTTGCCATTGTAAGTCACCTTCACACAGGGATTTGGATAGGTTTTCTCCTGCTTCCATGAATTGTTGTCAGCGGTATCATCACCCGTAATGTCAATGTGGTGACTCATTTCTGCACGACGGTGGCCTGAATAGAGTTCGGCAGTCACATGGGCGAGATAATGACCCGCTTTCAGTCCGGCCTTGATTTGCCCGTTCAGGCTAATTCCGTCAGGGATGGTGTGGCCGTCTTTGCTCAGGGACCACTGGTAGTGAATGTTTCCCTGGTTGTAGTCAAAATTGGCTTTCGCTTTTAAAACCACTGCCTTGCTGCTTTCCATTTGATGATCGCCGGTGACGACCACCTGTGGCGCACTGACCGTCACCTTAATCAGCGCTTCCCCTGTTTTACCCGCTTTATTCGTAGCCGTTAAGCGGAAGGAAGCCTCGGTGTCCGTTAAGCCAGCCGGTATCACAATATCCGTTCTGGCAGCATCTGGTGTGCGGGCTGTAATGCGATCGTTACCGGCGATCCTCTCCCATTTATACGTCACATCCTGTTGGTTTGTGGTTGCGCTGACGCTATAGCTGTAACTGGTGCCAACTGTACTGATAGCATCAATCGTGGCGCGGCTTAGGGTAACCGTAGGGGCTGATACATTTTGCGCCTGTGAATAATCAAATTTGATGTTGCTGTCACGGTTTTCCCAGATAGGATCGGTCATCCAGGGCAACGACAACTGTTTAATGTGATCTTTGGTCGTTTGGGCGGGCGGCAGTCCCCACTTTTCATAAAACGGTGTGAGGTCATAGCCTGAAAGCCGGCTGGTTTCTAAAATAAAGCGCTGAATTTTGGCGTCTGAGCTGGCTGGCTGCTCATTTTTCGGCATTTCACGATACACTTTTCCTAAGCGCGCATAAAAATCCTTGCCGAAAGTGAGATCCAACTGCCAGAGCATAGCAGCCTTAAGGTGTAACTCCTGCTCATGATAGTTTCGCTGCGCTTGTTCAAAGTATTTGACCGCTTTATCCCAGGTTCCTGCCACCTCAGGGCGGGGAAGATTACCCAGCTCACGTTGTACATAGAGAGAGGTTAAATTGACGGTTACCTCGGTCATGCCGTCCCATTTTTGAGTCTGCATCTGGAAATGATGCCCAAGCTCATGCCAGGGGCCCCAGCCATCACTTCGCAGAGTCTGCTCATTCACCGCAGCTTTAATACCGTTCTCTGTGCAACTTTGTATACGCCAGGACCAGGCATTCAGCGCACCACTACAAGCGTCATCATTCACTACCCCTTTAGGTGGTATACCATCTAAAAAATGAAAACGGTGCGGAATACGACGATGCAGACTGTTGCTCTCAGTGGCCGACAGCCCATACTGATCTTCAGCCCAGGATACAATCTTGTCCCATGTTTCAAGCATACCGACAGGATTGCCATCCTTAATCAGGGTTTCTGCCTTATCCCGACGTAAGGTAATCATCATCCTGTCGCTCAGCAGCTCAGCATACGGAGAGGCTTTCATTTCCGGATCTGCCAGCATACCCTGCCAGTCGCTTTTGCTGTTTTTATTCAGGATAAAACGCGGAAAAGGTCTTCCACCCTGTAAATTAATCGTTATATCGCTCTGGATGGGATTACTGAAATTAGCGATATACAGAATGCCATCCTGCGTTACCGATACAGTATTTAAACCACGATTCAGTTTTTGCCGCTGAGCGTGCTTGTACTGGTACGTCCTGTCATGCGGGACGCTTATAAATGCCTCCAGTGAAGGGGATGCATTGCCAGAATAATCAGCGTTAATAGTGAGGACATCCCCTTTTTTTACCCAGTATCCGGTCGATTGCAAAGGCGTCTGGTCAAATCCACGCTGTTGTTTGTTACGTAGTTCTCCCGGCGATCCCGGCTGTTCAAGTTTAAACTGGCGAGGAGCTTCCAGCTCGGCTTTGGTAGATTGCGTTAGCGCATCGGGTGTTACCGCTGAAACAACAGGAGGAAGCGTTAAAAAAATGGATGCGGCCAATACGGAATAAGAAAACACAGTACGTTTGTTCATAAAGTCCTTATATTTTTTACATTTTGAAATCCTTCTACAGCAATATAAACAATTTAATTTTAAGAATGTGCCTGTGTTAGCTAAGATTTTCCTTGGCAGATAAAATGTGGAAATGTTTACAGGCAGGTCCGCCTCCCTCTGTTCACTCACACCATGCCAATACCGCTGTCCTCTGTGGGCCTGCGGGAATATCAATGAGGCCGGGAAGTGGAAAAAAGACGCAATGGATGTGAAATATTTGACAGCTTCTGCTGAGTGTCAGGTCCGGAAACATGGCGCTGCCGTTATCCCTGATGCACATCGCTACCGCATCCATAGCGACAGTCGGAGAAAAGCTCTGGGTTAAAAAGTCTCGGACAGTAACAGGCGGTGAAATGCCAGAAGGTTGCCTGAAGAAACCTCGATAACAGGTTTCCGGCTGGTGCGTGGCGTCAGTAATACCAGCCTGAACGTCCGCTACCACGACCCTAATACTGAGCAACAGCGCACAGAGACGCTGACACAGCAAGAAACGCGACTCGCTTATTGTCCGCTGATGTTTTGAATGTTGATTGCCCTGCGGCTGTGAAGCCGTTCATAACATGCTGAGTTAATAATTACCCGACTATATATTGCCGGGTAACGCGAATGATGCGATGCAGGTATCACTGAGCTGTATTTGACATAATACGCAGCGTATCTGTCAGCGATGAAGGAAAAATTTGTCCATGTGTCTGACCCGGGTAACGGGACAGATGGAGATCGACGCCCTTTTGTTCGAGGATTTGATTCAGCTGACTTTCTTCATCTTTCAGGTCAGACGCGAATCCTTTGCGTTGCTCTGTCACACCATCACCTTCCATCAGATAAAGCGATTTGTGCTGCAAATGTGCCGGATCGCTCTCTTTCGCCAGCGCAACGATCCTTTGCCTGCCCCAGCTTAATGATGGCGCAGCCGCAAAATAGTCATGAAACCATGCGGTATTATAAAAGGAATCCAGTACGAACAGGCCGCCGAAAGAATGCCCCCAGATAGCGCGTTTTTGAGGATCACTGGGCGCACGTTCCTCAACGTAAGGCACAATTTTTTCCAGCAGAAGTTGTCGGAATTGATGACTTCCGCCTCCTTTTCGACCACGCATCCGCGGTTCATTTATCCGCTCCGCGCCCGGCGGCGTGTAATCGTAACTTCGTGCAATCACATCAAATGGCAGATCGGTATCATAACCGACCGCCACCAGCACGGGAGGTGATCCTTTGCTCATCCGCAATAGCATTGGTTCTGACAAGCGCGCCATCGCTGCGTTGCCATCCAGCATATACAGGACCGGATAACCCGCCGCTGGCAAAGTTTTTTTAGGAATGCCGATCCATACTTTGTAGCGGCGTTTTCCGTCAGCCGAAGTGAATAAATGACTTTCAAACTGATAACAGGCAGATCCTTTATCAGCAATATTTTTGCCCAACGGTTTAAGATCAGGCCTGGCTAAAGCGGAAGTTGTGGAGAGGAGAAAAGCCAGCGATAACAGTCGTAATAGGTTAGCTGTGCGTAGAACCAAAACCGTTTTAAACATAAGTTCAGAGGCCTGAGATTATTCGTTATTATTTAATTGACTTGCATCCTAATAAATTTCTCCGGCGACAAAATCCCGCTATTTATGTGGAATTTATGGTACGCCAAGATAACGCAATATCGCCGTCATCATTGCCGCCCCAATAATAATCATAATGAGCGGCGCTTTTCGCCAGGCAAGAAAGATCGCGAATAAAACACCCAGAACGCGTGCCATGCCAGCGAAATGTTGCCCTTCAAATAGCGTGGATGTAGAGGCAACGGCCAATAGCAAAACTGTTGCCGCATCTGAAAGCAGGCTTTGCGTGCGCTCGCTAATTGGTAAGCGATTACCAAGCCTGACTCCCGCAAAACGAATTAAATAAGTTCCTGCCGCCAGCAGGCCAATTCCGGCAATGATCGCCCCATTCTCGCTCATTTGCGTGCTCTCCATGTCAGTAAACCTAATAACGAAAACAGTACTGGCATACCTGCGGGAACAAATGGCGTGGCAATCAGTGACAATAACGCCCCGGTTGATGCCGGAATATGCGTGCGGCGCTGGCGCAATGCCGGGAAGATTAAAGCAATGAGAATGGCAGGAAACACCGCATCTAGCCCAATAATTGTAATGTCGGGGATAAACTGGCCAATGCACGCGCCGGTCATAACGCTGATCGGCCAGATCAATCCAATGCCAATACCGCAAAGCCAAAATGCTGCTTGTCGCTGCGCAGGCTGAGGCTGAGAAATGCCAAACACTACGCTTTCATCGTTCATAATGTGGCATCCCAACAGTCCACGCGAACCGCGCCCGACCAGATCTTTTACTGCTATGCCAAAAGGAAGATGGCGTGCATTCACTAACAATCCAGCCGCCGCCGCCGTGAAAGGACTTCCGCCACTGGCAACAATACCGATAAATAAAAATTCTGATGCGCCTGCCAGGACCAGTGTGGACAAGAACAGCGGCACCCAAAGTGGAAATCCATCAGCTATTGCTAAAGAACCGTAAGATAAGCCAACTATGCCATCTGCAATGCAAACCAGAAAAATGGCTTTAACTACGCCTTTTCCCAATATTCCTCTTTGCGGCAACATAACAATTTCATCTCATAACGAACAATTTATCCGTTATAATGAACGACGGTGAAAAGTATTACAAGACGAACATTATGTTCATTTTAGTGAACAGGAGTAAAAGTGACGACACCCATTAGCATTATTGCCAGCGGCCTGACCCGCGAACGTCTGCGTGCAGGTTTGTCGTTGGCAGAAGTCGCACGCCGAGCCGGAATTGCCAAATCAACACTTTCGCAACTGGAAGCGGGTAACGGTAATCCCAGCATTGAAACGTTGTGGTCACTATGCGTAGCGTTAAACATCCCGTTTGCCCGGTTGATGGAGCCAGTAGCAAACAGGATGCAGATAATCCGCCGTGGCGAAGGCCCCACCGTCAGCGCGAAGCAGGCAGATTATCAGGCTGTTTTGCTGGCAACGTGTCCGCCAGGGGCGCGTCGCGATATATATTTACTGCATATCCAGCCTGGCTCCGAACGTCTTTCGCAACCACATCCACTCAACACGTTTGAACATTTAATTCTGACTCAAGGCCGGGCTCTGGTTGGGCCAGTTGATTCACCCGTTGAACTGGAAGTGGGCGATTACATCAGCTATCCAGGTGATGAAGAACATATTTTCCGTGCGCTGGAACCTGATACGCTGGCAGTTCTGGTGATGGAGCATATTTAGTCATCTGGCAACGGTTTCGATACCTTTAGCTGTACGTTAACCGATACTATCGCCGCTCTTAATTCAATAGCAGGACTTTTTAAAGGCAACCGAGGAATTTTCTGGCCTTGGTCTCTGTCGTTCTGATGCCCTCTTCTTTCACTGTACCAGGGCCAATAATTTTAGCGATATGCCGTTTTCAGAAATAAAATTTGTCATCGATTAGCCAAAATGGGTATGTCAGAAGCTTTTCGGCGTTATCAGAACAGAGCGAATACGTGTATTTTTCTGCCAGCTACTGGCATGGTGGGCTTATGTATCACTCTTTGGACTAAGGCTGATTCAGCTGTGAAAAGTTTGATCTGCACTGAATCAATGTCAGGGGCGGGGGTTTTATTGATGTTAACCCTGTCAAAAATAATTTTTCTATCTTTCAGAAATGCTGTGATAGTTCGGATCGGCTTTGTTGAATAAATCAGCTTCAGGACGAGTGACTCTGTAGCTGACCGGGTTTTCAGGCAATACGCACGCTTTCTGGCATACCAGCCTTCGTTATTTTATTCAGCGCACGCACCATGCCCAAAGCCTCTGCTACCTGACCATCGTAATCACGCAGCGTCAGTGAACCTCCGAACAGTTGCTTTACCCTGTACATGGCCGTCTCCGCTATCGAGCGACGGTTGTAATCTGTTGTCCATTTCCACCGGGCATTACTCCCGGTCAGCCGCTGATTCGCTACTGCACGGTTACGGTCTGCGTACTCTACGGGCCAGTAACCCGCTCCTTTTCGGGGCGGGATGAGGGCACTGATTTTCTTGCGCCGCAGTTCATCGTGACAGAGTCGGGTGTCGTAAGCGCCGTCTGCTGCGGCTGCCCTGATTTTTCTGTGTGTCTGCCGGATAAGACCCGGGAAAGCTTCTGAGTCCGTGACGTTGTTCAGAGACAGGTCCGCGCAGATGACTTCATGTGTTCTGCTGTCAACGGCCAGATGCAGCTTCCGCCAGGTACGACGGCGCTCTTTGCCGTGATTTTTGACTTTCCATTCGCCTTCACCAAAAACCTTCAGCCCGGTGGAATCAATCACCAGGTGTGCGATTTCACCCCGGGTGGGTGTTTTGAAACAGACATTAACCGACTTTGCCCGCTTGCTGACACTGCTGTAATCCGGGCAGCGCAACGGAACGTTCATCAGGGCAAAAATGGAATCAATAAAACCCTGCGCAGCCCGCAGGGTCAGCCGGAACAGGCGTTTAATCATCAGGACGGTGGTGATGGCAAGGTCAGAATAGCGCTGAGGTCTTCCCCGTGATGAAGGCGTTGCCGACTCATACCAGGCATGAGTCGCTTCATCGTCCAGCCAGAAAGTGAGGGAGCCACGGTTGATGAGGGCTTTGTTGTAGGTGGGCCAGTTGGTGATTTTGAACTTTTGCTTTGCCACGGAACGGTCTGTGTTGTCGGGAGGATGCGTGATCTGATCCTTCAACTCAGCAAAAGTTCGATTTATTCAACAAAGCCCCTTTGCGTCTCACCTGTCCATTAAACAGCACGAAATGCTAATGAAGCATCGACTAAAAGGCAAAACAGCACATAAAAGCAAGGGTTGCATTTACAAAAAAAATATAATTCTTTGCAAATGTTTAATATGAAAACCCTTTCCATGAAATTTGATACTTCATATCACCCGGGCTTCTTTGCTGTCTTGTTGCTTCCTGTCATTTTCATCGTCGTGCGTATTTTTAACGACTCGCTTTTCGACGCTTTACAGGTCAACGTAATTGAATCAGCGCAGGCTGTCTGGTTGTTATTCTGCTGCCTGTTTACGCTGGCTTATATGAAGCCATGGCAACGTTTAAATTCAAAACGTATGTTCTGGCTATGGGCTGCGCAATGGTGGCTGATGCTGTTTGGCCGCAGCATAAGCTGGGGACGTGACATTTTCTCTCATCATCCTCACTGGATTTTCAGGACGCTTTCAGTCGTCTGGATTGCGCCATTGATTATTATGCTGCTCTCGAAAGATTTAAGAGATGAGTTAAAACAAAAACTCCATACGGAGGCATTTCCTGTGCTCTATTTCGCATTAGCGCTGGTGTGCTTTCTTATTTCTGACACCGTTGAGCACAAGCGAGCCTTATATTTTATATTTGTTGCCAATAAACACTATCAGGATATTACGGAAGAGCTTTATGAACTTCCGTTTATGCTTGCTCTTTTTCAGACAGCCTGGCATTTCATGAAAGCAGATAAAAAAACATTAAAAATAGAAGGATATAAAATATGCGCGTCAGAAGAAGTTACCGAGTAATTGATGACAATCATTTATATCAGGCCATCCTTAATAAGTTTTTTAACGGCCAGCTTGAGGCGATCGAAATCTTTCGTAGCGACAGAGATACCAAAGTTTTTAGCATTCAGGAAGGCCTGAAAAAATACGTTGTTAAGGTAATAGTCAAAAAACGTAAAAAACTTTTTTACAGAGCCTTAGCAAGAATAAAAAGTGATCCTTATTTTAATCTGGTTAACATTACGCACAGAATGCTTGCCTCTGATTGTCATGTTGCCTGCTGTCATTATGCGGTGGCTCGCGGAAAGCAACATAACGAGTATGCTGTGATCGTCATGGAGCATATAAAGGGGAATAATCTTCGTTCAGCCAAAATTGAACTTTCTGCTCATCGTGATGAGATTATCAAAAGTGTAACAACCCTGCACAGGCTATGCGCTTTCTCTTCTGATATTAGTCGTGAAAATGTGCTGATCACGGATAACGGCATTCGATTCATTGATATTTCAGGAAAAAAGGCGACGCGTTTTCGCCGAAATAATGACTGGTATGATCTTGAGCACCGTTTAGGAATTAAGCGCAGCGTAACGAACCTGTCATATAAGTTTTTTATGACGCAGAAGAAACTGAAATCCTGGACCAAAGCCGTGAAAAAGGGTTCCGAAAGGCATAAGCTGGCGAGCTGATCTTTATCTATGTAGTAATGCAACGCCCCGCCGGTGTTTCGCATCCCGTTATTTATTGTCAGAAAAGTTGCAGTGATTACAGAATCACTGCAACTTTTTTATTGATATTACGCGTCAGAGGAGCGCGGCCGTGGAGCAGAAAGGCCGATCAATAGCGCCATAAGTAGTGAGAAGTTATCAAAATTCGATAGCTCCACCACGCCTCGTACTAAATAAGCCGAACTGGCGATCAGGATGATACTTAACCATGCATACTGGATTTCATGGCGCGTATTTTTCCAGTGCTTATAGGATGTCCGGAAAAGCACTGTAAAAAACAGAATAAGTGTTGCCAGGCCAGGGATACCGCCAGAAAACCAAAAAGAGAGATACATATTATGAGGGCTAATCGGCTCACGGAAAAACCAGCCAGGGTGCGAGGGTAAGTTCAGCGCATAAGTCTTGAGGTAAACCTTATCTCCTAGTCCATAACCAATGACCGGATTTTTCAGAATCATATCCAGACCTGCTCCCTGCGTTCCCGCGCCAAAACGCTCGCTGCTGTCTGTCTGTTGAAGTTTATGACTAACCAGCTCCGTCTGTTTAAGATTGAATAAGGATAACGCAATCAAAAGACAAGCGCCTGCTCCGAGTACCAGTGAGCAAAATTTCCAGCGACGCATGAAAAAGCACCATAACAGAAACAACGTAAAAATAGAGAGCCAGGTTCCTCTTTGTAAGGTGCCTAACATGAGAAAAATATACACCGCCGCTGCAATCACTGCACAGATAAGGAATGCAGGCGTTTTCTTCAAAGAAAGCCATAATAAGGCTGGCAGGGTAAAGATAAGCGCATCAGTAATAAACCGGTGCTCATAATTAGTAAAAGGCATTACACCATGGCGATACTCAACAATATATATATAAGCTTCCGATATAGCTAAAACAATAAAGAGAATAAGCAAGCTTTGCAGCCAGGTGCGAGCAACTTGCTGCGCAGATAATTTCAGCAATAAGACAGAAACAAATAATGGCAGCAGGAAATTTGCAAACAGTATATGCTGATTAAAATATTTCAGACTCAGATGAACGTCTATGGAAACCAATGTAGAATAAAGACCATAAACAAGCATTAAGAGCGGTAAAAATAGCCTGACTGGCGTGAAAATTGTTCTCAAAACAGACTTATCTTTCCAGATAATCGTTATGGCGGTGATTAAAATAGCGATGTGAACAGCATGTTTATAACGCGTAATTCCGTCAAAGAAATAGGTGACACTGAACAATATAAAAAGCAGTCTCTGCCAGTTTTCAGCCAGGCTTTCCTTTCGTGAAAACAGTGACAATGCGCCTTCCATAAACTCCCCTTAAATATTTTCGTAGTATTCAGATTTTAACATGTGATTTTAATCAGGTATGTCCAGCTGTTGTAAATCGATAAACGGAATATCTTTATAAGGTACTGAGGTTTCTAATGAGAGAGTAAATAAAGGAGGATTAATGCGCTCCCGCATAAAATTGAACAGAGGCAAAATTTTATCAAGATCCTGCTGTAACTCAGTCACCAGTTTTGATGAAGCAGATTTATCGTAAAATCGCTTAAATGACCCAGACAGATCCAGCCCTGCGCAAATTATTTTTTCATAACGTAACGAATAAGCCATCTGCATACAGGCGTAAGCTACTGTTTTACAATTGCAATATCCTATTGAAATATCTTTGGAAAAACCCAAAATTCTTTTTTTACGTGATAACGGAACATACATCACAACGTCAGGATGTCGCTGGCAATATAACCAGAACTTTAATTTTTTTATTGGCCCGGCTTTTTCCCGCTTATAAAGCTCATGAATGATATAACAGCGTTCCGCAAGCCATGTTTTCTTATCTGCTGGCGCTTTGGCATAAACATCTTCATTGATTACGCAGTAATCGCTTAGCTCAACATTACGTTCAAACTCACTTTGCCGTGATGTGATAAAACGAATGTCCGTCACCATATAGATGAAAGGATGAATTCCATTTTCAATCAGCCACGAAGCAGAGCCATTTACCGCGATGACATCATTACTGGCCAGCAGTGACAAAGGTGTTTTGACAGCACTGGGACCGGAAAGAAAGATGATGACATTTTTAGCCCGCACCTGGCTTCTTACCTGCTTGAGGGCTTGCTTGTTAAAAATCACTCTCGCCACCTGACTCTGTTTATTTACCTTTTAATGCCAGTTTAAACGCCTTGAACCGCTTGCGGAACTGAGACTTCTTTTTCACCCAATGATAAAAGAAGCCCTTATGGAATCCATTAATGCCTAAATGTCGTTCTAAGTCGATGTAATCCTTGGCAATTCTCATCTTATTGATCTTCTTGCCCGACAGATCTATAAGCCTTAACCCGTTATCAGAGATAATGAAGTTTCCTTTATGCGGATCCCCCGAAACCATACCATTTTCATGCAAACATGAAATAATTGAGACAATTTCTTTTTTTAACTCTTCAGGTACGGTGTGATATAAGCTCAGTTCGGCTTTGTTGAATAAATCAGCTTCAGGACGAGTGACTCTGTAGCTGACCGGGTTTTCAGGCAATACGCACGCTTTCTGGCATACCAGCCTTCGTTATTTTATTCAGCGCACGCACCATGCCCAAAGCCTCTGCTACCTGACCATCGTAATCACGCAGCGTCAGTGAACCTCCGAACAGTTGCTTTACCCTGTACATGGCCGTCTCCGCTATCGAGCGACGGTTGTAATCTGTTGTCCATTTCCACCGGGCATTACTCCCGGTCAGCCGCTGATTCGCTACTGCACGGTTACGGTCTGCGTACTCTACGGGCCAGTAACCCGCTCCTTTTCGGGGCGGGATGAGGGCACTGATTTTCTTGCGCCGCAGTTCATCGTGACAGAGTCGGGTGTCGTAAGCGCCGTCTGCTGCGGCTGCCCTGATTTTTCTGTGTGTCTGCCGGATAAGACCCGGGAAAGCTTCTGAGTCCGTGACGTTGTTCAGAGACAGGTCCGCGCAGATGACTTCATGTGTTCTGCTGTCAACGGCCAGATGCAGCTTCCGCCAGGTACGACGGCGCTCTTTGCCGTGATTTTTGACTTTCCATTCGCCTTCACCAAAAACCTTCAGCCCGGTGGAATCAATCACCAGGTGTGCGATTTCACCCCGGGTGGGTGTTTTGAAACAGACATTAACCGACTTTGCCCGCTTGCTGACACTGCTGTAATCCGGGCAGCGCAACGGAACGTTCATCAGGGCAAAAATGGAATCAATAAAACCCTGCGCAGCCCGCAGGGTCAGCCGGAACAGGCGTTTAATCATCAGGACGGTGGTGATGGCAAGGTCAGAATAGCGCTGAGGTCTTCCCCGTGATGAAGGCGTTGCCGACTCATACCAGGCATGAGTCGCTTCATCGTCCAGCCAGAAAGTGAGGGAGCCACGGTTGATGAGGGCTTTGTTGTAGGTGGGCCAGTTGGTGATTTTGAACTTTTGCTTTGCCACGGAACGGTCTGTGTTGTCGGGAGGATGCGTGATCTGATCCTTCAACTCAGCAAAAGTTCGATTTATTCAACAAAGCCGCTCAGTTCCTGACCGGGTATGTACTCAATCAACATAATGAACAAGCTGGCATAATTAAATATCTTTTTCTCTGCCAGAAGGTAAAAATCGTTCTGGAATTGTACGCCCTTTGACCATAGCTCATCGGTTTTTTTCATTAGATTGAGATAATAGTCCCCTTTGATAAACGACTTCAGAAACCGCTCAAGTTGTTTCTCTTTGGGCTTAAAAACTTTCAGTACATACAGCTTTGATTCAAAATTAACCAATACAACTTTCGTATCTTCAATATTTCGGAAAACTTTTTCTACTGTCAGGCGGTTGTGAATAAAATCCGCAAAGACCCTTTTATAGTCCTCACCCTTTCCTTTGGTGTAAATAACGTAATCATCACATTTGGTTTTAACCAACATGTTAAGCTCCAACTCGTTTAGCGACATGTAAAAATTTTTTCAGTAGATATAAACTGAAATAGCTTATCATTTTGGCTGTTCTTTTCTGTTTTTTCATATGAAGATAAGCATAACGGTAATGCATTGGAGTAGTTGGCTGCATTGAGGCCATATCCTGCCAGGGTGAGTTCGCCAGCGCGTGCCAGAACGGTTTACATTCCTGATATTTTTCCGCCCATGAAAACCAGGGTTTTGTGGGACCAATATAGTGAATTAGCGCGGCGCTATTAATATCTTGCTGTGTAGTATTTTTCAGTAACCGATTGATACTAAACTGAACGTTATATCGACTATCTAAAGGCAGAACGTTATTCAACAGAGTAAGATTGAACAGATCCTGATCGTAAAAAGTTAACCGTTTTACCACGTCGCTATCACTAAGCAGATCTAATATCTGTTGTGTGATATTTAAGCCAGCCCATTTTCTCAGGTCGAAATAAATGACACCTGTATTGAAGTAACCCGATGTAAGCCCCGCGCAGTTCAGTTTGCTGGCGCGCTCTTGCCACCATTCACCGCCACGTTCATGCACGGCACCTGCAATTTTTCCCTGCAGGTCCAGATGGGTGAAAATATCGAGGCTTCCGTTACAAATTACATCCGAATCAAGATAAAGAAGCGTATCCATTCTACTGGCCAGATAGTCAGCCATTAAAAAACGATAGTAGATAGCTGTAGACCATAGCTTGTTTGTTGGCAGCGTTTTCTGATCGTTTTCATTTACTCGCAAGATACTGACCAGATGACCATACTGTTGTGAAAATTGTTCTATTTTCTTAAGGCCAATCTGGCAGTTGTCATTAATGAAAATGAAAAAATGGATGGCTATATCTTTATTATGCTGCATCACTGATGCCATTGAAGCCAGACAACCCGCTAAAAAAAATTCATCGGCACCATAAGCAACGCGAAGCGCAACGCTTTCTTCCTCTATGCCCAGCGGATTAATAACGTCTTCTGATGTCACTTGCAGGCTTAATTTTTGAACATCGTTATTTTTCATAAGATGAATGTCTGTATAGTCATATTGTCATAACGATTTGCGTATCGTTCGCTGCTGAATTTTTTGTGATTTTTTGAGAGCGGCTTTGATCAGACGAGCTTCTTTTTTGATCACGCTGGAATAATCCAGTCCTGTATAGATCTTTAAAAAATAGAGATAGTCTCGCGCATTCAGACCGAGTTCCAGTGTGGAATAATATAGGCCAATCAGATCCTTATCTCGCCAGCGGCGTGGAACATGGTGACGAGACTGCGCACGATGGAGGTCAATGATGAAAAGATCAACCTCACCTTCATTTCCTTCTAAAGATTGTTTTAGCAGGAAATGGCATAAATAACAGTCCCGATGATTAATGCCGATCTGATGCATACGTCTTACCGTGGATGCCAGGCTTCGGATTAACGTGTATTTTACAGAAGGAGATGGCCGGTTGACTTTCCAGTCCTGACAGAAATCCTCAAGGCTAATAGCGGGATTGAGATCTTCTGTGATAATAAAAGACTCCCGATTCAGCGGGTTCCAGTTCTTTTTGCCATAAGCTACGCCTTCCATTGTAGCAATGCCGTGACGTTTCAGGCGGTTAATAGCTTGCCATTCATTATCGGCCCCTAATACCGGCATCTTCAACGTAACGATATTCTTCAGTATTTCCCTGATTGTGGTTCCGCTATGGTATTTCAGGAAATAGCTTTCTTCCGCAAAATTAAATTGAATCGTGCGCCGCGTTCCGACCTGCCGGTAAGTTTCGCCCTGGAGTTGTTTTACCTGAGCAAAAACATCTTTATTTTCCCATTGGGATTTAAAGGGCTCTTTAAGAATCTGCACGTGCATCCTCATTCATAATGATAGCCGACGCACGCTCCGCAAGCTGATAAAGGTTATTCTGTTGCAGATAATTTTTGGCGCTGTTCTGCCAGTATGTTATGCGCTTTTCATCCAGCAGCGCTTCAGCCAGAGCTTCATTTATATCCGTCTGTGTAACAGGCTCCGCCAACACCAGTCCGCATCCTGAATGGGTAACATAGAATGCATAACCACAGGTGCCGCTGACAATAGCAGGCAAACCGCAGGCAATGGCCTCGATAATGACGATACCGCCTGCTTCCTGATAGGCCGGATGCAATAATAAATCAGCGGCAATCATCAGGTCGTTTATATCTTCCCGGCCTGAAAAAAACCGCACCCGATCGCTAATACCGAGCCGGGAGGCCAAACGCTGATAAGGTTCCGGCTTATCTTCACCAACCACCACGAATATGCATCTGGATCGGATATTTTCGGGCAGTGCAGCAATAGCATTCAGGCTTCTGTCAACGCCTTTGCGTTTGAAGTCTGAACCAACCTGTAGCAACAGAAAACTTTCGGGTGTGGCCCCAAGTTCTGCCCGAAGCTGCTGAATGCCTGCAGATGAGCGCGCAGGTAAATGCTGGAACCGATCGGCGTCTATCCCTGGCGGCAGCATATGGATGCGCGAGTCCTGGGTATGATAGTGAGACTGGAAATCTGCTTTTTGCTTTTCAGTTAATAAAAGCAGATGCGTTTTGGCCGTCGGAGCCATTACTGCTCTTTCAGCTCGCATATAACTGCGATAACGCGGTGTCAGCTTGTAAAAAAAGCCTTTTTCCTGGCTGGTTTTCTCGGCATAACAGACATCAGCAGCAAAATAATAATCAAGGCCGGGCATTTTGTTAAACCCCACCACGACATCGACAGGATATTTTTCCCGATGCTTTCTGACCCATTTGCTGAAGTTTTCATTGCTGCTGTGGTTGGATAATCCTATCCTCGGGACGATAACGAGTTCAAATCCGGGAACGGGTTCCCCTTCCCAGGAAAACGTATACACGCGAATATCGTTGCCTTTATCCTGGCTGGCGCGGGCAATACGCATAAAATCCCGCTGCATACCGCCATAAGGGAAATAGTCGTGAAGGCAGAAAGCTATTTTCATCCGGCCTTCTCCGCTGTCACAGCACTATTTACCGCATCAATAACTTTTTCGACGGGTATATAGGATAAGTATTTAAAGCTCCGATCGATTTCGCTGCGTTTCGGCATGGGGTGATAATTACCTGCCCATACCATCCAGAATTTTTCTGTCCAGGGATGCCATGCACGATGATCCGTTGCACCAAACAGGCAAATAATGGGCGTTTCTACTGCGGCGGCAATATGCATCGGTGCTGAGTCAACACCGATAAAAAACTGTGCATGATCAATGACCGCAGCGAGTTCATCAAATGTGGTATTTCCCGCAAGTGTCATTACGGGTTTCACTTTGCATAGTTCGACGATACGCGCAACGCAACGTTTGTCATCTTCAGAAGGACCGCAGGTAATAATCACCTTATGGTGAGTAACCCGCTGAATATAATCGATAACTTCGGCAAATTTTTCATCATCCCAGTATTTGAATTTCTGACGTGCCGTTGGTTGTACAACTACGTATTTTTGCTGATCCCACTCTTTTCCCAGACGGAATTTTATCCCTTCCCAGACAAAGGCGTGATACCCCATTTTGGTGTTTTTTACGGTAACAGGAAAATCAAACGCATTAAGGATAGACAGGTTGCGTTCCACGACGTGTGTACCTTCCGGTTTCACTAATTCATGGAAAAAAAGACGCCACAGAAACTGGTTTCGCTGCTGGAATTCAAAAGCAACGGAATAGCGGGGCGATATGAGACGCGTCATGAGACCGCTGAGCCATTGATCGCTTAAATTAACCACGAGATCATACTTTTCTTTTTGAAGCTCATGCACCACTTTGAGGTAATCAAGCGTTTTATTCGAGAAGCTGGCTTTTTTATTCTTGACTGCAAAGATTTTATCTACATCATCATTTACGCGCAATATTTCAACGCTGCCTTCATAACCCAACACATCAATGATCGCGTCAGGATGATTGGCTTTTAAGCTGCTGATCACGGGTGTAATCAGCAACATGTCACCATGAAATCGAAACTTAATGACAAGTATTTTTTTTATTTTAATTTTTTTCATGGAACGCGCCAAATTTATTAATTCAAAAAAGAGAGCCGACTATGATCGTCTGATGCTCTGTCAAAAAATTACCATTTTATGCTATTTTTTGTCACGTATTTGTCATTTTGTTGTAAAGTTCACTTACCTTGCATTTTTTATTGTAACAGCGCAACCTTCACGATTCACGCTTTGGTTTTTTCTTTATTTTCAGCAGGTTGGCCCGCGTTTCCCTCATATTTTTAGCGATGTGCTTGAATGTATTTTGCCCAAAAGGATAGTTTTTATGTTGAATTTCAATGACTGGTGGGAAGTAGAAGGAAGCTGGGTAGAACCACCTAATACGCGTCGTGGAGGATTCAGCGGTGTGATCAAAACCGTGGTAAACGGTGAGGTTGTGTACATTAAACGGATGGAAAATCATCTGTATCATAGCTTACGTTATCCCTTCGGGCTTCCGACAATCATGCGCGAAGTTAATGCCATTAAGCATTTACAGCGTTCGGGTGTGGTTGTCCCAGAAATTATCTTTGGGGATGCAATACGCAAAGATGGACAATGGCGAGCTCTTCTCGTAACAAAAGAAATGAAGAACTTTTTATCGCTAGAGGACTGGTACAAAACGGGAGCGTATCAGACTATTGAAGCGTCCGTTTACGAGAGAATACTTAAGGAAATAGCTTCAGCTTTTAGAAAAATACATCTGCAAAAACGTCAACATGGCAGTTGCTATCCAAGACATATTTTCATTCATTACGCAGATCATATCCAGGCGGGTTTTATTGACCTTGAGCACAGCCGCAGAAGACTAACCTGCGCCCAGGCTAAGAATCACGATTTTACTCAGTTTGGTAAGAAGCTTGCCGGCATGCCCAAAGACGATTGGGAGAAAGTGCTCAACTGGTATGAACAACTGGCTTAACAGCATACCGTTTAGTCATACCTGATTCGCTGGATAAACGACACGTTGTTATCCAGCGCCCATTACAGACAGACACAACCCGCGAAAACAGGCGCAAGTTAACGATATTATCAACCAGCGTCATTAATCATATCGCCGTGCGATTTTGCGTTATTTGATCGCATATAGGGCTGCACTTTTATAAAGTAAGTGGTATCTGATGGGATGTCATTAAGAACAATAGACGCTGCGCCAACAGTGACGTTATCACCAATTTTCAGATCATTTCCAATAATATGTGAGCCAGCACCAATAGTTACATTGTTGCCGATTCTGATGCACCCTTCCTGATACCTGTACCGTTTCCCGATAGTGGCATTTTGAAGGATGGTCAGGTTTTCTCCTGCTATTAATATGTCAGTGATTACTATCCCGTTGAGGTGCGGAATATGTAATCCCTTCCCTATCTTCGCGCCGAGCATGATTTCAACGCCGAATCGGTCTTTGAGACGTGAATTGATTCTTTTGGCATTTTTTTTCTCGCTTTTATTCCCTGTTGCGTACATTTCATTTGCAAGGCGCCACCAGAAAAGAAAATATTTACGTCTGCCTTTTATTCTTTTTGGGAGGTCTATCCAGCTAAACTTTTCCTTTCGGGTGACTTCTTTTAACCAATATTGTTTTAGCACATCACTATTATGGGAACCAGCGCGATTGATATTCTTATACCCATAATAACGTCAGATGTTTGTGCCTGGTTAGCAATATATCCGCTCATTCCGAGAATAAAAGCTGGAAACGATCCGCCAATTGCCTGACCGCATTTACGTGTAAAAGAGAAAAATGAATATGTCAGCCCCTCAATACGTACACCCGTTAAGTATTCGCCGTATTCAACCGTGTCAGCTTCCAGCGCCCACATAACAGTCATAGTGATCCCCTGCCCAATAGAAGCAATTGCCAGCGCCGTAAATGCGTATAATGGTGGCTGGTCAGACAGCAGAAAAAACAGCAAATAACCCAGCGTCCCGATGCCCGCACCGCTAAGAAATGTATTTTTTTTACCCAGCCGCTTAACCAGCCGTGGGACCAGGGGTGCCGAGCCGAGCGAACCTACCAACATTTGCACCAACACCAGTATGGAAAACAGTTCAACATCATTCAGTACGTAGCGTACGTAAAACAGTGAAGAGGCACTGACGGCGAAAGTTGAAATCAAAATACACAGCGCGGCGATGCACAACAGCATTAGCGGCCGGTTTTTCTTCAGCGTCTGTAGACTGATATGCAATGAAGGCTGCGCGACGATACGAACCACATTTTCCCGTGTGGATTTAAAGCACAGGAAATAGAGGATCACACCTGCCACGGCAAGGGTAACGGTCCAGTCAAAATAGACGGATCGTATTTCTGACGCACCAACACCACTTATTTTGGGTCCGATAATAAATGCCAGACAGACAAACGTCAGCGCCGCCGCCACGCTACGCGCAGCGCCCAGTCTGGCGCGAGACTGAGGCTGCTGCGTCATGGCGGTAGCCAGTGATCCGTAAGGAATGTTGACCAGGCTATAGCAAAGACCCAGCCCCATATAGGTCACGTAAGCATAAATAACCTTACTGGTATGACTCCATTCAGATGGAACACAGAATACCAGCACGCTGAAAAGCATCAGCGGTGGCGTAGCAAACAACAGAAAGGGGCGGAATTTACCCCAGCGCGTATTCACGCTATCCACAACACGTCCCGCAGCAATATCGGCAAAGGCATCAAAAACGCGCACGACCAGCAGCATGGTTCCGGCGGCAGCGGCACCGACGCCTGCAACGTCGGTGTAATAGCTGAGCAGGAACAGCGCGCCCATAGCAAAGGCGATATTGTTGGCTACATCCCCCAGGCTGTAGCCGATTATGGTTCGCCATGGCAGTTGTTGACTCATTCCTTGTCTCCCTGAACTGGCTTTTCGCCAAATGGCATTTCTGTCCAGCGCTTTTTCAGCACAAAAGCGGCAGATTTTGGCCTCCGATCACGGGTAAAAATGCCTTTTTTATTCCCTCCGACCCGCATGATGCCCTGTGAAGTAGCGAAATCAGCGAAGTTCCATACCTGCTCGCCGGTCACCGCACTGACGCGATCAAATACCCGGTGATACATCGCCAGCCAGGCGCACTGATACTCCTCACTCCACATATCCTGGTAAACCGAGTGCAGGCCCGCCAGGGTATCGACACCGTATTCCGTCATAATAATCGGGCGGTGTAGTTTTGCCTGCCATGCCAAAAGCTCTCGCTCTAATACCCGCTCGGCCTTCTCCAGATCTCCACACTGAACGTACCAGCCGTAATAGCGGTTCAGGCAGACGACGTCGAAAAGATCGGTAATGGTGTCGGTTTCAGCATCGCAGAACATCACATTAACGCAGGTGATCGGCCGTGTCGGATCTAACTCACGGGTGGCCTTAGCCAGCGGTTCAAAATATTTCCGGGCGCCTTCAGGACGTGTATCCGGTTCGTTCGCGATACTCCACATCACGACGCTCGGATGATTTTTGTCGCGCCCAATCAGTTCTTTAATCGCCTGCAAATGCGCTTGCTGGGTTTCACCGTTAATGGCTTCTTCGCTGTAGAGTTCTTTGGGCTTTTCACCGGCGTCAAAGCCAATCCCCAGCGACAAATTAAAGCCAACCGCCGCCGTTTCGTTAATTACCACGATGCCATGTTCGTCAGCCCAGTCGAGCATCTCCTCAGCATAAGGATAATGAGAAGTCCGGTAGGAATTGGCGCCAATCCAGTTCATCAGGGCATGGTCGTGGACCATCAAAACAGGATCAAATCCTTTTCCACGAAAATCCGCGTCTTCATGTCTGCCAAAGCCAGTAAAATAGAACGGCTTGTGGTTGATCAAAAACTGCTCGCCTTTGACGGCAACCGAACGGATGCCAACCCGTAGCGGATATTCATCGCGCTCACCCTCGGCTTCACTGGAAACCCACAACTCATACAAATATCCCTCACCCGGTTCCCAGAGATGAGGCTTATCCAGGATAAATGTGCCTGTTGCGCCGTGACCCGTCGCAACTTTCTGCTGCTTGCTGTCACGTAATTCGACCTGGATGTTTCCGCTGGCAACCACTTCCCATGACATGGTTGCCTGCTTCCTGCTGATCGCCACGTCAGTCAGCACGGTGATGTCCTGAACGTACTTTTTAGGGGTAGTGTAGAGCATCACGCTACGGTGAATGCCCGCATAGTTGAAAAAGTCATGAAAATAAGACTGCTGTTTTTTTCCATTTTCCTGCTGAGTAACCATGCCCGGCGGAATAGTTTGCCAGTTGAGTTCGTTATTGACGCAGACGGTGATGCGTACTGTTTCTCCAGCGGTTACCAGATGGCTAATATCTGCTTCAAAAGGGGTGTAGCCGCCCTGGTGTTCCATCACAAAGTGATCGTTGACCCATACACTTCCCCGGTGTGTTACGGCATCAAAGCGCAGCACGATGCGTCGATCATTCCAGCCGCGTGGAATACGGGTTTCCCGCTGATACCAGACATCCCCTACGTAATCATGGATCGCTGCATCGGCAAACTGGTCGTTATAACTTCCCGGTACGGCGATAGCCCGACGCTCCGGTAACGCCTGACGCCACCAGGATTGCTTTCTTCCGGCATCATCTGCATCAAGTGAAAAAGACCAGAGTCCATCAAGACGTTTAATTTCACGCGAAGGCGTTTCAGTGGGACGTAACATGATAAAGCTCCTTAAAAATAAGAAAGGGGGAACAGAGTCCGAAAGGCGCATTTTCTGACTCATCCTTCAACGGAATAAAAGTAATCAGAAAACGGTTACACAGACTTAACACGAAGCGTCAGCAGGGAGTATTTGCGGAGTGGCGTTCTAAAATGACGATCATAAATTTTCATATTGCAAGTGGCGTAGCGTGATTACACTCACAAAATAAATAAACATATCATTGACTTTAGCTTCATTTTGTTCAATCGAATGTTCGTTCTAGTGATTTCAGCTTCTCGCGTTACTTTTTTACGAAGCAGGAATTAAAAAACGAAAGCGTGAGTACAAATTTGTGCCTTGCCGGACAACTCTTTTACAATGCCGGTAACAAGCCACCGAATTTATCTGGAAACGCAATGACGCTAAACGTAGTTCCCCCAACCCCTGAGCGCGTACTGATTGCGGCACGGCAATGTTTTTCCATCAATGGTTTTCATAGCACCTCAATGAAAACCATCTGTAAAACATGCAATATTAGTCCCGGTACGCTTTATCATCATTTTCCCTCCAAGGAAGCGTTAATTCAGGCTATTATCCTGGAAGATCAAGAACGTGCGATGATGCATTTTCGCGAACCCATTGCAGGAAAAGAGCTCGTGGATTATCTGGTTGCATCCTGTCTGCAGGTCACTGAAGAAGATCAGGCACAACGTGCATTGGTCGTGGAGATCATGGCAGAAGGGATGCGTAATGCTGAAGTTGCGAAGATGCTCGAAGAGAAATATCAGGCAATTACGGCTTTGCTGACCGAACGCCTAAAGGAAGCCAGACAGGCTGGCGTTATCGGTATGGCAGTTGATTTATCCTGTGCGGCAAGATTACTTTTAACCGTAACGTATGGCGCGATTGCGGGTGCAGAAGCGCTGGCAAAGGGCAACCGAGAGATATTTTCCACCACGCTGAAAAACATGTTTTGTGGGCTATTGCAAATTCCTTCACCGCTTCCTGCCACGTAACGACTACAGTTCCCACTGGGCCATGTCTGGGCAAAAATGGACGCGCGAGTTGGCCTGTGTGGCCGAAAGCGATCTGTCTGAAGATCCCGACAGGGCGGTAACAGGCTCACCGTCTGCTCGCGTTACTGCTCATTCGAAATAGCGACCACAATGCTATACATTTCAGTGATTTTCATCAGAGTTCAAAAATAAAAAACCTGATTTTCGACGGATGTCAGCAAATCAGGTTTTATCTGTCAGCGCAGCCATAAGCGGTTTTCGCCATCTGAGATTTTACTTCCTGGCTGAAATCTCAGCGGAGAAACGTAATTCGGCCTATTACGCGACTCAGAACATGCGGAAGCGGTATTCAATGCTCACTTCCGACCCAAGCGAGTGGGTCCGCATGTAGCGACCGTCCGTCAGCACCGGGGTTTTGCCGCTGCTTTTGTACGACCAGCCCGGACCAAACATCACCCACACCGTCAGGTTCTTTAGCTGCGGGTCGGAAGGTGCCCAGCGGCTGAAAACGCTGATTCCACCACTGCGTACGTGGTTGCCCTTGTAACTGAACTGGGCGATATTGCCCGACAGCCCCACTGCCAGTTCCGGCGTCAGCAGATAGTCCGATATATTCGCCAGTACCAGCTCCCCGTCGCGCATATAGTCATCGCCCGCATTGGCCATTGAGATAAAGGTGCCACGCGAGTTTTTGCTCATATGACGTGGATAAAAACCCACTTCATTAGCCTTTTTGGCATCGGTATAACCCATCCCCCACTTGCTACTCCAGCGATCAGCCTTCCAGGTGGCATCAAGGGCAAAGTGCCAGGCGTTATTGTCGAAGTCGCGTTTGTTTTCAGGCATGGCGGTATATTCATCGAGAGCGTAGGTAGCGTAGATTTGCGTGCCGATATTCAGCCGCTCGATGGGCCTGAAGTTAGTGAATAAGAGATGGCGGCGCAGATAGCTGTCGCTTTCACCGTAGCCGTACTGGACATCCAGCAACCGGCTTTTCCATAGCAGATCGCCGCTGGCAAGGTAATTGATATTGCGTCCAGTATTCGTCTGGAAGTGCTGCTTGTCCGGTGAGTTACGTTGCATCGAGTTTTCGATATACGCCCCGCGCAGAGTCAAATCGTCATAGCTTAGCGAGCTGCTCCAGCCGGAATAGGTGGTCGGTGACAGGCGCGTTGAAGTGGTGATAACACCGAAATTTTTCAGTACCTGCCAGCCCCAGCGGGCGTTGAGCTGTACATCCGCCACATCATATTTCAGCTTGATATTGCGCTGGCCGAATTTAGAAAATCCTCCGGCATTGCTTTTCTTATTTCCGCTGCCCTTATTATAAAGCACACCGCGAGAGTTAAAATAATCGCTGGCTCCCAGCTTAACGGCGCCATAATAGATGGCATCAACGCCGATTACATCGTCAAAATAGCCAGACTGATAATCAATCGCAACGCCCTGCCCCCAGACATTATGTACGTGTTTAGGTTTGGCATTGCCTTCATTCAGATATTTCCACTGGTTCATTAGTGATAGCGACATCGTTGAATCACGGAAAAATGGATCAGCGATAATATTATTTATCGCCGTATCTTGTTTAATATTATCATTCTTATCAGCAGCCCAGACTGACGCAGAGACACCGAGCGCAACAAGCGCCAAAGCAATGCGATTCAGGTTCATAATTATTACCCTAGCATAGAGCCACAGCGCGTTCTTACCGGCGAGCGTTAATAGCGAGCTGCGGCCAAACGGAATGAAATTAATGTTATTTTATTCGTCGTCGAATGCCTTTCCCTGCTTCGACGCATTTCAGCGCACCGATTTACGGCACCCTATAGCGAGCAAATTTAATAAAATATTTAGTTTTTGGTTATCACCTTATTAAAACCACTTTCAAAGCCATCGAAGAACACCCCGACCAGTCCGAGGAACTGATCACCGCGTTCCACCTGTTTTAAAATGATGGTCATGATTTCGTGCTGCTATGCGGCGGCGCTGGCATAGAAACGGTCCGACATGTCCCTGGTTCCTTCACCTAAACAGCCTATGCTACCTGTACGTTGTCGTGGATCAGCCGCAAACTGGCCCACACCTGATCGCTGTCGGGAACAGTAAACAGAGCATCTTTTAACAGTGCGAAATAGATGGTCACCGCATCATCAAAAGACATTACTGTCTTATTTTTACCGGATAGGTTGCAGCACTTACGACAACCATTAACTCTGTCAGCCGTTTTTCATTTATATTCTCCTTTTTATCCGCCGCCCAAAACAAAAAACCTACGTCATTTTTCGGGAGCGGTGATAACCGTTCGCGATATATGACATAGGTTTTGCCTGTATATACAGTAACAATCCAGTGACGGCGACAATATCATCAACGCCGATAAATCACACTCACTTTTTATGCCTGGAATTAATATCTGTGATCGTGTTCATATCGTAAATGGCGCATTAAATCTGAATATAAATATTTAATGCAAAACAGACTTCTATATAAACACTCGATTAACTGAAAGGCGTAAAAAATAATTTAATTTATTCTTTTAATATAAAAATTCTGTTTTATTTATTGAGCTTTGTCACAGAAAATAGCCTGTCTCTCTGGACGACAACAATTACTGGGCGTATTTTTATTGTCATCCTGGGATTGTTACTGAATGCAGGCAAAACCTAAGATATTTGTCGCAGCCGCGCTGTGTGCAAGTGTCTTAGGTTTTTTTTTGCGCCTATCAGGCCCTGACCATCACACAAGGAATACCAATGAAAACAAAAATACTCGCCGCCGCCCTGCTTTCTGCCTTCGCCTTCACCGCGCAGGCAGCATCGGCCCCGCTGAAGATTCTGATCGTCAATGACGACGGCTGCGAATCGCCAGGTAGCACCTCGCTGCAAGACAAGTTGACGGCTAAAGGCTATGACGTCTGGATGGTGGCCCCGGCCACTAATCAGAGTGGTATTGGCTCCGCCATTACCTTTAAAACCGGCAAGCTCTTCGATGTTAAAAAAGTCGCCAGCAAACGTTACTGCTTCCCCGGCACGCCAGCCGACGCCGTTGATTTCGGCCTGTGGGGGATATTGAAGAACGCCGCGCCAGATTTGGTTATCTCCGGGGTTAACGACGGCCCCAACACTGGCATGTCGCAGGTGAACTCCGGCACCGTCGGCGCCGCCGCACGCGCTGTACGCTATGGCTTTCCGGCGATTGCGGCCAGCATCGGTTACATCCTTACCGAAGATGAGATGAAAAATAAGTGGCCGAGCACCCAAAAATACTGGCCAGAATCGGTCGATTACGTGGTCAGTATGGTCGATAAGCTCAACGCTAAACACAAGGCGGGTACACCTCTACTGCCCAAAGGTTCTGGACTAAGCATTAATTACCCGGCGTTGGCAAAAGCAGACATCAAGGGCGTGCACTACATCGGTAACGAAGTATTCCCCACGCCGCAGATCGGCTATGAATTGTTGGCAGACGGCAAGGCAAAGCAGACCATGAACCCGGCTGCGCTGACATCGGTTCTGGACGACACTGACACCGGCTGGCTCAATAAGGGTTATATCACTTATACCCTCTTTGACGGCGTATGGAACGCCCCGCAGTTTCAGGCGCAATACGAAGCGCTGTTAAATAAATAAGCGAGTCATGCAATAACAGCTATCACTATATTTATAAGTCAAACCTGAGTGGCGGGCCTGGCTGGCGCTCAGGTTTTTTAATGCTGTTTCATCAATGGGTGCAGCGAGCGCGCTGCTTTTTTATGCGTTACGCGAAGGAGAACGTCACCATCCCCGCGGGAACAATCTGTTCCCCGGCAGAATATGTTTATCGGTCAGCAATTTAAAAAGCCAGCAACGCAGATCTTACTGACCTGCATTCGTTAACGAACGCGCCAGAATATATTCCGGCGCCCCGATTGCTACAGGTAAACAGCCGCATCGTCGCTTCGGTCATGAGAACGGCTTCCTCAGAAGGCAAAAACTCGCCATTTATATCTCTTTCAAAGAGAAGGAATTGCGTATCTGTTTTAAGCCGCCGCGCCTTTTGGCTGTAACGCGATATGCCCTGCCCACAAACTGGCAACCCATTTAACACCTTTCGCGGTGAAGCGTGCCTGAGAAAAAGCGTGCTGATTTTCACCAATACCGGAATGCAGAGTGAAATAGCCCGCCTGCAAATGATAATGCTGCGGTGTCAGTACACCATTAGCGCGATACATGATGTTACGCTCCAGCAAAAACTGCCGGAATTCCGGTTCCTTCGCCTTCAGCATTTTGCAAAGCTGACGAAAGCCTAGTGCGTCCTGAACGTCTACAAAACGGTCAAAAAATTCAGCCTTTGGGGCAAAGAGCGCCAGTTGCTGTTCTGCTGCCAGACGCTGTTCAAACTGTTCCGCCCAGGCACGTGCGGCGGCGGCAGGATTAGTAAAGTCCGGTAAATGCGCACTTTTCTCGCGATCCTGCCAGCGATCAAGCGCTTCTGCTGTGAATCCTGGAGAAAGTCGCGCAACGGCCAGTAAAGAGTCCCGTTTATTCAGGCAATATTCCTGACGCATTTCTCCTTCCCGCTCATAAACATTAACGCTTATGGGCTGCGAAAGACGTTGCGCAGCTTCCAGGCTTTTGATCAAACGCTTCACCTCACCATGAGTAATGCCGGTCATTTTAGCAATTTCACGGCTGCTCATCGTGATCGATTGATTCAGCGAATTGAGGTTTTCTGTCGACATCATCATAGGCATCACCATCTACTTACTCACACTAATACCCAGCGGGCAGCAGAAATAGTATACAAACACCTGTTCAAATATCCAGTATTTATTTTAATCAATTTCGTAACCCGGAACGGTTACGCGCAAAAAACATTACCAGGAGCGTGCATCTTGCTGTCAGCTCTGCCTGTTGTGTCATTCGCCTGCGAAAAGATGATGACTAAAAGTCATTCATTGATCTACTCACGCCGGGCAATTTCATTGGCGCCACAACGACATTAATACCTAAGTCCTGCAGGCGATGTAAAACGGGAACCGCTGTACCCTGGTTAACAATTACGGCATCGAATTCATTAAGATGGGCAAAGCTATGCAGCGCCCGACGTTCAAATTTGGTGTTATCCATCATTAATATACGTTTCTGCGCAGCGTCAAACATTGCGCGTTTAGTTTCGACCGTTTCTGCCGACTGGTGGAACACGGTGTCGTCAATGATTGCGGACATGCTGACGAAAAACATATCGGCGCGCAGACTGGCAATTTCATTGCGCGTCATGCGGCCCATAAAGGCATTACACCAGTTATGAAACTGGCCACCCAGGCCCAGCAGGGTAATATCGCGCACATTTTTTAATTCGCTCATCAGCGTCAGCGAATTAGTGATAACGGTTAAAGGCGCTTTGGCGGGAAGAAGACGTGCCATTTGCAGGACAGTGGTGGAATCATCCAGAAAGATGGCCTGCCCGGTTTCCAGATAACTTGCTGCTATCTCCGCTATCGCTTGTTTCTCCTCCAGCTGCCGCGTTGCGCGATAAATATCGCTGGCTTCCACCAGGCTGGTAGGTGTAGCAGAAACCACGCCGCGTGATTTATGCAGTAATCCACGCTCCACCATTTCATCAATGTCGCGGTGGGCGGTCATCAGGCTAATACCGAAGCGCTCAGTAATATCTTCAATGCGGATCGCACCTTCTGCCATTACGGCCTCTGCAATCAACTGGCGTCGCGCCAGCTGCCGCGCCTGTCGGCTGTCACTCGGTAAAGTTTCTGCCATGAATACGCCGAGAGAATTTTCTTGCAGGTTTTGCGCCATATATCATCCGGGATTACGAGAGAAAAATGCTATTTCGGCGCTAATTACACCGCCGAAACGACTATTTAGCAAATAGTGATGCGCGATAAAAAAAGGGCGCCGCAGCGCCCAATAACATCGTTCGCACCATTACTCAGATAAAACAAAAGGTGAAACAAACTTGTTGGCGTTTTCTTTGGTAATCAACACGCAGTCAAATAATTGTTTCTCTGCGGGTGCACCGGTTTTACCAGTTTTGAGGAAGCTGTCAGCCTGCTCAACCGCTTTCTGCGCAAACTGCGCGACCGGCTGCATCACGGTATAGGCCAGCGTACCGGCTTTCACAGCATCCACCGCATCCGGGGAACCATCAAAACCGCCAACTTTTACCTGATTCAGTTTGCCCGCTTCTTTCAGGGCGGCGATAGCACCCAGCGCCATTTCGTCATTACCGCTGATCACCCCTTTGATATTGGGATTGGCCTGTAACAGCGATTGCATTTTGTTAAAGCCTTGCGTCCGATCCCAGTTCGCCACTTCTTTACCAACCTTTTTCAGATATGGATATTGTGACAATACCGTTTCAAAACCGTTGGCACGAGTAGCGGCATTGTTATCTGAAGGCGGGCCAACCAGCTCAACATAATTGGCGCTGTCACCGACCTGTTTTACCCATTCCATCGCACCTACAGCTGCACCTTGTGCGTTATTAGACACTAACTGCGCTTTTGCCAGGCCACTTTGGTTCAGCTCGGCATTGATTACAAATACCGGAATGTGAGCAGCGATAGCTTTTTTAACCGAGCCGATAGAGCCGTCGGCGTTCGCCGGATCCAGAATGATAGCTTTAGACTTATTGGTGATCGCAGTATCAATTAGCTGACTCTCAGTATTGGCATCCCCCTTATGGGCGCTGACTTTGGCGCTGTAACCCAGCTTTTCCGCCGCTTTCTGGGCAACCTGCCCTTCGGCCAGCCAGTAAGGGTTGGAAGGATCGTTAACGATAATGGTCATCAAGCCATTATCTGCCCAGGTGGGTATTGCAAATACTGTTGCAGCGGCGGCGGCCGCCGCCAGAATGAAACGCTTGCTGTTAATGAACATATTGTTGCTCCGTTATTATTGGGGGGTACAGGTTTACGGGTTCACTCCCGCGCAGGGAGTGAGATTTATCGTCCGCGCCGACCGTATTGCAGCGTGTTAAGCAACACGGCCAGCACAATGACCGCGCCAGTAAATACCGTCTGCCAGTAAGCAGAAACACCGATAATCACCAGACCATCAGAAAGAAAACCGATGACGAATGCGCCGAGCAGTGTGCCGCGCACATTGCCGCGTCCTCCCGTCAATGCTGCGCCACCGATTACCACGGCAGCTATTGCCGTCAGTTAATAAGTTGTCCCCGCCGTTGGACCGGCTGACGTAAGCTGAGAAGAAAGCACCAACCCAGCCATCGCAGCACAAATGCCCGAAAGCACGTAAACGCTAACCTTGATGCGTTTAACCGGTACGCCGGACAGATCCGCCGCGCGCTCATTACCGCCCGAGGCATACAGCCAGCGGCCAAAAGCTGAACGGCTGAGCAAGAAGCCACAGGCCAGCGCAACCACCCCGAGTACCAGAACACCCACCGGAATGTTGAAAATACGATTGAATCCCAGCCAGTCGAATCCCGTATTGCCCAGCGCTTCGCTGCCCGACAACTTGTTGTAAGTCAGGCCATTCGTCATCAGCAGCGCAACGCCGCGTGCGACATACAGCGAACCCAGGGTGGCAACAAAGGCCGGTACGCGACACCATGCGATCAGGATCCCGTTCACTAATCCCACCAGCGCGCCCATTGCCAGCGTTAGAATGGCAACCGCCCACACCGGCAGATAAAGCACCACGCCCAGCGCTTCCAGATTAACGCCTTGCATCAAAAAACCCGCGAAAACGCCCGCCAGGCCGAGCGTTGAGCCAACCGAAAGGTCAATGCCGCCATTCAAAATAACCAGTAACATGCCAATGGCAGGTAAGCCAAAAATAGCTATATGTGACGCCATAGTGAGAAAGTTGGCACCGGTAAAATAGTTTGGTGAAAGAAAAGGTTGCGATAATAATCAATAAGGCGATGAAGGCGCGCCCTTCAAGCAGCAGGTGTGCCACATTCATGCCTTTTGACGCATTCGCTTTTTTGGCGACGGGCGGCGTTGCGCTCAGCGTCTGGCTTCTGTCTGTCATGTTTTTTGCTCCGTTTTTCATCGTCATGCCACCAGAGATTCGCCCGAGGCGGCCATAATGCGTTCTTTGGTTACGCTGGAATCGAAGATGGCTGAGATCCGCCCTTTGCTCATCACCACAATGCGATGGGCAATACTCAGGCATTCGCCGACTTCGGAAGTGGTGTAGATCACCGCTAAGCCCTTTTTGGCGTTGTCAGCCAGCAGACGAAACACTTCGGCTTTAGCGCCAATATCAATACCGCGGCTGGGTTCATCCAACAGAATGATTTTGGGACGAGTCGCGAGCATTTTGCCGATCACCACTTTCTGTTGGTTACCACCGGAAAGCGAACCAATCGCGGCCTCACCACCGGCGGTTTTCACCGTGACGTTGCGGATGCCGTCGTTGATGAGCTGTTTTTCACGACGCGTTGAAAGTATCAGCCCACGTACGAAGTCGCTGATACTGGCAAGAGAAAGGTTTTCACCGACGGTCATGGTCTGGACTAAACCGTCGCGTTGGCGATCTTAAGGCACCAGCGCCAACCCCCCCGCGATACGCTGTGAAATTGACAGGCTGGAAACGTCGTCGTTTTCTAAAAGAATGCTGCCGCTGGACTGGTGTAAACGTCCCGCCACGCATTCCATCAATTCTGTGCGGCCTGCGCCCATTAAGCCGTAAATGCAGACGATTTCCCCGGCGCGAACATTAAGAGAAACGTTGTCCACCAATTTGATACCCGCCTCGCCTTTTACGGTCAGATCTTTGACCTCTAGCGCGGTATGTCCAAATTCGTAGCCCTGGGGTGAGGAGCCAAGATCAAAGTGGTCGCCAACCATGTTGCGCACAATCCATTCAAGATTGATTTCATCGCGTTTGGCATACGCCGTCATTACGCCATCACGCAGCACCCCCGCACGGTCGGTAATTTCCAGCGCTTCTTCAAGATGATGCGAAATATAGACAATCGCCACGCCTTGACTGGTCAGGTCGCGGATTACCTGAAACAGCACTTCAACTTCTGCTGCGCTCAAGGCAGAAGTTGGCTCATCCATAATCAGGATTTGCGAGTTCACCGATAATGCGCGTGCAATTTCAACAATTTGCTGCTGACCCAGACGCAAATTTTCAACGGGGGTTAACGGATCGATCTCTTCTTCAAGCGCCTCCATCAGATGGCGGGTAATCCGCGCTTCTTCGGCGTAATCTACCCCGCCGGGTTTCATAATTTCCCGGCCAATAAAGATGTTGTCGCGGACGTTCATGTTTGGGGCAAGGTTAAGTTCCTGATGAATGATTGAGATGCCACAATCGCGCGCTTCTGTGGCGGAATGAAACACCTTGTTCTCGCCATTCAGCACAATCTCTCCTGCGCTAGGGTTGATCACCCCGGAAAGGATTTTCATCAGCGTCGATTTGCCTGCGCCGTTTTCACCAAACAGCGTGGTGACTTCACTACGGCGAATTTCAAAATTGACCTCTTTCAACGCATGGGTAGAGCCATAGACTTTGCTGATGTTCCGCGCTTCAAGGATCACTTCCCCTTTTAACAACGCCGGATTAACTTTGAACTGGCTCATTTCACCTCCAGACTAACCGGGGTTACCATCCAGTTTTTGGGATTAAGCAAACGAAATACCCCAACCACCTGCACCGTTTTACCGGGTAAGGCATCACGATCCACTTTGTCTAATACCGCCTTTTTCATCGCGCGATTAATGGCAGAACCCGCATTCTGATATTCGATCTGATTAGTGAAATCACCGAACTGGATTTTGCCGGTTGCATCACGTAAATCGGTGCCGGTAATCGCCGGACCGGTTTGCATTCTTACCTGAATTTCTTGCGGCATATTCGCCACTTTCAACGTGTAAATGCCCATCTGTCCCTGTTCGACTACCCCTTCTAATTTGACAGGCAATACCGGTAGCGGCGCACCCACGCCATATTTTTTCGCCGCCTCTTGCTGATTAGCCAGCACTGCCTCAGCCAGCGTTTTGGCGTCAACCGCACGTGAGATGACATCTTTCTTAATATCAGGAAAGTTTTTATTGCCATACGTGTCCGGCGAAAAAGCCTGCTCCTGCACATCATTGGCAGACCCTATTTTGACCACTTTGGTATCCAGTGCCATTGCACCGATGACCGCAATAACAGCGATGCCAATGAAGGTGTAGCGCCGTAAACGGCGACGTGAAATCTGGCGCGTAAGGGTAGAGACATCGGACATAACGTTGACCTCTCAGGCTGTTTAACAAGCGATATAAACCGCCCTAAATGTTATAAATATGATAACTACTCTGGAGAGGATTGTGCTGATATGGTTAAGTTGTCAACAGCCAGCCACGTTTTTTTTGCAGAGAGAGATCTGGATCGCTTATTTCTTCCGTATTCCGGGAATATAAATTAATCCATTGAGTTATAAACATTATTTACCAAATCCCATTTAGGTAACCTTCATTGTACCGGCGATGAAATGTGATCATCCTCGCTAAACAAAATGAAATATATTCCTTGACCCGAAAAATAATACGATTTGAGTGTTATCTCAGTGAGATGTGGTGTATGTAATTAATTATCAAAATCATCACATGTTGTTAACAGCGTTTCCCTCTCAGGAACGCAAAAAGCGGGATAGCAATGAAAAACTTTTTTCTTACCGGTAAAGGGCTACCGCAATGGCGAGGAGGTGTGCATGGATAATCGCGACATTATTCTGGGTGTGGATTCCGGCACTTCTGTGGTTAAAGCGGTAGCGTTTGATCTTGAAGGCGTACAGCTTGGCTGCGCTTCAGTACGCAATAGTTATTACCGTGGCGAAGGTGGCGCAGCACAACAATCCATGACGCAAACCTGGCAGGATGCGGTGACCGCAATCCGCAAGCTTGCCGGGCGCGTCGATAATTTATCTGAACGCGTAGTAGCCGTTGCTGTGACCGCCCAGGGCAATGGTAGCTGGCTGGTCGGGGCCAATAACCAGCCCGTTGGCGATGCCTGGATTTGGCTGGATGCGCGTGCGGCACCGACGGTTGAACGCCTGAATCAGTCTGAGCTTGCCCGTGCCCGCTTTGAAGCAACCGGAACCGGTCTGACTACTTGCCAGCAAAGTTCACAGCTTGCCCATATGGATCTTCATTATCATGGACTGCTGGACAGTTGCGAAGTCGCGCTGCACTGCAAAGACTGGCTGTATCTGAATCTGACGGGGGTGCGCGCCACGGATCCTTCTGAAGCCAGCTACACGTTTGGTAATTTTCGCCATCAGCGTTATGACGACACCGTGATTGCTTCACTTGAGCTGGAACATCGCCGCCATTTGCTACCTGAAATTATTGATGGAAGTCAAATCACGCATCCGCTCACGCCTGAAGCAGCAGCCTTAACCGGCTTACGGGCGGGTACGCCAGTCTGTCTGGGTTATGTCGATATGGCAATGACCGCGCTAGGGGCAGGCGTGCATACCGGCGAGGCCAATACGGCGTGTTCGATTGTCGGTTCAACGGGCGTACATCTGCGTGCGGTGGCGATTGAGGACGTCTGGCTCAATCCTGCTCAGACCGGCTACATTATTCCGCTGCCGTGGCCGGGTTTTGTCACCCAAGTACAGTCCAATATGGCCTCAACATTGAATCTTGACTGGTTACTCAATGTGGCAAGCGAACTGCTCAAAAGTTTTGGCTGCGAAACCGATCACGCCAGACTGGTGGAGCATATTGGCCGTTGGTTGAGTGAAGCGCAACCCGGTAGCTTGCTTTATCACCCTTATATTTCCGAAGCCGGTGAACGCGGCCCGTTTGTGAATGCTGAAGCCCGCGCCAGCTTTGTCGGGTTGAGTTACAACCATCAATTTGGCGATATGGTTCGTGCGGTGGTTGAAGGCATTGGTATGGCAGCACGCGACTGTTATCAGGCGATGGGTGGCGCAATGCCCGGTGAGCTACGGCTTACTGGCGGTGCCATTCGTTCGGTCCAGCTTCGGCAAATATTGTCTGCCTGCGTTGGCGTGCCGGTACGGAGTAGCCATCGTGAAGAAGCAGGCGCAGCGGGGGCTGCGATGATGGCGGCTGTCGCCATTGGTGCTTATCCAACCATGCAGCGCTGTGTTGAAACCTGGGTAACGCCTTTACTCGATACCCCTGAAGCGCCGCCATCCGAACTGGTTGCACGCTATCAACACTTATTCTCCAGCTATCAACAAATCCGCAACGATCTGCCATCTGTCTGGCATCAACTGAAACAGTCATTCGCAGGCTGAATATGTTTTTGGTCGAACCGGGTTCGTCCATACAGGAGTCAATAATGAGTGAAAATATTCTGGATTTATTTGTTATCGGTGGCGGCATTAATGGCGCGGGCATTGCCCGCGATGCGGCGGGTCGCGGATTAACGGTGATGATGTGTGAGAAAGACGATCTGGCGCAAGGCACTTCGTCGCGCTCTGGCAAGCTGGTGCACGGGGGGCTGCGCTATCTTGAATATTACGAATTCCGCTTAGTACGTGAAGCGCTTATTGAACGTGAAGTGCTGCTTAATTCCGCGCCGCACATTATTTGGCCGATGCGCTTTGTATTGCCGCACAGTCCGATTGATCGCCCTGCCTGGCTGGTCCGGCTCGGCTTGTTTCTGTATGACCATCTTGGTGGTCGCCAGAAATTGCCGGGTACGCGCTCGTTAAATTTAGCGCGTGATCCGGAGGGTGCGCCGTTGCTGGATCAGTATCAAAAAGGCTTCGAATATTCAGATTGCTGGGTAGATGATGCGCGTCTGGTCACGCTCAACGCCCTGGATGCCGCCGAACGCGGCGCAACCATTTTACCGCGCACGCGCTGCCTTGCTGCGACCCGAAAAGACGGCAAATGGGAAATTACGTTGCAAGATGAAGCCAGCGGAGAGCAGCGTACCGTGTTAGCGCGCGTGTTGGTCAATGCAGCCGGACCCTGGGTGTTGGACATCGTTAACCAGGTGACCCATACCCGCAGCAACCGCAGCGTGCGTCTGGTGAAGGGTTCGCACATTATTGTGCCTAAGTTCTGGGAAGGTCAGCAGGCATATTTGGTACAGAACAAGGATAAGCGCGTCATTTTTATCAATCCGTATGAAGGCGACAAAGCGCTGATCGGCACCACGGATATTCCGTGGGAAGGCAAAGCCGAAGCGGTGACCGCTGATGATAGCGAACAGCAATACCTTATTGATGTGGTTAACCGTTATTTCAAAGTGAAACTTACGCCGGGCGATGTCATAACCCGTTTTTCCGGCGTACGACCGCTGTTTGATGACGGTAAAGGCAACCCGTCGGCGGTGACGCGCGACTATGTGTTTGATCTCGACGATCAGCAAAACGCCCCGCTGCTCCACGTATTTGGCGGTAAAATTACCACATTCCGCAAACTGGCCGAACACGCGCTGCAAAAGCTGGCGCCTTTCTTCCCAACGATGGGACCAGACTGGACGCGCAGCGCCACCTTGCCCGGCGGCGAAATCGCTAACGCCGACTTCTACAGTTTTCTGCAGCAGGTTAAATCCCAGTATCCCTGGCTTCCTCAGCCGCTACGTAAACATTATGCACGTCTGTACGGTGCCCGCTTAATGCAGCTTTTAGGAAATGCCAGTGAACTGGCTGATTTAGGACGTCACTTTGGCGGCCTTCTATATGAAATCGAAGTCCGTTATCTGGTTGAGAAAGAGTGGGCACAGCAGGCAGAAGATGTGATTTGGCGGCGCACCAAACATAAATTACATCTGAGTGAAGAACAGCAGCAGGCATTTACGCAATGGTTTGATGCCACGTTCGTCACCATACCACCTCAGCCTCTACGCGCGCACGCAGGATAAGGAGAGACTCATGCCGTTAACGCTTTCTCTGAATACTAATCCTCTGGTTAACCGCTTCGCTGATCCGGAAGATTTGATTTATACCGTCGCGCAGCAAATTCGCATTCGCGACCTGCAGCTCACGCATGAATTTATTAATCCTTCCTGGGCCGCGCCAACGATTACGCAAATGGCGCGCCGGATGAAAAAGGCGATGAGCGAAACCGGTGTATGTGTCACCTCTGGTATGACCGGGCCTTATGGCCGGCTGAATCATTTCGGGCATCCCGATGCGGATGTGCGGCGCTATTACATTAACTGGTTTAAAACTTTTGCCGATATTACGGCTGAACTTGGTGGCAAAGCGATAGGATCACAGTTCGCCATTTTTACCTATAAAGATTTTAATGACGTCACGCGACGTGAAGAGCTGATAGCCATCGCAATTGACTGCTGGGCAGAGGTCGCCCAGCACGCCAAATCGGCGGGCCTGGAGTATTTATTTTGGGAACCGATGAGCATAGGGCGTGAATTCGGCGAAACGATCCCGGCGAGTCTGGCATTGCAACAGCGCTTAAGCCAGGCGCCTTTGGCATTGCCAATGTGGATGATGGCCGATATTGATCACGGCGATGTAACGTCTGACGATCCGCGCGACTACGATCCCTATGCTTGGGCTGAAGCCGTGCCGCGCTATTCACCCATTATCCATATAAAACAAAGTATGATGGATAAAGGCGGGCACAGACCCTTTACATTACAGTATAATGCAGCCGGTCGAATCCAACCGGCTCCGCTACTTGAAGCATTAGCTAAAGGCGGTGCGCAGAATAATGAGATTTGCCTGGAGTTAAGCTTTAAAGAACGCGAGCCCACCGACAGTCAGGTGGTCGCAGATATTGCCGAGAGCGTTGCCTTCTGGGCCGATCATATTGATTCGGGGGTACAGGATCTCCATTTGGTCCGCTAACCCGTTATGTCACTTTTACTGGAGTAAGTCATGCAGCCGTTGAAAGTCGCCTTTATCAAAGCAAACTGGCACAGCGAAATCGTTTCTCAGGCCCTGGTTGGGTTTGAGCAGGAACTTGAAAGCCGTGGAACGTCATTCGAGATTAAAACGTGGGACGTTCCGGGCGCTTTTGAAATGCCGCTGCTGGCTCAACGGCTGGCGCAAACGGGTAAGTTCGATGCCATTGTCTGTGCTGCGCTGGTGGTTGATGGCGGCATTTACCGTCACGACTTCGTTGCACAAGCAGTCGTAAGCGGACTGATGCAGGCGCAGCTGACCACCAACGTGCCGGTCTTTTCTGTGTCACTGACGCCACATAACTTCCAGCCAGCCGATGAGTTCATCAATTTCTATACCGAACATTTCGTGAAGAAAGGCAAAGAAGCCGCTCGCGCTGTAAGCCAAATTCACGCACTGGCTATCTGATTTTTTTATGAAGTCTCCCGTTTCCACTGACAGCGATGAGTCGCTCGCTATCCGCGCGGCCTGGTTGCATTATGTCGGCGGTTATACGCAGGCTGACGTAGCAAAGCGCCTTGGGCTGCCTTCGGTTAAAACCCATCGATTAATTGCGCGAGTGGTAGCAGAAGGCGCAGTAAAAGTTTCGATTGACGGCGATATTGTCGCTTGTGTGGAGCTGGAGAACCAGCTGCGTGAACGTCACGGGCTGCGCTTTTGCCGTGTTGCTCCAGATCTGGGCGAAGCAGGATTGCCGGTGCGTGCGCTGGGTATGGCTGGAGCAGATTACCTGCGCAACCTGCTCAGTTCCGCGCAATCAACTACGCTGGGTTTAGGGCATGGACGGACCCTCTCTGCCGCCATTCATCAGTTACCGCGGCTTGATGCGCAACATATCCGCTTCGTCTCGTTGCTGGGATGCCTGACGCGTCATTACGCCCTCAATCCACACGATGTTATGCACCGCATTGCCGAAAAAACCGGTGCGCAGGCGTATATGATGCCAGTGCCTTTTTTTGCTAATACCGAAGAAGATCGCGACGTATTGCTGGCTCAACGCGGCGTCAGCGAAGTATTTGCGATGGCGGCCCAAAGCGAAGTGAAACTGGTGGGAATCGGAACAGTGGAGCCGGCCGCACAGCTGGTAGAAGCCGGCATGATAGAAGAGACGGAAATTCGAGATATTTCAGCGTCCGGTGGTGTGGGAGAATTGCTCGGTCATTTTTTTGATGCCCGTGGGCAGATGATCCATAACAGTCTGACCGCCCGTACGCTGGCTGTTTCGTTTGATATTCGCCGCCGTGATGAGATTGTTGCGCTGGCAGGAGGCATATCGAAAATCCCGGCTATCCGTGCGGTATTGGCCAGCGGGCTGCTCACCGGTTTGATTACTGATGAGCTGACGGCACAAACATTGTTAGCTGCGCTCTGATCCACAACCAGTTCTGCAAATTTTTTCAAAACCTAAAAAAACGATTTTCTAAATTGCGCAGAATCAGCACAAAACGTCCTCCGGTTGTCTTAGGGAGATGTCATCTCTCTGCCCGCCAAATCACTATAGGCATCACTGAATAAGCCGTGCTGAAGCATCACTAAGACTTCAATCCGGCGCATCGCAACGCGCCGAATTTAAATTTACTTAGCCCTGCTCGCCGTTGCTCTCGGCAAAGGTAGCTTTATTACGCGTAACCGAATAGGCTACTTTTTTTACGCTTTCCGGCGAAGTTGTGATTTCAACTGGCGCAATAGTGACACGCCCCAGGCCAAACAGGGTCGGGACATAGCCGCCGACGGTGTGTTTACCCGCCGGGACATAGATCAATTTACTTTCGCCGTTAAGCAATTCGCCAGCGTCCTTGCCGTCAACCGTCAGGTAGACATTTGAGCCATCATCCGCGCGCGTCATTATGTGTGAGACATCGATTTGTGTTGGACCAGCAGCGAATTCATTTGGTGCATCTTCTGATGAATGCTTAGCGCATCCCGCCAACAGAGTGGCGGCCGTGATAGCGGCGAGTATAAAACGATAACGCATTATGACTGTCTTTCTCCGTAACATATGAACTGTCTATTTTAGCGCTTTTTAAAAAGGATAAAAGTACAGCCTGCTTCGGCATGCTCTTAAAATTTGGCTTATAGCGTTATGATTTTGTAAAAGTTAATGAAGGAAGCACTGCTTTAGTGAAAGATCGGTTAATGCGGTGTTCGCTCCATTACTCAGTATTTATACCGCCCCTACTGGCTCATAACATACTCTGGCAAACTTAAATAAACAATACTTAAACTAATCCGTAATTTAACTTATCTAATGCAGCGCATTGGTGCAACAAAGTCAATGCAGCGAATAAACAATTCCTTCACTTTTTGAACACCCTCAAATATTCACAAATTAATAATAATCTTTGTTTATGCATATTTCATGCAAAATTCAGCGGTTTTATGCAGCAATATTTGAACAGATATTTAGATAATTATTCATTTAATTCTTTTCTTAATGACCCTGACGGCACGGCATACCACCCGGCAGCAATACATATTTTTTTCAGCAGTGATAAATTATGTCGGCGCGGTTGATTGCGCTCTCTATCCACGTCTCTACACAATAAATATCTTCATTAAGAAAGGTTTTTCTATGGATAAGTTATCTTACGCGTCTGAAAGTAGCACATCTGCCTGGTCAACCTACCTGCAACAAATTGACCGTGTTACGCCCTACCTTGGCGATCTTTCACGTTGGATAGATACATTGCGACATCCTAAACGTGCCCTGATTGTTGATATTCCTTTGCAGATGGACGATGGATCTATCCGGCATTTTGAAGGGTATCGTGTTCAGCACAACCTTTCACGTGGTCCGGGTAAAGGGGGCATTCGTTATCATCCCGACGTTGATCTCAACGAGGTGATGGCGCTTTCAGCATGGATGACGATTAAATGCGCAGCAGTGAATTTACCGTATGGCGGTGCAAAAGGCGGCATTCGTGTCAATCCGTTTACGTTATCGGAAGGCGAACTGGAGCGCCTGACCCGTCGTTATACCAGTGAAATCGGCGTTATCATTGGGCCGCAAAAAGACATTCCTGCGCCGGATGTTGGCACTAACGGCAAAGTTATGGCATGGATGATGGATACCTATTCCATGAACATCGGCACCACCGTTACCGGCGTGGTGACGGGGAAACCGATCCATCTTGGTGGCTCGCTGGGACGTGAAAAAGCCACCGGACGCGGCGTATTTATTACCGGACGCGAAGTAGCCCGCCGTGCGGGGATTGCCATTAAAGGCGCACGCGTGGCGGTTCAGGGATTTGGTAATGTCGGCAGCGAGGCGGCACGTTTATTTGATGAAGCAGGTGCGCGCGTGGTGGTCATTCAGGATCACACCGCAACGCTGTTCAATGCCGATGGCATAGACATGACTGCGCTGACGCAATGGCAGATTGAACATAAGCAAATCGCGGGTTTTGAAGGCGCCCAGCCAATCGAGAAAGAAGCCTTCTGGACTACTGAGATGGACATCTTAATCCCGGCGGCACTTGAAGGCCAGATTACCCGTGAACGTGCAGAAGCCCTGGGCTGCAAACTGGTGCTGGAAGGTGCAAACGGCCCAACCTATCCTGACGCGGATGACATGCTGGCGAAGCGTGGCATCATTGTCGTACCGGATGTGATATGCAACGCAGGCGGCGTCACTGTGAGCTACTTTGAATGGGTGCAGGATATGGCCAGCTTCTTTTGGAGCGAAGATGAAATCAACCAGCGCTCGGATAAGATCATGACCGACGCAATGGTTCACGTCTGGGAAAAAGCCAAAGAGAAAGAATGCTCACTACGCACCGCAGCCTATATCGTAGCCTGTGAACGTATTTTAATGGCGCGTAAAGATCGCGGCATCTATCCAGGCTAATCACCTCAGCGCTGCTGTTTCCGGCAGCGCTTTTCGTTTCCATAAATACGCAAAAGCAAAGTAGCACGCAGCATCAGTGATGTTCACGCCTGCTATGTCACCTTCCCAGGCAATAATCAAAGCGTTTTGAAGTGAAATATAGCGAAAAACTGAGTCTGGAAGCTGTTTCGATAAATGGGTGCGGTAATTTTATTTTATTGATATGTTTATTGGAAAAATAATTCCATCAAAACATGAGCGAAAAAAATGTCCCCTACTCTTACGCCGCAACTCATCCTACAGCAAGAATCCGAAAGCCGTTTACCCACTTTTGATTTTCAGCTGGCATGGCAGCTCGGCCAGAACCTGCAACAGCGTGCCAGCGAACAAAACTTACCGGTTGCTATAGAAGTTTATGCCTTTGGCCAGCCACTGTTTCTCGCTGCGTTGCCGGGTTCAAGCCCAGTCAATCTGGAATGGATGAAGCGTAAACGCAATTCAGTGTTGCGCTTTAGTCATGCCTCAATGTACATCGGTTTAATTAATGTGCAAAACGGCAAGCCGATGGTTCAGCAAAACTGGATTGCCCAGGATACCTTCTCCGATCATGGTGGCTCCTTTCCACTGTTAAACGATGCTGGCGTCGTATTTGGCGCGGTTAGCGTTAGCGGTTTACCTTCAGAAGAAGATCATATACTGGCGTTATGGGGTATTCAGCAACTTCAGCAGCACCTTAACGCGAAGAATTGACTACCGCTGTGATTAAGGGACGGGAAATTTTATCTGTCAGGTCATTTCAGTGTACCTTCCCGTCCTCTGTTACGCTTGTCGCAGAACCCGCCTGCTACTGAAGCGCTGACGTAGCTTCTTCTGTTTTAAATACGGCTTTCAGCAAAGATTAGCTGGATGACGCCTTTCTGTTAGTGTCGGTCATTTTGCGCAGCTCACGTCACCCATCCAAAATCGGGCTTTAGCCGTCTGCTTTATTCCTCTCTGCATTTTACTTATTCACTTATGAGCCAATAATTGCCTATAATTGACTCACATAATGAGCCGAATAAGTCAGGTTATTCGGCTCAATGCAGAGGACAGAGGAGATAAGCCACATAATGGCGATACGATGGATCTGGCAACAGGCCGACTGGCCCCACTTTTACTGGCAAAATGCGCAGCTTTTGCCACGGCTGCGTCAGGTTCAGCATGTGCGTGGTATGTTGCTGGGGCGTGCCAGCCTGCATTCCGACAAAGAAGCACAAACGCTGGACACGCTACTGGCAAATATCCTTTCATCATCGGCGATTGAAGAAGAACGCATCAATGCGCAGTCAGTGCGTTCATCGCTGGCGCGGCGTCTGGGCGTTTCTGAAAAACAACCTTATCCGGTATCCGATCGCTCCGAAGGGTTGGCTACGATGATGCTGGATGCAATTAATAACCGTGACCAGCCGCTGACATTACAACGCTTATGCCTATGGCATCACTGGTTATTTCCGGCTGATGAATGGTCAATCCACTCGTTGAGCATCGGTACATTGCGCGGTAACGAACCGATGCAGGTTGTTTCAGGCCGCATCGATCGCCCCACCATACACTTTGAAGCTCCGCCGCGTTCCGGTCTGGAAACACAGCTTGAAGCGTTCATCACATGGTTTAATCAGAGCCAGCGCGATGTTTTACTTGATCCTTTGCTACGAGCGGCAATCTGTCATTTATGGTTTGTGACGCTCCATCCATTTGATGATGGAAACGGACGCATCACGCGCGCCTTAACCGATTTGGCTTTGTCACAGGCAGACAGCCAAAGCATCCGGCTTTATGCCATGTCCTCAGCAATACTGGCTAAACGCACCGATTATTATCGTGTGCTTGAACAGACGCAGAAAGGCGATCTGGATATCACCGGCTGGCTGGTATGGTTTCTCGATATTCTGGATGAAAGTCTGCAACAGGCGATGATCGGTGTTGAACACACGCAACAAAAAGCGCGGTTCTGGCTACATCATCAGAATGTGGGATTGAGTAAAGAGCAGGTTAAAGTCCTTAACTGCTTGCTGGATGGTGGCGAACAAGGGTTTGAGATGGGAATCAGTGCCAGCCAGTACCAGAAAGTCGCGAAAGTGAGCAAAGCAACAGCAACGCGCCACTTGACCGATTTACTGGAAAAAGGTTGTCTCTCTAAGCTGGCAGGCGGCGGACGAAGCACGTGGTATCAAATTAAAATGGAATAAACGGCTGTGGTCTTTAAATGCGCTGAAATCTATCGGAATCAAAAACGCCGAAAGCATTATCGCTACCGGCGTTTTATTATCAGGCTGCTTTAACGGCGCGTACTTTCTTGTTGCCGGTTGCGTCAGCCTCTTCTTTCACTACCGCAGTAGCGGGCGTGGCTGCCGGTAGCTTGCTGGTTCGCAGAATATGCTGCACGGTATCTTTCTGCTCAGCAAGCAACAGGCCAAGGGTTTCAGCCTGCGTTTCGTCTAGCGCGGATTGATGCTGCAACAGCCAGTCGGTAAAGGCTTCAGCCATATCGAGCATTTTGTCGTAAGCATCGGCCTCTTTCTTATTGGCAAACGTCATCTTCTCTTCACCCTTTCTGACTACTACAAATTTTGTCTCGACAGTCATTTTCTCGCCTCCGATACTGTTAATATATACAGTATATCATGACGGCCGCTGTTTTTCACTGGAGAATTACAATGTAAGCAGCACAGACATCAGCAGGCTTAAGCGATTAATTCTTCGAGAAAATTTGCTAGCGCTTTGCGCGGGTCGTCCTCCTCCGACACGATCATCTCAATACCCCACTGGCCCAGCACCTCTTTTGCTACCGGGTTATTACGATTGGTGAACAGATAGGATTTAGGTCGCGCAGTCGCCAGGCCGGTGCGGCCCCACATTTTAGTCAGGCGGTAAAACAGCAAGCGAATATTGAAATCGCTGATGCTGTAACCAACAAACAGCACCGAATTGCCCATCACGTCATGCGTCAGCTTAATATCAAGCGGGGAGTCAAAATAGAGCCGCTCAAAGTAGCTGCTCTCATCCAGTACAATCGAAGTATCGTCATCAAAATCGCCATGAAGTTTGATGATATGTCGCTTATGTTCCGTCAAAGCCACTAAATCAGCAGCGTTGGCAACCTTTGAATAAGGCACACCGTGTGCATCATGCGCGGCCTCCAGCCAGCGGTCGTAATTGGTCGTGTAAATGCGCGAGAAGTTGCCTTGAGTGATCATGGTGTGGATTTCAGATGTTCGGACGTCAATATCGGGTCGATGCCATTCACGATCCATCCAGCTGCGTAACGGTCCCAGCGAACCCTTTTTCTGCTTATAGTATTCCGCCAGCGAAAGGTGGTTGCCATAGGTATTGAAAATTGTAGGATCGTAACCTAACTCGTTGGCGAGATGGGCGATCAGCTCATGCCACTCCGGCAGGCCAAGATTACGAGAAATGCCGGCTCCGGCAAAAAGTATCAGCTTTCCTGAGGCTTTGTTGAATAAATCGAACTTTTGCTGAGTTGAAGGATCAGATCACGCATCCTCCCGACAACACAGACCGTTCCGTGGCAAAGCAAAAGTTCAAAATCACCAACTGGCCCACCTACAACAAAGCCCTCATCAACCGTGGCTCCCTCACTTTCTGGCTGGACGATGAAGCGACTCATGCCTGGTATGAGTCGGCAACGCCTTCATCACGGGGAAGACCTCAGCGCTATTCTGACCTTGCCATCACCACCGTCCTGATGATTAAACGCCTGTTCCGGCTGACCCTGCGGGCTGCGCAGGGTTTTATTGATTCCATTTTTGCCCTGATGAACGTTCCGTTGCGCTGCCCGGATTACAGCAGTGTCAGCAAGCGGGCAAAGTCGGTTAATGTCTGTTTCAAAACACCCACCCGGGGTGAAATCGCACACCTGGTGATTGATTCCACCGGGCTGAAGGTTTTTGGTGAAGGCGAATGGAAAGTCAAAAATCACGGCAAAGAGCGCCGTCGTACCTGGCGGAAGCTGCATCTGGCCGTTGACAGCAGAACACATGAAGTCATCTGCGCGGACCTGTCTCTGAACAACGTCACGGACTCAGAAGCTTTCCCGGGTCTTATCCGGCAGACACACAGAAAAATCAGGGCAGCCGCAGCAGACGGCGCTTACGACACCCGACTCTGTCACGATGAACTGCGGCGCAAGAAAATCAGTGCCCTCATCCCGCCCCGAAAAGGAGCGGGTTACTGGCCCGTAGAGTACGCAGACCGTAACCGTGCAGTAGCGAATCAGCGGCTGACCGGGAGTAATGCCCGGTGGAAATGGACAACAGATTACAACCGTCGCTCGATAGCGGAGACGGCCATGTACAGGGTAAAGCAACTGTTCGGAGGTTCACTGACGCTGCGTGATTACGATGGTCAGGTAGCAGAGGCTTTGGGCATGGTGCGTGCGCTGAATAAAATAACGAAGGCTGGTATGCCAGAAAGCGTGCGTATTGCCTGAAAACCCGGTCAGCTACAGAGTCACTCGTCCTGAAGCTGATTTATTCAACAAAGCCCCGCAAAAGGTAAAACGGCCACTGATTGATTTCGTTAAGTCGCTGGAAAACAGTATCAGCATGGAGCCGATTACCGCGGTATCCGTTATGGATACCGCGCTGCGTAAGGCAGAAATCAAAAAAACCAAAACCGTTTGTACCTATTGTGGCGTGGGTTGCAGTTTTGAAATATGGACGCGTGACCGCCATATTTTAAAAGTTCAGCCAGTTGCAGACGCACCCGCCAACGGCATTTCTACGTGTATTAAGGGCAAGTTTGGCTGGGATTTTGTTAACAGTCCTAAACGCCTGACCACTCCGCTAATTCGTGAAGACGGACGGTTCCGGCCTGCCAGTTGGGATGAGGCGCTGGAGCACGTGGCTCAAGGGTTACGTGCGGTTGCCAGCCAGCACGGCGGTGATGCTATTGGATTCATTGGCTCCAGCAAGGCCAGTAATGAAGAAGCTTACCTGACACAGAAAATCGCCCGACTTATTTTTGGTACTAATAATGTTGATAACTCTTCACGCTACTGCCAGAACCCAGCTACCCAGGGACTTTTTCGCACTGTAGGCTATGGCGGCGATGCAGGCAGTATCAAAGATTTACAGCAGGCTGAACTGATTGTGATTGTCGGCAGCAACTTATCGGAAAACCATCCGGTTATCGCCTCGCACATCAAGCAAAGCCACAAACATCACGGGCAAAAATTATTGGTGGTTGATCCTCGTCGTCATGAAATGGCCGAACGTGCTAACTGCTATCTGCGCGTAAAGCCGGGCACTGATATGGTTTGGGCTTCGGCGATGGCGCGCTATATGTTTGACCACGGGTACGCCGATGAAGATTTTCTCCGCGAACGGGTTGTTCAGGTCGAAGAATATCGCGCTTCACTTGAGCCATTTACGCTGGAATTTGCCAGCGACATTACTGGCTTAAGCGTGGCAGAGCTGACGGTTGCCGCTGAAATGATCGGAAATGCAGGCAGCGTTTGCCTGTTATGGGCGATGGGTATCACGCAACATAGCCACGGCGCGGATACCAGCACTGCGCTGTCAAACCTGCTGCTGGTGACCGGAAATTATGGCCGTCCCGGTACTGGCGGTTATCCGATGCGCGGTCACAATAACGTGCAGGGCGCTAGTGATTTTGGCTGCCTCAGTAACATTTATCCTGGCTATGAAAAGGTCACGGATCAGACTAAACGAGAGAAGTGGGCCAAAGCCTGGGGTGTCGCGACTGAAGCCTTGTCAGATAAGGTGGGTGCAGACAACTTCCAGATGATCCAACAGGCCCATGCGAAAAAACTGCGGGCCATGTACATCATCGGCGAAGAAACCGCTTTCTCTGATGCCGACTCCACTAAAGTCCACGAAGCTTTCAGCCGACTGGATTTTATGGTGGTACAGGACATTTTCATGAGCCGCACCGCCGAATTTGCTGATGTGGTATTGCCGGGATGTCCAGGGGTCGAGAAGGAAGGCACTTTCGTTAATACTGAACGACGTATCCAGCATTTCTCTCCGGCGATGCCGCCGCTTGGCGATAGCCGTCCGGACTGGCAAATTTTGACCGATCTTGCCGCCCGTCTGGGTCATCCGTGGCGTTATCCTAATCCCGGCGCCATCATGGCTGAAGCGGCAAGCATTGCTGAGATTTTCGCTGGCGTCAGTTATGAACAGCTGGTGGGCTGGCAGTCTCAACAGTGGCCGGTAAAAGCTGATGGTAGCAGCACACCACTGCTTTACACCGACACCTTTCACTTTCCAGACGGAAAGGCGCATCTGTATGCGCTCAAATGGCAGCCGCCAGCCGAGAGTGCAGATAATGAATATGATTTGCTGCTGAATAATGGCCGCATGCTGGAGCATTTCCAGTCCACTAATCAAACCGGACAGGGCGGGCGTATTCTGTCACTGTCGCCCAACTGGTTTGTTGAAATCTCGCCGCAGTTGGCTGCCGATCGTCAGTTGCAGGAGGGCGACTGGGTATCGATTGCGTCCAGACGTGGCAACCTGGAAGTGCCTGTGGTGATTACTGAGCGGGTGCACGGCAACGTCTTATTTATACCTATCCATCATGGCAAGCCGGGAGTAAACGGTTTAACCGGTGATCATCATGACCCAGACGTGAACACACCAGCATATAAAGAGATTGCCGTGAAAATGCACAAGCTTAATCGGCCGCCGCAGCCTAATCCTTTGCCCCAACATAATTTTCGATACGGCCAGCGCACACCGCTTGATCATCTGCCAGTGGAAGGCAAATGGCAGCAGTCGGGTTATCAACAACCACCCGCACACGTAAAACATCCGGAGAAATTTTAATGGCCGAACGCATGCAATACGACGTGCCGCCTACGCGGACCGAACCTACCGCAAAAGAATCGCTGGATACGCTGCTGGAAAGCCTGCATGAGCATGGTTTTTTACGTCTTGCGAATGATGTGGTGAAAGCAAACAGTGAGATTGGCAAAATTCTGGTCGATGGATTAAACCGGCCCGGCTCGCAAAACGCGATTCAAAACCTGTCATTGTTAATGATGGCGCTGGGTACAATTCCACCCGAAAGGTTTAACCATATGATTATGGCGCTACGGGCCGGCCTGTTGGCGCTAAAACCGGCCAGTGAGCAGACGCAGCAGCAAACGGCTGCGCCTGGGCTGAAGGGCGTGATCTCGCTGTTGAAGGACGAAGCGCTGTGGCAAAGTCTGCGGCCTTTGTTCGCCGGCATGGAAGCTTTTTCTCAGGAATTGCAGCGCGAAGAGGAGCCACCCGTAACCCGTTACAGCGGAAAGCCGACCCATGAGTGATGCAGAATGGGTGCTGTTGCTGTCGCGTGGTCAGTTTGCGCTGACAATGGGTATGCACATCACGCTTGCGGCATTAACGCTGGGTCTTGCGCCTTTTCTGGTTTGGTTTGAGGCGCGCTGGCTCTGGGGCAATCATCCTGGCGCACGGGAGGCGCTGCATTTCTGGCTAAAGATTTTTGCGCTGACGGTGGCAATCGGTGCGGTTTCTGGCGTAGTGATGGAGTTTCAGTTTGGCACCAACTGGGCGCCGTTCTCTCAGCGGGTAGGGGGCGTAATTGGCCCTTTGCTGTTTTATGAAGTGCTGGTGGCTTTTTTTCTTGAATCAGCTCTGACTGGCGTAATGCTGTTCGGTATGGGACGTATTCGGCCCGGTATTCATTTCATCGTTACCTGTTTGGTGGCCATTGGGGCATTTCTCAGCGCGTTCTGGATCCTTGCTGCTAATTCCTGGATGCAAACACCGGCTAACTTTTCACGGGATGAAGCCGGTGTGTTTCATCCCAACAGCGTGTTTACTCTGCTTTCCGCACCCTCGTTCCCCTGGCGCTTTGCCCATATGCTACTGGCTACGCTGATTGCGGTGGCGTTCATGATAGCTGGCGTAGCGGCGTGGCGTGTGCTGCATCGTCCGCAGGAAGCGGCGACCCAATTCATGCTGACCAGTGCTATCACCTTTTGTCTGTTTGCCGTGCCGCTGCAACTGATTATTGGGGACCTTCACGGTGAAAATACGCTGCGTTATCAGCCTGCCAAGCTGGCGGCGATAGAGGGCAGCTGGAAGCCGCCCGCGACAGACCAGGGAGAGCCGCTGCGGCTGTTTGCGATACCCGATCAGCAAATGCAGCGTAATCTTGCTGAAGTCGCGATCCCTAATGTGGGATCGCTGTACCTGCGACATAACTTCTACGGCCATATAAAAAGCCTGAGTGAATTTTCCGCTGATTCGCTGCCACCGGTACTGCTGGTGTTTTTTTCGTTTCGCGTAATGGTCGGGCTGGGCATATTAATGTTGATCACCACGCTGGTCGCCAATGTGCAGCGCTGGCGGGGGAAACTGATCCGATCGCGTCGTTTATTATGGTGGCTGGTGTGGATGTCGCCGGGTGGATTCATCGCCATGCTGGCCGGTTGGCTGGTGACTGAACTGGGGCGCCAGCCGTGGACGGTTTATGGCTTGTTACGCACCGCGCAAAGTGTTTCAGCGCTGCCGCTCGGCTGGATGTTGGCGTCTGTTATCGGCGTGCTGCTGATCTACAGCCTGAGCTTCGCGCTGGGCCTGCGCTACCTGTTGCAACATGTAAATTCGCCGCTGCCACAGGAACCCCACATTGTCGCCAATATGTTAACCACCTCATCGAGATAACGGACAATGAACTTAGCCGATCTGTCCGCGCTGACGCTGCTGTTTTCACTGTTGATGTACGTATGGCTGGATGGTGCCGATCTCGGGGTCGGTATGCTGTTTTTCTGGTTCCGTGATGAAGAGCAAAAACAGCGCATGGTCCACAGCATCCTGCCGGTGTGGGACGCTAATGAAACCTGGCTGGTACTGCTGGCGGGCGGTCTGTTGGCGCTGTTTCCTGTGGCTTATAGCACATTATTTAGCGCGCTGTATTTACCGGTTTTTATCATGCTGCTGTGTCTGTTTATGCGGGCGCTGGCGCTGGAATATCGCTCGCAGGCCAGCGACAGGTTAAAACACTGGCTGGATAAACTATTGCCGCTGTCTTCGGCGTTAGCGGCGTTTTGTCAGGGATGGTGCGCAGGCGTGGTGCTGGAAGGGCGGGGCCTGTCCGGCTTTAGCCTGTACGCAATGGTGTCTGGCTTCGGCTTAATGACGATTTATTTGTTACTTGGTTGCTGCTGGATCCGCTGGCGCATTGGTGAAGCAGTGGAAATGCTGGCAAACGCATTAGCATGGTTTTTCTGGGTGGTTGCGCTGGTACTGTTTTTAGCGTTGATCTTGCTTAATCCCGATCCCTGGCAGCAAACGTGGAGCGGATGGGGCAAAGGCCTTTGCCTGTTGATCGGTATGCTGTGGTTAATGCTGCTGTTTGCGCTATACCGTTCTGGTCCACATGTACAAATTGCTATAACGCTGGCGCTGATCACCGCAGTAATTGCAGGCGTGACCTGGGGCATGTATCCATGGTTAATTCCGCACAAGCTTGATCTCCATGAAAGCGCTTCCGGTACGATAACACAGGGATTTGTGTTAACGGGCGTGGCCTTTGTCATGCCGGTTACGCTTATTTATCACACCTGGACGTTCTGGGTATTCCATGGAAAAGTGAAATAGTTAGCGCGATAGCTGTGAGCTTAGCAATTCTGCTGTCGCGCAAACATATCATGCAAATGGGGCTGACATGGATTTCTGCGGGTTGAGACATTACCAGCGCATTTTACCTCCGCTATTCATTTCCTTGTGTAACACTTTTTCATCACGCAAATAACATCGAACCAATCAGATGAGGAATAAGTAATGACCAAATTCATGATGAATAAAAAGGAAGATCTTGTTGCTGAAGCGCTGGATGGCATCATTTACGCTAATCCATGGCGAAATCTGGTGCGACTCGATGTCGATCCATGGATCCGCATTGTGATGCGTAATGACTGGGATAAAAAACGCGTAGCGCTGATTTCTGGTGGCGGCTCGGGGCATGAGCCTGCGCATGCTGGCTTTATCGGTAAGGGCATGTTAACTGCCGCAGTATGCGGTGATGTGTTTGCTTCGCCAGGCGTGGAAGCCGTGTATAACGCCATCGTCAACCTGACTGGCGATGCCGGGTGCCTGTTAATCGTAAAAAATTACACTGGCGATCGTCTTAACTTTGGCCTGGCCGCTGAAAAAGCGCGTAAGGCAGGATTTAATGTCAGCATGGTGATCGTGGGTGATGATGTCGCCCTGCCTGAAAATCCTCAGCCGCGCGGTGTGGCGGGAACCTTGCTGGTGCATAAAATTGCGGGATTTGTTGCTGAACGGGGTGACGATTTGGCAACGGTGACCAAAATCGCCGAGTCGGCGAATAACGCGCTGACTACCATGGGCGTCGCCATGTCGAGCTGTCATTTGCCTGGCGAAAATACGAACGAACGTGTGCCGGAGGGCAGCGTAGAACTGGGTCTTGGTATTCATGGTGAACCGGGCATTGAGGTTATGGAATCACAAAGTAGCCAGCAAATCGCCAAACAGCTTCTGACAAAAGTGTTTAATCAGCAGCAGAGTGAAAAACCGTGCGCGCTGTTGGTCAACAATCTCGGTGGAATGTCAGCGTTAGAAATGAACCTGGTAACGCGTGACCTGATCGAATCACCACTGAGCAAAAACGTGCAGTATTTAATTGGACCTGCCGCGATGATGACCGCGCTGGATATGAAAGGTTATTCTGTTACCTGTCTTGAACTGACACCGCTGTTTGAAGAAGCCATTTGCGCCCCCGTAGAAGCCGCAGGCTGGTTAAAAGCGGTAAAAATTGAAGCACTGAAATCCCATAAAGCGAAAAAACAGGCCAGTGAGATCAACGCTGAACCGTCTGAAAACGCGGAAGTCGCGCGCATCATCAATACTATTTGCGAAACCCTGATCGCCAATGAAAGCGATCTAAACAAGCTGGATGCGCAGGTTGGTGATGGTGATACCGGTTCAACGTTCGCCGCGGGGGCGCGCCAAATTTATGATGAGTGTAAAGGAAAACAATTGCCGCTAAACGTCTTACCCGATCTGTTAGCGGTAACAGGCGAGCGGCTGGCAAAAGTGATGGGCGGCTCCAGCGGCGTGTTAATGGCTATCTTCTTTACCGCTGCCGGACAAAAAATGGCGGAGGGCGACGCGTTGCCTGAAGCGCTGCAAAAAGGTTTGGAAAAAATGAAGCATTATGGCGGCGCGCAGCTCGGCGATCGTACCTTAATCGATGCGCTACAACCCGCAATTGAAGCGATGGTTAACGGCAAAGATTTCACTGACGTGGCCGATGCCGCGAATAATGGCGCGGAAAATACCGCCAGCATGACAAAGGCCAAGGCAGGGCGCTCGTCATATCTCAACAGCGAAAATTTGCATGGCGTCCAGGATCCGGGCGCCGTGGCAATTGCGCGGGTATTTGCTGCGCTAAAACAAATACAATAACGCGTTAGCTTTTCTTCCCGTTCTGGCCGGATTCATAGCCATAACGGGAAGGGCTGATTCGGTGTTGCAAAAAAGCCCGGCGGCCTTTCATTATCTTCGCTTTTCTGTGGTGACGGTGGATAAATCACCTTCAAAATAACAAGTCAGAATGAAAAATATCACGCTAAATATTCCAGTACGCCTGGCGGAAGCGGGTGAATTTTTTATCGCACTTCACAGATGGGTATATAGTTAATAAGCGGCTGAATCTTAACGTTTCGCAAAGGTATCATTACGGCTGGTTAATATTTAGCTGCTGTTTAATTTATTTTTTCCCACAGGAGTGATTTGTGAAGAAATTAGCGTGCGCCATTTTATTCGCCACATTACCGATTACCAGCATGGCGGCATCGGTATTTACGCTGCAATCCAAAGATTTTACTGACAATGCCGTACTAGAGAAGAAATTTGCTGGCGGCAACAAAAGTAACCCTTCTTGTACCGGTGAAAATGTCTCGCCTGAACTTAACTGGTCACATGTTCCTGTCGGCACCCAAAGTTTCGCTTTATTAATTACCGATCCGTCCGGCGGCAAAGGCATGGGTGTGACTCATATGGTGGCATACAACATCTCCGTAAACCGAAGCGCTTTTGCGCAAGGCGAGCTAACACAAGGTAAAGGTTATACCGGCGGTCAAAATTCGCCTGGCACCACCCGTTATTACGGTCCTTGCCCCCCGGCGGGTAGCGGTCTGCATCATTATAACTTTGTATTGATCGCCACCGATCTTCCCGCACAGTTAAAAGCGGGTTTAACGCATGCTGAATTATTGAGCCAGTTGAAAGGACATACATTAGGCGCTGCAAGCACCGTTGGCCGTTTTGGTAACGATTAAGTAAAGATGGTGCGGATAATTCCGCACTTTTGATTATCTGCATAGTCAGACCAGCTGTTATAGCATGCGCTGCATGGTTTTAATGACAAGCCAGCCATGCTTTTTAAATCGCACAGAAAATAACCATTATAGTTACAACATACTTTAGGTAGCTACGATCATCTTCATTAAATATTGAAGTGAAAACGGCTGCGTTATCAGGTAAGTAAGCACATGGCGGGAAGGAAAGTGTACTGAAACCTTTATTTTTTGCCGGGCTAGCAGCGCGCGTCAGCTCGTCGTCAAAATAGGAAATAGTCGGACAAAGCAGCGAAGAGTAACAGCAAATAGCTTGAGAAAATAGATACGGAGCATGGCAAAAAAACCGGGGCTAGCCCGGTTTAGTCATTGATTATTCCGACGGCACAGGAATCGGTTTCGGTTTACTGTTACGCATGCGCAACTTATCAATCAGCTTTTGTGCTTCCGCTCTGGTTGCTACCGCAGGTGAAGAGCCTTTCAGCGGCTGGCGTGCGGTTTCATGTACTGTCAGGATAGTGATCAGGCCGATCACCCCAGCTCCCATCATGTAATAAGCGGGCATCATTAAGTTATGTGTGGTATCGACCAGCCAGGCGGTAATCAGTGGCGTCGTACCGCCAAACAACGAAACTGACAGATTAAAGCCGATGGCCAGGGCGCTGTAACGAATGTCCGTGGTGAACAAGGCTGGTAGCGTTGACGGCATGGTGCCGCTAAAACAGGTGTGCAACACACCCAGAACCAGCAACCCTGCAAATACGGCCCACATATTACCGCTCCCAAGCAACATAAAGCAGGGAATCGACAGCAGAATCAGGCCAACGGCACCAAAACCAATCACCGGGCGTCGACCGATTCTGTCAGTCCAGCGGCCCCATAACAAAGTTAGCGGCATCATCACAAACATTGCGACCATTACCAGCAGCAGACCACTCATCTCATTCATACCCAGTACGCCGGTCAGATAGCTCGGCATATACGAGGTCAGCATATAGTTGGATACGTTAAACAGCAGTACCAGCCCAATACATTTCATCATCGGTGCGCGGTATTTAGACAACATCTGTAGCAAAGTCAGGCGTGGTTTACTCTGCTCCAGCGCTTCCTGTTTTTCCATATGCTGCTGGAAGGCCGGGGTTTCTTCCAGTTTCAGCCGCACATACAGGCCGAACAAACCCAGTGGCGCCGCAATAAAGAACGGTACACGCCAGCCCCACGCCAGCATAGCTTCATTTGACATTATCATGGTCATTGCGGTGACCAGGCTGGCACCAAGCAGATAACCGCCGATGGTGCCAAATTCAAGGAAGCTGCCCATAAAACCACGGCGTTTATCGGTGGAGTATTCGGCAATAAACGTCGCTGCTCCACCGTATTCACCGCCTGTTGAGAAACCCTGAACCAGACGTGCCACCAGCAGCAGAACCGGTGCCATAATGCCGATGGAGGAGTAAGCGGGGATCAGGCCAATACAAAATGTCCCAATGGACATCATAACCATGGTCATCGCCAGGACTTTTTGGCGTCCGATGCGATCGCCGAGCGGCCCAAAGACCAGCCCACCAATTGGGCGAACTAAGAATGCTGCGGCAAACGTACCAAAAGTGGCAATCAACTGTACCGCATTATTCGCATCCGGGAAAAAGACCTTACCGATAATCACGGCAAGATAGCTATAAACACCGAAATCAAACCACTCCATGGCATTACCCAACGCAGCCGCGCCGACGGCACGTTTCAACATGTCGTTGTCTATGACGGTAATATCGTCAACGGTCATTTCTTTTTGTTTCTTATTCCAGAAGTGTTTTTTCGGATGTTCAGATGATGGTGTTTTAGTGGTCATATTCTCCTCATACAGCCCAATTGAGGGAATCTTATAGCTTTCGCAGCCGCAAATATGAACGTAAGAAACGATGGAAATGAAAGCTATAAGAAGCCCGAATTACGGATAAATGAAGCGGTTAAACGTTTCAGCCGCTCACCTTAGATCATTACTGTCTGTTTTTGCAAGTTTATAGCCATAATAACCGCCATTGCTGTTAAACACAGCAAGAGTCACTATCGTTGATAGTGTTTTATTTTTTGTGATTTTCCTGTTCAGGATTTGTAATAACGAGGCCGAATCAATCGTGGGGCGAATAATCACTATTTGATACGGGCGAGCCGAAATATTTTATTTAATAACGGATCTCAATACAGAGCAGTTTATAAAAGCATGCATATCGGCGAAATATTTTTTACTGATAATAAGGTAGTGTGTTAACCGGCATAAATAATGCGATGAAATATATATTTTTATCACGGAAGCGCTGTGCGCTTTACCTTGAGATGATATAACCATTTGAATTAAGGTAAATAAACTTCATCTCACGTTATAAACGCGCTTCTTATACTGCGCCATAACTATAAGGATCTGAGCTTCCGCCTGGGCTGGCAGGAAGAGTGCAAACGCTACGGGAAATGAGTGCCTTGTAAATCATTTTTATCATGTAAGATTTTACTTTTTGCGTCTTGTCAGAAATATTAAGGTCGTCCGTTAACCGTTTAAGCTTCAACAGATCTGCGGCTATGCCCTGACTTGGGTAACATTAACGATAATAAACAGCAACCTGTTTGTGACAATGGCGCAACCTCATCCGATCCCACAGTGAAAACGCCTGAGAAGCCGAATAAAGCAGCTTTACCGGCTATCGCAGTTCGCTGGATGCGTTTATACAGCCATTTACCAAAAGTGATTTTGCCGTAGCTGCAAAATTAAAGGTCTGGGCCCGAAGGAAGTTTGAACCCAGACCTGCTTTTTCAGATTTTATATTTGCGATGTAACCACAACAGCACGGTTACCTGGCGCATTTCGCGCATAGATTGCGTTCAATATGCTGGAAAAAATCGTTGCCTTTGTTATCGACCAGAATGAAAGCAGGGAAGTCCTCTACCTCGATTTTCCAAATTGCCTCCATGCCTAACTCGGCATATTCAACACATTCCAGGTTCTTAATACTTTGCTGCGCCAGTACCGCAGCCGGGCCGCCAATACTGCCCAGATAGAATCCACCGTGTTTCTGACATGCATCTGTTACTTGTTGACTGCGGTTACCTTTCGCCAACATCACTTTGCTGCCGCCGTTGGCCTGAAGCAGATCAACGTAAGAATCCATGCGGCCTGCGGTGGTTGGGCCGAGCGAACCTGAAGCATAGCCTTCTGGCGTTTTCGCCGGGCCCGCATAATATACCGGATGATCTTTGATATATTGCGGTAATCCTTCGCCGTTATCGATGCGCTCTTTTAGTTTGGCGTGGGCAATGTCACGCGCCACGATAATGGTGCCGGTCAGCGAAACACGGGTTGAAACCGGGTACTCAGAAAGCTGGGCCAGAATTTCATTCATTGGGCGATTCAGATCAACAGCGATCACATTGCCTTCGCCCTGCTGACGCAAGGCTTCAGGAATGTATTGGCCTGGATTAACTTCAAGTTTTTCAATCCAGATGCCGTCACGGTTAATTTTTGCTTTGATATTTCGATCAGCGGAGCAAGAAACGCCCATCCCAACCGGGCACGATGCACCGTGACGCGGCAAACGTATTACGCGAATATCGTGGGCAAAATATTTCCCGCCAAATTGTGCGCCTAAGCCCAGGTTTTGCGCCGCTTCCAGTAGTTCCTGCTCAAGCTGCACATCCCGGAATGCCTGACCGTGTTCATTACCTTCTGTGGGTAACGTGTCGTAATAGTGGGTTGACGCCAGCTTAACGGTTTTCAGGGTGCTTTCAGCCGAAGTGCCGCCGATTACAAAAGCGATGTGATAGGGCGGGCAGGCAGCGGTTCCTAACGAACGCATTTTATCGATCAGATATTGAGTAAGTTTACCTGGCGATAACAGCGCTTTAGTTTCCTGATACAGATAGGTTTTGTTAGCGGAACCGCCACCTTTCGCGATGCACAGAAATTTATACTCATCCCCATCCACGCTGTAGAGATCGATCTGCGCCGGCAGGTTGGTGCCAGTATTCACTTCTTTATACATATCCAGTGCGGCGTTCTGCGAATAACGCAGGTTATCTTCGATATAAGTATTGTAAACGCCTCGCGACAGCGCGGCTTCGTCCCCCCCGCCGGTCCAGACGCGCTGGCCTTTCTTACCCATAATAATGGCAGTGCCGGTGTCCTGGCAGGTTGGCAGAACGCCTTTTGCAGCGATCTCAGCGTTTTACAGAAATTGTAGCGCCACATACTTATCGTTTTCACTGGCTTCCGAGTCATGCAGGATTGAAGCAACCTGCTGCTGATGCGCCGGACGCAACATAAATGACGCATCATGAAAAGCCTGCTGCGCCAGTAACGTCAGCGCCTGGGGATCAACTTTCAGTACTTCCTGCCCGTCAAATTCAGCAACGGAAACGTGATCGCGGCTCAGCAGATAATATTCAGTGTTTTCATCGGCAAGGGGAAAAGGGTTCTGGTAATAGAAAGGTTTGTTCGACATGTTATGCTCACTTAATGTTCGGTAGTTTTTTTCTTAACAGAATAGACAACATCACTGGCGGAATTTAATGGTTTTATTATCTCACCAGCCGCCGGGAAAGCCGCTGGTGAGTGTCAGAATGGTATAATATAAGTGGTTGATCTTCACGCTTTTGCGTACAGCTATTAGAACATCATCACCATCCATGGATAGCCAATCAGCATCATTGCCGCCAGGAAGATGGCACCGAATATCGTGCCAAGACGCCAGTAATCTTTGGTTGGCAGATAGCCGCTACCGTAGTAAATCGGGCCGGTGCCGTAGGGAGTAATAATTCCCATCACCCCCAGCGAGGTCACCATCATCAGACAGAATACCGGCATGTTGATGCCTGGAATTGACGCTGCGATAGTTAACATTGCCGGTAACAAGGCCGTGGTATGAGCGGTTGTGCTGGCAAACAGATAGTGCAGCAGGAAGAAAGCAATCATCAGCATGACAGCCGAAACTTGTGGATCGTAACCACTTAACAGCTGACCGCCTTCTTTACCCAGCCAGGCGATAAATCCAACGCGGGCTAAACCATCTGCCAAAGCTACCAGCGTTGCAAACCAGGCAAAGGTATTCCATGCCGGTTTGTTACTGGTAATGTCGTTCCAGTTCAGTACGCCGGTCCACAACATAAGTACAACCACCAGCAGCGCTGCCATGGCTGGCTCAATCCACGCAGTGGCGAAAATCCACATCAGTAGTGCACAGCAGACGAAGAGTAATAACAGAATTTCGTTACGTGACAGTCGCCCTAGTTTTTCCAGCTCGCTGCTTGCCCAGCGCGGCACTTCGTCGTTAATTTTGACCTCTGGTGGATAAAAAAGGTATGCCAGTAAGGGCATGGTCAGGATCAGCAGGATGCCCAGGGGCAGGAAAGCGAGAAATCACATGCCCCATGAGATTTCAAACCCGATAATGCTTTTAACCAGTGCCAGGGCCAGCAGGTTCGGTGCCAGTGCCGACAGGAACATTGAGCTGGTGATACAGGCCGCAGTTATTGCTACCCACATCAGATAAGAACCGATTTTACGTGCACTCGGGTCATTAGGTTTAGAACCGTAAAGCGGCGGGAGGTTAGCGATAACTGGATAGATGGTCCCGCCGCTGCGTGCGGTGTTGGATGGCGTGAACGGCGCTAGCAGCAAGTCTGCGAAAGTAATGGCGTAACCCAGCGTCAGACTGCGGCGACCCAGGTATTTCACCAAAATAAGCGCCAGGCGACGGCCAAACTGCGTTTTGTCATAACCCGCAGCGAACATAAAGGCTCCAAAGATCAGCCAGACGGTGGAGTTGCCGAAGCCGCTCACCGCCCATTTAAAAGCCTGGGTGGCGGTTTTGAATTTCGGATCGGCCAGTTCTGCTGGGCTAAATAACACCCATTGGCTGAACAAAGCGATGACCACTACGCCAGTCAAACCGATTACTGCGCCAGGCAGCGGTTCAAAGATCAAACCGACAATGACCCCCACGAAGATAGCAAAAAAGTGCCACGAGTAAGGTTCGAGTCCGGCGGGAACCGGCATCAGCAGTAACAATACGGCAACTAAAACCGGGAGAAACAACATGATATAGCGTTTTTTCTGGCCTGCAGCAGCAGGGGCGGCTTTAGGCGGTTCATGCATTGGTGATAATGGTTTCATTGTTTTGGTCTGCAAGTTAATAAGGATGTGGTTTACGCCCCGGTATATTATTCATTGTTTTTCTATTCGTTAACGCATTAACCGTGGCATGTGAATTGTTTCTTTTTTCTTTTCCAGTTTCTGTGAAATATTAAGTGGTAATGAAAATATTTTGCGATTTATAAAATTATTAATTTTGATCTGGATCAATAAAAAACTAATATCATTTTTATGAAGCTGAGTTTTATAGCGCTGATACATGATAATTAAGCTTTTTCTGGCCCTGGTATAGCGTGAATGCTATTTGATAAGCCGCAAGTTGTTCTGGTTAACTATTTGTTTTATATGTTTTTTTGTTACCTTGAAGTCAGAATTTGATTTTTGTCAACATCTGGATAACAATTAGTTGGGATATAAAAATGGCCCAGCAATAATAAATCACTCCAAATAAATAAAAACTTAAATAACTAAAGTTATCAATTGCGCAGCTAAAAAATTGATATATTGGCGAGATTAAATTGGACCAATTTTTATTCAAAAAATGTCAGGGTAAGCCTTCGAGGTTTTTAATTCTGGAGTTGATCATCAATGCATAAACTCACCCCAATCCTGAATCCACTTACTTTACCCAATGGCGCTGTGCTAAAAAATCGGTTAGTCATGGCGCCTATGACCACCTGTACCGGCTTTTCCTGGCGCGATCGCCATTGACAGCGACAACAAAATCCCTGGCCTGAAGAAGATCGCTGACGCCATTAAATCCGCAGGTTCACTGGCGATTTTGCAGATTTATCATGGCGGCCGCATGGTCGAGCCTGAGTTAATTGGCGGTAAAACACCCGTCGCGCCCAGCGCTATTGCCGCGCCGCGTGAAGGCGCAACCCGGCCGCAGGCGTTAACGGCAGACGAAGTCGACGTCATGATCACCAAATTTGGTGATGCCGTAAACCGCGCGATCAAAGCCGGTTTCGATGGCGTAGAGATTCATGGTGCAAATACTTACCTGATTCAACAATTCTATTCTCCTAATTCTAACCAGCGTGACGACAAGTGGGGCGGCAGCCGCGATAATCGCGCCCGTTTCCCACTCGCCGTGCTGGAAATCGCGCACCAGATGGCCGACCGATTTGCTCATAAAGGCTTTATTATTGGCTATCGCTTTTCGCCTGAAGAGATCGAAGTTCCGGGTATTCGCTTTGATGACACCTTGTACCTGCTGGAAAAGCTGGCTGCACGTGGACTGGATTACGTTCACTTCTCAGTGGGCCAGTTTCTGCGTCCTTCTATCGTTGACACCCGCGATCCCACCCCATTAATCACTAAATTCCACGCTATGCGCTCAGAAACGCTGGCAAAAGTACCGGTGATTGGTGTGGGCGGCGTGGTCAACAAAGCTGATGCCGAGTCTGCCCTGGCGCACGGTTACGATTTGGTGGCGATAGGTAAAGCCTGTATCGCTTATCCTGACTGGGCCGACCGCATTATCAATAATGAGAAACTGGAGCTGTATATTGATAGTACTCAGCGCGAGGCGCTGAATATTCCTGAGCCGTTATGGCGTTTCTCCCTGGTGGACGCGATGATTCGCGACGTCAGCGATACGGGTCGTAAATACAAAGCCGGTGTCTATCAGGAAAAAGTCGAAGCTGAAGCATTGAAGCTGCAAATAAACGTGACGCTGGATACTGACCGTATTACTGACATTTCGCTCGTACCGGACGATACGCTGGATGTCGATTTTACCACCACGTTTGAAAGCCTGCGAACCCGCATGTTGGTAGCAAATAGCCCATACGTTGACGCCATTACCGGCGCAACCACGCAGAGTGAAGCGCTAAAAAAAGCCGTTTCGCGTGCAATGACCACTTCCAGCAAAGCGCAGATGATTGAGGAAGGGGTCAACCCCGCAGCGCCACAGAACGTCGATGTGGTGATTATTGGCAGTGGCGGTGCAGGTCTGGCGGCGGCTATTCAGGCCAGCGATGAAGGTGCTCGCGTGGTGATCATTGAGAAGATGCCAACCATTGGCGGCAACACTATCAAAGCCTCTGTGGGTATGAATGCAGCAGAAACGCGTTTTCAGAAAATGGAAGGCATTGAAGACAGTAAAGCGCTGTTTTACGAAGAAACGCTGAAAGGCGGCAAATTCAAAAACAATCCAGTTCTGTTACGCGAATTTGTTGAGCTGGCACCAGAAGCGATTGACTGGCTGGCTAACCATGACATCGAACTGAACGACATCACCATCACAGGCGGCATGAGCATTGATCGCACACATCGTCCCGCCGACCGTTCAGCTGTGGGAGGGTTCCTGATCAGTGGACTGGTAAAAAATATCAACAAACGCAATATTGAGGTGTTGCTGGAAACGTCGGTCGCTGAAATCCTGTATGAAAACGGCGCGGTATGCGGCGTTAAAGTCATTGATGAGTATAACGATAGCCGAATTCTGAATGCGAAAAGCGTGATTGTCGCCACGGGTGGCTTCAGCGCTAATCGCGAAATGGTAGTCAAATATCGCCCTGAGCTGGATGGTTTTGTCACGACCAATCACAAAGGCGCCACGGGCAGCGGCATTGCCATGCTGCAAAAAATAGGCGCGGATACGGTGGATATGAGCGAAATTCAGATCCATCCCACCGTTGAACAAACCACGTCATACCTGATTTCTGAATCCATTCGGGGTGGCGGTGCGATTCTGGTGAGCCAGGCGGGGCAACGCTTCTTTAATGAAATGGAAACCCGTGACAAAGTTTCGGCGCAGATTATTGCTTTGCCGGAGAAAAGCGCCTGGATCATTTTTGACGAGCAGGTTCGCCAGAATAACAAAGCCGCGGATGAATACCTTGCGCGTGGGTTTGTGAACAGCGCGCCAACCGTACAAGAGTTGGCCGTAAAATTGAATATGGATCAGAACACTTTAAAGGCGACGCTGGATCGCTACAATCAGTTTGTCATTAAGCAGAAAGATGAAGACTTTGGTCGTACTACCGCGCTGCGTCATCCGCTGAATGAAGGCCCTTACTATGCCATTCGTATTGCGCCCGGTGTGCATCATACGATGGGCGGCGTAACTATTAATACGGATACGGCCGTGCTGGATAGCCAGAAACAGGTCATAAAAGGTGCCTGGGCGGCGGGTGAAGTTGTGGGTGGCATTCATGGCGCTAACCGCATCGGCGGTAATGCGGTGGCTGATATTATCATCTTTGGTATCCTGGCGGGGCGTAACGCAGCGGCCTTCGCCAAACGCTAAACGAAATCAACAGGGGGATAACGCGCCCCCTTTTTTGTCAAATCTTAAGCAGAGGCGTACATGGCGACAAATGACCCGGTCTGTGCTTATTCCACTGTATTGATGGGTTCGCCCATTCTGCTCAAGCTTTTTGAACTTAATGAAGCGCTGGCAAGGCAGGTTTTCCGCCTGATTAAACAGCAGGAAAATTTACTGACGGTAAACCGTACGCCTTCTGAAGTAATGAACGTCAACCTTGCTGCTGGTCAGCATCCGGTTAACGTCAGCCCGTCGGTTTTTGAGCTTATCCGCTGTGCCAAAGCGGTGAGTTTAATGCCAGACAGTATCTTTAATTTTACTATCGGACCCGTAGTGAAATGCTGGAAAATTGGGTTTCAAGGCAACAGCGTGCCGTCCGATGCTGAATTACAGGCGCGGCTGATGCGCTGTAATCCGCAAGACGTGATTCTGGACGAGAAAAAGCAGACGGTATTTTTGGCAAAAGCGGGCATGGAAATTGACCTTGGCGCCATAGCGAAAGGCTATATCGCCGATTGCGTACAGGCCTTGCTGCATCAGCAGGGCATCAGCCGCGCCTTGATTAACCTGGGCGGGAATGTACAGACGCTAGGTGCGCCCGACAGTCAGGCCGGTTGGGCGATTGGACTGAAAAAACCGTTCGGCGCAGCTGATGAGTTAATCGGCGTGATTGAGGTCGTTAATAAATCAGTCGTGACATCCGGCATTTACGAGCGTTTTTTTGAGCTGGACGGACAGATTTACCATCATATTCTTGATGCTAAAACAGGGTATCCGCTGGATAACGAGCTGCTCAGCGTGACCATTATTTCGGATCGGTCCATTGATGGCGATATTTACACCACCCTGCTGTATGGCATGGGCGTTGAAAAAGGCATCGCGTATCTGGCCGCTCATCCTGCTCTCGACGCCATTTTTATCACCCGTGACAAGCAAGTGATTTGCTCGTCATCGCGACAATTCAACTTTGCCCTCCTGGATAACCGTTATCAGCTGAGCTACTGGCAATAATGTTTCAGCAATGAATGATATTCTGCCTGCAGCCGATAGCGATAAACCGGCCTTCCCGTCGCACCGTAATGAATGGTAGTGAACAGAATATTTATTTCGGCTAGCCAGATAAGATACTTACGGCAGGAAACGCGTGAAATATTCACTTCCATTGCCAGTTCAGCGGTAGAAAATTCGCTGCCCGGATGCGCGTCGATCCACTGACATAACGTGCGCAGCGTTTGCGGCGTTAATCCCTTCGGCAGGCGTTTTTGCTCGTTTGTCGCCGGTGGATTACCGTGGATTAACTGATCAAGCTCCGCCTGTTGATAATACTGCTGGTTATTCATCTGTGTTCTTTTTTGCCGCCAGGTAGTTAAGGCTTCCTCAAAGCGGGAGAACTGGAAAGGTTTTATCAGGTAATCGACCACGCCATAATTCAGTGAGGTTTTGATCGTGGCTGCATCAGCTGCAGATGAAATGATGATCACATCAACCGGGCGCTGCGAACGGCGTAATTCAGGCAGTAAATCCAGGCCGTTTTCTTGCTGCATATAAATATCCAGCAGAATAAGATCGACAGGCGGCTCGATGTGCATGAGTCGATCTTTCGCCTGTTGTAAGGTCGAAGCCGTCCCACAACAGATGAATCCTGCAATCTGGCCGATATAGCAGCGGTTTAGCTCCGCGACCATAGCATCATCGTCTACCACTAATACGTTGATCATGAAACTTTATTTCCTTTATCCCACGGGAGTTGTACAAAAAACTGGGTATACACGCCCGGTTCTGACTCGACGCTGATATTTCCGCCAAGGCTTTCTGTTTGCTGTTTGACCAAAAACAAGCCTACGCCACGCTCATTGCCTTTTGACGAAAAACCTTTCTCAAATATTGCCGTCTCCAGCTCAGGAGGAATGCCCGGTCCATCATCACTGATTTCACAAGACAACCAGCCGTTCTGATAATGCAACAGGACATGCATTTCGCCTTCTTGCTGTTGATCCAGCGCCTCCAGCGCATTCTCTATCAAATTTCCTAGCACGGTAATCAGCGCTGCAATCTGCTGTTCACTGCCGCTATCAGGCAAATAACTGGCATCGCTGAGCATTAACCGATGTCCGTGATCTGTGGCCCGATTGATTTTGCTTAATAAAAAGCCTGCTATTACCGGCGATTTAATACGCTGCAAGAGCGAACCAATTTCCGTTTGGTAGTTATTTGCAGTTTTTAAAATATACGCTTCCATTTGTGCATAATTTTTCATATGCAGCAGGCCAAGAATAACGTGCAGCTTGTTCATGAATTCATGGGAGCGCTCTCGTAGCGCGTCAACATAGCTTACCATGCCATCCAGACGTTGCATTAGCTGGCTGATTTCGGTCTTATCACGAAAGGTACAGACTGCGCCGATAATACGTTCCCGGCTGCGAACCGGTACGGTGTTACTTATCATGACGCGGCCACGCACGTTTAATTCTTCGTCCTGCCAGGCTCTGCCGTCATGCAGCGCTTCGCGCAGGTGGCTCAACATTAAGGAGTTATCTGGAATGCGATCGCCGCTCAGTGGTGCTTCCATAGCCGTCTCACGTAGCAACTGTTGCGCGGCTTTATTGATGAGCGTGACGCGTGCCTGCTCATCAACCGCAATTACGCCTTCTTTAATTGAATCAAGAATCGCTTGTCGCTGTTCAAACAAACTGGAAATCTCATGCGGCTCCAGCCCAAGCAAAATACGTTTCAAACGTTTAACCAGAATCAGTACGCCCAGCAATCCAATCGATCCGCCCAGCAGAACGGTCCAGAAAATATTCCAGCGACTTTTATTGCTCTGCGCGATGACATCGCTAAGCGAAATACCAATTGCCACCACACCGATTTGCTGATGCTGTGCGTTATACACCGGCGTGAATACGCGTAACGCTTCAACTAGCGTACCGTGGTTTACCGCAATGTTTTCATGTCCGTCCAGGGCGGGAAGCAGGTCATCACCGATAAAATGTTTATTAATTAAATCCGCATTAGGATGAGAATGACGCATACCTTTCATGTCAGTCACAACCACAAACAGTAAATCGTTACGTCTCTGGACAGCCTGGGCAATCGGTTGAGTCAGTGCGTCGTTATCGGCCAGGGCCAGACCGCGCTGTATCTGCGGATCGTCAGCCAGCGTTCGTGCAACAGCAAGCGCCTTATCTTTGACGTGTGATCGGGTGAAATCATCAATCTGGATAAAATATAAAAGATGAACGCTAAGCAGCACGGTAAAAATGACCGCCACCATCATGAGCGTCGTTAGTGTGCTGAGTTTCATTGGGCGCTTACGTCCCGGTTTTTGCTGCTGAGATGCGTTCATTGAGAGACTTCAAAATAGATTTGGGCAGGTATTTATACGTTGAGAAACATACGCTACGTTGTTGCTTCCGTATAGTTTTGATTCGCGCTTTTAAAGCGCCAGAGTTCCGCTTAAAAACTAACTTTCTGACACTATTGCACATTATTTTGTAACTAAAGAAACAATTGGTATTTTTTTTTAATTAATTAACTAAAAATAAATCAACTAATAAATAACAATAATTTAAAGTTGACCATCATTTTTTAACCAAGATTACGATTGTATTGAATGCCAGCTATGATTAAATCAACAAAAGTCCTGCCCTCGCTTTCCCTTTTAGCTTTATTAGTGACCTCTGTAACGCATGCCGCAAGCTCCTCAGAAAAAGCGGATGTTCTGCTGATAGGCGGTGGCATCATGAGCGCCTCTTTAGGCACGTGGCTAGAAGAACTTCAGCCTGACTGGAAACAGATTATGGTTGAAAAACTCGACGGCGTCGCGCTTGAATCATCGAATGGCTGGAATAATGCCGGCACTGGCCACTCTGCAAATATGGAACTGAACTACACGCCTGAACGTGCAGACGGCTCAATTGATGTCACCAAGGCGCTGGCAATCAACGAAGCGTTTATGATCTCGCGCCAATTCTGGACGGCGCAGGTTAAGCGCGGCGTACTGACTAATCCACATGCTTTCATTAACTCCACGGCGCACATGAGTTTTGTCTGGGGTGATAAAAATGTGGCTTACCTGACGAAGCGTTATGAAGCGCTGCAAAAGACCGTTCTGTTCCAGGGCATGAAATTCTCTACCGATCACAAGCAGATCGAGCAATGGTCACCGTTAATCATGGAGGGCCGCGATCCGCAGCAGAAGGTTGCCGCAACCTGGACGCCAGTAGGCACCGACGTTAACTATGGTGAAATTACGCGTCAGTTAATTGGTAGCCTGAAGAAGCATGATAACTTCAGGCTGGAAACCTCTTCTGAAGCCACCGATTTCAAACGTAACAGCGACAATTCCTGGCACGTTATCATCAAGGATGCCAGAAGCGGTAAAGAGCGTGCTGTAGACGCCAAATACGTCTTTATTGGTGCAGGCGGCGGGGCGCTTAAACTGCTGCAAAAAACCGGCATCCCGGAAGCAGACAATTACGCGGGCTTCCCCGTTGGTGGTTCGTTCCTTGTAACAGAAAACCCGGCGCTCGCGAATCGCCACAAACAGAAGGTATATGGTCAGGCTTCTGTCGGTGCGCCACCAATGTCCGTTCCGCATCTGGACTCGCGCTATCTTGATGGCAAACAAGTCGTGCTGTTTGGGCCGTTTGCGACGTTCTCTACCAAATTCCTTAAAAATGGGTCGCTGTTTGATTTGTTGAGCACGACGACGACTAAAAATGTTGTACCGATGACGCATGTCGGTCTGGATAACTTCGACCTGGTCAAATACCTGATCGGTCAGGTGATGTTAAGTGACGATGATCGCTTCGCAGCGTTGAAAGAATATTATCCAAACGCCAGAAAAGAGGACTGGAAACTGATTCAGGCGGGTCAACGTGTTCAGATCATCAAAAAAGATGAAGCGAAGGGCGGCGTGCTGAAGCTGGGCACCGAAATCGTTATCGATCAGCAAAAAACCGTGGCGGCTTTATTGGGTGCCTCACCGGGTGCATCTACGGCCGCACCTATTGCGCTGAATGTGATACAGGCGCTATTTCCAGAGCAGTTCAAAACGCCAGAATGGCAGGAAAAAGTGCACAAATTTGTACCGAGCTACGGTAAGAAACTGAACGATGACGCCGCGTTGGCACAGCAAGTTTGGGATGACACCGCAGCCACGCTGCAACTGACCAGGCCGCCAGTCATCAACATGGCTGGTAAAGCGGCTGACGCACCGGCTGCTCAACCGCAGCAGCAGAAAGCGGCAGAAACACAGCACGATATGGCACTGTAAGAGAGCCGGTAAAAAGCCCCGCCGCCTGTTTCGGCTACGGGGCTTTTTTGGATCTGTATCCGGGTTAATTTTTATCCCCGCGCCAGTTTGACCAGGGATTATCGGCCGGGGTATCGATTTCCTCCGATTCAGGCAGTGGCTGCTCTAATGACGCTAAATACAGTGCTTCTACTTCAGCTCTTGCCCCAGGGCGTACGCCGCAAAAACTTCAGGCTGGATTTCACACTCGGATCGCTTTTAAAACAGTTAATATTGATTCGCTTGCTCAGTTCAACCCAACCGTAGCGGGAAACCAGGCTGTTTACCTGCATCTCCAGCGTGACGCCATGCAAAGGATCTTTTGAAGTATGAGATGTCATGGATTACCTGACCCTGTCAGAAAATTTTGCACACCCTAACGGGCAGAGCGCGGATGTGCAAGATTTACGATGCGTGTAATTAGGCTTGCTGTTTTATTTTGGCAGCAACGCTGGCACGCGTTGACCACCAGCACATCAATGTCGCTACCGATGTAAAACTGGCCCACCTGCCGATGTAAATCTGACCCACCTAGGGTAAAAATGGCAGTTTTAAGGCACTGCCAATGATGACATTGGAGACCAGAGTGGAGATTAGTGTTTTACACCGTCAGGGCATGTCGATACGCGCCATCGCGCGCCAGCTTTCATGCTCTCGTGAGACCGTTCGCAGATATATTCGTAGCCCGCTGCCCGTAGCGGATATGCGCTACAAGCCTCGCGCACCCAGCCCCTGCAAGCTTGCCCCGTTCAAGACCTATATCCTTGAGCGCGTGGCCGCTGCCAGGCCCCTCTGGATACCCGCCAGTGTGCTGCTGCGCGAGATCCGTCAGCGTGGTTACGAGGGTGGTTACAGCATGCTGACCGCTTTCCTGCACCCCATTAAGCAGCCCGTCACTGAAGAGGTAACACGCTTCGAGACCGAGCCTGGCTTTCAGATGCAAGTTGATTTCACCATCATCAGACTCGGTCATAACCCATTGCTGGCCTTTGTCGCCACGCTGGGCTGGAGCCGCGCGACTTTCGTCAAGTTTTACAGCAACCAGGACTCCGCTGCCTGGTGTGACGGCATTGAGTCTGCGCTCAGGTTCTTCGGCGGGACGCCGCATCAGCTGCTGTTCGACAACGCCAAGGCCATCATCATTGAGCGCGATGTCTACGGCCCCGGTAAGCATCGCTGGAACCCGCAGTTGATGCACGTCGCCGAGAAGTATGCCTTTACTCCCAAGGTCTGCCGACCCTATCGCGCCAAGACCAAGGGTAAGGTTGAGCGGTTTAACCATTACCTCAAGAACAGCTTTATCGTGCCTCTTACCGCGACCTTCCGGCAGGCCGGGCTGGTACTGGATGTACCTGCTGCCAACACACGCATCGGCGAGTGGCTGGTCACCGTCGCGAACACACGAGTGCATGGCACCACAGGCGTACCGCCTGAGCAGCGCATGCCGCGCGAGCGTGCTGCGCTATTGCCGTTACCGAAGGTCACGTTGGCATTGCCTGCACCTGTCCCAGCGCTCAGCCAGCGTCCGGTGCCGACCGAGAGCCTGCAACATCCTCTGGCAACGTACCAGGCCTTGCTCGAGGTGCCAGCATGAACCTTCAACATGATCGTATTGCCGCGCTCTGCGAGCAACTCAAGCTCGACCGCCTGCCGGCAGAGTGGCCGGGTGTGGCACAGGCGACCATCGACAACAGCGGCACGCATGCCGACTTCCTGGAAGCCGTTTTGCAGCTCCAGCATGATGGCCAGAACGAACGGCGTCGCCAGACCATTTTGCGGTTATCAGGCCTGCCGGTGATAAAAACACTGGAGCAGTTCGATTACGCCTATGCCAGTGGCGTTCCACGAAGTCAGATCCAGGAGTTGGCGGGTCTGACATTTATCGAACGTCAGGAGAACGTTGTCCTGCTCGGGCCTTCTGGCGTCGGCAAAACGCACCTGGCGACCGCCATTGGCTATAAGGCCGCGATGGCGGGTTTAAGCATTCGGTTCATTACCGCCGCCGACATGATGCTGCAACTGATGGCGTCACATCGTCAGGGTGACCTGAAGGGCTACCTGAACCGCGTCGTAGGTAAACCTAAGCTGTTGATCATCGACGAAGTGGGATATCTGCCGTTCGGTAAAATGGAGGCGAACCTGTTCTTCCAGGTAGTCGCTAAACGGTATGAGTCAGGCAGCGTGATCCTGACCAGCAACCTGCCGTTTACGCAGTGGTCCGGAACGTTTGGTGATGACGAGACACTGACGGCAGCGATGCTGGATCGGCTGCTTCACCATGCGCATATCGCCCAAATCAGCGGCCAAAGCTATCGACTGAAAGATAAGCTGAAAAGCGGTCAACTCCAGAAGAAAACGAAAGCAACAACGCTCGAATGATTCAAAGGGGGTGGGTCAGTTTTACTTTGGCAGGGTGGGTCAGAATTCGATCGGTATTGACACATCAACGAGCCCAGGCTGACCATTGCCGCGCCTTGCCAAAAGGAAACGGTTTAGCGCTGAGCCTAATATTAAGGCGGCCAGCAGAGCGGAAATAACCGGAATGAAGTAGGACGCCGTTGCCAGAATGGTAACGTTGCCATGTAAAATGCCGGTATTCCAGGCGGCATAGCCACAGCCCATGGCACAGGCAGCAAGTATTAAACTGATTATTACCTGCAGATTAATATTAAATAGCGGCTGCGGTGCAGAAAGATATTTAATCCATAACGTCAATGCGGTCAGCATAAAAAATAGTGTGATGCCATTACAGCCTTGTGCAGTTTTCTTTGTGAAGACGCAATAAATGGCCCAGATGATCGCACCAGTCAAGGCCAGGCCATAACTTAGCGGGTTGCTATAAAGGTTTGCCACAATCTGGCTAAAGGAAAAACCCTCGTCACCGCCCAACACCATGCCTATACCGGCAAGTGATAACAGCAGCCCTGGAATAATGATGAGGCTGGTTTTCTGTCTGTTGACGAGCACCGACAACACGATGGTCAAGCCGGGCCAGAGATAATTCACCATCCCGACTTCAATCGCCTGCGTGCTGGTATTGGCAAAACCCAGCGATAGCGAAAGGCACAACTCATAACAGACAAACAGCACGCTTCCGATGATTAAATAACGGCGTGGGAAGGTTTTAATTTTGGGGAAGCCAACAGTCAACAGCAACAGCAGGGAACTCAGCGTATAAATCAGTGCTGCACCGCCGATGGCACCGAATCCCTCGCTTACGCTACGGATCAGCCCAACAATCGCGCTCCAGAGAACGATAGCGATCAAGCCCATCAGGGTGGCCTTTTTTTGTGTCATTTCACCAAAACCTCTTACTAAAAATCGATCGTAGCAGAGTCATAACCGGCTAAAAATCGTGTCACAGGATGAAGCGTATGCAGCAGGCTGTAAACAGAATCTGATTTGTCGTGATGTAAAAATGTATGCGATCAGGGTGAGCAGGCAGGAAAACAGGGCTGCCGCATTTAGCCGTATTAGCCGTAAGAGAAAAGGCCGATAACTTAACGTCATCGGCCTTTTATTGCGCTGCAATTCAGTAGGGATTATACGTTCTGCAATTGCTCTGCGGTTTTCTCAACCAGAGCCAGCAGCAGCTGAATGTCTTTCAGCGTCACGGTGGGGTTCAGTAACGTCATTTTCAGGCAAGTTACGCCATCAAATTCGGTTACACCCACATTAGCGCGACCGGATGCCAACAGCGCATCGCCGATTTGCTGGTTCAGCAATGCTACCGTTGCATTATCTGCGGTTGCCAGCGAAGCCGGACGATAACGGAACAGCACGCTTGCCAGTTGTGGCTCCATCACCAGTTCCAGTGATGCTTGCTCAGACACGTAGTGTGCAACCTGTTTCGCCAGTGTCACACCGTGATCGATAATCTCGGCATACTGCTTTTGCCCCAGCGCTTCCAGACCCATCCACAGTTTTAAGGCATCAAAACGGCGAGTCGTCTGCAATGATTTGGAAACCAGGTTAGGCACGCCTTGTGCTTCATCAAACTCAGAGTTGAGATAAGCCGCCTGATAGCGCATTAACTCATAGTGTCGCGCTTCTTTTAGCAGGAAGGCACCGCAGCTGATGGTCTGGAAAAACTGCTTGTGGAAGTCCAGCGTAATAGAGTCCACCAGTTCAATGCCGTCCAGATAATCGCGATACTTTTCAGAAAGCAGCAGCGCACCACCCCAAGCCGCATCCACATGAACCCAAATATTGTGTTCAGCAGCCAGCGTGACAATGTCACGCAGCGGGTCGATGGCACCTGCATCAGTGGTGCCTGCGGTTGCAACGATTGCCAACACCTGCTCGCCATTGGTTTTTGCCAGCGCCAGTTTGTCAGCTAAATCGTTCACATCCATACGCGCAAAACGGTCGGTTTTTACCAGCGTGACGGACTGATAACCGAGGCCCAGCAGTGCCATATTCTTTTGCACTGAGAAATGGGCATTTTCAGAACAGAATACTTTGATTTTACGCAGGTCACCCGTCAGCCCTTCTTGCTGAATAGAGTGACCCTGGCGCGCAAAAAAGGCGTCACGCGCCAGCATTAACCCCATCAGATTGCTCTGCGTGCCACCGCTGGTGAAAACACCGGCATCGCCCGGCTGATAACCCACCTGAGTGCGTAGCCATTCAATGAGCTTCATCTCAATGATGGTGGCTGATGGACTTTGATCCCAGGAATCCATGCTCTGGTTGGTGGCATTAATCATCACCTCTGCGGCCTGGCTCACTACCAGGCTTGGGCAATGTAAATGTGCCACGCATTGTGGGTGATGCACCGACAGACTGTCTTTCAGGAAGTATTCAATCGCACGCTCAATAGCGGCCTGGTTGCCCAGCCCTTGCGGATTGAAATCCAGCGTAATGCGTTCACGCAGTTCAGCAACCGTTTTCCCCTGATACATCTCAGGCTGTTGCAACCACTTCACCACGGCCTGGCTGCTTTGCTCAATGGCTTGCTGGTACGCTTCGGTACTCTGTGCTGAGGCAGCCAGAATAGGATTTAACCGGGACATCGCATCTACTCCACTCATACCGGTTTAACGCCAGCAGACAGTAGGGCGTTTTCAAATTTATCGATAAACATATCCAGCTCTGCATTGGTGATTAGAAGCGAAGGCAGCAAGCGCAAAACGCTTCCGTGGCGTCCGCCACGTTCAAGGATCAGGCCATTCTCGAAACATTTTTTCTGTATTAATGCAGACAGTTCGCCGTCAGCCGGGAAGCAACCCATAGGGTCCTGCGCTTCGTTTGCTTTGACGATCTCAATGCCGATCATCAAGCCCAGACCACGCACGTTGCCGAGCACCGGATAACGTTTTTGCAACCCAGCCAGTTTGGCTTTCAGCCACTCGCCTTGATCGGCAACTTTTCCAGCAATATTGTTATCTTTCAGATAACGCAGCGTCGTCAGGCCGGTAGCCATTGCCAACTGGTTGCCACGGAATGTACCGGTATGATGGCCCGGCTCCCAGGCATCAAACTGCTTTTTGATACCCAATACCGCTAACGGCAAGCCACCGCCGACCGCTTTTGACATCACAATAATGTCTGGCTCAATACCCGCGTGTTCAAAGGCGAAGAATTTACCGGTGCGCGCAAAGCCCGCCTGGACTTCATCGATAATCAACAGGATGCCATGTTCCTGTGTGACTTTGCGAATGCGCTGCAGCCATTCAGCGGGGGCCGGGTTCACACCGCCTTCGCCCTGAACCGCTTCCAGAATCACAGCAGCAGGTTTACGCACGCCGCTTTCAACGTCGTTGATCAGATTTTCGAAGTAATAGGTCAGGGCTTTTACACCGGCATCGCCGCCAATACCCAATGGACAGCGGTACAGATGCGGATAAGGCATAAACTGCACTTCCGGCATCATGCCATTGACCGCTTCTTTTGGTGACAGATTACCCGTTACCGACAATGCGCCGTGGGTCATGCCATGATAGCCGCCGGAAAAGCTGATAACGCCCGTGCGGCCGGTATGCTTTTTCGCCAGCTTCAGTGCCGCTTCAACTGCATCAGCGCCCGAAGGGCCAGTAAATTGCAGGCAATACTCTTTGCCCTGGCCTGGCAATAACGAAAGCAGATAAGCAGAAAACTCATCTTTTAACGGTGTTGTTAAATCAAGTGTATGTAACGGCAAGCCGCTGGTAATGACATTTTGGATGCTTTGCAACACGTCAGGATGATTATGGCCCAGCGCTAATGTTCCTGCGCCTGCCAGACAATCAAGGTATTGCTTATTCTCAACGTCAGTAATCCACACGCCTTGTGCTTTGGCGATAGCTAATGGCAATTTACGAGGATAACTTCTGACGTTTGATTCAAACTCAGCCTGTCTGGCTAAATAAGTTTCGTTATTACGGTTTAATGAATGCGCATCTAAACTGTCAATACGGACTTTATCCGTCATCATATCTCTCCTACAACCAAGCCATTACGTTATGTCTCAGTTGGTTAATTGAATAAAAAGTAAACCGATCATTAAAAAAACGCGGCCAATATAGGGCTTTTTAAGGTGGGACTCAATATTTAATTTTGTGTGGCTTAATTTTTAAGTTTTGTTTGATAATCAATGGGTTGATTGTTTTTTGACCGCGGAGGATGGCGTTTTTTTGTTACAAGATGATTAATAAAGCACAAAAAGCGCGCTTTTCGGTAATGCTCCCAACTTACTGATTTAGTGTATGATGGTGATTTTGAGGTGCTTGCGTGGCTTCCATTTCCATCAGATGTCCTTCCTGCTCCGCTACTGAAGGCGTGGTGCGTAACGGCAAAAGCACTGCCGGACATCAGCGCTATCTCTGCTCTCATTGCCGTAAAACATGGCAACTACAGTTCACTTACACCGCCTCTCAGCCCGGTACGCACCAGACAATCATTGATATGGCCATGAATGGCGTCGGATGTCGCGCCAGTGCACGCATTATGGGCATTGGCCTCAACACGGTTTTACGTCACTTAAAAAACTCAGGCCGCAGTCGGTAACCTCGCGCATACAACCGGGCAGTGATGTGATTGTCTGCGCTGAAATGGACGAACAGTGGGGCTACGTCGGTGCTAAATCACGTCAGCGCTGGCTGTTTTACGCGTATGACAGGATACGGAGGACGGTTGTGGCACACGTCTTCGGTGAACGCACTCTGGCCACACTGGAGCGTCTTCTGAGCCTGCTGTCGGCCTTTGAGGTCGTGGTATGGATGACGGATGGCTGGCCGCTGTATGAATCACGCCTGAAGGGAAAGCTGCACGTTATCAGCAAGCGTTACACTCAGCGCATTGAGCGACATAACCTGAATCTGAGACAACATCTGGCAAGGCTGGGACGGAAGTCACTGTCGTTCTCAAAATCGGTGGAGCTGCATGACAAGGTCATCGGACATTATCTGAACATAAAACACTATCAGTAAGTTGGAGTCATTACCAAGGTTTGGCTCAAGTCATTTTAATAGTCATATTCATTCCTGTGCAACAAAATCCATAATCAGAAAATAACGACTTTATCGGCATGTCAAACCAGAGCTTTATATATTTTATAATGTACTTATTGAGACGCCATTAAGCTAAAACTATTTTATTTCAAATTATATATCATTCTGATAAGATGCCGCGCTTAATAAAAAATTATGCTTCCCTTACGAAACCATAACACATATACACTAAAGCAATTTAGCTATTTATGAGGGAAACGCTAAAATGTTGAGGAAATTTACACCAAATGAGAGTTGATAATTTCAGGAATGATATTAATGGCTTAAGAGCTTATGCCATTGTGTTTGTAGTCTTATATCATTTTAACATCCCCTTGTTCAAGGCTGGTTTCATAGGTGTGGATGTCTTTTTTGTCATTTCCGGATTTTTGATGACAAAAATTATTGCGTCCGGGTTAATTCAACATAATTTCCATTTCGGGGCATTTTTCGCCTCCCGCTTCATACGCATAATTCCACCCGTCATTCTTCTTGTTCTGGCGGTTTTTTTTATAAATCTCTTTATCCTTACGCCAGTAGAACTTAGAGAATATGCAAAGTATTCGATTAAAGCCCTTTCGTTTACATCGAATTTTTCACTGCTTAAAGATGCTAATAACTACTTTTCATCTGTGGGCCAGGAAAATTTGTTATTGCACACCTGGTCCTTATCCGTTGAATGGCAGTTCTACTTAATCTATCCATTCATTCTTTGGATTGGTTTTAAATTCACACAGAGCCTTAAAAAAATCACCCTGTTGGTTGCGGCTTTATTCATCCTTTCACTTGCTGCCTGCATCGTAATGACAGAGCGTAATCAATTTTATGCGTTTTATATGCTTGTTACCCGTGCATGGGAAATGCTGGCAGGCGGACTGGTATTCCTGTTTAAGGCCGGGGCAAACAAAGCGGCTGCAAGCGCCGCGCCCTTTTATGCTGGCGTACTCGCCTTATTGATGTCCCTGATCCTGTTTGATGACCGTATCGCATGGCCGGGTTACTGCGCGGCACTTACTGTTGCTGGCACAGCGCTGATCATCTATGCCGAACGTCAGGCCTCTTTTCTCTTTTCAGGGAAATGGCTAAGCCTTATTGGCCTGTCTTCCTATTCGATCTATCTGTGGCACTGGCCGGTAAGATATTTTCTATACTATGCGGGCACCAAACTTGGCACATTCTATACCGTCTGCGCAGTTATGCTGTCGTTTGCGATTGGGCTTCTAAGCTATTTTGTCCTTGAGAAAAGATTGTTTAGCTGGTTTAAGAGTAAAAAGCGTCTGACTTCCATGACCGTTATTTGCCTGTCACTGGCAGTAATGATCTCCGTATCTGACTTTACCCGTAAGTCGTCCGGATTCCCCTGGCGAGGCGGTGTATCTTATATGGCTGCCATAGAGCATCTGGCTTTACCTAACCCAAAAAACGGCTGGTGCTTTTATACTATCGCCAGTACGCCATCACTGACGGTTGGTAAAGAGGGTGTGGAATGCCACATTGGCGCCACTGAAGAAGGCGGCAAAAAAGCATTACTGTTTGGTGATTCATATGCCGGCCAGTATCTTCCTTTATGGGATGCGCTGGGCAGAAAAACCGGTCTCGATATTCAGGCTGTCACAACAAACTGGTGTAACCCGTCCGACGGGGAAGATTTTTTTGGGCCGAAGACCTCCCGGGCATATGAGCAATGTTTGTATAACAGACACTACGTAACCGAAAATATCCAAAACTACGATTATATTATTCTGGGCGGTTCATGGTCGAAAAACTTCTCAAGTCCTGACACGGTTAAAGGGCTTGAGCATATTATCAATCTTGCCAAAGGTAAGAAAATAATCATCATGGCAGAACCCTATCAATTTAATGCTGATGTCGGTGAGCTTTATAAACGGAGTGTCTGGAAGAAAGAACGCTTTGATATATCGCCTTACATGGATGCATTGTCTTTGGCGGGTATGAAGAATGCAGATGATATTCTGGATAAACTGAGCCAGACCTATTCCAATATACTTTATCTGACCCGTGATGATTTGTTTGATAAATCTCAATACGCAAACCGGGATGTGCCGTATTCGTTAGATGGCGGACATATCAGTGTCGTAGGTTCAGTTGAAGCTGAAAAGTTTTTTTCATCGCATGCCGGCAGAAACAAACTCGAAGCTTTCTTATCAAATTAGGCCGAAGCTCTCAGCGAGGACAGGCCCGACTGGCCTCGCTGAGTCACGCCGGCATGACCTGTTGTCGTGCCGGCACATTCCAGTACTCTGTCCGCTCTTCGCTCAAAATCCCCGTTCAACGTTGCTCTGAGCTGCTTCAGATCTTGTTGGAACCGAACAGTTTTTTTGCGAACAGGCGATCAGGTAAAATGCGGGCACGCAGCCTACATTAACATATTAATAAATTTCAGTTTTCTGTGATAATTCCCGCTTTTAATAAGCTTCAGCAATAAATCAACGCTTTACTCAGAGCGGGGGATCCAACTTAATTAGATAGAAAACAAAGAGTTGTTTTTTGGTTAAGCGATTTCACGGAAAAATCTCACGTTACCTGGTATAGATGAAATTTCATTAATTTATTATTTGGTTGGCTCACTTTCTCGTTATTGTTCCTAAAGTATCGACAAAGGAGCACGACGGGTTATACTGCGGTTCTTATTTGACCTATGAACCTTCAAGCGGTACGGGTATGTATGATTCCCTGACAATTGCATTACTTCAGGCACGTGAAACGGCGATGGGATATTTCCGGCCTATACTCAACCGCCACAATCTGACCGAGCAGCAATGGCGTATCATCCGCATTCTGGCCGAGCATCGCTCGCTGGATTTTCATGAGCTGGCACAGCAGGCGTGTATTTTACGTCCCAGCCTGACCGGTATTCTGTCGCGTCTCGAACGGGACGGATTAGTGTTTCGCCTGAAACCGCTGAACGATCAGCGCAAACTTTTTGCCTCTCTGACGCCGCAGGGCGTGGTGCTGTATCAAAAAGCCTGCGATGAAATCGACGCAGGTTATCAACAGATTGAACAACAGTTTGGACAACAGAAAATGCAGCAGCTGAAGGCGCTGTTACAGGAGTTCAATACGCTGCGTGCCGCCGATGCTTCTGTGAGCGATGCGCAAAACCTGGCTGGCTAACGCAACCAGATTTTGCGCACGGATACAGCATAAATAATCGCGTTAAGGCAGAAAGTTAAATCGCGGCGTCACAGTTTTTTGTCAGCGCGTTACAGCTTCACTTTCACCTGTATGCCCGCGACCCATGCATCTTTAATCGCTTTGCTGGAGAAAGCGCCGGGCTCTTTAATGTACTGAACGCTGGGGCGAAGAGAGAGCCACGGCGTCGCCTGTAGCGTGTACGTCAGCTCCACTAGTTGTTCGGCACGATCCAGTGAATCTGAATTAGCCGCTGCGGTGAAATCGCCGCTCTGTCGCCAGGCGCCAATATCTGCCTGTCGGCTGTCTTTGTTATATTCAGCGCGTCCATAACCGATGGCGATGGCGTCGTGAGGACGAGATTCAAAAGGTCCATTGAGCACGAATCCTGCGCTATACCAGTGGCGGAAGGGTGAAGTCTCTTTATCAGTCGTGGTCCACTGTCCAAAAACATGCAGGTTTCTGGCTGATAAACGGTCGGATTGCCACAGGGTCTGATCGGCCAGCACATAGGCACCATAACGTCCCGACGCTTTATGGCTGCTGTCATCAATGCGTGCCACATCGGAAGAATCATAGTAATAACCGACTTTATACTGACCAGGCAGTTCGCCATGATGCGTATAAATGACTTCAACAGGCGCGATAGCACCTGTCGTTCCGCTGGAGAAAGGCTTAAATGCTTTTGATGGCGCGCCGTTTACGCGCGGATTAACGTTAAAAATTGCCGCCTGCACCGCCCACTGATCGTTAATGTCATAACGCAGTTCACCGCCCAGGTGGGCGTTAGGATAGTTACCCCAGCCGCTGCCGCCAGACATAGACAAGGGATGAGCGCAGAAGCCAGCGTTCATAAAATTAGTCAGGATCGACATCCCACCAAAATCGTTCCCCATCGCCATTAAACCCAGCTTTATTTTCAGGTTTGGCGTGAACAGGGTGTTGGCATAACTGAACTCACTCAGGCGAGTGTAAAGACCACCATAAACTTCCTGCGCAGGCAGGCGGTTGCCGACCAAATCTTCCGAAACACTGCGACCACGGCGATCATTCAGCGTGATCTGGAAAGTACCGGCATGTTCAGCGGAAAACATTTTATTCAGATCAAATGTTGCGCCGATCCGTATCTGCTGAGCATAACGGGTGCCATAACGCTCGCCGCCATGTAACACACCTGCGGTTTCAGAGGTGTACTCGCCGGTCATATTCACACCAGCATTATTCAGATCCGTGCGTGCGCCTCCCCAGTCGCCTGTTAACGTATCCTGTTGCAGAAGGTCGGCGGTCTGCGCCAGCGCTCCCCATGAACAAAACAGCAGCGAGCAGGCCAGGGGTGAAAAGAGGAAAAAATGTCGTTTCATTTAAAAATACGAGGAGAGCAGAAAAGGAGGCAAATAATACACGAAAATTTTTCACGTAATTATAAATCTATGCTTATTTCTCGGTTTGGTGAAGCTTATATTCAACGCCAAAGCCAGACTGACGTGGCCGTTTTCCGCCACCATTAAAAGATCCGACATATCTTTTATTCTGTTTAATCAATCCCAGGGAAGCTTCACAAGCGAGCATTTTGAATTAAGTGTGATGATAAATGAAACCCTGTTATTCCAACACCGATGCAAGCTGGCATCAGCAAAAAAATCACAGGCAGGTTCAATTGTCACTGGTTAAACGCAATGTGAATCTGGCTTCGCCAGAAGACCGAAACATCCTCCGGCGAACGGTTGTTGCTACAGACGAACGCCGCTTTCCTTATCAAACAGATGAACATGGCGAGGGTCGATATTTAACGCCACGGTCTCCCCTGGCTTCGCCATGATTCTTCCTGTTAACTGCACATGAACAGGAAAGCCATTCCAGTCCAGATGAAGCAGGCTCGATTCTCCCGTTACTTCCACTACCTTAACCACTTCGCCACTCATGCCGGACTGTGATGTCATCCAAAGCAATGTGTTCTGAGTGATCAACTGCGGCATATCCAGCAAACGCCCCGCATCGACGCGCCACACCGGCAAGCCACGCGCGATCAGCTCGTGTTCAACCGGGATAAGTGCATAATCAGACGAGCCCATACCAGCCAAAACAATGCGGTCATAACTGTGCACATCCAGTTCATACAGCCCGGCGGGCAGAGCGTAATGCAGCGGGTCGCTTAACGCATCAGGCTGCTGGAGGATGTCTTTTTCATATTCACTCGGGCTGCTCATTACTCTTTTCCTGTCTTAGCCGATAGCAGTAAAATAGGGTATCGCGCGTTATCGCACGTTTGTGATCTACAGGACCGTGCTGATCCGCCTTTGTGGGAAACGGGGGCGATTCTGCGCTATCTGGCTAATCGATACGGAACAGAAAGCTTCTGGCCTGCTGATTTGCTAAAAAGAACGAACGTTGATCGCTGGGCTGAATGGTCAAAAATTAATGTCGCAATGGCATTTACTGCGCCGGTGTTCTGGCGTGTTGTCCGAACCGCTCAGGAAAAGCGAGACGAGAATGCAATACGAGGCGCAATGGCTACGCTGGAGCAGAATCTTTTGTTTGCAGAGAGGCAACTGGAGAAACACAGCTATCTGGCAGGGGATGATTTTTCCCTGACCGACGTCCAGTTTGGACATGTGTTGTACCGCTATTACAGTATCGACGTCGTTCGGCAGCCCTTAGCTAAACTACGTTCTTATTACGATCGCCTTGCTGCGCGAGCGGCTTTCCGGGAACACGTCATGGTTTCCTATGAAGAGTTACGTGTTTAGTCCGTGGCCGGCCCGTCTGTAGCACAGCGGGAGTTTCGCGAGTTTCAGGACGTGTTTTCCATGCCAAAAGAGTGGATAAAGCGAAGCTGACAGGCGCAGGAATTTCTGAATAAAAACGTGCTTTTTGCGGCAAAAAGCCTAACGCGCGGCGCTGAGAAAAGTGGCGAAATTCATCGCCACTTTTAATCAGGAAAAAAGAGTTAACTGATGGTGGCTGGCTTACAGCAGAGAGAAAGGATATTCAACAAACACGCGAATTTCATTGCCGCCGATATTGTAATCAGCCGCATCTGATGAAACGCGCAGTACTGAATAACGCACTTTCAACTTGAGATCTTTAGCCGGTCCATTCTGAACTTTGTACTGAATCTGATTAAAGAATTCATGCTCATGTCCATTGCCTGAAGCTGCAGTTTTGATGTTATCGCCGCGCACATAAGCCACGTCATAGCTCAAGCCAGGTACACCTAAGCCGGCAAGATCGACAGAATAGGCTAGCTGCCATGAACGTTCATCTTCACCGTTAAAATCTGACCAGTAAGAGTTAGCCAGCCAAATTGAGTTGCCGCCATCGCCGATGCCATCTTGATTGCGATAGCCACCATAATGGTAGCCGGTGCTACCGCTACTTTGCTGATAAGCAACCTTAAAGGTGTGAATATCCCATACATAGCTGGCCGCAAGGCTCCAGATAGTGTTACTGCGGCCGGTGTTCTGGCTATTGGCAAATGACTGGTCGAGGCGTGAGTTATAGCCATTGAAATCCAGAATTAGCGCCTGGTCTGCGGCAAAAGGCTGTCGATAATTCAGACCAAGGTATTGTTTGTTCAAAACATCCTGAACATCAGAAGCGTAGAATGCGCCGCTGAATTGAGCGTTAAACTGATAATGTGCGCCTGCGAAAGTCAGGCTGTTCAAGCCCGTATCATGGCTGTCGTCACTTTTCTGTTGCTCAGCGGTAAAATATCCCGCGCTAACATCCAGACCATCAATTTCTTGTGAATCAAGCATAAAACCGGTGAAGGTTTCAGTCAGCAGACGAGAATCATCGGCATTCAGAATCGGCAGAGCAGGACGCTGTGTGCCATAGCTCAGAACCGTATTCGAGAAACGCATTTTGGCGGTGGCACCAAACTTAGCGAGACTGGATTTAGCCCGGCCATCGTTATCCTGCGCAAAAAAGTCGATACCGCCACTGCCACTGCGTCCTCGTCCGCCATCAAGACGAACAGCATATTGCGCCAGTGCATCAACGCCGAAACCCACCGGACCTTGTGTAAAACCGGATGAATAGGACGCAATAACGCCCTGGCCCCATTCTGCACGCTCTTTAATTCCATGAGGCTTATAGTCGCGATCGATAAATGCATTACGTAATAAAACATCAAGATGGCTGTCTTCAATAAACCCGGTGCTTTCAGGCCCAGAACTGGCATAAGCAGCATTTGCTGAGAGCGCAGCAAGTACGGTTAATGGCAAAACTTTATTCACTTTTTCTAACCTGTTATTTTAAGTTACTTAGTCGATACCCTGTTATCAGCGACGCGGGCCCCTGAGGCGGCACAATTTATCATTGTTTCAAAGCGATATTATGGAAAGGTTTTATCGAATAATGCTAATTTTATGAAATCGTGCAGGTCAGAAAGTGCGCATAAAGTAAAATGCACTGCCAGGCACAAACACGATCGGCGCCTCCTTCAGAGAAAACGCAGGAGATAATATATCCGTAATGTCATTTAAGTGTAATGGGTTACTGGATTATAGTGTGCTAATTTTGCCAGGTAGCTAATTAAGCTGCGCTATAATTCTTATCTCGTGATTAATTAATTTCGCATAAGCTGACGAATACTATTTATAAGGGTAAACAAAACCCTCCTTGAAAGCGGGGTGCTTTGTACTGGTAGCTGTCCTCTTATCTGCTTTCTATGTGGATTTTTGGTTTTATTGGGCCGTTTGCCTTTGATAGTGAGTGCCGTTGTATCGAGACGATAACGTGTGCCGCCGATTGCGGTGGGCTGCGCCTGTGATTCCCAACAGCCTCCCTGAGAAGGTATGGTGATAAGTGAAATTTCCTGCCATGTACGTAATGTAACAGGGAAGAATGGGTTAACCTTTCATACTGGTATATACATGAACAATACATCGATCGCCACACGACCTAAGACCTACTTGAATGTTCTTCTCATACTGGGCGTCACGCATTTACTTAACGATCTTATCCAGTCGTTAATCCCTGCCGTTTACCCGATTCTGAGAGAAAAATATCAGCTCGATTTTATCCAGATTGGCATCATTACACTCACTTTCCAGATTGCAGGCTCCCTGCTTCAGCCGGTTGTAGGAGCGGTCACCGATCGACATCCTTTTCCCTACTCAACTGTTATCGGAATGATGTTTACGCTTTCTGGATTAGTGGGGCTTGCCTATGCGCCCTCATACACTCTGATCCTGCTTTCGGCTGCCAGCATCGGAATCGGTTCTTCAATTTTTCATCCCGAAGCCACAAGAATGGCACGCTATGCTTCAGGCGGGCGACAGGGGCTTGCACAGGGCATATTTCAGGTAGGCGGTCAGGCGGGCGGGGCAATGGGTCCTCTGTTTGCGGCACTGGTAATCGTGCAACGTGGACAGCAGAGCCTGGCGTGGTTTGCCATATTCGCTTTGCTTGCTGTCGTTCTGATGGTCTGGACGGCATGACGCTATCAAAAATAGTTTTATTCGGTCGATTAAAGAAAAGGGCGAAAAAGGGCATAAATCAAAAACGTATCCGCAGGCAATGGTAACGACAGGTCTGATTGTGCTTACGCTGCTGATGTTTTCAAAAAATGCTTACGTGGAAAGTTTCCGATCGTTTTACACCTTTTATTTAATTGACCATTTTGGGGTTTCTGTCAAAACCTCTCAGTTTATGCTGTTTCTGTTCCTTTTTTCTTCAGCGGCAGGCGCTTTACTCGGTGGTATCATAGGGGATCACATTGGGCGTTATAAAATAATCTGGATTTCGATATTAGGCCCGTTACCGCTAACGCTGATGTTGCCTTATGCGGATTTTTTCTGGACGGTGATCCTCACGGTATCCATAAATTTGATAATGGCGAGTGCATTCGCATCCATCCTTATTTATGCGATGGAGCTTGCACCTAACCGGATTGGTCTGGTTGGCGGTCTGTTTTATGGACTTAATTTTGGTCTGGCTGGCATTGCTGCGGCCGCCCTGGGAGCGATCGCGGACAAAACAGGGATCGAAAACGTTTACTGGCTATGCTCGTTTCTTCCTTTGGCGGGATTACTCACCTGGTTCCTTCCAAAAATCGAGAGCAATTAGGCATTCATTTAGAACAGGCCGTCTACTATTTTGGCGGGCCTGTTTTATACCATCCTTATAAAAATTCACATGCACTGATTAATCATTAAGCAAGGCGTATTATGGCTTCATCTTATACTCCGAGAAAAACGATAAGTCAGCGTTGGGTGTCTGACCTCGTCATCACGTTTTTCTGCTATACCTTATTGGCAGCCGGACATAAGACAGAAGAACGTTACGGTGTGACGTGAAATAGTCGAACCTGTAAATTATCCCGCCCATTTAACGGGGCATTTTTGCTGACTAAAATTGTAATGAACCTGGTAGGTTTACCCTTCATCTCATCCATCTTTACTAAATGCCCGGGTTTTAATTTAATATCAAAAATTGATGTTTATTTATTGTTTTTTTGTTGCCGCTTTTATCTGTAATTAAAAATCCTTAAAACCCGATATTTTTGTTAACAGCAGGCTATTCATTCCTTTACACTGTTGCCTCTGATTAATTCGTCAGGATGCGCAGATTTGTTTTCTCTCATTCGATTCTCCCGAAATAAACTGCCTGCGGCGATCGCGATTATTGCGATCATGCTGCTGTTTATTGCGCCGGATGTATCGAAAACGCTGGAGCACCGGCGGATGGAAAATCATGATGAACATGTTGTGATGCCCGCTTCGACTGACAGGCATCACATCAATGCCATGACAGATGCCAGCGATACCGATGTAACGCAGCAGATGCCATTAATGCATGCCTCTGTGAGCGGGATGGGCGGGATGATGAACGATGCCGCCTGTGGCTACTGCGTTATGCTGATTCATCTGCCATTAATGCTCTGGATCTTCGCCGCCATAGTCTGGCTGACTCTGCGGGTATCCTGTGCACCGCCGCCACGTATTATCCTGCCGCGTTTTACGGTTTACTTCCCCGGACTTGCCCAGCCCCGCGCACCTCCTTTCGACTGATTTTTGATTCTCTACCCAACATTTCGTCAGGTATGAGGCCGACGCTTTTTTGAAAATATGCGTATTACGCAGAATTAATATCGTCTTTAAATGATGTGGTTCTTTATTTAACGGGATTAGTTTATTCATTCCGTCATCGCTGAATACATTCCCGCTAATAATGCACTGCGGATAAAGCGTATTAATTATCGGCCTAACGTTTTGATTGTCTCCTGCCCTATTGCAGTGGACCGAATTTTTGTATGTCAAAATCAGGATAAATTATGTATAAGAAACCTCTTCCTCTGAGCGTAATAAGCTTAGCTGTTTTCGTGGGTTGCATTATGCCTGGAATCACCCTTGCCGATAATCACCCTTCCAGATATGACGTCGTTGAAGAAAACGTTTCACAGGATGCTCCGGTGATGACAGTGACGGCACCGGAAGCCTCTCCGCTGACCGTCGTGACAAATCTTAAAACTCCACGTCAGCCGGTTCCGGCCAGCGATGGTTCTGATTACCTCAAAACCATTCCCGGCTTCTCGCAGATCCGCAATGGCGGCACCAATGGCGACCCGGTATTTCGCGGCATGTTTGGCTCACGACTGCGTATTCTGACCAATAACAGTGACATGCCCGGCGCATGTCCGGCGAGGATGGACGCGCCCAGTTCATATATTTCGCCAGAGAACTTTGATGTGCTGACGCTGGTGAAAGGACCCGAAACGGTGCTGTGGGGGCCGGGTAATTCAGCCGGTACGTTACGTTTTGACCGGCTACCGCCACAGTTCGATAAGCCGGGAATAAAAGGCAGCGTCAGCCTGCTGGCCGCGTCCAGTCGCCGTTATGACGAAAACGCCGATGTCAGCCTGGGCAGTGAAAAGGGCTATATTCGTCTGACCGGCAATAAATCCCGTTCCAGCGATTACCAGGACGGTAATGGCGATCGTGTCCCATCCCGATGGGATAAATGGAATGCAGATGTTGCCGTTGGCTGGACGCCGGACAAAGACACGCTACTCGAATTAACGGCAGGTAAGGGCGACGGCGAAGCACGTTATGCCGGACGCGGCATGGACGGTTCTCAGTTTAAACGTGAAAGCCTGGGTATGCGCTTCGAAAAATCCAGTATTGGGGATGTGTTCGATAAGTTCGAAGCCAGTGCATATTACAACTATGCCAACCACATTATGGATAACTATTCGCTTCGTTCTCCTTCCGGTCCGTCAATGGGCGGTATGGGTCCGATGGATATGGGTTCCTCACTGGGCATGGCATCGATGGATATGCCTGACGCTTCGTCAATGCATATGAGCGGGCCAATGGCCATGCAGCTAGACCGCCGCACGGTGGGAGGGCGTATGATGGGCACCTGGCTGTGGCAGGGCGTCCAGCTACAGAGCGGGGCAGACATGCAACTGAATACCCATCGCAGCAAAAAGAACCGCGGCTGGGTAAAAGATGCACGCTTCCACGATTACGGGGTGTTTAGCGAACTGACCTGGTACGCCACGACACAAAATAAAGTCATTGGCGGTGCACGACTGGATCGCGCCATCGTTGATAACGAGGCCAGCAACGGAAAGGACAGCCGCAGCGATACGCTTCCGGCAGGATTTGTCCGCATTGAACACACTCTGCTCGACATCCCACTCATGATGTATGCGGGAGTGGGCTATACCGAACGCTTCCCCGACTACTGGGAGCTTTTCTCGCCAACTTACGGGCCGGGCGGTAGTGCGAGCGCCTTTGACAATGTCAAAACCGAAAAGACCACTCAGCTTGATATTGGCGCTCAGTACAGCGGTGAACGCTTTACCGGGTGGGTGTCTGCCTGGCTCGGACGCGTGAACGACTACATCCTGTTTCGTTATGATTCCGCAAATGTCTATATCAGCCAGGCCGATAATGTTAATGCCATGACTATGGGCGGCGAGACCGGTTTCAGCTACCAACTGACCGACCACTGGAAAACCGATGCCAGCCTTGCGTATTCGTGGGCAGAAAACACCGCAGACAATAAGCCGTTACCGCAAATTCCACCGCTGGAAGCGCGTCTCGGTCTGAACTGGGAGTCTGGCAACTGGAGCAGCGGTGGGTTAATGCGACTGGTCAGCAGTCAGCATCGCATCGCTGAAAACGAAGGTAACGTGGTTGGAAAAGATTTCGAGCGCAGTTCCGGCTTCGCCATTTTCTCGGCCAATGTCACTTACAAAGCCACCCAGAATGTAAAGCTCAGCGCCGGAATAGATAACCTGTTCGACACCGCCTACAGCGAACATCTCAACCTTGCCGGTAATAGTGCCTTTGGCTACTCCGCCAATACGCCGGTCAACGAGCCGGGCAGAACCTGGTGGGTGAAAGCCAACGTGACGTTCTGATTAACATTACTGGCGCGCCCGTTTCTGAACTGGCGCGCTGCGCCACCCTGTGATCGCTGGGGTAATCAGCGTGAGCTCGTTAGCACGCTTACGCTGATTACCTCGTTCTGCTCTCACCGGGAAGAGAAGCGGGTGCATTGCGCGGTTTCACTGATGAACCAGGAATTATCCCTTATGATCTCAACGAAAGTATGCACCACTAATAAAACACGTAAGCTCAGCCCATTGATTATAAAATCCATAATCAATTTTGTACTCTCGATTTAGCTGGCCACAAGGTAAGTTAATGATTAATAGCGGTAATTTTGACCGGGGCATTCTGACATGCCTGATCTGAATCCTGACAAATACCAGAGGCCCATACCTGCCCATCTCCAATCATAATGCCTTGATCTCTTACAAAAAGATCTTCGTACTTCTGATTAGCAATGGCTTTTTTTACATTACTATTCAGGATGTTATCGTAGTTTTTAATGAAGGCGGAGCTGGTGGTTATTTTCTTTTTATTGATAGTAATAGGATATTCCACCAGGCTGGCTACAGCGGCTTTATCGTTACTTGCAACTGCATGCTGAAGAGCGTTAAGGAAATCATGGTAAGCCTGGTGATCTCCTAAGAGAGACTCTATCTGCTGATCCACTTCAGCAGTTGTGTTAGCTAAGACCGTATTAGTGCTACCTGCTAAAACGCACAACCCTAAAAATAACGTAGCGATACCTTTCATAATATACTCCTGATTATTCGGTTAAAGAGGATTTTGCCCCATAAATTTTAGATTACATATAGATTTTGTGGATATTAAATTAAGAATTTTGGCATCGCGTGATGTAAAGGAAATTCCTGGAAGAGATGAGGAAGGTGATAGCTGTTAAAACGTTATCAGTAAAATTCACGGGGTTTTACTTTGTTTTCCATCTTGCTATTGAATCCACACCTGTTCCTGGTGTTTCAGCAGCCTCATTTAAAGTTAGTTTTAACTGTTTGCTTTCATATCTGTAACTTCATAGTGTGCATTCCTGACAAGCGCTTCGACGTCATGGTTAAAATTAACATTTTTTCCAAAAACATTCTTATTTCATCTGGAAATTCATGCCGTGTTTTTCAGCCGTTTTGTCAGCTTCTTAGGCGCTACTTCTTTTGCACCAGATAAATCTATTGTTAGAACTTTTCAGCGAGGGCATGGCCGGGCAGGTGATTTCTTTAGTCGCGAGGGAATCAATCAGACACAGCCGCTATTACTCTGAGAACCTGTAGCCATGCTGATTTTACGCAGGCTGGCCGTATATTCTGGATCAGATCAGTCTTATCAGGGGGTTCCATCAACTCCCGCTGAAGTCCGTTAATCTCATCAGCTTGAGCAATCTCATCTGCTAAGTAAAAATAATAATTTAATAAGCTTTATTACAGGGCTTATTTATATATGTTGTACGCCTTTTGCACTGGCAACCTAACTTACCGGATGCTGAATAAAGCCCGCCATTTTTAGCGGGCCTAGGTAAATAACCGGAAGCGTTAATGACGCGAGGCGCGGTGAGCTAATTCAGCTTATGAGAAACGTGTTTCGCTGCTGCCTCGTTAGCTTGCGCCACTGCATCTGCCAGGTTGTTATGCTTATTGAGTGCGGTACACAACACGCCGGTAAAGCAGTCTCCCGCGCCATGCGTGCTAATTAACTCAACTTTTTTTGCTGGCAGACTATGGCTGGCTTGCCCTGTCTGACAATATGCCACGCCATATTCACCGGCCGTCACCACCACTTGTGGAAAGCGCTGCGCCAATGCTTCAGCGGCTCGTTTTGCCGATGTTAAACCGTTCACCGCAATATGACTCATATCACGCGCTTCAATGGCATTGACCACCAGCACATCAATGTGCGCTTCCAGTTCAGGACTTAACGGGCGAGCAGGCGCTGCATTAATACAAACCGTAACGCCACGCTTTTTCGCTTCTGCAGCGGCCTGGAGATTTACCACTTCAGAAACTTCGTTTTGCAGAATCAGCAGGGTAACGTCACGCCAGAATGCCTCATCTATAAATGTTTCCTGCGCAATATGCTGGTTGGCGTTCGACACCACCACGGCGCCGTAATTTCCTTCGGCATCGGTAATCGCCACGCTCATACCAGAAGGAATATTATCTATCACAGCAATGGCATCGGTATTAACGCCTGCATTTTGCAGTTTATTAAGCAGAAATTTTCCCTGCTCATCGGCACCCACGGCACCGGCAAACACTACGCTGGCACCGGCTAACGCGGCCGAGATGGCCTGATTACCGCCTTTCCCACCAAATTTATATTTGCACGCTGTTCCCATTACGGTTTCACCTTTTTCAGGACGATGATGGGCATCCAGCATAATGTCGTAATGTAGACTGTCGGTTACTGCTATTTTATTCATGGCTAGAATCCCGAAGGTCCTGAACCGCACGCTGGGTTTTCATCAGGTTTTTTTCCGCTCGCGTCAGATCTTTTTTGGCGATGGCCACAAACAGTGCATCCAGAATATTTAGCTGGGCAATGCGTGAAGCGGCGTTTTCCCCTAACAGATGTGATCCCTGAGAAGTTGAATTGAGCACGACATGCGCATTCCGCGCAATCGGCGACTCGGCATAGTTCGTAATGACAATGACTTTGGCTCCATTGCGCCCCGCCAGTTTGACGGGGTCATTCACGGCGCGCGTAGCGCCTGAGTGACTAATGGCGATGACCACATCATCATCAGATAACACCGCTGCTGACATCAACATAATGTGCGCGTCATCGTAGGTCGTCGATTTAATGCCAATCTTTAACATCTTATGCGATAAATCACGGGCAACGGTGGCTGAGCCACCCACGGCATATAAATCGATATGACGCGCTTTAAAAAATAATGTCCGCTGCACGGTTGAATTCAGAAATGTCCAGTATCGACATAGTTTCTTCGATGGCCTGAATAGACGTTCTGAACACTTTCGAAAGTAATTGCTCCGACGAATCATCAGGCTCAATTTCCGCATGCAAACTTGCCACTTCAGATTCGTTGTAATAAATCAGACTACTTCTGAAGTTTCTGAAACCGGAAAAGCTAAGTTTCTTAGTAATTTTAACAATCATCGCCTCAGAGACATTATTTTCCTGGGCAATTTCCTTTAATGACGTTTGCTCAGTAATATCGGTTCGGACGGTATAAGGACAGGTAATTTTTTGAAGATGTGGGAGATTAACCGCTGCCACCTGTCAGTGGCAGACACGACCGGTCATCGCGGTGTATCACTTGCGTTTCCCTGTGCCGCTGGGTGTCTGCCATAGCCATAGCTGAAAAAGCGCTACAGGCTGGTCGCACTTTGCTTTGGCAACGTCAGGCTGGCCTGATTTCTCCTTGCTTTTCCCTTGAATGGCCTCCAGCGCGGTTTCCCGCTTAAACAGCCGATTGTGGCCTGATAAGTGGCAAACCTCGCCATTTACAGCGGCAGGCAGTCGCAACGTTGATTATTTCCCCTGGATGATCGTTGGCAAACTTGCTTACTTTTCCGTCGTCACTAAACCGCAAGCTGCTTCGCCGCCTGTTTTTTTTCTAGCTGAAAGCCGCCATTACTCATCGGTTTAAGGGCGGGCAAGCAGTTCAGTAGCTGTTGGGTATAGGGATGCTGCGGGGCGTCCAGTACCTCGTCGCTCCACCCGTTTTCGACCAGTTCGCCTTTTTCCATCACCATAATGCGATCGGCCACTTGCTCAACAGCGCCCAGGTCATGCGTGATGAACAGGCAGGCAAACCCGTAACTCTCCTGAAGGCGTTTGAGAAGTTGCAGGATTTGCTTCTGTACCGTCATATCGAGCGCAGAAGTTGGCTCATCAGCAATAATAAAGGCCGGGTTACGCACGATGGCGCGTGCGATGGCGACGCGCTGGCGTTGTCCCCCGGAAAGCTGATGAGGATAACGCGACAGGAAAACCTCCTCCAGCCCTACCTCATGCAGCACTTCCCGTACCCGCTGTTTCCTTGATGCTGAACGCATGGTTTTCACCAGCAGCAGCGGCTCTTCCAGAATCTGTATGATGCGCATTCGAGGATTTAACGATGAGAAGGGGTCCTGCTGGATAATCTGGCAATCCCAGCGCCATGCGTTTCGCTCTGCTTTGCTGGCATTACAGAGCGGCTTGCCTTTGAAGGAGAGGGTGCCTTTACTGGCTTTTAGCATCCCGGCAATCAGCTTGCCTATGGTGGTTTTGCCTGAACCGCTGGCACCCACAAGCGCCACCGTTTCACCCGCCCGGACATTGAAACTGACATTATTCACCGCCCGGGTCACGCTGGCCGGTTTGAACCAGGCTTTGCGGCCATAATAAATAATTTCAATGTTGTTAAGGGAGATAATGCTCATCGCCGACAGCAGTTTTTGCCGGTCAGGCGCAGACTTACGCACCGGTAACGCCTCAAGCAAACGTCGGGTATAGTTATGCTGCGGCTGCGCCAGTAACTGTTGACTGCTGTTCTGTTCAACCAACACACCCTGTTCCATCACCATAATGCGCGAAGCGTAATTTGCTACCATCGAGAGATCGTGACTGATGAGGATCACTGCACTGCCTTTTTCAGCGGTGAGTGAAAGCATCAGATCCATGACTTCATGCTGCACAAGCACATCGAGCGCAGTGGTCGGCTCATCGGCGATGATCAATTTAGGCTCCAGCAACATCACCGAAGCGATCATCACCCGCTGACGCATACCGCCGGAAAACTCATGAGGGTAACGATCGAGCAGCGATTCAGCCTGGCTCAACCCCACGCGATGCAACATGGCAATAATCTTCTCCCGACGCTGGCGGCGGTTTAACTGCGTATGGAGGGCAAGCCCTTCATCCAGCTGGCGATCAATCGTCATCGCGGGGTTGAGAGAGGTCATCGGCTCCTGAAAAATCATGCCAATTCCGGCGCCGCGCATCTCGCGCAACTGCTGATCATTGAGATTCAGCAGATCTTGCCCGTCAAACGTCATCGCGGTCGCATCGAAATTGACGCCGCTCGGTAACAGATGCATCAGCGAGCGCATCGCCAGCGTCTTGCCGCTGCCGGATTCGCCCACCACGGCCAGTACTTCCCGTTCAGCCAGCGTAAAGGAAATGCCTTTAACAACTTCGCGCTGATTGACGCTGACGCGCAGATTATTGACCTGTAATAGGGGTTGGGAAGATAAGGTCATTATTGCATCCTCGGATCCAGATAGTCGCGTAATGCATCGCCCAGCAGGTTAACGCCAAGTAGCGCGATGGAGATACAGGCACCCGGTAGTAGCGCAAGCCAGGGGGCCTGAGACAGATAAGTCCGGCTGGCTGACAGCATATTGCCCCATGTGGGTTCCGGCGGCGGTACGCCTAACCCCAGAAAAGATAAGGCACTTTCAGAAATCAGCACCCAGCCCAGCATAGAGGTCGCCAGCACGGTCAGGGGAGCGATGCAATTAGGCAGAACGTGACGGCGTAAAATGGCCAGTTCGCTGTGACCCATCACGCGTGAAGCTGCGACAAAGTCCGCTTCACGCAACCCCATAACGGTACCGCGCACAATACGCACCACCGACGGGGTATAGGCCAGACCTAACGCCAGAATGATGCCATAGCGGTTATTGCCCAAAATACTCAGCAAGCCTAGCGCAAGCAGTATGCCGGGAAAGGCCAGCAGCGTATCGGTAACCATCATGATAATGCGATCTGTTACGCCACGCAGATAGCCGCTAATCAATCCCAGCACAATGCCCGCAGACAGGGAAAAGCAGACGGTAATCACTGAAATCATCAGGCTTGCGCTGGCCCCCAATAGTATCCGGCTGAGCACGTCACGCCCGTATTCATCTGTACCAAACCAGTGCTCAGCGCCAGGGGCCTGTAGCCTGGACAGAATGTTAATGCGAGCAGGATCCCAGGGTGTCCAGAAGAAGCCCACTAATCCTGCAGTCACAATTACAGCGATCAACAGTACGCCGAGTAACGCATTGGGAGAGAGCGCCAACGTCTTTTTCATCATGCCGAAACCCTCGGGTTAAATAGCGGATACAGGGCGTCAATAACCAGGTTCGTAAGGACATAGAGCGTTGCGATAAACAGCATACACCCCTGAATCACCGGATAGTCGCGTGCATAGATGGCATCCACCAGCAGTCTGCCTAGTCCCGGCAGACTAAAGACCGTTTCGGTTACCGCGACGCCGCTCAACAGATTACCGAGCGTCAGGCCGATCAGCGTCCAGGTGGGGCCAAACGCATTGGGAAAGACGTGCCGCGAAAGCACGGTTCTCTCCCTCAGCCCTTTGGCGCGCGCATGGGAGACGTAGTCCAGCCGCAGCACTTCCAGCGTGCTGGCGCGCATCATACGCACCAGCGCCCCTACTTCCACCAGCACCAGGGTCAGCACCGGCATCAGTAAATAGAGAGTGCCTTGCTGAAAGTTATCCATCACCGATACATAGCCGACAACCGGCAGCCAGCCGAGGCCGAGTCCGAGTCCCAGCGCCAGCAGGATCAGCAACCCCATCCAGAAGCTGGGAATCGACAGCAGAAAGGTTGAAAACATCACCAGCCCGACATCCCAGGAGGAGTTCTGTTTCCAGGCCGCCAGCATGCCAGCAGGCACCGCCAGCAGCGAGGCGATCACGACGGCAGCCAGTACCACGCTCACCGTCACGCCAAAGCGCTGAATGATCAGCGGCAACACCGCCTGGCCCGTCTGTATCGAATGGCCAAAATCTCCCTGAATCATATGACTGAACCAGATAATAAATTGCTGGATCAGGCTCTGATCCAGCCCCATGCTGTGGCGTAAATCCGCCAGACTGGATTCAGTCGCCATATCGCCGAGCATCAGCAGGGCCGGATCTCCCGGCACCAGTCGGGTAAGCAGAAACACCAGCACGGTGACCAGCAGCAGCGTCGGGATGGCTGCAATGATACGAGAAATAAGAAACTGCAACATATGCACCCCTTATCAGGATTTGCTCACGTTCCATAATCTGGCTGCCGCCGCGAGCCACGCCTTATAACCCGAGATGGTTTTACGGTGCGCCACAATATCCAGCCCTGGATAAAAGAAGATTAACGGCACCTGTTCGATCATCTGCTTATGCAGCGCGTCCACGACAGACTGCACCTGCGTCTTATCCGTAAGATAATTGAGGCTTTCGGCGGCTTTGATGGCCTGCGGATCATCCCAGACTTTGCGGCTCTGTTTGCTTTTATCCCCCACGATCTGTTCAAAGGCGAGCGCCGGATTGAAGCGGGCAGAATAGGTGAAGGTCATCGTCTGATAACGACCCGACTGATACCGCTCCAGTTGTGTGGCCCATTCCATAGTGGACACTTTGGCGTTCATACCTGCCGCCTGAAGCATCGCCTGAATGATAATCGCCATATCGAAGCTGGGTACGGTTGAGCGTTTATTCGCGATAATTTCAATCGTCTCGCCTTTATAGCCAGCCTCTTTTAACAACCTGGCGGTACGGGCAGGATCGTACTGATACCCTTTCTTTTCCACATCGGTATAAAACGCTGAGGCAGTGGAAATATTGGAATTGCTCGGTGTCGCCATATTCTGGCTGGTGCCCAGGGCAATCTGTTGAGTGTCGAGGGCAGAAGCGATAGCCTGGCGTAGCTTAACGTTCTTTAGTAGCGGATCATTGGTCTGGATCAGCAGCCCGTGTCGCTGCGCATTGGGCGCCACTTCAATGCTAATTTGAGGATTATGTTTTAGATCGCTGGCATCAACCGGGCTGACCTGAGCAACATCGATAGCGCCAGATTGCGGGCCCGCTTTGACCGTCGCGGCATCTGGCACCGCCATGAAACGCACCTCATCCACCAGCGCTTTTTTCCCACCGACAAAACCGTCGGGTTTGCCAGGCAACGCCGAATAATCCGCAAAGCGCTGTAGTGAAACGTACTCCCCGTGCTTCCAGTCATTGAAAATGAAAGGCCCCGTACCGATCGGTTTTAACCATTTACCCTGCGCATCCACTGATTTTGGGCTGATGACGGCGGCGGCTCCACAGTCAGTACGCGCCAGCGAGTCGAGAAAGAGGGCGACCGGCTTTTCGAGTTGCATAACCACCGTTTTGTCATCCGGCGCCGACACAGAGGTCACATGGATAAGTCCGCTGCCATCAAATTCGCGTAAACATCGCCACTGTGTCTTAGGGTCATTCCAGTGCTTCCAGCTCCAGACCACATCCTGCGCCGTCACGGGATCGCCGTTGTGAAATTTTACGCCCTCACGCAGAGTGAAGGTGTAGGTTTTACCGTCGTCGGACATTTTCCAGCCGGACGCCAGCATCGGGCCAACCGTGCCGTCTTCACGATAGCCAACCAATCCCTCAACAACGTGCATCAGTATGTCATCGGTGTTGCCGTCGCGGTTTACCCCAGGTTGGCTGCTGCGTATATCCTGATTAAGTGCAAAATGAATGACGCTTTTTTCAGCCGACTGCGCCGACGCCGCGACTGCGAGCGGGACGAGAAGGGCAGCGAGCGAGATAATTTTTTTCATAAGTGCTCTCAGACTCCGTTAAGCGTGTAGGTGGTAAAATCTTTATTAATCGCTGGCAGAGGTAATACCTCCATCACGCCATCCGCAGGGGTCATCACGATCATCGCCACAGTGGCTGACAGATCGCTGCTGAAACCAGGACGCGGTGGACGACAGACTGAATAAGGCGCGCCAAAATCGTCGAAAAAGGCGCGCTTCATTTCTTCAACACCGGGGTTAGCATGTTCACTCAATAATTTCCTGACGCGCCAGCTGCGGTAAAGTGAGTCGGGTGAGGCTTCAACGCCTTCTTCGCGAACTTTGCAACGCGCCGCCTGGCTTTCCCAGTGGTTGGCATGTACGAGCAGATCTTCCTGCGGATAAAGAGTAAACGCCTCATCCGGCGCGCACTCAAAATCGATGGCGAACCCCTCTTTAGTGCTCAGGATCATATTGTTGGAACAGGATTTAGGCGTAGTGGCAACCACGCGCATCGCCAGCGCCATATGCTGTTGTTCAAGAGCTTTACGGCGAATCAGCGAGAGCGGCACGCCACGCTGGGTATAATCGCGTTCGCAGCGCAAATAATTGGCGGTAATCGCGATGCCCGCACTGTTAAGGCCACTGCGCGCCAGTCCGCCAGCTTCGACGAAGGTCAGGATGTCCGGGCCATCGGTACGGTGAATTTTCACCACCACTGAGCTTTCGGCGCACTCTGCACGCCAGTCCCAGTTCTGGCTGTGGATCAGTTTTCCGCTGGCGCTGCGTTCAGGGAGGATCACGGCACCGCTGCAGCCATCTTTGATATTGTCATCGTGCACGCTATCGCACTGTTTCAGTCGACGCGCCTGCGCAATCACTTCAGTACGCGCATTAATCATGATGACTGACTCAAGGGAGACGCCAGCACCTTGCGCGATGCCCTGCATCTCATCCAGATAGGCAGCATCAAAATGACTAATAATGCGGCTGAAGCTTTCGGTCAGCGCGTTGCGCTCGTCATGACTGATGCCTAGCTGATTGAGTTGATCGCCATAAATGGCCACGCTGGTGTGAATACGCTCTTTCGCCTGTTCACCGTACTGTTGGCCTCGCGCCAGCGGCGTTCCGCTGATCTCAATAAGAGGGAAAGGTTGCGTCATTTTGGCTGCCCTTTTTGGTTATTGATTACCTGCAAGAAAAAGTCTTTTACGTCGTCGAGCACCTTCATCCCGTCATGCCCGACGTTAGGCACGATGTTCTGCACCGCGTTGATGCCATGGGATCGCAGGCTGTTCAGCAGCGCGGTATTGCGGTCAATACGTGTGGTGCCCGCATCGTTACAACCGGGCTGATAATATTTCCCGCCAGGCTTATGGGTGATTTCCCAGGTTTCGATGTCCACTTTTCCCACCACAAGCTGCACGGCAACCTCACGCATCGCGGCATAATTAAGCTGTTTTTTAAAAATCTTTTCGAAGTCTTGTACGCCAACCCACCACACCTTTTTATCATCAAGCAGCGTGACGGAGCCGGGCGCGCCGATGGAGACGGCCAGGAGTTTTTCGGGATGAAGATAAAAGAACCGGTGAACAAAATGACCGCCGCCGGAATAACCAAACAGCAGGAAACGCCCGAAATCATAATTAAGTGAAGCGCTCACTTCTTCAATCATGTTCAGCAGAACGGTGTCATAACGAATATCCTGCTCAACGATGTATTTAAATCCGTGGGAATTGCCATCACCTAAAGGGCCGACAGGGAAGAGCGGCGCCAGCACAACGCACCGGTTATATCGCGCGAACTCCGCAAAAGCATCGCGATAATGCGTCATGGAACGACCAGTGCCATGCATGGCAACTACCAGCCGATAATTTTCGCGATCGTTATCAAACGCGGGCGGAACATACAGGCAGTACTGAAAACGCGGATCGTAACGACTGGAAAAGATGGTGGTATGGCTCCGGAAATAGAGTTTTTGGCTGCGTTCTACTTCTGTATCGACTTCCTGAGGCATTTCTGTGGATTGCATTATCGATTCTCTTTGTTTAATTCCTGTTCAAATCGATTCAACCATAAAACCAAAAATTGGCGCCAATTTAAAAAACAATTTATTAGCAAAAGATCTGATTCATGTCACAATTCGTTTACTAATTGCTGACATTAAGGCAGATAAAATCACTAACTTTTTGTTTTTGATAGATTAATTTTAAAAGAGGGTTGCAAAAATGATCTGACAGAAGCGAAACTGGCGCTATATGTAGAAAGATTGCATCATATTCACAGCGAAAACGAGCTAAGTAGTGATCAATGAAACAAAACAAACTTAATCTGGTTGATGTTGCGAACAGTCTGGCAATGGATATTAACAGGGGAGAATTCCAGCCGGGCGCATGGCTCAAGCAAATTGAACTGGCAAACCGATACCAGTGCAGCCGCAGTGATGTCCGCCGGGCGCTGGATCAACTGGTCATTGAACGTCTCGTTCAGCACGTGCCTAATCGCGGTTATCACGTTTTCATGCCCAATATCCAACAGAGAAAAAACATTTCAGCGATCCGGTCAATCCTTGAAAGCGCATCAGCGGAAGACATCGTGGCGAATATTACGCCCGCACAACTGGAAACGTTAGAAAAGTGGGCCAGACGGTTTGAACACGATACCCATTACGGTACGTTGCTGGAACAATATGAAGCCAATCTGTCATTCCATCGGGCATTACTGGCTCCCTGCTCCAATCAGGATATGGTTGAATTAATTTTTGACCTGCGCAGCCGGGTGCCTTCAGCGGCGCTCGGGCAATGGAGTTCTCACGCGCGGATAGTTAAATCTTCGGAAGAACATTTTGCGATGGTTGCTGCGATACGAAATAACGATGCCGCATTGCTGACAGAATTAATCAGGCAACATATTACCCAGCGTGATAATGAGACGCCGGATCCCGAGCGGTTTGACGATAAATATTGATCTTATTGCTGGCCCTTGAGCTTCCAGCACGGCTCTTTTTTTCATCACTGCTTATGCAGCGGCTGGTTAGTGTGTTCAACGCGACCGCTCCCCCTGGCCAGCACCACGCCGTGAAGCTCGGCCAACTTTCTGCTTTCTGCTGGTGTGGTCGGGCCAAAGGCGCAGCGTACTCCCGGCTAATGCCCGACGCAGGCTCAGCGAAGTTCGACAGAAACTAGCGGCAGCCACGCAATTTAGTCACTACAGCATTTATCAAGGCTCGATAGAAATGTCTGTTCGGCTACTGCTGTCTTTTTCCGGCACCATCGTAATGGGCTCCCTGTAGAAGTGATGAAACTGCGTGACTCAGGGCCGGTACCGGCGCCTGTTCATTCTGAGAACGTATTTCCCGTCTCATTGGTTCTCTGGTGAAGCGCGTGTCCCATATTTCCGGGTCTTTATAGCCCGATGTTGACCCGGAACATGACCATTTGCTCTCGTGTACTCTGTGCATCCAGCCCCAGCGTTCCCTGATAGGCAATGCCAGGCGTAATATTGTGCGGCAGTAAAAAGTCTATCCCGGCCCCAAAGGTCAGGGTCCGTCGGCTCTGTTCATAAAGCGATACGCGCCAGGTATCATTTGCGGTGTCAGCATAACCGACACCGGCGGTACCGCTGTCGCTGAGCGTCTGTGCATATTCAATACGCCCCTGCAGGCGCAGTATGCTCCAGCGGGCTGGCGTAGTGCGTTCGGCACGCAGTCCAGCGGCCGTCACGGCCTGCGCAACCGTCTGTGGGGCATAGGCAAGGCTGTATGCCCCCGCGCCCGACTCGCTGAAGCCGTCTAACCATGTGCGGGTGTACTGCAGACGGGCGTAGGGTGAAATCAGGCTGTCCGGCGCACGGAATTCATAACCCGAGGTCAGGGCCGTGAAGGCCTGACGGCCCGAACGGGAAGCGCGCGCCACGGCATCGGTTTCCGTCACTGTGCGCCGGCTGTCAAAGTCCAGCACGCCGTGTCCCACCAGGCCATCCACGAAGAACGGCCCCGGGTGGTAGCTGCCGTAAAGGGCGGCGCTGAACGCACGACCGTTCGTTCGCGTACCGCTGTCGCCAATATCGCTGACGTCCCGGCCAAAGCCTATCCCCATTCCCCCAGTAAACGTCCCGGTAAAGCGGTAGTCGGCACCCGTGGTCACGCCCACGGTGGTGTGGCTGAAGCGGATGCCATCCGCGTTGTCGCCCCCGAAGTCGACATAGCCGCCGGTCCAGTAGGAAAGCCGCTGTGCCTGCGGTTGTGCAGAGAAAGGCAATGAGGGAACGCCTTGCCGAGCCTGCGCGTTGTTCAGGCCGGATTGCTGCTGCCTGGCCGTGGCCCACATTTTCTGGTCCGCATCGCGCTCCGGCCTGGAAGAGGGCATGGAAAAGTGGACGCCGGCCATGTCAGAAGGAAGGTCATTCCCGCGGTGTAGCTGTTCCAGGCGGTCACTGAAGTTGCGCAACTGTGCGCGGGCAAAATTTTGCGCGGCCTGGTACTGCGCGCTCACCATACCGATGACGTCAGCATCTTTTGAAGGGTCGGGGCGCGCGGTAATGGTCAGGGTTACCCGGGCAGGCGACGTTGACCCGGCAGCGCTGGTCAGGACATAGCGGAGCGTGACGGTTCCGCTGGCCTGCGCGGCCGCGGTGAACAGCAGCTGATAGTCGGTGCCGGAAGCCCGGACTGACGCCTTACCCAGGCTGCTTTCCGGCTGATTCTGCAGCTGGGCGCCAGTAAACGGTCCGCCAGTCGCCCCGCTGGTCAGGCTCACGGTCACCGACTGCCCGGCAGAAACCGTGGCGGCGTGGTCAGCAGCGGACGGTGCCGCAGCGGCAATCACCAGCGTATACTCCGCCTGCAGTGACCTGCCTGTCGCATCGGTCACCAGCACGCTGAACGCGCTGGCCTCGGTGACCAGCGGCGTTCCCGAAAGCTGACCGTCAGTAAAACTCAGACCGCGCGGCAGAGAGCCGCTCATCTGCCAGCGATAAGGCGCTGCGCCGCCCGTGACGCTGAGTGCCTGAGAGTATGCCTGTCCGGCTTTGCCCTCTGGCAACGCTCCGCCCGCGGGCAGAAGCCGAAGGACGGCCTGCGCGGCGGCGCTGACGGCCAGTGAGTAGCTGGCCGTGCCGCTGGCGCCCAGGCTGTCAGAAGCGGTGACCTGGAAGCTGTAGCTGCCCGCAGCAGACGGCGTGCCCGTCAGAACACCCGTTGCCGTGTTCAGCGTGATCCCGGCTGGCAGGGCCGTGGAGCTGAAGGTATAGGGCGCGCTACCGCCAGCTGCCGTCAGCGTCTGGCTCCAGCTGCTGCCCGCCGTTGCCGCGGGCAGTGCGCCACTGATGGGGGAAAGCGCCAGCAGCACCGGCGTCACGGTAAGCGACACGCGGGCGCTGGCGGAGGTCCCGCTGTCGTTAGTAGCGGTATAGGTGTAAGCGTCTCATCCAGACCGTCTTTTATTTTTGCCCGCGTTTCCTACCATGGACACTTTCGCGAACATGGACACTACCGTGGACAAAAATACGCCTTACACCAGAAGACCATGGATCTTCACAGCGCTGAGCCTGCGCTTTAATGAGGCTCTGACTTACCGTGAAATAGCAGAACAACTGAACCTTAGCTCATCTGCCATACATAAAATGTTCACGCGTTTTCGACGAACCGGAATTAACTGGCCATTGTCGGAAGAATACACGCCTGAACGCCTGGAGGAAGAGCTCTATGCCTTCAATCTTGAGACAAATCTTCCTGTAAAAAAACGCCGGCCGGACTGGCCTCTGGAATTCAAAATTCGCATGGCGGAGCTGACCCTGCAGCCGGACGCCTGTGTGGCTCAAATTGCCCGTGAGCATGGCATTAACGATAATCTGCTGTTCAACTGGCGCAATCTGCATCGTCAGGGGCTACTGGATCCGGCCAACAGAGCGACTCTGATTCCGGTTACTATGGAGCCTGTTGTCCCTCCGCCCAGGCAAAACGGCGTCGTATCAGCAGACCTGCCACCGGTCATCAGCTGCAGGCTGACGTTGCCAGGTGGAAGCCTCAACCTGACTGGCCCGCTGACGCCTGAACTTCTGCGCGCACTGGTCAGCGAACTCAGGGAGGGTGAGTCATGATTAGCTTTCCGGCAGGTTCGCGGATCTGGCTGGTTGCTGGCGTGACAGATATGCGCTGTAGCTTCAACGGGCTGGCAGCGAAAGTGCAGAACACGCTTCGCACCGATCCGTTCAGCGGTCATCTGTTTATCTTTCGCGGTCGTCGCGGCGACATGATAAAGGTGCTGTGGGCCGACCGGGACGGCCTGTGCCTGTTCACCAAACGACTGGAGCGGGGGCGCTTCGTCTGGCCGGTGACCCGTGACGGAAAAGTGCATCTGACGCCTGCGCAGCTCTCCATGCTGCTGGAAGGCATTAACTGGAAGCACCCACAGCGGACTGAACGGCCTGGCCTGCGGATATAACCTGCTGTAAAATGGGGTTATGGACGCATCCCTTCCCGATGAAAACGCCCGGCTCAGGGCGCTGCTGCTGGAGCAGCAGACCACCATCCGCAAAATGGCGGAGTATAACCGCCTGCTCTCACAGCGGGTGGCGGCGTACGCCAGCGAAATCAACCGGCTGAAGGCGCTGATCACTAAGCTTCAGCGCATGCAGTTCGGCAAAAGCTCCGAAAAGCTGCGTGAGAAAACGCAGCGCCAGGTGCGCGAGGCTGAAGAGCGCATCGGCGCCCTGCAGGAGGAGATGGCTGAGGCGCTGGGTGAGCAGCATGACCCGGTGGTTCCGCAACCGCTGCGCCAGTCTTCTGCCCGTAAACCATTACCGGCCACACTCCCCCGCGAAACCCGCACGCTGTCGCCGGCAGAAACCGCCTGCCCGTCGTGCGGCGGAGAGCTCAGCGCGCTGGGCTGCGACGTATCGGAGCAGCTGGAGCTCATCAGCAGCGCCTTTAAGGTTATCGAAACGCAGCGGCCAAAACTGGCCTGCTGTGGATGTGACCACATCGTTCAGGCGACCATGCCGGCAAAACCCATAGAGCGCAGCTACGCGGGTCCCGGGCTGCTGGCGCGCATCGTCACGGCAAAGTTCGCAGAGCACACGCCTCACTATCGTCAGTCAGAGATATACCGGCGTCAGTGCGTGGAGCTGAGTCGTGCCACACTGGGGCGCTGGTCCGGTGCGGTCAGCGAACTGCTGGAGCCGCTGTATGACCTGCTGCGCCAGTACGTGCTGATTCCGGGCAAGGTGCATACCGACGATATCCCTGTGCCGGTTCAGGAGCCGGGCAGCGGTAAAACCCGCACGGCCCGGCTGTGGGTCTACGTGCGGGACGACCGTAACGCGGGCTCACCGCTTCCCCCGGCGGTGTGGTTCGCGTACTCGCCGGACCGTAAGGGGATACATCCGCAGCAACACCTTGCCGGATACAGCGGTATCCTGCAGGCCGATGCTTACGGCGGCTACAACGCACTGTACGAAGACGGCCGTATCGCCGAAGCGGCCTGCATGGCGCACGCCCGGCGAAAAATCCATGACGTTCACGTCCGCACACCGACCGACGTCACAACCGAAGCGCTGAAGCGCATCGGTAAACTGTATGCCATCGAGGCGGAGATACGCGGCAGCCCGGCAGAGGAGCGGCTGGCGGTCCGGAAAGAGCAGACGGTCCCGCTGATGCAGTCGCTGTACGACTGGGTACAGGCACAGATGAAGGTGCTGTCGCGCCACTCGGATACGGCGAAGGCGTTCTCGTACCTGCTGAAGCAGTGGGATGCGCTGAACCTGTACTGCAGCAACGGCTGGGCCGAGATAGACAATAACATCGCAGAGAACGCGCTGCGTGGCGTTGCCCTGGGGCGGAAAAACTGGCTGTTCGCGGGTTCAGACGCGGGCGGGGAACGTGCTGCGGTACTGTACTCGCTGATCGGCACCTGCCGGCTTAACGGCGTGGAACCGGAGGCGTGGCTGCGTTGCGTCATCGGTCATATCCAGGACTGGCCGGTGAACCGGGTCCGTGATCTGCTGCCCTGGAAGGTCGATCTCACTTTTGTCTGAGCGTCAATACGGTCTGGATGAGACGCTTACGTATAGGTAAAGCTGTCGCTGCCTGAATAGCCAGTGGTCGGGGTGTAGGAAGCCGTTGCCCCCGAGGTGATCAGGCTGCCGTGAGCAGGCGGGCCCACGATGCTGACTGACGTAGCCGGCCCGCCGGAAAGGCTGAGCGGGATCGGATTGCTGCTGCTGTTTGCGGCCACAGTGGCGATGCTGTCGCTGGCCACCGGCGAGGCGACGGTGACGTTAAGCGTGTAGCTGACACTGCTGGTGGCACCGTGCGCGTCCGTCACGGTGACCTGAAAGCTGTAGCTGCCGGCGGCAGAAGGTGCGCCGGACAGCGTGCCCGCTGACGCATTAAGCGCGATCCCTACGGGCAGCGAGGTGCTGGACCAGGCATAGGGCGAAGTGCCGCCGGAGGCCGTCAGACTCTGTGACCAGGCGCTCCCCACGGTGGTAGCCGGCAGTGCACCTGCTGCCGGCGTAACCGCAAGCACGGGAGGGCTGACGGTCAGTGACACAGTTGCATCAGCAGACGTGCCTCCACTGTTAGATGCATGCCAGGTAAAGCTGTCGGTGCCGGAATAACCGGCCGCAGGCGTATAGGTCACCGTGGTTCCGCTTACCCGGGCGCTGCCGTGAGCCGGGGAGGTAACGAGCGCCACCGTCGTTGCCGCGCCCCCATTCAGGGAGAGCGGAATGACATTGTTCGTACTGTTGGCAGCTACGGTGTCAGCGCTGTCTGACGAAACCGGCGAGGCTTCCGGGCGGGTGACGCTGAGTGTATACGCGCGGGTCGTACCATCCTGCGCCGTTACGACGACGGAAATACTGGTCGTGCTGCCGGACGCGAGACTGACGGACTGAGACGCCGAACCGGATGCGACCGCGGCGCCGTCGACGGTGACGGTGGCATGGCTCTCGGTGACAACGGGCGTGACCGTTACCGATGAAATACTGCTTGCGACCGAAGCGCTGTAACTGCTGGTTACGGCACTAAAAGAAGGTGAAAGCGTCCCTGTCGAAAGCGAAAGTCCCGAAAGTGTGGCGTCGCCGGAGGCCGCTGATGTGCTGGTACAGCTGAACACCAGGTTGCTTATCTGACCGTGCGACGTCGTGGCCCGCAGGGCCACGCCGTTTGTCTCCAGGCTGCCTGCTGGTACGGTGATTGTCACGGTCTGAGGGGCGCTACTGGTGGCGCTGGTGGCGTTATAGGTCTGGAAACTGCTGAGGTTATAACGCGCTACGCTGACGCTGTCGGCGGTCGTCGCGTCTCCACCATATGCCGCACCGCTGTCGGTAAAACTCAGGGTCAGCGCGTCGCCGGCGGCAAAGTCGGATGCCGGATACCGGTTTGAGCTAAAGGAAAGGGTGGAAGACCCCGACAGGACGTTTACCGCGGCGCAGCCGCTGGACAGAGCGAATGCCGCTGGCACGGAGCAGAATATTGCAAAAGTAGTCGTCAGGCCGACACATATCCGCCCGAAAAAATCAGCACACCGCATAGTTCACCCAGAAAAGTTTTGTTAGATTATTTTTAGGATTAATCCCATTCAAATAAACTACCATGATACTTTTCAGCCACAAATACTCGCTGAAAAATTTAAGCGCCCCTGTCTCGATTCAGCGTATAAAGAGTGGTCCTGTCTGTAGAACCGGGATTCTGAATTGATAAGTTCCGCTAAGGATAAGCGGTGATGGTTTAAACAACTGCGAGAGTAGCTGAGCCTGACTCTGGACAATAATGCTTATACACCAGGTATCCGGTTGAATAATCTTGATTAATATCAGTTGGTTGTTTGCAATTTTATACAAATTAATCTGTAGATCTGGGTCACTAAAACAACAAAACCGCCATAAGACGGTTTTATCTGAAAGGGGTGGTCCTGCTGAACAGGACCAGAACGAACCTGGTGTCATCACCGGTATGGTGGTCGGGAGAGGACGCGAACCCAAGGCTGCAAAGCGATTATATCAATACCTCAGGGAAAGTAAAAAAGCGTGTAATGAACGGGAACGACCTGGAAAAGCATTTTTCAGCTGCCCGGCTGGGGCGATACAGGACTGCGCGTAGCGGCGATGAAGTTGCTGCTGCCTCAGACTATGCATATAACCTGCGGCTGGCCGAAGCCATGATGCCCGTTCTTAACACCCTGAGGATTGCGCTTTCAAAGATTTAACATAATCCACCCGCAATTTAGTGTGGATTATGTATATTATGTTAAATAAAATATCTATTTAGACTCCGCATACTAACTTCGCTCTCAGACGCAGCAGGGCGCGGATGTCCGACGCTGGATCGACATGCACGCTGAAGATGCCTTTTTTCAGCAGGCTCTATGGCTCAAAAATGAGTTAGATCAATGTGCGCTGGCATTAAGCGACAGCGATAAACATGCACCTTCTGAACTCTACGGCCAGGTGTTGCAATGGGAAATTGATTTTCACAGCGCAGCTTATCTCACGGAAGAGTGAAATGGCGCGCTTTAGCGGAAAGTCTCGTCATTGCGAAAACGTGTTCCGGGGGCGCGAACTATAACGGCGCGTACTCGGGACTTCTTTTTTGCGCCGTCATGCGATGAGCTGGCCGCTGTCGGGCATTAAATCTTAATGCGCACTTACCCGCGACTGGCGGAGCGCGGCTGCAACAAGATCGACTGATGCAGGAGAAAAGGCTCAACGTTATTGCCGGTAGGCCGATGGTCAATATGTCACTGGATGAATACTCTATGCGGAGGAGCCTAGACGCTTAATAAACCAGGACACAACAGGACTTATGCCAGTTTCGGAGCACACCTTAACCCTCTTTTTTTCTGCTCTGGTAGGGAGCGCTATCGGGAGTTTTTGTAACGTCGTGATTTATCGGTTGCCCCGCATTATGCAGGGTGAATGCTACACGCTCAGTTGGCCTGCCTCTCACTGTCCTCATTGCCGGAAACCGGTGAAAATTCGACATAATGTGCCGGTCATCAGTTGGCTACTTTTGCGTGGTCGCTGTGCAGCCTGTCGTCTGCCTGTATCTCTCACTTATCCGCTGGTGGAGCTTCTGACCGCTCTGCTATACATGCTGGTTGTGTGGCGTCAGGGCATAACGGCACAAAGCCTGTTCGATTTGTTTGCGCTTAGCCTACTGATCCCATTGATGTTTATTGATCTCCGGACCATGTTATTACCGGACAGGCTAACCCTGCCGTTGCTGGTTTTCGCTTTGCTGTTTGCCCTTAGCGGTGTAGGCACACTCGATATTTCGGGTTCACTGATTGCGGCTTTGCTGGGATTTGCCCTGCCCTGTCTGGTTTCCTGCCTGTTTCGCCTATTGCAACACCAGGAGGGAATGGGCGCTGGCGATTTTAAATTGCTTGCCGCGCTGGGCGCGTGGCTTGGGCCCCAAGCCTTGCTGGAAATTATTTCTGCCTCTACTTTGCTTGCCCTACTTTCCGCCCTGCTGATTTTGCGGGTGAAGCCTGGCCAGCCCTTCCCTTTTGGCCCGTATCCCATTATTGCCGCAGCCGTCTGGATATTGCTTTATCACTGAAAAAAGTGAACAGATGAAGAAACAAATACAACATCGTTCGAGACAGAAAGCAGCGGATTAAAAACGGAAGTTAAATTTAATCTTTAAAAATTGCGATCAGGGGCTTATCGAATCCGCAAATAATTTTTCAGCAACGCGGCGTCAGGCACTAATTTATCTGTCGTTATGGCTTTGTTGAATAAATCGAACTTTTGCTGAGTTGAAGGATCAGATCACGCATCCTCCCGACAACACAGACCGTTCCGTGGCAAAGCAAAAGTTCAAAATCACCAACTGGCCCACCTACAACAAAGCCCTCATCAACCGTGGCTCCCTCACTTTCTGGCTGGACGATGAAGCGACTCATGCCTGGTATGAGTCGGCAACGCCTTCATCACGGGAAAGACCTCAGCGCTATTCTGACCTTGCCATCACCACCGTCCTGATGATTAAACGCCTGTTCCGGCTGACCCTGCGGGCTGCGCAGGGTTTTATTGATTCCATTTTTGCCCTGATGAACGTTCCGTTGCGCTGCCCGGATTACAGCAGTGTCAGCAAGCGGGCAAAGTCGGTTAATGTCTGTTTCAAAACACCCACCCGGGGTGAAATCGCACACCTGGTGATTGATTCCACCGGGCTGAAGGTTTTTGGTGAAGGCGAATGGAAAGTCAAAAATCACGGCAAAGAGCGCCGTCGTACCTGGCGGAAGCTGCATCTGGCCGTTGACAGCAGAACACATGAAGTCATCTGCGCGGACCTGTCTCTGAACAACGTCACGGACTCAGAAGCTTTCCCGGGTCTTATCCGGCAGACACACAGAAAAATCAGGGCAGCCGCAGCAGACGGCGCTTACGACACCCGACTCTGTCACGATGAACTGCGGCGCAAGAAAATCAGTGCCCTCATCCCGCCCCGAAAAGGAGCGGGTTACTGGCCCGTAGAGTACGCAGACCGTAACCGTGCAGTAGCGAATCAGCGGCTGACCGGGAGTAATGCCCGGTGGAAATGGACAACAGATTACAACCGTCGCTCGATAGCGGAGACGGCCATGTACAGGGTAAAGCAACTGTTCGGAGGTTCACTGACGCTGCGTGATTACGATGGTCAGGTAGCAGAGGCTTTGGGCATGGTGCGTGCGCTGAATAAAATAACGAAGGCTGGTATGCCAGAAAGCGTGCGTATTGCCTGAAAACCCGGTCAGCTACAGAGTCACTCGTCCTGAAGCTGATTTATTCAACAAAGCCTGTCGTTATTTATCATTTGTTAAATAATAACCTGTCATAAATCCCGTCCTTTTTTCAGTTAAGTGAAAAAATAGATATGATCATTTTAGCCATTGAATAATTAACTTCTTCCTTACATTTAAAACCATTGGAAAAGTACCTTTGTTCCGCATGTATTCTTATGGCGATACAGAAAATACTTTACGTCTCTTCTGGTATCTTTCTGCGCGACTTTATACAAAAGGGACTAAAGTTATGAAAAAATTAGTATTACCGCTGCTCATTAGTGCGGCTTTATTTTCACCTCTCTCCAATGCAGCTAATAACCAACAGGCAATCAGCTATTTAACCTCCTGGGGAGCATCAGGCATCACGGCTGAAGAGATAGCGCAGAGCAAAATGGACGTCATTATGCTCGCCTTTGGAAAATGGGATGCTAGCGGTAATATCACTAACGCCGACGGTCTGTTTGATAGCGGTAGCGATACTTACTGGAAGCCTGGCCAATACTTAAACTGGACACAGGCAAAATTTAATAATCCAGGCCTGAAAGTTATGGTGGCTTTTGGCGGCCAGAACGATGAGCATTTATGGGGTAATCTTAAAAATGCACAGGAACGCGAGAATATTGCACAAGGTCTGGTGAAATTCTTACGAAAAGGCTTCCCGGTTTATAAAAAATCCGGTCAGTATCAGGAAGTTGGCACCGTTTACGTAGACGGTATTGATTTTGATTTTGAAAAAGCGGCCCGCTTGACGGAAGAAGAAAATTCCAATCTGCTGGCACTGGTGAAACGTATCCGGGCGCTGTTAGGTCCAGATAGCGGTAAATTACTTAGCCTGACAACGTATCATGTTGGTGCCGATCCGGTTAGCTGCCAACAAACTGTCACAGCAGAATGCTCTTTCGAAGGCGGCTCAACACACCACGGTGAAGTCTTAACATTGCTAAAAGAAGGGAAGCACCTGTTCGATTTCTTTAACGTGATGACTTATGACGCAGGTCGTAACTTTAAATATAAAGTTGCGATGGAAAATTATGCCAAAGCTATCGGCGACAGAACGAAGATTATTCTTGGCAACACCATTAATAAACAGTGGGGACCCGACAGCGAAGGCGGTTCATTTGTTGAATCCCGAGCCAACAATATTTACCGCGCAGGCTGGCAGGCTGAAAATAATTATGGCGGATTCTTTGTCTGGACGCTGGGTGCTTCAACCGAGCAACTGTCTGCTCCTCAACAGGTCGCCTACCTGAATGAGATGAAAGCCGCAGCCGATCAGGCTTCGCCTGGTGAAATTAACCACGCTCCGATCGCCAAAGTTGATTATCCTCGTGTCGTGACGGGAGCTGTCGAGAAAGTTGTGCTCGACGGTTCTGCGTCAAATGACCCGGAAGGCAAGCCATTAACTTACCACTGGAAGCAAGTATCTGGATCAACGGTCACGTTGCTGTCTGAGCATGACAAAGCACTCTTTTCGCTCAACAATCCCGCCAAAGATGAAGCGCTGCATTTCCAGCTTGAGGTCGATGACGGCGAGTTAAAATCCGCGCCATTCAACATCACCATTACCCATAAAGCGGAGCAGGGAAATATCAACCTTCCCCCCGTTGCCACTATCAAGACAGTAAAAGAAGTCGTTGCTGGCAGAGTAGTGCTTGATGGTTCCGCTTCAAGCGATCCAGAAGGAGAAAAACTGACCTGGCATTGGGAGCAGACAGGCGGTCCTCGTGTCAACCTGCAGGATGCCGATAAGCCGAAGCCCTGGTTCCAGTTAAATGAAACGCAACAGGATCAAACGCTCAGTTTCAAATTAACCGTTAATGATGGGAAGCTATCTTCTGTACCTGCCACCGCCACCATTAAACACAAAGCCGGCGGTGTAGAGGTCAATCATCCCCCTATCGCCAGCGTGTCTGTCACACCGCGTGAGCTGACCTCGGGCCAGGTTATCCTTGACGGCTCAGATTCCTGGGATCCAGAAAACGCTGCTCTGAAATATCACTGGAAACAAACACAAGGCACCCCTGTTAGCCTGGTGGGCGCTAATAGTGCCAAGGCTTCCTTTAAGCTGGGTGAATCCAGGACTCAGGAAGAGCTACATTTCAGCCTGACCGTTAATGACGCTACGCAGGATTCACAGCCTAAAGAAGTGATTGTTATTCATCAGGCTACTGAAGAAAACGTAAATCCAGCGGCAGGATGGCAGTTGGGTAAACGTTACAATGCAGGCGATCAGGTTAAAGGCAGTGATGGCAAAATCTACCAATGCCGTGGCGACGATAATCGACAGGGATGGTGCGGTATTGCCGACGCTTATGAACCTGGCCGTGGCTGGGCATGGCGTGACGCCTGGAAAGAAGTAAAGTAATGAGAGCATCTGTTCAGACGCGTTAAAACGATAAAAAAACGCCGGTCATTTTAAATGACCGGCGTTTTTTTAAGGGGGAGTGCCTTCTCCGGCTGAACAACACATAACGTGTTTTATTCGCTAACAAAACGCGAATACCCTCGCAGCGTTGATAGCTATCACTAAAATTGCCTGATGATTACAATATCCAGTGAGACAAGGTAATTATCACAAGCAACCAGAAAATTAAGCAGGAAATAAATGTTATACGCCAGGGTGTGCCCCAACGGCGAATAAAGTGTCTGTAACAAAGCATATTGCACGATCTTACTATGGTAATAGTTGAATGCGATAAAATTCCGCATCCAACTACTGGATTAATGAAATATCCGACTGGATAAACTGGATTTTTGACTACCGCAGTCTCACAGCATCCTGCATAAAATGTCACGCTGCCCTTTTCTTATATAATTCAATACGGCCATCACATGACCCAGCAGGAGTACGCCTAATAAAATGCAACTGTAGCGATGAATCTGAAAAAAGAAAGCATTCACTTCTGCCACATTCACCGGGCGGGAAACCGGCAGCAAGCCAAACAGATGATAATCTTTTTCCAGCATCAAAAAGCCGCTGATCAGGACCATGAAGATAGTCAGATAAAATATTTCATGAATAAAAACCACTGTTTTTCTTTTGCGTGAAGAAATCGTAGCCGGATAAGGGGGGCTGGGTCGGAAAAAACGCCAGATGAAACGTATAATCATAATGGGCGTCGCAATTGTCGCAAGTGACATATTAAGCTCGGAGAAAAAAGCGTGCCATCGCGTTCCTTCCAGAGCGTGAATAATATATCCCATGCACATCGCATAAATAATCACAACAGCCACAACCCAGTGTAAAATACGCGAGAAACGATCGTAGCGCGCTGGGGCTATTTTATTTTGCAGCATCTAAAACTCCTTTTATAAAAAGATACTGCTATCTTCCCTGTTCGCCCTGCGTTTACCAGCAGAACCGGGTTACGCATTGCCAGGTGCGCCCCACTACTTTAGTAAGAAATTTCTTTTTCAGGTGGAATCTTTCGCAACAGACAGGGAAACGATTTACCGTCTAACGTAGTCGTTTGTCTGTTTTTCTGGAATCATAAAAATTAATAAAGGGAAAATTGATAAAAAGCCGCTGTTTATAAATAACGTCGTTGCCGATAAAGCCCGCCAGATTTAACCGGGGTTGATAAAGCATTTTCCTGCTTTAATAAGGAATCACTCACTCTGACCGGAGGATGTCTAAAGCCAGGCAACTGTTGTCCCTGTATATCGCTCGGCAAACTACGCAACGGTTATTTCTCCCCTTGGCTGGATACAAGGGACTTATTTATCCCAATTACCCTACCGGAAGCACATATGGATCATTGCTCTCAACGTCGTCAGCAGACGATGCTTCGCCATTCTTTACTGGCAGCGTGTTGTATCGCTGCTACCTCAGCACACGCTGAACAGGTGATGACAGTTACCGCCCCGCAAAAAAATCCCGGCGTCGTTGTCACCTCAACACAGACACCACGTCAGCCTGTGCCAGCCAGTGACGGCGCCGACCTGCTGAAAACTATACCGGGTTTCTCTGTCCTGCGTAGTGGCGGCAGCAACGGCGATCCTGTGTTGCGCGGTATGTTTGGATCTCGCCTGAATATTCTGGCTAATGGCGCCAGTACCCAGGGGGGATGCGGTTCCCGTATGGATACGCCGACCGCTTATATCACGCCGAAAAATTATGACTTACTGACAGTGGTGAAAGGTCCGCAGACCGTACTATGGGGACCTATGGCCTCGGCAGGCACGCTGCTTTTTGAACGCCAGCCGGAACTGTTCAGCGAACCGGGAATAAAAGGTTCCGCAACGGTATTACGCGGAGCTAACGGGCGTGCAGACGAAAATCTCAACACCGTCTTCGGTAATCAGCAAGGCTATGTCCGCATTGATGGCAGCCGTTCAGTCGCGAACGATTATGCCGACGGAAATGGCGATCGTGTTCCCAGCCTGTGGCGAAAATGGAGCGGAGAACTGACTGCTGGTTTGACCCCGGACGACGATACGCTGATTGAGATGAGCGTGGGCGCCAGCGATGGCAAAGCCAGGTATGCAGGACGTGGCATGGATGGCAGCCGCTTTCTGCGTAAGGATGCCGCGTTGAAAATAGAAAAATACGATTTAAGCGATCACATCAGCAAAGTCAGTTGGCAGAGTTATTACAATGACACCGATCACGTCATGGATAATTTTCGCCTGCGTAAGCCCACCGGTATGAAGATGGAAACGGAAGTGGGCAGCGTGACCTACGGCACCAGGCTGAGTGCTGTCTTGGAGAAAGATACCACGCAACTTACCAGCGGAATTGACGCTCAACGCAAAATGCACCGTAAGAAAGCAGGCAGCGGCTGGCAGGAAGACGCCGCCATTAGTCAACTGGGTATGTTCAGTGAGTGGCGGGAATCGTTAAGCGAAAACGCGACCAGCATCGTTGGTGGCCGCCTTGATTATTATCAGGCTAAAGATGAGCGCAGCGCGCAACAAGCCACACGCAGTGCCGTTCAACCCGGTGCGTTTGCGCGTTACGAATACTATTTCCCGGAAATGCCGTTAATGGCTTATAGCGGTATTGGCTACACCGAGCGCTTTCCCGATTACTGGGAACTGTTTAGCGGTAAAGCGGGACAAAGCAGCTTCCATCATTTGAAGAGTGAAAAAACGCTGCAATGGGACAACGGATTGCAGTTACGCACTGACAACCTGAACCTGTGGGCTTCTGCCTACGTTGGGCGAGTGCAGGATTATATTCTTTTTGATTATCGCAACACGCCTTCGCAGGCACGTAATATTGATGCAACGACGATGGGCGGCGAAGTGGGCGGTACGCTGGCCTTCTACAGCAACTGGTCTGTCGACAGCAGCCTGAGCTATTCGTGGGGTCAAAACCGCGACGATAACAAACCGTTACCGCAAATGCCGCCGTTAGAGGCTCGTCTGGGACTTAACTATCTTGGCAGTAACTGGGGCACGACGTTGTTATGGCGTGTGGTCGCCAGCCAGCATCGTATTGCGCAAGATCAGGGTAATGTCACCGGGAAAGATCTTGGTAACAGCGCTGGTTTTGGCATCCTTTCCTGGAGCGCAGATTATCGCTTCACCAAAGATCTGAACATGAGCATCGGTATCGATAATTTACTGAATAAGCAATACAGCGAACATCTCAATATGGCAGGAAATAAACAGTTCGGATATGCCGCTACCGAACGCATTCCTGAACCTGGCCGTACCTGGTGGCTTTCTGGCACATATCATTTCTGATCGGAAGATCTGCTCGCGTAAAACATTAGCGTTTCATGCGTCCCTCTTGAGGGATTTTTACCTCAGCCCGTTTTTACGGGCTTTTTTCTTTTCTCTGGCTGATAAAAATTTCGACCGATACGGCTCTGGACATGACAGAGATAACGATACAGTGGCAATATTTATGATTAATCATAAAGCCGCTTATTGGGCAGCGTTATTATTGTTTTTTAATTTCTTTTTTATTAACAGGATAACTCAATTTTTTTGCATGACTATGCATTGGGTTAGTAGGGGTTTTATATTGGGAATCGGCTTTGTTGAATAAATCGAACTTTTGCTGAGTTGAAGGATCAGATCACGCATCCTCCCGACAACACAGACCGTTCCGTGGCAAAGCAAAAGTTCAAAATCACCAACTGGCCCACCTACAACAAAGCCCTCATCAACCGTGGCTCCCTCACTTTCTGGCTGGACGATGAAGCGACTCATGCCTGGTATGAGTCGGCAACGCCTTCATCACGGGGAAGACCTCAGCGCTATTCTGACCTTGCCATCACCACCGTCCTGATGATTAAACGCCTGTTCCGGCTGACCCTGCGGGCTGCGCAGGGTTTTATTGATTCCATTTTTGCCCTGATGAACGTTCCGTTGCGCTGCCCGGATTACAGCAGTGTCAGCAAGCGGGCAAAGTCGGTTAATGTCTGTTTCAAAACACCCACCCGGGGTGAAATCGCACACCTGGTGATTGATTCCACCGGGCTGAAGGTTTTTGGTGAAGGCGAATGGAAAGTCAAAAATCACGGCAAAGAGCGCCGTCGTACCTGGCGGAAGCTGCATCTGGCCGTTGACAGCAGAACACATGAAGTCATCTGCGCGGACCTGTCTCTGAACAACGTCACGGACTCAGAAGCTTTCCCGGGTCTTATCCGGCAGACACACAGAAAAATCAGGGCAGCCGCAGCAGACGGCGCTTACGACACCCGACTCTGTCACGATGAACTGCGGCGCAAGAAAATCAGTGCCCTCATCCCGCCCCGAAAAGGAGCGGGTTACTGGCCCGTAGAGTACGCAGACCGTAACCGTGCAGTAGCGAATCAGCGGCTGACCGGGAGTAATGCCCGGTGGAAATGGACAACAGATTACAACCGTCGCTCGATAGCGGAGACGGCCATGTACAGGGTAAAGCAACTGTTCGGAGGTTCACTGACGCTGCGTGATTACGATGGTCAGGTAGCAGAGGCTTTGGGCATGGTGCGTGCGCTGAATAAAATAACGAAGGCTGGTATGCCAGAAAGCGTGCGTATTGCCTGAAAACCCGGTCAGCTACAGAGTCACTCGTCCTGAAGCTGATTTATTCAACAAAGCCTTGGGAATCGATAAAGCGTGTAATGAAACGTTAATAAATATACAGGCTGTGTATGGGTTAAAGATAGTTGATGGTTTATTCTTCTGAGAAAGCCCGTTCGGGAAAATTAATTACACCAGAAAATTACTGGCTGTTTTGGTAGATGTTACTGTAGATAATGACGTCAGGTAACAACATGAAATGACCCAGTGTTACCTGACAAGTTTTTCGGATAATACATGCGGGTGATGTATTATCCTCCTGCTGAAACGTCAGTCACAGCAGGAAAAGTAAATCAGAAGTAACGAACAAAAAACTGTGCGCTACCGGCGAAATCTACTTCCTCGTTATTAGAAATCAGTCTTTTTATGTTGATTTGTGGCACGACATCAAAGACGAATGTGAAAGCATTTGCACTGGCTGGGTTATTCGTCCCTTTTTCTACCACTGTCCACTCTTCCGCGAAACGGTATCCATTACCAAAGGGAGCCAGTGCGAATGTGTTCGAAGTTTGAGAAGTATTATAACCATAAGTTTCATCATTTACGGTTCCGTCATAACTCGATGACTTACCAATCAGCGTAAAATTACCAATTTTCCCACGAGTTACTGGATCGACGCCAATACCAAAGATACGATCAGTTACATTACCATTAGGTAGGTCCGTACCTGGTACTTTGGCGCCCGGCACAGCACTGCTCGGGTCTGCATCAATTGCCCAAAAAGCGACATGTGTTTTTAAACCATCTGCGCAGTGAACCTGTAACGTTGCTTCTTGAGCGACCAGAAGCGTGAAATTTGTATCTGATAACTCATTATGGCTAATCGGATCCCATACCATGTTGTCACCGCCAACCATATTGGCAGAGCATGCCGGAGGCAGAATTTTACCGGATACGTTAATTGTTGGGTTAGCCGCATAGGCTGAGCCTGCAGCCATAATTGTACTAACCAAAAGTAACTTAGAATATCGCATAATAAAGCTCCATTTTATCTATTGCAAAATAATAGGTAGCACCAATGCTACTTTTAACTAACCATTTAAAAACCAGAGCGCTTATAATGGTTAGTCGCCGTTATTCTGTTGTTTTAATCACAACAGAAAAGTAGATATTAATTTTTTTCGCTGCCAGTAACGGCTGACTGGCGATTATCCAGCATATAGCCATAATCAGTAACGGCTGAAAAATTCACTTTACTTCCTGTCAGAACCTGAACACCTGAAGGTAAATTTGTACAGTTATTTGACTCCGGCAGTGCGTAAGCCTTCGGCATTGTCACGGGAATATTTCCAGGCGTTAAAACAACATGATTAACAAAGCGAATCGCATATTTAGTCTCGTTACTGACACAGAGCTGGTTTTCTTTAAGTTTCCATTTGAGAAACTCCCACTTATTCTCAACCGGAACGTAGCCAGCCGGGCGAATAACCACGGGCAGATCCTGTCCAAGCATAAAACCAACCTGCGCGCCTTTCTTACTTGTTTCAGGGGGAATACCCATAAACAGGATTCGGGCCAGATGCTCTTTATCCAGTTTCTTTTTGCTTCGGAATAGCAGACGCACCGTCTGGGTTTCTCCCGGTTGAACTACTACTGCCTGTGGGCTTGGAATTAACGCTGTATCCAGATCCTCATCATCCAGCCGCTGAACTTTGCTGTAAAGCAGTACGGGTTCGCTATTAGTGTTTTTAATACCAATAGTGCCTTCGCGATCGGCCTCTTCAATAATCAGTGCTGATGTTGTAGGAAGCACTGCTGAAGCGATTGCTTTTCCACTTTCCATCACTAAAGCGGTGCTTATTAGTAATAACATTAAAATATTTTTTTCATAACTTCGCATATTTTTCTCCGCACCTCACTGGAACTTCAAGTAAATCATCCGTTAACGCTGGATTGAACGTATTCTTTTCGATATAACACTGAATATTATTATTAAGTCTTATCCGGGCGGCATTATTTGCCAACTTATCGGCCTGCTGTTGATTAAGCATAAGTATATTTTCGTCAATGGTGTAACCAAGCAGGTTCGCTTTTTCATCGAATAATTTAGTGCCATAAGGGATATTTATTTTACCGGCCATAAGCTTGACCAGATAAATACGCTCCTGCGTAGAGGAAAAATCAATTTTCCCTACGGCACCACGCTTAACCGTAATTTCCTGGTGAGAATTTTTGACATAAGCCCCCTCCGGCAGGGTTTTGGTAATAATATTCACTGAATTTACCCGGTCTTCGAAAAGTTGTGGCGCAATGGCTAAGCCGTCATAGTTTGTAACTACCCGAGCAGTAGGTGTAGACAGACTGGTATAGCCTTTTACGCCGGTAGTAATCAGAGCAAACGTATCCTGCATCTGTGCGGGTGAGAAAACGATAGTATTATCAGTTGCCACGATTGCTCCCGATAAGTTTGCCGAATAGTTGCGGCTATGCTGATCGGTTCCGGAATAATAGGACGAGGTTCTGACATAAGGCGTCCGCCAGAATGCCTGAGCATAATGGCGTGTACTGTTCCCAATCCCGGTATAACGATCTACACCTACGCCGACGTCTAAATTATCGGTAATCGTTTGACTGGCACTGGTGCCAAATATCGTATTCTTTTGGTAACGGTTCACATAAGAAGACAATGAACCGGATTTTCCCCCATTTTTAAACGGCACGCGTAAATTCAGCATCGCCGACCATGAATTTTGTTGGTTATTTCCCCGTTCCCAGCCATAAGCCACGTTGGCGCTGAGCGTATAGTAACGCGTAGAATAAGATCCAAATACCGTCAGTGCATTCCTGGCCGGCATATTCCAGGAGATATAATGTGACAGCGAAATTCCACTGCCAATCGGTCCGAAAGGCTTACTGATTCCCGCTGATACGGTGTAGTGCGGGTTATAGTTTTCATAGGCATAATCTTTATCCAGTGTTTGTTGGCTTTCACCTAAGTCGCGGTAGTAATAGCTCTGCCAGTTCAGCGAAAGATAGGGCGTGGCGGTGCCAAATTGTCCGGATAAATTAGCGCTCAATTTTTGACCGAGATTATTATCCTTGCCGCTACGGGAGACACTGAAATTCATATCACCCCGGCTGTAATAAGGAATAAAATTAGCATAAACGCCAGCACCCACCCCGGTATAATGCTGAGCCAACAGCGTCCCGGTAAATGGCTGAAGATATTCATAAAACGGAAACCGATATTCGGCTCCAAATACCGGAACGTTTCCCACCCCACGCGAAGGATCCGTCTGCCCGGCAAACATAAAGAAGCGCGAAGCCATTCCACTGCTGACATTAAAGGCTGCTCGTGGAATAATTTGTCGCTGCTCTCCCCCGCTCTTTTCACGTATTACCACCTCGGCATCCGCGTAGGCGGTAAAAAGAGGGACGGATTCAAAAAGAAACGGGCCGGCAGGGACAGGGCGAGAAAAGATAACCCGCCCCTGCTGATAAATGTCTACCTGAGCGTAACCCGGTGCGATTCCACTGACATTGACGGTGCTATCGCCGCTACGCATACCAACGTTATTATCGAGTGTGAAACCATTAATCTGCCCGGCGCCAAATAGTGAGTTGCCGACGCCGATATAGCCGCCCCGGAAGCGATAGGTATTAACCAGATCCGTTTCCAGCCAGGCGCTATTCAAACTCTTCCGGCTATAACTGCTCCGCCAGGAAGGACTATAATGCGCGTATGAAAAATTAGTTCGCACCAGGACGTTTTCATAATTTGCTCCCCAGCTCATCAACGCATTAACAGAATCGGTCCGTGAATAGGTCCCGGCGCTACGATTAAGATTGGCATTATAATTAAAAAATGTTCCGAATCCGCCAGACTGAATGTTCTGAAATTGTGATTTCTTTTCCAGATAAAAGTCGGCAGCCGTTATTTTCAGCGCATTCTCATTACGATCGTAGCGCATTTCCACCAGGGACGCTTTTTTGGTGTCGAGACAGTCAGTTCCCGGTATTTTCGTTATTAAATCAGGTTTGAACATAAATTCATGTAACAAACGGCTTGATAAACAAGCTTTACTATCAGTACCGAAATCGACTTCCTGCACACCGCTGTATTTACCATTCAGATAGACACCGGTATTGATTTTTCCGTAAGGTTTATCCGATTGTTTTATTGCATGCTGTGCCTGTTCAGGGCTAAGTCCTAAAGATTCAACAGCATTCATATTAAAACGAAAAGGTTCCGCCTGATTTACTGGTGAAAAAAACAACAGCAAAAAAAATAAAGAACGACTATTAGCTTTATTATGTTTCACACACTATCCATCCATTGATATTGCTGAAGCGCTCTTAATTTATATCCAGCATGAAATATTTTCTCTTACCACGAACACATAAACAAAAAAAACCAATAAAGCAGACATTTATTTTATAACTGTAATTGATATAAATGATTTTATAGCAAAAATACTAAAATTCTCTTAAGATATATTAATGATTTATAATTTTAGTTCATCAATTTCAACGGGTTGAGCTAAATTAAATCATATGGCGTTTTCGGAAAATAAGAGATTTATCACAGTTAATTAATTATACTCAGATGTTACTGATAGAGTCAGGAAACAGAGACTACAGAAGTATCTCCAGGATATGGTAATGCTCCCAACTTACTGATTTAGTGTATGATGGTGATTTTGAGGTGCTTGCGTGGCTTCCATTTCCATCAGATGTCCTTCCTGCTCCGCTACTGAAGGCGTGGTGCGTAACGGCAAAAGCACT
>NZ_JACFXY010000012.1 GCF_014946725.1 Mixta mediterraneensis
GTAAAACACTAATCTCCACTCTGGTCTCCAATGTCATCATTGGCAGTGCCTTAAAACTGCCATTTTTACCCTAGGTGGGTCAGATTTACATCGGCAGGTGGGCCAGTTTTACATCGGTAGCGACATCCAGGTTTTGCCAGGCTGCTTGATCGCATGGAAAACGGCGATGTGCTGATAGTAACCAAACTGGATCGGCTGGGTCGTGATGCAATGGATGTAAGGAAGACTGTGGAGCAGCTGGCCATGTCAGATATCCGTGTTCACTGTCTCGCGCTGGGAGGCGTTGACCTCACCAGTCCGGCCGGGAAGATGACCATGCAAGTTATTTCGGCTGTTGCTGAATTCGAAAAGGACCTGCTGATTGAGCGAACACATTCAGGTCTTGCACGTGCGAGAGCTGCAGGGAAACGTTTTGGCCGTCCCCCGGCTTTGAGCGATGAGCAGAAGCAGGCTGTGCTTGAACGTATTGACGCCGGGGCCAGCATCAGTTCTATAGCCCGTGATTTTGATACGACCCGACAGACCATACTCAGGGTCAGGGCATCCCGGCCGACAGGGGATACCCCGTAGGGACATCGTAAATAATTAAGATGGCAGGTGAGCAGGTCTTCCCTGGTTTGTTTTATGTCGCCGCGCCATGATTCAGAAAGGACGAATTTATGTCAGACATTAAAACCTATCCTGTCGCGTTCACCGGTCAGCTAAAGACTGTTGAGTGCGACGCGGCTTTTCAGAAGGATCATGCTGACACCTTCCGGCGTTATATCCGTTTTGCCCGACAGAACAAGGCAACCACACTTATCACCTGCCAGTGCATGAAAGGGGGAGAAAGTGAAAATCGCCGTAAACTGAAAGCCTGCTATTCCTCCACACATGACAACTACTGGCTTGCTCGCTGGTCCTATAGTGGTTCAGAACATGCACCAGACTGCCGTTTCTATTCTGTATGGGCGGATGAAAAGCAGAGCGAAATTTACACCTCAGATGTAGTTAAAGCTGTCTCTCCTGGCTATTTCCGTATAAAGCTGCCTACCGGTCTGCAAAAAAAAGAAGCTACAGAGCGCGTTGCGCCGCCGCATTCGGCAACTTCGGAAACCGGAAGCAAGCGCCGCCGCCAGCCTGTAATGCGTCTTCTGGGCCTGCTTCACTTCATGTGGGAACAGGCTGAAATTAATCACTGGCATCCAAATTTTGACAAACGTAACCGTGACGATGCATGGGCAGCATGGCGCCTGAAGCAGGTTGCCGAAAAAATCAGCGTGGGGAAAACTCCCCTCAAGTCTGTCCTGGTCGTTATGGCGCGCCCGGGTACACAGGAAATCAAAAACAACTGGGTTACGGTTGATTCAGCAGCTGCGTCAGGCAAACGCCTGGTGATGATTACTTATCTGAAGATCTGTGGGAGTGAGGAGGAAGGTCAACTGAATGGCATGCTGCCGCTGGGTCAGGCTGCAGGCTTTCCATCCCTCGACGTACCGGCTGACTTAATCAGCCGCCTTAACCGGAGTTTTGCCCGTGAACTTAGCGACTGGCGGCGCGGGCAGAAAGTCATGCTGATAGCCGAGACCGATCCACCGATTAAAAAATTCAGGCAGCGGGACGGTAAGCCTGTGCCTTACAGCACCTGCAATGTCATTGACGCGGCCCTGATGACCGTCAGCCCCAGATTTATTCCTCTCGACTCGTCATGGGAAGGCGTGATCGAAGAAAAGCTCTGGCAGGAGAAACGTCAGTTCGTTAAGCCCCTGCGCTATGACGGTGAGGCGGACGTATTCCCTGACTTTTTGCTGAAAGACGTTCCGGGTCGGGACATTGTGCCGCTGGAGGTGTTCGGTATGAACACACCTGATTATCTCGCACGTAAGGCAGTTAAGCTTGCGCACTACCGTGAAGAGTATGGCGAGGGCAACTGGTGGAGCTGGGATGCCCATTTAGCAGGCGCATCAGATAACATTCCTGCTTTCCCGAAAAAAGGCTGATTCAACTATTTATCATTTTCAGTTTTTGCATAAACCGCATCATTTCCTGAAAGGTACTGTCTGGACAGCTCCCTGTAGAAAGTCAGTCGCTCACGGAAATAATCCCGATAATGCTCTGGCTGCTGACGCTCTACCTCAGCGGCCAGGACCGGCATATTCATGCGCTCTTTATAAGCCACGCCGGATGCTGCGAGATCAATATTCACCCGTTCCCGTTCTTCTGTAGAGCGTCTAGCAATATTATTTTCACGATGTTCTGTCATACGTTTATCCTCTTTGCCACGTAATCGCGCTATTTCACTGTCAGTATTTCTGTAAGACAGGTGGTATACCGTGGCGATAGCATCTCACGTTTCATCTGCCAGGCATTATCAGTCCCCTGACCGGCGAACCAGACTTTACCCAGCCCGGACCGATTTATCTGGTCTACAGCAGACATCAGCGCATCAGCATTTGCGCGCGGCAGCTGCTGACTGAACATATCAAGCTGTGCTACTCCTGACTGATAAAAATCCCCCAGCGTGATGCCAGCTTTTGCGTACCGGTATCCGTCCCGCCATACAGTTTCAAGAGCTCGCAGGGCAAAGCCGATAATATCGCGAGTGTCACTGGTGGGATATTCACATGTCATCGCAGCCGTATTAGCGTACTGAGGCTCAGTTCCATATCGGCCTGTGGCGACAGAAACACTGATGTGACGGCACTTAGAACCCTGCTCACGCAGTTTCTCTGCAGCGCGGGTGGCATACGTGACAATGGCCTGCTGTAACTCGTCAATGCTGGTCACTCGCTGCCCGAAACTGCGGCTCACTACAATCTGTTGTTTCGGCGGAGGTGCGTCTTCCAGTGCCAGGCAGGATTCTCCATTGAGTTCGCGAACTGTCCGCTCAACTATCACATCAAAACTCTTACGGATCATGCTGATGTTACTGTCAGCCAGCTGCAGAGCCGTAGAGATACCCATTGTATGCAGGCGTTTGCTGAGCCTGCTACCTATACCCCAGACATCATCCACGTTTACCAGCGCCATAAGCTTACGTTGTCGTTCGGGGCTTGAAAGATCGACTATACCATTTGTCTGGGTCCATTTTTTAGCGGCAAAATTGGCCAGTTTGGCAAGTGTTTTGGAAGGGCCGAACCCCACGCCTATAGTTAGCCCTATCTCCTTCCTTACCCTGTCACGCATCTGATGCCCGTATTCTTCCAGCGGCATATAAGCGGCTATGCCGCTGACATCCAGAAAAGATTCATCAATCGAATAGATTTCCTGTCCGGGTGCTATGTCGCCCAGGATAGCCATCATCCTTGCAGACATGTCGCCATAAAGCGCGTAATTCGAGCTGAAAATATGAACGCCATTATCCCGGAAATAACGTTCGTTTTTGAAAAGCGGAGCTCCCATTTTTATGCCCAGCCGCTTTGCCTCAGCTGAGCGTGCAATGACGCAGCCATCATTATTAGAAACGACACAGATAGGTTTCCCGCGCAGATCGGGTCTGAACACGGTTTCGCAGGACGCATAGAAATTATTGGCGTCAGCAAGTGCAAACATGCTTTGCCTCCGGCTTATCAGAGCTTATACGCACCATAGTGTATCTGAGGAAGTTATTCATTCACTGAGTGGATGAGTGAAACCGAGTCCGGCGATATCGTTCAGCGCATAGGCCACAACACCCCATACCGGCAGCTCCTGGCTTTCGTCCAGCAGGGTAATGGTCTCATCGCCTCTGAGCTCCTGAAGAGCCGGAACAGGGTTTATAAGCAGTCTGCGAAGCACAAGTTCTCCATCAACTTCAGCCACTATGATGTGCCTGTGCTGAGGTGTAAGTGCACGATCAATTGCGAGAACTGACCCCTGCATAATGCCAGCTTCAGGGTAATTGCTGTCGCTTCTAACAAGGAACGTTGAATGAGGTGATAACGAGACTAAGTCGCCCAGACTGAGCCGCTGTTCTGCAAAATTTTGTGCAGGATTCTGAAATGCCATGTGTAGTACCTTCGGATTCATTGTTCTATTCGACAGTTTAACAAGACAAAAGAGAGCCTTTAGCTCAGCGGTAGAAATAAGTCCTACTACATTGGTTTATCCACATTTCCACAGGATAGATCCAATAGATTATCCATGTAGATCCCTATAGAACCTATAGATCCAGGAGCCCTGAAACCCTTATGCAGCAAAGCCTGAAGAAGAGGTTGAATGTTTATAAACAGGATGGAAAATGTTTGTAAACTGGATGAAGGCTTCCACCATTCACACCACTCTTCAGCTTGTGGAAAAGTTAATTATGAATAGTAATAACAGTGACTTATACCTAATCGATGTGCTGAGTGTAAGTAACGGTGGAAAAAAGTTAACCCCAAGCAGCAATAGCACGGTACAACCCGTTGCGCTTATGCGTCTTGGTCTATTTGTGCCTACTTTGAAACGTAAGGGGAGTGATTCTGGAAGCGTGACTATTGATGCCTCTAATGAGCTTTCAGAGTTAGAAATCGCACAGGCTGAAGGCTATACAGATATCCGTATTTCTGGCCCGCGTTTGTCCATGGAGACTGATTTTAAGGTATGGGTGGCTATCATAGTTTCATTCAGTCGTTACGGTGCAACGAGTAACTCTATTGAGCTGCCGTTCACGCAATTTGCATCGTTCGCGGGTTATCCTGACAAAGAGAAAACAACAGTTCTTCGTAACCGAATATCTGAGTCTTTAACTCGCTTACGCGGCACAACCATAAGTCTTTCCTCAAAAAACAAAGCCAAACATACAGTTACTGGCTTACTCCAGCGTGGCCAATATGATACCGAAGCCGATACAATCAGGCTTCAGGCTGACGAATCTCTCTGGGAACTCTACCGTATAGATAACCAGGTATTGCTTCAGTGTCGCTACCGATGTAAAACTGGCCCACCTGCCGATGTAAATCTGACCCACCTAGGGTAAAAATGGCAGTTTTAAGGCACTGCCAATGATGACATTGGAGACCAGAGTGGAGATTAGTGTTTTACACCGTCAGGGCATGTCGATACGCGCCATCGCGCGCCAGCTTTCATGCTCTCGTGAGACCGTTCGCAGATATATTCGTAGCCCGCTGCCCGTAGCGGATATGCGCTACAAGCCTCGCGCACCCAGCCCCTGCAAGCTTGACCCGTTCAAGACCTATATCCTTGAGCGCGTGGCCGCTGCCAGGCCCCTCTGGATACCCGCCAGTGTGCTGCTGCGCGAGATCCGTCAGCGTGGTTACGAGGGTGGTTACAGCATGCTGACCGCTTTCCTGCACCCCATTAAGCAGCCCGTCACTGAAGAGGTAACACGCTTCGAGACCGAGCCTGGCTTTCAGATGCAAGTTGATTTCACCATCATCAGACTCGGTCATAACCCATTGCTGGCCTTTGTCGCCACGCTGGGCTGGAGCCGCGCGACTTTCGTCAAGTTTTACAGCAACCAGGACTCCGCTGCCTGGTGTGACGGCATTGAGTCTGCGCTCAGGTTCTTCGGCGGGACGCCGCATCAGCTGCTGTTCGACAACGCCAAGGCCATCATCATTGAGCGCGATGTCTACGGCCCCGGTAAGCATCGCTGGAACCCGCAGTTGATGCACGTCGCCGAGAAGTATGCCTTTACTCCCAAGGTCTGCCGACCCTATCGCGCCAAGACCAAGGGTAAGGTTGAGCGGTTTAACCATTACCTCAAGAACAGCTTTATCGTGCCTCTTACCGCGACCTTCCGGCAGGCCGGGCTGGTACTGGATGTACCTGCTGCCAACACACGCATCGGCGAGTGGCTGGTCACCGTCGCGAACACACGAGTGCATGGCACCACAGGCGTACCGCCTGAGCAGCGCATGCCGCGCGAGCGTGCTGCGCTATTGCCGTTACCGAAGGTCACGTTGGCATTGCCTGCACCTGTCCCAGCGCTCAGCCAGCGTCCGGTGCCGACCGAGAGCCTGCAACATCCTCTGGCAACGTACCAGGCCTTGCTCGAGGTGCCAGCATGAACCTTCAACATGATCGTATTGCCGCGCTCTGCGAGCAACTCAAGCTCGACCGCCTGCCGGCAGAGTGGCCGGGTGTGGCACAGGCGACCATCGACAACAGCGGCACGCATGCCGACTTCCTGGAAGCCGTTTTGCAGCTCCAGCATGATGGCCAGAACGAACGGCGTCGCCAGACCATTTTGCGGTTATCAGGCCTGCCGGTGATAAAAACACTGGAGCAGTTCGATTACGCCTATGCCAGTGGCGTTCCACGAAGTCAGATCCAGGAGTTGGCGGGTCTGACATTTATCGAACGTCAGGAGAACGTTGTCCTGCTCGGGCCTTCTGGCGTCGGCAAAACGCACCTGGCGACCGCCATTGGCTATAAGGCCGCGATGGCGGGTTTAAGCATTCGGTTCATTACCGCCGCCGACATGATGCTGCAACTGATGGCGTCACATCGTCAGGGTGACCTGAAGGGCTACCTGAACCGCGTCGTAGGTAAACCTAAGCTGTTGATCATCGACGAAGTGGGATATCTGCCGTTCGGTAAAATGGAGGCGAACCTGTTCTTCCAGGTAGTCGCTAAACGGTATGAGTCAGGCAGCGTGATCCTGACCAGCAACCTGCCGTTTACGCAGTGGTCCGGAACGTTTGGTGATGACGAGACACTGACGGCAGCGATGCTGGATCGGCTGCTTAACCATGCGCATATCGCCCAAATCAGCGGCCAAAGCTATCGACTGAAAGATAAGCTGAAAAGCGGTCAACTCCAGAAGAAAACGAAAGCAACAACGCTCGAATGATTCAAAGGGGGTGGGTCAGTTTTACTTTGGCAGGGTGGGTCAGAATTCGATCGGTATTGACACCATCCTATTTACGTTTTAAAAAGTTGCTGAAAATAGAGTACGGGTACGCTATATGAGAAAACAAAAAATTAAGAAAACAACCCTATCATTCAGAATGCTGTATTTCATTCCTGTCTGTTATGGCACGGGTGGCGATACAGAAATAATGGCGCAGTGCATAAGTGTTTGTCTGCCAGACGCTTGTAATTATCACGCCCCTCTATTTTTAACCGGTTTTTGTCACGTTCTGTTAATCTAAACCTTAACAGGTAATGTTCTACCCAGCAGAGAACTGTGCTCTTCCACGCACAGGCACAGGCAGATTTAGTCCAGCGATACCCAAGGCAATACGACTCCGGGTAAAATCACTGAGGAACTATTGCTCATCCTTTGCCAGCAGAGCATTATAGCTTAATCACTGACATATCCAAGCCGAATGGAGTCATAGGAAACGAGAATATTCTCTCTGGCTTCTGCTGAGAAATTGCAATGCGCTTTATTTTTATGCATACATAAAAGCCAGTTTTAATAAAGCACTATTTTACCACGACGTGACAGTTAACGTTTAATCAATCACAAGCCTGTGCTGCTAAGAGAATAACCAGACACCTGTTATTTAGGTAATTTATATTCATAGCTTTAATAAATTTAGGTGTTTAGCCATAGAACACTATTAAAGAGTTTTAAAGCAGAAAAATAAACCCAGCAGAGATGGGGGGTTTAATATCCTGGGTAATGACTCCAACTTACTGATAGTGTTTTATGTTCAGATAATGTCCGATGACCTTGTCATGCAGCTCCACCGATTTTGAGAACGACAGTGACTTCCGTCCCAGCCTTGCCAGATGTTGTCTCAGATTCAGGTTATGTCGCTCAATGCGCTGAGTGTAACGCTTGCTGATAACGTGCAGCTTTCCCTTCAGGCGTGATTCATACAGCGGCCAGCCATCCGTCATCCATACCACGACCTCAAAGGCCGACAGCAGGCTCAGAAGACGCTCCAGTGTGGCCAGAGTGCGTTCACCGAAGACGTGTGCCACAACCGTCCTCTGAACCGCCCCGGTTTTCCGGGAGAGTATTTTAGTTGGGAACTCAGGCTGCCAGATCCTTATTCCCGATGGAAGCATAATATGCCCGTTCGGCTTCTGCCGGTGGGATGTGCCCCAGCCTTTCCAGCAGCCGGCGATTGTTGTACCAGTCCACCCACGCCAGCGTCGCCAGCTCCACTTCGCCGCGGTTTTTCCAGCTTTGCCTGTGTATCACCTCCGCTTTGTACAGGCCGTTGATGCTTTCGGCCATCGCGTTATCATAAGAGTCACCCGTGCTTCCCGTTGAAGCCAGAAGCTCCGCCTCCTGCAACCGCTGTGTGTAGGCCAGCGACACGTACTGTGAACCTTTGTCGCTGTGATGGATGGTTCCTGATGGCCGACGGGCCCACAGCGCCTGCTCCAGCGCATCCAGCACGAACGTCGTCTCCATCGACGATGACACCCGCCAGCCCACGATGCGACCGGCGAACACGTCGATAATGAACGCTACGTATGCGAAGCCCTGCCAGGTGCTGGCGTACGTGAAGTCTGCCACCCACAGCTGGTCAGGGCGTTCAGCCACGAACTGACGGTTCACCCGGTCATGCGCGGCAGGGGTCTTACGGCTGACGGTGGTTCGCACCTTTTTACCTCGCAGTACGCCGGTTAGGCCCATGGACTTCATCAGCCTCGCGATGGTGCATCGGGCCACGCTGAAGCCCTCCCGTAGCAGCTGGCGCCAGACCTTGCGAACACCATAGACGCCGTAGTTTTCGTCGTACACGCGCTGTATCTCCTGCTTCAGTTTCTCATCACGCTGGTCGCGATGGCTACGTCTGTCAGGATGCAGCTGATATTCACGGTAGCGGTAGTATGACGACGGGGCGATATCCAGCTCATGGCATACCGGTCCGACCCCGTATTCATCGCTCAGGGTATCCACCAGGAGGGCTATTTTTTCCAGAGGCGGTCGAACTCCGCCTTCGCAAAATAAGCTGAGGCCTGCCGCAGGGTATCATTGCTGCGCCGCAGCTCGCGGGTCTCACGCTCCAGCTCTTTCAGGCGCTGGCGCTCAGTGGGGGGGAGACCACCCTCACCGCCACCCGCATCACGTTCATACTGACGCAGCCAGATACGCAGGGTCTCCGGCGTGCAGCCGATTTTAGGGGCGATGGAACTCAGGGCTGCCCACTGTGAGTCATATCCGTCCTGGCATTCCAGAACCATGCGGACGGCGCGCTGCCGTATCTCGGGGGAAAAACGTGTATTTTTAGTCATCCTGTTTACCTCTCTCTCAGGGAGTTTAGTCTCCAGGATTCCCGGGGCGGTTCAAAGTGAATACAGCTCACATCTATGTAATAGGCAGCGGTAACCCGCATACCCGAAAAGGTTTCGCACGTGTCCTGATAGAACAGGACAGTCGGAAAACGCCAGTTATCTTTAATTATGAAGACACTACTTATAAGCGCAGCCAGATCCAGGGCATGATCGATGCTGTACTGCAGCTCGATTACCCTCACCATGTGGTATTCATCAGCGCCTCACCGCTGGCGCTGGAAAAAGCTGAAATTTGTGAAGGACCTAACCGGGATCTAATCTACGAGCTGTATCGAGTTCTGTCTGCTAAGGGCTGTACGTACGCATTCGATTTTCGAGCAGGAAAGGGAAAAGAGATAAACAAACTGCTGGCAGAGCACAACGTCTGATTTTGACGCTCCCAGCGTCTTCCAGCTTTATGCCCACTGTAGTGCTTCTTACCATATTAAGCTGGCGGTTCCATCAACTGCTCGATAGCAAAGATGAGCGCCGGTTCAGCTTCCTCTGTTCTATTAACCTGTTCCTTAAGCAATAGCACGAGCTCGCGTTTAATCATCTCTCGGCTGATTTCCAGGCCATCCGCAGCTCTGCTCAGACAGATCATGCCGGTGAGTCTGCAGGCTCTCCAGTAAGTCGATTCGATTTCGTCATCTTCAGCGTTCTGCATCAGTAACTCTCCCATTCGGATTAAGGGATTATGCGCGAAGAGCATGGAGGCGCAAGTCATCAGTAAGCGTCTCATCCAGACCGTATTGACGCTCAGACAAAAGTGAGATCGACCTTCCAGGGCAGCAGATCACGGACCCGGTTCACCGGCCAGTCCTGGATATGACCGATGACGTAACGCAGCCACGCCTCCGGTTCCACGCCGTTAAGCCGGCAGGTGCCGATCAGCGAGTACAGTACCGCAGCACGTTCCCCGCCCGCGTCTGAACCCGCGAACAGCCAGTTTTTCCGCCCCAGGGCAACGCCACGCAGCGCGTTCTCTGCGATGTTATTGTCTATCTCGGCCCAGCCGTTGCTGCAGTACAGGTTCAGCGCATCCCACTGCTTCAGCAGGTACGAGAACGCCTTCGCCGTATCCGAGTGGCGCGACAGCACCTTCATCTGTGCCTGTACCCAGTCGTACAGCGACTGCATCAGCGGGACCGTCTGCTCTTTCCGGACCGCCAGCCGCTCCTCTGCCGGGCTGCCGCGTACCCCCGCCTCGGTGGCATACGGTTTCCCGGGGCGCTTCAGCGCTTCGGTTGTGCCGTCGGTCGGTGTGGGGACGTGACGGTCATGGATTTTGCGCGGGGCGTGCGCCATGCAGGCCGTTTCGGCGATCCGGCCGTCTTCGTACAGTGCGTTGTAGCCGCCGTAAGCATCGGCCTGCAGGATACCGCTGTATCCGGCAAGGTGTTGCTGCGGATGTATCCCCTTACGGTCCGGCGAGTACGCGAACCACACCGCCGGGGGAAGCGGTGAGCCCGCGTTACGGTCGTCCCGCACGTAGACCCACAGCCGGGCCGTGCGGGTTTTACCGCTGCCCGGCTCCTGAACCGGCACAGGGATATCGTCGGTATGCACCTTGCCCGGAATCAGCACGTACTGGCGCAGCAGGTCATACAGCGGCTCCAGCAGTTCGCTGACCGCACCGGACCAGCGCCCCAGTGTGGCACGACTCAGCTCCACGCACTGACGCCGGTATATCTCTGACTGACGATAGTGAGGCGTGTGCTCTGCGAACTTTGCCGTGACGATGCGCGCCAGCAGCCCGGGACCCGCGTAGCTGCGCTCTATGGGTTTTGCCGGCATGGTCGCCTGAACGATGTGGTCACATCCACAGCAGGCCAGTTTTGGCCGCTGCGTTTCGATAACCTTAAAGGCGCTGCTGATGAGCTCCAGCTGCTCCGATACGTCGCAGCCCAGCGCGCTGAGCTCTCCGCCGCACGACGGGCAGGCGGTTTCTGCCGGCGACAGCGTGCGGGTTTCGCGGGGGAGTGTGGCCGGTAATGGTTTACGGGCAGAAGACTGGCGCAGCGGTTGCGGAACCACCGGGTCATGCTGCTCACCCAGCGCCTCAGCCATCTCCTCCTGCAGGGCGCCGATGCGCTCTTCAGCCTCGCGCACCTGGCGCTGCGTTTTCTCACGCAGCTTTTCGGAGCTTTTGCCGAACTGCATGCGCTGAAGCTTAGTGATCAGCGCCTTCAGCCGGTTGATTTCGCTGGCGTACGCCGCCACCCGCTGTGAGAGCAGGCGGTTATACTCCGCCATTTTGCGGATGGTGGTCTGCTGCTCCAGCAGCAGCGCCCTGAGCCGGGCGTTTTCATCGGGAAGGGATGCGTCCATAACCCCATTTTACAGCAGGTTATATCCGCAGGCCAGGCCGTTCAGTCCGCTGTGGGTGCTTCCAGTTAATGCCTTCCAGCAGCATGGAGAGCTGCGCAGGCGTCAGATGCACTTTTCCGTCACGGGTCACCGGCCAGACGAAGCGCCCCCGCTCCAGTCGTTTGGTGAACAGGCACAGGCCGTCCCGGTCGGCCCACAGCACCTTTATCATGTCGCCGCGACGACCGCGAAAGATAAACAGATGACCGCTGAACGGATCGGTGCGAAGCGTGTTCTGCACTTTCGCTGCCAGCCCGTTGAAGCTACAGCGCATATCTGTCACGCCAGCAACCAGCCAGATCCGCGAACCTGCCGGAAAGCTAATCATGACTCACCCTCCCTGAGTTCGCTGACCAGTGCGCGCAGAAGTTCAGGCGTCAGCGGGCCAGTCAGGTTGAGGCTTCCACCTGGCAACGTCAGCCTGCAGCTGATGACCGGTGGCAGGTCTGCTGATACGACGCCGTTTTGCCTGGGCGGAGGGACAACAGGCTCCATAGTAACCGGAATCAGAGTCGCTCTGTTGGCCGGATCCAGTAGCCCCTGACGATGCAGATTGCGCCAGTTGAACAGCAGATTATCGTTAATGCCATGCTCACGGGCAATTTGAGCCACACAGGCGTCCGGCTGCAGGGTCAGCTCCGCCATGCGAATTTTGAATTCCAGAGGCCAGTCCGGCCGGCGTTTTTTTACAGGAAGATTTGTCTCAAGATTGAAGGCATAGAGCTCTTCCTCCAGGCGTGCAGGCGTGTATTCTTCCGACAATGGCCAGTTAATTCCGGTTCGTCGAAAACGCGTGAACATTTTATGTATGGCAGATGAGCTAAGGTTCAGTTGTTCTGCTATTTCACGGTAAGTCAGAGCCTCATTAAAGCGCAGGCTCAGCGCTGTGAAGATCCATGGTCTTCTGGTGTAAGGCGTATTTTTGTCCACGGTAGTGTCCATGTTCGCGAAAGTGTCCATGGTAGGAAACGCGGGCAAAAATAAAAGACGGTCTGGATGAGACGCTTACGAAGCCAGTCTCGGCTATTTTATCAATCCGCTCATTAATGTGTTGTGCGGCATGCTGTTTCTGCGGGAACGCTTCCGCCGCCTGCAATGGCTGGCGGTGCTGCTGGCGACATTAGGTGTACTGGTGCAGCTTTGGCAGTTTGGATCGCTGCCCGTTATCGCCCTTGGCCTGGCATTGAGCTTCTCCTTTTACGGCCTGATACGTAAAAAAATCCAGGTCGATGCGCAGAGCGGCATGTTAATTGAAACAATGTGGCTGTTTCCGCTGGCTGCCCTCTATCTGTTTGGCTTTGCCGACAGTAGCACCAGTCATTTAAGTGCGAACCCGATGAGCCTGAATTTCAAGCTGATCGCGGCCGGTATTGTCACGACCATTCCGCTGATGCTGTTCGCGGCGGCCTGCACACGCCTGCGTCTTTCAACAGTGGGCTTCTTTCAGTATCTTGGCCCAACGCTGATGTTTCTGCTGGCGGTGCTGTTTTATGGCGAAACCATTACCTCAGATAAAATGGTGACCTTTGGCTTTATCTGGCTGGCGTTAATCGTGTTTATTTTCGATGCCGTCTACCATTCAGTTCGCGCCCGCTCGCGGGTGAGCATAGCGTGAAATAAAGCGCGCCAGGGCTGGGCCCGTCAGCAAAATGATGAACAGGCGCAGCGTTTGCAGCGCCATCACAAATGCAATGTCCACCCGGCTGCCCGCCGCAATGATCGCCACCGTGTCCAGACCACCTGGGCTAGTGGCGAGATAAGCCGTCATCAAATCAATGTGCAATACCCGCGTCAGTAACCACGCTGAACCGCCACATAACAGCATCAGGCCAATGATTGAGACGATCATTTGTGGCAATGTCCGCAGCGCTAACAAAAATACCGGGCGAGTAAAGCGCAGGCCGACACTCCAGCCAATTAACGCGTAAGCCAGCGCCAGTAGCCACTCTGGCACCTGCAACAGCGCAACGCCGGAAGAGTGTAATCCCGCGCCCACCAGTGCAGGCAACAGCAAGGCGCCAGAAGGTATCCGCAGCCTGGTGCCGAGCCATGCGCCCGCAAACATCACGCCTAACGTTATCAGAAAGCCCTGATTCAGCGGCGGAAACCACACCTGCGAAACGCTGTGCGCCGGGTCTCCCAGACCGATGCGCGCCACAATGGCTGCCGCTGTCGCAACAAACAAAACGCGTAAATATTGCATGAACGCCACTAAACGAACGTCGGCACCAAAGTCACCAGCCATCGCGACCATGGCCGATGCGCCGCCTGGCGAGGATCCCCATGCGCCAGTCGGACCAGGCAGATCGCTGAAGCGCACCAGCAAAAAACCGGATAAGCCGCTGGCAGCCAGCGTGAGCATCAGCACGGCTACCACTACCGGCCAGTCTTGTAGCAGCGGCGTCAGGATTGATGGCGACAGGGTTTGTGCAATCATGCAGCCCAATACCGCCTGCGCCAGTAGAAAAAAACGCTTATTAATGCGCAGCGACGCACCTGACAGCCCCATCACAACACCGACAATCATCGGCCCCAGTAACAGCGCGGCAGGAACGTGAAAAGACTGGAACAACACACCTAACAAAACCGATGCCACCAGCAGCAACATCCATTGTGTGCGCAACGAGAGAGAGTCCATAAAGGTTGGATATATTGAGAAAAAGAGGCTTCAGATTACGCAGATTTGCCAGCGGGAGCCAGCAAAACGGGCCGCGTTAAACGGCCCGTAACAAAAAATCATAACCAGTTTTTACGCTTGAAATAGAGATACGGTGCCAGACCGGCAAGGATCATCAGGCCAATGGCTGCCGGATAACCAAAGCTCCATTTCAGCTCTGGCATAAAATCAAAGTTCATGCCGTAGCTTGATGCCACCAGTGTCGGCGGCAAGAATACCACTGAAACTACCGAGAAGATTTTGATGATGCGGTTCTGCTCAATGTTGATAAAGCCCATTGCTGCCTGCATCAGAAAGTTCACCTTCTGAAATAACGATTCGTTGTGTGGTAACAGCGATTCAATATCGCGCAGGATTTCACGCGCCTGTTCTAACTGGTTGCCCGGCAAACGCGCCTTACGCACCAGAAAATTCAGCGCTCGCTGGGTATCCATCAAACATAAACGCACCTTCCAGCCAATATCTTCCAGCTCGGCCAAACGCGAAAGGGCCTGATCATACTCTTCGCCCTGTTGGCCTTCCATGATCACCCGGCTGAGTTTTTCCAGCGCGCTGTAGATGTTCTCGATTTCATCCGCAAGCTGTTCGATTTTGGTTTCAAACAGGTCCAGCAGCAGTTCATAAGCGTTGCCGTCAATCAGGGTTTGATTACGGGCGCGCATGCGATACAGGCGAAACGCCGGGAGTTCGCGCTCACGCAAGGTATACAGGCGACCTTCACGGATGGTAAAGGCTACGGTGGCGTTTCCGGCATGGTCTTCAGCATCTTCATAAAAGAAAAAAGAGTGAATGTGCAGGCCATCTTCATCCTCGAAGAAACGGGCGGATGCTTCGATGTCTTCCAGTTCCGGACGCGTTGCCAGGCTTTGGCCTAACTCGGTTTGTACACGCTCACGTTCGCCCTCTTCCGGTTCGATCAAATCAACCCAGACCGACGTCGTCAGTTTATGCGTTTCGTCTTCAAGTTCCAGGCGCGTCAGACGGCTTTGATCAAGTTTAAATGCGCTCAGCATAGCAATACTCCCCATTGCAGACTTAATGGGACAAGGCTGTACGCCGTTCTGCGACTCAAAACGGGCACGGCTAACACCTGAACACGGAAACGCGCGTTTCAAGAAGAAATCAAAGCTGACTCATGCGACGGGATTAAAAAGGGAGGTCGCTGATAACCGCTAAGGCTACCCGCGTAAAGAGGTAGCCTTAGATGTTATTCCTGTTAACCAGGTAATCGAGCCAGCATCGACTGGGCGTGTCCAAAGCATTGTCCTCTCATGATAATAGTGGGCGCATGTTACGCTGAGACGAAAATGTCGTCAACAGGCGCTAAAGCGTTTCCAGTTTGGCGTAGGCGACCACTAACCATTTGATTCCCTGCCCATGAAACGCGACCTGAAGTCGGCTGTGTTCACCGCTGCCTTCCAGATTGACGACGGTGCCTTCACCAAATTTAGCATGCTTTACCCGCTGACCAAGGGCAAAGCCGCTGTCGTTTTTCGTCACCTGTGTACCCATACGTTGATGACTGACCGGGCGGCTTACGCTGGCGCGCAGGCGCACTTCTTCTATGCAGGCTTCGGGCAGTTCGCCAATAAAGCGCGAAGGACGGTGATACACCTCTTTACCATATAAACGACGGGTTTCCGCATAGGTCAGCGTCAGTTTTTGCATCGCACGCGTCACGCCCACATAGGCCAGACGACGTTCTTCTTCCAGGCGCCCCCCCTCTTCCAGCGACATCTGGCTGGGGAACATACCTTCTTCCATACCGACGATAAATACCTGGCTGAACTCCAGCCCTTTTGCCGAATGCAGCGTCATTAACTGTACTGCATCCTGCCATTTATCCGCCTGGCCTTCGCCAGCTTCCAGCGCGGCGTGCGACAAGAATGCCTGCAATGGCATAAGATCTTCGTCTTCATCCTGATAGCTGAACTGGCGCGTTGCCGTGACCAGTTCCTCAAGGTTTTCAATACGTGCCTGGCCTTTTTCGCCTTTCTCCTGCTCATACATCAGCCACAAACCTGAATCTTTGATCACCCGATCGGTTTGTACGTGCAGCGGCATGTCGGCAGTTTCTGTTGCCAGTGAATCAACCAACTCGCAAAAGCGTTGCAGCGCAGAGGCGGCACGACCTGCCAGTGCTCGCGTCTGTAATAACTCACGTGTCGCCTGCCACAGAGTCAGCTGTTTTTCACGCGCGGTTTGACGCACCACGTCCAGCGTACGATCGCCGACGCCGCGCACCGGCGTATTCACCACGCGTTCATAGGCAGCATCGTCGTTACGATTGGCCATTAAGCGCAAATAAGCCAGCGCATCTTTAATTTCCTGACGTTCGAAAAAGCGCATGCCGCCATAAATGCGATACGGCATGCTGCTCTGCAACAGCGCTTCTTCCAGCACACGCGACTGGGCATTGCTGCGATACAGAATTGCACAGTCCGCCAGCGCGTTGCCGTTTTCATGCCAGGCCTTGATGCGATTCACCACAAAGCGCGCTTCATCCAGTTCGTTAAAGGCACAGTAAATGGAGATCGGCTCGCCGTCGCTGCCATCGGTCCACAGCTCTTTACCGAGGCGACCATTATTATTGGCAATCAAGGCGTTAGCCGACTTCAGAATATTATTGGTAGAGCGGTAGTTTTGCTCAAGACGAATGGTTTCTGCGCCAGGAAAATCCTGCAAAAAGCGCTGGATATTTTCGACCTGGGCGCCACGCCAGCCGTAAATCGACTGATCGTCATCGCCAACGATGATTACGCGACCGCTGTCACCTGCCAGCATGCGTATCCAGGCGTACTGAATGTTATTGGTATCCTGAAATTCGTCCACCAGCACGTTGGTAAAGCGTTCGCGATAGTGATTCAGAATATGCGGCTTGTTGAGCCAAAGCTCGTGGGCGCGCAACAGCAGCTCGGCAAAATCCACCAGCCCGGCGCGGTCACAGGCTTCCTGATAGGCCTGATAAATACGCAGCCAGGTTTGCTCAACTGGATTGCCATAGTTCTCAATGTGTTGGGGTCGCAGCCCTTCGTCTTTTTTACCGTTGATGTACCACATGCCCTGGCGTGCAGGCCATTGCTTATCATCAAGGTTCATGGCTTTGATCAGGCGTTTTAGCAGACGCAGCTGGTCTTCGCTGTCGAGAATTTGGAAATCCTGCGGCAAACCGGCATCAAGGTGATGCGCACGCAACAAACGGTGTGCTAAGCCGTGGAAGGTGCCGATCCACATTCCCCCCTGACTGGTGCCAATCAGCTGATCGATACGGTGGCGCATCTCCGCCGCCGCTTTGTTGGTAAATGTCACCGCCATAATCGAGTAAGGCGAGCAATTCTCTACCGACAGTAGCCAGGCAATACGATGCACCAGAACGCGCGTTTTTCCGCTGCCCGCGCCTGCCAACACCAGCAGGTTACTGCGCGGTGCCGCCACGGCATCGCGCTGTTTGTCATTCAAGCCATCGAGCAGATCAGAAACGTCCATAAGCACCAATAAGTCAGAGAAGATAAAGCAAAATACTGGATAAATTCACAGCCATTATAGCAGCGAGGTAAGGGATGCCAACTGTGAAATTTCAACGTGCGGCAGCAAGCGTGCATCATTGATGTGCATCAAATTGCCCTGACGCAGATTAATCCAGCAGGCCTGCATGCCGCAGCGCAACGATCCAGCCACGTCGGTAGTGAGATCGTCGCCCACGTGAAGAATATGCTGCGGCGCGATGTTGAGGCGTTCAGCCGCCAGGTGATACATATCCTGCCACGGCTTGGCGCGTCCATCGGGACCGGCACGCAGCGCGAACTGGAAGTAATCGGCAATGCCCATTTTTTCTGGCTGCGCATTGCCATTGGTGATCGCCACCAGCGGCACTTTTTCAGCCAGCAATTTTAAGGTTTGGTGTGTCTCTTCCGGCATCTCAACTTCGCTGCGCCATTGATGGAAAACCGCCATTACCTGCGCTGCGCCGGAAAAAGCCTGCTCAGGAGGCAATCCGGCATTCAACATTGCCAGCTCTACCGAACGGCGACGCCACTCTGAGACATCGTGATAAATTTCTGGTTCACGTCGTAGCAGCTCGTCACGCAGCGCCTGATAGGCTTCCTGGGTGAATTCCTGTAATGCGGGATGAAATCCCTGCAGCGCAGCATGGGATTCAGCTGTGGTTTTACGGATCACCGGATAATTGTCGTAAAGCGTGTCATCAAGGTCAAAGGTAATGGCTTTGATCGCTGCCAGGGGGCGATAAAACTTCATGTTTTCTTTCCTCGTTTGGCGCGGGGATGCGCAGCATCATACACCGAAGCCAGATGCTGGAAATCGAGATGGGTATAAATTTGCGTGGTGGCGAGGTTGGCATGCCCCAGCAACTCCTGCACCGCCCGGAGATCGCCACTCGACTCCAGTAAATGGGTCGCAAAAGAGTGGCGAAGCTTATGCGGATGGATATGGCTGGCGACGCCCTGTCTGATGCCCCACTGTGCGAAGCGTTTTTGCACATTACGCGCCGAGATACGATGACCACGCGTGGACAAGAACAATGCATCATCCTCACAGCCAAAACTGACGCGTAATGGCAACCAGTGTTCAAGCCAGGTTACGGCAGTGCGGCCAATCGGTACGCGGCGCTCTTTGCTGCCTTTACCCATTACCCATACCTCACCCGAGGCCATATCAATATGGCGGCAATCCAGGTTCACCAACTCAGAAAGACGTAATCCACCGCCGTACATGACTTCCAGCATGGCGCGATCGCGCACCGACAACGGGTCGTCAAAATCAATTTCCAGCAGCTGATTTACTTCATCGACATCAATATTTTTTGGCAGGTGACGCGTTTTGCGGGGAGTCGCAATCCCTTTGGCTGGATTAGCACATAACATGCCCTGGCTGACTTGCCAGTCGAGAAAGCTGCGTAACGCGGAAAGGCGCAGCGCAAGGCTGCTGGCCGACAGGCCGGTGCGGCGACTACGCGCAGCCATAGTTCGCACTTGCGTAGGTTCCAGCTGCGTCCAGGCACTGATTTTCATCTCATCGGCAATAATCACCAGTGCCGCAAGCTGTCGCGCATAGTTACTTTGTGTGAGCGGACTAAGCTGGCGCTCCACTTTCAGGTAGCGCAGAAACTCGTCGATGGCACTCTGCAGCGGGCTGCTCATGCGCGTTCTATCCAGCGCATCAGCAAATCAGGCATCATTTGTGCCAGATGCTGCAACAGCAAGGTGCCCATACCAGACTGATAGTGCTGACTGTCGCGGCTGCTGAAAATCAGCACGCCTAAATCGCCGTTATCGCCCATTAAAGACATCGCTACCGAGCCAATTGCTTTAGCCTGCGGCAACAGCAGCAGCAATTCCGGGCCATTAAGGCTGCCCAGATAATGATGCGCATTGCCAAAGCGCTGGATACGTAATGGCTCAAACACCTGACGCGACAGCCCCAGCTGGATAAAGTCGGAAGGTGCGCCAACATGCCATTTATCGCTGAACAGACGAACATTCGCGCCTGCCAGGCCCAGCTCGCGCGCCCAGCGATGCAGGCGACTCAACATTTCCTGTAACGAGTCGGCCGCCGCCAAATGCCCTTGCAATGACAGCAGGCGATCAAACAGCTGATGATTATTGGTGGCCTGCTCCATCAGTAAAGTGATCTCTTCTTCCAGCTGCTGGATATGATTACGCTGGCGCGCCATATGCCATTCCACCAGCGATACGCTGCCACGCACCGGATGCGGCACCGCCATTTGTTCGACCTGGCGGGCGTTGCGAATAAAAAAATCGGGATGCTGACGCAGATAATCGCTTACGGCCTGATCGTCCAGCAAGACCGTATTGTCGGCTTGCTCTTCGATAATTTTCATAGATGAATAAACCCATCGTAAACATGTGTGGCTGGACCCGTCATATATAACGGTTGTCCAGCGCCTTTCCAGGCGATATGCAGCGTACCGCCAGGCAAATCGACCCGAACTTTCGGCGCCAAAATCCCCTGCTGAATGCCGCAGGCAACCGCAGCACACGCACCGCTGCCGCACGCCTGAGTTTCACCCGCGCCGCGTTCATAAACGCGCAGGCGAACGTGTTCAGGATTGACCACTTCCATAAAGCCAACATTAACGCGTTCCGGGAAGCGTTCGTGGCTTTCCAGGACCGGGCCTAAGACTTCAACTTGCGGTGTTTTAACGCTTTCGACCTGAATCACACAATGTGGATTCCCCATCGATACCGCACCAAACATCACTGTCTGTTCGGCCACACGCAGCAGGTAGAGATTTTCCGCTTTATTCGCACGGAACGGCACCTGCTGCGGTTCAAAATTCGGCTGGCCCATATTGACGCACACCTGATCGTCTGGCGTGACGCTCAGTACCATGCGTCCGGCCTGGGTGCTGACGCGAATGTCATTCTTATTGGTCAAGCCTTTCAGCTGCACAAAACGGGCAAAACAGCGCGCGCCATTGCCGCATTGTGAGACTTCGCTACCATCGGCATTGAAGATACGATAGTGGAAATCGAGATCGGGATCGTAAGGCGGCTCGACAATGAGTAGCTGATCAAAGCCGATCCCCAGATGACGATCGGCCAACCGGCGAATCAGTTCAGGCGAAAAAAAGACGTTTTGTGTGACTGCGTCCACAACCATGAAATCGTTGCCAAGGCCGTGCATTTTGGAGAACTGCATTTTTTGCTCCGCCGGATACGCCATAGAAATTAGTTCGCCTGAACGCCCGAATCGCCGCTCACTAAACCGCCAACATCCGCTTTAGTCGCGGCTGCTTTTTGCGCCTCCGTTGGTGCTTTTTGTGTTTTCGGCTGTGTCTGCGGCGGGAAGTAAAGCGGTCCTTTCAAGCCACAGCCTGCAAGGCTTGTTAGCGCCAAGGCGATTCCCAACAGGCTAATTACTCTCTTCATTCTTTATGCTCTTCATGTCCTTTACCTGGATGCTTATCATCGCAGTTGAAGTTGGAAAAGCAACAGGAAATGCCCGCAAATAGCGTGAGCGTTGTGACAAGCTGTGAAGTTGGCGGTTGCCCGTTCAGAACGGGCAACCTGCCGGGATTAGTGTACCTGGTAACGCGGCTGATAGTCGCCGTGGTCGTTATCCGGTTGAGAAGCGCACAGCTGCGCCAGCGTCTGACTGCGGAAAGGGATCACCTGAAAACGCTCACCCGTGTTCACAATTTGATAAAACTGCGGCAGGTTAAAGTTAATGAAACTAGAACCGTAGGTGAAGCGATCGTGCGAAGAGGAATAGAAGCGGCTGACGTCGCGTACCAGCTCCTCTTTGCTGCCTTCACAGTGGTGATAAACCTCAACCCGGTTGGTTTCATCCAGAATATAGATATTGAAGCCGCGATCGTTGGTCGTATCTTCAAAGAAGAACTGGATAATCCCTTCACTTGCATAGGCGTTAACGACCGGCGGCAGCGGCGTTTGGTTGGTTTCCACTTTGATCGATAAACCATGCAGTTTGTTATTAGAAATCGCCCCATAAAATTCAACGGCGTTTTCTAATTTTTGCACCGAAACACTCATGCGTTCAAAGAACAGACCCCATGTCTCGCCCGCCATGCGCAGCGCTTTAAAACGCCCCGGTTCCTGACGCGTACTGGAAAGACGCAGCTCAATGCATTCCGACACCAGCTGTTGTACGCGGGTACGAATTAAACCGCGCAGATGCTGACTGTAACAGAACACTTCCACTGTATCTGGCGGTGACGCATCCTGATGCATTTTGCCCAGAATCGTTTTCAGACCTTCGATCATCGCCTGTTCGCCGCTGAAATGCAGAGTACGGACTTCATTCCACGAGTTGCGATACAGCAGATCGATGCTGCCAATTAAGCATTGCTGCTGTTGGCCAAAGCTGAAGACATCCAGCTTACGGAAATCAAAATGCACCACCTGATTACGGAACGCTGAGGTCGGATCGTATTCGAGGTTAACGATAATGGCCAAATGGCGAATTTCACAGGGGCTATACAACGCTTTTGCCGTCGGTGAAGGCACTCGCAGCGGGAAATGGCTGGAGACATCGTTTACCAGCTCCTGCAAACGCGCCAAATCACAGATTTCATTCCCTTTAATATGCAGGCGCGTTTTGCTGGTTAACAAACCATTAAACCACGCCCATGCCACCAGCTTGTTCAGATAGCGGTTATATTCCAGCGGCTGATGGCTAATAATCGAACTCATATCCGGTGACTGATTATACAGATACCAGCCGGAACGGTTTGCACGACCCGGCGGCACATGGATAAAGGTCAGGTTCTCTTCCGACAGGTCAGGCGAGATTTGCGGGTTCACCAGGGTGACTTTACCCGGCAAAGCTTCAAATGCGGCATACAGTTTACGTGTCAGCACGCCAATATCCTGCGGGCTGGCGCTGACACTTAAATTGTTGCGGCGGGCAAAGCGGATCAGATTGCGATAGCTTTGCATCATCGCATCCAGCAATTCATTATGGGCTTCGCGGACACGCTCAATTTTCCACTCAGCGCGGTTATCCAGAATCGCGAGTTTTTCTTCATCCCAGCCCCACTCTTTCACCAGCTGCGACAAAATTTCACGCCGCCAGCCAGAGCGATGAGAATGCTCTTCACTGGTGAGTTTTTCGCATACTTTGAGGTAGAAACAGCGACGAACCAGGTCGAGTCGCGCCTGGTCGTCAACGCTGGTCAAATAATGCGTGACGCGTTCCAGCATCATGCAATAGGGATCAAGACCGAAGCAGACAATTTCACCATCATGCAGGCGCTGTTTAATATCCATAGCCAGCAGTTGTGTGTTGGGATATTCCCAGCTGTATGCTTCCAGAAGCAGGGTTTTCAGCACTGCTTTGTACGGCGAATCAATACTTTTATAGAGTTGCCACAAGCTGGCCCCGAAATACTCTTCCGCTGACAGAGTGCCGAGACCGCCTATATCCAGCCATTCGTTGGGCGTTAACACCCCTTTAGCATAAAGCGACATCACGTATTCGTCGTAATGGTGCTCTTCTTCGCCCGGCACCATATTCCACAGAATACGCTTGCCAGCCATGCGTACCGCCGTGCGGTAGAACTCGTCCAGCAACAAAATATGTTGGGTAGATCCGCAATCTTCGCCACCGAGGTTACCGCTTTCGTTATGGCGGAAACGGTTTTCATCAATCAGAAAGAAGCTGACTTCAACACCCATCGACACGCACCATTTCTGCAACAAAGTACACTTGCGTTGCAAATTGAGGCGTTCTTCATTGTCGAGCCAGGATTGATGGCAAACCCAAATATCAAGATCTGATACGCTGTTTTGGCCCACGGACGACGTGCTGCCCATTGAATAGATGCCGGTAATGGGCGTTTCGCCTTTAGGCGCATCCGCCAGCGCGAAGTCGCGATCGCCCGTCAAATCAGTCAGTAATCGAAGCTGATTTTCTTCAGGCGTGAAGAAGCTGATGCCATGTGGAACGTTACCTTCAAGGTAACCCGGCATCAGCGGATGTTGATAATGTAATAAGGTTGGCAGCAGACTGTAGACGCGCTGGAAAGCGGGTCCCATGGCAGCCAGCGCACGATCAATTCGCAGCTGATTGATGGCATCCAGTCTCTGTTTCAGTGTCTCAATGTAGAGGTACAAGACGTTTCGCCTGATTGTCCCAGTGTTTAAGCAACTTGTTTCCAAACTCTGCCGCTTAATAATAAAGATGTCGTGCAGATTATTGCTGGAAACGTGATCAATCTATCACTCGACAGGTTGACCGTAAAGAAAGTTGCGCTACTTAACAGTTTAGCACGTTCCTGCTAGCGTCCCGCCTTTTCGGACTCTCACCCTCGGTTTCCCTCGGTTAATACGGGGAAATCCAGCAGCGAACCGTTTTCAATCCGTTGAAACTGTCAGCATTCCCCTATCGATGATAGGATATTCGATGAACGATCAAAATGGTTAACAGCATGTTAGACAAAATTTTCAGAATTGCTACAAGACAAAGCCCTCTCGCTTTGTGGCAGGCACAATATGTACAGCAGCGCCTTATGAGCGCTCACCCCGGCTTGCGCGTTGAGCTGGTCCCAATGGTCACCAAAGGTGACATCATCCTCGATACACCACTGGCTAAGGTTGGTGGTAAGGGCCTGTTTGTTAAAGAACTCGAACTCGCTATGCTGGAAAATCGCGCCGATCTGGCGGTGCACTCTATGAAAGATGTGCCGGTAGATTTTCCCGCAGGTTTAGGACTGGTGACCATTTGTGAACGCGACGATCCCCGTGATGCGTTTGTTTCTCATCATTACGAATCGATTGACGAACTGCCGCAGGGCGCGGTTGTGGGTACATCCAGCCTGCGCCGCCAATGCCAAATCAGTGCACGTCGGCCTGATCTGGTCATTAAATCGCTGCGCGGTAATGTGGGAACGCGTCTGGGCAAGTTGGACGCCGGTGAATATGACGCGATTATCCTTGCCGCTGCGGGATTAAAACGTTTAGGGCTTGAAGAGCGTATTCGCCAGCCAATGCCAGCAGAAATTTCTTTGCCTGCTGTCGGCCAGGGCGCGGTAGGCATTGAATGTCGCCTTGATGACAGCACGCTGATCGGGTTGCTACAGGCGCTGAATCATGAAGATACCGCTGTGTGTGTCAAAGCTGAACGCGCGATGAATACGCGCCTTGAAGGCGGTTGTCAGGTGCCGATCGGCAGTTTCGCGCTGTTAGAAGGCGACCAGCTTTGGTTGCGCGGCATGGTCGGCGCTCCAGACGGCAGCGCAATGGTTAGCGGTGAGCGTCGTGGCTCACGCGATCAAGCGGAACAAATGGGCATTTCGCTGGCGGAAGAGTTACTTGACGGCGGCGCGCGCGAAATTTTGCAGGCTGTTTATCAAGGGCAGCCTTCCGCATGACCATCCTGGTGACTCGCCCGGAACCCGCAGCGGCAGAGTTAGTGACGCGTCTGCATGCGCTGGGAAAACAGGCGTGGAGCTTGCCGCTAATTGAGTTCGCCCCAGGCGGCGATCTCGATCGCTTGCCCCAACAGCTAGCTGATTTACGCCCTGGTGACCTGGTTTTTATGCTTTCACAACAGGTTATCCATTTTGCTCATCCGGCGATGCAGCATGCAGCCGCAGCATGGCCGGCTGACGTAGTCTATTATGCAATTGGACGTAGCACTGCGCTGGCGTTTCATACCATCAGTAGTTTGCATGTGACTTATCCTCATGCCCAGGAAACCAGTGAAGAACTCATTCAGCTGAATGCGTTACAGCAGGTCGAGCACAAACGTGCCTTAATTTTACGTGGCAATCCTGGCCGCGAATTGCTGGCCTCGACGCTACGCAGCCGAGGGGCAGAAGTCACGTTTAGCGAATGTTATCAGCGCTGTGAGAAACAGTACGACGGCGCGATTGAAGGTAAACGCTGGCGCGAGCGCGGTATTACAACTTTAGTCGTGACCAGCGGTGAAATGCTGCAACAGCTTTTTTCGCTGTTCCCCGCAATTGATCGTGAGGAATGGTTGCTTAACTGTCGACTACTGGTCGTCAGTGAACGTTTGGCTACTCTGGCCGCAAATTTGGGTTGGCAGGATATTCAGGTAGCCGATGGTGCCGATAACGACGCGCTGCTGCGTGCGTTACGCTGAACTTAACAATGGGATGTGCCACATATGACGGAACAAAAAGACTCCTCCGCCATGGTTGAAGAAACCACCCCAGCGGTTGATCACTCTCCTTCCTCCAGCAACAAGTCGCCGCGTAATCATAAAAACGGTGCTCTGGTGCTGGGCGCAGTGGCGATAGCGATCGCGCTGGCGATGGGTGCCGGTTTATACCTTAATGGGAAACATCAGACCGATTTACAGGCACAAACCAACCAACGCCTGAGCGAACAATTAAACGCCCTGCAACAACAGGCGAATAACGATAAACAGCAGCTTACGCAGCAGCTAACCAGCGCCGAAAGCGCGCTACAAGCCGCGCAGACACAGCAGGCCAGTTCCGCAAAGGAGCTGGAAACGCTACGTGAAAAAATGGCGGTAATTTCTGGTAATGACGTGCGTAGCTGGTTACTGGCGCAGGCAGATTATCTGGTTAAACTGGCAGGCCGAAAATTGTGGAGCGATCAGGATGTGACCACCGCGGCTGCGCTGCTGAAAAGCGCAGATGCCAGCCTGGCAGATATGAACGACCCGAGCGTAATGAATGTTCGTCGTGCGCTCACACAGGACATCAGTACACTGTCAGCCGTAAGCCAGGTTGATTATGATGGCATTATTCTCAAGCTGAACCAGCTATCAAACGGCGTCGATAATCTGCGTCTGGCCGACAATGATAGCGATGATGCGCCGATGGATAGTGATAATGGCGAGCTTTCCAGTTCGGTGCGCGAGTGGCGTCAAAACCTGGTGAAAAGCTGGCACAACTTTATGGATGATTTCATTACCATCCGCCGCCGCGACAACACGGCACAGCCGCTACTGGCACCGAATCAGGACGTTTATCTGCGTGAAAATATCCGGTCGCGTCTGTTGATCGCCGCGCAAGCCGTGCCACGTCATCAGGACGAAATTTACAGGCAATCAATTGATACTGTTTCGACGTGGGTCCGTGCCTGGTACGACACTAATGACGCCGCGACCAAAGCATTTCTTGCCCAGCTGGACGAGTTAAGCCAGCAAAATATCCACATGGATCTGCCTGATAACCTGGAAAGCCAGCCATTGCTGGAACAGTTGATGCAAACTCGCGTGCGAAACCTATTAGCACAGCCTTCCGTCGCTGCTAATCAGCAGGGAGGCTAAATATGCTCAAGGTATTTATCCTGTTTGTGCTGTTAATTGCTGGCGTGGTTTTTGGCCCGATGATCGCCGATCATCAGGGCTACGTCCTTATTCAAACCGGTAACTGGAACGTAGAAACCAGTGTAACCGGTTTGGTGATTATCTTAATTATCAGCCTGTTGGTGATTCTGGGTGTGGAATGGCTACTGCGTCGTCTGTTCCGCACCGGCGCGCGTACACGCGGCTGGTTTACCGGACGCAAGCGTCGTCGTGCCCAGCGCCATACCCAGTCAGCGATGATGAAGTTAGCTGAAGGCGATCACAAGCAGGCCGAAAAGCTGTTAGCGAAAGATGCCGACCATGCAGATGTGCCGGTCGCTAATTATCTGCTGGCGGCAGAAGCAGCGCAGCAGCGGGGCGATGAAATTCGAGCGAATCAGCATCTGGAACGCGCGTCTGAACTGTCTGACAACGATGTGATCCCAGTGGAAATTACCCGCGCACGTATTCAGCTGGCCCGTAATGAAGACCATGCTGCCCGTCACGGCATTGATCGCCTGCTGGAAGTTGCACCCCGTCACCCTGAAGTGCTGCGTCTTGCCGAAAAGGCGTACGTTCGCACTGGTGCATGGAGCGCGTTGCTGGATATTCTGCCTGCCATGCAGAAAGCGCAGGTAGGCGATGAAGCTCATCAGACAGCGCTGCAACAGCAAGCCTGGCTGGGTTTGATGAATCAGGCGATGGCCGATCAAGGCAGTGATGGCCTGAAGCGTTGGTGGCATAACCTGAGCCGTAAAACCAGACAGGAAACGGCGCTGCAGGCAGCGATGGCGGATCATCTCATTGAGTGTAATGACCACGCTACCGCGCAGGAAATTATACTGGATGGTCTGAAACGGCATTACGACGATCGTCTGGTGCTGCTGATGCCACGCATTAAAAGTGATAATCCAGAAGCGCTGGAAAAAGCGTTACGTCAGCAGATCAAACAGCACGGTGCAACACCACTGCTGCACAGCACACTGGGTCAGCTATTAATGCGTCATGGGGAATGGCAACAGGCTGCTGACGCGCTACATCAGGCGCTGGCACAACGTCCGGATGCTTTTGACTATGCCTTGTTAGCGGATGTCTATGATCGACTGCGTCGCCCGGAAGAAGCAGCGAAAATGCGTCGTGAGGGGTTATTGCTGACGTTAAAGAACAATCCTAACGCTTAATATCATTACTTTTTTCACGCCGGGCTTGCCCGGCTTTTTTTTGCCTGCCACTTGTTAAACGGCAGGCAAAAAAACACCTGCCAGAAGCAGGTGTAAGATCAGGTCGGTAAGACAACTGGAAGGTACCCGACTCAACGTGGTGTCAGTTAACCCTGTAAAGCTTGCGCGATACAGGCAGCCAGACAACAGGTACCCAAAATTGGCTCTGCATCATTCCTGGGTTTATGTAGCATTCGCAGACATAAGAAATGGAATGAGCATCTACGGTTAGATTATTGCATAAAGCGTGCCATTGTAGCACTAGACTTAAAAAAAATTTATTTTCAGTAAGTTGCTTAATATATATAAGACCGCGCATCGCAGACATGTGTCGGTGTTAAGCGACGAAGAGGAAGATCACTGTCGCTATTTTACGACAAGCCTGATAAATCCTGTAATAATCTATTTTAATCAATAGGTTAATCGTCTCACATCAACAACAGTATCTGTTAAGATTTTACCTGACCGAAAAACTGCCTTTTCAGAACAATTCCTAAAACTAGTCGGCGAGAGAGGATGACGCTTCTCGCTGAGAGGCGCCCTGCGGGCCGTTGCTGAAGCAACGTTGTCTCGCTTCGCTCGGCTCAAACCTCCTTCGGAGGTTCTCATCCTCATTGACTTCAGGCGAAAAAAAACCTGCCTTTTCAGGCAGGTTTCTAAAATTGGTCGGCGAGAGAGGATGACGCTTCTCGCTGAGAAGCGCCCTGCGGGCCGTTGCTGAAGCAACGTTGTCTCGCTTCGCTCGGCTCAAACCTCCTTCGGAGGTTCTCGTCCTCATTGACTTCAGGCGAAAAAAAACCTGCCTTTTCAGGCAGGTTTCTAAAATTGGTCGGCGAGAGAGGATTCGAACCTCCGACCCTCTGGTCCCAAACCAGATGCGCTACCAAGCTGCGCTACTCGCCGATTTTTTTAATTTGTTTTGCCTGGTGCGAAGAGAGGGACTTGAACCCTCACGTCCGTTAAGACACTAACACCTGAAGCTAGCGCGTCTACCAATTCCGCCACCTTCGCGTATCCCAGCAAAATCTGGGGTGGCTAATGGGACTCGAACCCACGACAACTGGAATCACAATCCAGGGCTCTACCAACTGAGCTATAGCCACCACTGTACTGAATGTTGCAAGTAAAAAAACTTACAGCATTTAATTCTTTACTGCTTACTAACTCGGTAATAAAACCACCGCAGCTCTTGCGCACAAACTCAATGGCGCGCCCGACAGGATTCGAACCTGAGACCTCTGCCTCCGGAGGGCAGCGCTCTATCCAGCTGAGCTACGGGCGCGTAGCGCCGTTGCGGATGTGCATACTAGAGATAAGCGCCCATCGTGTCTAGTGCTTTTTAAATAAAAAAACGCGTTTGATTACGCTTTGTGCATTTCGTCGACAAATACAGCGCTTATCTCACTTGCGCTGAAAAAAACGCAGCATTTATCAGCAATATCAGAGATCCCCCCGCCAGTGATAGCGAAGATATTTCACTAGCTTTAACTGCCTGCGCCAGCGGCTCGGCTGTGTCATTAGACGATACAGCCACTCCAGCCCTAATTTTTGCCATATTTTTGGTGCACGCTTCACACGCCCGGTAAAAACGTCATAGGTGCCGCCTACGCCCATATAGAGTGCATGCGGCCAGTGTTGCCGACAATCCTGCATCAACAATTCCTGACGCGGCGATCCCAGCGCGACCGTCACCAGCCGGGCGCCACTGGCTGCAACGCGCATAAAAAGCGCTTCACGGTCGGCAGGGGCAAAGTAGCCATCCTGAGCGCCAACAATATTCACATTCCACTGGCGACGCAGTTTGTCGCAGGTTTCATCCAGTACCGCTTGTCGCCCGCCGATTAAGAACACGGGTGTGCCTTCGCGACCGGCTCGTTCCATTAATGCTTCCCACAAATCCGCACCGGCAATACGCGCTACCGCCGCGTTTGGGTATTTCTTGTGGATTGAACGCACAATACTGATGCCGTCAGGATAGTTAAATTCGGCTTGCTGCAATAGCGTCCGTAACCGCTCATCATGCTCAGCAGTGAGCATTTTTTCCGCATTAATCGCCACTAATGTGCCGCTACGCACGCCCTCTTCCGGCATGAGAAAATCAACAAACGACGCCATGCTGTCGAAACCATACAGCGCGACGCCGCGAATAGAGTACTGCGGCGTGTCAGGTAACTTTGTCATAGTCGTTTTATCTTTTTTCCTCAATCCCAAAGGCTAATCAGGACGAACGTTGTAATACTCGCCCGTCCCGGCTGCGAATTAACCCAGCACGATCCAGTAACCAAAAAAGTAATTTTGCGACGCCCAAACAGGCAGCAAAAATAATGCAGAAAAACACCACGCGCGAACCAAAGGCATCCAGTCCTTCGCGCGCCAGTACAATCATATTGAACACGGCACCAAAGCAGAAGCTTTGCAAAATAGCGCCGCTGTAGCGATTCGTTTCGTTGCAGCCTCGCGTGTACAGCGCATCAAAGGCTTTAATAATCATACCGACCGCAATGGCACCCAGCGGAATCGCCCAAACGCCGCCCATCACCAGCAGCGAGCCGATCAACGTTGGCGAAATTGCCAACCCGGAATGGTTATTAAGCACTTCCCAGGTAAAGTAATTGGCGCTGTTCAGCACTGTGGCCGGGCGTTCTGGCCATAGCCAACTCGGGATAAATACATAGAAATCGCGCCATAATGGCGCCAGAAACTGAAATTCTATCTTGTGATAGTTATCCAGCAGCAACGCCAGATTTTCCCACGGAGAGAAGGTATCGCGCGTCAGATAAAGAAAAGTGTAGAACGCCTCATTGCCCATGACGTCAAGGTTATAACGCCGCAATGCCAGCCAAAACATACCGCAAATTGCCATCACGCCCGCCGCTGCCAGCATCCATAAAGTAATCCAGCCGCGGGTAATGCCGATAAATAAAAACAGCGCAAAAGCGATGATGATGTTAGCACGCGTCCCGCCCACTAGCGCGTAAGTCAGCAAGCCAAACGCGACGGTCACTATCAGGAAAAGCAGCCAGTTGCGCTGTGAAGGGCGCAGGAAATAGGGAATAAGCATCGCCGGAATAAAGAAATAAAAGAAGCGCTTGAGCGCTACGCCGGATACTTCACTGGAAAAAATTTGGTTATACGCGGTAAGCCTGAACAGCAAAAATCCATTGTGCAGGAAAAATACCGTGACAGTACCCAATGCGACTAACGCCAGAATCAGGCAGGTTAAATGTGCTTCTACCCGATTTACCTGTAACCAGGGTTTAGCAGGTGGCGCGTTGATCGGCTTGAGCCGCACCTTATAGCCAATGTAATAGATAGCGTAGAAAGCGCCTGCTGAGAGTAACGCCTGCAACAGAAATTCCGGCGGCACCACTTCGGTATTAAAGCGAAAAACCAATATACACGTTAGCGGAAAACCGAAATAAAAAGTCAGTAAAAATAACAGGGTAAAGAACAGATGGAAGTTAAACCGCACCCGCTTAAATTCCCGCCAGGTTAAGGTCAGAATAAAGCCGAGTGACAGCAGATAAACCACCAGCAGACCGCTAAACTGCGTCAGGTTCATGACGGTTCCTCTTCGCAAAGGCGTAACGCTGCCCGCCACCCCGCCAGATAACCTGGGGCAAAAAAAGCGATGGTATGTTTATCACAGTCCGCAAGCTGGCGCCGCGCCTCCGCCACCACGGCTGTGTTGAGCGCATCTTCGCTGAACAGTACCGGAAGTTGCTGTTCAGCGACATCCCGCCAAAAAGGGTTTTTGCGACTGATAACAAACGGCACGCCAGCCTGAATGAGCAGACACAGAGTGCCGATGCCTTGCTGGCGTTCGAACATAAAATAGCCTAAATGGCAGCGTGTAAGCAGTGCTAAATAATCCTTAAACGCCAGATTATCGCGCAATAACCGCACTTGCCCGGCCGGAAACAGTGCCTCCGCCGCCGTTTTAACGCGTTCAATATAGGCATCATTATTCGGCGGATACCCCAGCGGCACCACAACCTGTACCTGCGTGCCAAACTGCTGGCGGATAGCGTTTAGACCTTCTGTGTGGCGGTTGCTGGCATCACCTGAATTACCGAGCAGAATCGTAAAATTCTCTTCCGGTTCGGCTTTTAACACCGCAGCCGGCATTTTAGTTGGAAAATAGAGTAGCGATGCCGGAACGCTGCCGTGGCGTTGCTGGTATTGGTGTAAATCGCCGCGCGTGGCAAACACCCGCGCGACTCTGCCCTGCGCGATGCGACGCAACAGATAAAACAGACGAAACTTTAGGCTGCGCGAATCCTCATACAGATCGGCCCCCCAGACATGCCAGAAAATCTGCGAGCGACGCACTTTACCACTTAACAGCGCCAGCCAGATCCACGGATTAAACTGACCATGGCAGAAAAAACGTTGCTGACGACATTTCGCCCGTTGGATAAGCGCTTGTGCCAGCGCTTTCTTACTGCTGAACGTTTCGATATACAACGCGCTAAACATCTGCATATTTTCCGGCTGCTGCGTGACGACCATAAAATGACGCAGCGATGCGGACGGCTGCTCAACGCTCATTATGTCGTTGAAAAAGCGCAGCACCGTTATATTGTGATGGGGAATATCGGATCCCAAAACGTGAATCAAAGTCATTTTTTCCGACAATAAATAATGAAAGCGCCACAGCAAAGGGCGAAATAGCACACATAGGTGAACATATAAGCTTGCGCAGCCCCCGTAACGCCATGTTGTGGAATGAGCCAACGGGAAAAGAGCGTTAGCAAGATGAACTGGCTGATTTCCGTCAAAACATATAAACGCAGCGAGGCTTTGGCGATCACCAGATAGCCAAAAACGTACGCGCCCACTTTAAACACGTCACCACACAGCTGCCAGACAAACAGATCGCGCATACCGCGAAAGGCATCAGAAAATAGCAGATCAATGGCCACATCACGTAACAGCCAGACACAGAAACTGGCGGCGGCTACGGCAGGCAATACAAAGCGCAATGCACGAGCAATTTCCCGGGCAATGTCGCGCTTATGCTCCAGACGTGCCAGCGTAGGCAATAACCAGACGCTAAAGGTCGCGGTAATAAACTGTAGATAAGCGTCAGAAATGCTGATAACACCTTGCCACAAGCCAACTTGCGACCAGCCTTCCTGCGTTGCCAGTAAATTACGCATCATCACCCAGGCGACGGGCAATGTAATGGCGGTAATCAGTGCCATTACGGTGTATTTTGCCAGATTACGTGCAATATCCGGTTGCCATTGCGGACGTAGCCAGCTCAGCGGCAGCGGTATACGCTGCTTCAGCACCACTATCGCCGGTAGCAACACGAGCGCGGGCACCAGCGCCAGTCCAGTCAGCGCGCCTTGATACCCGCCCAGCCACCAGCACAACACATAGCCAGCCACGCCGATTACGCTACCAAAGATCAGTGCCAGCGCATTGCCGCGAGCATCGCGATAACCTTTAAGCAGCGCCAGCGTCAGATTAGCCCAGGCAATGCCGAGCTGTAAAAACGCGACAGCGCGGATCACCGCCTGATAACGAACATGACCAAACAGCGCTTCGCTGACTGGCGCTGCGGCCAGCAAAAACACCAGCGCCAGCAGCGTAGAGAACCCGGTGACCATCGCCGACGCGGTGCCGACTACCGCACGTAGCCGTTCTGGATGCTGCTGTGACTGTGCCACATACGTTGTCACACCATTGAAAATGCCAGCGCCCGCGAGCACGCCTAATACGGTAATTAACTGACGGAAGTTTCCTGCCTGTCCAACGCCTTCCGGGCCAAAGCTCACCGCCAGCAGTTTAATCACCAGCAAGCCCGCAATAATTTTTATCAGCGTGGACGATGCCGTCCACACCGAGGCTTTGGCTAAGGACATCAGGAAAAGAAGCTCAGTAAGGAACTGATAACCGTACTTTGGTTATTGTCCGACAGGTTATAAAACAGCGGGAGCCGCAGCAGGCATTCGCTCTCTGACGTGGTAAAACGGTCCTCGCCGAAAAAGCGTGAAAAACGCTGCCCTGCGGGTGAACTGTGCAGCGGAATATAGTGAAAGACGGTAAGAATTTCTGCCTCTTTCATCCAGTCGATCAGCGCCTGACGATCGTGTTGATCGCGCAGTTTTAAATAGAACATATGCGCATTATGTTTACAGTCGGCTGGGATGGTTGGCAGCGTGATACGACCTTTCGCTGCCAGCGGTTGTAACGCGTCGTAATAACGTTGCCACAAGCGCAAGCGTTGCTGATTAATGCGGTCGGCGGCTTCCAGCTGCGCCCAAAGATACGCCGCCTGTAAATCAGCCATTAAATAGCTGGATCCCATGTCACGCCAGGTATATTTGTCCACCTGTCCCCGGAAGAACTGGCTGCGATTGGTGCCTTTTTCACGGATAATTTCTGCGCGATCGATCAAACTGGCGTCATTGATAAGCGTTGCTCCGCCTTCACCGCCTGCCGTGTAATTTTTAGTTTCATGAAAACTGAAACAGCCAATATGCCCGATACTGCCAAGCGCACGGCCTTTATAACCCGACATCACGCCCTGCGCCGCATCTTCTATCACGAACAGATCATACTTCGCTGCCAGCGCCATAATCGTGTCCATTTCGCAGGCCACGCCCGCATAATGCACCGGCACAATCGCGCGCGTTTTATCAGTAATGGCCGCTTCGATCAGTCTTTCATCTATGTTTAACGTATCGTGGCGAACGTCAATAAATACAATTTTTGCACCACGCAGCACAAACGCATTGGCGGTAGAGACGAAGGTGTAACTTGGCATGATCACTTCATCGCCAGGCTGAATATCGATCAACAGCGCCGCCATTTCCAGCGAGGCAGTGCAGGATGGCGTCAGCAAGACCTTTTTACTCCCGAAACGTTGCTCCATCCATTGCTGACAGCGACGCGTAAAACCGCCATCGCCGCACAGTTTGCCGCTGCTCATTGCCGATTGCATATAGTCGATTTCGGTGCCCACAATCGGGGGCGCATTAAATGGAATCATAACCTTTCCTGTAGAACCAGTACGCGGTACTTTCCAGCCGCGCACCGCTGCGTAAATAGAGGCGCATCGCCGTAAGATTGCTGAGTTGTGTCGCGACGCGCAGCTGCTCCAGCCGTCGCACCCGGCCCCAGTCAGCCGCTGCAAGCATCAAACGCTGGCCTATGCCGTTACCCTGTGCATCTGGCAGCACCGCCAGCAGGCCGATGCGCGCAGCGCCCTCAACTTCACGCAGCGAGACAAATCCTTGCAATGCGCCGGTTTCATCGCTGGCAATCAGGCACTGATTATCGAAAGTACCGCGTACCGCATTTTCAATCCATTGCGCATAAAATCGGCCGCTGTCTTTAGCAGCATACCAGGGCGCACGAAAACGACTTTGGCTAAAGGCCCGGCTAGCCGCGTCGCGCAGAGCGGGGATTTGTGATTCCCGCGCGATCCGTACACCGGTTTGGCGTTCGGTACGTTTGATATTGAGCGCTAAATCCGCCTCACCTTCCACCAGCTGGAAGCCATGCTGGCTGAGCGAGTCCAGCACCCCGGTTTGCTCAGCAGGTACTTTCATTTGCAGCAGCGCGCAGGGATGTTGCACCGCCGTTGCCAGCGGCAATTCGCCATTGAGATCCAGCCGTACGGTGTCAACACCGAAAAACTGGCTTTCCCAGGCTTGCGGATTAATATTGACGAGGACGGGCATGTAACAAATCCAGTAAATACTGGCCATAGCCAGTTTTGATTAAGGTCTCACCGGCGGCACGAAGCTGATCGTCACTTAACCAGCCATTGCGCCAGGCTATTTCTTCCAGACAGGCGATTTTAAAACCCTGACGCTTCTCAACCGTCTGTACAAACATGCTGGCTTCAACCAGGCTGTCATGAGTTCCGGTATCAAGCCAGGCAAAGCCGCGACCTAGCAGTTCAACCGATAATGCTCCGCGCTCAAGGTACATTTGGTTGTTAGCGGTGATTTCCAGCTCACCGCGCTCAGAAGGTTTAACCTGTTTCGCAAATTCAACCACCTGGCGATCATAAAAATACAGGCCGGTAACCGCCCAGCGTGATTTTGGTTGCTTCGGCTTCTCTTCAATCGACAGTGCATTGAAGTTTTCGTCAAACTCCACCACACCAAAACGTTCGGGATCCATAACCTGATAGCCAAATACCGTTGCGCCCTGATTGCGCTGCGCCACTTTCTTCAGTTTAGGACTAAACCCCTGACCAAAATAGAGATTATCGCCAAGAACCAGGCAGCAGCTATCGTTGCCAATAAACGATTCGCCAATAATAAACGCCTGCGCTAAGCCATCCGGGCTGGGCTGTACCGCATAAGTCAGCTGAAGGCCAAATTCACTGCCATCGCCCAGTAAACACTCAAATTGAGTGCGATCGTTCGGCGTGGTAATTAACAGAATGTCGCGGATCCCCGCCAGCATCAGCACAGACAGCGGATAATAAATCATCGGCTTGTCGTAAACCGGCAGCAGTTGTTTCGAAACGGCCCGCGTAATCGGATGTAAACGCGTGCCCGATCCGCCTGCCAAAATGATGCCTTTCATCTCTGCTCCTTACGCGGGTTATTGCGACAAGCCGAGGCGCTCACCATGATAGCGGTCATCAAGAATTGCCTGCCACCAGTTGGGATTATCGAGATACCAGATAACCGTTTTGCGCAGGCCGCTTTCAAACGTTTCCTGTGGCGTCCAGCCTAGCTCACGGGCAATTTTACTGGCATCAATGGCATAGCGCTGGTCGTGACCAGGGCGATCGGCAACATAGGTGATCAGGTCGCGATAATTTGTCAGGCCGGCGGGTTTACGATCTGCGGCCAGCTCTTCCAGCAACGCGCAAATCGTTTCTATTACCTCAATATTCTTGCGCTCATTGTGGCCACCGATATTGTAGGTTTCGCCCACTTTGCCACTGTTTACCACGGCGTAAAGCGCGCGCGCATGATCTTCAACATACAGCCAGTCGCGAACTTGTTGCCCGTTGCCATAAACCGGTAAGGCTTTACCTGCCAGCGCATTGATGATGGTGAGCGGAATCAATTTTTCAGGAAAGTGGCAGGGGCCGTAATTGTTTGAACAATTGGTGACGACCACGGGCAAGCCGTAAGTACGCAGCCAGGCGCGAACCAAATGATCGCTGCTGGCTTTAGTTGCGGAATAGGGGCTGCTTGGCGCATAAGGCGTGGTTTCGGTAAAATGACGCCTCGTCATGAAGATCGCCAAAGACCTCATCAGTAGAAATATGATGGAAAATAAAGGATTTTTTCCGTTCGTCCGCCATCGTATTCCAGTAAGAACGCGCGGCTTCAAGCAGCTGATAAGCGCCTACAATATTGGTTTCTATAAAAGCAATCGGCCCATCAATTGAGCGGTCAACATGACTTTCTGCCGCCAGATGCATAATGCAGTCGGGCTTATAGTGCTTCAATACCCGATCCAGCTCTGGACGATCGCAAATATCCACCTGTTCAAAAGCGAAACGCGTATTCTGAGAGACGCTTGCCAGCGATGCAAGATTGCCCGCATAGCTGAGCTTATCTACCACCAATACGCGATGATCGGTTTCGTTGATCAGATAACGCACCAGTGCTGAGCCGATAAATCCGGCACCGCCAGTAATCAGAAACTGTTTCATCGCCACACGCCTTTAGTATCCACAATCCAGCCTTGTGTAACCTGCGCCGCATCGATGGCGCGGAATTCACGGTGATCGACTAACATCACCAGCAGATCGGCCTCAGCAATGGCTTGCTCACAGGGGACCAGCCTAGCGTGTTTGTTCAGCGTGGAAGGGATCTGGCTGATATTTGGCTCTACTACCCAGGTTTTACCGCTATGCCATTCAGCAATCAGCTGGGCGACACCCATCGCCGGGCTTTCGCGTAGATCATCAATATTGGGTTTAAATGCCAGACCAAAACAGGCGATGGTTAACTCGCTGGCACGCTTGCCAGTTTGGGTCAGGCACTCCGCCAATGCTTTTTTAACCTGATCCAGCACCCAATGCGGCTTGGCATCATTAACCTCACGCGCGGTACGAATCAGGCGTGCCAGTTCAGGATTTTGCGCCACAATGAACCAGGGATCGACGGCGATACAGTGCCCGCCTACGCCAGGGCCAGGCTGGAGAATATTGACGCGTGGATGGCGATTCGCTAAGGCGATTAATTCCCAGACGTTAATTCCCTGATCTGCACAAATCAGCGATAATTCATTAGCAAAGGCGATATTAACGTCACGAAAACTGTTTTCGGTGAGCTTGCACATTTCTGCGGTGCGTGCATTGGTTTCAACGCAGTCGCCTTTTAAGAATAGGCGGTATAGCTCGCTGGCGCGCGCGGAACAGGCGGGCGTCATGCCACCAATCACCCGATCGTTATTTATCAGTTCCACCATCACCTGACCGGGCAATACCCGCTCTGGGCAATACGCGATAAAAACATCCGGCGCATCATCCTGCTGGGGAAAGCGCAAATCAGGGCGGACCGCCGACAGCCATTCAGCCATTTGCTCGGTGCTGCCAACCGGCGAAGTGGATTCCAGAATCACCAGATCGCCTTTTTTCAGCACCGGGGCGATCGATTCGGCCGCCGCTTTGACGAAGCGTAAATCGGGTTGATGGTCGGCCATAAATGGCGTTGGGACTGCGATCAGAAAAGCATCCGCGGCCTCCGGCTGCGTGGTTGCACGCAAATCGCCTCGCGTCACGGCGTCATGCACCACACTGTCTAAATCGGGTTCGACAATGTGAATCGCTCCACGGTTGATGGTTTCGACAGCGCGCGCGTTGACATCTACGCCCACCACCTTTTTTCCTTTTGAAGCAAAAACGGCAGCGGTGGGCAGCCCAATATAACCCAGCCCAATCACGGAAATGGTTTCAAAACTCATAAATCAACTCTGCTATCTTGTAAGGCTTGCAAAATGCGTCTGCAGGCTTCGCCATCACCATAAGGATTGTGAGCGTGGCTCATTGCCTGCCAGGCGGCTTCATCCGTTAGCAACTGACTTACTTCATTGACGATTTTTTCAGTATCGGTGCCGACCAGTCTCACCGTTCCTGCTTCTATTGCTTCCGGACGTTCAGTCGTATCGCGCATCACCAACACCGGTTTACCCAGCGACGGCGCCTCTTCCTGAATGCCACCAGAATCGGTAAGAATCAGCCAGGCACGGTTCATCAACCAGACGAACGGTAAATATTCTTGCGGCTCGATCAGGACGATGTTTTCGATGCCGCTGAGAATGCGCTTTACCGGTTCGCTGACGTTAGGGTTGAGATGTACCGGATAGACAATTTGCGCATCGGGGTGCTGGCGGGCGATTTGCGCCAGCGCACTACAGATGCGTTCAAAGCCATCACCGAAGCTTTCTCGGCGATGGCCGGTGACCAGGATGAGCTTTTTGCTGTTGTCGAGAAACGGATAGGACGCTGCCAGCTGGGCATTGAGATCGCTGTCATCCAGGATCCGATCGCGCACCCACAACAGCGCGTCGATGACCGTATTGCCGGTAACAAAGATACGTGCATCCGCCAGGTTTTCCCGCAGCAAATTCTGGCGGGAACGCAAAGTGGGAGTGAAGTGCAGGCTGGCAAGATGCCCTGTCAGCTTGCGGTTAGCTTCTTCCGGCCACGGTGATGACAGGTCGCCAGTGCGTAGACCGGCTTCAACATGACCCACAGGAATTTGCTGATAAAACGCGGCAAGGCTCGCCGCCAGCGTGGTGGTGGTATCGCCATGAACCAGGACGACATCGGGTTTGAAGTCGAGTAAAACGGTTTTCATGCCCTGCAAAATGCGACAGGTGATCTCGGTTAAACCCTGTTCAGGACGCATGATGTTGAGATCGTAATCAGGCTGCAGCTTAAACAGGCGCAGCACCTGATCGAGCATTTCACGGTGCTGCGCTGTCACACACAGGCGGGATTCAAAGGCCGGATCTTGCGCCAGTGCTTTCACCAGTGGCGCCATTTTGATGGCCTCTGGGCGAGTACCAAATACTGTCAGAACTTTCACACTGTTTCTCTCAATGACGCGGTTCTAACATCGGACGCGGACGGCGCGCTAACGCCACACCAGCACCCACCAACGCGCCAACGGCGCCCCACATGATCATCATGAACAGACGACGCGGGCTGTCACGCGAGACAGGTTCTTCCGGCGTGCGCAAATAGCGATAGGTCTGGAATTTATTGTTCAGCGTCAGACCGGCCTGCAATGTTGTGAGCATGGCTCTGTTCTGATCATAACTTATATCGTAAGTCGGACCGGTCGCCTGCAATGTCTCTAACTGGCCTTGCAGCATCGGTTGACCCAGCAAAAACAGATCGCTGTCTGCCAGATTTTCTCCGGCTTCACGCGGCTGCTTTTCATGAATTCCTTGCTGGCTGGCGATCTTTAATGCCTGCTGTAAACGGCGCTGCTGGCGTTGGAACTGTGCGTTTGCCACATCTTCCTGACGTTTGACCTGTGCCTGTAACTGCGCGCCACGTGCCTGCCAGGCACCTTTGAGCTCCGCGTTTAAATGACGTGCTGCCCGTTCGCTGGCGTAAGCAATGTACTGTCGCAGCAGGTTATTGGCATCGCTGGCCGTTTCGGCTTTCAGTTTGACGTTATCAAACGTGTTACGCGCTGTATCGCCAGGCGTGAACTGGATATTACCGATCAGATCGTCCAGCAGGGCCGCATCGTTATGCGCATTACCGGTTTTGCGGCTTTTATAATAGTTGGTTTGCTGCCAAAACTCGCGGCGTGTATCCCACGATGACAGCTGCATGGTGAATTCCTGATACACCTCATCCATTACGGTGGGCGAAGGCGCGCTCAGCGTAAGCGCGTTATTGCGCACATCGAGATTGCCAAGAAACTGCTGTTGGGCATAGTACGAACCCAGCATGTTTACCGTTGGGCGATCGGTAATCGCTGTGGTGCTCCATACCTGCTTCATCAATAGCGTTGCCAGCCAGGCCACCACGGCAAACAGCAGCGCAAAACCGACAATCCAACGCTTTCCACGCCATAAACAGCAGCACAGGCCGCGAATATCCAGTTCGTTCTCCACAACGTCAGAGGGCATAACAGGGGTATCCTTTATAAGATCTTATCAGGGTAATTTTTTCTTCGCGTCTCGGGCGCTATGGATACGACGTTTAATGCGCCGGATGCGTCGCGCAACACGCCACGCATGTTTCAGGCAGTAGCCGTAAACCATAAAAGCAAGCAGAAACAGCACCAGCATCACCCATTCGGGGATAAAGGCAAGATATTCACCCAGGACACCAATCCCAGCGAAAATCGCCGCAGCAATGGTGATTAGCATAAATGCCTGTCGTGAGCAAAACCCGGCACGCATAATTAAATGATGAATATGCTGACGATCGGCAGAAAAAGGGCTCATGCCTTTACGCAAACGGCGATACATAATCGCGACCATATCCATCAGAGGAATAGCGATTAGCCACAGCGCGGTAACCGGCGTGATTGGATGACTCAATCCCTGGGTCGTCTCCAGCAAAATCCAGATGATGGTGAAACCGATCATCGTACTGCCTGCATCGCCCATAAACACTTTATAGCGACGACCGAGGAAACCGAGATTGAGCAGGATATAAGGCAACGTGGCGGCAATCATCGCAAAGCACCACATGGCGAGACTGGTTTGGCCGTCAAAATAGAGAATAATGCCCATCGCGGCAAAGGTGACGGAGGAAAGGCCGCCAAGCAGCCCGTCAATGCCGTCCACCATATTAAAAGCGTTAATCGCTGCCCACACGGCGAACAGGGTCAGGACGTAGCCAAACGGCCCAACAATCAACTCCACCGGACCGATAATAAAGCCAAGGCTGAGCAGATAAAGTTTGGCTCCAACGATCATTACCACCGCAACAATGGCCTGCACGACAGCGCGAATTTTGACGCTAATATCAAAGCGATCGTCCAGTGCACCCACTAACACCAAAACCCCCGCGCAGCCCAAAAAGAGTAGCGCATGCGGCAAATAATAATTGGTAATCGCGAAGGTAAAACAGATGCCGGCGTAAACAGAAATGCCACCAACCAACGGAATCGCTCCGTGATGGCGTTTACGCGAATTGGGCATGTCAACCAAACCAATTTTTTTAGCTGCTTTACGAGCAAAAAAGAGGAATATTAAAGAAAAGAGAAAAATTAAACCAAGCTCAGTACTCATAGTGAGTAAATTCACGTTAAACGCTCTCAGCTAACATCTTGGACAACGATACGCGAAAATCTACTGCTACCGCTGCGCCAGAATCCGAATTCTGCATCAAGAAGTGTGTGAATGTTCAATAATTCACCACCACTACCACAGTCATTATCAATACTCCTGTCAGAGTTCAATCCTATAGCTCAGAAATGAAAAACGCCACGTTAAGACGTGGCGTAGGTGCGATTTCCTGCTCATTTCAACTAAAAAAGCTGAAACAATCGGTCAGATGACTTTTGACGAGATCAGGAACGCTTCATCATGTCGAAAAATTCATCATTGGTTTTGGTCATTGCCAGCTTGTTGATGAGGAATTCCATTGCGTCGATTTCGCCCATTGGGTGAATAATCTTACGCAGAATCCACATCTTCTGCAGCTCTTCCTGCGTGGTCAGCAGCTCTTCTTTACGCGTACCGGAACGGTTGTAATCAATCGCCGGGAAGACGCGTTTTTCAGCAATTTTACGTGAGAGATGCAGCTCCATGTTACCGGTGCCTTTAAACTCTTCGTAAATAACCTCGTCCATCTTCGAACCGGTATCAACCAGCGCGGTCGCGATGATAGTCAGGCTGCCGCCCTCTTCCACATTACGGGCTGCACCGAAGAAACGCTTCGGACGGTGCAAGGCGTTGGCATCCACACCACCGGTCAATACCTTACCGGAAGCAGGAACTACGGTGTTGTAAGCACGCGCCAGACGCGTAATGGAGTCGAGCAGAATAATCACATCTTTTTTGTGTTCGACCAGGCGCTTGGCCTTCTCGATCACCATTTCAGCAACCTGAACGTGACGGGAAGCCGGTTCATCAAAGGTGGAAGCAATCACTTCACCTTTAACCAGACGCTGCATCTCAGTAACTTCTTCAGGACGCTCGTCAATCAGCAGCACCATCAGTACGCAATCCGGGTAATTATACGCCAGGCTCTGCGCAATATTCTGCAGCAGCATGGTTTTACCGGCTTTCGGTGGCGCCACAATCAGACCACGCTGACCGCGACCGATTGGCGAAGCCAGATCCAGGACGCGCGCGGTCAGGTCTTCAGTTGAGCCATTACCCCGCTCCATACGCAAACGGTTGTTAGCATGCAGCGGCGTGAGGTTTTCGAACAGAATCTTGTTGCGCGCGTTCTCCGGCTTGTCATAGTTGACTTCGTTAACCTTCAGCAAGGCAAAGTAACGCTCACCTTCTTTTGGCGGGCGGATCTTGCCAGAAATGGTGTCACCAGTGCGGAGGTTAAAGCGGCGGATTTGGCTGGGAGAAACGTAAATATCATCGGGACCGGCGAGGTAGGAGCTGTCTCCAGAGCGGAGGAAACCAAATCCATCCTGCAATATCTCCAGCACGCCATCACCAAAGATGTCTTCGCCGCTTTTCGCGTGCTGCTTCAGGATTGAGAAAATAATGTCCTGCTTGCGCATGCGAGCCTGGTTTTCCAGCCCCATATTTTCGCCGAGGGTAATCAGCTCAGAAACCGGCGTGTTCTTTAATTCGGTAAGATTCATAGTGATGGGTTCTTAAACTCGGGGTAATACTCGGAATGTTTGTCGTGAGTAGTATGGCAAATAATCCATGCCTGTTAATGGCTCTTTTCGACTCTTCTCGACGATCATCGTCAGGGATGGCGACTGGAAGCGAGGAGACGGTCGATTGCGATGCCTAAGTTGGAGCTAACCGTCAGATTGCAGAACCGCTGTTATAGGTACAGTGCGACAGGGTTCAACAAAGGAAAACTTTTAGATGCTAACTACAAGGTAAGTGCGTAATGCAGCTTTGGTAAATTAGCACACCTGAAAGCGAACGTCCAGCGGCAGGGAAAAAATTCGCCCGTGCTGAACGTTCGGCCCCGATTAGGCCAGGTTGGCGTTCAGGAACTCTTTCAGTTGACCTTTGGACAAAGCGCCCACTTTGGTCGCGGCGACTTCACCGTTTTTAAACAGTAGCAGCGTCGGAATACCACGAATACCGTATTTCGGCGCGGTGCCTGGATTGTCGTCGATGTTCAGCTTAGCAATGGTCAGTTTACCATCGTACTCTTCTGCGACTTCATCAAGAATCGGGGCGATCATTTTGCAAGGACCACACCATTCAGCCCAGAAATCTACCAGTGTAACGCCGTCAGCTTTTAGCACGTCGGTGTCGAAACTGTCATCGGTCAGGTGAACGATTTTATCGCTGCTCATGTTTTACTCCACAAGATTATGCCTGGCGAATTGGCGTAAAATATACCAATGTAGGTTGACTTTATTTCATAGGATACGCTTTCGTAAAGCGATAATAAGCTGATATTCTACCACACTATGAGCAAAACAAACTTAACCGACCAGAAGTTTTCCGACTTCGCCCTGCACCCTCTGGTGGTGGAAGCCCTTGATAAGAAAGGCTTTCATAACTGTACGCCGATTCAGGCGTTAGCACTGCCTTTTACGCTTTCAGGGCGTGATGTCGCAGGTCAGGCGCAAACCGGTACCGGCAAAACGATGGCGTTTCTGACGTCAACGTTTCATCATCTTCTCTCAAACCCTGCGGCGGAAGGTCGTCAGGTCAATCAGCCACGCGCATTAATTCTGGCACCAACGCGTGAACTCGCGGTGCAAATCCATGCCGACGCAGAACCCCTGGCCTCCTCAACCGGGCTGAAGCTCGGCCTGGCTTATGGCGGCGATGGCTATGACAAACAGCTTAAAGTGCTGGAAAATGGCGTTGATATTCTGATCGCCACCACCGGTCGCTTAATCGACTACGCGAAACAGAATCACGTTAACCTCGGCGCTATTCAGGTAATGGTGCTGGACGAGGCCGATCGCATGTTCGATCTCGGCTTTATTAAAGATATTCGCTGGCTGTTCCGCCGTATGCCGGCTGCTACCCAGCGTCTGAGCATGCTGTTTTCTGCCACCCTTTCCTATCGCGTGCGTGAACTGGCGTTTGAGCACATGAACAACGCCGAATATGTCGAAGTGGAACCCGAGCAAAAAACCGGACACCGCATCAAAGAAGAGCTTTTCTATCCGTCTAACGAAGAGAAAATGCGTCTTCTGCAAACCTTGCTGGAAGAAGAGTGGCCCGATCGCGCAATCATTTTCGCTAACACCAAACATCGCTGTGAAGATATTTGGGGCCATTTGGCCGCCGATGGTCATCGCGTCGGTTTATTAACCGGTGATGTAGCACAGAAAAAACGATTGCGTATCCTTGATGACTTCACCAAAGGTGATGTCGATATTCTGGTTGCTACCGATGTTGCCGCACGTGGCCTGCATATTCCTGCTGTCACCCACGTCTTTAACTACGACCTGCCGGACGATCGCGAAGACTACGTTCACCGCATTGGCCGAACCGGACGTGCCGGTGCCAGTGGTCATTCCATCAGCCTGGCGTGCGAAGAATATGCGCTGAACCTGCCCGGCATTGAAGAATATATTGGTTACAATATTCCGGTCAGCAAATACAACAGCAATGCACTGCTGAGCGAATTGCCACCGCCAAAACGTCTGGCGCGTAGCCGTTCGGGCAACGGACCTCGTCGTGGCGGCAACAATAGCAACCGTCGCGGCGCGCCACGTAACAACAACCGTAAACGTTCGAGTTAAGCTCACCATGCTAAGCGCATCGTCACTTTATGCTGCGATTGATTTAGGTTCTAACAGCTTTCATATGTTGGTGGTGCGCGAAGTGTCTGGCAGTATTCAGACCGTCGCGAAAATTAAGCGCAAGGTGCGCCTTGCTGCAGGTCTGGATAAGAGTAACCAGTTGTCAGCCGAAGCGATGACGCGCGGCTGGCAGTGTCTCAAGCTGTTTTCTGAACAGCTGCAGGATATTCCCTTTGATCAAATTCGCGTCGTGGCAACCGCCACGCTGCGTCTTGCGGCCAACGCACAACAGTTCCTTGAAACTGCGCAGCAAATTCTCGGTTGTGACATCAACGTCATCAGCGGCGAAGAAGAAGCTCGCCTGATTTATCAGGGCGTGGCGCATACGACTGGCGGTTCCGATCGGCGTTTAGTTGTGGATATTGGTGGCGGCAGCACCGAATTAGCGACTGGCGACGGCTCTCACGCCACAGTGCTGTTCAGCTTGCCGATGGGTTGCGTGACCTGGCTGGAGCGTTTTTTCAGCGATCGCCATCTGGCAAAAGAAAATTTTGCACAGGCTGAACAGGCGGCACGCGAAATGATTCAGCCCGTTGCGGCACAACTGTGCGAACAAGGCTGGCAAGCCTGCGTAGGCGCGTCGGGCACCGTTCAGGCGCTACAGGAAATCATGGTGGCACAAGGGATGGATGAGCGCATCACCCTGAGTAAACTTCAGCAGCTAAAACAGCGTGCCATTCAGTGTGGCAAGTTAGAAGAGCTGGAGATTGAAGGCCTGACGCTGGAACGCGCATTGGTTTTCCCCAGCGGCCTGTCTATTTTGATCGCTATTTTCCAGGAACTGCGTATCGAAAGCATGACGTTGGCAGGCGGCGCGCTACGGGAAGGGCTGGTTTACGGTATGCTACATTTGCCGATCGATCGCGATATTCGCACTCGTACGCTGCAAAATGTTCAACGCCGCTTCAGTATTGACATTGAGCAGGCCGGGCGCGTACGTCAGCTGGCGGAAAGTTTTTTCCGTCAGGTCAGCACGCCATGGAAACTCAATCAGCGCTGTCGTGATTTACTGCTTAGCGCCTGCGCCATTCATGAAATCGGCCTGAGCGTCGATTTCCGTCAGGCTCCTCAACACGCAGCTTACCTCGTTCGTCATCTCGACCTTCCCGGCTTTACGCCCGCTCAGAAAAAACTGTTGGCCTGCCTGCTGCAAAATCAAAGCGGCAGTATTGATCTGGCATTGCTGACTCAGCAAAACGCCGTGCCGCCACGTTTAGCAGAGCGTATGTGTCGTTTACTGCGGTTAGCGATTATTTTTTCGAGTCGTCGACGCGACGATACGTTACCCGCGGTGCGATTGCAGGCGGATGATGATGCGCTGCATGTGACGTTACCGGCTGGCTGGCTGGATATACACCCGTTGCGGGCTGAATTGCTTGAGCAAGAGAGCCACTATCAATCCTATGTTCACTGGCTCCTCACCCTTTCCTGAGTCGAACCCGCTGTTTCTACTGATGGCTGCCTATGCCCAACGCCCATCGTCCGATAAACTCACCTTACGCTTTCTTTGCTTTTTCCAGCATTGCCCGTAATCCGGCTACGCGGCTCTGACCCGTTTTCATGCGCTCCTCGGCGCTCACTGCTTTGCGCTCGGTTTCCCACACCACATCGTCCTGCGGCAGCTCAAGTAAAAAGCGGCTTACCTCCGGCCGTACCAGCTCACCGTATTGACGCCGCTCGCGACACTGGGTAAAGGTCAGCTCTTTCTGCGCCCGCGTGATGCCTACATAGGCAAGACGCCGTTCTTCTTCGATATTATTCTCATCGATGCTGCTCTGATGCGGCAGTAAACCTTCTTCCATGCCGACCAGGTAAACATACGGAAACTCCAGCCCTTTTGAGGCATGGAGCGTCATCAGCTGAACCTGATCCAGTTCTTCATCGTTCTCACCACGTTCCATCATGTCGCGCAGGGTAAAACGCGTCACCACCTGAGCCAGCGTCATCGGCTCATCCAGATCGGTACCTTCCAGCATTTCGGTCATCCACTGGAACAGCGTATTAACATTTTTCATGCGCATTTCAGCGGCTTTTGGACTGCCAGATGTTTCAAACAGCCAGCTTTCATAATCAATACCGCGAATCAGGTCACGCACCGCATTGACGGGTTCGCGCCCGGTAAGTTGAATGATCTCATTCAGCCAATGCGTAAAGCGTTGCAAATGCTCCAGTCCACGTCCGTTCAGCGTTTGCCCCAGCCCAACGTCAAAGCTGGCGTTAAACAGACTTTTGTTACGAAGACTGGCCCATTCGCCCAATTTTTGCAGCGTAGCCGGACCAATCTCGCGACGTGGCGTATTAACAATGCGCAGAAACGCGCTGTCATCATCGGGGTTAGTTAATACGCGTAAATAGGCCAGTAAATCTTTGATTTCCGGGCGCGAGAAAAATGAAGTACCACCCGAAATACGATACGGAATGCGGTTCTGCATCAGCTGCTTTTCAAATACGCGTGACTGATGATTGCCGCGATAAAGAATGGCGTAATCTTTGTAAGCTGTCTTGTGGATAAAGTGATGCGCGATCAACTCACCCGCAACGCGCTCCGCTTCATGCTCTTCGTTATTCGCAGTCAGCACCTTTAGCTGATTTCCTGGACCCAGTTCGGAAAACAAGCGCTTTTCAAACACGTGCGGGTTATTGGCGATCAGAATGTTGGCCGCTTTGAGAATGCGCTGTGATGAACGGTAATTCTGTTCAAGTTTGACAACTTCCAGCGCCGGAAAATCGTCTTTTAACAGCACCAAATTTTGTGGTCGTGCGCCGCGCCACGAATAGATTGACTGATCGTCATCGCCCACCACGGTAAAGCGCGCACGCGCGCCGACCAACAGCTTGACCAGTTCATACTGGCTGGTATTGGTATCCTGATACTCATCGACCAGCAGATAACGAATACGCTGCTGCCAGCGTTCGCGCACTTCCGCATTGCGCTGCAGCAGTAGCGTCGGCAACAAAATTAAATCATCAAAATCCAGGATGTTGCAGGCTTTCAGATGTTGATCATACAGGGCATAGCAATGGGCAAAAATATTATCGCGTTCGGAACGCGCCAGCGCAGCAGAACGTGGCGGATCGACAAGATCGTTTTTCCAGCCTGAGATAGTAGAGATCAGCAGCTGCAGCTGGGACTTATCTTCCTCCAGCCACTGTTTGGTCAACTCTTTAAGCAAGGCAAGTTGATCCTGATCGTCAAACAGCGAAAAGTTCGATTTGATGCCCAGCGCGGCCGTTTCGCGTTTAATGATCTCCAGACCCAGAGTATGGAAAGTGGAAATCATCAAGCCACGAGCTTCTTTGCGGCCCAGCGTTTGCGCCACACGCTCCTTCATTTCACGCGAGGCTTTATTGGTAAAGGTCACCGCCGCAATATGACGTGCCTGATAACCACATTCCCGGATCAGGTGCGCAATTTTATTGGTAATGACGCGGGTTTTTCCCGATCCCGCACCCGCCAGCACCAGGCAGGGGCCGGTGACAAATTCGACAGCACGTTGTTGGCCGGGGTTTAGACGCATAACGGAAATTCACTCAGTTGGCAGAGAAAAAGGTATCACACCTGCTTTCGAACGACGGCAGCCAGACAGGCTCTGGCAACTGACGTTAATAAGTCACGGGAGAGGCAACCCACGCCCCTACAGGTCGAAAGATAGGGTTATAATGGGCGACGATTATACACAACGAGACACCGACATGGCGAAAACCGCAGCGGCTTTACACATCCTCGTGAAAGAGGAAGCGCTGGCTAAAGCGTTATTGGCGAAACTGGAAAAAGGCGGCAATTTCCAACAACTGGCAAAGAAACACTCAACCTGCCCCTCCGGGCGAAATGGCGGTGATTTAGGTGAGTTCCGCCAGGGACAGATGGTCCCGGCTTTTGATAAAGCGGTTTTCACCTGCCCACTGTTAACGCCTTATGGACCGGTGAAAACCGCGTTTGGTTATCACATCATTAAAGTGCTTTACCGCACCTGATCACTTCTTATTTTTCATCTGCTGCAAAATATTGCTGCACTGATTATCTTCGTTATCGCTCGGTGAAATCAGTGCCAGCAGCGCAGCAGCAGGCGCCACAACGGCACCTAACGCCACCGCCGCAGCGCCGCGTGCAATCAGCGGCCCGCTTTTCACACCAGCGTCTGGATTTTTGAACGTGCCACGCACATAGAGCGGCGATCGCAGCGTGATGATGCGGACGCCCTTACTTTCTGGATTAATAGAAAGATCCATGCGTTCACTGGCGAAATTAGCGTTACCGCTAATATTGATCACCGCGTTCTCGGTATCAAAGACAAACAGATTGGGCGTTGCTAAGCCGTTTTGCAGTTTAATGTCGGTAGCCGCGCAGTTAATCTGTACTTGATCGTCGCCAAACAGTTTACCAACCACGTAGTTACCGACATTCAGACCGGCAATCTCCATCAGGTTGCGGCTAATCAAACCATCATTCATCAGCAGTTTTAGCTGCCCATTGCTGGTCGCCAGTAAATCTGCCACTGAATTACCCTTGCCGGTGAGGCTGGCATCCCCATTCAGTTGCCCCAGGCTGTTTTGCATGGCCTCAACGTCAGGGAACAACTGGCGCAGACGCAGTTTACGTGCGTGAATATCTGCACGACCGCGCATCGGCGAATGATCGCCTGCCAGATGAATGGTGCTATTCAGATTACCGCCCGCAATGCCAAAGCGCAGCGGATCTAACAGCAGGTCACCGTTCTTAAGCTGCAAATGGGTATAAAGATCGCTTAACGGCAGCGAATTACTGTGCTCAATACGCTTGCCGCTGAACTTCACATCGGCATCCATCACGTCCCAGTTTTTAGTATCGAACTTGTCATGCGGCAATACGCGATCGGCTGGCTGCGTTGATTTATCGCCGCGTCGTGCTTTAGCCTGCTCGGTTTTCTCGCTGCCTTTACCCGACTTCACGCCAATCAGCGGACCCAGATCGGCCATTCGTAGCTGGTTTGATGTCAGTTCGCCCTTCAGTCCAGGGCGCGGCTTACCCTGGGTGTACGTCAGCGACCCGTGAATATCGCTGTCGCCAATATGGCCGTTGAATTTTTCATACTGGAATACCGGCCCCTTCTCACCCGCGAATTTAGCAATCAGATGACCATCTGTTTCGTACGGCGGCGTGTCCGGCAGCAGCACACCGGTTAAACCGTACAGGTTAGCCAGCGTATCGCCAGAAAAGCGCAAGCGCACATCCAGCCCGCCCAGGTTCATGGGATCGGTTAATCCGCCCGTTATCTGTACACGCGTAGTACCGTTGCGTACATCCGCCTGAATCGGGAAAGGAGTCGTCTGGCTGCGCAGCGACAACATGCCGCCAATTTTGCCCTCGCCATCCAACCGTTCATTTTTGTAAGTGCCCTTCGCCTGCCAGCCAAAGACGAAATCACCCGCGCCCTTTTGCTTATCGTCGCCACCGGCTATCTGTGCATAAGGCACCGGCTTACCCAGCGGATTAATCTTCACCGTAACGTCCGCTTTGTTAATGGCGTCGCGATAACGAATTTGTCCCTGATCGAACAAAATATTATCAAGGCGGAATGACCATGCTGACGGCGCAGCGTTTTCATCTTTTTGACTGCCGCTGTTGGCAAGATTAAACGTCCAGTTATTCTTCTTATCCGCTGTTTGGATCAGGCGCGCATTGGGCTGCTCCAGTTTAATCCACGGGATAAAAACTTCTTTATGCAGCAGGGCTAACGGTGCCAGTGTGGCGTCCACGCGCTGTAAATGAACCATAGTCACATCGGGAATTTCGGGCGGGTTGCCCAACATAATGTCCTGCGCATGCAGATGCGGCCATGGCACCCAGCTACGCCAGCCAGGTTCTTCGCGGTTGCGCTCCCAGGCCACGCCCAAATCACCACGAATGGCAAAAGGACGATTCAGTTCAGTCGAGACTTTCTGGTTGTTGGTTGGCTTCAGACGATTCCAGTCAAAGGTGGCAATCACTACGATAATCACCACAACCAGCAACAAAAAAATCCCGACGATCCAGCTAACAATTTTTCCCGTACGCGTCATTTCGCTTTCTCCTTACCCTGCCACGGTCTCCGTTAAAGATAGACGAGACAGCGAGGAACGACATCAGAGAAGCTGGACAGAAAGATGATTTAACTCAGAAAAAGGAACCGGCTTTGAAAAGAAATACCCTTGTGCCGCGATGGCTGGAGAGGATTGCACTTGCTGCCACTCTTCCTCCGTTTCAACCCCTTCGACAATGACCCCGTTGCAATAATGGTTGATTAACGCCAGCAGCATGGAAAACAAGCTGCGCCCTTCATCTGTTTTACGCAGCAAAATAAACAGCTCGCGCGACAGCTTAATATAATCGTACTTCAGCTCGGTCAGCGCGGAGAAATTCGCCATACCACAACCGAAATCATCCAGCCACAGCGGGCCCAGCTCTGGCATCTGCGCCACAATCTCTTTCTGCGGCAACACGTGGTGTTCGGTCAGCTCAAATCGCACCCACGGCAAACGTGCGATCAGGCGGCGGATTGATGGATGTTTTTGAATCGACAGCAGCGAAGGGCTATCAATATTTACTGACGCAACAATATTTGTTCGCTCAAAAAAGGCCGACCACTGGGTTAATAACTCCAGCTGCTCATGCATCACATGCAGCCGTTGCGTAATATTAAGTGCGGCGAAATAGTTTTCCGACGACAGCTTCTTTTTCGGCGCGGACGGGTGTGTTATCGCGGCCAGCAGTTCAATAGCCAGCAACCGTCCCGATACCTGATATATCGGCTGAAAAGTGTAAAATCGCTGGCACTGCTGCCAGAAAAGGCGCGTTTTCTGCGAGGGATTGTAGTCAGTCGAAGAAGGGAGCCTGGGACTTATGCTCTTCATCACCATGATATTTTCCTGGTTGGGGGCAAGCGCCTGGATGCGGCAACCCAGCGGCAATTATCGGTCGTAATCGGGATAACTTTATTTATCTTTTAGCGATAATAAATCGTTGAGTGTACCAATAAGGTTACCGAGATAATCGCTAAAACAAGCCGAAACTTGTTCGCTTTATCAGGCCGATAGGAGTGCTATCACGACTTAAGTGGAATTAAAACGGCGTTTTAAAATCATTGACGTCTGCCATACCAGACGTAAGACTAGGGCGATATTCCACTATAGGCCGAAAACCATGACGCAAAAAAAAATCGCCATTATTGGCGAATGCATGATTGAACTGTCCGAAAAGGGTGAAAACATTAAGCGCGGTTTTGGCGGCGACACGCTAAACACAGCGGTATACATGGCTCGCCAGGTTGATGACACTCAACTAAGCGTGGATTACGTCACCGCGCTGGGTACGGATACCTTCAGCGATAAAATGATCGCTGCCTGGCAACAGGAAAAAGTCAAAACCGGGCTGATTCAGCGGCTGGATAATAAAATGCCGGGGTTGTATGTCATTGAAACGGACCCGCATGGCGAACGCACTTTCTGGTACTGGCGCAGCGACGCCGCCGCCCGTTACTGGCTCGATAGCCCCGAGAGTGACAGGATTTGCCAGCAGCTAGAACGTTACGATTATCTGTATTTAAGTGGCATCAGTCTGGCGATTCTGCCCGTTTCCAGCCGTGACAAGCTAATGGCATTGCTGGCGCGTTGTCGCGCTAACGGCGGCAAGATCATTTTCGATAATAACTATCGTCCACATTTGTGGTTCGACAAAACCGAAACGCAGACGGCTTATCGCAACATGCTGAACTGTACCGATATGGCTTTTTTGACGTTAGATGATGAGCATTTTCTGTGGGGCGAGCAACCGCTTAGTGAGGTGATCGCGCGTACACGGGCAGCGGGTGTCAGCGAAATCGTTATCAAGCGCGGCGCGGAATCTTGTCTGGTGGCCATTGATGATAATTCATTAATTGATGTAGCAGCCGTGCGCCTGGCAAAAGAAAAAATCATCGATACCACTGCGGCAGGTGACTCGTTTAGCGCCGGGTATCTCTCTCTACGTCTGACGGGCGCATCGCCAGAAGCAGCCGCTGATCGCGGTCACCTTATCGCCAGTACGGTGATTCAGCATCGCGGGGCCATTATTCCTCTGGACGCTATGCCGAAATAATATAGCGCCCCAGTTACTGGGGCGTTTTTTACTTAGAACCTATCCCAAAAGGAATTGTCAGATCGTAAATAATGGCAATTTTTGAGGGCGAAGTATGGCGGGCAACAAGTGGCAGATCAGCGATGAACTCTGGGAGAAAATGGCTCCACTTCTCCCGGAACATAAAACCCACCATCCGCTGGGCACGCATCGTAGACGTGTTGATAATCGTGCCGCAATGAACGCCATTTTCTTTGTGCTCAGAACCGGTTGCCAATGGAATGCCCTGAATGCCACGGATATTTGCTCATCCAGCTCAGCCCACCGCCGCTTTCAGGAATGGCGGGATGCTGGAGTATTTGAACGCTTCTGGCAAAACGGGCTGCTTGCCTGCGAGAAGCGGGATGCCATTGACTGGTCATGGTTGTCGATGGATGGCTGCATGACAAAATCGCCCCTTGCAGGCTCAAAAAAACAGGTCGCAACCCGACTGACAGGGGGAAGCAGGGAGTAAAGCGGAGCCTGATGACCGACGGGAACGGGCTTCCGCTCTCGCTGGCTGTCGCAGGGGCAAATACCCACGACATAAAACTGGTTGAAGATACGCTGGACGCGCTACAGACCGGCAGGCCGGGTCGCAGGCTGCATCTGTGTATGGACAAAGGCTATGAGGCTGAATGGGTGGAAATTTGTTTGAAAGCTCGTCGTTATGAACCTCATATCCAGTCGGGGAAAGAGGAGTCTGAGGCAATTAAAAACAGCGAGTTCAGGGCTCATCGTTGGGTTGTGGAAAGAACGCATAGCTGGATGAATCGCTTTCGCCGCATACTGACGCGATGGGAGAAGAAAGTCGAAAACTACGAGGCGATGCTGCATTTTGCTTGCAGCATCATTGTCTGGAATAAAATCCTTTTGGGATAGGTTCTTAATACCTCATCAATACCGCATTTTTCCTTAGCAATGCGAAATTCCCATGGCTTTCTGTCAAAAACACGCCAAAGAGATCGCTCCTTTTCAGCATGCTTTCCTAAGGGTTTTTTATAAGAACCAATGCGGATATATTCAACACCAAGAAATCTTACAGGAGTATGCTGCGCTGCTGGTATTTCTAGGATAACTACGGGCTTTTGTTCGATAGAAAGGAATTCGTTAAAGGTAAAATCAATCTTTGGCTCAAGGTTTTGCAATAACCAGCTTTCAAGCTCTTGTTGTTTATGCCTCTCTATGGATGGCTTAAAATCGGTCCCACTGACTTGGTGAGTCTCGTCATCGACTCCCCACACCATATATGCTTTTGTCTTACCTTCAAGGGCTGCTGAGTTAGCAAGAGCGGAAATATATTCGCCCAAATCCTCAGCCCTTATGGAGTTACTTTTGAACCCAGCCCATTCGGTTTCTTTAGGAAGAGAAGTGAGCTCTCTGAGTAAGGACTGAAAGTAGGGATCATCAATTGGCTTAGACATTTCACACCGGCATAAGAAAGAGTTATCAAATCACGCGAAGACTACCAGTCTAATAATCTTAGAACTATTATTCACCTAGATTCAGCATTCTGTCTTCTCTTCCAGACACTATAAATATCCTTGTCCCATGCCTTTCCTGCCCTAGTCTGATATCCAGCTTCATTAAGTCGTTCTGCAATAATTCGCCCATTATCGAACCCTTGAGCGATAGCCTCTTCGACAATACGAATCACAGAAGGCTCGTCATATGGCAAAGGGGGTATGCCCTGCTTACCGCCAATTAGTGCTGAAGCAGCCAAGCGGTTTTATCTCCACCAGCAGCACTCACAGCACCGGTAAAAGCCTCGCTTAATTCAGCAGGTACACGGAAGGTAACGGAAAGGGATTTGCTCATTGGCCACCAGTATCATAGTAAAGTGAGCATTTTAACATCGTAAGACAGTGTAAGACACTTGCTTATGTTGGTTCAACTGGCATGGTTTGTTGGTTCAATTCGTGGTTTTGTTGGTTCACTTTTTTAAAATTAATCCTTTTAAAACAACCATCTTTGCAAACTGAACCAACTGAACGACATGTTTTTGTATGTGTATGATGCGTGTGCGAAAGGGGATCTATTCATATCAATGCGGTGCGCTAAAATAATTCCCTGAACGGGCGGGGCGATTTGTTGACCTTCGCACCCTTCTTACATAGCGTAGAAGTTTCAACTCATAAACAAGTTGTTCTTGTTATCTTCAAGGGTTTACTGAATGTGCGACGAACCAACTATCTTTCTCACGCCAGCGAAGTGGGTGACTGAGCATGTATTAATGGGTATTACCGGGTTGAAGAAAGGAACTATAAAAAGAGCTCGTGAGAATTCTTGGTTTGAAGGCAAGCATTACAAGCACTTCTCTCCCATAGGTGAGCCAACGCCAAATAGTTCATGCATGTATAACTGGAAAGAAATCGATCTGTGGATTGATAAGCTGCCTGTATCGAAACCTTATGAGGAGGTTAGAGCGAAACGAAAAGGTAGAAAGGTGGGATGAAGTAGAGACTTAAAAATCACTTGGCAGGTTGGCAACACAGGCAGAGATTCTTACCTACTATGCCCTTACGGCTAAATTGCTAAGTATCCACCAGCGCAGCATCCACTTCGGTATCCACCAAAACAGCCGGTTTCCATTCTGAGGTTTCCAAAACGGCTTCCAGCATAACAACTAGTTCTCACCCTGAATCCGCGAACGCAGTTGTGCGTTTAGCCCACATTTACTTTTATTCACCTTTACTTTGTTAATGATAGTGTGTGCATGAATGCCATAGAGGCCAAGGCACTCAAGCCGATTCCTTGACGCGGCATGTAAAGGTAATTAGAGGTACGCAGATTCAAGTACGCATGATGGTGCGCAGGAAAAGTACGCATCATTCGTGCGCGCTAACGGAGGAGATCGTATTATCATCATGTCAATACCGATCGAATTCTGACCCACCCTGCCAAAGTAAAACTGACCCACCCCCTTTGAATCATTCGAGCGTTGTTGCTTTCGTTTTCTTCTGGAGTTGACCGCTTTTCAGCTTATCTTTCAGTCGATAGCTTTGGCCGCTGATTTGGGCGATATGCGCATGGTGAAGCAGCCGATCCAGCATCGCTGCCGTCAGTGTCTCGTCATCACCAAACGTTCCGGACCACTGCGTAAACGGCAGGTTGCTGGTCAGGATCACGCTGCCTGACTCATACCGTTTAGCGACTACCTGGAAGAACAGGTTCGCCTCCATTTTACCGAACGGCAGATATCCCACTTCGTCGATGATCAACAGCTTAGGTTTACCTACGACGCGGTTCAGGTAGCCCTTCAGGTCACCCTGACGATGTGACGCCATCAGTTGCAGCATCATGTCGGCGGCGGTAATGAACCGAATGCTTAAACCCGCCATCGCGGCCTTATAGCCAATGGCGGTCGCCAGGTGCGTTTTGCCGACGCCAGAAGGCCCGAGCAGGACAACGTTCTCCTGACGTTCGATAAATGTCAGACCCGCCAACTCCTGGATCTGACTTCGTGGAACGCCACTGGCATAGGCGTAATCGAACTGCTCCAGTGTTTTTATCACCGGCAGGCCTGATAACCGCAAAATGGTCTGGCGACGCCGTTCGTTCTGGCCATCATGCTGGAGCTGCAAAACGGCTTCCAGGAAGTCGGCATGCGTGCCGCTGTTGTCGATGGTCGCCTGTGCCACACCCGGCCACTCTGCCGGCAGGCGGTCGAGCTTGAGTTGCTCGCAGAGCGCGGCAATACGATCATGTTGAAGGTTCATGCTGGCACCTCGAGCAAGGCCTGGTACGTTGCCAGAGGATGTTGCAGGCTCTCGGTCGGCACCGGACGCTGGCTGAGCGCTGGGACAGGTGCAGGCAATGCCAACGTGACCTTCGGTAACGGCAATAGCGCAGCACGCTCGCGCGGCATGCGCTGCTCAGGCGGTACGCCTGTGGTGCCATGCACTCGTGTGTTCGCGACGGTGACCAGCCACTCGCCGATGCGTGTGTTGGCAGCAGGTACATCCAGTACCAGCCCGGCCTGCCGGAAGGTCGCGGTAAGAGGCACGATAAAGCTGTTCTTGAGGTAATGGTTAAACCGCTCAACCTTACCCTTGGTCTTGGCGCGATAGGGTCGGCAGACCTTGGGAGTAAAGGCATACTTCTCGGCGACGTGCATCAACTGCGGGTTCCAGCGATGCTTACCGGGGCCGTAGACATCGCGCTCAATGATGATGGCCTTGGCGTTGTCGAACAGCAGCTGATGCGGCGTCCCGCCGAAGAACCTGAGCGCAGACTCAATGCCGTCACACCAGGCAGCGGAGTCCTGGTTGCTGTAAAACTTGACGAAAGTCGCGCGGCTCCAGCCCAGCGTGGCGACAAAGGCCAGCAATGGGTTATGACCGAGTCTGATGATGGTGAAATCAACTTGCATCTGAAAGCCAGGCTCGGTCTCGAAGCGTGTTACCTCTTCAGTGACGGGCTGCTTAATGGGGTGCAGGAAAGCGGTCAGCATGCTGTAACCACCCTCGTAACCACGCTGACGGATCTCGCGCAGCAGCACACTGGCGGGTATCCAGAGGGGCCTGGCAGCGGCCACGCGCTCAAGGATATAGGTCTTGAACGGGTCAAGCTTGCAGGGGCTGGGTGCGCGAGGCTTGTAGCGCATATCCGCTACGGGCAGCGGGCTACGAATATATCTGCGAACGGTCTCACGAGAGCATGAAAGCTGGCGCGCGATGGCGCGTATCGACATGCCCTGACGGTGTAAAACACTAATCTCCACTCTGGTCTCCAATGTCATCATTGGCAGTGCCTTAAAACTGCCATTTTTACCCTAGGTGGGTCAGATTTACATCGGCAGGTGGGCCAGTTTTACATCGGTAGCGACATCATCACCACCAATGGGCACCCGGTTTTTGGGTGTACACAAGTGTGTACCCCTCGATCATTAGCCAAAACCATTATCCAAAAGCAAAAAGACTTCAGGTGAGATACTCAATAATCAGATTCAATATCGAGTAACGACGCACTAAAAATCGCTAAGCAGCAAATCATCAGTAAAGCCCGCACCTAGTCGGGCTTTTTTGTTATAAGGAGCTAGCATAAAGATGCAGAAAATGACAGTTAACCCACAAGGTTTTTATCCCGTTATTCCAGGCATATGGCTAAAATTTTTACCCTGAGAATAAATTTACTCGCACGCGAATATTCGCTCAGCTTTATCGCCCAGTGTAATCATTCAGTATTTTTTCTTAGACGAAACCGTAAATACGCTAAAAATAACGGTACTATTAATATTTACCGCCGCAATTCAATATGCTAGCAACGTCCGATACGCAGACATTTATTTAATTACCATAAACAGCGTATTCTTTAATCGATACTCCGCAAAGGCTACCTACATGATAAAAAAGAAGAAATATACCATGAACGCCAACCTGAATGATAATCATGGTTATACTAATGCGTTGTACAAGTATGCTGATTTTCTTAGGTTTGCCATGCGACTTTTCAATAACCTGGCTTATTTTTAATAAATTTATAGTTAAAATAATCAATCTGTCTGACGCGAGTCCATAGCTAAAATAAATCCAATAAAAAATCTCTTCATCCAAATATTCAGCCTAATAAATAACAGAATAGTGTAATACTGGATAAACGTTGACAGAACATTTCTCTCTGGAAAAATCGGGAGTTTCCACTGCTTTATGCAAAACAGAAAGACTATGGTCGTGGGAAATATTGATTAAATTTATCAAGATTCCAGGATCTTTTTGTTATTTAACAGTTTTATCAAATCGGCCCAACAGTGATAAGCATTATGAGCTCTTTTCTTCCCATCCACTGGAGGTTCTGTGTTATACTTTTAGAACCTATCCCAAAAGGATTTTATTCCAGACAATGATGCTGCAAGCAAAATGCAGCATCGCCTCGTAGTTTTCGACTTTCTTCTCCCATCGCGTCAGTATGCGGCGAAAGCGATTCATCCAGCTATGCGTTCTTTCCACAACCCAACGATGAGCCCTGAACTCGCTGTTTTTAATTGCCTCAGACTCCTCTTTCCCCGACTGGATATGAGGTTCATAACGACGAGCTTTCAAACAAATTTCCACCCATTCAGCCTCATAGCCTTTGTCCATACACAGATGCAGCCTGCGACCCGGCCTGCCGGTCTGTAGCGCGTCCAGCGTATCTTCAACCAGTTTTATGTCGTGGGTATTTGCCCCTGCGACAGCCAGCGAGAGCGGAAGCCCGTTCCCGTCGGTCATCAGGCTCCGCTTTACTCCCTGCTTCCCCCTGTCAGTCGGGTTGCGACCTGTTTTTTTGAGCCTGCAAGGGGCGATTTTGTCATGCAGCCATCCATCGACAACCATGACCAGTCAATGGCATCCCGCTTCTCGCAGGCAAGCAGCCCGTTTTGCCAGAAGCGTTCAAATACTCCAGCATCCCGCCATTCCTGAAAGCGGCGGTGGGCTGAGCTGGATGAGCAAATATCCGTGGCATTCAGGGCATTCCATTGGCAACCGGTTCTGAGCACAAAGAAAATGGCGTTCATTGCGGCACGATTATCAACACGTCTACGATGCGTGCCCAGCGGATGGTGGGTTTTATGTTCCGGGAGAAGTGGAGCCATTTTCTCCCAGAGTTCATCGCTGATCTGCCACTTGTTGCCCGCCATACTTCGCCCTCAAAAATTGCCAATATTTACGATCTGACAATTCCTTTTGGGATAGGTTCTTATAGTTAAATAATTAGGCCAGAAAAATTAAACTAGCCCACAATAATCGATTTTATGATACTCCTCCCGCGCATGATAATTTCTGACCTTTTCTGAAAAACCGGGAGAGATTGCATTTTTATCATTTTTCTTCTTGCATACGGCACATTTATTTACGGCTGCTTCGGCGTCAGGCCGCCCAGATGGCTTGTTTATTAAACGTCCAGCTTATTTTTACTTCTCATTTAAGTTGCTTTTTTCTCAGAAAAGTAAATAACACGTAAGCTTTCATGAAAAATAATTTCCAGACAGGTCTTAAAAAATAATTTCTTACGTTTTAAACATCACCGCGGACCCGCTTAACTCGCTGTTTTTTATCATTTTTAATTTCAAGCTTTCACTTTAATAACTCTTTAATGTTTCATCCATGAATCTGCTCAATCCTGAAGATTCTGGAGTTTATCTTTTTTTGAAGGCACTTTTTGATAAAGTGCTGGTCAAAAATCAGTACAGTTGTAACGCTTGGGGACTTAGGGAAATGCTCTTTATGCGATACATCCATTTATCTCATAAAGGTTAGCAATGAAAATCACCGGGAAATTTAGCACCTCGCTGCTGCATCCACGTTACTGGTTCACCTGGTTCGGGCTTGGCTTGCTTTGGCTATTAGTCCAGCTCCCTTATCCTGTTTTAATCCGCCTTGGGTCGGGTGCAGGTAAGCTCTCTCGTCATTTTTTGCAGCGCCGCGAACGTATCACTCGCCGCAACATTCAACTCTGTTTTCCTCGCATCAGCGAAGAAGAAACCGAACGCATGATCGCCGGGAATTTCGCCTCGCTAGGCATGGCGCTGGCAGAAACCGGTATCGCCTGGTTCTGGTCGGATCGCGCAGTAAAGCGGCTTTTTCATGTGTCGGGCCTCGCGAATCTGCACTCTGCGCAGAATGAAAGGCGTGGCGTGATGCTGATTGGCGTTCATTTTATGTCACTTGAGCTGGGTGGCCGTATTAGCGGTTTGTGCCAGCCCATGATGGCGATGTATCGTCCTCACAATAATCGCGCCATGGAATATGTACAGACTAAAGGTCGAATGCGTTCCAATAAGGCAATGATTGATCGTCGCGATTTACGCGGCATGGTGCATGCTCTGAAACAAGGTGAATCCGTGTGGTTTGCGCCCGATCAGGATTATGGTCCGAAAGGCAGTACGTTTGCACCGCTGTTCGCCGTTGAAAAAGCCGCTACCACCAACGGAACGTTTGTTCTGTCACGTCTGGCGAAACCAGCGATGATTCCCATCGTGCTCATTCGTAATCCGAATAATGATGGTTATCAGCTGATCATTGAGCCGATATTAGAAAATTATCCCCACAATGACGAAACTGCGGCTGCGGCTTACATGAATAAGGTTATTGAAAATCAAATTCTGCGTGCGCCAGAGCAATATCTTTGGCTGCATCGCCGCTTTAAAACGCGTCCGCCAGGCGAAGCATCACTTTATGTTTAATCCGAAAGCAGGCCCGGTGCCTGCTTTTTATTTTTATTCTCAACATGTTGCCTGTAATTATTAACGAAAAACAGCTTTGACAAAAACAGCGCCGCCTTTTATGCCGGAAGGTACGTTATTAGATGCCTGCTCATACGTCGCGTGGAAGAATGATCATTAGCAGAAGGCAACAGGTATCGCATCGCCACAAAAAAAGAAGTTCTGCTCAGTTATCGCTCTGGTGATAATTTTTTAATGGAAAGTTTAGGTGGCGGCTGGCAGAAAACGGCGCCCAAAGGCTTACTGGTGTTTAAGCCAGAATTAATGAATGATGGCTGTTTTTCATTAGCGAATGCAGGAATATCGTATGGATATGAACAGCTCAGCCAACTGGCAACGCCCCCTCTTTGACGATCGTCTTACGCCTTACATCGAAATTAATGCACAACAGCTTGAACTGAATCTTCGACATATGCAGGCAAAAGCCGATGAGGCTGGCGTAGCGTTACGACCTCATATTTAAACGCATAAAAGTGTGTTCATCGCACGCCGACAGCGAGAATTAGGTGCGCATGGCATAACCGTTTCGAAGCCAAGTGAAGGCGTTAGTTTTTTACTGGGCGGAGAGCGCGATCTGCTGCTGGCCTACCCCGTGGTGCGGGCAGAGAGCATCGCTGAACTATTGCTTACGGCTGCGAAATATCAGGCGAAAATCACTTTGATTGTCGATGCGTTGCAAGGCGTCGCGGCGATAGCTGAAGCACAGCGCCAGCAACCCGATTGCGATCTTAGCATCATGATTAAGGTCGATGTAGGTTTGCATCGTATCGGTGTTAATCCACACAACAATGACGCGCTGCAACTGGCACAATCGCTTAGGAAATATGGGCTGCGCTTTGCCGGATTAGTGTCACACGCCGGTCACGCTTATGGGGCTGGGAACGCTGCGGCGATTTGCATAATCGCGCAGCAAGAAGCACAGCTGATGCATGCGTTACAGGTAAAACTTCACAATGCTGGTTTCGATTTTTGCCCAATCTCTGTGGGGTCAACACCCACCGCGCTGGCTGCCGATGTTGTCCCAGGCACAGACGAAATCCGTCCAGGAAATTATGCATTACTCGATCTTACCGCTTGTCGTCTGGGATTGTGCCAGGTAGATGATTTGGCGCTTAGCGTCATTACACGTGTGGTGGCAGTAAATGAACATTTCGTCATTGTTGATGCCGGATCAAAAATGTTGAGCTCTGATAAAGGGCCGCACGGCACTAACGCCAGCGGATTCGGCGTAGCAGTAGATGAGATGGGAAATACCTATGATGTTAGTAAGCTTTCTGAAGAGCATGGCTTTCTTGTCTGGCAAAACGTTCGGCCTGCTATTGGCAGCCTGCTACGTATTTTTCCCAATCACAGTTGTGCAGTGATGGCGCAATCTGACAGTTTTGTCTTACGTCACGCGGATGGCTGTGGCGAGGTTGAATCTGTTTCGGCTCGCGGCAACTTTACCTGATTTATTGCTGACGGGCAGCGCTCCTGCTTGCTCGTACTTTACGCAAAACTATGCCAGTTCTACACTTCTACCGTTGTGACATTTTCCCTTTATCCTCCTCATGCTTTAATGGCTTTTTCTGTCCGTGTCAGGAGATACCATGCTGCCCTCACAAACCATTAGCATCACTATCGCGCGTAACTGGTTAGATCTTTATGAAACTATCTGGAAGCCGGAATTTTTTTCCAGATGGGCTACTGGATTATGCAGCGGCACGCCGGAACCGGAGGGTAATCATTGGCGGGCGCGAGGACCATCCGGTAACGTCAGGATTCGCTTCACCTCTCATAACCCATTCGGGGTGATGGATCACTGGGTAGACAGCGGAACAGGCAAAGAACTTTACATACCGATGCGGGTAATCGCCAACGCGCACGGCGCAGAAGTGCTGAGCACGGTTTACTGTCTGCCATTAATGTCTGATGAAAAATTTTCACAATCTATTCAACAAATTAAGCAGGATCTTGCGCAACTTAATACGATTCTTACTCAATAAAACCAGTTGGCTATGCGTTTCCAGTCTTGAATTTTCTCTGGTTGTTAATAAAAAAAATTCAATTTTTTAACTTAAAAATGCATTAACACATCATCAGTCTTACCTTCTGTTTTTCACCCTCTCGCCAGTTCTGCTTAAGCATGGACGCCCGGAAAATTCCTGGCGTTCCTGCCCATGATGTAAACCGCATCGTTTGATTTGGCGTGCTTTTTCATATTTTATGAAAAGGAACCTCTTCCTTTAACGTTAAAAATCCCCACAAAATTTAATAAAGGATTTTTATAGTAATTAATAAATAGCATGAATAGCGTGAAACCATTTTTTCCTGAGTTTGCGCAATCAGAATTTTCTTATGGTGTTAATTTAAATAAAAAACGGTATAAATCATTTCACACACAGCAATATCCATAAAAATAACAGCAGGAAATAATAATGGACCGCTCAACCTATCCTTTGTTAACAGAAAAAGAGTTTGTTGAGATAGCCGGAAGGATGCTGGCAGGAGACTACACAACTACAACAGGATTTATTCGTGATTTGTCAGATTTTTTGTTAACTGCAGGAGACTCTGCCATTACACGAAATCGTGAATATTCCAGGGATATTTATTTTTTATCTGAGCACCATTTGATTGAATCAATAATAACATGGCAAGCCTGGCAAGGTATTTCAGGACTTCGGCCAGAAAAATTGCACTAATTTACGGTGTCACGGCAATCACAGCTTGCCGTGACACAAAGAATAACTCCGCACTGGTACATGTACCATAACGAGCATATGATGGCGATACGAGAAAGAAATCTCACAAGTGCAAAATGGTCACTTCTCTCTTCTATTAAAATAATTGGCATTGGCGTATTACAACTTTCTTTATTAGCACAAATTCTACAGGCGAATGAATTAAACCTGCTTGCCATTGCTGTTACTGGATTACTGGCTATCGATACGCTGGCTGACCGCGGCTTTTCTAACTCGCTCATTCGCCATCGTATGTTGTCGATAAACGATCTTTCAACCCTGTACTGGGGCAATATGCTGCTGGGCGTGTTAATTTGTGCCGTGTTGTTTCTCGGCGGCGATTTGTTGAACCGCATGTTTAACCAGCCCGAACTGGCAGTCATGCTAGAGATGGTTTCAGTGATATTTATTATTATCCCACAGGGTCAGCATTATCGTGCAATTTTACAGCGTGAGAAACAATATACCCGCATTGCTTTTACTGAAACATCGTCAGTATTAGCAGGGCTTGGTGTAACATTATTTACTGTTTGGTTAACACCCTCGGTATTATGCGCAATCTGGGGTTACATGGCGATGGCCTCAATACGTATGTTGATCTATTGCTACTACGGTCGTTCATGGTTCCAGCCTGAATACCGTTTTAGCCTAAAGTCATTTTCTCAAATTCGCGCAAGAAACGGATAATAAAAGCAAGTCTGTATGGTGGGCTCTGGGCATCTAAACGATGCGTTCGCGTGCTGTTAATCAGCACGCTTTTTCTTTTTACCCCTGGTTGATGTCGGAGTATGAGGCTTTTCACAGCGCTACGTTTTTAATTCAGCTAAGACCATTCCAGCCTGTTAATCCTATAAAAATCCTCGATTTTTCTTGCCGCGATGTTTAGTCAACGTAAAAGCTTTAACTTATAAGCCTTAACCATTTTATCGATCACGCTTAATACCTTGTTACTCCCCCTTACTGCAGGCTTATGTCATAAGCGGTACATTAGTGAGCTGGTGGTCTGGTAAAAACGACTCAACCTTCCTTCTGACTCGGCAGCACATTGGCCTTAACAGCATTTTTTGACATCCCGCCGCAAGGGTAATGTTCGAATCAAGAAAATCTTTCCCTGCGAAAATTGGCTTATATCGTCTGGAAATAGCCGATATGTCAGGCAACTAATCGCATTGCGGGAAATGCGTATGCAGTTTATACGTTATGTTAACGTGGCTATGAGCGATATATTTGCATAAAAATGAAGGTTACCCGTCAAGGCTGGCGTAAATAGCGTTATATAAACGCATCGTTTAACGATCAGTTTACGCCAGCAGCACGAGAGAAACCGACGCAGGCGCGTTGGTGTACTGACAGCCGCAAAGCGATCTGAAAAACCGGGTGTATCATTTTTCATTCGTTTGCTGGAAACATGATGATGCAAGCCAAAGGATGGATCGTCAGCCAAACGCTGTATCTGTGAGCAATACATTAAACGCCTGGCTTAATTTGCCTATACGCCATAACCTTCCCTCCTTATCAAACATACAATTTTTTTAAGCCAATGCAGATACGGAGATGTTTATCTCGTTAAATTTAAAAATATTTTTTGCTTTTTGCATAAGAAAATTTTAATCATTTCATTAAATGCCAAAAAAATCAGTAGCTGTTAAGTAGTGAACGCCGTAGCCTTGCCGCCGGCTTTCTGGAGCCCGTTATGTTACTTACTGTTCTTTATATTATTGGTATTACGGCAGAAGCGATGACCGGTGCGCTTGCTGCCGGAAGACGAAAAATGGATCTGTTTGGCGTGATAATCATCGCTTCCGTAACTGCCATTGGCGGCGGCTCGGTACGCGACATTCTGCTGGGCCATTATCCGCTCGGATGGGTCAAACATCCTGAATATATTATGATTGTTGCCACCGCTGCGGTAGTGACGACAGTGGTGGCACCGCTGATGACCCATTTACGTAAAGTGTTCCTGGTGTTGGACGCGCTTGGTTTAGTTGTATTTTCGATCATTGGTGCTCAGGTTGCGTTAGATACCGGTCACGCTATGATAATCGCTGCGATTAGTGCAGTGATTACCGGCGTATTTGGCGGTGTACTCCGCGATATGTTCTGCAACCGTATCCCGCTGGTTTTTCAGAAAGAGTTGTATGCAGGTATCGCGTTTGCTGCTGGCTGGATGTATATCTTGCTGTTAAAAACCCCGCTGCCGCATGAGGCCGTAGTCATTATTACGCTTCTGTTCGGTTTCCTGGCCCGCTTACTGGCGCTGCGTTTTCGACTCGGCCTGCCTATTTTCAATTATCCCCACCCCGAACACTGATGACGTTGCAGGTATACTTTGTTGCTGCAAAAAAGCGATAAGCGATCGCAGCCCGGTATCCTGCAACATGAAGACAATGCGCTGCGCTAATACCGCACCAATACCCGGCAACCTCTGCCATGCTTCTCTATCGCGCTGAAGCAATGTATCCCAGCTGTTATCCGTCAGCGCATCAAGCGCCTTGCGCGGCACTGGAATGCCTAATGCACTGATCCAGCGCCGTAAAGGTTGTTGCCGTGTCAGATTAAAGCTGCGCCAAATCTGCTGTGCCCGCTCGGAAGAAATCCCCGTGGCGGCAATTTGATCGGAAGTTAATGTCAGCCATGCAAACAGGTGTGTCACGTCAGGAATTTTCATCAAGCGCAGCCAGGTGCTGCGTTGCACCCCCGGAATATCCAGCACGGACTTTTGGCTGAGCCAGCTGAGTCTTGCCAGAAATTGCTTCTGACAATCAGGAGTCGGCTGATAACAGCTCAGCGGGGTGAAAGATGCTGCATCTGGCGGTTGCGGGTAATTACGCTCCGCCACCCGCCAGATCACACGCTCCAGCCGGGGAATGCCCTGTCCCGCCAGGCTGATAATAACCTGGTCTCCCGCGATGACATCGCGTTCGCGCCAGCTACGCAGCGAACCAATATTTACGCGCCTGACAGTTTTATCATCCAGTTGAACTGACTGCAGATTAAGCACCACCGCTATTTTTCCGGTTCGCCCAATCGAAAAATCAACGGAAAGCACCTCACTGCTGACTTCTGGTGGCTGATACTTCCAGGCTACCGCCCAGTCACCTTCTCCGGGTAACCAGTTTTTACCGGCAGGACGAGATGACTGATGAACGACCACGCCATCAGTGACAAACGGCAGCGGCGAACGGAACCAGCGTTCACGCCAGTCAGCAACGTCATCTTCATTCCTGACGCTTTTGCTCCACTCGCCCGCCAGGGTAAATCCCCATTGAGTAAGCTGGTGTAAACGATCCGCCATATCTGCTGGTCCGTCCGGCCAGCCCCAAATAAAAATGCCAATGTCGTTCAACAATGGGCTGGATTGTTTACTCATCATTGCGCCTGCAACCTGTGCCCTGGCATTTTTTCCACCAGCGCTGTCCTGTTGATGACCAGACATCTTCAAAAACAGTTCGCCCTGCAAAATGACTTCGTCTTGTTCGCTGTCAATATTTAGCGGAATGGCTGGGATCGATGCCGCCTTCATCAACCACTCTTCGCCGCGCAAGCCATCGCCACGACTGATAAGCGAAACCAGTTTTCCATGGCGGTATACAAGCGAAACAGCGACGCCATCTACCTTGGGCTGGACCCAGAGATCATTATGGTTCCGCATCCAGTACGCCACGGCTAACTTGTCGCGTAGCTTTTTTATACCGGTATGTGCGACAGGATGGAGTGTGGCACCACTGGAAGGGAGCTGTGGCTGGTAATCAGGCCCTTTAAAACACTGCTGCCATTGCGTTAGTCGGTATTGCAGACTGTCATAATCAGCATCAGTCACTGAATTAAGACCTTGTCGATAGTAGGCATCATCCCATTGGCGTAATTGCTGTTGCAGACTGCTGATTTCCTTATGCGCACGCATGGGTGTCCAGGCAGGACATACGGCACTTAAGGCGGGAAATGTGAGGGTTATTAGCGCCAAAAAAATTATAAAAATCCGTTTCATTCACTGTCTCCTGACGGTTTTCATCATTCAACGCTTTTATTTTTCATTTAACCAGGCGTGATGACCGGATATGAAGGATGCCACGCAGGCGTTCTCCTTCTGTTACATCATGAAAGCCTCTCGTTGCGCGCCGCTACGCAAAAATTTATCGCCACCGCTGCGCAAACGCTGCGTGCTGACAGTAAGCTGTGTATACTGTGCAGGAAATCGACTCCGCAATTATCCAGTTCAAGAAAACCATGGCTCAAGGCACGCTCTATATTGTTTCCGCCCCCAGTGGCGCAGGTAAATCCAGCCTGATTCAGGCACTGTTAAAGACACAGCCGCTTTATGATACGCAGGTGTCTGTTTCGCATACCACCCGCGGCATGCGACCAGGCGAAGCCCATGGCGAACACTATTTTTTCGTTGAAAAACATGAATTTGAGCAGATGATTGCTGAAGACGCTTTCCTCGAACACGCCAACGTGTTTGGCAATTATTACGGCACATCGCGCAAAGCAATTGAGCAAGTCCTTGCCACTGGCGTGGATGTTTTCCTTGATATTGACTGGCAAGGCGCACAGCAAATTCGTGCCAAAATGCCCAACGCGCGCAGCATTTTCGTGTTACCTCCGTCGAAAGACGAGCTGGATCGCCGCCTGCGTGGCCGCGGTCAGGACAGCGAAGATGTTATTACACGTCGCATGGCGCAGGCGGTGGCAGAAATGAGCCATTACGCCGAATACGATTATTTAATTGTGAATGATGATTTTGATCTGGCGCTGTCCGATCTGAAAACCATCATTCGCGCAGAACGTTTGCGCATGGCGCGTCAGAAGGCGCGTCATGATGCTTTAATCAGCAAACTATTGGCAGTCTGAATACAGTTTCAGTATGATGCCCAGTCATTTCTTCATCTGTGGAGTAGCACACCTATGGCACGCGTAACCGTTCAGGACGCAGTAGAAAAAGTTGGTAATCGTTTTGACCTGGTGTTGGTCGCTGCACGTCGTGCACGTCAGATGCAGGTAGGCGGTAAAGATCCGCTGGTTCCAGAAGAGAACGATAAACCGACGGTTATCGCACTGCGCGAAATCGAAGAAGGTTTGGTCACTAATCAGCTTTTGGATGTGCGTGATCGTCAGGAACAGCAAGAGCAGGAAGCCGCTGAATTACAAGCTGTTACCGCTATCGCTGAAGGTCGTCGTTAACAGCAAGCTGCAGGTCAACCTTGTATCTGTTTGAAAGCCTCAATCAACTGATTGAAAAATACTTGCCAGAGGAGCATATCAAGCGCCTCCAGCAAGCTTATCTTGTTGCGCGTGATGCCCACGAGGGACAGACACGCTCCAGCGGCGAGCCTTACATTACCCACCCGGTCGCTGTAGCCTGTATTCTGGCTGAAATGAAGCTCGACTATGAAACGCTCATGGCCGCGCTTTTACATGATGTAATCGAAGACACGCCCGCAACCTATCAGGATATGGAACAGCTGTTCGGCAAAAGTGTTGCCGAACTGGTGGAAGGCGTTTCAAAGCTGGATAAGCTGAAGTTCCGCGACAAGAAAGAGGCGCAAGCAGAAAACTTCCGCAAGATGATAATGGCGATGGTGCAGGATATTCGCGTCATTCTTATCAAGCTGGCTGACCGCACGCACAATATGCGCACGCTGGGTTCATTGCGCCCAGATAAACGTCGCCGCATTGCGCTGGAAACATTAGAGATTTACAGCCCTCTGGCCCACCGTCTGGGTATTCATCACCTTAAAACCGAACTGGAAGAGCTGGGCTTTGAAGCCTTATATCCTAATCGCTATCGGGTGATTAAAGAAGTCGTCAAAGCGGCGCGCGGTAATCGTAAGGAGATGATCCAGAAGATACTTTCTGAAATTGATGGTCGCCTGCAGGAAGCCGGTATTCCCTGCCGCGTCAGCGGCCGCGAAAAGCATCTCTATTCGATCTACCGCAAAATGCACCTGAAGGAGCAGCGATTTCACTCGATTATGGATATTTATGCCTTTCGCGTTATCGTGAAAGATCTGGATACCTGCTATCGCGTGCTCGGGCAGATGCACAGCCTGTACAAACCGCGTCCTGGACGCGTCAAAGATTACATCGCCATTCCCAAAGCTAACGGCTATCAATCGTTGCATACGTCAATGATCGGCCCACACGGTGTGCCGGTTGAAGTACAGATCCGTACAGAAGATATGGATCAGATGGCAGAAATGGGCGTCGCTGCGCACTGGGCTTATAAACAGGCGGGTGAAAGCGGAACTACTGCCCAGATCCGCGCTCAACGCTGGCTGCAAAGCCTGCTGGAACTGCAACAGAGCGCAGGCAGTTCATTTGAATTTATCGAAAGCGTGAAATCAGATCTCTTCCCGGATGAGATCTACGTGTTCACGCCTGAAGGACGCATCGTCGAATTACCGACCGGTGCCACGCCAGTGGATTTTGCCTATGCAGTACATACCGATATTGGCCATGCCTGCGTTGGCGCACGCGTTGATCGACAGCCTTATCCACTGTCTCAGCCGCTGAGCAGCGGTCAAACTATCGAAATCATTACCGCTCCGGGCGCGCGTCCGAATGCCGCCTGGCTCAATTTTGTCGTCAGCTCGAAAGCACGCGCCAAGATTCGTCAGCTTCTGAAGAATCTCAAACGCGAGGACTCAGTTAACCTTGGCCGCCGTTTGCTTAGCCACGCGCTCGGCGGCAGCCGCAAGCTGGCGGAAGTCCCTGCTGAGAACTTCAGGCAAGAGATCGATCGTATGAAGTTGACCTCGCTTGATGACTTGCTGGCAGAAATTGGTCTCGGCAATGCCATGAGCGTGGTGGTCGCGAAAAATCTGACGCAATCCGGTATGACGCCGCTAAGCAGCAGCAAGCGTGGCAAATTACCGATCAAAGGTGCCGATGGCGTGCTAATCACCTTTGCAAAATGTTGCCGTCCCATTCCGGGCGATCCGATTGTCGCGCACGTCAGCCCAGGAAAAGGGCTGGTGGTGCATCACGAATCATGTCGAAACATTCGCGGTTATCAGAAAGAACCGGAAAAATTCATGCCGGTTGAGTGGGACAAAGTTACCGAACAGGAATTTGTTGCTGAGATTAAGGTCGACATGTTCAATCATCAGGGGGCGCTGGCCAACCTGACAGCGGCAATTAATACTGCAGGTTCCAATATTCAAAGCCTGAATACCGAAGAGCGTGATGGCCGTGTTTATAGCGCCTTTATTCGCCTGACCGCGCGCGATCGCGTCCATCTGGCCAATATCATGCGTAAAATCCGCGTGATGCCAGATGTTATCAAAGTTCACCGCAACCGTAATTAGTGCATGAACGCTCAACGTTTTGCTCGTATTCAGGAAATGCTGGCCTTACGCCAGCACGATCTGACTGTCTGTATGGAACAGGTGCATAAACCACATAATGTATCAGCGGTGATCCGTACCGCCGATGCGGTTGGCATTCATGAAGTACACGCCGTTTGGCCAGGCCAACGTATGCGCACCCAGGCCTCATCTTCGGCAGGCAGTAATAGCTGGGTTAAAGTGGTCACGCATCGCAACATAAACGAAGCGGTAAAACAGCTAAAAGCCCAGAAGATGCAGGTGCTGGCAACCCACCTTTCTGACAGCGCCGTAGATTTCCGCGACATTGATTACACCAAACCGACCTGCATTTTGATGGGACAGGAAAAAACCGGCATTACCGCAGAAGCGCTGGCCCTGGCCGATCAGGACATCATTATTCCTATGGTCGGTATGGTACAGTCGCTCAATGTTTCTGTGGCTTCAGCCCTGATCCTTTACGAAGCACAGCGTCAACGACAGAACGCTGGCCTGTATCAGCGCGATTACAGCGTGCTGGATGAAACGGAACAGCAGCGCCTGCTGTTCGAAGGGGGTTATCCGGTCTTAGCCCGGGTAGCTAACCAGAAAGGTTTGCCTTATCCACACATCAATTCCCAGGGCGAAGTCGAAGCTGATTTTGGCTGGTGGGCCGCCATGCAAGCCAAAGGTAAAAAATGAAAGGCCGCCTGCTGGATGCCATTCCGCTCAGCATCCTGACCGGTGTCGGCGCCAGTCAGGCAGCGAAGCTGGCCAAAATGGGGTTGCACACCCTCCAGGATCTGTTGCTGCATCTGCCGCTGCGCTACGAAGATCGTACTCAACTTTATGCCATTGATGATTTGCTACCCGGTATCTGGGCTACGGTAGAAGGCGAAGTGCTGCACACCGATATTACGTTCGGGCGTCGCCGTATGATGGTTTGTCAGATTAGCGATGGCAGCGGCGTGTTAACAATGCGCTTCTTTAATTTCAATGCCGGTATGAAAAATGGCCTTGCGCCGGGCCGTCGTGTTACCGCTTATGGCGAAATCAAACGCGGACAGCGCGGCGCTGAAATTATCCATCCCGAATATCGTATCCAGGGTGAACACAGTAATGTAGCGCTGGAAGAAACGCTGACGCCGGTTTATCCCACTACCGAAGGCATTCGGCAAGCTACCTTACGTAACCTGACCGATCAGGCGTTAACTTTGCTGGAAAGCTGCCCCATTGCCGAACTTTTGCCGCAGGCATTAAGCGGTGGATTGATCAGCCTGCCAGATGCATTACGTACCTTGCATCGTCCGCCGCCGGATTTGAAACTCAGTGAACTGGAAGCCGGACGCCATCCTGCGCAGCGTCGCCTCATCCTTGAAGAACTTTTAGCGCACAATCTCAGCATGCTGGCAGTCCGCGCCGGGGCTCAGCGTTATTACGCCTTGCCCATGCCCGCCCGCCATAATTTAAGCGATCGGTTGCTAGCGGCGCTATCCTTCTCGCCCACCCACGCGCAAAAGCGGGTCGTCGCCGAGATTGAGCAAGATTTGGCGAATGATTTTCCGATGATGCGCTTAGTGCAAGGCGATGTCGGATCGGGTAAAACGCTGGTTGCCGCCTTATCTGCGCTCAACGTCATTGCTTACGGCAAGCAGGTAGCGCTGATGGCACCCACTGAATTACTGGCTGAACAGCATGCGAATAATTTCCGCCAGTGGTTTGCGCCGCTCGGCATTGAAGTTGGCTGGCTGGCAGGGAAGCAGAAAGGTAAAGCTCGTCAGGCGCAACAGGATGCGATAGCGCGTGGTGAGGTGGCAATGGTAGTCGGCACTCACGCCCTGTTCCAGGAGCAGGTGCAGTTTAACGGCCTGGCATTGGTGATTATTGATGAGCAGCATCGCTTTGGCGTTCATCAACGGCTGGCGCTGTGGGAGAAAGGCGAAGAGCAAGGCTTTCATCCGCATCAGCTGATTATGACTGCCACCCCCATTCCGCGTACCCTGGCGATGACTGCGTACGCCGATCTTGATACGTCCACCATTGACGAACTGCCCCCAGGCCGCACACCGGTAACCACGGTAGCGATTCCCGATAGCCGGCGCGATGAAATCATGGCCCGTGTCGAACACGCCTGTCGTGAAGGTCGTCAGGCATACTGGGTGTGTACGCTTATTGAAGAATCTGATTTGCTGGAGGCACAGGCAGCAGAAGCGAGCTGGGAAGCGTTGAAGGAGGCCTTGCCCAATTTAAATATTGGTCTGGTGCATGGCCGCATGAAGCCAGCAGAAAAACAGGCTGTGATGCAGGCTTTTAAGGCTAACGAGTTGCAATTGCTGGTTGCCACCACAGTTATAGAAGTCGGTGTTGATGTACCAAATGCCAGCCTGATGATTATTGAAAACCCGGAACGTTTAGGATTAGCCCAGCTGCACCAGTTGCGCGGTCGCGTAGGACGTGGCGCAGTCGCTTCACATTGCGTATTGCTCTATAAAGCGCCCCTCAGCAAAACCGCGCAGAAGCGTTTACAGGTGCTTCGCGACAGCAACGATGGCTTTGTTATTGCTCAATTCGATTTAGAAATTCGCGGCCCCGGCGAATTATTAGGCACACGTCAGACCGGCAATGCAGAATTTAAAGTGGCGGATCTGCTACGCGATCAGGCAATGGTGCCAGAAGTACAGCGTGTAGCGCGTCATCTCCACCAGCATTATCCTGAACAGGCCAGCGCCCTGATTGAACGTTGGTTGCCGGAAAATGCCCGTTATACCAATGTCTAATCTGTATTTTTATCGCCGCGAGGCAAACGATTGCTTTTGCCTCGCGGATGATTACAATCGCCACACTATTTTTCTGGGAACAGTAAAAGATGTCCACCAAGTCGCAGCAAAACCCCCTTCCCGCCAGCCAAAGTGAGCTGATTTATCGTCTTGAAGATCGTCCACCGCTGCCGCAAACGCTGTTTGCCGCTTGCCAGCATTTGCTGGCAATGTTTGTTGCGGTTATCACCCCTGCTCTGCTTATTTGTCAGGCGCTCGGTCTGCCCGCTCAGGATACGCAGCACATTATTAGCATGTCGCTTTTTGCTTTCGGCGTGGCATCAATCCTGCAAATCAAGACCTGGGGGCCCATCGGTTCCGGCTTGCTGTCGATTCAGGGGACCAGCTTTAACTTTGTCACACCGCTTATTATGGGCGGCATGGCGCTGAAAAATGGCGGCGCCGATGTGCCAACGATGATGGCAGCGCTGTTTGGTACGTTGATGGTAGCTCTTGCACCGAAATGGTTTTATCACGCGTATTGCATCTGGCGCGCCGCATCATTACGCCCCTGGTATCCGGCATTGTAGTGATGATTATCGGCCTTTCGCTGATTCAGGTCGGCTTGACTTCCATTGGCGGCGGTTTTGCCGCGATGAACGATCACAGCTTTGGCGCACCTAAGAATCTGTTGCTGGCAGGCGCAGTGCTGCTGGTGATCATTCTGCTGAATCGACAAAAAAATGCCTATCTGCGCGTGGCATCGTTGGTCATTGCCATGGCGGTTGGCTATTTGCTTGCCTGGACAATGGATATGCTGCCCCAGGTTTCAGCTCCCGCCAGCCAGCAGTTGATCGCTGTACCCAGCCCGCTTTATTACGGTTTAGGCTTTGACTGGAACCTGCTTATCCCGCTGATGCTGGTATTTATGGTAACGTCGCTGGAAACCATTGGTGACATAACCGCAACCTCTGATGTTTCTGAACAACCGGTCAGCGGCCCGCTTTATATGAAACGCCTCAAGGGTGGTGTGCTGGCAAATGGTCTGAATTCATTTGTTTCGGCGCTATTCAACACGTTTCCGAACTCCTGCTTTGGTCAAAATAATGGCGTAATCCAGCTGACCGGCGTGGCCAGCCGTTATGTGGGCTTTGTTGTCGCGCTGATGCTGATCGTGCTCGGCTTGTTCCCGGCTGTCAGCGGCTTTGTACAACATATTCCAGAACCGGTACTGGGTGGGGCAACCATTGTAATGTTCGGCACCATCGCCGCGTCTGGTGTGCGCATTGTTTCTCGTGAGCCGCTTAACCGGCGCGCCATTATGATTATTGCTCTGTCGCTGGCGGTTGGTCTGGGCGTTTCTCAGCAGCCGTTGATCCTTCAGTTTGCCCCTGCCTGGCTAAAAACCCTGCTTTCTTCCGGCATCGCAGCAGGCGGGATTACCGCTATTTTACTGAACCTGATTTTTCCCCAGGAAAAATAAGCCTTAAGGCAGGTTATAACCTGCCTGCTATTTATTCAGATTTACATCCAGCCGGTTGAGCTGTAACGGTATTTCAGGCATAACAACCTCTGACCGGATATAACTCGGGATGGATGCGATGAAATTTCTTGGAAAGTTTTTCCTCACCTTAGCGTTGCTGCTACTGCTCGGCCTGGTGATTATTTATATCTTGCTGCAGACACAATGGGGTGCGGGTTGGTTTAGCCGTTGGGTCAGTGATAAAACGGACTGGCATCTCTCCCTGAGCAAAATTGAGCACAATTTCTCTGCCCCTTCACATATCAGCCTTGATAATTTCAGCTTTGGCCATGATGGTCAGCCTGCGGTTTTGGTGGCAAAGCGGGTCGATCTAGGCCTGTCGCTGGTGCAATTTAGCGATCCCTTGCATTTTAGCAGCGTCGAATTACGCGACGGTGAAATTAACCTGGCAAACCTGACCTCAGGCAGTGCGCTGCCGGTTCAGGCAAATCGCCTGCAGCTTAACAATATGCGCATTGATAGCCCGAAAAGCACGCTGCCGCTATTTGCGCAGCAGGTTAATGGCGGCATTGTGCCATGGAAACCTACCTCCAGCGATATGCTGGGCCGCGATGCGCAGTTCCAGATGAGCGCCAGCACCATGACGCTAAACGGTGTGCCGGGCGAAAACGTATTAATTCAGGGCAGCGTGACGCAAGGCCGTCTGTTATTTAACAATATTGGCGTCGATCTGGCGCGCGGTTCGATGACCGGTAACGGTGAACGCGATGCGCAGGGCAACTGGAAGATTAACCAGCTGCGCCTGAACGACATTCGCCTGCAAACTGCCAGCAGCCTGAGAGATTTCCTGCAACCTTTACAGCGCGTGCCGTCTATTTCTGTTAAACGTCTGGATATGACCGATGCGCGTTTGCAGGGCCCGGACTGGGCGGTCACCGATCTCGACCTGACGCTGAAAAATGTCACCTGGAAAGGGGATGACTGGCAAAGCCAGGATGGATCGCTGGCAATGAATGCGGGTAACTTTATTCATGGCCGCTTCGAGCTAAACGATCCGATCGTTAATATGGATTTCTCGCCCCAAGGCGTGGCGCTAACTCAGTTCAGCTCACGCTGGGTCAATGGCGTCATTCGTGCCGACGGCAACTGGTCGCGTAGCGATAAGCGTCTGACTCTGAACAACCTGGCCATCGCCGGGCTGGAATATACCTTACCTGGCGACTGGCGTGACCGCTGGCAGGCCGCACTACCGGACTGGCTGGATAGTGTGTTAGTGACGCGTTTGACTTCAAATCGCAACCTGATCATCGATATTAATCCGTCGTTCCCGTTCCAGATGACATCACTGGACGGTAGCGGTGAAAACCTGTTGCTGGCGCAGCGGCATCAATGGGGCATCTGGGGCGGCAAAGTCAGTCTGACGGCGGCGGAAGCAACGTTTAATCGCACCGATTTACGTCATCCCTCCATTACCTTATCGGCTAACGATCAACACATTCAGGTGACTGAGTTGAGCGCCTTTAACGGGAAAGGTTTGCTGGAAGGCACCGCCAGCGTGGGACAGCAAGCGGCTCGTCCCTTATCGCTGAATCTGACCGGGCGCGCCGTTCCGGTAAACGTGCTGCAAAACTGGGGCTGGCCCGTACTTCCTCTGAACGGCGACAGTAATTTGCAATTACAGTTGAACGCTGCGCTAAAAGCGAATGCGCCGCTGCGTCCAACTGTGCATGGTAAGCTGTCGGTCACCACCGACAGCCAGCAGCTGCAGCAGACCATGCAGGCCGGCCAGCTAAGATAGCCAGAAGGGCCGAAATTTCGGCCCTTCTATAATTTACGTCAGTTGATACGAGCGCCTGAGCCACCTTCTTCCAGCGGCCCGTCAGGATCGGCGGGCAATACGATATAAACGCCTTCAAACACCGCGCCACATCCATCATCGCCAAACAATTCCACTTCCAGCTGCACACGTGCCTTACGACCGCGTGCCAGGCGATCGAGATCGCCACTCAACGAACCAAGATCGGCGGTAGCGCCGGGACGACCACTGATCGGATAGCTATAGCGAATATGCGCATCGGCGAGAATAATTGTGCCGCCTAAGTGCCGTTCGCGCAGCAACAGCCAAATTAAGCCCCAGCCGGTCAGCGTTGCCAGCGAGAATAAACTTCCCGCAAATAGCGTATGGTGCGGATTTTGATTGCCGGTTTCCGGCATGGTCGTAATGAATTTCTGCCCGGTATATTGCAGGATGCGCACCCCCATCTTTTCACTGAGCGGAATGTGTTCATACCACGCTTGCTGCAGTTGTCCGCACCAGTCGGCTCGATGCAGAATGTCATCTAGCGTAACCACCGGTTTGATCATCAAAAATTGACGTACCGGGGTAGTTTGAGGTGCCGTGATTTCACCCTGATTGACGTAACCCAGCTTGGCAAAGAACGCTACTGCATCTTCGCGGGCGCTACAGGTGACTCGTTTCACGCCTTCCTGACGCGCCACTGACTCCAGGGTCATCGCCACCAGCGTGCCTAAGCCTTTGCCCTGGACAGAGGGATGAACCGCCAGAAAGCGGATGGCGGCTTCGTTATCCGCATTGATATACAACCGACCGATGGCGACGGGATCGCCATGCTCATCCACGACCATTTGATGGTGTGCCAGAGCATCCCAGGCATCACGTTCCGAACCCTGCGGCTGGCGCAGCGGTTTTCGTAACATTTCCCAGCGGAACTGATAGTACATATCCAGTTCTTCCGCTGTTTGCGGCACACGAAGATGATACATAAAATGTTTCTCTCGTTCGGAGCTTGCGTGGCTGTTCCCTTGCCGCTCGGCTAACGACCTCACACCTGCAACCAAAACGATACAGGACCATCATTCACCAGCGCAACCTGCATATCAGCAGCAAAACGGCCATTTGCTGTGGTGACCGCCTGCTGACGGCAACAGTCGCTAAAGTATTCGTAAAGCCGTTCCGCTACAGCGGGCTCAGCTCCAGCGGAAAACGATGGCCGCATGCCTTTTTGCGTGTCTGCCGCCAGCGTAAACTGCGACACCACTAGCACGCTGCCGCCCGCCTGCTTGACGTTCAGGTTCATTTTGCCCTGCTCATCACTGAAAACACGATAGCCTAATACGCGTTCAGCGAGACGCTCTGCCCGCTTCTCGTCATCGCCCTTTTCAACGCCCAACAGAATCAGTAAACCTGCACCTATTTCCCCTGTCACAGCGTGATCGACGCTGACGCTGGCGCGTTGTACACGTTGAATCAAAGCAATCATACTTCCTCTCGTTATTTTTCTCGTTCTTGTTGTTTTAACTGGCGATAATCGCCCAGGGTGGCAGTAATTTCAGCGCCTAACAACACAATGCACCAGGTCCAGTACACCCAAAGAAACAGGATTGGGATCACGGCCAGCACGCCGTAAATCAACTGGTACGAAGGAAACATCGTAACATACAGAGCGAAGCCCTTTTTACCCAGTTCAAAAAGTGCACCGGCAACCAATGCACCAATCAGCGCATCGCGCGGCGGTATACGCCTGGTGGGCACAATGCTGTACAGCAACCAAAACGCAAACCACGACAGTAATAACGGAAAAATACGCAGCATCTGATCAATCAGGCTGGTTACACCGCTAACATTTACCCAGCGTAGCGACAGCAGATACGAGCTGATCGCCAGGCTAGCTCCCGCCAGTAGCGGTCCCAGTGTCAGGATCATCCAGTAGACGGCAAACGAATAGACCAGCGGACGCTTTTTATGACTACGCCAGATGGTATTGAGCGCGGAGTCGACCGAATGCATCAGCAGCAGCGCGGTGACAATCAAGCCGACTGCACCAACCGCCGTCATACGATTGACATTAGCCACAAACTGCTCCATATAACGTTGTAGCGTATTCCCAGCGGCAGGCATAAAGTTGGTGAAGATGAAGTTTTTTAGCTGAACGCTGACGTCAGAAAATACCGGAAAGGCCGCAAACAGCGCAAACACCACCGCTACCAGCGGCACCAGCGCCAGCAACGAAACGTAAGCCAGGTTCCCTGCCTGCGTTGTCATGTTGTCGTCGTTAATGCGCTTCCAAAGCAGCTTGAGCCACAGCCAGAAAGCATGTAGCCCAGGGCGGAATTGTCGTGACATCATGGCTTAGTGCTGGCTCGCAAACCAGTCCGGCACGGTTTTGCTGTCGGTTACCAATACGCTTTCAATGCCCAGCGCGCGCGCCGCTTCGATATTTTGTGCGTTGTCATCAAAGAATATTGCCTGATCGGCAGCGACACCTTCTGTATCCAGCACATGCTGGTAGATGCGCGCTTCCGGTTTACGCATACCTAAATTTTGCGACAGATAAAGCTTGTCCACCGCCTGCTGGACATCGGGATATTGCGTTGGCCAGAAAGCACAATGCAGCTTATTGGTATTAGACAAAATCACCACGCGATGGCCTTTGGCACGCAGCTTGTTCAATAACGCCAGGGTATCAGCCCGCACACCAACAAATAGCGCCTGCCAGCCCGCAGTGAATTGTTCATAACTCAGGGAGATCTCCAGCTTCTCGCACAGCGCAGCAGCAAACGCCTCATCGCTGATTTCACCGCGTTCGTGCTGCTCAAACTCCTCATCCATCCGGAAATGACTTTGCAGCGATGCCAGCGGTACACAACTTAAGTCGCTCCAGACGCCTAACACGCGGTTGAAATCAATGTCGATAATCACATTGCCTAAATCAAATATGTACAGCATAAAGCCTCCTTCTGTTCCCTGGATCATTCACTCTAGCGGCAAAAGGCAAGGCTGAACAGGCAACCTCCAAGAGAAAAGTTTGAAGTGGAAGCGGGTGCAAGAAAGCAATGAGCAAGCGCTACGCGGGTTATGTCCTTACTGGCGGGGAGGACTGAAACAGGGCAAAATTCAGATTATGGCAGGCGAAAAAAAACCCCGCAGTGCGAGGCTTTTTGCTGAGTAGCTGTAGCAGAAAAATTAAACTTCTTTGCTACCGCGTGAGGCGCGCTTACGCTCGTTCTCAGTCAGGTGACGTTTACGAATACGGACTGACTGTGGTGTCACTTCTACCAGTTCGTCATCATCAATGAACTCGATGGCCTGCTCAAGCGTCATCTTGACAGGTGGAACCAGTGTGGTGGCTTCGTCAGTCCCGGAAGCACGCATGTTAGTCAGCTTCTTACCGGTCAGACAGTTAACCGTCAGGTCGTTAGAACGGCTGTGAATACCGATGATCTGGCCTTCATAGACTTCCGCACCGTGACCCAGGAACAACTTGCCGCGATCTTGCAGACTGAACAGGGCAAATGCTACCGCTTTGCCCTGCCCGTTAGAGATCAGCACGCCGTTCTGACGCTGTCCCACTTCGCCCTGACGAATATCGTCGTAGTGGCTGAAGGTGGAATAAAGCAGACCAGTACCCGAAGTCATGGTCATGAATTCGTTACGGAAGCCGATCAGACCACGGCTTGGGATCACGTAGTCGAGACGTACGCGGCCTTTACCATCCGGATCCATGTTTTTCAGATCGCCTTTACGCTCACCCATGGCTTGCATTACCGAGCCCTGGTGCGTTTCTTCAATATCCAGCGTTACGTTCTCGAACGGCTCTTGTTTGCGACCATCGATTTCACGGAAGATAACTTTCGGACGAGATACCGCCAGTTCAAAACCTTCACGACGCATGTTTTCGATCAATACGGAAAGGTGCAGCTCACCACGACCTGATACGCGGAACGCGTCAGCGTCTTCGGTTTCTTCAACACGCAGCGCAACGTTGTGAACCAGTTCTTTATTCAGACGCTCAAGGATCTGACGTGAAGTCACGTACTTACCTTCTTTACCGCAGAACGGTGAGGTGTTGACGTTAAAAAACATGGTTACGGTTGGCTCATCAACGCTCAGCGCTGGCAGCGCCTGCACGTTTTGAGGATCGCAAATGGTGTCAGAGATGTTCAGCTCACCCAGGCCGGTAACCGCAACGATGTCGCCAGCTTCAGCCAGATCGGTATCAATACGCTCCAGACCAAGGTGGCCCAGCACTTTACCGACTTTCCCGTTACGGGTTTTGCCTTCGCTGTCGATAATAGTAACTTGCTGGTTTGGCTTAATTTTACCGCGCTTAATGCGGCCAATGCCGATCACGCCCAGATAGTTGTTGTAGTCCAACTGAGAAATTTGCATCTGCAGCGGCGCTTCAACTTCAACCTGTGGTGGAGAAACGTGGTCAACGATTGCCTGATACAGCGGAGTCATATCGTCTGCCATATCCGTGTATTCCTGACCCGCGATACCATTCAGCGCAGAAGCATAAATGATTGGGAAATCAAGCTGCTCGTCAGTGGCATCAAGATTTACGAACAGGTCAAAGACCTGGTCCACAACCCAGTCTGGACGAGCGCCAGGACGGTCAATTTTGTTGATAACCACAATCGGCTTCAGACCATGCGCGAACGCTTTTTTGGTCACGAAGCGGGTTTGCGGCATAGGGCCATCCATCGCATCTACAACCAACAGCACCGAATCCACCATGGACATAACGCGCTCAACTTCACCACCGAAGTCGGCGTGTCCTGGGGTATCAACAATGTTGATACGGTAGTCATTCCATTTAATGGCGGTGTTTTTTTCGAGGATGGTAAACCCCCGCCCTTTCTCCCAATCATTTGAGTCCATCACCCGCTCAGTAGCTTCGGTACGGGCGTCGAAGGTACCGGATTGTTGCAACAGTTTGTCAACCAGGGTGGTCTTTCCATGGTCAACGTGCGCGATAATGGCGATGTTACGCAAATTTTCGATCACAGCTTTGCCTCAGGCATTAGAAATAGCGCGCTATTGTACACGGATTAAGCGGAATACTGAACATGATCACACTTTTCACTGAAAGATTATTGCATTGACGGAAACTCGCACTGTTCCCGGTGTAGAAAATGCACTAAATTGGCAGATTGCACCAAATTAGTGCTTATATTTAAGCCTGTAGCACCAATTTAGTGCATATCATCCATAATGGTGCAGTCCGCCAAGCCTGCAAAATGCGTTACAGCGCGATTTAGCGCGATAAGATAAAGTTGGCACAGAATTCGCTTTATATGAATTAAGCAAAAACGACAGTTAGACAACGGTTGAAGAGCTTGCCGAGATCTGTTGGTTAGGGATGGATGTATCAAGAGACGCATTTCAGGCAACAAAGTTCTCTCACCATGTAGACAATGACCATTTCCAGGAGAGTTGAGTATGTCCGCTGAACACGTTCTCTCGATGATGAACGAGCATGAAGTTAAGTTTGTTGACCTGCGTTTTACCGATACCAAAGGTAAAGAACAGCACGTTACTATCCCTGCTCACCAGGTTAACGCTGACTTCTTCGAAGAAGGCAAAATGTTCGATGGCTCCTCCATCGGTGGCTGGAAAGGTATTAACGAATCAGACATGGTGCTGATGCCTGACGCGACCACAGCGGTAATGGATCCGTTCTTCGAAGATTCTACGCTGATCATCCGTTGTGACATCCTTGAACCAGGCACGATGCAGGGCTACGATCGTGACCCGCGCTCAATTGCAAAGCGCGCTGAAGATTTCCTGCGCTCTTCTGGCATCGCGGACACCGTGCTGTTCGGACCAGAACCCGAATTCTTCCTGTTCGATGACATCCGCTTCGGCTCTTCTACTTCCGGCTCACACGTTGCTATTGATGACATCGAAGCAGCATGGAATACCGGTAAAGAATACGAAGGCGGCAACAAAGGTCACCGTCCAGGTCTGAAAGGCGGCTACTTCCCGGTTCCACCCGTTGACTCATCACAGGACATCCGTTCTGCCATGTGTCTGACCATGGAACAAATGGGCCTGGTAGTAGAAGCGCATCACCATGAAGTGGCAACAGCCGGTCAGAACGAAGTGGCAACCCGCTTCAACACCATGACCAAAAAAGCTGACGAAATTCAGATCTACAAATATGTCGTGCATAACGTCGCGCACGCTTACGGCAAAACAGCCACCTTTATGCCGAAGCCAATGTTTGGCGACAACGGTTCAGGTATGCACTGCCATATGTCACTGTCTAAAGGTGGCGAGAACCTGTTCTCTGGCGATAAGTACGGCGGCCTGTCTGAAATGGCGCTGTTCTATATCGGCGGTGTGATTAAGCACGCTAAAGCGATTAACGCCCTGGCGAACCCAACCACTAACTCGTACAAGCGTCTGGTTCCAGGCTACGAAGCGCCGGTTATGCTGGCTTACTCAGCCCGTAACCGCTCGGCTTCCATCCGAATTCCGGTTGTTGCCAGCCCGAAAGCACGTCGTATCGAAGCACGCTTCCCGGATCCAGCGGCTAACCCATACCTGGCATTTACCGCTCTGCTGATGGCCGGCCTTGACGGCATCATCAATAAGATCCACCCAGGCGATGCCATGGACAAAAACCTGTATGACCTGCCGCCGGAAGAAGAAGCTGAGATTCCAAAAGTAGCCGGTTCACTGGAAGAAGCCCTGAACGCACTGAACGAAGACCGTGAATTCCTGACCCGTGGTGGCGTGTTCACTGACGACACGATTGACGCCTACATCGTCCTGCGCAAAGCAGACGATGACCGCGTTCGTATGACTCCACACCCAGTAGAATTCGAGCTTTACTACAGCGTTTAATCAATTTTAGGTTTTATGTTGCCGTGGAAACTTTCAGCCCATCTTCGGATGGGCTTTTTTCTCCGCGAATTCACCGCTTATACGCCTTAAATTTGGCTTAAAGACTACAATGCACTTAATTAGTGCAGAGGATCGCTGTATGGCAACTGGTTCGCTGCCCGATGCAGGGCAGATTCTCAATTCCTTAATCAACAGTATTTTGCTGGTGGATAACGGTCTGGTTATTCATTACGCCAATCCGGCAGCACAGCAATTACTGGCGCAAAGCTCTCGTAAATTGTTCGGCACGCCGTTACCTGAATTAACTGGCTACTTTTCGCTGAATATTGAGGTAATGCGCGAAAGTCTTGAGGCAGGCCAGGGATTTACCGACAGTGAAGTTACGCTGGTTGTGGATGGTCGTGCGCATATCATGTCGCTGACGGCGCAACGCTTGCCTGACGGCTTTATCCTGTTGGAAATGGCGCCGATGGATAATCAACGACGCCTCAGTCAGGAACAATTACAGCATGCCCAGCAGGTAGCCGCTCGCGATTTGGTTCGCGGTCTGGCGCATGAAATTAAAAACCCACTGGGAGGCTTACGCGGTGCTGCACAACTCTTGTCGCGCGCGCTGCCCGATCCCTCCCTGAATGAATATACCAAAGTCATTATTGAGCAGGCGGATCGGTTGCGAAACCTGGTGGATCGCCTGTTAGGGCCACAGCAGCCGGGCATGCACATAACCCAAAGCATTCATCAGGTCGCTGAGCGTGTAGTGAATCTGGTGTCGATGGAGTTGCCGGATAATATCTCGCTGGTGCGGGATTACGACCCCAGTCTACCGGAGTTGCCACACGACCCGGATCAAATCGAACAGGTCTTACTCAACGTCGTACGTAATGCGCTTCAGGCCTTGGGTGATGAAGGGGGGAAAATCATTATTCGCACCCGCACAGCCTTTCAGTTAACGCTGCACGGCACGCGCTATCGCCTTGTGGCACGCATCGATATTGAAGATGACGGCCCGGGTATTCCAGCCCAACTGCAGGATACGCTGTTTTATCCCATGGTAAGCGGACGCGAGGGCGGCACCGGCCTGGGCCTCTCAATCGCCCGTAGTCTGATCGATCAGCATTCAGGAAAAATAGAATTTAACAGTTGGCCTGGCCATACCGAATTCTCGATTTACTTGCCTATTCGCCAGTGAGGTTTCTATGCAACGAGGGATAGTCTGGATCGTCGATGACGATAGCTCCATCCGCTGGGTGCTTGAACGCGCGCTCACTGGAGCCGGTTTAAGCTGCGCCACGTTTGACAGCGCTAACGAAGTGTTGGATGCGCTTTCGACCAAAACCCCAGATGTTTTATTGTCAGATATTCGCATGCCGGGCATGGATGGGCTGACGCTGCTGAAACAGATTAAACAGCGTCATCCGATGTTGCCCGTAATCATCATGACCGCGCACTCCGATCTGGATGCGGCCGTCAGTGCTTACCAGCAAGGTGCGTTTGATTACCTGCCAAAACCCTTCGATATTGATGAAGCGGTCGCGCTGGTCGAACGTGCAATCAGCCATTATCAGGAACAGCAGCAGCCGCGTAATCAGCCCGTTAGCGGACCGACCACCGATATTATTGGTGAAGCACCAGCGATGCAGGACGTCTTTCGCATTATTGGTCGGCTGTCCCGCTCGTCAATTAGCGTGCTGATTAACGGTGAATCGGGTACCGGTAAAGAACTTGTGGCGCATGCGCTGCATCGTCACAGCCCGCGAGCCAAATCTCCGTTTATTGCATTAAATATGGCGGCCATTCCCAAAGATTTGATTGAGTCAGAGCTATTTGGCCACGAAAAAGGGGCCTTTACCGGCGCAAATCAAATTCGCCAGGGCCGTTTTGAGCAGGCCGATGGCGGCACGCTGTTTTTAGATGAAATCGGCGATATGCCTTTAGATGTGCAAACCCGCTTACTGCGTGTATTAGCGGATGGCCAGTTTTATCGCGTAGGTGGATATGCACCCGTGAAGGTCGATGTACGCATCATTGCAGCAACGCATCAGAATCTTGAGTTACGCGTGCAGGAAGGTAAATTCCGTGAGGACTTATTTCACCGCCTGAATGTGATTCGCGTTCATTTGCCGCCATTGCGCGAACGCCGCGAAGATATTCCACGCCTGGCGCGTTATTTCTTACAGATTGCCGCACGTGAACTGGGGGTTGAAGCGAAAATCCTGCATCCTGAAACCGAAACAGCGCTGACGCGTCTGCACTGGTCAGGTAACGTGCGCCAGCTTGAGAATACCTGCCGCTGGTTAACGGTGATGGCGGCGGGCCAGGAAGTACTGATTCAGGATTTACCCGCAGAGCTGTTCGAATCCAGCACGCCAGAAAATCCCGTTCAGTCGCTACCTGATAGCTGGGCAACCCTGCTGGCGCAATGGGCCGATCGCGCCCTACGTTCCGGTCATCAAAACCTGCTGTCAGAAGCACAACCGGAGATGGAACGCACGCTGCTCACTACCGCGCTGCGACATACGCAAGGTCACAAACAGGAAGCCGCACGTTTGCTGGGTTGGGGACGAAATACGCTGACGCGCAAACTGAAAGAACTCGGCATGGAGTAGTGTAGAGATAAACGGCCGGCGCATAATTTTTGTTCCGGCCGTTTTGCTTTATATAACGCGAGAAAATTGCTGCTGACGTGCTTTCTGGCGCAGATACACATCAAAGCACATACAGATATTACGAATCAGTAAACGCCCCGTTCCCGTCACATACAGGCCCGTTGCGCTTTGCTCCACCAGCCCATCGGCAATCAGTGGTTTCAGGAGCGCCAGATCCTCCGCGAAATAGTCGCTAAAACGAATATCCCATTGCGCTTCTACCGTTTTAAAATCTAATGAGAAATTGCAGATCAGCTGTTTAATCACGTCGCGACGTAAGTTGTCATCTTCGCTTAGCGTCAGGCCACGCCATAAACCATGCCCTTTACGGGTCACGTTTTCATACCACGCGTTTAGCGCTTTTTGATTTTGCGCATAGCTGTCGCCGATCATGCTAATCGCTGATACGCCAAGCCCAAGCAGATCGCTGTCTCCCTGGGTGGTGTAGCCCTGAAAATTGCGGTGAAGAAGGCCAGCACGTTGAGCGATTGCCAGCTCATCCTGCGGCTTTGCAAAATGATCCATACCAATGAACTGATACCCTTGCTGCGTCAGCGTCGCGATAGTGTCATGCAGAATAATCAGTTTTTGCTGCGCTGTAGGTAGCTCCTCATCTTTAATTTTGCGCTGGGCAGCAAACAGTGCAGGCATATGGGCGTAATTAAAGACGCTAAGACGATCGGGACTCAGGTCGATAACGCGTTTTAAGGTATAAGCGAAGCTGTCTGGCGTTTGTAGCGGCAAGCCATAAATCAGATCGATACTGGTTGAGCTAAAGCCTTGCTGACGTGCTCTTTCCATCAGACCGAAGATGACGTCCTCGTCCTGTACGCGGTTGATACGTTCCTGCACCGCTTTATTGAAGTCCTGTACGCCCATACTTAATCGACTGAAGCCCAGCGCACGTAAATGATCGATGACGTCCAGCGCAATTTCGCGGGGATCAACCTCGATCGACATTTCTGCATCATCCGCTACGTCAAAGTGTTGCTTCAGCAAGGTAACCAGACGGGTAATTTGTGCTTTATTCAGAAACGTTGGCGTACCGCCTCCCCAGTGCAGCTGAGTCACTCGGCGCTGACGGAATAACGGCGCGCGTTGGCAGATTTCTTGTTCTAACACATCCAGATAGCGATCAGCCTTGTGTAGCTGGCGCGTCACAATTTTATTGCAGCCGCAGAAGTAGCAAAGTCGGTGGCAAAACGGAATATGGACGTAGAGCGATAATGGGCGATCGGGGTAGCGTATCACCGCACGCTGGAAATCGGCTTCAACGTAGCTTTCACTGAACTCCAGCGCGGTGGGATAGGAGGTATAACGCGGACCGGCATAATTGTATTTTTCAATTAACGCCTGCTCCCACTTAATCTGCTGCGATGACATGCTTACTCCTTCCGGTGACGTCGTCTGATAGAAGGTCGCGATGCAGAAGAGGAGAAAGATGAGCGGGTTGAAACCCGACGTATACGTTGCTTCAAACGCGACAGGCGTCGTAGTTTAATCAATAACCACAGTAGATAACATGTCAGTAGCAGCGCGAAAATTGATCCAGGCCAAAGCATTATTGTTTATCTGCTAAGTACGGCATGCGTTTTCACGCATGCCGATCAAAAAGATTCAGCTACCTTTCAGCAGACGATACATATCTTCTTCGGCCTGCTCATCTTCGTCGTCATCCATGGCGATACCTAACTGCTCCATCAGCTCGTCAATACGATCCAGCGCCGCATCTAACCAGCCTTGATCTTCGGCGGACAACGTTTCGCCACTTTCAAGACGATCAAGCAGATTATCCAGGCGAGGATCATTTTCCAGCTTCGCCAGCTCTTCTTCGGGAGTCAGACGGGCTTTCTCAACCGCAGATTTGGCTACGGCTTTTTTAACTTTAGCCGGTGCGGTTTGGTCTTCAGCAACTAAAGCAATCGGCTTTTTGCTGCCGATACGCGGATCTTTGACGGTATCGTTCTGGCGTCCGCCTTTACTGGTCCTGGTTTCGGGATTGGCACGACTGCCTGACGCATGGCCGCGATGCTTTTTATCGCGTTTGCGGTCACGTGCTTCCATGTTTATTTCTTCACGCGATTTGCGTTTGGCCCTGGCGGCAGGTTTGCCGTTCGCAGCTCGTGCAGGTTGCTTCATAGTGTTTTATCTCAGCGTTTTTTATTCAGTATAGAATTGCGGCGAAATCTAGCAGAAAGCAGGCAAAGAAAAAAGGCGACAGCTCAAGCTGTCGCCTTATTTCACACCTTCATGTGAAGGAATCGTGTTTTAAATCCTTTTTGGCTGGTAACGTCCCGGTTAATCCTGCGCCTGCTCAACGCCTGAGCCTCTCCTTTTCCTTGTCTGGCCCGCAATCCCTGGCCATTTCCCCTCCTTCGCTCTTCATCATCCTGAGTTCCCTGAGCGCATCATCCTGATGGGTGCTGCCATGCACTGCTCAATAATGTAGTCCAATTAGTAAAACCCTCAAGCCAGACTTATTTACTATTTTTGCGAAAAGTTCAATTTTTTTATTTAATGCATTGAATAGTAAGTTAATTTTATTTTTAAAAATAAAATAAAAGACGACATAACTACCATTATTTATGGCAAATATCTTACAAAAGCGTGAGAAAAGACATCATTGAGTACTTTAGCGCCATAACGCGTATAATCAGCGCTATTGCCTGAATACGTATTTTTGGAGTGTTACCTTGTCTGAACTGAATTATCACGTTACCCGCTTTGTACTTAGCGCGCCTGACATCCGCCACTTGCCGTCTGATACCGGCATTGAAGTCGCGTTTGCCGGACGCTCAAATGCCGGTAAATCAAGCGCACTCAATACGTTGACCAACCAAAAAAGCCTGGCACGTACCAGTAAATCGCCTGGTCGTACTCAACTGATCAATCTGTTTGAAGTGAGCGAAGGCAAACGCCTGGTTGACTTGCCAGGTTACGGCTACGCCGAAGTGCCGGAAGCGATGAAGCTGAAATGGCAGCGTGCACTGGGTGAATACCTGCAAAAACGTCAGGCGCTAAAAGGCCTGGTGGTTCTGATGGATATTCGTCATCCGCTAAAAGATCTCGATCAGCAGATGATTCAGTGGTCAGTTGAAAGCGGTATTCCAGTGCTGCTGTTATTAACGAAAGCCGACAAACTGGCGTCAGGCGCGCGCAAGACGCAGCTAAATAGGGTTCGGGAAGCATCAATGGCATTTATGGGCGATGTGCAGGTTGAAGTATTCTCATCGCTGAAAAAGTTAGGTGTGGATAAAGTGCGCCACAAGCTGGATAGCTGGTTCAATAAACCAGACGTTGCGTCTACAGACGAAGATAGCGATGTTGCAGAATAAATAAAAATGGCTTCGCGATCGCTGTATCGCAGATCAAAAAGCCCAATAAAAAACGCCCCAGTCACATGATGACTGGGGCGGCTAATATTCAGCCAAATCCGATTACGTGAAGTAAAAGGTCTGAAAGATAGAACATCTTACCTCTGTACCCTACGCCTTGAACTTTACCTGATTTTTGCTGAGCAACAAAGGTTTTTTTGTTGCTGCCTTACATTAAATGGTATTTTTTTTACAAGACTCGTCACAAAAACAAGCATCTGATGTAGTTTAATTATTAAAAAAATGCTTAGGCGTGAGACAGTTAGTCCGCACGCTTTTCACCGAAGCAATAACTTCATGGCTGAAACGTTTAAGTAAACAATTTACTTATGATGCTGACATGACCGATGAAAATGTCTTCATCGGCCAACGTCTATGTCAGATTAATGAGCCTGATCCCAGTTATCTCCAACGCCAACCTCTACCCGTAACGGCACGTCCAGCTTCATGCTCCCTTCCATCAATGTGCGGATCTGCTGACTTGCAGACTCAACCGCATCGACCTTAACTTCAAATACCAGTTCATCATGTACCTGCATGATCATCTTCACCGAATCGTTATTTTGTTGCTCAAGCCAGCCGTCAACAGCAATCATCGCTCGCTTAATGATGTCTGCCGCAGTCCCTTGCATGGGGGCGTTGATCGCAGCACGTTCAGCCGCTTTGCGCCGCATTGCGTTACTGGACTTAATATCAGGCAGCCACAGGCGGCGTCCATCCAGAGTTTCGACGTAACCTTTTTCGGCTGCCAGTTGACGCGTATTCTCCATATAACGCAGTACGCCTGGATAACGCTCAAAGTATAAATCCATATATTTCTTCGCTTCGCCAGCCCCGATATTGAGCTGCCGCGACAGGCCAAAAGCGCTCATGCCATAAATCAGACCAAAATTGATGGCTTTTGCGCTGCGACGTTGTTCACCGCTCACCTTACTTAAAGCAACGCCAAACACCTCTGAAGCGGTAGCACGGTGAATGTCCTCTTCCTGAGCAAACGCGTCTAATAGACCTTTATCCTGGGACAGATGGGCCATGATGCGCAGCTCAATTTGTGAATAGTCAGCTGCCACGATGCGATTACCCTTAGCGGCAATAAAAGCCTGCCGGATACGGCGACCTTCGTCGTTGCGCACCGGAATGTTTTGCAGGTTAGGATCGGTAGACGACAGACGGCCTGTGGCGGTGACCGCTTGATGATAAGAGGTGTGAACGCGGCCACTTAGCGGATTAATCATCAGCGGTAGCTTGTCGGTATAAGTCGATTTAAGTTTGGATAAGCCACGATGCTCAAGGATGACTTTTGGCAGCGGATAATCCAGGGCCAGTTCGGCTAACACCTCTTCACTGGTAGAAGGCGCACCGCCTGGTGTTTTTTTAGTTGGCTTAATGCCCTGCTTTTCAAACAGAATGACCTGCAGCTGTTTAGTTGAAGAGAGATTGAACGGCTCGCCCGCCAGCTCATGGGCTTTTAGCTCCAGTTCTGCCAGCCGAGCAGCAAGCTCTTTCGAATGTTGCGCCAGAATGTTTTGGTCAATGAGCACCCCATTACGCTCAATACGCGATATTACCGTCAGCAGGGGCATTTCAATTTGCTCGAAAACATTTTTCGGACCGGCTTCTTTTTCCAGTTGCGGCCACATTTTCAAATGCAATTGCAGCGTGACGTCTGCATCTTCTGCCGCATAATGTGCAGCCTGTTCCAGAGCGATTTGATTAAAAGTGAGCTGATTTTTACCTTTGCCAGCAATTTCTTCAAACGTCACGGTTTTATGTTTCAGCCAGCGTGCTGCCAGGCTATCCATATCATGTTTGCCAACCACACTGTTGAGAATATAGGACTCCAGCATGGTGTCGAACCGGATGCCCGCCAGTTCAATACCGTAATTCTTCAACACACCACGATCGTATTTCAGGTTCTGTCCAACTTTATAAGCTTTGTCATCTTCCAGCAGCGGTTTGAGCTGTTCAAGTACAGCATTACGATCAAGCTGTTCAGGCGCATCAAGATAATCATGAGCGACAGGCAAATATGCGGCTTCGCCGGGCGCAACAGCAAAGCCAATCCCGACAATACTGGCGCTTAAGGTGTCAAGCGAGTCGGTTTCCAGATCAAAAGCAAATACGTCACTTTTTTTAAGCTTATCGATCCAGCTTTCAAAGGTTTGCTGATCCAGGATGGTGACATAGCCATCAGCGGAGAGCATACTCTCAGTCTCCTTCTGCTGCTGGGCTGGCTCGTCGGACAACGCCTTTTGCGCCTGCTGGTTACTTTTTTTGCCTTGTAGCCATTTGCCATCCTGAAGATCAACTAACCAGCGTTTGAATTCATAGCGGCTAAAGAGTGCCTGCAACGCAACCACATCCGGTTCATTCACCGTAAGCTGTTCGCACGTTAACTCCAGCTCTACATCGGTTTTGATAGTAGCCAGCTGATAAGAAAGAAACGCTACTTCACGATTCTGTTCCAGCTTCGCCGCCATAGTTTTCGCCCCGCGGAATGGCAAATCGGCAACTTTATCCAGATTGTCATAAATCGCCTGCATGCCGCCTAAGCCTTGCAGCAGAGCTTGTGCGGTTTTTTCGCCAACGCCCGGCACGCCTGGAATGTTGTCCGAGCTATCACCCATCATGGCAAGGAAATCAATAATCAGAGCGGGAGGGACACCGTATTTCTGTTCCACTTCCTCCGGGCCAAGAATGGTGTTCGTCATAGTATTGATGAGCGTGATGGCAGGCGTGACCAGTTGCGCCATATCTTTATCACCGGTACTGATTAAAACTGCGCGGCCTTTTTTCTCTGCTTCAAGCGCTAAAGTGCCGATTACGTCATCCGCTTCAACGCCACTGATCGCCAGCAAGGGGAGCCCCATCGCTTTAACCATTTCATGTAACGGCTCGATTTGAGCGCGCAGGTCATCAGGCATCGGTGGGCGGTGAGATTTATAATGTTCAAACAGCTCGTCCCGGAAGGTTTTGCCTTTCGCGTCAAAGACCACAGCAACACGATCTGGTTTGTACTGGGTTAACAGGCTTTTCAGCATGTTAAGCACACCATACATGGCACCAGTTGGCTCACCAGCGCTGTTGGTCAGCGGTGGGAAGGCGTGGTATGCGCGATAAAGATATGATGAGCCATCAACCAGAATCAGTGGATTTTCTGCTATTTGCGCCATAAGTCTGTCTATTCTTCGTTGCCATGGGTTGGTCTATAAGGATGCCACAGCTTGAGAGGAATGTTGAATTTTGGCCGCCTATGACAGCAGCATTTAACGGATTTGGGGGAAGGATCGCAGTGATCGTCTTGTGGATAACTTTGTGCGTAAAAATCATAACATATTGTTATTTACACAAAATAAAGTCTACACTTAAATCTTAATCCAATAAATACAGTGAGTTACATAAAATCCGTGACTCGATCGCGGTTTTTAATTATGCGATCCCTTGTGTGGATATTAAATTTATGCCTTAACAAATAGCGAATACCGTTCTGAATTTATTACCAATAAAAAACGCCAGCTTAGCTGGCGTTCACACAAACAGGCAGAAATTACTTTTTATTAACCAGGAATTTAACTACGTTGGCATAATCCGCTACGAAGTTATCCATTGAGCTGGTATCTAAACCGCCATTATTCACCATATATTTACCATTAACGAACATGGCGGGCACACCCTGTAGGTTAACGTCTGCCGCGGCTTTTTCCTGTTGAGCAACCAGCGCTTTAACCGCAAAGCTGTTCCAGGCAGCATCGTAATCTTGAGATGAAATGCCCGCAGCCTGGATGAATGTCGCTTTTAAGCTGGCAGCATCCGTGATGGTTTGGCTTTTTTGGGTGCCATCAAAAATTGGCGCAATCACTTTGTTTTCAACGCCTAACGCCATTGCAACAGCCCATGCGTGGGTCGTGATCGGACCCAGTTCGCCGCCCAGAAAATCAACATGGTATGCCACTACTTTCACATCGGCTGGCAGATTCTTTTTCACGGCATCGCTTACGTGATAAATACGTTCGAATTGATAGCAATGGGGGCAGAAAAAGGAGAAGAACTCCATCACCTGTGGTTCACCTGCGATTGGCTTCTGCAAACTGACATACTGTTTTCCGTCATCAAATTGTGCAGCCGATGCGCTAAATGCCAGCGTTAATCCTATCAATGCAAACCAAATTTTTTTCATCGTGAAAAACTCTCCTGACTTCTTCATTAAAATTGCGGAGTGAGCTGCAAAGGCGGTTCCTGTAACAGCTTCTCCTGCTCGGTAAATAGTGAAATCTGTCTGCGCCAGAAATCTTCATCGGTCATCCACGGAAATGCGCGTGGAAAAGCCGGGTCCTGCCAGCGGCGCACTACCCAGGCCAGATAATAAACCATGCGCATGGCGCGTAAAGGCTCAATCAGTGACAATTCATTAATATCGAAATCGCTGAATTCACTGTACGCTTCCAGCAAAATGTTCCACTGAATACGCTGTTCCTGACGATTGCCATTTATTAGCATCCATAGATCCTGTACAGCAGGGCCGTTTCGGGCATTATCCAGATCAACAAATAAGGGGCCATCGCGCCATAAAATATTGCCGGGATGGCAGTCGCCATGTAAACGTAGCGGCTGCCAGGCGTGGTGCCAACGTTGTTGTAGCGTGGCGCTCAATTTATCAATTGTCTGTAGCAAAGCAGCTTTGAGCTTAGCAGGCACTAAGCTGGTCTGTTCCAGCACCTGTCGAGGTTGATAAAGATACTCCTCTAGTCCTATCAAAGGGCGATGCTTAAATAACGCCTTACACCCTGTCTGGTGAATGCGACCTAAAAAGCGTCCAACCCACTCCATTTGCTCTTCATTATCAGTTTCGTACTGTCGTCCACCCAGACTTGGGAACACGGCAAAACAGAAGCCCGCATGTATCTGCAAGGTTTTGCCTTGCAGGACGAGGGGAGCCGCAACAGGAACTTCGTCAGCCTGTAAATCCAGCGCGAACTGATGTTCTTCGTTGATTTGTTCTGACTGCCAGCGCTGTGGCCGATAAAATTTTGCTACATAGCGACGTTTATCGTCATCAGCAAATTGATAGACACGGTTTTCATAGCTATTAAGAGCCGTCAGCCCCGATTCAACACGGATTCCTACATCCCAAAGCGCATCCAGGATCATATCGGGATTCAGCGTCTGAAAATTAAAAGCAGCGTCGCTCATTTTCTTACCTGTGTAGCCTTATGCTGTTAGCCAGCAAGGATACATTACTCACCATCCTTAATGACACCACGCGCGCGCAGTAAAGCCATTTTAAAATCAGCTTCGTAAACCTTTTTTAAACCAGGAATCTCATCGTACTGGGCAGAGTCGCGCATTTTTAAATGGTAAATCAATACGTCATCCGGTAATTCACTTAATGGACCACTGAAGCCAGACTCTTGCGCAAGTTTCTGTAAAAATACAACCAGATTAAGATCGGGTTCCTTTTGCCAGGCCGGTTGAAGCAATTCCATTAACTCGTTTAGGCGATGGCATTTCATCTCAGGCTCCTCAAAATAGTATTAACAGCAAACCAAAAGCGAGGACAACAGTATGGCAGCATTAACCGGTGTTATTCTGGCCGGTGGTCAGGGTCGCCGTATGGGTGGTGAGGATAAAGGATTGCTGCTGCTTAATGGCGTGCCGCTTTATCAGCATGTCCTTCAGCGGCTTGAACCGCAAGTCGATATTGTCATGGTTAGCGCCAACCGTAACATTGATCGCTATCAGATGAAGGGGTATCAGGTCGTAAAAGATTCTGTTGCAGATTATCTAGGCCCGTTGGGCGGCATGCTGAGTACACTCAGCGTTATTTCTGGGGACTGGGCTGTTTTTTGCCCTTGCGACACACCCGACGTCCCTCTTAATTACGTTCAGCAATTATGGCAGCAAAAAGGAAATGCGCCTGCCGTATGGGTACGCTCACAGGAACGTGATCATCCCACATTATCGCTTATACACAAGGATGTCGTGGAGGCGCTCACCGATTATCTGCAACGTGGCGAACGGCGGTTAATGTCGTTTCTTCTTGAACAGGGTGGTCATGCGGTTCAGTTCAGCGACAATGAACTGGCTTTCCGGAACATTAATACGCCAGAAGATCTTCTGAAATGACACTTCCTTTACTTGCGATTACCGCCTGGTGTCGCTACCGATGTAAAACTGGCCCACCTGCCGATGTAAATCTGACCCACCTAGGGTAAAAATGGCAGTTTTAAGGCACTGCCAATGATGACATTGGAGACCAGAGTGGAGATTAGTGTTTTACACCGTCAGGGCATGTCGATACGCGCCATCGCGCGCCAGCTTTCATGCTCTCGTGAGACCGTTCGCAGATATATTCGTAGCCCGCTGCCCGTGGCGGATAGGCGCTACAAGCCTCGCGCACCCAGACCCTGCAAGCTTGACCCGTTCAAGACCTATATCCTTGGGCGCGTGGCAGCTGCCAGGCCCCTTTGGATCCCCGCCAGTGTGCTGCTGCGCGAGATCCGTCAGCGTGGTTACGAGGGTGGTTACAGCATGCTGACCGCTTTCCTGCACCCCATTAAGCAGCCCGTCACTGAAGAGGTAACACGCTTCGAGACCGAGCCTGGCTTTCAGATGCAAGTTGATTTCACCATCATCAGACTCGGTCATAACCCATTGCTGGCCTTTGTCGCCACGCTGGGCTGGAGCCGCGCGACTTTCGTCAAGTTTTACAGCAACCAGGACTCCGCTGCCTGGTGTGACGGCATTGAGTCTGCGCTCAGGTTCTTCGGCGGGACGCCGCATCAGCTGCTGTTCGACAACGCCAAGGCCATCATCATTGAGCGCGATGTCTACGGCCCCGGTAAGCATCGCTGGAACCCGCAGTTGATGCACGTCGCCGAGAAGTATGCCTTTACTCCCAAGGTCTGCCGACCCTATCGCGCCAAGACCAAGGGTAAGGTTGAGCGGTTTAACCATTACCTCAAGAACAGCTTTATCGTGCCTCTTACCGCGACCTTCCGGCAGGCCGGGCTGGTACTGGATGTACCTGCTGCCAACACACGCATCGGCGAGTGGCTGGTCACCGTCGCGAACACACGAGTGCATGGCACCACAGGCGTACCGCCTGAGCAGCGCATGCCGCGCGAGCGTGCTGCGCTATTGCCGTTACCGAAGGTCACGTTGGCATTGCCTGCACCTGTCCCAGCGCTCAGCCAGCGTCCGGTGCCGACCGAGAGCCTGCAACATCCTCTGGCAACGTACCAGGCCTTGCTCGAGGTGCCAGCATGAACCTTCAACATGATCGTATTGCCGCGCTCTGCGAGCAACTCAAGCTCGACCGCCTGCCGGCAGAGTGGCCGGGTGTGGCACAGGCGACCATCGACAACAGCGGCACGCATGCCGACTTCCTGGAAGCCGTTTTGCAGCTCCAGCATGATGGCCAGAACGAACGGCGTCGCCAGACCATTTTGCGGTTATCAGGCCTGCCGGTGATAAAAACACTGGAGCAGTTCGATTACGCCTATGCCAGTGGCGTTCCACGAAGTCAGATCCAGGAGTTGGCGGGTCTGACATTTATCGAACGTCAGGAGAACGTTGTCCTGCTCGGGCCTTCTGGCGTCGGCAAAACGCACCTGGCGACCGCCATTGGCTATAAGGCCGCGATGGCGGGTTTAAGCATTCGGTTCATTACCGCCGCCGACATGATGCTGCAACTGATGGCGTCACATCGTCAGGGTGACCTGAAGGGCTACCTGAACCGCGTCGTAGGTAAACCTAAGCTGTTGATCATCGACGAAGTGGGATATCTGCCGTTCGGTAAAATGGAGGCGAACCTGTTCTTCCAGGTAGTCGCTAAACGGTATGAGTCAGGCAGCGTGATCCTGACCAGCAACCTGCCGTTTACGCAGTGGTCCGGAACGTTTGGTGATGACGAGACACTGACGGCAGCGATGCTGGATCGGCTGCTTCACCATGCGCATATCGCCCAAATCAGCGGCCAAAGCTATCGACTGAAAGATAAGCTGAAAAGCGGTCAACTCCAGAAGAAAACGAAAGCAACAACGCTCGAATGATTCAAAGGGGGTGGGTCAGTTTTACTTTGGCAGGGTGGGTCAGAATTCGATCGGTATTGACACCTGGAGCGGCACAGGAAAAACAACCCTATTGCAGAAAGTGATTCCTTTACTTAACTCGCGTGACGTGCGTGTCGGGTTGATTAAGCATACTCATCACAATATGGAGATTGATACGCCAGGTAAGGATAGCTACGTTTTGAGAAAGGCGGGCGCCGATCAAGTGATAGTCGCCAGCTCACAGCGTTGGGCATTGATGTGTGAAACAACCACAGAAAAGACAGATCTGCATTATCTCGTGGATCGTATGGAGACATCTTTGCTGGATTTGGTTTTGGTTGAAGGGTTTAAAAACGAAGCTGTGCCAAAGATTGCGTTATATCGTTCGAGTATTAACGGATCTGTTAAGGACCTGCTTGATGAGCAGGTCATTGCTGTCGCGAGCGATCAACCTATCTCGCTTCACCTGCCTGTTTTGGATATTAACGAGCCTGAGCTTATTGCTGATTTCATTATCAACTGGCTTTTATCGCGTTAAAACGGTCCGGGAACCGGACGTAAAAAAGCCCTTTGCATATGCAAAGGGCTTTCTCTTATTTGATGCCTGGCAGTTCCCTACTCTCGCATGGGGAGACCCCACACTACCATCGGCGCTACGGCGTTTCACTTCTGAGTTAGGCATGGGATCAGGTGGGACCACCGCGCTACGGCCGCCAGGCAAATTCTGTTTTATTCACGCCATCACCCTCAGGCAACCACGTGAACCAGTCCGTGAACCAAGCTGAAAACCGGGTCTCTCTAAAACGCCTCTGGCGTTGTAAGGTTAAGCCTCACGGGTCATTAGTACCGGCCAGCTCAACGCATCGCTGCGCTTACACATCCGGCCTATCAACGTCGTCGTCTTCAACGTCCCTTCAGGACCCTTAAAGGGTCAGGGAAAACTCATCTCGGGGCAAGTTTCGTGCTTAGATGCTTTCAGCACTTATCTTTTCCGCACTTAGCTACCGGGCAGTGCCACTGGCGTGACAACCCGGACACCAGCGGTGCGTTCACTCCGGTCCTCTCGTACTAGGAGCAACCCCCCTCAGTTTTCCAGCGCCCACGGCAGATAGGGACCGAACTGTCTCACGACGTTCTAAACCCAGCTCGCGTACCACTTTAAACGGCGAACAGCCGTACCCTTGGGACCTACTTCAGCCCCAGGATGTGATGAGCCGACATCGAGGTGCCAAACACCGCCGTCGATATGAACTCTTGGGCGGTATCAGCCTGTTATCCCCGGAGTACCTTTTATCCGTTGAGCGATGGCCCTTCCATTCAGAACCACCGGATCACTATGACCTGCTTTCGCACCTGCTCGCGCCGTCACGCTCGCAGTCAAGCCAGCTTATGCCATTGCACTAACCTCACGATGTCCGACCGTGATTAGCTGACCTTCGTGCTCCTCCGTTACGCTTTAGGAGGAGACCGCCCCAGTCAAACTACCCACCAGACACTGTCCGCAGCCCGGATCACGGGCCTACGTTAGAACATCAAACATTAAAGGGTGGTATTTCAAGGATGGCTCCACGCAGACTGGCGTCCACGCTTCAAAGCCTCCCACCTATCCTACACATCAAGGCTCAAGGTTCAGTGTCAAGCTGTAGTAAAGGTTCACGGGGTCTTTCCGTCTTGCCGCGGGTACACTGCATCTTCACAGCGAGTTCAATTTCACTGAGTCCCGGGTGGAGACAGCCTGGCCATCATTACGCCATTCGTGCAGGTCGGAACTTACCCGACAAGGAATTTCGCTACCTTAGGACCGTTATAGTTACGGCCGCCGTTTACCGGGGCTTCAATCAGGAGCTTCTCTTGCGATAACCCCATCAGTTAACCTTCCGGCACCGGGCAGGCGTCACACCGTATACGTCCACTTTCGTGTTTGCACAGTGCTGTGTTTTTAATAAACAGTTGCAGCCAGCTGGTATCTTCGACTGGCTTCAGCTCCGGGAGCATGTCCCTTCACCTACGCGCCAGCGTGCCTTCTCCCGAAGTTACGGCACCATTTTGCCTAGTTCCTTCACCCGGGTTCTCTCAAGCGCCTGGGTATTCTCTACCTGACCACCTGTGTCGGTTTGGGGTACGATTTCGTGTTACCTGGAGCTTAGAGGCTTTTCCTGGAAGCAGGGCATCTGTCACTTCAGCACCGTAGTGCCTCGTCATCACGCCTCAGCGTAGAGTGTGCCGGATTTGCCTGGCACACACGCCTACACGCTTAAACCGGGACAACCGTCGCCCGGCTGACACAGCCTTCTCCGTCCCCCCTTCGCAGTAACACCAAGTACAGGAATATTAACCTGTTTCCCATCGACTACGCCTTTCGGCCTCGCCTTAGGGGTCGACTCACCCTGCTCCGATTAACGTTGAACAGGAACCCTTGGTCTTCCGGCGAGCGGGCTTTTCACCCGCTTTATCGTTACTTATGTCAGCATTCGCACTTCTGATACCTCCAGCAGACCTCACAGTCCGCCTTCGACGGCTTACAGAACGCTCCCCTACCCAGCGGCGCTTACGCGCCGCTGCCGCAGCTTCGGTGCATGGTTTAGCCCCGTTACATCTTCCGCGCAGGCCGACTCGACCAGTGAGCTATTACGCTTTCTTTAAATGATGGCTGCTTCTAAGCCAACATCCTGGCTGTCTGGGCCTTCCCACATCGTTTCCCACTTAACCATGACTTTGGGACCTTAGCTGGCGGTCTGGGTTGTTTCCCTCTTCACGACGGACGTTAGCACCCGCCGTGTGTCTCCCGTGATAACATTCTCCGGTATTCGTAGTTTGCATCGGGTTGGTAAGCCGGGATGGCCCCCTAGCCGAAACAGTGCTCTACCCCCGGAGATGAATTCACGAGGCGCTACCTAAATAGCTTTCGGGGAGAACCAGCTATCTCCCGGTTTGATTGGCCTTTCACCCCCAGCCACAGGTCATCCGCTAATTTTTCAACATTAGTCGGTTCGGTCCTCCAGTTAGTGTTACCCAACCTTCAACCTGCCCATGGCTAGATCACCGGGTTTCGGGTCTATACCCTGCAACTTGTCGCCCGGTTAAGACTCGGTTTCCCTGCGGCTCCCCTATACGGTTAACCTTGCTACAGAATATAAGTCGCTGACCCATTATACAAAAGGTACGCAGTCACACCACGAAGGTGCTCCCACTGCTTGTACGTACACGGTTTCAGGTTCTGTTTCACTCCCCTCGCCGGGGTTCTTTTCGCCTTTCCCTCACGGTACTGGTTCACTATCGGTCAGTCAGGAGTATTTAGCCTTGGAGGATGGTCCCCCCGTCTTCAGACAGGATATCACGTGTCCCGCCTTACTCATCGAGCTCACAGCCTGTGTGTCTTCGTGTACGGGACTGTCACCCTGTACCGTGCGCCTTTCCAGACGCTTCCACTGACACACACGCTGATTCAGACTCTGGGCTCCTCCCCGTTCGCTCGCCGCTACTGGGGGAATCTCGGTTGATTTCTTTTCCTCGGGGTACTTAGATGTTTCAGTTCCCCCGGTTCGCCTCGTAACACTATGTATTCATGTTACGATGATGCACAGAGTGCACCGGGTTTCCCCATTCGGACATCGCCGGCTGTAGCGGTTCATATCACCTTACCGGCGCTTTACGCAGATTAGCACGTCCTTCATCGCCTCTGACTGCCAGGGCATCCACCGTGTACGCTTGGTCGCTTAACCTTACAACCCACAGGCGTTTTACGCATGCAGACTGCAAAGCTGAGACCCGGACACACCGTTAATTTCACTCTTATTACGGAGAATGAACACGGCGTGTCGTTTCAATTTTCAGCTTGTTCCGGATTGTTAAAGAGCAGTAAAACGTCGCAATGCACTCGAAAATGCATTCTGACGTTTTTTCGGGCATCAACGTGCGTTGATGGTGGAGCTAAGCGGGATCGAACCGCTGACCTCCTGCGTGCAAGGCAGGCGCTCTCCCAGCTGAGCTATAGCCCCGAACAGGTAAAACCCGTGACCACAATTCTTTCTCAGGTAAGGCGTGGTTTCACGAAACATACTGACGTATGCGGGCCGGAACCATAACGCAGAATGAGGAAAAATCTGGTAGGCCTGAGTGGACTTGAACCACCGACCTCACCCTTATCAGGGGTGCGCTCTAACCACCTGAGCTACAAGCCTGCCGGGGTTTTACTGCTTCTTTACGTTTTCATCAGACAATCTGTGTGAGCACTTCGCAGGAAGGTATCTTCAGGTAAGGAGGTGATCCAACCGCAGGTTCCCCTACGGTTACCTTGTTACGACTTCACCCCAGTCATGAATCACAAAGTGGTAAGCGCCCTCCCGGAGGTTAAGCTACCTACTTCTTTTGCAACCCACTCCCATGGTGTGACGGGCGGTGTGTACAAGGCCCGGGAACGTATTCACCGTGGCATTCTGATCCACGATTACTAGCGATTCCGACTTCACGGAGTCGGGTTGCAGACTCCGATCCGGACTACGACGCACTTTATGAGGTCCGCTTGCTCTCGCGAGGTCGCTTCTCTTTGTATGCGCCATTGTAGCACGTGCGTAGCCCTGGTCGTAAGGGCCATGATGACTTGACGTCATCCCCACCTTCCTCCGGTTTATCACCGGCAGTCTCCTTTGAGTTCCCGGCCGAACCGCTGGCAACAAAGGATAAGGGTTGCGCTCGTTGCGGGACTTAACCCAACATTTCACAACACGAGCTGACGACAGCCATGCAGCACCTGTCTCACGGCTCCCGAAGGCACTCAGGCATCTCTGCCAGATTCCGTGGATGTCAAGACCAGGTAAGGTTCTTCGCGTTGCATCGAATTAAACCACATGCTCCACCGCTTGTGCGGGCCCCCGTCAATTCATTTGAGTTTTAACCTTGCGGCCGTACTCCCCAGGCGGTCGACTTAACGCGTTAGCTCCGGAAGCCACGCCTCAAGGGCACAGCCTCCAAGTCGACATCGTTTACGGCGTGGACTACCAGGGTATCTAATCCTGTTTGCTCCCCACGCTTTCGCACCTGAGCGTCAGTCTTCGTCCAGGGGGCCGCCTTCGCCACCGGTATTCCTCCAGATCTCTACGCATTTCACCGCTACACCTGGAATTCTACCCCCCTCTACGAGACTCAAGCCTGCCAGTTTCAAATGCAGTTCCCGGGTTGAGCCCGGGGATTTCACATCTGACTTAACAGACCGCCTGCGTGCGCTTTACGCCCAGTAATTCCGATTAACGCTTGCACCCTCCGTATTACCGCGGCTGCTGGCACGGAGTTAGCCGGTGCTTCTTCTGCGGGTAACGTCAATGACGAGGCGTATTAAACCTCATCCCTTCCTCCCCGCTGAAAGTACTTTACAACCCGAAGGCCTTCTTCATACACGCGGCATGGCTGCATCAGGCTTGCGCCCATTGTGCAATATTCCCCACTGCTGCCTCCCGTAGGAGTCTGGACCGTGTCTCAGTTCCAGTGTGGCTGGTCATCCTCTCAGACCAGCTAGGGATCGTCGCCTAGGTGAGCCTTTACCTCACCTACCAGCTAATCCCGTCTGGGCACATCCGATGGTGTGAGGCCCGGAGGTCCCCCACTTTGGTCCGAAGACATTATGCGGTATTAGCCACCGTTTCCAGTGGTTATCCCCCTCCATCGGGCAGTTTCCCAGACATTACTCACCCGTCCGCCACTCGTCGGCAAAGAAGCAAGCTTCTTCCCGTTACCGTCCGACTTGCATGTGTTAGGCCTGCCGCCAGCGTTCAATCTGAGCCATGATCAAACTCTTCAATTAAAAGTCTGATTTGCTGACACCGTTCATTAAAGAACGGCGCAGCGATGCTCTGTGAATTTAACGTCGTAATGAATTACGTGTTCACTCAGCAGAGACTTGATATTTTTTACGTCCGGAGACGCTGATATCAATCCTGCGAGTGCCCACACAGATTGTCTGATAAATTGTTAAAGAGCAGTGCGTACAGCGGCTTAACCGGCTGTCGCGAGGTGGCGTATATTACGCTTTCCTCCTGCAGAGTCAACCTCTTTCTGAGAAGTTTTTCTCCGGCGGCTCAGTCTCCCGAACCTGCCAGCACGTCATACCGTAAGCCGGTGTGCCGTGTCAGTGGAGGCGCATTATAGGGAATTCTTACGGGCTGACAAGCATTTCTTTAAATAAATTTACCGAGCGTCTTTTTTTTAACCGAACGCGTTAAAAGCAGGCGTTTCTTGTCGAAATAACGCCCAGAAAAGCCAGCCACACAGTAAAAAGCCGCATACCGCACCCTATAGCCAATGCTATCCTTTTTACTCTTACCGCTGGATAACTATTAAAAGGACACTCAATGATCCGATCCGCGCGCAGTATGGCCGGTCTGCCATGGATAGCTGCCATGGCATTTTTTATGCAGGCACTGGATGCCACCATCCTCAACACTGCTTTACCGGCTATTGCCACCAGCCTTGAGCGCTCCCCGCTTGCCATGCAATCCGCCGTTATTAGTTACACGCTCACCGTCGCTATGTTAATTCCGGTCAGCGGCTGGCTCGCCGACCGTTACGGCACACGCAAAATATTTATTCTCGCGGTTTCTCTCTTTACTTTAGGTTCGCTGGCGTGCGCCTTATCGCCGACACTTTCGATATTAGTGATCTCGCGCGTTATCCAGGGTGTCGGTGGAGCGATGATGATGCCGGTAGCGCGCCTTGCCTTGCTACGCGCTTATCCCCGCAGTGAATTGTTGCCGGTACTTAACTTCGTCACCATGCCGAGATTAGTCGGACCGATATTAGGCCCACTGCTTGGCGGATTGATGGTGACCTACGCCACCTGGCACTGGATTTTCCTGATTAATATTCCTATCGGCATTCTCGGCATATTTTACGCACGTAAATACATGCCGGATTTCACTACACCTAAACGTCGTTTTGATTTCCTGGGCTTTTTGCTGTTTGGCGTTGGGCTAGTAATGATTTCGATCGGGATTGAGTTGTTTGGCGAGCGCATTGTTTCTGCCTGGCTGGCAGCAGGCGTATTGTTTGCCGGCGTAGTCTTGCTTCTTCTCTGTATAGTGCATGCGCGCCGCCATTCTTCGCCGCTCATCAACCTGCCAATGTTTAAAACCCGCACTTTCTCTGTTGGCATTATTGGCAATATCGCTTCGCGCCTCGGCACCGGCTGCGTACCGTTTCTCATGCCATTAATGTTGCAGGTCGGTTTTGGCTATTCAGCGATTATTGCTGGATGCATGATGGCGCCTATTGCCGTAGGTTCGATTTTGGCAAAGTCAACGGTGACGCAACTATTGCGCTGGTTTGGTTATCGCCGCTTGCTCGTCAGCATTACCGTTATTATTGGTTTGTTGATCGCCACATTTTCGCTGCAGTCTCCCACAGAAAACATTTTCGTTTTACTCATACCGCTATTTATTCTTGGAATGGCCATGTCGACACAGTTCACGGCTATGAATACCATCACCCTGGCCGATCTGAATGATGATAACGCCAGTGGCGGGAACAGCGTGTTGGCGGTGACGCAGCAGCTGGCGATCAGTTTTGGCGTGGCCGTCAGCGCTGCGGTGCTGCGTTTCTATCAGGCGTTTGAGACCAGCACGGTACAGCAATTTCACTCTACCTTCCTGACCATGGGCGTGGTGACGGTGTTGTCGGCGCTGATGTTCATGATGTTGCGTCATGGCGATGGTCGCAATTTGATCAGCAATCGCGATAAAAAGAAGAAGGCGTCTTAAGCAGAACCGCGCACAATCAGTTCCGGCGTCAGCACCAACGTTTGCTGACTGACGTCGGGATGGCGCAGGCGATGAATCAGCGTATCAATCGCCAGCTCGCCCAGTTCATTTTTAGGCTGATGAATCGTACTTAACGGTGGTGACAGATAGCGCGCCAGTTCAATATCGTCATAACCCATCACCGCCATATCCTGCGGAATCTGTAAACCTGCCTGATACAATGCATGATAAACGCCAACTGCCATCGCATCATTACTGGTGAAAACAGCCTGTGGCGGCGTTTTCAGCGCCAGCAGTTCAATCATAGCGTTGTAACCGCCCTGAAATTCGAAGTCGCTCTCCACCACGTAACCAGGCAAAACATCCAGTCCGTTTTTTTCCATGGCATTTTTATAACCTTCAAGACGCATACGTGCCGGCGTTTTATCCAGCGGGCCTGCAATACAGGCAATACGCGTATAGCCGCTGTCGATCAAATGCTGTGTTGCCAGCTCACCACCGAGCAAGGCATTGTCCTGTATAATATCACCCCGTCCTTCGAACGGTGCCCAGTCCATCATCACGGTAGGGATAGAAGGATAACGATTAAGAATATCTGCGGAGGGCAGATGGCTTTCCGTACACATTAATAGCAAGCCATCGACGCGCTTTTGTAACAGCGTTTCCAGGCTGCGGTTCATGCGATCCTCATCGCCTGCCGTGTTCCCAAGAATCAAGCTGTAGCCACGCTCATAGCAGCTATCCTCAACGCCACGCACAATTTCTGCATAAAAAGGGTTACTGCTCGCAGTAATCAACATCCCGATAGTGTGGGTTTGGTTGATCTTCAAACTACGCGCCAGTGCTGATGGCGCGTAGTTCAATTCCCGAATTGCCAGTTCAACTTTTTCTCGTACACCGACGCTAACAAAACGATTTTTATTAATGACGTGGGAAACAGTGGAAGTCGAAACGCCCGCTTTACGGGCGACATCTTTCATGGTGGTCAAGCGCTTAATCCTGCTGTTGCAAAAAATCGTCGATTTCCGGGCGCCACGGCACGGAAGGCTGCGCACCCGGACGCGTCACCGCAATCGCCGCAGCGGCATGAGCAAAACGCACCGCGTCGTGCATCGTTTTACCCTCCAGACGTGCCGTAATAAACGCACCATTGAAGGTATCACCCGCAGCAATAGTATCCACTGCCTTCACGCTGAACCCCGCGATACGCTGACCATTGTTCTGTTCACTCAGCCATACGCCGCGACGGCCCAGCGTGATCAAGACTGTTTTGATGCCTTTAGCATGCAGTGCTTCAGCCGCGCGGGCCGCATCTTCGTCGCTATTAACCGCAACACCGGTCAGAATTTCCGCTTCGGTTTCATTGGGGGTGATAATGTCGATCAGCGCCAGCAGTTCATCTGACAAGGTTGTGGCCGGCGCAGGGTTAAGGATCACCTGCGTTTGGTGCTGGCTGGCAATGGTCGCGGCCGCCAACACGCTTTCCAGGGGGGATTCAAGTTGCATGAGTAACGCATCAGCCTGAACAATCACTGATTGATGGCGTTCCACATAAGTCGGGGTTAATGACGCGTTAGCTCCTGCATAGATTCCAATATTATTTTCGCCTTCGCCATTAACGAAAATCATCGCCACGCCGGTTGATTCATTTTCAATACATTCGACTGGCGCAACGTCAATATTGTCCAGGGTTAATTGTCGACGAATACGCTCGCCAATATCATCTCCTCCTACGCAGGCAATAAATGCAATATCCGCACCTGCGCGGCCGGCGGCGACCGCCTGATTCGCGCCTTTGCCGCCAAATGCAACCTGATACTGCTTCCCGATCACCGTTTCGCCAGGGCGAGGAAAGTGCGTCAAATTAAGGATGTGATCAGCATTGATGCTACCAAGAACGGCCAGTTTTGCGTTTTTGCTCATAGGAAATAATCCGGAAAGAGTGCGCCACCGGAAGGGTGGCGCAATGCCCTGCTTTTCTTTGTGTTACTGGATAACCAGTTTCAGGTCAACGGGGTTGATAGCCTGTACTTTCTCACCCTTCAGCACTTTATCAGCGGTGTCCACGCCGATCATGCCAATTTTGTCTGGCATCTGCGCAACGGTTGCTGACAGTTTGCCTGATTCAACGGCTTTAACGCCATCAGCGGTGCCGTCAAAGCCGACCACCATCACATCTGTTTTACCGGCGGTTTGCAGCGCGCGAAGTGCACCCAGCGCCATTTCATCATTCTGGGCAAACACCGCCTGCACATCAGGATGCGCCTGCAACAGGTTCTGCATTACGTTCAGCCCTTTGGTGCGATCAAAATCAGCCGGTTGGCTGGCAAGTATCTGGAATTTATGGGCATCGGCAGCTTGCTTAAAGCCTTCACCACGCTCGCGCGCCGCAGATGTGCCAGCGATACCTTGCAGTTCAATGATTTTTGCGTTTTCGCCAACTTTCTTCGCGATATAATCGCCAGCCATTTTACCGCCAAAATGGTTATCTGACGCGACGTGGCTCACCACGCTGCCTTGTGTCGCAACGCGATCCAGGGTGATAACGGGGATATTAGCCTGATTCGCCATTTTTACCGCATTGCCGACCGCATCGGAATCAGTTGGGTTGATCAGCAGCAGCTTAGTGCCGCGAACCGTCAAATCCTGCACGTTAGCCAGTTCTTTTGCCGGGTTGTTCTGCGAATCCAGCACCACCAGGTTGTAACCCAGCTTATCGGCCTCTTTTTGGGCGCCTTCTTTCAGAGAAACAAAGAATGGGTTATTCAACGTAGAAACCACCAACGCGATAGTGTCCTTTGCCATTGCGCTGGCACTTAATGTGGCGCCAAGAATGACGGCCAATGCGGTCAACTTTTTCATCTAATCATCCTGTGTATAGGTCAGAGTTATTTACTGCTTTTATTATCCACCAGCACCGCCAGCAAGATTACCACCGCTTTAACGATCATCTGGTAGTACGAAGAAACACTCATCAGGTTAAGGCCATTGTTCAGGAAGCCGAGGATCAGCGCACCGATCAGCGTGCCCATAATGCGCCCTTTGCCACCGGCCAGGCTGGTTCCGCCCAGGACCACGGCAGCGATAGCATCCAGTTCATAACCGGTGCCCGCCGTCGGTTGTGCCGAAGAAAGCCGCGCTACTTCGATGGTGCCGGCCAGCGCCGCCAGCATGCCGCACAAAGAATAAACAATGACTTTGACACGATTTACATCAATTCCGGATAAGCGTGTCGCGGCTTCGTTGCCACCCAGCGCGTAGATATAACGACCCAGACGCGTGTGATGCAGCATGTACCAGGCAAGGATAAACACTATCGCCATGAGCCAGACCGGCGTAGGAATACCCAGCGGCCGGCCAATACCGAACCAGCCAAACAGATCGGCGTTGTCATTAAAGCCGGTATTGATCGGGCTACCGTTGGTATAAACCATGGTAACGCCGCGCAACAGAAGCATCATTACCAGGGTTGCGATAAAGGCCTGCACTTTGCCGCGGGCCACAATCGTGCCGGTCACCGCGCCAATGGCTGCGCCCAGCGCCAGCGAAGCGGCCACTGCTACCAGCGCATTGACTTCCAGCCCCACCAGCGAGGCGGCTACCGCGCCGGTAAGCGCCAGTAACGACCCCACCGACAAATCAATGCCTGACGTTAAAATCACCAGCGTCATACCCACCGCCATAATGGCGTTCACCGAGGTTTGCTGCAGAATATTGAACAGATTGGCCACGGTGAAGAAATTCGGGCTTTGGCTTGCCACCACGGCAATCAGCACAATTAACGCAATCAACGATTTTTGTTCCAGCAGCCAGGTTTTGCTAAACCAGCGGCGACTGGAAGGTAAGGTTTGGGTACTCATACAACTAAATCCTCGCTGTGTTGCTTGCCAACGGCTGCCGCCATCAGGTTTTCCTGGGTAGCATGTTCATGGGTAAATTCGCCGCTTAGATAACCTTCGTGCATCACCAGAATGCGATCGCTCATGCCTAACACTTCCGGCATTTCCGACGACACCAAAATGATGCTCAGCCCTTCGGCCTTGAACTGATTAATTAACTGATAAATTTCTTTCTTCGCGCCGACATCAACGCCGCGCGTCGGCTCGTCAAGGATCAGCACGTCAGGCCGCGTCATTAATCCGCGCGCAATCGCCACTTTTTGCTGATTACCACCAGACAGCAGGCCAATCGGCTGCATCATTGACGGCGTTTTTACATTAAACAGGCGGATAAAATCGTCTACCGCTAACGCTTCTTCGGCATGCTTCAGGCTGCCACTGCCGCGACTGAAATAGCGCAGCGCAGTCAACGTCATGTTCTCTTTTACCGATATGCCCAAAATTAAACCGTCACGCTTACGATCTTCAGAGATATACACGATGCCATTTGCCAGCCCGTCCTGTGGCGAGCGCGTCACCACTTCGCAGGCATCCAGCCATACTTTGCCTTTGCTACGTGGCAAAGCACCGTACAGCACTTTCATTAATTCGGTGCGGCCAGCGCCCATTAATCCAGCCACGCTAAGAATTTCGCCTTTGTGCAGCGTAAAACTGACGTTATGCACCCCCGGCCCGCACAGATTTTCCACTTTTAAACGCACATCGCCTGGCGCTTGTTCAAGACGTGGATATTGATCTTCCAGTTTGCGTCCGACCATCATCTCGATCAGGCTCTCTTCTGTCAGATCGTTGACTGCACGTTCGGCAATGAACTGGCCGTCGCGAAATACCGTGACGTCATCGCAAATCTCGAAAATCTCTTTCATACGGTGCGAGATATAAACGATGCCGCAGCCTTGCGCTTTCAGCTCGTTAATCACATTGAATAGCGAGAGGGTTTCGGTGTCGGTGAGCGCATCGGTCGGCTCATCCATAATGATTACCTGCGACTCAAAACTGAGCACTCTGGCGATTTCCACCATTTGCTGATCGCCAATGGAAAGCTCGCCCACCAGCTTGTGGCTGTTAAAGCGCAGGTTAAGCCGTTTCAGTAACGCGTCCGCTTCGGCATGCATACGTTTCCAGTCAATGCGGCCAAAACGGCTGACAAATTCGCGGCCGAGAAAAATATTCTCCGCCACGCTTAATTGAGGGATCAGATTCAGTTCCTGATGAATGATACCGATGCCTGCATCCTGCGACGCTTTCGGTCCGCTAAATGTGGTTTCTTCACCGAGCCACTTTAGCGATCCGGCATCGCGGCTGTAGATGCCGGTCAGCACTTTCATCATGGTAGATTTACCCGCGCCGTTTTCACCTACCAGCGCCATTACGCGCCCAGGGTAAACTGCCAGCGACGCACCTTTTAACGCTTTTACGCCAGGAAACGATTTTTCAATCCCAATGAGTTGCAATAATGGTTGCATAGCGCCCTCAGAAGGTTACACCGGCGCTCAGGATGACATTCGCATACGGAGAACACTCTCCGCTGCGAATGACCGCCTGACTACGCTGAGTATATTGTTTGAACTGTTCATGGCTGGTGTAACGTACAGCGATGGTATTCCCCTGGTGCTGTTGCAAGGCTTCGAGCACGGCGAGCAGCGCACTATGGAGCTGCGGATTGTGCAGCTTAATCTCTTCTGCAATCAGGGCGCTTTCTACCTGCATCTCAAGCGTGACAGCATTGACCACGTGGATAAAATCGGGCATACCCGGCGTAAGCGCCAAATCGACACGCTGCGGCCCCGCCGGAATCGGCAAGCCAGCATCGGCGATCGTGAGCGTATCCGTATGTCCCAGACGGGCAATCACATGAGAGAGTTCAGCGTTTAACAAGCGACCTTTTTTCATCTATTCACTCCACAGCGAAACGTTTCGCTGGCGGCAGTGTATAAAAAGTAAGAAGCAACTCAATCACCAGATAAAAGAAGTGTGATCGCTATCGAAACGTTTCGCTTCCGCAGGAGAGAATTTGGCTTTAGGGAAGGATTGAAATTAAAAACTGGACCGCCGAAGCGGCCCTGAATCCAGGTTTTAAGGCAGTTTCCTGACGTGTTTAACGTCCAGCTCAATGCTGTTGAAATCTTTATCCAGCTCGCCGGTTAGCTCTACATGGTCTTTTGGCGAAATGGTTTGCCCGTCCCAACGCTTGTGGTCGATTTCTACCTTCATCGTGCCGGTTTGATCGCGGAACTGGTAATCTTCATCACCAAGCTGTTTTACCAGCTGGCCGCGCACGGTGATCCAGCTGTCATCCTTCATCTCTTCAGCCTGCTTAACAGTCACTACACTGGTGTGATCGGCGCTAAATCCACCTTTTTTGACCTGGGCGGCCGGGGCATCAGGATCAACAAATCCGCCATTTTGTGCAGCCAGAACGGAGGTAGATGTCAGCATCACAACGGCTAATAGTACGGCTTGTTTTTTCATACAGTTTCCTTTTTTCCATGAACAGTTTTTTTGATGTATACAGTTAAGCACAAGGTTCTTAGCAGGATCGTATCGATTAAAAACAGGCGAAGTTAATGAAAGCCGCGCTATAAGCTGCGCGGTACTTCGTATAAAACGCTTTCCAACTGCGAAAAATCGATAAATGTTTTATTCACTGAAGGCGATCACGTAACCGGCGATGGCTGCAAAGCGGGGCTGAACCAGCCGGGATGAAGCATTAATGGGTTTATCACCAGCGAAGCGGGATCAGTCCTTAACGGCTGCGGCACGAGATTACCTTTTGTGCGTCACATCGTGCCATTGTATGGCAGGCAGGTTGTTTTTTTACCCGCGGCAAGGCGGTGGTTATGCGCCACCTTGCGCGAGTCCGAGGCGTCCAGCGTGCAGGCGAATCCGGTTAAATCTCGACCTGGGTGCCTAGCTCAATGACACGGTTCGGTGGTATCTCAAACTGATCCGGCGCGCGCAACGCATTGCGTTGCAGCGCCAGGAACAGCTTGCCGCGTAACCGCAGATACCAGGGCCGTTTACCCATGATGAGCGACTCGTGCGACATAAAGAATGAGGTTTCCATCATGCGACAATTCAGCCCTTCCAGCCCACAGCGATGGAACACTTCTTCTACATTCGGGGTTTCGCGCCAGCCGTAGCTTGCTACCACGCGCCAGAAGGTCGGCGACAGCTGTTCGATGGTCACGCGACGCACGTTATGCACGTAAGGTGCATCTTCGGTGCGCAAAGTCAGTAACACGACGCGTTCATGCAACACTTTGTTGTGCTTAAGATTATGCAACATCGCAAATGGAATGACGTTCAGCGCACGCGACATATACACCGCCGTGCCTGGTACACGAACCGGTGGCGATTTCTCCAGCGAGACAATCATCGCCTCTAATGAATTACCATGTTCATGTAGACGACGCAGCAGACGAAAACGCTCGCTTTTCCAGGTCGTCATAACGATAAACATCACCAGTCCAAGACAAAGCGGCAACCAGCCGCCTGAGAAAATCTTAATCAGGTTAGCGGTAAACAACGGAATATCGATACACAGCATCAGTAACAGGATCAATCCAACCATCAGCTTCTGCCAGTGCCAGTTTTTAATCGCCACCGTACAAGACAGAATCGAGGTCAAGACCATAGTGCCGGTCACCGCAATTCCATACGCCGCAGCCAGATTACTGGAGTGTTCAAAGCTAACGATGACAATCACCACCGCAAAATAGAGCGCCCAGTTAATCGTCGGGATATAGATCTGGCCAGACTCTTTCTCTGACGTGTGGATAATGCGCATACCCGGAAGATAACCGAGACGAACCGCCTGGCGCGTCAGCGAGAAGACGCCAGAAATCACAGCCTGCGAGGCAATTACCGTCGCCAGCGTGGCAAGGATCAACATGGGAATTAACGCCCATTCAGGTGCCAGCAGAAAGAACGGATTTTTAATCGCGGCAGGATCGGTGAGCAATAATGCACCCTGACCGAAATAGTTCAGTCCCAGCGATGGCAGCACTACCGAGAACCAGGCAAGACGAATCGGCATTTTGCCGAAATGGCCCATATCCGCATACAGCGCCTCTACACCGGTAATGGCCAGCACTACCGCACCGAGCGCAAAGAATGAAATAGACTTGTAGTGGATAAAGAAATTAACCGCATATGCTGGATTTAACGCCTGCAACACCTCGGGATTCTTCATAATACCGCTGATGCCAAGCGCCGCCAGTACCAAAAACCATAGCAACATCACCGGCGCAAACAGCTTACCGACAATGCCGGTGCCGTGCTTTTGAATCATAAACAGCAGGGTTAACACCGCGATGGAAAGCGGTACGATAAACCGCTCAAGTAACGGCGCGGCAATTTCCAGCCCCTCAATCGCTGACATCACAGAAATAGCGGGCGTGATCACCACTTCACCGTAGAAGAAGCTGCCGCCAACCAGCCCCATAATCACCAGCACCGCCGTAGCACGCGCGCCGGTATGGCGGCCCGCCAGCGACATCAAAGTTAAAATTCCACCTTCGCCGGCATTATCGGCACGCATCACATAGCTGATGTATTTAAGTGAAACCACCAACACTAATAGCCAGAAAATCAATGATAAGAAACCCAATATGGCTTCGTGTTCTACCCCGAAACCAAACTGACCTGACAGGCATTCACGCAAGGTATACAGCGGACTGGTACCAATATCGCCATAAACCACACCAATAGCGGCCAGCGTTAATCCACCGAGCGACTGCTTATTTTCCGAGCTCATAGAGTTGTCTTTTGTTGGAGCCTGAGAGGCATAAAACCTCTCGCTCAAGCCATCAAAAAGCGCACAGTATGCACCTATTCGCAAAAAATCCTATCCCTGTAAACCGTATGGTCATCCACCATCTGGCTGTTTTTCTCGTAAAAATAGTGACTTAAGGGCGTTTTTAACGCGGTAGAACCTTCTGAAACAAAAAAGCTGACAGCTATCAACGCTTTCACGCATCATAATCTATAAAGTATTGCGTTCGCTAAAGCACGGCGGCTCGACGATCGTAAGGACAATGATGTGATTATGGTTCAACCCCATCTTTTGGCTGAAAGAATTTCTCGCCTCAGCAACGCGTTAGAAAAAGGCTTGTATGAACGCCATCACGCCATTCGCCTGTGTTTGCTGGCCACTCTGAGCGGTGAAAGCGTGTTCCTGCTGGGGCCGCCAGGCATTGCTAAAAGCCTGATAGCTCGCCGCCTGAAATATGCTTTCCAGAATGCCCGCGCCTTTGAATATCTGATGACCCGTTTCTCCACACCGGAAGAAGTGTTTGGCCCGCTATCGATTCAGGCACTCAAAGATGAAGGACGCTATCAGCGGCTTACTAAAGGCTATTTGCCTGACGCTGAAATCGTTTTTCTTGATGAGATCTGGAAAGCCGGTCCGGCAATTTTAAATACCTTGCTAACCGCGATTAACGAACGCCGTTTCCGCAATGGCGACAGCGAAGAAAAAATTCCCATGCGCCTGCTGGTCGCTGCGTCCAACGAACTGCCAGAAGCCGACAGCGGGCTGGAGGCGCTCTATGATCGCATGTTAATCCGCCTGTGGCTGGACAACGTGCATGAGAAGCAAAACTTCCGCAGCATGTTAACCCACCAGCAGGATGAAAATGCCAATCCCGTCGCGGAATCGCTGCGTATCAGCGACGATGAATACCGGCAATGGCAGCAGAGCATCAGCCAGGTCAATTTGCCGGATAATGTCTTTGAGCTGATTTACCAGCTGCGCCAGCAGTTAGAAAATCATCCGGAAGCGCCTTATATCTCCGATCGTCGCTGGAAAAAAGCCATTCATTTGTTGCAGGCCAGCGCGTTTTACAGCGGCCGCAGCACCATTGCTCCCATTGATCTTATTCTGCTGAAGGATTGCCTGTGGCACGATGTCGCCTCCATGCAGCTGCTGGATCGTGAGATCGACCAGTTAATGACGCAGCACGCATGGCAGCAGCAATCCCTATTGCTCAAACTGCAACAAATTAAAGCGCGCCGTATGGCATTACAGCAGCAAAGCGTGGCGCAAGCGATCACGCTTGAAAAACACAGCGGTATGTTCAGTCGTAAGCCCCATTACGATTTGCCCGAAAGCTTCACTGATGAACATTTAACGTTAATGCTGCAACAACCGCTGACGCTACATGACATGCAGGTGACGCACCTTGTTATTGCCCGTGACGCGTTGAATCAATGGCTACAAAAAGGCGGCGATATTCGCGGCAAACTCAATGGGATAGGTTTTGCCCAGTCGCTGGATTTACTGGTCGATAACCAACATTGCCTGGCGGTACGCGACGTTAGCTTGCAGACCGTACGCCTGACGTTACCAGGAGCCAGCAGCAGCAACGAACTGCCGGAGGAAATTATCAGCGCGCTGGACGAGCTTGATGCCCAGTTACGCGCCCAGCGTCACCTTTTTAGCCAGCATCAACGCTGTTTATTTATCAGCGACGACTGGCTGGCACGGGTTGAGACCAGCCTGCAGGATGTCGCGGAACAGCTGCAACAGGCGCGTAAATGATTTCTCTGGAAGCGCTCAGCACACTGCTTTCCATCGGGGAAGCCGAATTAATTGAAGAATTGATTATCGCGCTGCTGGCAACGCCACAATTAACGCTGTTTTTTAAAAAATTTCCGGGTCTGAAGCAGGCGCTGCTACGGGATGTGCCACGCTGGAAAACAGAAATCATTGCAGAATTAAAGGCCACGCCAGTACCGGAAAACTTGTCACAGGAATTTCAGCTTTTTCAGCGTGTGCAGTTATACAGCCATGCTGAATTTAATCACCAACTCGCTGATACGTTGACTACGCTGGAGCAGCTCTCCTCCCCGTTCCTTGATGAAGCAAACCGACTTCTCCATCACACCAACGCTCAGCAACTCAGCCCGGCGCAATATACGCTTTTTTTGCAGCGCTGGCGGCTCAGCCTTACGCTCCAGACCCTGACGTTAAATGAGCAATTGCTGGAACAGCAGCGTGAGCGCCTGATGACTGAATTGCAGCAGCGCATGGCGCTGAGTGGTCAACTTGCACCGATACTGAGTGACGATGAAACGGCAGCGGGCCGCTTGTGGGACATGAGCAAAACGTCGCTGCAACCCAGTGATTATCAGTTAATGCTGCAATACGGTGAATTTCTGGCCCAGCAGCCGGAGCTGATGAAGCTGGCTCAGCAGCTGGGCCGCAGCCGCGAGGCTAAATCGGTGCCGTCGAAAGATGCGCCTGTGGAAGCCTTTCATTATCTAGTGCATGAACCGGCTGCAGTACCAGAAGAAGTTAGCGGTATTCATCAAAGCGATGACATGCTGCGTTTGCTTCCTCCCGAACTGGCAGCGCTTAGCATTAGCGAGCTGGAACTGGAATTTTATCGCCGTCTGGTAGAAAAACGGCTGCTGACTTACAAGCTGCAAGGCGATGTCTGGCATGAAAAAGTGTCGATGCGTCCGTTTGCCCACCAGCATCATGAGGAGCAGCCACGCGGCCCGTTCATTGTCTGCGTTGATACATCCGGCTCGATGGGAGGCTTTAATGAACGCTGCGCGAAAGCTTTTTGTCTGGCATTACTGAAAGTCGCGCTGGCCGATCGCCGTCGTTGCTACATTATGCTGTTCGCCCATGACGTGATCGGATATGAATTAACGGGGGACGATGGTCTGGAGCAGGCTATTCGCTTTCTCAGCCAGCGTTTTCGTGGTGGCACCGATCTCGCCGCTTGCCTTTCGTCAACCGTAAAGCGTATGGAAGGCCCTGCCTGGCAGGAAGCCGACGCGGTGATCGTTTCTGACTTTATCGCCCAGCGTTTGCCGGAAGAGGTCGTCAGCGCCATTAAACAGCGCCAGCGCCATCATCAGCAGCGTTTTCATGCCGTCGCGATGTCCACTCACGGCAAGCCCGGCATTTTGCGTATCTTTGATCATATCTGGCGTTTCGATACTGGCATGAAAAGCCGCCTGCTGCGTCACTGGCGTCGCTAAGTCATCTGGCAGAAACCCTTATTTGCTATAGTGAATAATTGCTTTTACTCACTCAGCAATCTGGAGCTCCTTGTGACAATGGTCCAATCTCATCGCGATCTGCCTGCACCGACGCGTACTTTGCTGCTGTCTGGTCATAATGTCGAACAAAAACGTGCCGAGCTGCTGGCATATTTTACGCAAACCTGGGAACTGTACGAAAATCTGTTTACCTGTCTCGCGGATCAACGCGCCTGGTTCACCAAAGCAATCCCGCTGCGTCATCCGCTGATCTTCTATTTTGGTCATACCGCCACTTTCTTCATTAATAAGCTGATGGCTGGCCGTTTTATTGATTCACGCTTAGACGATCGTATTGAAGCAATGATGGCGATCGGTGTTGATGAGATGAGCTGGGATGATCTTGATGACAGCCATTATGAATGGCCGACCGTTGAAGCGGTCCGTGATTATCGCGGCAGCGTCAAAACGCTGGTCAGTGAATTTATCCAAACCATGCCGCTGGAATTGCCCATTGACTGGGACAGCCCGGCATGGGTGATTTTAATGGGTATTGAGCATGAGCGTATTCATCTGGAAACCTCCAGCGTACTGATACGCCAGTTGCCGGTTGAATGGGTCAAACCACAACCGCAATGGCCCGTCTGTCCAGATGCGCGCCACCTTCGCAGTGACGTTCCCGCTAATACCCTGGTAAACATGCCTGGTGGTCGTATCGCTTTAGGAAAAACCGATGATACCTACGGCTGGGATAACGAATACGGCATGCAGTATGTGGAGCTGAAACCGTTCAAAGCCAGCAAAATGCTGGTAAGTAATGCTGAGTTTTATGAATTTATCAGTGCGGGTGGGTATCAGGATGCGCGCTGGTGGGATGAGGAAGGTTGGGGCTGGCGTGAATTTGCCCAGGCAGATAGGCCAACCTTCTGGGTCGGTAATCCAGAGTTACCCGATCAGCTAAAACTACGTCTGATGACTGAAGAAGTGATGATGCCATGGGACTGGCCCGCTGAAGTCAATCAGCTGGAAGCTTCGGCTTTCTGCCGCTGGAAAGCCGATCAGACAGGAAAATCTATCCAGCTTCCCTGCGAAGCAGAATGGGTCCAACTGCGCGAACAGGTCGAAGGCGATCAGCCAAACTGGGAAAGTGCGCCCGGCAACGTCAATCTGGCGTACTGGGCCTCTTCAAATCCTGTCGATCAGTTTCCACAAGGTGATTTTTTCGATGTGGTTGGCAACGTCTGGCAATGGACAACCACGCCAACCAACGGTTTCGAAGGCTTCAAAGTCCATCCTTTATATGATGACTTCTCTACGCCAACCTTTGACGGTAAACATTCACTCATTAAAGGTGGCAGCTGGATTTCCACGGGTAATGAAGCTCTGAAATCAGCGCGTTACGCTTTCCGTCGTCACTTCTTTCAGCATGCAGGTTTCCGTTATGTCGTGTCTTCTCATGAAGAAACCATGATGCTGAATCCTTATGAAACCGACAGCATGGTGTCCCAGTACCTTGATTTTCAGTATGGTCCGCGCTATTTCGGGGTGGAAAACTACGCCGAAACGCTGGTAAAACTGGCGCTGCAGCATACGACACAGCGCGGCACAGCCTTAGATATTGGCTGTGCTACCGGTCGCGCCAGTTTTGAGCTGGCACGGCATTTTGACCGTGTAGTCGGCATGGATTATTCAGCTCGCTTCATTGATGTCGCACTTCAACTTACCACTGGCGAAGACTTCCGCTATGTAGTGCCGGAAGAAGGCGAGCTGGTGGAATACCGTCAGGTCCGGCTGAAAGATTTTAAACTGAATAGCGAGATAGCGCAGCGGATCCAGTTTGTTCAGGGCGATGCCTGCAACCTGAAACCGCAGCCACAATGCTACGATCTGGTATTGGCTTCTAACCTGATTGATCGCCTGCGCCAGCCAAAGCGTTTCCTGCAAGACATTACGCCAATGCTACGTTCGGGCGGTATCCTGTTGCTCTCTTCACCCTATACCTGGCTGGAAGAGTTTACGCCAAAGGAAAACTGGCTTGGTGGCATACGCGAAAATGGCGAGGCGCTGACCACTTTGCAAGCGCTACAACGGTTACTGGCTGCCGATTTCGAGCAAACCGGTATGCCGCAGGATGTGCCTTTTGTCATTCGTGAAACCGCGCGTAAATTCCAGCATACGCAGGCACAAGTGACGATCTGGCGTAAGCGTTAACCGATCAGGCAGCGGCACTCGCCGCTGCCGATACATTGCCTAATCCCGCATTTTACTGCACATTCTCCTCTGTTCAATGAAGAATAAACATAACGAGGGTGAAAATGGCCGAACATCTGCAACTGGATAATCTGGATCGCGGCATTTTAAATGCGCTGCTCGATAACGCACGCACCGCGTATGCTGAGCTGGCAAAACAGTTCAACGTAAGCCCCGGTACTATTCATGTCCGCGTGGAGAAGATGAAGCAGGCCGGGATTATTTTGGGTACGCGTGTTGAAATCGATCCACGACAACTGGGTTTCGACGTGTGCTGTTTTATTGGCATTATCCTGAAAAGCGCCCGTGATTATCCTGCTGCACTTAGCAAACTCAATGCGCTGGATGAGGTGGTAGAAGCCTGGTACACCACCGGCCATTACAGCATCTTTATCAAAGTAATGTGTCGCTCCATTGACGCGTTGCAGCAGGTGTTAATTAATAAGATCCAGACCATCGATGAAATTCAGTCCACCGAAACGCTGATTTCTCTGCAAAATCCGATCATGCGCACGATCAAACCCTGATTATTCGCCCGCCCTGTGTATAACCTTATCCCACGTGAACTCGCCGTCTCCCAATGGTTGTGTTCACTTTATTTGATCTATTAACCCTGTTTTCCACAGGTGGATCACGGCTTGATCACAGCGTACAATGCTCGCCTTTAGTTCGGGAGAGCATGATGGCCGATATTACGTTAATCAGTGGGAGCACGTTGGGCAGCGCCGAATACGTTGCTGAACATCTGGAAGAAAAGTTGCAGGAAGCTGGCTTCTCAACGCAGCTGCTGCATGGACCGGAACTGGATGACGTGCCGCAGAAGGGTATCTGGCTGATTGTGTCATCTACCCACGGTGCAGGTGAGCTGCCGGATAACCTGATTCCGTTTTACGATGCTATTAATGAAAGCCAACCCGATCTCTCTGCGGTGCGCTTTGGCGCTGTTGGTATTGGCAATCACGAATACGATCTGTTTTGTGGCGCGATCCGTAATATAGACGCGTTACTGATCGCACGTGGTGCTCAACGTATCGGCGATCGACTGGAAATTGATGTATTAGAGCATGAGATTCCTGAAGATCCAGCAGAAGAGTGGGTCGCAGGCTGGAAAACGCTGATTTGATCCGACAGAGGATCGGGAAATATCTGCGATCCCTGGTGGAAAATGCTGATTTAATCCATTTGAAAGCGGATCAGTTGTGGGTAACTCCTCTTTATTCCTGCGTATAACCGGTAGTTATCCCACGAACAACCCAGGTATGTTTTTTGAGCTGTGGATAAGGTGCAGTTTTGATCTCAGGTTATACGGATCAGGATCACCGATCATTCACAGCTAACGATCGTTACCATGCTTTTGTTTTAACACTCTTTTTGGCAGATACCCACAAGAGAGCGCGATCCTAATAAGAGATCTAACAGAAAGATCATATACAGAATAAAGATCTTTTTTTTTAACCCCTGACGATCCCACCGCTTTCACCCTGTCCTGAATTTAAGTAGAATCCACGGCCCAAGGACAACGATCCCTGACCGTTCATCAACGAGGTACCACTCCATGTTTTATCAAGATCCTTTTGACGTCATCGTAATCGGTGGTGGTCATGCGGGTACAGAAGCCGCAATGGCCGCTGCCCGAATGGGTCAGCAAACCCTTTTACTCACCCATAACATTGATACGCTTGGACAAATGTCCTGTAATCCGGCGATCGGTGGTATTGGGAAAGGACATTTGGTGAAGGAAGTGGATGCCTTAGGCGGTTTGATGGCCAGTGCGATCGACCAGGCCGGTATTCAGTTTAGGATACTAAACGCAAGCAAAGGCCCTGCGGTTCGAGCGACCCGCGCACAGGCCGATCGCGTGCTTTACCGCCAGGCAGTGCGTACCGCACTTGAACATCAACCGAACCTGATGATCTTCCAGCAGGCGGTTGACGATCTGATTGTTGAAAATGATCGTGTGGTGGGTGCGGTGACGCAAATGGGACTGAAATTCCGTGCTAAAACCGTAGTGCTTACAGTCGGGACTTTCCTTGACGGAAAAATTCATATCGGGCTGGATAATTACAGCGGTGGCCGGGCTGGCGATCCGCCATCCATCCCGCTGGCAAAGCGTCTGCGTGCTTTGCCTCTACGCGTAAATCGCCTGAAAACCGGGACGCCACCGCGTATTGATGCCCGTTCTATCGACTTTAGCGTGCTGACGCCACAGCATGGCGACAACCCAATGCCGGTCTTTTCGTTTATGGGTAACAGCGCGCAGCATCCACAACAGGTACCATGCTGGATCACCCACACTAACGAAAAGACGCATGATGTGATCCGCAATAACCTTGATCGTAGCCCGATGTATGCCGGGATCATTGAAGGGATCGGTCCGCGCTATTGTCCATCGATAGAAGATAAAGTGATGCGTTTTGCCGATCGCAATGCGCATCAAATCTTCCTTGAGCCGGAAGGCTTGACCAGCACCGAAATTTATCCGAATGGCATCTCCACCAGCCTGCCGTTTGATGTACAGATGCAAATTGTTCGCTCAATGCAGGGCCTGGAAAATGCCAGAATCGTTCGCCCGGGCTATGCCATTGAGTATGATTTCTTTGATCCGCGCGATCTTAAGCCAACGCTGGAAAGTAAATATATCCACGGTCTGTTCTTTGCCGGGCAGATCAATGGCACCACCGGTTATGAAGAAGCCGCTGCGCAAGGCTTACTGGCGGGTCTGAATGCAGCGCGTCAGTCTGCCGATAAAGAAGGCTGGGCACCGCGCCGCGATCAGGCTTACCTCGGGGTGCTGGTTGACGATCTCTGCACCCTTGGCACTAAAGAACCGTATCGCATGTTTACCTCGCGCGCGGAATACCGTTTGATGCTGCGTGAAGACAATGCTGATCTGCGTCTGACGGAAACCGGTCGTGAACTTGGGTTGGTCGATGATGCTCGCTGGACACGATTTAATCAGAAACTGGAAGCCATTGAGCAGGAGCGTCAGCGTCTGCGCGACATCTGGGTTCATCCAAAATCTGACAATGTTGCTAACGTGAATACTGCACTGAGCGCGCCGTTAACCAAAGAAGCCAACGGCGAAGATTTGCTGCGTCGCCCGGAAATGACTTATCTGGCAATGATGACCCTGGACGGCTTTGGCCCGGCACTGGCTGATCAACAGGCGGCGGAACAGGTTGAAATTCAGGTAAAATACGAAGGTTATATTGCGCGTCAGCAGGAAGAAATTGATCGCCAGCAGCGTAATGAGAGTACTTTGTTGCCTGTCGATCTGGATTATCGTCAGGTCAATGGCCTGTCGAATGAAGTAATCGCCAAGCTGAACGATCATAAACCGACAACCATTGGTCAGGCTTCGCGCATTTCCGGTATCACACCGGCTGCGATTTCTATTTTGCTTATTTATTTGAAAAAACAAGGGCTGCTGCGCAAAAGCGCCTGACCTGGAACGGGGCGAGGCAGCTCGCCCCCGCTGACTGGACTCACGCTGTGATTAACAAACTCACCACGCTGCTGCAAGCGGCCAATATTACCCTCTCCGATCAACAAAAACAGCAACTGCTCGCTTACGTTGCATTGCTGGATAAGTGGAACAAAGCCTACAACCTGACCTCCGTGCGCGATCCACAGCAGATGCTGGTACGTCATATTCTCGACAGCATTGTTGTCGCGCCACATCTCAAAGGTTCACGCTTTATTGATGTCGGCACCGGCCCCGGCCTGCCTGGTATACCGCTGGCAATTGTGATGCCTGATACCCATTTCACACTGCTCGACAGCCTGGGTAAACGGGTACGTTTTCTGCGTCAGGTCCAGCATGAACTTGGACTGGAAAATATTACGCCCGTGCAGAGTAGGGTAGAGGCGTTTTCTGCTGAACCACTATTTGACGGCGTCATTAGCCGCGCATTTGCCTCACTTGAGGACATGATTAACTGGTGTCATCATTTGCCCGCGCCAGAAGGCCACTTTTTTGCGTTAAAAGGCGTTCGTCCTGATGAAGAGATCGCTACGCTGACATCAGGGTATCACCTGAATGCCCTTGTTGAGTTGAAGGTGCCACAGCTGGACGGTGAACGCCATCTGGTGATCATCGGCCGCGAATAATCTTTTAAACAGTGTGGATTAAGAGCCGGTTCACGATTTGGCTTAGCAAAATCACCGGCTAAAAAAACAGCAGTTAGTTTTTTTGTCTCATGCTTTTTTTATTACACCTGCGAAGAAATAAGGTAAAAAAACCGACGGAAATTATCCGAAAAAGTCTGTTACATTTAACTTTTAATTCACAATTTTTTATCAGAAAAAATACTTATAGTCCTGTTTATTGGAATACAGATAATCACGCCCGTAAATATATCTCAGTAATAACCTGACGTGCGTAATATCAATTACACACTTTTATTGTCCTCTTTGGTGTCAATAGCGTGTTTTCATCGATAATAAGCTGCGTGAAAGCGAGTATTATATTTAAATATTTGATTGTTAATATATTGTTCTAATATCAAAAATGACAATTCTTGTTCAGTCGTAAAAGTATGAGCGGAATAAATGCTTATTATGTGATCTAAAGCACGCTTTAAAAGCCACATACAAGCCTGTTTTCGGCTGCCTGCCTGGACATTCCGTCGGACAGAGGTTTGGAAAAATAGCCGTCCGGAAAGAAATTTAAATAATTATTCACCTTTTCGCTACTTAGCGATTGAAATCGCAGGTGCGGCCCGTATAATTTGCACGGCTTTTGCTGCTTGACTCAAATGAGTAAAGGCAGTCTTATACGACACGCGACATACCCCTAACGGGGCAGGAGAGTATTAGCGTCATGTCAGTGTCTCTTTACAGTGTGAAATACGCCCGAACCGTGCTGATTATTCAGCTGGTGACGTTTGTCATCATCGGCGCACTCTTTGCCCTGAAAGATGTCATCTGGGGCGTTTCAGCTCTCGCTGGCGGAGCGGCAGCCTGGCTGCCAAATGTGTTGTTTTTGTTTTTAGCCTGGCGCCTGCAAGGGCAAACCCCGGCTTCGGGACGAGTTGCATGGAGCTTCGCTTTGGGTGAAATAGCCAAAGTGTTTGCGACCATTACTCTGCTCATTGTGGCGTTAGGTGTGTTCAGAGCGGCCTTCTGGCCTCTCGGCATAACCTGGTTATCGGTGCTGGTGATACAGATGTTGGCACCGGCGGTAATTAACAACAAAGGGTAAGAGGCATCATGGCTGCAGGAGAAATCTCTACTCCGCAAGAATACATAGGTCACCATCTGAATAACCTTCAGCTGGACCTGCGTACTTTCGAGTTAGTGAATCCCCACGACGCTCCCGCGACGTTCTGGGTATTAAATATCGATTCCATGTTTTTCTCTCTGGTGCTGGGGCTGGTTTTCCTGGTGTTGTTCCGTAAAGTGGCGAAGACCGTCACCGGCGGTGTGCCAGGGAAATTACAAGCGGCTATCGAGTTGGTTGTCGGCTTCGTTGATGACAACGTGCATGACATGTATCACGGTAAGAGCAAACTTATCGCCCCGCTGGCTCTGACAATTTTTGTCTGGGTCTTCCTGATGAACTTCATGGATCTGCTGCCTATCGATCTGTTGCCCTATATCGGCGAGCATTTCTTAGGCCTGCCGGCGCTGCGCGTCGTGCCGTCTGCAGACGTGAACATCACGTTGTCTATGGCGTTGGGCGTATTTATTTTGATTCTGTTCTACAGCATCAAAATGAAAGGGGTAGGCGGCTTTACGAAAGAGCTGACGCTGCAACCTTTTAATCACCCGATCTTCATCCCTATCAACCTGATTTTGGAAGGTGTGAGCCTGCTGTCTAAACCGGTTTCTCTTGGTCTGCGACTGTTCGGCAACATGTATGCGGGTGAGCTGATCTTTATCCTTATTGCCGGTCTGTTGCCGTGGTGGTCGCAGTGGGTTCTGAATGTGCCGTGGGCCATTTTCCACATTCTGATCATTTCGCTACAGGCTTTCATTTTCATGGTCCTCACGATTGTCTATCTGTCGATGGCATCTGAAGAACATTGATTTTTTTCTCAACAACTTAAGCGTTTAACTGAAACAAACTGGAGACTGTCATGGAAAACCTGAATATGGATCTGCTGTACATGGCTGCCGCTGTGATGATGGGTCTGGCGGCAATCGGTGCTGCGATCGGTATCGGCATCCTCGGAGGTAAATTCCTGGAAGGCGCTGCTCGTCAGCCTGACCTGATTCCTCTGCTGCGCACGCAGTTCTTTGTTGTAATGGGTCTGGTGGATGCAATCCCGATGATCGCTGTTGGTCTGGGTCTCTACGTGATGTTTGCTGTCGCCTAAAGCCCTTTGTTCACTCACTGCCTTATGTGCACGGGTGAACGGATTCTGCCGCTTATCGCTGATAACGGCAGAAAAGTTAAATACTTAATTAGAGGCATTGTGCTGTGAACATTAATGCAACAATCCTCGGCCAGGCCATCGCGTTCATCCTGTTTGTCGCGTTCTGCATGAAGTACGTATGGCCGCCGATTATGGCTGCCATCGAAAAGCGCCAGAAAGAAATTGCTGAAGGCCTTGCTTCTGCTGAACGCGCGAAGAAAGATTTGGATCTCGCGCAGGCTAATGCGACCGACCAGCTGAAAAAAGCGAAAGAAGAAGCCCAGGTCATTATCGAGCAAGCGAACAAGCGTCGCGCGCAGATTCTGGACGAAGCCAAAACCGAAGCTGAAAACGAACGTAATCGCATCGTTGCACAAGCGCAGGCCGAAATCGAAGCTGAGCGTAAACGTGCCCGTGAGGAATTACGTAAGCAAGTCGCGTTGCTGGCAATGGCTGGCGCCGAGAAGATCATCGAACGCTCCGTGGATGAAGCTGCTAACAGCGACATCGTTGATAAACTGGTCGCTGAACTGTAAGGAGGGAGGGGCTGATGTCTGATCTGATTACTGTAGCTCGCCCCTACGCCAAAGCAGCTTTTGACTTTGCTGTTGAGCATCAAAGTATTGAACGCTGGCAACAGATGTTAGCGTTTGCCGCAGAAGTGGCTCGCAATGAACAAATGGCAGATCTCCTTTCCGGTGCTTTGGCGCCGGTTGCTTTGTCTGCTTCGTTTAATGCAGTCTGTGGTGATCAACTGGATGAACCCGCGCAGAACCTGATTAAGGTGATGGCGGAAAACGGACGTTTGACAGCGCTTCCGGCTGTACTGGAGCAATTTATTCAACTGCGTGACGCCTATGAAGCGATCGCGGAAGTTGACGTAATTTCTGCCAGTACGCTGAGTGACGACCAGCTGACTAAAATCAGCGCCGCGATGGAAAAACGTCTGTCACGCAAAGTTAAGCTGAATTGCAAAATTGATAAGTCTGTGATGGCAGGCGTGATCATCCGATCGGGTGATCTGGTGATTGATGGCAGCGTACGCAGCCGTCTTGAGCGTCTGGCAGACGTCTTGCAGTCTTAAGGGGACTGGAGCATATGCAACTGAATTCCACCGAAATCAGCGAACTGATCAAGCAGCGCATTGCTCAGTTCAATGTCGTGAGCGAAGCTCACAACGAAGGTACTATTGTTTCTGTAAGTGACGGTATCATCCGTGTACACGGCCTGGCCGATGTGATGCAGGGTGAGATGATTGCCCTGCCGGGCAACCGTTACGCTATCGCCCTGAACCTTGAGCGTGACTCTGTAGGTGCGGTGGTGATGGGTCCGTATGCTGACCTTGCCGAAGGCATGAAGGTTAAGTGTACTGGCCGTATCCTGGAAGTGCCGGTTGGTCGTGGCCTGTTGGGCCGCGTGGTGAACACGCTGGGTGCACCTATTGACGGTAAAGGCGCAATTGACAACGACGGCTTCTCGCCAGTTGAAGTGATTGCACCTGGTGTTATCGACCGTCAGTCAGTCGATCAGCCAGTTCAAACGGGTTATAAATCTGTCGATGCGATGATTCCAATCGGCCGTGGCCAGCGTGAGCTGATCATCGGTGACCGTCAGACCGGTAAAACCGCGATGGCAATCGATGCCATCATCAACCAGCGCGATTCAGGCATTAAATGTGTCTACGTTGCGATTGGTCAGAAAGCCTCAACCATCTCTAACGTCGTGCGCAAGCTGGAAGAGCATGGCGCGCTGGCGAATACCATTGTGGTTGTGGCTTCTGCTTCTGAGTCTGCTGCACTGCAGTACCTGGCTCCTTACGCAGGCTGTGCAATGGGCGAGTACTTCCGTGACCGCGGTGAAGATGCACTGATCGTATACGATGACCTGTCTAAGCAGGCTATTGCTTACCGTCAAATTTCACTGCTGCTGCGTCGTCCACCAGGCCGTGAAGCCTTCCCTGGCGACGTGTTCTATCTCCACTCTCGTCTGCTGGAGCGTGCATCACGCGTAAGCGCTGATTACGTTGAGCGTTTCACCAAAGGTGAAGTGAAAGGCCAAACCGGTTCTCTGACCGCGCTGCCAATCATTGAAACCCAGGCGGGTGACGTTTCTGCGTTCGTTCCGACCAACGTCATCTCCATCACCGACGGTCAGATCTTCCTGGAATCCAACCTGTTCAACTCCGGTATTCGTCCGGCAGTTAACCCTGGTATTTCCGTATCCCGTGTGGGTGGTGCAGCGCAGACCAAGATCATCAAGAAACTGTCCGGTGGTATCCGTACCGCGCTGGCACAGTATCGTGAACTGGCGGCGTTCTCGCAGTTCGCTTCTGATCTGGACGATGCAACTCGTAAGCAGCTGAACCACGGTCAGAAAGTGACCGAGCTTCTGAAGCAGAAACAGTATGCGCCGATGTCTGTCGCGCAGCAGGGTCTGGTTCTGTTTGCAGCTGAGCGCGGTTACCTGAACGACGTTGAAATTGCAAAAATCGGCAGCTTTGAAGCTGCACTGCTGGCCTTTGCTGAGCGCGATCATGCCGAGCTGATGCAGGAAATCAACCAGGCTGGCAACTTTAATAACGAGATCGAAGAGAAGCTGAAAGGTCTCCTCGACACGTTCAAAGCAACCCAGTCCTGGTAATGTCTGGCGGCTTGTCTGAAAAGGCAAGCCGCAAGGCTTTGAGGAGAAGCTAATGGCCGGCGCAAAAGAGATACGTAACAAGATCGGAAGCGTAAAAAATACGCAGAAGATCACCAAAGCGATGGAAATGGTCGCCGCCTCCAAAATGCGTAAAACGCAGGAACGCATGGCGGCCAGCCGTCCGTATGCAGACACCATGCGCAAAGTGATTGGTCACCTTGCGTTAGGTAATCTGGAATACAAGCACCCTTACCTGCAAGAGCGTGACGTCAAGCGCGTCGGCTACCTGGTCGTTTCTACTGACCGCGGGCTTTGTGGTGGTTTGAACATTAACTTGTTTAAAAAACTGCTGGCAGATATGAAATCCTGGTCTGATAAAGGCGTTCAGAGCGATCTGGCGGTTATCGGTTCTAAAGGGATGTCATTCTTCGGCTCTGTTGGTGGCAACATCGTGGCGCAAGTCAACGGCATGGGAGATAACCCTTCTCTGTCAGAACTGATTGGCCCGGTAAAAGTGATGTTGCAGGCTTATGATGAAGGCCGCATCGACAAGCTGTATGTCGTCAGCAACAAATTTAATAACACCATGTCTCAGACTCCGACTATTACCCAACTGCTGCCGTTACCGCCAGCGGAAGGTGAAGCAGAGATGAAGGCGAAGACCTGGGATTACCTGTACGAACCCGATCCGAAAGCGCTGCTGGATACCCTGCTGCGTCGTTATGTCGAATCGCAGGTTTATCAGGGTGTGGTGGAAAATCTGGCCAGTGAGCAGGCCGCACGTATGGTGGCAATGAAAGCCGCAACCGATAACGGCGGAAATCTGATCAAAGAGCTGCAGTTGGTTTACAACAAAGCTCGTCAGGCCAGCATCACCCAGGAACTTACCGAGATCGTCTCGGGGGCCTCCGCGGTTTAACCAGGTTTGGAATTAGGTAGAGGATTCAAGATGGCAACTGGAAAGATTGTCCAGATTATCGGCGCCGTTGTTGACGTCGAATTCCCTCAGGACGCGGTACCGAAAGTGTACAGCGCCCTCGAGGTTCAGAATGGTGATGCTCGTCTGGTGCTGGAAGTTCAGCAGCAGCTGGGTGGCGGTGTTGTACGTACTATCGCAATGGGTACGTCTGACGGCCTGAAGCGTGGTCTGGAAGTGACTGACCTGCAGAAGCCAATTCAGGTTCCCGTCGGTAAAGCGACCCTGGGTCGTATTATGAACGTGCTGGGCGAGCCTATCGACATGAAAGGTGAGCTGAAAGAAGAAGACGGCAGCGCTGTAGAAATTGCCTCTATTCACCGCGCCGCGCCTTCTTATGAAGAGCAGTCAAACTCGCAGGAACTGCTGGAAACCGGCATCAAAGTTATCGATTTGATGTGTCCGTTCGCTAAGGGCGGTAAAGTCGGTCTGTTCGGTGGTGCGGGTGTAGGTAAAACCGTAAACATGATGGAGCTGATCCGTAACATTGCGGCTGAGCACTCAGGTTATTCGGTTTTTGCCGGTGTAGGTGAACGTACTCGTGAGGGTAACGACTTCTACCATGAAATGACTGACTCCAACGTTATCGACAAAGTTGCGCTGGTGTATGGTCAGATGAACGAGCCGCCGGGTAACCGTCTGCGCGTCGCCCTGACCGGCCTGACCATGGCGGAAAAATTCCGTGATGAAGGTCGTGATGTTCTGCTGTTCATCGACAACATCTATCGTTATACCCTTGCCGGTACGGAAGTTTCTGCTCTGCTGGGTCGTATGCCTTCAGCGGTAGGTTATCAGCCAACGCTGGCAGAAGAGATGGGTGTGTTGCAGGAGCGTATTACCTCCACCAAGACGGGTTCAATCACCTCCGTACAGGCCGTTTACGTGCCTGCGGATGACCTGACTGACCCTTCTCCGGCAACCACCTTCGCCCACCTGGACTCAACCGTCACGCTGAGCCGTCAGATCGCGTCTCTGGGTATCTACCCGGCTGTTGACCCGCTGGACTCCACCAGCCGTCAGCTGGATCCACTGGTTGTGGGTCAAGAGCACTATGACGTTGCTCGTGGCGTGCAGTCTTTGCTGCAGCGTTACCAGGAACTGAAAGACATCATCGCCATCCTCGGTATGGACGAGCTGTCTGAAGAAGATAAATTGCTGGTGGCACGTGCGCGTAAGATTCAGCGCTTCCTGTCTCAGCCGTTCTTCGTAGCCGAAGTATTTACCGGTTCTCCAGGCAAATACGTGACGCTGAAAGACACCATCCGTGGCTTTAAAGGCATCATGGAAGGTGAGTTCGACCACCTGCCAGAGCAAGCCTTCTACATGGTTGGTGCCATCGAAGAAGCCGTGGAAAAAGCGAAGAAACTGTAATAACGGTTTCCCGGGAGGAAAGATATGGCTATGACTTATCACCTGGATGTGGTCAGCGCGGAGAAGCAACTGTTCTCTGGTCTGGTACAGAAAATTCAGGTGTCAGGTAGCGAAGGTGAACTGGGTATTTTTCCAGGACACGCCCCGCTTCTGACTGCCATTAAGCCTGGAATGATCCGTATCGTGAAACAGCACGGCGAAGAGGAGTTTATTTATCTCTCTGGCGGCGTGCTGGAAGTGCAGCCGGGCAGCAGCACCGTTCTGGCCGATACTGCCATTCGCGGTAGCGAACTTGACGAAGCGCGTGCGCTGGAAGCAAAACGTAAAGCAGAAGAGCACATGAACAGCAGCCACGGTGACGTGGATTATGCTCAAGCCTCTGCCGAGCTGGCGAAAGCCATTGCAAAACTGCGCGTGATCGAGCTGACCAAAAAAGCGATGTAATCCGGCTTTATGCGTCATGAAATGCCAGCCCTTTGGGTTGGCATTTTTTTTGTCTGAACGCCCTGAGTAAGCGTGCGCCTAATTTCGACCTGAGAAAAATGTAGTAATCTCAGAACTAAACCGTTTAACTTTCACCCGTAAAAATTCAGTCAGGATAGTTATGTCTAATTGCGCAATGAGTGTCGTGATCCTTGCAGCCGGCAAGGGTACACGTATGTATTCCGATCTGCCGAAAGTTCTGCATACGCTGGCAGGTAAACCCATGGTTCAGCATGTAATTGACGCCGCCAGGGGCCTTGGGGCGCAGCAGGTCCACCTGGTTTATGGTCATGGTGGTGATCAACTCAAAGCGACGTTAACCGATAGCGCATTAAACTGGGTCTTACAGGCAGAACAGCTTGGTACAGGACATGCGATGCAGCAGGCGGCACCTTTTTTTGCCGACGATGAAGACATTCTGATGCTTTACGGCGATGTGCCATTAATTTCAGAAGCCACTTTGCAGCGTTTGTGTGAGGCAAAACCAGAAGGCGGCATCGGATTACTTACCGTCGTATTAGACAATCCCACGGGATATGGCCGCATTGTGCGAGAAAATGGCACAATCACCGGTATCATTGAACAAAAAGACGCCAACCCCGAACAGCTTGTGATTACGGAAATTAACACCGGCATCCTGATTGCTAACGGCGGCGATCTAAAACGCTGGCTGGCGCAGCTCACCAACAATAATGCCCAGGGTGAATATTACATCACCGACGTGATTGCGCTGGCGCATCAGGAAGGACGGACGATCAATGCAGTCCATCCGGCGCGCATCAGTGAGACTGATGGTGTAAATAATCGTCTGCAACTCGCGAAGTTAGAGCGCACTTTTCAGGCCGAACAAGCTGAAAAACTGCTGTTAGCGGGCGTCATGCTGCGCGACCCGGCGCGTTTTGATTTGCGCGGTACGCTGAAGCACGGTCGCGATATTGAAATTGACACGAATGTGATTTTTGAAGGCCAGGTGACGCTGGGCAATCGTGTCAAAATTGGCGCCGGCTGCATTATCAAAAACAGCGTGATCGGTGATGATTGTGTCATCAGTCCTTATTCGGTGATCGAGGATGCAAACCTCGCCCAGGAATGTACGGTTGGCCCGTTTGCCCGCCTGCGCCCCGGTAGCGAGCTGGCACAAGCTGCGCATGTCGGTAACTTTGTCGAAATGAAAAAAGCCCGGCTGGGGAAAGGCTCTAAAGCCGGACATCTTTCCTATTTGGGCGACGCTGAAATAGGCGCCAGCGTGAACATTGGCGCGGGCACCATTACCTGTAATTATGACGGCGTGAACAAATTCAAAACGATTATCGGTGACGATGTGTTTGTCGGTTCCGACACGCAACTGGTGGCACCGGTAACGGTAGCGTCTGGCGCCACCATCGCCGCAGGCACCACAATAATGAAAGACGTTACTGGCGCTGAGCTGGTGTATAACCGTAAAGAACAGAATCAAAAAGCCGGCTGGCAACGTCCGCAAAAGAAAAAGTAATTTTTACGGCTCGCCCTGTGCGAGCCGTTGCAGTACCAAAACTATAATCCCCACTCTCTACAAGGCTCGGGGAACCGGCAAAGCCGGAAATCAGGTTGTATGACAACGAAAGTGGCGAAGCGCCATACCGTCAGGAAAATATTATGTGTGGAATTGTTGGTGCAGTAGCACAACGCGATATTGCAGAAATTCTGCTGGAAGGTCTGCGCCGTCTGGAATACCGCGGCTATGACTCGGCAGGTCTGGCCGTGGTCGATCGTCAAGGGCACATCACGCGCCTGCGTCGTTTAGGAAAAGTACAAAAACTGGCGGAAGCCGCAGAACAGCAACCGCTGATTGGTGGTTGCGGGATCGCACACACGCGCTGGGCGACCCACGGCGAACCCTCAGAAGCCAATGCGCATCCGCATATTTCTGAGCACATCATCATCGTGCACAACGGTATTATTGAAAATCATGAACCGCTGCGCGAAGCGTTGATTGAGCGTGGCTACCAGTTTGCCTCAGAAACAGACACCGAAGTGGTGGCGCATCTGGTACATTGGGAACAGAAGCAGGGCGGATCGCTGCGTGAAGTGGTTCTGCGTGTGATCCCCCAGCTGCGCGGTGCGTATGGCATGGTGATTATGGACAGCCGCGATCCCTCGCTGCTGGTGGCCGCGCGCTCGGGTAGCCCACTGGTGATAGGGCGCGGCGTGGGTGAAAACTTTATTGCCTCCGATCAGCTGGCGCTGCTGCCAGTGACGCGTCGTTTTATCTATCTGGAAGAGGGCGATATTGCTGAAATCACCCGTCGCGAAGTCACTATCGTGGATCGTGCAGGCCAGCCAGTGTCCCGCCCAGAGATTGAATCAAACGTGCAATACGATGCTGGTGACAAAGGTATTTATCGCCACTATATGCAGAAAGAGATCTACGAGCAGCCGATAGCGATCAAAAACACCTTAACCGGTCGTTTTAGCCACAGCGAAGTCGATCTCAGCGAGCTGGGGACGCAGGCCGAAACGCTGTTGAGCCAGGTTGAGCACATTCAGATCATTGCCTGTGGGACTTCATACAATTCCGGTATGGTAGCGCGTTACTGGTTTGAATCGCTGGCTGCTATTCCGTGTGATGTAGAAATTGCCTCTGAATTCCGCTACCGCAAATCGGCGGTGCGTAAAAACAGCCTGCTCATTACCTTGTCACAATCCGGTGAAACCGCTGATACGCTGGCGGCGTTGCGCCTGTCTAAAGAGCTGGGTTACCTCGGCTCGCTGGCGATATGCAATGTAGCGGGTTCTTCGCTGGTGCGTGAATCCGATTTAGCGCTGATGACCAAAGCGGGCACAGAAATCGGTGTGGCGTCCACCAAAGCCTTTACTACGCAGCTCACGGTATTGCTGATGCTGGTGGCGAAACTGGGACGTCTGAATGGTATGGCGACTGAAATTGAGCATAACATTGTGCACGGTTTACAGGCGCTGCCAGGTCGCATCGAACAGATGCTGGCGCAGGATACGCTGATTGAAAATCTCGCGGAAGGTTTCTCTGATAAGCATCACGCGCTGTTCCTCGGTCGTGGTGATCAATATCCCATTGCCATGGAAGGGGCGCTGAAACTCAAAGAGATCTCCTACATTCATGCGGAAGCTTACGCGGCGGGCGAACTGAAGCACGGCCCGCTGGCGCTAATTGATGCTGATATGCCGGTTATCGTCGTGGCGCCGAACAATGAACTGCTGGAAAAGCTGAAGTCGAATATTGAAGAAGTGCGCGCCCGCGGCGGTTTGCTGTATGTATTTGCCGATCAGGATGCCGGTTTCAGTGACAGCGAAGGGATGAAAATTATCCCACTTCCGCATGTAGAAGAGGTCATTGCACCCATCTTCTACACCGTTCCGTTGCAATTACTCTCTTATCATGTCGCGCTGATTAAAGGCACTGACGTTGACCAACCGCGTAACTTGGCAAAATCGGTTACGGTAGAATAAAAAAACGGGCCCGGTAAGGGCCCGCTTCAGTTTTACGCGCTGTCATACAACTGTCATATTTTCTACATTTAGCTGTCATCAAACTGTCCTATTTTCCCTCCTGCAGCAATCACTGACTCTTTCTAAAACGGCTTTGAGCCTGAGATAAACTCCCCTGGAGGGAACATGACACTGATGCGTAGCACCGTAGCCCGAATTCTTGCCGCCACCTTCGTCGTAAGCGCGGTATCTGCTTATGCAGCCACCGATCTGACTGGCGCAGGCGGGACATTCCCGGCGCCGGTTTATGCCAAGTGGGCAGCAGAATATCAGCAAGCCACAGGTAGCAAAATCAACTACCAGGGCATTGGTTCTTCTGGCGGCGTAAAACAGATCATCGCTAAAACCGTCGATTTTGGCGCGTCAGATGCACCCCTGAAAGATGAAGACCTGCAAAAAAATGGCCTGTTCCAGTTTCCAACCGTGATCGGCGGTGTTGTGCTGGCGGTTAACCTGCCGGGTATTAAATCTGGCGAACTGACGCTGGATGGCAAAACCGTAGGCGACATCTATCTGGGCAACATCAAAAAGTGGAACGATCCTGCGATTGTTAAGCTGAACCCTGACGTAAAACTGCCTGCAACTAACATTAACGTGGTTCGCCGTGCTGACGGTTCCGGCACGTCATTTGTTTTCACCAGCTACCTGGCGAAAGTGAATGAAGAGTGGAACAGCAAAATTGGTAAAGGCAATACCGTTAACTGGCCGACCGGTCTGGGCGGTAAAGGTAACGACGGTGTAGCAGCATTCGTGCAGCGTCTGCCAGGTTCAATCGGTTACGTTGAGTATGCTTATGCCAAACAGAATAACCTGACTTACACCAGGCTGATGGATGCCGATGGCAAAGCCGTTGAGCCAGGCGAAACCAGCTTCAGCAACGCAGCTAAGGGTGCAGACTGGAGCAAATCTTTTGCGCAGGACCTGACCTTCCAGAAAGGCGAAAATGCATGGCCGATCTCTTCCACTACCTTCATTCTGGTTTACAAAGATCAGGCGAATGCCAGTAAAGGTAGCGAAGTGCTGAAGTTCTTCGACTGGGCGTACAAAAACGGCGGAAAAACAGCCACCAGCCTGGATTACGCAACGTTGCCTGACAGCGTAACCGAGCAGATCCGTTCTGCCTGGAAAGCCAACATCAAAGATGATTCTGGCAAAGCGCTTTACCAGTAAGTGAACGACCCTGACCCGACACCCGATTTGGTCAGACATCCTGGGCGGCGTTAAGCCGCCCTGATAACCTCTGAAGACTGAGACTTCTATGGCTGCAACGAAGCCGGCATTCAAAGCCCCAGGCAAACAAGGCGACAGAATTTTTGGCGCGCTGGTCAAACTGTCCGCGCTCATTGTGCTGCTGCTGATGGGCGGCATCATCGTCTCCCTGATTTTCTCCTCCTGGCCAGGCATACAGAAATTTGGTTTCTCTTTTTTATGGACCAAAAGCTGGGATGCGCCAAACGAACAATTTGGTGCGCTGGTACCGATTTACGGCACCATCGTAACGTCTGTTATTGCGCTGATTATTGCGGTTCCGGTGAGTTTTGGGATTGCTTTATTCCTGACGGAACTGTCGCCGAACTGGCTGCGCCGTCCACTCGGTACTGCCATTGAGCTGCTGGCGGCCATTCCGAGTATTGTTTACGGCATGTGGGGATTATTTGTTTTCGCCCCGCTGTTCGCAGAATACTTCCAGACGCCCGTCGGTGACGTGCTGTCCGCTATTCCATTTATTGGCGAGCTGTTCTCCGGCCCGGCTTTCGGTATTGGTATCCTCGCCGCAGGGGTAATCCTTGCCATCATGATTATTCCTTACATCGCCTCGGTAATGCGCGACGTATTCGAGCAAACGCCGGTAATGATGAAAGAGTCTGCTTACGGCATCGGCTGTACAACCTGGGAAGTGATCTGGCGTATCGTGTTGCCGTTCACCAAAAACGGCGTGATTGGCGGTGTTATGTTAGGGCTGGGCCGCGCGCTGGGTGAAACCATGGCGGTGACATTTATCATCGGCAACACCTACCAACTCGACAGCGCATCGCTGTTCATGCCAGGCAACAGTATCACCTCAGCGTTAGCAAACGAATTCGCTGAAGCGGAATCGGGCGTACACGTTGCTGCTCTGATGGAGCTGGGGCTGATCCTGTTTGTTATCACCTTTATTGTGCTGGCATTTTCGAAGCTGATGATTATGCGTCTGGCAAAAAGTGAAGGAGCGCGTTCATGACAACGATTGAATTGCAGGCGCGTGCTGAGCTTGAACAGTCACGCCGCAAAATGCGGGCCTGGCGCAGTACCAAAAATAAGATAGCGCTGACGCTGTCGCTACTGACGATGGCTTTTGAGCTGTTCTGGCTGATTTGGATCCTCTACACCACCGTTTCACGCGGCCTTACGGGCGTGTCATGGGAGCTGTTTACCGAATCTACGCCGCCACCTAATACCGCAGGCGGCGGTTTAGCCAATGCGTTAGCGGGCAGCGGATTGCTGATTTTTTGGTCAGCTTTTTTCGGTACGCCGCTGGGCATTATGGCGGGCGTATACCTGGCGGAATACGGACGCAAACAATGGCTGGCAGAAGTGATCCGCTTTATTAATGACATTCTGCTGTCAGCGCCGTCCATTGTGGTAGGGCTGTTTGTTTACACCATCGTAGTGGCGCAGATGCAGCACTTCTCTGGCTGGGCCGGGGTGATTGCGCTGGCGCTGTTACAGATTCCGATTGTGATCCGCACCACCGAAAATATGCTGCGTCTGGTGCCAGACAGCATGCGTGAAGCGGCTTACGCACTTGGCACGCCAAAATGGAAGATGATCTCGGCCATCACGCTGAAGGCGTCGGCATCGGGGATTATCACGGGTGTGCTACTGGCAATCGCCCGTATTGCCGGTGAAACCGCACCGTTGCTGTTTACGGCACTGTCGAACCAGTTCTGGAGCACCGACATGATGCAGCCGCTGGCTAACCTGCCGGTCACTATCTTTAAGTTCGCTATGAGCCCATTTGCCGAATGGCAGAACCTGGCCTGGGCTGGCGTTCTGATTATTACCTTGTGCGTACTGCTGCTGAATATCGTAGCACGTATGGTTTTCGCCAGGGGTAAACACGGTTAACTTCCGGTGCTGCCTTGCGCGGCATCGTTTAAGAGAGACGAGCAATGAGTATCGCGACTTCATCTTCCGGTAAAATTCAGGTCCGTAATCTGAACTTCTATTACGGTAAGTTCCACGCGCTGAAAAACATCAATCTGGATATTGCCAGGAATCAGGTAACGGCGTTTATCGGGCCATCGGGCTGCGGCAAATCCACGCTGTTGCGCACTTTCAATAAAATGTATTCGCTCTATCCGGAGCAGCGTGCTGAAGGCGACATCCTGCTGGACGGCGATAATATTTTGGCTTCGCATCAGGACATCGCACTGCTGCGCGCCCGCGTCGGCATGGTGTTCCAGAAGCCCACGCCGTTCCCGATGTCTATCTATGACAATATCGCCTTTGGCGTGCGCCTGTTCAAGAAGTTATCGCGAGCGGATATGGATGAGCGCGTGCAGTGGGCGCTGACCAAAGCGGCATTGTGGAATGAAACCAAAGACAAGCTACATCAGAGCGGCTACAGTCTTTCCGGCGGTCAGCAACAGCGCCTGTGTATCGCACGCGGCATCGCTATTCGCCCGGAGGTGTTATTGCTGGATGAACCCTGTTCGGCGCTCGATCCGATCTCCACCGGACGTATTGAGGAGCTGATCACCGAGCTGAAACAGGATTACACTGTGGTGATCGTAACGCACAACATGCAGCAGGCGGCTCGTTGCTCTGACCATACTGCATTTATGTATCTGGGCGAACTGATTGAGTTCAGCGATACCGACACGCTGTTTACCACGCCAGCACAGAAACAAACTGAAGATTACATTACTGGCCGCTACGGCTGATTGTCAGGAGATTGTCATGGACAATTTGAATCTGAATAAACATATCTCCGGTCAGTTCAATGCGGAGCTTGAGCATATTCGTACCCAGGTCATGATTATGGGCGGCATGGTTGAGCAGCAGCTAACTGATGCCATCACCGCGATGCACAATCTGGACGGCGAACTGGCGCAGCGCGTGATCGACGGCGACCAGAAGATCAATATGATGGAAGTGGAGATTGATGAAGCCTGCGTACGCATCATCGCCAAACGTCAGCCAACCGCCATTGATCTGCGTCTGGTGATGGCGATCATCAAAACCATTTCTGAGCTGGAACGGATTGGCGACGTGGCAGAAAAAATCAGCCGCACCGCACTGGAGAAGTTTGGTCAACAGCATATGCCGCTGCTGGTAAGCCTGGAATCGTTAGGCCGTCATACCGTGCAAATGCTACATGACGTGCTTGACGCCTTCGCGCGTATGGACCTCAACGAAGCGATCCATATCTACCGCGAGGATAAAAAGGTGGATAAAGAGTACGAGGGAATTGTACGTCAGTTAATGACTTACATGATGGAAGACCCGCGAACTATCCCAAGCGTTTTGACCGCGCTGTTCTGCGCCCGCGCCATTGAGCGTATCGGCGATCGCTGCCAGAATATCTGTGAAATCATTTTTTACTTCGTTAAAGGTCAGGATTTCCGTCACGTGGGCGGCGATCGGCTGGATGAACTGTTGTCTGGCGATGACGGCAGCAACAAGCCGTTCTGATAAGATTTGCCCCATGCGCTGTTCCGGCGCATGGGTTTCCCGTTGCAGCTCGCTGTCCCGCCTCTTTATACTTGCAGCACTTTTCACTATCAGGTGCTGATTAATGTCTCCTTCCCCCCACCCTAAGCAGAGCGTCACGCCTGCGAAAGCGATGCTGGCTGCCGTTAGCGGTTACGCCATGGACGGATTCGATTTGCTGATCCTGGGTTTTATGTTGCCCGCCATCAGCGTGTCGCTGGCGCTCAATCCTTCGCAAGCCGGGTCGCTAGTGACCTGGACGTTAATTGGCGCGGTTATCGGCGGCATTGTATTTGGTCATCTCAGCGATCGGTTTGGCCGCGTTCGCGTGTTAACCATTACCATTCTGGTGTTCTCTGTGTTCACCGGGTTGTGTGCTGTGGCGCAAGGTTACTGGGATTTACTGATTTATCGCACCCTGGCAGGGGTGGGATTGGGCGGAGAATTTGGCATCGGCATGGCGCTGATTGCCGAAGCCTGGCCTGAAGAGAAGCGCAATCGCGCCTCGGCATGGGTGGGCATTGGCTGGCAGTTTGGCGTATTGCTGGCAGCCCTTATCACACCGCCATTACTGAGCCTGATTGGCTGGCGCGGTATGTTCCTGGTTGGTCTGCTACCGGCGATTGTCTCATTTGCTATTCGCCGCAGTATGGGGGAGCCGGAAGGTTATACCCAGCGGGTTAAACATGTGCCGTCGCTGTCGTTTCCAGCACGACTCAGGCTGCTGGTGCGCGATCGCACCACGGCAAAAGCCAGCCTCGGCATCTTTATTCTTTGCTCGGTGCAGAACTTTGGTTATTACGGATTAATGATCTGGATGCCGAGCTATCTCTCCTCTAACTTCGGCTTTAGCCTGACTAAATCAGGTTTGTGGACCGCCGTTACCATGGTTGGCATGACGTTTGGCATTGGGTTGTTCGGCGTATTAGCGGATCGCTTCGCGCGCTGGAAAATTTTCCTGCTATATCAGTTTGGTGCGGTGGCAATGGTCATCATCTATGCGCAACTGCGGGATCCCACCGTGATGCTGTTTACCGGCGCGCTGATGGGCATGTTTGTGAATGGCATGATTGGCGGCTACGGTGCGCTAATCTCTGACACTTTTCCGCCGCAGGCGCGTGCCACGGCGCAAAACGTGTTGTTCAACCTGGGACGAGGCGTTGGCGGTTTTGGTCCGGTCGTGATTGGTCTGCTGGCGAGCCAATACTCTTTTGTCGCGGCGATTACCTTACTGGCGTTGATCTATTTGCTGGATATTCTTGCCACGCTGTTTTTATTGCCAAAGAAGCAGAGCAGGGAAGATGCGCTAGGCGCGATCGGCTAAGGCGGGCGCTTCTGCCTTTTGATTTTTACCGGAATTTCCCGGTTAAGGGGGGCAAATCTTCCCTTAACCGGCGTACAGCATGTACAGACAGCCGGACATTTACTCCATTAGCGGCAGCAACTGCTGATACAACCGGGCAAATGTCTCGCGCATCGGTTGGTAATGCTCAAAACGCTGCGCATCCGGCTGATGGCGTTGCGCCAGCTTCAGAGCGGGGGCGTTGGCGCTGGGGTTCAGCGCCAGCTGTGCCAGACGTGCTGCACCAAGCGCTGGCCCTACTTCGCCGCCATAGCAATAATCCAGCGTCTGCCCGCTAATATCTGCCAGCATTTGTCGCCACCATGCGCTGCGCGCACCGCCTCCGATCAGCATAATACTGTCTGGCTTAAGTCCGCAGCTGTGTACCGCATCCATGCCTTGCGCCAGGGCAAATCCTACCCCTTCCAGAACCGCACGAGCCAGTTCAGCACGACCATGCTGGTGGGTAAAACCAAAGAAACAGCCTTTGGCTTCAGGATTGTTATGCGGTGTACGCTCGCCAGAAAGGTAAGGTAAAAACCACAGCGGCGGTACATCTGCTTTTGCCTGTTCTGCCTCGGCCAACAGCTGGGACACATCGTCGCAGCCCGTAAGTTGTGCTGCCCAATCCAGACACGATGCCGCGCTTAATATGACTGACATTAAATGCCAGCGCTGCGGCAGGACGTGACAGAAACTGTGCACTGCGCGTTCAGGATTACTGAGATAGCCGTCACTTACCACAAAGTACACGCCCGATGTACCCAGCGACAACATACCCTGCCTCGGCTCTGTCATGCCAACACCGATCGCTCCCGCTGCATTATCTCCCCCGCCCGCCGCCAGCGGCACCGCATTCATCTTCCAGCGCGCTGCAAGTCCGGCATTCAACGTGCCGGTGATATGGTTGCCTTCATACAGGCGTGGCATCTGTTCACGCATCAGACCGCAGGCATTCAGCATCTGATCGCTCCAGTCACGCTGCGCGACATCCAGCCACAGGGTGCCTGCTGCGTCTGACAAATCGGTAGCAAAGTCACCGCTCAGGCGCCAGCGCAGATAATCTTTTGGCAGCAATACCTTTGCGACTTGCTGGAATATCTCTGCTTCGTGTTGCTGCACCCAGAGTAGTTTTGGCGCGGTAAAGCCAGGCATCATCAGATTACCGGTAATGCGGCGCGAATCAGCTACTTTCTGTTCCAGTTCCCGGCATTGATCCGCGCAGCGGCCATCGTTCCATAAAATCGCCGGACGTAACACGCGATTTTCTTTATCCAGTAACGTCGCGCCGTGCATTTGCCCACTCAATCCAATGGCTTCAACCTCGCGTAGATTATGTGTATGGCTTAACGTCTGCATCGCACGGTCTAATGCCTGCCACCACGCCTGCGGGTCTTGTTCGCTCCACAGCGGTTTAGGCCGCGACACGCTGAGTTTTTCCGTTTGGCTGGCTAAAACTTTGCCGTGCGCATTAACCAACACGACTTTAAGACCTGATGTGCCAAGATCGATGCCGATAAACATCGCTGACTCCTTGCTTGCATAGAATGATTACGCGCTAAGTATCTACCGGAATGACGTTTGAATCGCGAAAGGGTGTGAAGAAATTGATCGCGGTCGCAGGTACATTTGTCAGACACACATTTAGCTCACAGTAATGCTCCAGTTCGGGGGGCAGTACCCGGGGCCGCCCACGCCAGCTGCCTCGTGAAATGAATTTTTGATACAGGAAGTGAGCCAGCGTGATGCTGACAGAAAATCGGACTACCTGGCATGGTGCACCCTGGTGGCGCTTGCGCTGGCCAGACAGGATGGTGGCGTTCTCTCGCCGGCACAGGAAAACCTTTTTCTCACCCGCTGGCTGGCGACAGCGCTGAAGCAGCGACGTTTTCCGCGCGATGTGACGCCGGACATCGAATGGTCCGGCGTCACATCGCGCGGAAAACGTCGCTGCTTCAGCGCTGTCGCCAGC
>NZ_JACFXY010000013.1 GCF_014946725.1 Mixta mediterraneensis
GTATAAGGATTAGACACCCATATCAAAACCGGTAACTCTCAACCTTTCAAGGTCCAGTGTCAGATCAAGTCGCGACTAATACATATTAGCCATCAATATAAAAAACCCCGGCGAACCGGGGTTTTAACGGCTTAATCATCCAGGAAGCTGCGTAGCACTTCCGAGCGGCTTGGATGGCGCAATTTACGCAATGCTTTAGCCTCGATCTGACGAATACGTTCACGCGTAACATCGAACTGCTTGCCCACTTCTTCCAGCGTGTGGTCAGTGTTCATGTCAATACCGAAACGCATACGCAGAACCTTAGCTTCACGTGCTGTCAGGCCAGCCAACACGTCGTGAGTGGCAGAACGCAGACTCTCTGAGGTAGCCGAATCCAGCGGTAACTCTAACGTGGTGTCTTCGATAAAATCGCCCAGATGCGAATCTTCATCATCGCCAATCGGCGTTTCCATGGAGATTGGCTCTTTAGCAATTTTCAGCACTTTGCGAATTTTATCTTCCGGCATCAGCATGCGCTCAGCCAGTTCTTCAGGCGTCGGCTCACGGCCCATTTCCTGTAACATCTGACGCGAAATACGGTTGAGCTTGTTGATGGTCTCAATCATATGCACCGGAATACGGATGGTACGTGCCTGGTCAGCGATAGAACGGGTAATGGCCTGGCGGATCCACCATGTGGCGTAAGTTGAGAACTTATAACCACGACGATATTCAAATTTATCAACCGCTTTCATCAAACCGATATTACCTTCCTGAATCAGGTCAAGGAACTGCAGGCCACGGTTGGTGTATTTTTTGGCGATTGAAATCACCAGACGCAAGTTGGCTTCCACCATCTCTTTCTTCGCACGACGCGCTTTGGCTTCACCAATCGACATGCGACGGTTAATATCTTTTACTTGTTCAATGGTCAGGCCGGTTTCTTCTTCAATCTGTGCCAGCTTCTGCAGGGAGCGCATGACGTCATCCTGCACTTCTAACAGCTTCTCAGACCACGGCTTATTCATTGCCAGCGCCGCTTTAAACCAGCTTTCATTGGTTTCGTTGCCAGTGAACAGGGTGATGAAGTTTTTCTTCGGCATTTTGCACAGTTCAATACATAGCTTCATAATCAAACGTTCCTGAGTACGGACACGTTCCATCATTTCACGCATATTGTTCACCAGGTAATCGAACTGCTTCGGTACCAGGCGGAACTGTTTGAATACGTCAGAAAGATTCTGAATTTCGGCGACGGCATCAGCGTGGCTGCGGCCTTTGCTTTTAATGGCGGTACGCGTGGTTTCGTACTGCATGCGCAGGTCAGAAAACTTCTCACGCGCCAGTTCCGGGTCGATTGAGTTATCGTCATCGGAGCTGTCGTCGTCATCTTCTTCATCTTCTTCTTCATCGTCACGATCTGCTTCGGACAATTCAGAACCGACGTGCGTTGCGGTCGTCGCAATATCTTCTTCAGCATTGGGATCGACGAAACCAGTGATCAAATCGGACAGGCGTGACTCACCTGCTTCAACTTTGTCGTACTGATCCAGCAGATAGGTGATCGCTTCCGGGTATTCAGCAACGGAGCATTGAACCTGGTTAATACCATCTTCAATACGCTTAGCGATGTCGATTTCGCCTTCACGCGTCAGAAGTTCAACGGTACCCATTTCGCGCATGTACATGCGCACCGGGTCAGTGGTGCGACCAATTTCAGATTCAACGCTGGATAATACCTGAGCGGCGGCTTCCGCGGCATCTTCGTCAGTATCGGAGCTGTTTTCGTTCAGCATCAGATCGTCAGCATCCGGGGCTTCTTCAACTACCTGGATGCCCATGTCGTTAATCATCTGGATGATGTCTTCGATCTGATCGGAGTCGACGATATCTTCCGGCAGATGGTCATTGACCTCAGCATAGGTCAGATAGCCTTGCTCCTTACCACGGGTGACAAGAAGCTTGAGCTGTGACTGCGGGTTTTGCTCCATAAGACGGTATCCACACTTCTGTTAATTAGATTGGTGTCGGTCGGCAGCGAGCCAACGATAGCAGTGAAGGCGTTGTATTATTGCCGCTGCCCTCATCGCGGCGTGGGCTATGCCCATCAGTTATCGGCACTTAAGCCGCAAATTTTTACTGTCCGAGGCTGCCTTACTTGCCATTTGCAGTGCTCATCACCCTTACGTACTTCAGCACGCTCCGGTTATTGCGCGCTGGCAGCGCAGCAATGGCGGCGCCTCTGGAACGATATTTATGTCGGGCCTGGCGACGACACCAGCGACCCTAAATTGTAGGTAAGTCTGTAAATCATGCCGGCCCGCTTTTTTGTGGTTCCGAAAAGCAAGCCAGATAAAACTGTTATTTTTTTGCCAGCGCCTGGTTTAATGCCCAGAATTCGCGGCGCTCCTCAGCGCTTAAACCCTGGGTACGATCCCGTGCGATTAACGCTTCAAGGCGTTGTTCCAGCGCGGCGTCGTAAACACTGGCCAGCGAATCCTGAAACACGGCTTCGGCTTCTTCATCTACTATCATGTGGTTCCAGATTGCCAAAGTTTCAAGCGTCTGGCTAAAATTTGTTCCGCGATATAACTCTAGTAGCTGCCCGGTGGTCAAGCCAGGATTCTCGTTACACCGGCTGACTAACTCGACAAACAACGGTAAACCGGCCATTTTCGATTCGGCCAGCCCGTCAAGTGATGGAACCCCGTTCGCCAGCTGCGGATTTTGTATCAGCAAAGCGACCAGCACGCGCATGGTCGTGCGTTTAAGCGGGGGGGCAACCGGTGCCGCTCCGCTTGCAGCCAGCCTGGGCATCAGCTTTTCGAGCTGATTGTCATCCAAAATACCGAGCTTATTACCCAGTTCCTGGCGCATATAAATACGCAAGGTTTCACCGGGGATCTGCGAAATCAATGGCAGCGCCAGCGTGCTTAAACGCGCTTTACCGTCGCGTGAGCTGAGATCAACCTGCGGCAGCAAAGAATCAAACAAAAAAGAGGAGAGCGGCATTGCCTGATCCATACGCGCTTCAAATGCGTTTTTACCCTCTTGGCGTATCAACGTGTCGGGATCTTCACCATCCGGCAAGAACATAAAGCGTAGCTGACGACCATCATTCATATAAGGCAATGCTGTTTCGAGCGCACGCCATGCTGCTTCGCGACCCGCTCGATCGCCGTCATAACAACAAATGACATTGTCGGTACTGCGAAACAGCAGTTGAATATGTTCGGCGGTAGTTGATGTGCCAAGCGAAGCTACGGCGTAATCAACCCCAAACTGCGCCAGTGCGACGACATCCATATAGCCTTCAACCACCAACAGGCGGGCCGGCTCAGGATGATTTTTCAGCGCTTCATACAGGCCATAAAGCTGACGGCCTTTATGAAAAATCGGTGTTTCTGGCGAGTTAAGGTATTTAGGCGTGTCGTTACCTAATACGCGTCCACCAAAACCAATGACACGGCCTCGCTTATCGCGAATCGGAAACATCACACGCTCGCGAAAGCGGTCATAGGTCCGGCCTTTATCATTGGTCACTAACATGCCGGCTTCCATTAACGATTCACGATCGTCTGGTTGCTTACCGAAACGTTTGAGAACATTGTCCCAACCGGCCGGCGCATAGCCAATCGCGAAATGATTAATGATAGCGGGACTCAGACCGCGGCGATCCAGATAATCGCGTGCAGGCTGTGCACTGGACTGCTGCAGGCCTTGCTGATAAAAACCATTCAGGTTATCCATCAGTTGATAAAGACTTTGCCGCTGATGACGTTCCATCGGCGTTGGCCCGCTGCCAGCTTCATAAGGCACTTCCAGACCATGGGAAGTGGCTAACTCTTCGATACTTTCAACAAACTCGAGACGATCATAGTTCATCAAAAAATCGATAGCGTTGCCGTGAGCACCACAGCCGAAACAGTGATAAAACTGTTTTTCGCCGTTTACGGTAAAAGAGGGCGTTTTTTCGTTATGGAAAGGACAACACGCGTGGAAGTTCTTACCCTGCTTTTTCAGCTTAACGCGGGCATCGATAAGATCCACGATGTCCGTGCGGGCAAGCAAATCATTGATAAATACGCGTGGAATTCGTCCAGCCATATGCCCCAAATTTTTAGCTCATAAACGACAACAAGCCGCGCTTCCTTTCGGAAAGCACGGCCTTTTACTTGACTCGGTCTGCGTGTATCACACGGTGGAGGCGAACCTCCAGGAGAACTTAGTACAGACGAGTGCGGCGTGCGTTTTCGCGAGCCAGTTTCTTGGCGTGACGTTTAACAGCAGACGCTTTAGCGCGCTTACGTTCGGTAGTCGGTTTTTCATAGAATTCACGACGACGAACTTCAGCCAGAACGCCTGCTTTTTCGCAGGAACGCTTAAAGCGACGCAGTGCTACGTCGAACGGCTCGTTTTCACGTACTTTAATTACCGGCATGTAACTCTCACCTCAATAAAATTCGGTTTTTGCTGCTGACTGCGGCGCCAGCACATTTCAAAATGGTGCAGCATGTTACTCCAACTCGCGTTGGTTTGTAAAGCACCATGTATAATTTGAAACCAACAGGAGCGTTTGCCTTTGCGGCTGCCAGTTTTTTTCAGGAGCGAGAGTATAGCGCACTACTCAGGCGGCAGAAAATCACTTTTTGCAAGGAGTGGCCGCTCTGTCTGCACATTTGCTGTGCTAAACTGCGCGCCGCAAGAAAGAGGTGACAAATGCGAATTCTGGGTATTGAAACGTCGTGCGATGAAACCGGCATCGCAATTTATGATGACGAGGCCGGGTTGCTGGCTAATCAGCTTTATAGCCAGGTGAAACTGCACGCCGATTACGGCGGCGTGGTGCCGGAACTGGCCTCACGCGATCACGTGCGTAAAACGGTTCCGCTGATTCAGGCCGCGCTGAAACAGGCTAATTTACAGCCGCAACAAATTGATGCAGTGGCGTATACCGCAGGGCCAGGCCTGGTCGGGGCGCTGCTGGTTGGCGCGACTGTTGGTCGCGCGCTGGCTTTTGCCTGGAAAGTTCCGGCGGTGCCGGTACATCATATGGAAGGACATTTGCTGGCACCGATGCTGGAAGATAATCCACCCTCGTTCCCGTTTGTTGCACTGTTAGTTTCTGGCGGCCATACGCAGCTGATTAGCGTAACCGGCATCGGTGAATACGAACTGCTGGGCGAGTCAATTGATGATGCCGCAGGCGAAGCTTTTGATAAAACCGCTAAACTACTGGGCCTTGATTATCCCGGCGGTCCGATGTTGTCAAAAATGGCGCAGCAAGGCACGAGCGGGCGTTTTACGTTTCCACGTCCAATGACCGATCGCCCAGGTCTGGACTTTAGTTTCTCCGGCCTGAAAACCTTTGCAGCCAATACTATTCGCGACAACAATGATGATGCTCAAACGCGTGCAGATATTGCGCGCGCGTTTGAAGATGCAGTCGTTGATACCTTGTCAATTAAGTGCAAACGAGCCTTAGATCAAACGGGCTTTAAGCGGCTGGTGATTGCAGGGGGAGTCAGCGCCAATCGCACGTTGCGCGAACAGATGGCCCTTATGATGCAAAAACGTGGGGGAGAAGTTTTCTACGCGCGCCCTGAGTTTTGCACCGATAATGGCGCAATGATTGCTTATGCAGGCATGGTGCGTCTGAAAGGCGGAACGCGCGGCGCATTGGGGGTGAGCGTTCGTCCGCGTTGGCCGCTGGCCGAATTACCCGCTATCTGATGTGAGAAAAGCCGGTTCGCCGGCTTTTTTACGGTTTGCGTTTCTTCTTACGCTTCCAGACCCGGGTTTCCTGCCCGCGCCATAAGCGCTGAATATTGTCGTGATGTCGCAACAATATAAGACAAGAAAGCATCGAAACCGGAAAAGTAAACTGCGGTTTGAACCACCAAACGTAGAACGGAGCAATCAGCGCGCTGACAATCGCCCCTAGCGATGAATAGCCGCTCAACAGCACAGTCAACAGCCAGGTGCCGGTCATCAATCCTGTTAAATCCCAGCCAATCGGCGCGATCGCACCAAATGCTGTCGCCACCCCTTTACCGCCACGAAAACGAAAAAATACCGGATAAATGTGGCCAAGGCAGGCGGCAATTGCCGTTAAGCCTAAATAAAGCGGCGTGATGTGTAACTCATAGGCCAGCCAAACCGGCACCATACCTTTCAGCACATCGAAGATCAGCACGCAGGCAGCCGCTGCTTTGCCGCCAATGCGTAATACATTGGTCGCGCCAGGATTACCTGAACCGTGTGCGCGGGGATCGGGCAGACCAGCGAGTTTGCAAACCAGAATCGCACTGGAAATCGAACCGCAAAGATACGCGAAAATAATCATACCAAGCGCGATAGCACTCATAACAAAGTACCGTTTCCTTTAGGGTCGTTTTGTTCACTTCAACCGTGGATAATACGCATAATCTGTCGGAAGTGGTATCCGGCTTAGCCAAAAACAGAGACTGACATCATGGATATTGTATTTATAGAACAACTCACGGTGTTCACCACCATTGGCGTTTACGACTGGGAACAGGGCATTCAGCAGAAGCTGGTGCTCGATGTCGAAATGGCATGGGACAACCGACTCGCGGCAATCAGCGATGATGTAAAAGCGTGTCTGAGCTATGCCGACGTGTCCGAAGCTATCCTGACGCATTTAACCGGCAGCCGTTTTGCGCTTGTCGAACGGGTGGCTGAAGAAATTGCGGATCTGTTGATGAACCGTTTCAATTCGCCGGGCGTGCGCATAAAGGTAGCCAAACCGGGGGCTGTAGCGCAGGCGGCGCAGGTTGGCGTGCGAATTGAGCGCGGGACTATTCCTAAATAAATTCGATGTGATTGCCATCACAGTGAAACCAAACCAAATTATTGTTTGTCATAGCAAGTGCCGTTTCGTTGTTTAGCGTGAAATAAACAAAAACCTGAAGGTTTTATTCAGACGAAAGCCGGCAAAATTTAAGACGATAGCTTTGGATTACCGTCTTTTTAGTAGGTTTCATACGGACAGAGGGAAAATTTGATGGCAGACATTCATCAGCTTTGGGTAGCTGCAATCCTGGGCGTTGTGGAAGGGCTAACGGAGTTTTTACCGGTATCTTCCACAGGGCACATGATTATAGTGGGCCACCTGCTGGGCTTTGAAGGGGAAACGGCTGAGACGTTTGAAGTCGTGATTCAGCTAGGATCGATTCTGGCGGTAGTGGTGATGTTCTGGCGTCGTCTGTTTGGCTTAATCGGCATTCGCTTTGGTGAAGTAAAGCATGAAGGTATTGGCAGCGGACATTTAACATTAATTCACATTCTGCTCGGTATGGTGCCGGCGGTAGTGATAGGCCTGGCCCTGCATGACCAAATCAAAACATTATTTAATCCCATAAACGTAATGTATGCGTTAGTGGTGGGCGGTGTGCTGCTACTGGCCGCAGAGTACCTTAAACCCAAACAGCCAAAGTCGGTGGGAATTGACGACATCACTTATCGTCAGGCGTTTATGATTGGCTGCTTCCAGTGTCTGGCGCTGTGGCCTGGCTTTTCACGTTCGGGCGCGACTATCTCTGGCGGGATGCTGATGGGCGTGAGTCGCTATGCGGCCTCTGAGTTCTCGTTCATCCTGGCTGTACCGATGATGATTGGCGCAACCGGCCTGGATCTTTACAAGAGCATTGGCTTCCTGACCATGAACGATTTGCCGATGTTTACGGTCGGTTTTCTTACCGCTTTCGTGGTCGCGATGATTGCCATCAAAGTTTTTCTTGAGCTGATCAAACGAATCTCGTTCGTTTCATTTGCAGTTTATCGTTTCATCGTTGCCGCTGCGGTTTACGCGGTATTTATGTAAAGCCTATCGCGGCCAGTCAGGCTGGCCGCGAAGCCGCAATCCCTTCCGCGACGGCGGTAATACGCCGACGCGTCAGTTCTTCCCGCACTTCGATTCCTTTAAATCCCGCATCAATAACCGCTTTGGTTGGTACGGCCTGCGCCAGGGCAAAAGCGCGACGCAAATAATCACCCTGTGGATAGGCCATGCTCTCTAACCCCGCCCGACCACGCGCATCGGCTTCGCTGGTGAGCGCCATTTGCTCCACGCGCTGTGGTTTGCGCCAGGCATCAATGCGATCAAATAATGAAATTAACGAATCCGCTGACTGACGCTCAATGGTGTGCACAATGTCATGAAACTCGGTGACTACCAATGCCAGGTCGCGAATGGCATTGGGTACGCGCAGGCGCTGGCACAAGGCTGCCACCATCGGCACGCCAGCCGGACCATGGCCGTGATGGCTTGGCCATTTTTCAGGCGGAGTCAGGGCCTTACCAATGTCATGGAATAGCGTGGCAAATCGCACTTCAATCGAATCAGATAAGGCTGCAGCCATCGCCAGGGTCATTAGAGTATGTACGCCAGTATCAATTTCTGGGTGCCATTTCGCTGGTGCCGGAATTCCGAACAGGTTATCAATCTCCGGGAACAATACGTTAAGCGCGCCGCAATCACGCAGCACCTGAAAATACACCTGGGGATTATGCGATGTAAGGGCTTTTTCGGTTTCTTTCCATACACGTTCGGGGGTTAACGCAGCCAGTTCGCCACTTTCCACCATCGTCCGCATTAAAGACTGTGTTTCATCAGCAATGCGGAAATTAAGGTGGGCGAAACGGGCAGCAAACCGCGCCACACGTAACACGCGCAGCGGATCTTCATTAAAAGCCGCAGAAACATGGCGCAATGTGCGTTCAGCAATATCGCGTTGGCCGTGATAAGGATCGAAAAGCTGCCCTTCTTCGGTTTGTGCGATGGCATTAATCGTCAAATCGCGTCGCTGCAGATCTTGCTCCAGCGTCACATCGGGGGCTGACCAGGTCACAAAGCCGGTATAGCCTTTTCCGTTTTTCCGCTCAGTGCGGGCCAGTGCATATTCTTCACGGCTTTTCGGATGCAGAAAAACCGGGAAATCGCGGCCAACCTGCTGATAGCCCTGCTCAAGCATGGCCTCAGGCGTGGCGCCAACCACTACCCAGTCTTTGTCTTTAACCGGCAGGTTCAACAGTGCATCACGTACCGCGCCGCCTACAAGAAACGTCTTCACTCAACAACTCCAGAGGTAAATAAGTGACTTGCGCGCCTGTGGGCATCCTGCTCCTGAATCCCGGCGTGCATGTTGCTCTATTGTTGCACATATTCATCAGATTGCAGGCATGCGAAAAAGGGCATCTATCGATCCCCTTTCTAAAACAATCAGATAAGCATTAGTTCATCCAGCGATCTTTTTTCTTACGGCTGGGAATCATATGCGGTAATAACAGGCCCAACAGCAGTCCAACGCCAAGTACGCCGCCGCCATACATAAACCACTGCATAATAATGGTGCGCTGCTTGTCATCTAGCTGGACGTTAGCCGCACTGACTTTTTTCTGCGCGACGATCAGCTCGTTTTTCAGTTTTTGATTTTCATCTTTTAGCCCAGCGATCACGCTATCGCTCTTCGCGACTTTGTTCTGCATCTCTGAGGTGCGTTGATTCCAGCTGTTATCGATATTACCCAGCTTATCAGTGAGATCTTTAACCTGCTGCTCAAGCTGCGGCACGCGCGTGCGCAGGCTTGGTCTCGCGCTCAGCTGCGATAAGGGAATCCAGGTGGTACGGCCTTCCGCATCACGGATCTGCCCATAATTTGTATCGTTATTGGTCTGCAGCAACTGCACTTCTTCACCCGCGTTCAGCTTACCGAGCAGGCGATACTGATCGCCAGGCCCGCTGCGAACCCAGGTTGATAATTCGTCAGAGATATAGCGTTTTTCGTCGGCGTGGGCAGGAGCAAGGGCACTGAGAGCCAGCAAAGTAATTCCAGCGAGTGTGATTTTTTTCATTAAATTTCGTATTTGCTTGATGACTAAAAATTTACTGGCACAGTCTGGAGAGGCATCGCATAAATCTGAATGGGAACTATCCTGGTCTCATTTACCTGCAAAAAGGGCTGCGAAAGTGCAAAGAAAGCAGAGACAGCCTGGCTTCTGTGCATTACTCTTCGCCTGGTATACCCTTTAGACTCAGACTGCAATCAGAGTAATTTACTGATTGTGACGTGGAATATGCGGGTTAAACCCTCTCAGTGCCAGCGGCGTATTGAATAAAAATTATGACCATTGAAACAGAACTAAAGTTCATTGCGACATCAAATGCTGTTGAAAAATTGGCAGCAACGCTCGCGGCATGGCCGCACCAGTATCAGGCTCCACGCGAGTTAACCAATGTCTATTTCGAAACGGATGACAATCAACTGCGTCGTTGGGACATGGGGCTACGCATCCGTGGCGTTGATAAACGTTATGAAATGACGCTCAAAGGCGGCGGCAAAACATTAGGCGGTTTGCATCAGCGTCGGGAATATAACGTCGCACTGGATAAGGCGAAACTGGATATAGCGCAACTGCCCGCTGAAATCTGGCCACAGGGAACCGATGTAGTTGCATTACAGCAGCGTTTGCAACCGCTTTTCAGTACGCATTTCCAGCGCGAAATTTGGCTGATTACGTTTGGCGGCAGCGAAATCGAAATTGCATTTGATCGCGGTGAAGTCGCGACTGAACAACTCAGCGAATCGTTATTTGAAGTCGAGCTGGAACTAAAGCAAGGGCAGCGTAGCGATATACTGCTTTTTGCGCAACAGCTGGTGACGATGGGCGGGCTACGACTCGGTAGCCTGAGCAAAGCGGCGCGCGGTTATCACCTGGCGCAAGGTAACCCGCCACGCCCTGTGCGCGCTTTCCCGGTGCTGAAAACCGATGCAAAGGCAACGGTAGAAGAGGGGATGGTTGCTGCGCTATCCGCCGGGCTTAACCACTGGCAATATCACGAAGAAGTCTGGCTGCGTGGCGATGCTTCAGCACAGGATGCGGTGCGTGAAGCACTGGAGGCTTTGCGTAAGGCCTTTGCTGTATTCGGCGCGGTCGTGCCACGTAAGGCCAGCAGCGAGTTGCGCCAGAAACTCACCCTGTTAGAAGAGACGTTAGTTCACGATGAAGTGGAAGCGCAGACATTCTGTTTTTCCGCGCTTTCTGTTGATACCCAGTTAGCACTTACTCACTGGTTGGCTGAATCTCAGTGGCAGCAATGGAGTGATGAAAAAGGCCAGGCCAAGCTTCAGGCATCCTTTAAGCGCTTCAGCGATATTATGCTGGCGCGTATCAACGCCGATCTAAAAGAGACATTTCTTTCGGTTATGCAGCCCAACGAATTTAATGACAAAGCGACGCGCCTTGCGCGCCAGCTATTAACGGTTCACTTGCTGGCTGGTGCGTATTCATCAGAGGCGGTGGCGATTTGGCTGGGTCGATGGCAACAGTTGCAACTTGCGATTCAGTCACAGGCGAAAAACGATTTACCGTGGCTGGCCGGGCAGGCCATTAAGCAGCCTGTTTTTTGGAAGAGCAGTAGCGCGCCACGCTAACTTTGCACACACAAGCAGGGAGAGAATATGTTGCCAGCATTACCCGCATTGTTACTCTCGCAGGCTGAAAAGGCCGCCGGGCAGTTGAACGTGCCTTCTGCTTCGTTAAGCATAGAGCAGGCCGCTGGCCTCGCGTTCAGCGATTTTGTCGTAGAAAATTTGCAACAGCATCCTGACTGGTGGCAGGCTATCCAGCAACAGCCACCGCAGGCTGATGAGTGGCAACATTATGCTGACTGGCTGGCGCTGGATATGCAGGGAGTAGATAGCGAAGCAGCATTGATACGGGTGCTGCGTCTGTTTCGCCGCCGCATGCTGGTTCGCATTGCATGGATGCAGAGTTTGCAGCACGCAACAACTGAACAGACTCTGCAACAGTTGAGCGTATTAGCCGAAGTGCTTATCGGCCAGGCGCGCGACTGGGTGTATCGGGATTGTTGTCAGGACTTCGGCACGCCATGCAATGCGAAAGGCGAGGCTCAGCCGATGTTAATCCTCGGCATGGGCAAGCTTGGTGGGGGAGAACTCAACTTCTCATCTGACATTGATCTCATCTTTGCCTGGCCCGAAAACGGCGTGACGCGCGGAGGACGTCGGGAGCTTGATAACGCCCAGTTCTTCACCCGTATGGGACAGCGGCTAATCAAAGTACTCGACCAGCCCACCATGGATGGTTTCGTTTATCGCGTTGATATGCGCCTGCGCCCGTTTGGCGACAGCGGACCTTTGGTGCTGAGCTTTGCCGCGCTGGAGGATTACTATCAGGAGCAAGGCCGTGACTGGGAACGTTATGCCATGGTCAAGGCACGTCTGATGGGGGATAACCAGGATCGCTGGAGCCAGGAATTACAGCAGATGCTGCGGCCCTTTGTTTATCGGCGCTATATCGACTTCAGCGTGATTCAGGCGCTGCGTAATATGAAAAGTATGATTACGCGTGAAGTACGGCGGCGTGGCCTGAAAAACAATATCAAACTCGGTGCAGGTGGTATCCGTGAAACCGAATTTATTGTGCAGGTCTTTCAGTTAATCCGGGGCGGACGTGAACGCTCACTTCAGTTACGCGCCCTGATGCCCACGCTTTCAGCAATACAAGAGCTGGCGTTATTACCCACAGAGCAGGTAGATACCCTCCGCAACGCTTATCGGTTTTTACGCCGCCTGGAAAACTTGCTGCAAAGTCTTGCCGATGAGCAAACCCAAACCTTACCTGACGAAGAACTTCATCGTGTACGTCTGGCATGGGCGATGAACACGGACAGCTGGGCGACATTAATTGAGCAGCTGGACAGGCATATGTCTGCCGTACGCGCCATATTTGATGAATTAATTGGCGAAGATACGCCGGAGATTGGCGATCAGCGCGAACTGGCTGAATTCACCGTGTTATGGCAGGACACGCTGGAAGATAACGAACTGGCGGCACTCATGCCGCAACTGAATGACGAACAGCGGCGATCGCTACAGCAAACACTGGACGCGTTTCGTCAGGATATAAACCGTCGCACCATTGGACCACGTGGACGTCAGGCACTTGATCAGCTTATGCCGCGTTTGCTGAGTGAAGTGTGTCCACGCCAGGATGCAGCGATAACCTTTAGTCGTTTAACGCCATTGCTACTGGGTGTGATAACACGCAGCACTTACCTTGAATTGTTAACCGAATATCATGGTGCGCTTCGCCATTTAATTCGTCTTTGTGCCGCTTCACCCATGGTTGCCAGTCAGCTGGCTCGTCATCCTTTACTACTGGACGAACTGCTTGACCCCGCCACGCTGTATCAGCCCACCGCGACCGATGCGTATCGTGATGAGTTGCGTCAGTATCTGATGCGCATTCCCACTGATGACGAAGAGCAACAGCTTGAAGCGTTACGTCAGTTTAAGCAGGCGCAGCTTTTGCGTATTGCAGCGGCAGACATCGCTGAGACATTGCCGGTGATGAAAGTGAGCGATCACTTAACCTGGCTTGCAGAAGCTATCATCGAGTCGGTGGTCCAGCAGGCGTGGAATATGATGCTGCAACGTTACGGACGTCCTTCGCATCTTAAGGATGATAACGAACGCGGTTTTGCGGTATTAGGCTACGGCAAGTTGGGTGGCTGGGAACTGGGTTACAGCTCCGATCTCGATTTGGTGTTCCTGCACGATTGTCCGTTGAATGCGGTAACCAACGGTGCGCGTAGCATTGATGGCCGCCAGTTTTACCTGCGTCTGGCGCAGCGGGTAATGCATTTGTTCAGTACCCGTACTCCATCCGGCGTTCTGTACGAGGTTGATGCTCGCCTGCGTCCGTCTGGCGCGGCCGGCATGCTCGTTAGTACTTTTACGGCCTTTAATGATTATCAGCATCATGAGGCCTGGACATGGGAGCATCAGGCGTTAGTACGCGCTCGCGTTGTTTTCGGCGAATCATCTTCCGGGGCTCGCTTCAACGTCATTCGCCGCGGAGTGCTATGTCTACCGCGTGAAGCCAGTAAACTGCAAACCGAAGTGCGGGAAATGCGCGAAAAAATGCGAACGCACCTCAGCAATAAGCACAAAGGGCGCTGGGATATTAAGGCCGATGAAGGTGGTATTACCGATATTGAATTCATTGCGCAATATCTTGTCTTACGCTACGCCGCACAACAACCTGCATTATCACGCTGGTCGGATAACGTGCGGATTTTCGAGCTAATGGCAACGTATCAAATAATGCCAGAGGCTGAAGCACAAGCGCTGACGCAGGCATACGTTACGCTGCGTGATGCGTTGCATCACCTGGCATTACAGGCGTTGCCTGGCCACGTTGATCCTGAAGCGTTTGTGGCTGAACGGCAAACGGTGAAACACAGCTGGCAATACTGGTTGGTCTCGCCAGTTTCTCTCTGAGCGCGTGGCTGATAGCGCCATTCACAACTGTGATATTATCCGCGCACTATTTTTACAGCAGTCTGGAGTGTCTGGAATGAAAGTGACTCTGCCCGCATTCGGTCAAGCCTCGGTGCTGGTCGTTGGCGATGTGATGTTAGACCGTTACTGGTATGGTCCAACCAGCCGTATTTCGCCTGAAGCACCGGTCCCGGTGGTCAAAGTGGATACAGTTGAAGAGCGCCCTGGCGGTGCGGCGAACGTGGCGATGAATATCGCTGCTCTCGGCGCGACATCACGCTTGATCGGCCTGACGGGTGAGGACGATGCGGCACGCGTATTAAGTAATACGCTTAAAGACGTCAACGTTAACTGTGACTTCGTGGCAGTTAAAAGCCATCCTACCATTACTAAACTGCGGGTACTTTCCCGTAATCAACAACTTATCCGTCTTGATTTTGAAGAGGGTTTTGAGCAGGTCGATCCTGAGCCCATTCATCAACGTATGCGCCAGTCCTTAGCGGCTGCGGGGGCGCTGGTACTGTCTGATTACGCGAAAGGCGTGTTAAGCAGCGTGCAGACCATGATTACTCTTGCACGTGAAGCGAAAGTGCCGGTATTAATCGATCCGAAAGGCACTGATTTTTCACGCTATCGTGGCGCGACATTACTGACGCCAAATTTTTCAGAATTTGAAGCGGTAGTGGGGAAGTGTAAAAGCGAAGATGAAATTGTCACACGCGGCATGCAGTTGATTGCAGATTATGACTTGTCGGCGCTACTGATAACGCGTTCTGAAAATGGCATGATGTTGCTTCAGCCAGGCAAAACACCACTACACTTACCCACTCAGGCGCAAGAAGTGTATGACGTAACTGGCGCGGGTGACACGGTTATTGGTGTGCTGGCGGCAGCCTTAGCCGCAGGTGATTTGCTGGAAGAGGCCTGTTTTCTTGCCAACGCCGCCGCGGGCGTGGTGGTAGGCAAACTGGGCACCTCAACGGTAAGCACGGTCGAGCTTGAGAATGCTATTCATGCGCGTCCGGAGCAAGGCTTCGGCATCATGAGCGAAGCGGAGCTCAAAGACGCTATCGAAATGGCACGCCAGCGCGGTGAAAAAGTGGTGATGACCAATGGCGTGTTCGACATTCTTCATGCTGGCCACGTTTCCTACCTTGCCAATGCACGTAAACTGGGCGACCGCCTGATTGTTGCGGTAAACAGCGATGCGTCAACCCGGCGTTTGAAAGGCGATAGTCGTCCGGTCAATCCACTGGAAAATCGCATGATTGTATTAGGTGCGTTGGAAGCGGTGGATTGGGTTGTGGCATTCGAAGAAGATACGCCGCAGCGTTTAATTGCCGGTGTGCTGCCCGATCTACTGGTAAAAGGTGGCGATTACAAACCTGAAGATATTGCAGGAAGCAAAGAAGTCTGGGCCAATGGCGGTGACGTGCAGGTGCTAAATTTTGAAGATGGCATCTCTACGACCAACATCATTAAGACCATTCGCGGCAACTAAGTGTTGTAACAAGCGGGAGCAGTCCCCTCCCGCTTTCTGTTTACTCTGGCGTAATTTCTGTTTTCGTAACGGTTGAGTCTGGTGTCGTCGTAACCGCTGGAACCGGAGCGTTTTGACTTTCCAGTTGCGCCAGACGTTGCTCCAGCGCGGCCAGTTTTTCTCGCGTGCGTAGCAGTACCTGCGTTTGCACATCAAACTCTTCACGGTTGACCAAATCCATACGCGTCAATTGTGCCGTCAGTGCCTGACGAATTTTCTTTTCGACATCGTCACCAAACTCACGAATTCCTTTTGGCATCGCTTCATGGACCTGGCGTGCAATTTGTTCAATTTTTTTCGTGTCGATCATGATTATTTCCTGGTTACGGGTTGCTGAGGACAGCAGTTGTGCGCACTTAATATCTGCTCAATATCTGCTAAGTGTAATGCCAGAAATGAAAAGGTTTAACCTGAAATCGGTAACGCAGGAAATGCCAAAGCATTTGCCGTTTTGTTGATTGCCGCTCCAGATGATCGGCGCTATAGTAAATTCGCTTATTCTCAGGGCGGGGCGAAATTCCCCACCGGCGGTAAATCAGCGTAAGCTGAAAGCCCGCGAGCGCTTCATAATCCATTATGAAGGTCAGCAGATCCGGTGTAATTCCGGGGCCGACGGTTAAAGTCCGGATGGGAGAGGGTAACGATATTTGCAGGGCTTTTGCCCACGCCACGTTATTGCTACGTCTGTTGACGTCACTCCTAAGCACGCCCTGATTCTGGTAACCCAATACATTTAAAAGGTTTTATTACCATGAATCAGACGCTACTTTCTGAATTTGGCACGCCGGAACAGCGTGTAGAACGAGCCATTGCAGCACTGCGTGACAGACGCGGGGTGATGGTACTGGACGATGAAAATCGTGAAAACGAAGGCGATATGATCTTCGCCGCCGAAACCATGACAGTTGAACAAATGGCGCTGACTATTCGTCATGGAAGCGGGATTGTTTGTCTGTGCCTGACGGAAGAACGCCGTCGGCAGCTTGATTTGCCCATGATGGTGGAGAACAACACCAGCGCTTACGGCACCGGTTTTACCGTCACTATTGAAGCAGCGGAAGGCGTTACAACCGGTGTTTCAGCTAAAGATCGCATCACGACTATTCGCGCGGCTGTCGCTGATCATGCGAAGCCCAGCGATTTGAATCGCCCCGGCCATGTATTCCCGTTGCGTGCGCGTGACGGTGGCGTATTAACGCGTGGTGGACACACAGAGGCGACTATTGATTTGGTGACGCTGGCAGGTTTTAAACCCGCAGGCGTATTGTGCGAGCTGACGAATGATGATGGCTCTATGGCACATGCGCCGGAAGTCATCCTGTTTGCGAAACAGCATGATATGCCAGTGGTAACTATTGAAGATTTAGTGGCTTACCGCCGCGATCGCGAGGCCCGTCAGGCCAGCTAAGCAGCATTTGCCATCCATAAAACAGGCCGGTTTTCCGGCCTGTTTTTTACCGACTAGCGTAAAAATATAGTTATCAAAGAAGTTACCTATGACAGGTGAGAAGTGGCGCATTATGCATAAATGTGTGGCAGTAAGCCGCTGATCCCTACCATTCTTCGCGGTAGGGCGCGACAGCCTGACATGAAAAAATAACAGCGCTTTGCTGAACAAACGTTGCTTTGTTCAGCCGATGCCAGCGGTTTGCAACAACGTCAGGCTTAAACCCATCACCGACATACCGCAGAGTACACCGTAGCCTGGATTATTATGTGGATCGATTTCACGTGCCAGCGGCATCAACTCATCTACTGATAAGGCAACCATAATGCCAGCAACGGCTGCCATGACAGCAGCAATTATCACTGGCGAGACTAATGGCCCCAGCAGCATAAAGGCGATCACCCCACCTAAAATTTCCGCCATACCCGATACGCAGGCCCAGAAGATCGCTTTCATTTTTGAGCCTGTGGCCGCATACATTGGGCCCGCCACTGCCAGCCCTTCAGGAATGTTGTGAATGGCTACCGCCAGCGCAATGCCCATGCCGAGCTCCCTGTCACTGCTGGCTGTGACATAGGTTGCAATACCTTCAGGGAAGTTATGCAGGCTAATGCCTAACGTAAGTAAAATCGCGGTACGACGCAGGTTTTTCGGGTGGTGGCGACCTGTTGTTAAATCTTGTGGGTGCTGGTGCGGTAACAGGCGATCCAAAGCAAAATAGCCCAGCAAACCCAGCATAAACATGCCATAACCCAGTAATGGCGACATGCCCTGCGCATGAAGTGCGGCTGGCAGCATTTCCATTAAAGCGATCAAAAGCATGATGCCAGCAGCAAATCCAAGGGAAAATGCCAATACGCGGTTGGAAGGTTTTTGTCCCATCACACCCAATAAAGCACCGATAAAGGTGGCGCCGCCTGCCAGTATGGTAAGCAGTAAAGGTAATGGCATTGTGCTCTCCTTAATGATAATTATTCCCAATAAACTACTGTTAAACTTACTCAATATCGAGTTTTGTCAGGTAAAGAATTGTCGGGCTCACTTATTCAAATTCTCTGATGATCATCATCATGCTTATCCGCGTGATTAACCGCTTAAACGGCGTATCGTATCCACCATGAAAGCGGCTTTGGTGGAGAAAATTTATGAGTCCGTTACGTATGCCCGCCCTGTTTTTGGGTCATGGCAGCCCGATGAACGTGCTGGAAGAAAACCGTTATACCGCGTTCTGGCGCAAGGCAGGAAAAACGTTGCCGCGCCCGCGTGCCATTCTTGCTATTTCTGCACACTGGTACACGCGCGGAACCCTGGTTACAGCAATGGCATCTCCGCGCACTATTCACGATTTTGGCGGCTTTCCACAGGCCCTGTTTGATACCCGCTATCCAGCCCCAGGCTCGCCGGCGCTGGCAGAAGAAATCGCCGAATTGCTGGCTCCCACACCGGTGCAACTTGACCAGGAGTGGGGACTGGATCATGGCGCCTGGGGCGTATTGATCAAAATGTATCCCGAAGCGGATATACCGGTGGTTCAGCTGAGCGTGGACAAGACAAAACCCGCAGCCTGGCATTTTGAGCTGGGACGTAAGCTGGCGATATTGCGCGATCAAGGAGTAATGATCGTGGCGAGCGGCAATGTGGTCCATAATCTGCGAATGGTGCGCTGGGGCGGGGGCGACGATGTTTATCCCTGGGCAAACAGCTTTAACCAGTTTGTGCGGGATAATATTGATGTACAAAGCCATGCTGAAACGCATCCACTGGTGAATTTTATGCAGCATGAAGGGGCAACATTGTCGAACCCGACACCAGAACACTATCTACCGCTGCTGTATGTTTTAGGCGCGCGGCAACCTGATGAGCCGATCACCATCCCAATTGATGGTATGGAATTAGGCGCTATCAGCATGCTGTCTGTTCAGGTTGGTTAAAAATATGGCCAGCGAGCTGGCCTGTTAAAAGCTACTCAATAAATGCGTGCGGATAGAAGCGGGAAAGATCCTGAGTGATCAAATCGCGATCTTCACGTAAGCCAATCCCGGCAGGTTGATCGTCAATTAACCAGCTACCAATCAGCGTGTAGCTGTCACCAAATTTCGGCAACGGATGAAACGCCTGCACGATCATGCCTTCTTCGCCGTACGGGCCGTCAACGCGCGCGATTTCCGTTCCGTTTTCCACAATACGGATATTGGCTCCTTCGCGTGAGAAAAGGGGCTTAACCACGTATTTCGCCATTGGCGGCACTTGATCCTCAGCAAAGTAGGCGGGCAACAGATTCGGATGGTTCGGGAACATCTGCCATAGCATAGGTAGCAACGCTTTGTTCGACAGAATACTTTTCCAGGCGGGTTCTAACCAGCGCACGCCCGCGTCCGCCAGCTTGGTAGAAAACATCTCACGCAGCATAAATTCCCAGGGGTAGAGCTTAAACAAATTACTGATAACCTGATCGTGAGCATCCGTAAATTCGCCTTTCTCACCCAGGCCAATCTCATCAATAAAGAGGAATTCGCTCGGTAAACCAGCTTCTGTGGCGCAATCCTGTAGGTATTGCACAGTACCGCGATCTTCGTCAGTGTCGCGACAACAGGCGAAATGTAGCCAGTTAAATCCGTGCTGCTGATGAAGACTGGCGAAGCGCTCAATTAGCTTCTCCTGCAAGCTATTAAACTGATCGCTGCCTGGCGGTAACTGGCCGGCGTTTAGCTGATCTTCCAGCCAAAGCCACTGAAAAAATGCCGCTTCATATAGCGAGGTGGGCGTATCGGCATTGTTTTCCAGCAGCATGGCGTCGCCTTTACCGTCCCAGGCCAGATCGAGGCGTGAATAAAGCGAGGGTTGACGCTGTTGCCATGAGTCACGAACAAAATCCCAGGTATGTTTAGTAATGCGAAACTTAGTGAGCAACGCCTCGCTGTTTACCACTTTCTCTACCACCTGCAAACACATTTGATGCAGTTCTGCCGTGGTCTCTTCGAGCTGTTCGATTTGCGCCAGCGTGAATTGATAATAAGCATCTTCACACCAGTAAGGCTCGCCATGCATAGTATGAAAGCGGAAACCAAATTCGGTGGCTTTTTCTCGCCAGCCTGGGCGTTCGGAAATAGCAATGCGTTGCATATGACTGCGTTAACCTCCCAGCGAGCGGCTTGATGTACCGGTAGCGCTGCGCTGCATTGAACTTTGTTTAGCGACGGTTTCGCCGAAGCCACCACGCGTAATGGTCGAGGTTGTTGCAGGTTTTGGTGCTAACGCCGTTTTTGGCACGTTCATGGTACGGCCTGAGGTAGCAGAACCATAATTGCGGCCAGAAGCATCAACAAACTGGCCTTTCGCCGGACTGTTAGCTGATTTTGGCGAGAAAAGGGGTTGCTGCGCAAAGCCTGCGCCGCCGCCCATCATGCGGCCCATCATGTAGCCCGCCATCAGTGGCATCCAGAAGCTGCCGCCCTGGTGTGATTCTGCGTTACTGGTGCCAGCGCCCGCCTGAGCCGGCGTTTGCTGGCACTGGTTTTCACCAAATTCCGCTACGCAATCTTCACGGGTTGCATATTTCGGTGCTGTGCGTTCAGCTTCTTTTCGGGCATTGTTATAAGCCGTGGTGCATTGCGCGCTCTGGCCTGGATTAGCTTTCGCACAATCATCGGCATTTTGGTAGAGCGACACGGTTTCGTCATTCTGTTCGCAGCCAGCCAGCATAAATACTGCCGTAACGGCAATAGCTACCGGCGTTAAGTGTCTTGCTTGCCAGCTCTTACGAAAGGCGGCATAGCGAATGGATTTAGTCCGTTTCATTATTGTGATCCTGTACCCAAAGTTAGCGCTTAGGATAGGGGATGAGCGGTGAAAATTGAAGCGGAGGGCCTGATGCTAAAGGGATATTTACGTAGCTATACGTTTAATAGAGAAGCGGGCCGCAAAGCGACCCGAATCAAGGTTAATTACTGAATGGATTTCTGGTATTTCTGGCGCCAGCAGAGCGCGCTGTCACTGGCGATGCGTTGGTTGACGGACCATTATCCACGCGTGCCGTTTGCTGCGAATTTTCAGGGGCAACGGTTTCAGGCGAAGTCGAAATCTCTTTGCCCAACTGGCTGTTCAGCATTTGCAGGTTTTGCTCATTAAGCGTACCCAGCGCATAGCTGATATTCAGTTGGTTGATGAGATAACTGTAACGCGCATCCGAAAGCTGCTGCTTGGCGTTATACAAGGTGGTGGTCGCATCTAACACATCAACGATAGTACGTGTTCCTACCTGGTAACCGGCTTCCGACGCATCCAGTGAGCTTTGCGCAGAAACAACCGCTTGTTGATAGGCGGCGATACTACTGACCGAGGCATTCACATTATTATAAGAAGAACGCACGGTTTGCACAGCGGAACGGTGAGCGCTTTCTAACTGCTCACTGGCGCTAACAAAGTTGTATTGTGCCTGCTTAACCTGTGAAGTGACCGAACCACCGCTATACAATGGCAAAGAGAAACTTAAACCAACCTGATTCGAACCGGTGATGGAGTCGGTTGAAGAGGTAGACTGGTTTGCGCGGCTGCCGCCGTATTTGCTGTTAGACATGCCGGTTGACGCAGTTAAATCCAGCGTTGGCATGTGGCCGGTTTCAGCATAACGGATCTGTTCACGCGCTAAATCCTGGTTCAGGCGCGCAGACAGTAAGGTCAGGTTACGGCTTTCCGCTTGTTTTAACAGCGAACTAACGGCTTCGGTTTTGCTGGTTTTAAAGCGATCAATATTCAGTGACGCCAGCGACAGGTAATCCATGCCGGTGATTTGACGCAGCGCTTCAACCATATTGTCGAGGTTGTTACGCGCGGTAACTTCGCTTGCTAACACGCTGTCATATTGCGCGCGGGCGTTTTGCACGTCAGTAATCGCAACCAGGCCAACATTAAAACGTTGCGTAGTTTGATCTAATTCACGATAAATCGACTGTTTCTGCGCTTCGGTGTAAGAAAGAGTATCAATCGCTTTCAATACATTGAAGTAGGCGGTAGCGGTGTTCAGAATCAGATCCTGCTGGGCAACCTGATAAGTGACATCCTGAATGCCAGCGGTTTTTTCCTGTAACGTCAGGGCGCGCCATTTTGACATGTCAAAGATGGTCTGCGTTAATTGCAGTGATCCGCTGGTGGTGTTGGAGTGAACGCCGCTGCTGTCACGGTAACCGTTAGTGTAGGTGTAATCTGCACCCAAACCGAGTTGTGGTAATAATGGGCTACGTGCTTCGTTGATTTTCTCGAAAGCTGAATCACGATCCGCCGCAGCGCTGCGTAGGTCCGGGTTGCTCAGTCGCGCTTGTTGATAAACCTGAAGCAGATCTTCTGCCTGGCTGGCGAAGCTGAAACCGCCCAGGCTCAGCCCAATAAAAAATGGGAGCAGTTTTTTCATTTGCATTCCTTTTGTTGCAGCAAATTACAGTGGTCGCGCTGCCGGGTAAGCCAAAAAAATTATCGCCGATTCTAGCAGAGTGCAACTGTGTGATAAGTTGGCTGAACGTGCCTTCTGCCCCTAATTTACTTAAATAATTCAGAAACAACCACTCGGATGGAGCATAAGGGTTGGCTTTTATTCGCTCCATCCCAATCTGCATAAGGAACCAGACGATGACGGAAGAAAAAAAATCCCCTGTGACTTTCACAAAAAACGATGTAGAAATTATTGCACGCGAAATAGTCTACGATGGTTTTTTTTCGGTTGTACGCTATCGCTTTCGCCATCGTCGTTTTAATGGCGAGATGAGTGCGGAAGTGCAGCGCGAAGTTTTTGAGCGCGGACATGCCGCCGTCCTGCTACCTTATGATCCCTTACGTGATGAAGTGGTGCTGATCGAACAGATCCGCATCCCTGCTTATGATGTCGGTTCCACGCCATGGTTGCTGGAAATGGTGGCCGGGATTATCGATCCAGGGGAAAGCGTAGAGCAGGTGGTGCGTCGTGAAGCGATCGAAGAGGCTGGTTTACAGGTTGGGCGGGTAAAGCCCATGCTCAATTATTTTTCCAGCCCCGGCGGCACCAGCGAAAGGTTGTCGATTTTGGTCGGCGAAGTGGATGCCAGCCAGGCACAAGGATGCCATGGTCTGGAGGAAGAGAATGAGGATATTCTCGTCCATGTGGTAAGCCGCGAACAGGCTTATCGCTGGGTGGAACAGGGGATTATTGATAACGCCGCGTCTGTCATCGCGCTGCAATGGCTGGCGTTGCACCATGAGAAATTAAGAGAAGAATGGGCACAAAAATGAGACAGCGTTATACCCCTGATTTCCCAGAAATGATGCGGCTGTGCGAAACCAATTTCGCTCAGTTGCGTCGCCTGCTGCCGCGTAGTGACGAGGCGGATGCATCGGTGGTTTATCAGGTGAGTGACGCCCGTTACCAGCTGACCATTGAAGAGTCGACGCGCTACACCACGCTGGTGGAAATACGGCAGATCGCGCCGTCAGTCAGCTACTGGAACCTGCCTTCTATGTCGGTAAGGTTGTACCATGACGCGATGGTCGCTGAAGTGTGTTCTACTCAGCAGATCTATCGTTTTAAAGCGCGCTATGATTATCCTAATAAAAAACTGCATCAGCGCGACGAGAAACACCAAATAAATCAGTTCCTCGCGGACTGGTTGCGCTACTGTCTGGCACGTGGCGCAATGGCAGTACCGGTTTGCTGAATGCATATAATGCGTTAAATAGCGTGGAGACGAAGGAAACGCTTTGGATAGCCTGCTAACAATTCCGGCGGCAAAAGGGTCCGAAATCAGGATATTACAAATTACGGATACCCATCTTTTCGCAGGAAAACACGAATCGCTACTGGGCGTGAATACCTGGGCAAGCTTTGATGCCGTTTTAGCGGCGATCACCGAACAGCAACGCGACTATGACCTTGTTATTGCGACCGGCGATCTCGCTCAGGATCACTCCGTTGAAGCCTATCAGCACTTTGCTGAGGGTATTGCACGTTTGCCAGGTCCTTGCGTCTGGCTGCCTGGAAATCATGACTTTCAGCCAGCGATGGTCAACACCCTGGCAGAAAAGAAAATTAATCCTGCTAAGCACGTGTTGTTGGGTGAAAACTGGCAACTCGTGCTGCTGGATAGTCAGGTGTTTGGCGTCCCGCACGGTATGCTGAGCGACTATCAGCTGGAATGGCTAGAGAAAACGCTGGCACGCTACCCTGAACGTCACACGTTAATATTGCTTCATCATCATCCGCTGGCGTCTGGCTGTACCTGGCTTGATCAGCACAGCCTGCGTAATCCACACCAACTGGATGCCGTACTGCAAAACTATCCGCTGGCGCAGACATTAGTGTGTGGTCATATTCATCAGGAGATGGATGTTGACTGGCACGGGCGTCGGGTATTAGCCACCCCTTCCACCTGCGTGCAGTTCAAACCGCACTGTACTAATTTCACTATCGATACGGTCGCGCCCGGCTGGCGCTGGTTTACGCTGCATCCAGAAGGCAAAGCGGAAACTGAAGTTGAGCGGCTGCAAACTGACGCGTTTCGCCCCGATTTAGATTCAGAAGGGTATTGATGAATGGCGGCGCTGCTTTATCTACACGGTTTTAACAGCTCGCCGCGATCGGCAAAAGCGACCCAGTTTCATCACTGGCTGGCGAAGTATCATCCTGATATTGAAATGATTGTTCCGCAGCTCCCCACCTTTCCTGCTGAAGCGGCCGTCATGCTGGAAGAGATTGTGATGAGTCGTAGCGGAGAGATGCTCGGCCTGGTTGGCTCCTCGTTAGGCGGCTATTACGCAACCTGGCTATCGCAATGTTTTATGCTGCCAGCGGTGGTGGTAAACCCTGCCGTGCGGCCTTTTGAGTTGCTGGTGGATTTTCTGGGCGACAATCAGAATCCCTACACCGGTCAGCAATATGTGTTAGAGTCTCGGCACATTTACGATCTGAAAGTTATGCAGATTGACCCGCTGGAAGCACCGGATCTAGTGTGGCTGCTGCAACAAACCGGCGATGAAGTGCTCGATTACCGTCAGGCGCTCGACTATTACAGCGCATGTCGTCACACGGTAGAAGAGGGCGGCAATCATGCTTTTATCGGATTCGAACGCCATTTCCCGCAAATTCTGGATTTTCTGGGCTTGAATCATCCTTGAGTGATGCGGAAATCGCAACTATTTCACCCTTCTAATCAGACATTTACCATGAGTCAATCAAACTATAACGCGGATGCCATTGAGGTCCTGACTGGCCTTGAGCCAGTTCGCCGTCGTCCGGGAATGTACACCGATACGACGCGGCCAAACCATTTGGGTCAGGAAGTGATTGATAACAGCGTTGACGAAGCGCTGGCAGGTCACGCAAAGCGGGTTGAGGTGATTCTGCACGCCGATCAGTCACTGGAAGTGATTGATGACGGACGCGGCATGCCGGTGGATATACATCCCGAGGAAGGCGTGCCTGCGGTTGAACTGATCCTGTGTCGCCTACATGCGGGCGGTAAATTCTCCAACAAAAACTATCAGTTTTCCGGCGGCCTGCATGGCGTGGGGATTTCCGTGGTTAACGCCCTGTCTAAACGTGTAGAAGTTACTGTTCGTCGCAATGGCGAAATCTATGACATGGCGTTCGAAAACGGTGACAAGGTGCAGGATCTTACGGTGACCGGCACCGTAGGAAAGCGCAATACCGGCACGCGCGTGCATTTTTGGCCAGATGAAAGCTTCTTCGACAGCCCACGTTTTTCAGTTTCACGCTTAACGCATCTGCTGAAAGCTAAAGCCGTATTATGTCCCGGCGTCGAAATTGTTTTTAAAGACAAACTTAATAACACCGAACAACGCTGGTTTTACGAAGATGGTTTAACGGATTATCTCTGCGAAGCGGTAAACGGTTTACCGACACTGCCAGAGCATCCGTTTGTTGGCACCTTTTCCGGTGATGTCGAAGCCGTGGATTGGGCGTTGTTGTGGCTGCCAGAAGGCGGTGAGCTGCTGACAGAAAGCTACGTCAACCTGATCCCCACCATGCAGGGCGGCACCCATGTGAATGGCCTGCGCCAGGGATTACTGGATGCGATGCGCGAGTTTTGTGAATACCGCAATATTCTGCCACGCGGCGTAAAGCTTTCAGCTGAAGATATTTGGGATCGTTGTGCTTATGTGTTATCGGTCAAAATGCAGGATCCGCAGTTTGCCGGACAAACAAAAGAGCGCCTCTCTTCCCGCCAGTGTGCGGCCTTTGTCTCGGGTGTCGTAAAAGATGCATTTAGCCTGTGGCTGAACCAGAACGTGCAGGCAGCGGAACAGCTGGCGGAGTTGGCGATTTCCAGCGCTCAGCGTCGTATGCGCGCAGCCAAAAAAGTCGTGCGTAAAAAACTTACCAGCGGCCCGGCATTACCCGGTAAGCTGGCAGATTGCACCGCGCAGGATCTCAATAAAACCGAGCTTTTTTTGGTGGAAGGGGATTCAGCAGGCGGATCCGCTAAGCAGGCACGCGATCGTGAATATCAGGCAATCATGCCCCTGAAAGGTAAGATCCTGAACACCTGGGAGGTCTCTTCCGATGAGGTGCTGGCGTCGCAGGAAGTGCATGATATTTCGGTAGCGATCGGTATCGATCCAGACAGCGAAGATCTCAGCCAGCTGCGTTACGGGAAAATCTGCATTCTCGCTGATGCCGACTCCGATGGTTTGCATATTGCCACCCTGCTTTGCGCGCTGTTCGTCAAACATTTCCGTTCGCTGGTAAAAAACGGCCACGTTTATGTCGCCATGCCGCCGCTTTACCGTATCGATCTGGGCAAAGAAGTTTACTATGCGCTGGATGAAGATGAGAAAGAGGGCGTGCTGGATCAATTAAAGCGTAAGAAGGGCAAGCCTAACGTTCAGCGCTTTAAAGGCCTGGGTGAAATGAACCCGCTGCAGCTACGTGAAACCACGCTTGATCCCAATACACGACGGCTGGTGCAGCTGACTATCAGCGAAGAAAACGTCGAACAGACGTTGCGGATGATGGATATGCTGCTGGCCAAAAAGCGTTCAGAAGATCGACGCAACTGGTTGCAGGAAAAAGGCGATATGGCCGACATCGAAGTGTGATTCACCGGGACGCTAAGGCGTCCCTGATTATTTCTGGCTTTAACCCATCGATGAAACTCTACCTGCGATAAACGCTGGAGCGGTGCTGACAGGCGGGGCCAGGGGCGAGAGGGAATCTGGGCGAAATATGCTAAAACTGGCCGCGGGCGGGGGACTGTTTAAGGAAAATGGAGAGTGAAAATAACGCTGGAAGAGCTGCACGCTTGGGTTGCAGTCGTTGATACCGGCTCGATTACCGCAGCGGCGGAACAGCTAGAACAGTCCAGTTCTGGTATTAGTCGCGCGTTGAGTCGTCTTGAAAGTAAGCTGCAAACCACCTTACTGCTTCGCACAACGCGCCGGCTGGCGTTGACTGAAGAGGGACAGGTTTTCCTCGAACATGCCCGCCAGATTCTTGCTTCGGTAGAGCAAGCGGAGGAGCATATCGCCCATCGGCGAGAAATACCCTCGGGGCGATTACGCATCAACGCAGCGGCTCCCTTTATGCTGCACGTCATCGTGCCGCTGGTGGGCGAGTTTCGAAAACGATACCCGCTGATTCAGCTGGAACTCAATACCGACGATATGCTGATCGATCTGTTAGAACAACAAACCGATATAGCCATTCGCATTGGCGATCTGCGCGACTCGACCATGCGTGCGCGCGTGTTAGGCAGCAGCCTGATATGTTTAGTTGCCAGCCCTGAATATTTGTCGCGACACGGCACGCCAGACAGCGTTGCCGCGCTGGAGGCACATCAGTTAATTGGCTTTAGCCAACTGGATGCGCATAACGTCTGGCCTGTCTGGCAGCAAAAAGATGAATTCTTACGGATTAAACCCACCCTTGCTGCGTCTAGCGGCGAAACTATTCGTCAGCTAGCGCTGTCGGGGCAAGGTATTGCTCGTTTGTCTGACTTTGTCAGCCGGGCGGATCGCGCTGCTGGTCGGTTAGTGCAAATATTGCCAGATGAAACGCGCGAATTACGTCTACCGGTTCACGCCGTGTATTATCGCAACGCCACGCTTTCCTCTCGTATTACCTGTTTTTTAGACTTTTTGTGCGAACAAATACAGGAGCAGCAACTTTTTTGACAGGCCTGGCGCATGAACGGCAGAACCATATCAGTTTGATGTAAAAAACCTTGCCAGTTGGCAAGGTTTTGTCGCTCTCGTTCCCAGCAAAAGGGAATTACGCGGTGGGTTCCAGCACTAAAATTTTCACATCCACCACATCGTCTTTAATCCGTCCCCGATGCTCTTCCATATGCAGCATTTGCTGATGCTGCTCCAGATGGCGCAGCGACTCCCACTTCTCCAGCATGAAGATTGAATCCGGCAAATTGTGTTTCCATGGCACCTGTGCCTGATGATCAACCAGCGCATCATATTGGTGACAGCCTTCTTCATCTAGCACGGTGGGAATCAATTGCTGGATAGCATCCAGCACCACCTGGCGGCGGCCTGGTTTCACACAAATTTCAGCAACAACAGTTAACATGCGCGTTTCCTCTTTCGCAGCGAACGTTTATTTAAGCAAAGATCTGGCTGAGATGAGTCCGATAACGCGCAATATCGCGTGGAATATCGGGCTGTTTAATTACGTCATTGCAAATAAAGGTCGGCAACGCTTCCATACCGAGGAACTGATTGGCTTTATGGAAATGCAGATACAGGCCGTCAACGCCAACGCCTTCAAAGAATTGCTCAGGCTCGACAAAGGCTTCCAGCGGCGCGTTCCAGGTCAGGGACAACATATATTTTTTCCCCTGGATCAGTCCACCGGAACCGTATTTTTTTGTGCTATCGGAGCGAGTACGGCCATCGCTGGCATACAAAGAACCGTGGCCTTCGGTAAAAACCTCATCGATATAACGCTTAACCGTCCAGGGCTCGCCCATCCACCAGCCCGGCATTTGATAAATCACTACATCACTGTCGAGGTATTTCTGTACTTCTTCAGCGACCACATAATCGCTGTCAGCAACAGTTACGGTAACGTCGTGTCCCAGGTCACGCAGCTGGCTGGCGGCGGCATCGGTTAAGGTATGATTGAGTTCGCCTTTGGAGTGGGCAAACGTTTTTCCGCCGTCGATGATAAGAATCTTGCTCATTATTTTTTGCTCCGTTTCTCGAATATGGAGCACAGCTTACGCGCGAAGCGGTAAGTTAAAAATGGGTAATTGATCACAATACTTTTGCGCATTAAGCAATAATCAAAGCAGTCATGGCATTATTAACCGCCAAATTAAACGCAAAAAAAGCCGGAACAATCCGGCTTTCTCATTCAGTATAAATTCGCTTTTCCTAAGCCGCCGAACAGGTTCATCTTGTAACGAATCACCGCTTTGGCAGCATCAATTGCTTCAGGATAAATGACGTTTGGATCCCACCAGGTTTCACGCGTCAGAACGTCGCGCACTTTTTGGAAGTAAGCAAATTTCATATCACTGGAAATATTGATTTTGCCCACGCCCAGCGTTACCGCTTCTGCAATTTCCGTATCGGGATTGGCCGAGCCGCCATGCAGCACCAGCGGGATAGTCAACCGCTGCGAGATCGCTTTAAGGATATGCATCTGTAATTCAGGCTTCATATCTTTGGGATAAATGCCATGGGCCGTACCAATTGCCACCGCCAGCGTATCCACGCCGGTGCGCTGTACGTAATCTTCGGCCTGGGCTGGATCGGTATAGATTACTTTGCTGACGCCGCCTTCTACCGTGGTGCCGGTGTCACCGATCGTACCAAGTTCACCTTCTACCGACACACCTACCGCATGCGCCAGTTTTACCACTTCTTTAGTTAGCGCCACGTTCTCTTCATATGGCAGTAACGAGCCGTCGATCATTACCGAGGTGAAACCGCATTGAATAGCCCGCAATACCTGCGCCACTGAAGCACCATGGTCGAGATGCAGCGTAAAGGGAATTTTGCTTTTTAGCGTGCGTTCACGCACGTAGCCAAAGAATTCATCGGTCACGAATGCCAGTTCACTGGGATGAATGGAGATAATCGCCGGTGTGTGAGTGGCTTCAGCTTCTTCTACTACGGCACGAATAAAACAGCTGTCAGCAACGTTAAATGCGCCAATAGCAAAGCGGTGTTCACGCGTAGGGTTTAACATTTTTTTCATTGAAATCAACATGTTAATACTTCCTTAGCTAGGTTTTACGACAAAGGGATCTCGCGCCTGTGCAGACACAGGCTTTTTTAAGGTGTAATGAAGTTATGTCAGGCCTGATTAGCCGCGCCTGACCAGCTCAGATATTCGGTGATGACTTCCCGGCAGGCGGATTCCATGAACGCCTGTAGATCTGCCAGTTCGGCGCTGGGGTGCTGTTTGAGTGCCTGCTGTAGCGCCAGCTTTCCGGCATCAAATACCGCCGCGCCAACATTCATCTTGGCAACACCATACTGACTCACGCGACGAATAGCATCGGCGGGTGTGCCGCTACCGCCGTGTAACGCCAGGGGAACCGGTGATATAGCATGCAGTTCAGCCAGGCGCTGAAAATCAATGTGTGGCTTAACGCCAGCGGGATAAAGCCCATGCGCGGTGCCAACCGACACCGCCAGCAAGTCAACCCCGGTCTGCGTTACAAAAGGTATGACGTCAGCAACCTGAGTCATTTTGACTGCCGCATCCGCCAGTTCGTAGGTAGGAGCATCGGCAATATGGCCGAGTTCGCCCTCAACGCAAACGCCTGCGGTATGCGCCATATTCACTACCTGTGTCGTCTGGCGAATATTTTCCGCCAGCGGTTCAGAGGAAGCGTCAATCATCAAGCCGGTAAAACCGGCACGAAATGCCTGGCCAATCAGCGGAAATGCCTTGCCATGGTCAAGCGCTAGCGCAATCGGGACGCTGGCCTCCGCTGCCAGCGCCTGAATCAGCGGGACTGCAACGGCTGGCGGAAAATGTGTGCTGTGGCCTTGATAAACATTGAGGATCAGCGGCGCATGCTGCTGCCCGGCAGCCTGGATGGCGGCACGGGCGGTTTCAAGATTGAAGCAGTTAATGGCCAGCACCGCGTATTTTTTGCGGGCTGCCTGAGTAATCAGTTCGTTCATTGCCGCGTACATAGTACCCCCCTTATTCCAGAGTAAATTTAATGTCGTCGTCACGGACGTTGTGATCTTCCACATCGTCAAACTCTTCATCTGCCTGAGTAACGGTTTTTTTCAGAACGGACAGCATTACGCCGCAGATCGCTGTGCCAATGCCAAGCGCGACACAGAACAGCCACGGCTTAGTGAATAGCGGCACTACAAACATACCGCCATGCGGCACCGGCGCTTCCACGCCCCATACCATGACCAAGCCTCCGGCAATTGACGATGCCACCACACAACTGCCCACCACACGGAACAGGTCGCGAGCAGCGATGGGGATTACGCCTTCAGTGATCATGCATATGCCCATGGGAAACGCCGCCTTCAGCGCCTCTTTTTCCGCCTGAGTGTATTTATGTCGCGTCAACAGACAGGAAAGGGTGATGCCAAACGGTGGAATTATCGAACCGATAAATTTCACCGCTTCCGGGCCATAAATGCCATCAACCAGCATGCCATCGGCAAAGAGCGACATGGTTTTGTTAATGGGCCCGCCAAAGTCAAACGTGGCCATCGCGCCAAGAATCGCGCCCATAACAAATTTTGAGCCTCCCTGCATGGATTCCAGCAGAGCAACCAGGGCTTTCTGCAACCAGACAATCGGTTGCCCGATAAACGTCATCATCAGCAGTCCGGCAATGATGATGCTGAGCAATGGCAACACCATAATCGGCATTAATCCCTGCATTGATTGCGGCAGTTTGATGGTGCGGCGCAGCAACAAGACCGTGTACCCCCCCAGAAAACCGCCGAGGATACCGCCAATAAATCCCGTACCGATCTGCCCGCAGATAAAGCCAACGATCAGACCGGGCGCAAAGCCGGGGCGATCGGCAATTGATTAAGCGATCGCCGCGCTGATCAGCGGCACGATCAGGCCCATACCCCATCCGCCGATCTGATTCAGCATCCAGGCAATACTGCCGGTTTGCTTGCCAACGTCAGGCCCACCGATCACCTGACCGAGCGCGATACAGATCCCGGCGGCAACAATCAGCGGGATCATCCATGATATGCCGGTCAGTAGGTGTCCTTTGATCTCCTGGCCATATTGCCGTTTGATAGTCGTCATGCTGGTTCTCCTCACGCGCGCGCCAGTGAATCCGCCACTTTCTCAAGGAATTTCACCGGTGATTTGATCACCACTTCGGTTTTCACCCTGACAACAGGTTTGCCACGGAAGCGTTCTTCCCCCTTGATCTTCACGTCAACGGCGAGGATCACCACGTCGGCTGCGGCAATGTCCTCGTGACTCAGGGCATTTTCGGTGCCGATGGTGCCTTGAGTTTCGACGTGAATGGTATGACCGAGCGCATGCGCACCTTTAATCAGTTTTTCGCGCGCAATATAGGTATGCGCGATGCCCGCCGTGCAGGCGGCAACACAGACGATATTCATGGTGTACCTCGATATTCAGGGTTAACAGAGGTCGGTTTCGGCGTACTGACTAAACAGCCGGATAATTTTGCTGGGGTCGCTTTCAGCCAGCAGCTGGGCTATCACCTCATCATCGGCCAGCGCGCTGGCCACCTGCGACAACAGGCGAATATGGGTGGTGTTCTGATCTTCGAGCCGCACTGCAAACAAAATAATGCAGCGCACTTCACTGTCATCCAGCGTTTCCCACGGAATGTCGTGCTGTGTGCGGCCAATCGCCAGTGTGGTATGCAGTACGGCGGCTGACTTACCGTGTGGAATTGCAATATGATTTTCAAAACCGGTAGAACCTTCTGCCTCACGCAGCCAGACATCATCCATAAACGTCTGCTTGTCGCTGATGGCTCCGTCCTGATAAAGCAGCTCGGTTAATTCAGTAATGGCTTCTTCTTTGCTGGTGGCTTGCAGCGCAAGATTTACGCGACGCGGGTTGAGAATGCGGGAAATATCCATCAGTCAGACCTCATTCAATTAATGTTCTGCCATAGCGCAATGCGCAGAGTGCGGCAGCTGGCTGCCAATCATTGCTTCTGTCACCCGCCGAATATCGTCATCGTTGAAAAAGGCGGTAACGTAAACCATCGGTAAAGCGTTAGCTTCGAGATGAATAGTGGTAATGACTAAATCCACCGTTTCCTGTTGGCAAAAGCGGCTCATATTGCTGGCAGAAACCACACCGACGATAATCCAGTCCGGGAAGGCGCGCAGAATGCGGCTTTTGAGCAGGTGCGAGGTGCCGACTCCGCTGGAGCACACCACAAGGATGCGCTTGTGGGCAATTTGCCGCTCCAGTGCAGCCTGGAAATGAACGCAGAGATACCCCACTTCGTCGTCTGCGACCGGCGACAGCTGGAAGCGTTTAGCAGTCAGGCACATGGCGCGTTGTGTCAGCGAAAATATCTCGCTTAGTTCATTTTTAATATCATCAAGTAAAGGATTACGGATATGGATGTGGTATTTAAGGCGATTAATAAGCGGTTTAATATGAATCAGCAAGCCTTCAAATAATAACCGGTCCTGGGACAGGTCACGTTGAATTAATTCTGAAAAGCAGTGAATTAATTCGTTCGTTATTTTTAACGACTCTTTACTGGAAAATTGATATTGTGTTGGCGTTTCATTTCCGTGTTCTTCCATCACAATGCCAGAAGAAACGATATATTGATAAATAAAACCAACTTCATCTGCGGGCAAGGCGGCCTGAATACGCTGTTCAATGCGCGTCACCATTTGACGGGCAATCAGCAAAATACGGCTGTCCAGCTCCTGTGAACTCAGCGCCGCGGGCAGCGACAGGGCATTGCCCTGTGCCATGCGGTGCATCATGATCAGTATATGCGTACAGAGATTGATGTAATACGCATCGCTCAGGGGATAACTTAGTTGCTGCTCCATCTGTTGCAGCAATGCCTGGACAAAAGCGACATCCTGCTCACCAAAGTAATGAATTAACGCCTGATAACTGCCGGGATCGAGGCGTGGCTCAAGCGTATTGCTGGCAACATGATGCTGCATCACAACATTAATTAGCGAAACCATTGCCTGACGAAGCGCCTGTTCGCTGCCCTCAACATGCGTGCCGCTCTGGCTGCGCACAAGCAGCAAATCCAGCGGTTGCAGCCACTCCTCAATCACTTTCAAATCATTCACGATTGAGGCATGGCTGATAAAATAGCGTTCAGAAAGCTTGCTGATGGAGGTTTCGCGCGGTGCTTCACTTAATAGCTGAGAGGCAATTTTCACCCGCCGGGCATTATTACTGAAACCTTCTGACCAGTTCTCTTCGCTGGATAAACGCTGCTCCAGCTGCGTTCTTTGCTGCATGTCGCCGATGTGCAAACGCAGGCTTCGACCCGGTAATTTTTCCAGCACAATGTGCCAGTCCGTCAGCCAGGGCTCGATGTTTTGCAGATCGCGATAAATACTTTTCTCGGATACATCCAACTGGTGCGCCAGCTGAGGCAAGGCCAGTGGCGCACTGTGCTGTAGCAATAATTTCAGCAGGCGATATTGTCTTGACGTCAATTTTTGCATTGAATCACCTTATCTTTAAAACAGAGCGATTTATTCCTTTAACGCTGCTTTAGCGTGGGTAAAATAAATCTGAAGAAAAGCATGAAATAAAAATTTTTCGTCGTGGCTGGATTTAAACTTAGGCGGGGATGGGAATGACAACAATACTAAATGTTGTCCGGCTAATGGGACAGGTTTAATACGATGAACGCTTGTGGAGGTTTAATTGCGAACGCGATCACAATTAACAGCGGAAATTATTGTGTGAACGTTGTCTCATTCTGTTTTTTATTTTCGAAGTGTGTCACATAAAAGCAGATGTTAATTCTTAGCGTGCTGCATCATGCTTCCCCTGTGACTAAATCTGACGAATAAGGTACTATCCTCGCCAAACAACCGCCGGGTGTCTTGCCGTTGTAAGACACGATGTGAGGATGAGAGCTTAATGAGTGAATTGACGCAGGATGGTGCAGAGCGTCTTGCCTTGCACACGTTTACCGAGAATGCGTACTTAAACTATTCGATGTACGTCATTATGGACCGAGCCTTACCTTATATTGGTGACGGTTTAAAGCCGGTGCAGCGGCGCATTGTTTACGCCATGTCGGAACTGGGGCTGAACGCCAGCGCGAAGTTTAAAAAATCCGCGCGTACCGTGGGTGACGTGCTGGGTAAATACCATCCGCACGGCGACAGCGCCTGCTATGAAGCGATGGTATTAATGGCGCAGCCGTTCTCTTATCGCTATCCGCTGGTGGATGGGCAAGGTAACTGGGGCGCACCGGACGATCCTAAATCATTCGCCGCGATGCGTTATACCGAATCGCGCCTGTCGAAATATGCCGAAGTACTGCTAAGTGAGCTAGGTCAGGGCACGGTAGATTACACGCCTAACTTTGACGGCACGATGCAAGAGCCGAAAATGTTGCCGGCGCGTCTGCCAAATATCCTGTTAAACGGCACCACCGGCATTGCTGTCGGCATGGCGACCGACATCCCGCCACATAATTTACGAGAAGTCGCCCAGGCGGCCATCACCCTGATTGATAACCCCAAAACCACGCTTGACGAGCTGCTGGGTATTGTACAGGGGCCTGATTTTCCGACCGAAGCGGAGATCATCACCCCGCGCGACGAAATCCGTAAAATTTACCAGAACGGTCGTGGTTCCATTCGTCAGCGTGCCGTGTATAAGAAAGAAGAGGGCGAAGTTGTGATCAGCGCCCTGCCGCATCAGGTTTCAGGGGCGCGCGTGCTGGAACAGATTGCCAGTCAGATGCGCAACAAAAAGCTGCCGATGGTTGAGGATCTTCGTGACGAATCCGATCATGAGAACCCAACGCGTCTGGTGATCGTGCCGCGATCCAATCGTGTCGATCTTGATCAGGTAATGAACCATCTGTTCGCCACTACCGATCTGGAAAAAAGTTATCGCGTTAACCTAAACATGATCGGGCTGGATAACCGTCCGGCGGTGAAAAACCTGCTGGAAATCCTCTCCGAATGGCTGGTGTTCCGCCGCGATACCGTGCGCCGTCGTCTGAATCATCGTTTAGAGCGTGTGCTGCGTCGTTTGCATATCCTTGAAGGTTTGCTGGTCGCGTTCCTCAATATTGATGAAGTCATCCATATTATTCGTAGCGAGGATGAGCCGAAACCGGTATTGATGTCACGTTTTGATATTAGCGAAACGCAGGCCGAAGCGATCCTTGAGCTGAAACTGCGCCATTTGGCGAAGTTAGAAGAGACGAAGATTCGTGGCGAGCAGAGCGAGCTGGAAAAAGAGCGCGATCAGCTGCAGGCGATTCTGGCTTCCGAACGTAAGATGAATACGCTACTGAAGAAAGAGTTGCAGGCCGACAGCGCCCGTTACGGCGACGATCGCCGTTCACCGCTGCGTGAGCGTGCAGAAGCCAAAGCATTGAGCGAAACGGAGCTGGTGCCGTCTGAGCCTGTCACCATTGTGCTGTCGCAGATGGGCTGGGTACGCAGCGCCAAAGGTCATGACATCGATCCTAATGGTTTGAGTTACAAAGCGGGCGACAGTTATCTGGCAGCGGCGCGCGGCAAGAGCAATCAGCCCGTGGCGTTTATCGATTCAACTGGCCGCAGTTACACGCTGGATCCGACATCGTTGCCTTCCGCACGCGGTCAGGGCGAGCCGTTAACGGGCAAGCTGACGCCGCCGCCGGGCGCGGTGGTGGAGCAGGTGCTGATGGAGCCCGACGATCAAAAATTGTTAATGGCTTCAGATGCGGGCTACGGTTTCATCTGTACTTTCAGCGATCTGGTGTCGCGTAATCGTGCCGGTAAAGCGTTACTGACGCTGCCAGATAATGCGCGTGTGATGACGCCTATGGCGGTTCATCATGAAGATGACATGCTGCTGGCGATCACCCAGGCGGGACGGATGCTGATGTTCCCGGTCGGCGAGCTGCCGCAAATGTCGAAAGGCAAAGGCAACAAGATTATCTCAATTCCGTCAGCAGAAGCCGCAGCGGGTCAGGACAGGCTGGCGTGGCTAATGATTTTGCCGCCAGGCAGCAACGTCACGCTGTATGTTGGTAAGCGTAAATTGCCGTTGCGCAGTGCAGAACTGCAAAAATTCCGCGCCGATCGCGGTCGTCGGGGCACGCTGTTGCCACGCGGCCTGCAAAAAATTGATCGCGTGGAGCTGGATACCCCGGCGCGTCCGGGTAATACGGATAGCGAAGAATAAGCAACCGGACTGACACTGGCGTCAGTTACGGGACAATGAGGAAGCTATGTTACTAATACTGCGTACTATTTTCGTGGTTATTTACTCAATACTGGTGTGTGTTTTCGGTTGTATCTGGTGCCTGTTTTCGCCACGCAATCCGCGCCATGTCGCCACCTTTGGTCATCTGTTCGGCAAATTGTCGACAGTATTTGGTGTTAAAGTTGAATTAAGAAAGCCGCAGGGAGCGGAAAATTACGGTAACGCGATTTACATCGCCAACCATCAGAATAACTACGACATGATTACTGCCGCCAAAATTGTGCAGCCAACGACGGTAACGGTAGGCAAAAAAAGCCTGCTGTGGGTGCCGTTTTTTGGCCTGCTTTACTGGCTGGCCGGTAACCTGCTTATCGATCGTGACAACCGCGCCAAAGCGCACGGCACCATCGGAAAGCTGGTGGATCAGTTTAACAAAAAGCGTATTTCGTTCTGGATGTTCCCGGAAGGAACCCGTAGCCGGGGGCGCGGTCTGCTGCCGTTTAAAACGGGGGCGTTTCATGCAGCCGTTGCCGCAGGCGTGCCAGTCATTCCGATTGTGGTTTCCAACACGCATGGAAAGATTAACCTCAACCGTCTGAAAAACGGTCTGGTGATCGTTGAAATGCTGCCGCCGGTCGATGTGAAGCAATTTGAAGCCACGTCGGTGCGCAAGCTGGCAACGCATTGCAGTGAATTGATGGCGGCGAAGCTGGAAGAGCTTAACGCCGAAGTCGAAGAACGCGAAAAAAACGGTAAAAACTGACCGGCGCATCAATTGCCGACTATCCTGCAGGGATGCCAACGGCAGCGCGATTGTTCCCGCTGCCATGAATGCAGCACAGCAAATACAGCAATAAAAACAGGGTTGGCGTTTTAGCGCCACGCGTAAAAGGTCAGAAGTTTTATGTCTTTCAGCAGACGTCAGTTCATCCAGCTTTCTGCTGGAGTGGCGCTTAGCGCCGGTGCTATACCTCACGCGGCTCGTGCCGCCTCAAATGACAGTGGAGAAACACCCCTCCCTGTTCCACCGTTGATTGAATCGCGTCGTGGTCAGCCGCTGTTTCTGACTTTGCAGCGCAGTCATTGGTCATTTAACGGCAACAATAATAAAGCGCCGGTATGGGGCATTAACGGCATGTATCTCGGGCCGACGGTGCGCGTTTACAGTGGCGATGCCGTCAAGCTGATTTACAGCAACCGCCTCAACGAACCGGTGGCAATGACCGTGAGTGGCTTGCAATTACCGGGCGCACTGATGGGAGGCGCACCGCGCATGATGTCGGCGGGTGCTGACTGGGCGCCGGTATTGCCAGTTCGTCAGGGGGCTGCAACCTGCTGGTATCACGCCAACACGCCAAATCATATGGCAGCGCATGTGTATAACGGCTTAGCGGGCATGTGGCTGATCGAAGACGAGCTGAGTAAGCAATTACCGTTGCCGAAGCATTACGGCGTGGATGATTTTCCGGTGATTATTCAGGACAAGCGCCTCGATAACTTCGCTACGCCCGTTTACGATCCGCCGCAGGAGGGTGGTTTCCTGGGGGATACGCTGTTAGTGAATGGGGTGCGCAATCCGTTTGTGGAGGTGTCGCGTGGCTGGGTACGCCTGCGTTTACTCAATGCCTCTAATGCGCGCCGTTATGACATGAGCCTGAGTGATAATCGCCCCTTTACCGTAATTGCCAGCGATCAGGGTTTCTTGCCTGCTCCGGTGGCGGTGCAACGGTTGACGCTTGCGCCGGGTGAACGGCGTGAAGTATTGGTAGATATGTCACAAGGCGATGACGTGTCGATCACGGCAGGCGCGGCGGCGGGTATTATGGACCGACTGCGGGGTTTCTTTGAACCTTCCTCGATCCTGACCTCAACGCTGATTTTAACGCTACGTCCAACCGGTTTATTGCCGCTAGTCACCGATAATCTGCCGATGCGGCTGCTGGCTGACCAAATTATTGATGGGGTTGCGGTACGCACGCGTGAATTCCGCCTTGGCGACAGCATGCCCGGTATTAATGGCGCGATATGGGACATGAACCGCATCGATACCGCCACGCAGCAGGGCACCTTTGAGCGCTGGTTTCTGCATGCCGATCGTCCACAGGCGTTACATATTCAGGGCGTGATGTTTCTGATTAAACGCGTCAACGGCGCACAGCCGATGGGCGAAGATCGTGGCTGGAAAGATACGGTCTGGGTAGATGGCGAAGTGGAACTGATGGTGAGTTTCCCGCAAAGTTCGTCAGAGCACTTTCCGTTTGTCTATTACAGCCAGACGCTGGAACTTGCCGATCGCGGTACAGCGGGGCAGTTGCTGGTACAGGCAACAAATTAAATCCGCCCCGGCAAAATATAAGCCGGGGCGTCAGATTTAGCCGTTGAAAGAGTCGGGGTTCGGACCCAAACGATTGCCGCTGTCCAGTCTGGCAATCTCGCTCACTTCATGCTTGTCCAGCCGGAAATCAAACACCTTAAAGTTCTCTTCGATACGTTCAGGCGTCACGGATTTCGGGATCACCACCAGACCGCTGTCGAGATGCCAGCGAATCACAATTTGTGCCGCCGTTTTTCCGTACTTCTTCGCCAGCTCTTTAATAATCGCTTGATCAAATACGCCTTTACCGCCCTGTGCCAGCGGGCTCCAGGATTCAGTCTGAATTTGATGCATGGCGTTCCATGCATGCAGCGTGCGCTGTTGCAGCATCGGATGCAGCTCAATCTGGTTCACCACCGGCGTCACGCCCGTTTCATCCAGCAAGCGTTTAAGATGAGCCTCATGAAAATTACATACGCCGATGCTCGTGGTCAGGCCTTGCTGTTGCAGTTCGATCATCTGTTTCCAGGCATCAACATAGTGATCTTTTTCCGGGCACGGCCAGTGCATCAAATAGAGATCAACCTGATCTAACTGAAGCTTTTTAAGGCTGGTTTCTATCGCCTGCTGTACGTTTTGTTGATCGTCATTTCACAGCTTGGTGGTGACAAAAATGTCCTCACGCGTCACGTCAGTTTCCTGCAACGCCTGCCCAATGGCTTCTTCATTTTTATAGGCGGCGGCGGTATCAATGGAGCGGTAGCCGACATCCAGCGCTTTAAGCACCGCTTTGCGTGCATCTTCCATGCTGGCCTGCCACACGCCGAGTCCCAGTTGCGGCATCATGCTACCGTCGTGCAGTTTGATAATGGGTTGATCTGCCATAAACGCTCCTATCTGTTGCAGTTAACCTGTGTCTTTCAATGTGCTTAAGTCTAGTCAACAATTTAGAGGCTGCTTTTTAGCCTGCCAGGTAAATAGCGCTTTTGCACTGCCTGATTCTGTTTGCTTCTTGCCTGATCCTCTTTTTTGCTGGCGATTCAGGCAGACTGGCGGCAGACTAAATGCTTTTATGATTAAGGCAAGTGTATGGCGCACGACGCTCTTTGCCATCAGCTGGCGCAACAGGTGGTGGCGTTAATGACGCACAATCGCAACCGTTTGTGCCCGGTGGAAAATGTTTCTCTGATCTATGCCAGTCAGTATCGCCCGCGTACACCGATGATGTACCAGCCCGGCATCGTTATCTTGTTTCAGGGCAGTAAAACCGGCTACCTCGGCAGCACCGTTTTTCAGTACGACGCAACGAAATATTTGATGCTGACCGTGCCGCTACCGGTAGAATGCGAAACCTGGGCCTCGCCTGAACAGCCGATAGCTGGCATTTGCCTGAATGTTGATACTGCCAGCCTACAGGATCTGTTGATTGAAATTGGCGACGATGAGAGTTTCCAGCCGCAGCCGCAAACCTCTGGCATCCATTCAGCGTGGCTGACCGAGCCGATGCTGTGCGCCGCAGAACGCCTGCTGGATATTATGGTGCAGCCGCGAGACGCCAGGGTGCTCGGCCCGCAAATTGTGCGAGAAATCATTTATTACGTGCTGACCGGCCCGTGTGGCGGCGCGCTGCTGTCGCTGGTCAGTCGTCAGACGCAGTTCAGCCAGATTGCGCGGGCGCTGCGCCGCATCGAAAATCATTACCGCGATAACCTCAGCGTTGACACCCTGGCGGCCGAAGTAAATATGAGCGTGTCGGCGTTTCACCACAACTTCAAGGCGGTAACACAGACTTCACCTTTGCAGTATCTGAAACGCTATCGGCTACATCAGGCGCGCTTATTGATGTTGCACGATGGCCTGAAGGCCAGCGTGGCGGCGGTGCGGGTTGGCTATGAAAGCCCCTCACAGTTTTCGCGGGAGTTTAAGCGCTATTTTGGCGTGACGCCGGGGGAAGAGGTAAATCGTGTGCGCCAGACGGTGGCAGAACCGTCTGTCTGACGCATCCTGCCTGACAGGATGTCAGGCTTTGCTCTGGCGGCGTTTTTTCCAGATAACCACAATGCTGCCCGCCAGGCCAAGAAACAACAAAACCATTGGCAAAATCATCAAAACGGCCATGACCTGATCTTCATGACGCTTTATAAACGGTACCTGGCTAATACCATAACCGAACGCTACTACGATGCCCACCCACAGTACCCCGCTCAGCCAGTTAAAAAGTTGAAAACGCCCATTTTTCAGGCCGGAAATGCCCGCCATGGTAGGTAAAATGGTGCGAACGAAAGCGAGAAAACGACCAACCAGCAATGCCATCAGACCGTGACGATTAAACATATTCCAGGCGCGCTGGTGATACTGGGCGGGTAGATGCAATAACCAGCTTTTAACAATTCTGGTGTTTCCCAGCCAGCGGCCCTGGAGATAACTCAGCCAGCAGCCAAGACTGGCGGCGGTGGTTAAAATCACCAGAGTAGGCACAAAATCCATCACGCCTTTGGCGACCATAGCCCCAGCCAACAGCAGCAGGCTATCGCCCGGAAGAAACGAAGCGGGTAACAGACCATTTTCCAAAAACAGCGTCAGAAACATCACGCCGTAAACTACCCATACCACATCTGGATTAGCCAGCGCGGCAAAGTCCTGATGCCAGAGCGCGTGGACAATCTCGTGTAAAACACCCATCTGCTATCCCATCGAGTCACAAGGCTTCTATTTTAGCGGTTAACCCGCCGGACAAGGTTTATCTCAGCCGGTTGCCACCGCGTGGTTTAGTTTTTGTTGAGGTTAATTATCGCGCCAGGCGCGCAAAGCCCGCCGCAAGGTCGGCAAGCAAGTCATCGACATGTTCCAGACCAATATGTAGACGCACCAGCGTGCCAGCAAAATCCACGCCACCAGCCGGGCGAATCGCAGCCAGCTCTTCGGGCTGGTTCGCCAGAATCAGCGATTCATAGCCGCCCCATGAATACGCCATGCTGAAATGATGGAAGTGATCGAGATAACGCGCCAGCTGCTCTCTGCTCAGTTTCTCTTTCATTACAAACGAAAACAGTCCGCTACTGCCGGTAAAATCACGTTGCCAGAATTCATGGCCTTTGCATTGTGCCAGCGCCGGATGATTAACGCGTGCTACTTCAGGGCGCGCCGCCAGCCATTCAGCCACCTGAATGCCGCTGTCCTCATGCTGGCGCAAACGCGTACCCAGCGTACGCAGTCCGCGGCTAGCCAGATAAGCGGTATCTGCATCAATCATCTGGCCCATTAAATATGAATTCTCACGAAGCTGATCCCAGCAGCGTGCATTGGCGACTGCCGTACCAATCATCGCGTCGCTGTGACCAATAAGATATTTAGTCCCCGCCTGAATAGATATATCCACACCGTGCGCCAGCGCGTTAAACAAAATTCCCGCCGCCCAGGTATTGTCGATGATGATAATAGCGTCGGGTGCTTTGGCGCGAACCGCAGCAACGATTGAAGGAACATCTTGCACTTCCATGGTGATCGAGGCCGGAGATTCGAGGAACACCACGCGTGTATTAGGCTGCACTAACGCGCCTATTTCACTGCCGATGCAGTGATCAAAATAGGTAGTAGATACCTGGAGCTTACTGAGAATTTTGTCGCAAAAATCTTGTGTCGGCTCGTACACCGCGCCGCTCATCAATACATGATCACCGGCTTCGACAAATGCCAGGATAGCGTTTGAAACGGCGGCCGCGCCGCACGGATACAGTGCACATCCTGCGCCGCCTTCCAGTTCGGTCATCGCATCCTGTAACGCGAAATGCGTCAGGGTGCCGCGACGGCCATAAAACAGCTCGCCTTTGGCACGTCCGGCGGTGGCGTTTTTCTTATCCGCTACAGTGTCAAAAACCAATGAAGAAGCACGTTGAATGACGCTGTTTACCGCGCCTTGAGTGTACCGCTTGCTGCGTCCTGCGCTAACCAGCGTGGTATCAATCTTTTTGGTTGTCATTAAGGTCTGCCTTGCCGCGTCCAACAAAGGTTTCACGTTAACATGAAACTGTCTGCTAGGTTGAGCCTGAATAATGATTATCAGCAGGCGGTATAGCAAAAAACAGGCCCGCCCAGCCTGTTTTTTATCGCACTACATCATGCCCATCAGTCGCGGTAACCAAAGTGATATTGCCGGGATATAGGTGATTAACATCAGCACCACAAACAGCATGCCGTAGAACGGCAGCATGGCGCTGACCACTTGTTCAATCTTCTGTTTACTGACCGCACTGGCAACGAATAATACTGTGCCAACCGGCGGTGTGATTAAGCCGATGCCAAGGTTGGTTAGCATGATCATACCGAAATGTATCGGATTAATGCCTAACTCGGTTGCCACTGGCAGCAGCACCGGCGTCAGGATCAGAATCAGGGGGGCCATATCCATCAGCGTGCCAACCACCAGCAGCAGAAAATTAACGCACATCAGGATGACGTATTTATTACTGGAGAAGCTGGTAAAAGCTTCAGTGATAAGGGTCGGTAATTGCATAAAGGTCATTACCGCACCAAATCCGGCAGCAAAAGCAATCAGCACCATAACGATGGTCACTGTTTTGATGGTACGGAACAGCAGGATATGTAACTGACTCCATTTAAAGTCGCGGTAAATAAACATGGTGACGAAGAACGCCCATAAGCAGGCAATGGCCGCCGATTCCGAAGCGGTAAAAATACCCGATAAAATGCCGCCAAGAATAATGACAATGGTAAACAGGCCCCAGAATGCGTCGAAGAAAATGCTTAGCGCCTGTTTAAAAGCAATACGCTCGCCTTTGGGGTAGCCCCGTTTATGTGCAAAGCAGAGGCACATGATCATCAGGCACAAACCCAGCATCAGAGCCGGAATGATACCGGCGACAAACAATGACGAAATGGTCACCACGCCGCCAGTGGCTAACGAATAAATTACCGAGTTGTGGCTTGGCGGGATTAATACTGCCTGCACCGAACCGCTGGCCGTCACGGCGGCGGCAAAATCACGCGGATAGCCTTTCTCCTCCATCTGCGGAACCATCACCGAACCAATGGAGGCCGTGTCGGCGACCGACGATCCCGAAATTGCGCCAAAAAAGGTTGAAGCGACAATATTCACCAGCGACAAGCCACCGCGAATAAAGCCCACAAAAATATAGGCGAAATTCACCAGCCGTCGGGCGATGCCGCCTTCCGCCATAATCGCTCCCGCAAGAATAAAGAACGGAATGGTCAGCAGAGAAAATTTATTAATGCCATTGGTGATTTGAATCACTACGGCTTCCAGTGGCAGATCGATCCACCATGCGCCGATAAATGCGCTCAGGCCGACGGCAAACGCCACCGGAAAGCCCAGCAACAGCAACGCCACCAGGCTGCCGATTAAAATCAGTGCATCCATTTTATGCTCCGCTTAGTGTGTGCCGCCAAGGATCACGATAGGGCGCTGACGTTGATCGCCATTAATCAGTCGCTCCACCACAAATAACAACGTGAAGATCGCGCCAATGGGAATGGGCAGATACATTTCGCCGTAAGTCACTGTGGGAAAAGAGGCGAGCGATTGCACCCACATCGCTTCACACAGGTTGTAGCTGGCGCGGAAGATGATGACGCAAGTCGCGATCATCAGCAGATCGCAAACCCGTAACAGCAGGCGCTGCGCTGCAGGCGACAGGCGATCGGTCATCATCGATACGCAGATATGCGTCCCCGCGCGAAAACCAACCGGCGCCCCAATAAAGGTAAAAATAATCATGCAAATGATGGCCACCGGTTCGGGCCAGGAAAGGGCGCTATTTAATACGTAGCGGGCAAAAATGCCGATTGGGATCACCGTCACCATGATCATCAGCGCGATGGCGGCGATTGTCATGCACAGCAGATAGAGCCCATCCATCAGACGAGAATATGCAGTCATTATCGATACCTGAATTAAGGCGTCATGGTTCAGCATGACACGGGAAGGGTTATTTCACATCGGCGATCTGCTTCATTAGATCCTGATACTTACCGGCAAACTGATCACGTACCGGCTGCGTGGCTTTGATAAAGTAATCACGATCGGTTTCCTGAAACGTCACGCCGCCCGCTTTCATTTTTTCTATCGACTGCTGGGTATAAGTTGCCCATAGCTGACGCTCTTCATCCTGCGCCTCTTTACCTAACTTTTTCAGCAGCGCCTGATCATCAGCAGACAGACGATCCCATAACGGTTTGGAATACAGGATCATTTCCGGCTGAATGAAGTGGCCCGTCAACGTGTAATTTTTAGCAACCGGCAGATAGTTATGGGCGACAAAGGTTGGCGGGTTGTTTTCGGTGCCATCAACCACGCCGGTTTGCATGGCGCTGAATACTTCGCTCACGCCCATCGCGACCGGATTTGCTCCCATCGCTTTTAGCGTGGCCAGTGAAATCGCGCTGTTTTGTACGCGGATCTTCATGCCTTTCAGATCTTCAGGTTTCTTAATGGGCTTTTTGGTAATCATGTTGCGCACACCCGCATCGGTCCAGCCCAGGAAGATCATGCGCGCGTTGGGATCGTTGTCGAAGTTATTGACGATCTGCTTGCCAATAGCGCCGTCCAGAACTTTATGCATATGATCTTCGTCGCGGAACACATACGGTAAAGTTAAAACGCTGGTCTCTGGCGCGATAGTGGTGACGGGAGCGAGCGAGACGCGGATCATATCGATCGCGCCGAGCTGGACTTGCTGTAGGGTTTGATCTTCATCACCCAGCACCCCGCCCGCATAAACTTTCATCTCTAAGCGCCCGTCGGTTGCTTTTTTAAGTTTCTCGCCCATATGTTCAAGCGCAACTACTGTGGGATAACCTGCTGGCTGAACTTCAGCCACTTTAATCACTTTGGCGGAAACCACCGCAGGGCAAAAAGCCGCAGCGGAAGATAACGAAACTGCGAGTAATAATTTTTTCAGCGTCATTCTGTTTCTCCAGCAAATTAGGGGCAGGAAGGGGCGGCGCATTGATTATCAGGGGCAGGAAGAAGTAGCCGCGTGGAGCCAGCATAGAGAAATTGCGGCGGGGGAAAACGAAACGATTACGATTGGATGAATTAGCTCACATTTTAAAACGTTGTTTTAATAAATTCATATCCAATATCACAATTTTAAAACAATTGCCTAAACCGGTGTGAAAGCGAACAGCCTGAAATGAAAAAAATCTCCTCTCATTTGTAAATAGTAATGAGAACTACTATCAATTCGCTTGTTTTTTGCTATTATTCGCCCTTGTTCCGCATCCGTGCACATGAGTTGGAGAAGCAGCGTGGTAGCCAGTGATTTGATGCAAACGGATCTCTCCGTTTGGGGCATGTATCAACATGCCGATGTCGTGGTAAAGGTAGTGATGATCGGCCTGTTGTTGGCCTCAGTTGTGACGTGGGCTATCTTCTTCGGTAAATTCGCCGAACTGAGCGCTGCAAAACGTCGTCTGAAACGCGAACAATTAGCGCTGGGCGAAGCCCGGAATCTTCATGACGCCGCGCAGGCAGCTCAACAGTTCAATAGCAACAGCCACAGCGGCGTGTTGCTGAATGATGCGCAAAACGAATTAGCGCTTTCCGCCGGCACCGATGATACCAACGGTATTAAAGATCGCACCAGCTTTCGCCTGGAGCGTCGCGTTGCCGCCTTCAGCCGTCACGCGGGACGCGGTAATGGATTCCTCGCCACTATCGGTTCGGTATCGCCGTTTATCGGCCTGTTCGGTACCGTCTGGGGCATTATGAACAGTTTCATCGGCATTGCTAAAACTCAAACGACTAATCTGGCGGTGGTTGCGCCGGGCATCGCAGAAGCGCTGCTGGCAACGGCAATTGGCCTGATCGCCGCTATTCCTGCCGTTGTGATTTATAACGTCTTTGCGCGTATGATTGCCAGCTATAAAGCCTCGCTGGGTGACGTTGCTGCACAAATCATGCTGTTGCAAAGCCGCGATATTGATCTGGGAAACGTGACTACTCAGCCTGAGGTTGCTCGTCCTGCTGCTGCTCAGAAACTGCGCTTAGGATAAGTTCTTATGGCGATGCGATTAAATGACGACCTGGACACCGACGGTGAAATGCATGAAATCAACGTGACGCCGTTTATCGACGTGATGCTGGTTTTGTTGATTATCTTTATGGTCGCCGCGCCGCTGGCAACCGTGGATGTGCGGGTCAATTTGCCTGCTTCCACCAGTGCCCCGCAGCCGCGTCCGGAGAAACCCGTTTACCTGTCAATTAAAGCGGATAAACAGCTGTATGTCGGTAACGATCAGGTCACGCCAGAAAATTTGGTGAGCGTATTGACCAGCCAGACGGAAGGTAACAAGGAGACCACCATCTTCTTCCAGGCCGATAAAAGCGTGGATTACGAGACACTGATGAGCGTGATGGATCAATTGCGTACCGCGGGTTATTTAAAGATTGGCTTGATGGGTATGGAAACTATGAAGAAGTAACGTTTCGAAACGTAAGGAAAGGGTGCCGCTGGGCACCCTTTTTTGTTTTAATCCAACACGGCGATTCATCGGCATAAATTTTTTCGTGTTAATTTTTTGTTACTTATAAACACACTTTTGTAAATTGGAATGGTGAGTTAGGTCACGTTAAATAGCCGGTAACTGCGCTAAAAAGGGATAAAAAACCCAGGAAGCGAATATGAGTCGGAGCCAGTCTTTACAAAAACCTAAAGGTGCAGCACGCACCATCTTTACCGTGACCAGCGGTAATTTCCTCGAAATGTATGATTTTATGGTTTTCGGCTACTATGCTAGCGCGATCGCCAAAACCTTCTTTCCTGGCGATAACCCCTTTACCTCATTAATGCTCACACTAATGACGTTTGGCGCGGGTTTTCTGATGCGTCCACTTGGCGCAATTATTCTCGGCGCTTACATTGACCATCATGGACGCCGTAAAGGTTTACTGCTGACGCTGGGTCTGATGGCGTTCGGTACATTAACCATTGCGCTGGTGCCGGGATATGCTACGTTAGGCGCGCTATCTCCGGTACTCATTTTGCTGGGGCGCTTATTGCAGGGCTTCTCGGCGGGGGTCGAGCTGGGTGGTGTGTCGGTTTATCTGGCGGAAGTGGCGCCAAAAGGGCGCAAAGGCTTCTTTGTCAGTTGGCAATCCGGCAGTCAGCAGGTGGCGGTGATCTTTGCTGCGCTGCTTGGTTTGCTGCTTAATCATCTGTTTGGCAAAGAGGTCGTAACCGAATGGGGCTGGCGTATCCCGTTCGTTATAGGCTGTATGATCGTGCCGTTCCTGTTCTGGATTCGTCGTCTGCTGGAAGAAACTGAAGCTTTCAGCCAGCGCAAACACCATCCCAGCATGAGCGAAATTATGCGTTCGGTCGCCAGTAACTGGGCGCTGGTACTGGCCGGGATGCTCATGGCCGTGACCACGACCGTGATGTTTTACATGATTACCGCTTTTACCCCAACTTTCGGTAAAACCGTATTAATGATGACTGACAAGCAGAGCTTCCTCGTGACGCTGTGCGTCGGCATTTCTAACCTGATTTGGCTGCCGCTGATGGGGGCGCTGTCGGACCGGGTAGGCCGTCGCCCTTTGTTAATCCTTTTCACTATTTTGATGATTGTGACAACCTGGCCAGTGCTGCATTGGTTAGTGGGTTCTGCCAGCTTCGCCCATTTACTGGAAACCGAACTGTGGCTGTCGTTTCTGTATGCCAGCTATAACGGGGCGATGGTGGTTTATCTGGCAGAAATCATGCCTGCTGAGGTACGCGCGGCGGGTTTCTCGCTGGCGTACAGTCTGGCGACCGCGCTGTTTGGTGGCTTCACGCCCGCGGTTTCTAGCTACCTGATCCACGCAACTGGCAATAAAGCCATGCCCGGCGTTTGGCTGACGTTTGCGGCAGTGTGCGGATTGATCGGGACATTGCTGATTGGGCGGATGGTGAAGCAATATCAGACGCGCCACAGCGGCGCGCCCGTTAACGCTTAGAAGGCGAGATCCACCACCACGCTGTCGGTGTAGTCGCCCGCTGGCGGCGTGCTTTGCGTAGTTAAAACGCGCGCGGTGTAATTGAAACCGCGCGTTAATCCATCGCTCGTCACGCTGGTTGAAGCGTCACTGCTCCAGCGTTCAGAGCCACTCGGTCCCCAGCGATCGCTGGTGGAACCTTTATAAATCTCATAGCTCAGCCGTTGAGTGCCACTCGCCATATTCCTTATGCTACCTGATGCGTAGTTGCCATTGCTTAATCCTACCGTATAGGTACTGCCTTTGCTGCAAAGCACATTAATCGTCTGAGATACGGCGGAGAAACTGCCTACCAGCGGTGCGCTGCCGAAACTGATATTTGGCGCGGTGATGGCGGTACAGTCGTTGCTCAGAATCGCCGTTACGGTGATGGGGATGACGCCACTGCCAGTTTGCGGCGTCAGACAGGCGCCAAGCAGCCCAATGCTGGTACAAACGTTATAGGTTACCGCCATGTTCAGCGTCAGCGTGTAGGTTCCGGCAGCAACCGTTTGTCCAGCCACGGTGCGCAGATAAACCGGAATAGCGAAGTTTAAACTTCCCAGCAAACCCGCCAGGTTAATCAGGGTGGTAGAGTTATAAGCATAAGCGGCGCCACCAAGGGTTAACTCACTGGCACAGGCGCTATCGGTACACAGACGTACAGGGATGTTATCGGTGCCGGCGTCACCGCTGCGCTTCAACGTGCCGCGTGTACCATTGTTGTTGCTCGCGCCGGTTAGCTGAAAAGTGATTTGGTTACCGGATAACAACGACAGTGCCGCACCGGCGCCGCAGTTAACGTTAGCGTTAGTCGAGGTCGAGCTCACCGTGGTGTTTGCTACAAACGTTGTTACCGAACCAAAACTGGCAGAAGAGGCGGGCAAATTACAGGCTGCGTATCCCCACCAGGGAAACAGCAGCCATCCCAGCAGTAACAGTATTTTTTTCATGGCGTAATTCCAGAGGTAGCGTTATCAGGATTAGCCACCGGCGTACCCGATGGCGCAGGGAGGAGCGGACAGGTCAGCGGGCCATAAGTTTTCAACGCCTGCGGTTGTCCGTCAGCAATAATCAGGTTGGTATCACAGGTGCGGCCATCGGGTGTTTCAATGCGGACAGGATTATTAGCGGTTAAATTTTCCATCCACGCGATGCCGTCAAAACCGACATAGCCCGTGGCTTGCCCTTTGCGTAGCACCTGGCTGGATACAGGAATAGCATTACCCGCGCTGTCATGGAGGATCACGCTGGCGGCGCGTAAACGCTCAACAGGAAAATCGAGCACAAAGCCGCTCTGACGCTTCACGGCAAAGCGTTGTTCTACTTTTGGCGTGGTCATATCGGCAGGTAAATCCAGGGTGTCGATGTCATATTTGGCCGGGTAATAACTGCTGATTGAGGGCACCAGCAGATAGCCATTTTTGTCGGTGCGTCCCATTGACTGATTTTCGTAACGCACGTTGACGTCAGGATAATTGGTTTTCACCACCACAAAGGCATCATTAATGGTGTTTGCGGCAAAGACCTGCTTATCCATTAACACCAGCGAGCCCGTTAAATCTGCCCATTGCGTCGTGTTGTCCTCATCGCCATAAAACCCGGCGGAGGTATCGATTTTATTGTTGCGATAGCGCAGGCTGCCCTGACGATAATCGCCGCTGTCACCGCCCTGATTAGCCCAGGAGGCATCCCATGCCATTCCTCCATCGCTCGGCATCGCACGTGACAGATAAACGCGCTGGCTGTTTTGCCCTTGCTGATCGCGCTCCATACTGACCGAAGCACTGCTGTGCTCACCAAACGGGATCACCAGCGATACCGCGCCGCTCCATTCGCCTTGCTCCTGATCGCGGCTGGCCGAAACATACAGGCTGGCGTTTTCCCACAAGGTTTTACTCCACGACAGATTCCACAGGCGCGTGCGTTCATCATCGCCACTGGCGATGTCGATATAAGCCGCCCCAATGCTGCCATAGCGTTTGAGCGACAGGCTGGCGCTGTATTGTGAAGTGCGGCGCGCCAGGCTGTAACGGGTTTGCGTATTGCTACCGCTCTGATTACTTAATAACGCCAGATTCCCGAAGTCTGCATTGCGAATGATGTGCTGGGTGCCGAGGCTAAACCAGCGGTTGTTGTACTGATACCCCCAGCTATATTGTGTGCCCGGCCTGCCTTCATACTGGCTTTGTGCAACCGCACTGTTTACCACGCCCCAGCTACCGGTTTTAAACAGCGTACCTATGCCGCCCATCGCCAGATTGTCACCGCCTTCGGCGTGGCTTTCCAGTGTCAGCCAGTCAGTCAAACCGTAGCGATATGAGCCGCTTGCCGCCGCTGCGCCATAATCGAAATTTTTGATACCGTAGTTTTCACGCACCGCACCCGCCGAGAACGAATAATCAGTCAGGCCCGATTTCAAAAGGCTGCTGGAGACATAAAAAGGCAGGGTAGTGACAACCTGGCGGCCTACGGCGTCGGTGGTGGTAATGACCGCATCGCCTGCACCATTCACAAAAGGTACATTAGTCAGTGACCATGGACCCGGCTGGACATTGGCCTGGCTGGAGCGATAACCGTTCACGAACAGATCGACGGTGGAAGGCACTGCCGCCTGACCGGAAAAGGCGGGTAGCGGATAGGTGATTAAGTCGGGACGCACGCTGAAATCACGACCAGCCTGCAATCCGCCAAGACGCACGCTGCTGCTCCACGACAGCGCGTCGGTTACCAAATCGCCTGCCCGCCAGCTCACAATGGCGTTTTCATATTCGTTGCTCCACCAGGTGTCGTAGCGGATATAACCGTCATTCTGATAGCGCTTCCCACCTTCAATCTGCTGTTGCCAGACGCCGTTGCTGGAAAACTGGCCAGCGCTGCCAAAAAAACGCCATTCGTTCCAGGCGGAAAGCCGCGTGCCGGAGGAATCCGTGCGTGTGACGTAGAGATCGTAATTCATTAGCGCGCCGGTGCTGGTGCGGCCCGGATAACGTGGGCTATTACGGGATTCGCCAAGAGTCTGACTCGGTAGCCAACCGGGCGGTACGCTGAGCAGCAGGCGCTGGCGGTTTGCGTCGTATTCGACTTTCACCTCTGTCATCTGATTCACATCGATCTGTTGCTGGCCCCGGAATTTTTCAGCGGGAATGCCCGCGCGCTGTAAATCCCCGGCCCGCAAATAGAAATGATTGTTACGCTGTTCGACCGGCACAATATCCCCGCGTGCTTGCTGATTAACGATTAATTCCAGCATGTACTGCTGACCGCTGGCGCTGTTATTCAGGCTGGGCGGCGGCGGTAGAGACGAAAACGTCTCCGCCCGAAGTGAACCGGGTGTCAGGTAAAACAGGCTAATAGCCAGCGCGAGCGGATGAGGTGAAAAACGCATTGTCAGCTTTTTTAGCGGCTGGCAGCGCTACGCCATTGGCCTTTATTCATCCCGGCTGTCAGTTCGCCGCTGACAGCTGTGTTAAGCGGCCAGCGGTTACTGCTGTTCGCGAGTACATAACCAAACAAGCCGTGACCGAGTTTGCGTCCACCAATAGCCAGATTGCTGAGCCGCGCGTGGCCGTTGCCGCGATTGGTTAATTGCAGATAGCGCTCTTTACCCACAGTCACCACCTGCCAGCTAAGGTCTGGTTTGGTACTGTCGCGGTCTATGCCATTACCATACACAAAAAGGGGCACTGAATAGCGCATTTGAAAATTCAGCCCGGCCTGGTTATCCCCTGCGGAGCGCGGGGTAGGAATTTCATCTAACACCACGCGATATGCCTGCTCTTTACCGGCGGCAGGAGGCGTTTGTTTGATCAGGCGAATTAACTGCCTTTGCCCTGGCTCAATGCGCACCAGCGGTGGACTGGCAACGACCTGCTGCTGGGTTTGATACTGTTCCTTATGATTGACTTGCTGCCATTCGAAGATACGGACCTGCATCAGCGTGGTGGCGTTGCCGCGATTTTCCAGCCACAGCTCACTGGCTTTATCATCGGGATTGATCGTGGGATCGATTGGCCAAATCATCACTGAATTGGCTGCCTGCGTTTGTGGGATCAGCATTAAGGTGAATAACAAAAACAGGGCGCGTGGTAAACGCATGATAAAGCTCCTTAGCACTTTGCATCACCAGGTCAGCGTGACGGTGAGCGTATCGGTATACAACCCGGCGCGCGTCGGGCCAGGCAATTGCAGTAAGCCGTAAATCGGTAAGATTATGTTGTTGGAGTCGTCATAGGTCAGTGCCACGGCTTGCCCAACCGGAATGGCATTGGTATGAGCCGCATTGGTGTAGAGGTAATAGGGCACGGTACTGGTGCTGTTGGTGAGCTTCATGTTACGTGTAGAGGTGTAATTGTTGCCGCCATTGAGGGACATACTCAGCGCGGTACCCGGCGTACAGGCAAGTTTAAGGGTACTACTTTGAACATAACTGGCGCTAACGCTGTTGGTCGCTACGCCGGGTTGCGTACCGAAATCAAGCGTGCCAAATTCGCCGGTCGTCGTACCAGAAATCACGCAGCCTGCCACAATAGACGCAGAGACCTGAAATGTGGTTGAGCTGGTGGTAATGCCCCAGGCTCCAGCACTCCACAACAACAGCGACAAACCACGTGCGATCGCAAAGGCGGTCACCTAACCATACTCAAAGTGCGGCTCAGTAATTCACAGCGACATTAATCGTATCGGTATAGGTTCCCGCTGGAATAACCGGGTTAAAGTCGCCGCCGACCACCTGTCCGTAAATGGCATAATTCGTGCCAAGCGTGGCATCGATGGTTCCGCTGGGAGCGATGTCAGTATTATCAGCGATAGCGGTGCTGAGCGCGGCATCGCTGTACAAAGTGTAAGCGATGCCCTGGGTATTATCCGACCCGAGTAGTAGATAGCGGGGCGATGCTGAAACCGTGCCATACACAGTATCCGGCGCGGTATTGCTGCTGGTTACCTGAACGTTATAGGTTTGACCGGTTGTGCAACGCACGTAAATACCGTTTCCCGATGCACCAACCAGGGTGGCATTCAGCGTATCAAAGGTGGCCGCCCTACTCCCGAAGTCTAACGTACCGAAGTTAACGCCAGTGGTGGCCGACTGGCCATTCACCAGGCAACCGGTGGTTAAAGTCAGCGTAGCGTTGATGGTGCCGGTAGTGGTGGCCGCTAATGCCACCGACGGAGTGGCTGTGGCCAGAGTAGCAGCCAGTAGAAAGCGCTTGAATTTCATCATTAGTCCTTATTGATTATCCAGTGCCGATGATTTTTTTACCCTATGCTGCTTAATAATAAAAACCAAAAGAAAATGAGAAATCCGTGTTAACTTTCCTGGATGGCGCTGTTGCGATAAAAAAATTCTTAGTCATGGGTTGATTAGTTTACATCAATTTTATTAACTATATATCAGTGAAATCGCACATGTGAAATTCAGTGAGGCTTTTTCGTTAATCTCTTACGCGTTGCCGCTGATAACTCAGTAATCACAGGGTATTGCAAGGAGGAAAGAAAAGTAAAGTCAGAATTATTTAGCCTACTACCGCCCTGACGGCTTCGGTGATATGTTCGTATACCTATCAGACATTTTTACAATTTGCCTGAGTGGCCATAAGCAATGTAAATAAAAAGTCCTGCAATCGAAGGACAGCTTTGACTGGCCTGTAAGCGCTTATCACCCGGAAGCGAAACATTTTCACCTTCGCGGTGTTTTTTTAGTTTGACCGTTTAAGACATACACAGCACCTGCGCGTAGCAGGTGGTGAGGAGTTGCATATGTTGCTAGTCACCTGGGACGGCGTTCTGATTTGCGTTTCGCTGATCGTCGCTTTTATTGCCTCTTTTACAGCCCTTGATACGGCGGGACGCGTAGCCGTTTCGCGCGGTTGGCTGGCGCGCTTATGGCTGGTGGTGAGTGGTACGGCAATGGGGATTGGCATCTGGGCAATGCACTTCATTGGTATGCTGGCGATGATGATGCCCATGGATATGCACTATGACGTGCGGCTTACGGCAATTTCGCTGGCGATAGCTATTGTGGCCTCGATACTGGCTTTCGGCCAGACGGTTAATGGAAATCACTTAACGCGCCGTCGTCAACTGCGTGGCAGCCTGATCCTTGGCACAGGCGTGGTAACAATGCATTACCTTGGCATGCATGCGCTATTAATCGATCCCGCTCCGCACTGGAATTATTCGCTGGTGGCGTTATCCGTATTGATTGCATTTATCGCTTCGGGCGCGGCGCTGTGGCTGGCTTTTCATCTGCGTCAGGGAGAAAAAAATCTGTTCCTGATGCGTGGGCTGGCATCGCTGGTGATGGGCGTGGCTATTGCCGGAATGCATTACGTCGGCATGGCGGCGGCAGAATTTAATAGCGCCAGCAGTATGCACAGGCACGGCGTCAGCAACGAGGAGCTGGCAGTATGGGTGACCGTCATTACGCTCTCGATTCTCGGCGTGACCTTATTGAGTTCAATGCTGGATGCGCAACTGCGGGCTGCCCGCCTTGCAGCCAAACTTAATCGGGCTAATCGCGAACTTCACCAGCGGGCAATGCACGACAACCTTACTGCTTTACCCAATCGCGTAATGCTTGAGCAGCAACTGCAGAACGCGATTAAACAGGCAACGCTGCACGATGGCAACTTTGCAGTGATGTACATGGATCTCGATGGGTTTAAGGCGGTAAACGACACGTGGGGACATCATGTCGGCGACCGTTTATTGATTGCGGTGGCAGAACGTCTATGCAGTCAGCTCACGGACAGGATGATGCTGGCGCGATTAGGCGGCGATGAATTTGTACTGATGTTCGAGAACGGTAATGAACAACGTGCCAGCGAACTGGCGCAGAAACTTGTGAAAGTGATTGAGGCATCGTTTGAGCTGGACTGCTATTTGCTGAACGTTTCGTTGAGTGTCGGCATTGCCGTATTCCCACAGCACGGCCGCAACAGGCAAGAGCTGATGTTCAATGCTGACTCCGCGATGTATCACACTAAACACAGAGGCCGCAACGGCTGGAGCCTGTTTGAGCCCGCAATGAGCACCAGCGCGCAGCATCAGCTGGAGCTGGCGAACGATCTGTGGAAAGCGATTGAACGCCAGGAAATGCGCCTGTTTTATCAACCGAAGTTTCGTGCCAGCGGCAGCGAGCTGATCGGTTTTGAAGCGTTGCTGCGCTGGCAGCATCCGACGCGTGGGTTGCTAATGCCGGATCTGTTTCTGCCAAGAGCCGAGAAAACCGGCCAGATTGTGGCGCTGGGCAACTGGGTAATTAATGAAGCCTGTCGTCAGCTCAGACAATGGCACAATGAGGGCAACAGCAACTGGACGGTATCGGTAAATCTGTCGGCGCTGCAGTTTCATCAACGCGATCTGCTCGATACCGTAACGCAGACTCTGGCGCATCATCATTTGCCGCGTGGCGCGCTTATGTTGGAAATCACCGAAGCCATCGTGATGCGCGATCCGCAGTTTAGCCAGCAACGCATCCGTGAGCTGCAACAGTTGGGCGTCAAAATAGCCATTGATAATTTTGGTATCGGCTACGCCAACCTGCTGCACCTGAAACATCTCGAAGCCAGCGAACTAAAAATCGATCGCAACTTTATTAACTGTCTGCGGGCGGATAGCGAGGATGCCACCGTAGTCAGCGCAATGCTCACGCTGGCGCAGAGCCTGAATTTGCGCATGGTGGCAGAAGGTGTCGAAACCGAAGAACAGCAGCGATTGTTAACGGGGCTGGGCTTCGACGCCATGCAGGGTTACTTTCTGGGTAAACCCACACCCGCTGACCGTGTCGGTGAATTTATGATCTCCACTCTTCTCCCCGGCTTGCTGCCCACCTGTCTGACGTCTTTAACCGAAGTCCGGTGAGGGTCGTTAGCTGCTCCCGACATCAAACTCTTTCATTGTAGCTGTCTAATGAAGTGCTTAGCATTGCCGATAACATGTACAACAAAGCAATCTTTGTATCACTTTTAACGACCAACGCCACAGCTGTTTGCGCGTCTTTATCCGGGAAATCAGTATGATAGTAATTTCATACAACGCTTTTATCGTTATGGTTTCGATTCTGGTCGCGATGCTGGCTTCGTTTACCGCGCTGGATATGGCGGGGCGAGTGGCAATATCGACCGGCAAAACAGCCAAATTCTGGTTGTTGGGCGGCGGTTTTGCCATGGGTATCGGTATCTGGGCTATGCACTTTATTGGCATGCTATCGATGAGCATGAGTAGGGTGATGTACTACAGCCCAGCGCTGACTGTGATTTCGGCGGCGATTGCGGTATGCGCCTCTATTTTTGCCTTATGGCTGGTTTGTCAGGGCGAGTTGCCGCTGCGCCGCTTAATGGGGGGGGCGCTCATTATGGGGACAGGCGTGGCGGCAATGCACTATACCGGCATGGCGGCGCTAATGTTTACGCATGGTATCGTCTGGCTCTGGGGCTGGGTTGCGGCTTCTGTCGTGATTGCATTAGTGGCTTCCGGCGTGGCGTTATGGCTGGCGTTTAATTTACGCGATAGCACCTCCAGCCGCGTTATCGTGCTGCGCTTTGGCGCATCGGGGGTAATGGGATTAGCCATTGCCGGCATGCATTATACCGGCATGATGGCCGCTGAATTTCCGTTGCACAGCCATTCAACCCAGGCGGGCGTAAACGGTAACTGGCTGATGATTTTGGTCACCGTCGTCGCAATCACTATTCTCGGCATCATGTTAGTGGTGTCGATGCTGGATGCACGTATGCAGGCGCGAACCTTCATGCTTGCCAGTTCGCTGGCTGAAGCGAACCGGGAACTGGCTCAGCTGGCATTGCACGATAACCTGACGCGTTTGCCGAATCGCATTTTGCTGGAAGATCGACTGGAGCAGGCGATCAACAAGGCCAGTCGTGAGCGTAGCCATTTTGCGCTGATGTTTATGGATTTGGATGGTTTCAAGGCCGTTAATGACGCCTTTGGTCACCATATTGGCGACAATCTGCTGATCGGCGTGACGGAACGTATGAATCAGCAGATGAACGGTTATTACACGCTGGCGCGTCCTGGAGGCGATGAATTTGTGTTGCTGCTTGAGATTGATGACCCTAACGACGCGGCAGCGATGGCCGACAAGCTGGTGAAGGCGATTGACCGCCCGTTCACTATTTCTCGCTATGAGCTGACGGTGTCCCTGAGTATCGGTATAGCGGTGTATCCAGACGATGGTATTGATGAGCGTGAGTTAATGTTCAATGCCGATGCCGCGATGTACCATACCAAGAATAACGGTCGCAATGGTTACACTTTCTTCCAGCCGTCAATGAATACCCAGGCGCAGAGCCAGCTACAGTTGAATAACGATCTGTGGCAGGCCATGGATAATAACGAGCTGCGGCTGTTCTATCAGCCGAAGTATTGCGCGCCACGCGGGCCGATTCTCGGCTTCGAAGCTTTATTGCGCTGGCAGCATCCGACACGCGGACTGCTGATGCCGGATCACTTCCTGCCGATGGCAGAAAAGACCGGTATGATCGTCAATATTGGCCATTGGGTGATTAACGAAGCCTGTCGTCAGCTACGCCAGTGGCATCTGCAAGGCCACCCGCACTGGTCGGTGGCGGTGAATTTGTCGGCGCTGCAATTCGAGCAGAGCGCCCTGGTGGAAACGGTTATCGACGCGCTGGCAAAATACGAAATTCCACCAGAATTACTGACGCTGGAAGTGACCGAAACCACCGCCATGCGCGACCCGGATGAGAGTGTGCGCATCCTGACGGAACTGACGCAATTCGGGGTAAAAGCTTCCATTGATGACTTTGGTACGGGTTATTCCAGTCTGCTGTATTTGAAGCGTTTACCGGCTAGTGAGTTAAAAATTGATCGGGCGTTTGTCCATGAACTGCAACATCAAACCGAGGGGGCAACCATTGTGTCCGCTATTGTTGCGCTGGCACAGTCGCTACAGCTAAAAGTGGTGGCAGAAGGGGTGGAAACCGCCGAGCAGCAAGCGTTTTTAACTGGTCTGGGTTGTAATACATTGCAGGGATATTTGCTGGGTAAACCGATCCCACCGGAAAAAATCGGAGAGCTAAATAACTTTGTGGATGAGAATAATGGGTTAACGGCTGGCTTCTGATGTCATGCAAGGTAGAATCAGGCAGATAAAAAAGGAGCCGTGCCTGTGGCGAAATACCAGCGATTAATAGAGGACGTTCAGCAGCAAATCGAGGCCGGTATCTGGCCCCCCGGTACGCGTTTGCCGTCACTGCGTCAGCAGGTTGCGCAGCAAGGTCTGAGCCTGATGACTGTGCTGCACGCTTACGAATTACTGGAAAGCCAGGGCTGGATTATTTCGCGCCCGCAGTCGGGTTATTACGTTGCGCCACGTGCGCTGGCTGCCAAACCACTGCGCGTGGCCATCAGCGAAAAAGTCGATATTAACGATTTCGTATTTGATGTATTACAGGCGACCCGTGATCCCCACATTGTGCCGTTTGGATCGGCTTTCCCCGATCCTGCCCTGTTCCCGCAACGTCAGTTGATGCGCTCGCTGGCAAATGTTTCGCACCAGCTTACGCCGACCGATGCGCTGCATAATTTACCGCCTGGCAATGCCAGCTTGCGTCAGCTGTTAGCACAACGTTATGCCCGGCAAGGCATTACGCTCTCCCCCGATGAGATCGTCATTACCAGCGGCGCGCTGGAAGCCCTGAATCTCAGTCTGCAATCGTTAACGGAACCGGGTGATTATGTCGTAATCGAACAGCCCAGCTTTTATGGCGCGCTACAGGCGATTGAAAGGCTGAAGCTGAAAGCGTTGGCGATTCCAGTTGATACGCAACGCGGCATCAATCTGGAGCAGCTGGAGGACGCCTTACAGCGCTGGCCGGTAAAAGCTTGCTGGTTGATGACGTCACTACAGAATCCGCTTGGCGTAACCTTAACCTCTGAGCGTAAGCAGCAGCTGGTGGCACTGCTTGCCCGTCATCAGGTGCCGCTGATTGAGGATGATGTGTATGCTGAACTCTGGAGTGGCACTACTCCACCGCTGCCCGCTAAAGCCTGGGATCGGCAGGGCAATGTTTTACACTGCGGCTCGTTTTCCAAGTCACTGGTGGCAGGATTCCGCGTAGGGTGGGTGGCGGCAGGACAACATGCGCAGCGCATTCAGCGCTTACAGCTAATGAGCACCCTTTCTACCAGCGCGCCGATGCAACTGGCGCTGGCAGATTTTCTGGCAACCCGCCGCTACGACACGCATTTAAAGCGTTTACGTCAGACGCTGGCAAAGCGCCAGCAGATGGTGCGACAGGCTTTATTGAAGGTGTTACCGGCGCATTCAACGGTAAGCGAAGCGGCTGGTGGCTATTTTTTATGGGTGACGTTGCCGGACAGCATCAATACAACGCAGCTTTATCAACGTGCGTTATCGGTACGGATTAGCATTGCCCCAGGGGAGTTATTTTCGGCGGAGAAACAGTTTAGTCACTGTTTTCGCCTGAATACCGCCTGGCCGTGGGATGTTCGGGCCGAGGCGGCAATCGTCACACTGGGTAAGTTAATGGCAGAAATGGTGCAGCCTTAAACGCTCGCCGCTTCCTTGTTTCCCCATGTCAGGTAATAAATGTCATAAAAATCCACTTCGCCTTTTTGCTTCAGCAGGCGCTGGATACCGCTTTTCACCCGCTCTGGCGTTTCGGGCAGGGATAAGATGCGCGACACCGCTTGCTCGCGTACCGGCTGCACATAATACCATTCACCGTTGTAGCAAACGCGCAGATCCAGCGCATCAATATCCTCAAAGCGATACTTCGGATTAATATCCAGCAACATCAAAAAACTCATCACCAGCACAAAGGCGGTGGCAAACCAAAACGCCGGCCAGCCGAGCATTTCGGTAGAGAAAATCAACGCAACGCATAAGCCGTAGCACAGATACATCACCGCCCAAAGACCTGGATGATTTTTTAAAAAAGACAGGCTAAACCGCGGCAAATTGTCGCGACGTTCTTCGCGATTTAGCAGAGCGATCTCGTCAATCAGGATTTGTTTTATGTCGTGCATTTTTCACCTCACTGTCATCTGTTAACGATTAAAACAGATAACAGTCAAGGCGAGCAGACACAGATTTGAACATTTTTTATATAACAGTTTGCCTGACAGGGTTGGGGATGTTGCTTGTATTAACGTCAGCGTGACAGGAAAGATAATAAGATATTTAGCTTTAGTAAATTAATTCAGGGGATTATGTAATTTTTGTCGGTTTGAGCACATTGCTTTATTCCCGCTCTTTGTCACACTTAAGCAAAAACCGGAGAACATGTATGAGTGCTAAAACCTCCAGTCTGATGTTACTGATGTCCTTTGCTGCAGGCACTTTTTCGGCCGGGGCGTCTGCTAATCCTCAGCATCTGTTGTTATCCAACCCGTCGGGCGGCGTCCCTAATAACCCCTTACCGCTAATTATCTGGCCACGCGTGGTGCCAGAAGATCAGCAAGATATTACCGCATGGTTTGAAAAAACGTTTGCGCAAAACGGCTGGCCGCCGGCATGGCGTTATCCGATCTTCCCCTATACGCATTATCATCCGAATACACATGAATTACTTGGCGTAGCAGCAGGCTGGGCGGAAGTGCTGTTTGGTGGCGACAGCGGACGCATGGTGACGTTACGGGCGGGGGATGCAGTATTAATTCCAGCGGGTGTCGGTCATAAACAAATTCATGCCAGCGACGATTTTATTGCTGTGGGCGCCTATCCGGAAGGGATGTCGCCTGAAACACGGCGAGATGAACCAGACAGGCTCCGACAGTCGCTGGAGCAGGTAAATCAGGTTCCGCTACCAACGCGCGATCCGTTTACCGGTAATGAGGGGGCTATGACGGCAATCTGGACACCGATTGCGAAGCTGTCGGCGCACCAGTAAGGCACAGGCGGTGCCGGGCTTATTCTCGTCCTTATCTTCCTCCGTCAGCGGGAGAAGACGCCGTTTAGCGCATTTTTTACGGCTGCGGGTAAGCATTCATAAAAACTGGCGACTGCCAGAACGCAGCTTTTTTCACTGCATTATGTTGTGTTGCAAACGTAATAATCACAAGCCCACCTCGTAAGGCGGGCTTCGGGTTTTTACGCGTCGTGGTGACTTTCAGCGTTCATGCGGGCCAGATCCTTATCGATCAGGAACAGAGCGTTACCGCTGTCACCCACCAGTGCCAGTTTATCCAGCACGGTTTTGAACAGTTTTTCTTCTTCATGCTGCTCGGAAACATACCATTGCAGGAAGTTAAAGGTGGAGTAATCCTGGGTAGACATCGCTGCGTGTGCCAGCTCGTTAATTTTTGCGGTGATCAGCTGCTCGTGCTCCAGCGTTTGTTGAAACAGCTCGGTCAGCGAGTTGTAGGCCACCGGCGGGGCGGCGATGGTGCCGAGAACGGGCATCGCGCCGGTATCGCTCAGATAATCGAACAGACGCTGCATATGCTGCATTTCTTCGCGAGAGTGTTCTTTCAGGAAGGCGGCAGCACCCTCAAAGCCTTTGTCGCTGCACCAGGCGCTCATTTGCAGATAAAGATTGGCAGAGAAAAATTCCAGGTTTAGCTGGTCGTTTAAACGTCCAGTCATTTCAGCGGTCAGCATGGTCGCGTCCTTTTAATAGGCGAATTAAGCAGGTGAGAGACGATAAAGTATGCATCAAAGCGGTGAGTGAAGTGAAGCTTTTTTCTTTAAAAATTAAATATTATCTCTTTGATTTAAAAAGAATTATTTCGGGAATTGAATGCGAGCGATTATCATTTTTGTCCGTTTTTAACCTCTTCTTTGCTGGCCCCTTGTCGTGCCACCGTGCTGTTCTTATCCTTCTCTTTATTCGCAAACCGAAGGTTAACGTAAGGGCAAACAAGCGATGTCACCACCTGTAGGCCGCACGGACAAAATATTGTATGCTATGCCGCCTAAATGCTGACTGGGTAACCGGGATCGCCGCCAATGTAACTTCGTGCTTAAACGCCGACGAAAAATAGTCGCATTCGGCACCGATTACCTGCCGGTAAAGTTCTGCCGGCCATCGTGATTTACCTGCAGCGCCTGGCAAACTGCCACCGCACTGCTCCGTTGAGAAGAATTCCATGTCTAATCCCTTTTTAGAAGAGGTGGCACGCCGCCGCACCTTCGCGATCATCTCGCACCCCGATGCCGGTAAAACGACGATTACCGAAAAAGTATTGCTATTTGGACAGGCTATCCAGACGGCTGGTACGGTAAAAGGCCGTGGTTCAAACCAGCACGCTAAATCCGACTGGATGGAAATGGAGAAGCAGCGCGGGATCTCTATTACCACCTCGGTGATGCAGTTCCCGTATCGTGAAAGCCTGGTTAATCTGCTGGATACACCAGGACACGAAGACTTCTCTGAAGATACTTATCGTACGCTGACGGCGGTTGACTGCTGTTTGATGGTCATTGACGCCGCAAAAGGCGTTGAAGATCGTACCCGCAAACTGATGGAAGTAACACGGCTGCGTGATACGCCGATCCTGACCTTCATGAATAAACTCGACCGTGATATTCGCGATCCCATGGAGTTGCTGGATGAAGTTGAAAACGAGCTGAAGATTGCCTGCGCACCGATTACCTGGCCGATTGGCTGTGGCAAGCTGTTCAAAGGCGTTTACCACCTTTATAACGACGAAACCTATCTGTATCAGAGCGGTAAAGGTCACACTATTCAGGACGTGCGCGTAGTGAAAGGCCTGGCTAACCCAGAGCTGGATGCGGCGGTCGGTGAAGAGTTAGCGGCCCAGTTACGTGATGAACTCGAACTGGTGCAAGGCGCGTCGCACGAATTCGAGCGTGAAGCTTTTCTGAATGGTGAATTATCGCCAGTATTTTTCGGCACCGCGCTGGGTAACTTTGGTGTAGATCATATGCTGGATGGCCTGGTTTCCTGGGCACCGACGCCATTGCCACGCCAAACCGACAGCCGCACCGTAGAAGCCAAAGAAGAGAAGTTCACTGGCTTTGTGTTTAAGATCCAGGCCAATATGGACCCGAAACACCGTGACCGTGTGGCGTTTATGCGTGTGGTATCCGGCAAATATGAAAAAGGCATGAAGCTGCGCCAGGTCCGTACCGGAAAAGATGTGGTCATTGCGGATGCGTTGACCTTTATGGCGGGCGACCGTTCTCACGTCGAAGAAGCCTATCCGGGCGATATTATCGGTTTGCATAACCACGGCACTATTCAGATTGGCGACACCTTTACCCAGGGTGAAAATATGAAGTTCACCGGAATACCGAACTTTGCGCCAGAGCTGTTCCGCCGTATTCGTCTGCGCGATCCTCTCAGGCAGAAACAGCTGCTGAAAGGGCTGGTCCAGCTGTCGGAAGAGGGCGCGGTACAGGTGTTCCGCCCGGTGCATAATAACGATCTGATCGTAGGCGCTGTTGGTGTGCTGCAATTCGACGTGGTGGTAGCGCGCCTGAAAAGTGAATATAACGTTGAAGCGCTGTATGAAGCGATCAATGTGTCAACCGCGCGTTGGGTTGAATGCAGCGATGCGAAGAAATTCGACGAATTTCAGCGTAAAAATGAGGCCAATCTCGCTCTTGATGGCGGCGATAATCTGACTTATATCGCCCCCACTATGGTGAATTTAAATATCACTCAGGAACGTTATCCCGAGGTTAAATTCCGTAAAACACGCGAGCATTAATCGACTGATGTTGGGCCATTCTATCTGTGAATGGCCCTGTTTTTGCTGCTACAGACTCCTCCTAAAAATCCTTCTTTTTGCCTATTTTGGCGCGCTATCAACCAGTTACTCCAGCAAAGCACAAAATATCAACTATCATTATTCTGTCGGGCGGCGAAGAATACTTTTTTTGCCTTCGCCCAGCATTGCAGTAGCGCCGTTTGCTACTGTCGCGCTCACGGTTGTGAGTGAATTAACGGATAGAAGGAATATATCGATGAACAAAACTAAGATTGCTAAAACCTTTATTGCCGCAATGGTGGGTTCTGCTCTGCTGAGTGGCAGCGCGCTGGCTGACGAGTCGCTGTCGCAAAAAGCACAGCAAACTACAGATAGTGCGGGTTCTAAGATCGATAGTTCTATGAAAAAAGTCGATGGTTATATGGATGACAGTGGCGTGACCGCCAAGGCGAAAGCAGCACTGGTGGATGACGAAGCGATTAAAAGTACGGATATTTCAGTCAAGACGCATCAGGGCGTGGTGACGTTAAGCGGTTTTGTCACTTCACAGGATCAGGCCGAAAAGGCTGTGGCCGTGGTGCAGAAGGTAGAAGGTGTTAAATCCGTCAGCGATAAACTACACGTTCGGGACAGCAAATCTCAGTCACTGAAAGGTTATGCGGGTGATGCAGCAACCACCAGCGAAATTAAAGCTAAGCTATTAGCAGACGACATCGTGCCGTCGCGTAACGTGAAAGTTGAAACCACCGACGGCGTGGTTCAGCTTTCAGGCACGGTAGCGAATAAGGCACAGTCGGATCGCGCTGAAAGCATTGCAAAAGCAATTGAAGGCGTGAAAAGCGTTAAGAATGACCTGGCGGTTAAATCTTAATGGTAAATGTGCGACACCTTCGGGTGCCGCACAGATAAAAATCACCCGTCATGGGATGAAATAAGCAGTTCGATTTTCACTATGGTAAAGGAGAGGCTTATGTTTCGTTGGGGCATTATTTTTCTGGTTATCGCGCTGATTGCCGCAGCTTTAGGTTTTGGTGGCTTAGCCGGTACCGCAGCATGGGCAGCTAAAGTTGTCTTCGTCGTTGGTATTATCCTGTTCCTCATCAGCCTGTTTACTGGCCGTAAAAAACTTTGACCGATGAGTCCGGTGGCATAATGCAATAGCATACAGCGGAGGCCAGTCATCTGTAGCGTGACACGCAGCGTAAGGATAGCGAACACGGTGCTACAGAGGGGAGAAGGCGTAAAGCATTCTACCCGGTCAAAGGACAACATGACTGGTTCTCCGGGATGCTGCTGAACGTCAACGGAAAGACATCCTGCATACCCGATAGAGAAATTCATCAGAGGTTCAGACATTGGGTATACGCGTTCCAGTTACACTCGGGGCGATCGAACCCCTGGCGCTGACGCCGTTCAAAGCTAAAAAAATAGCGTTAGTGTGTGAAGGTGGCGGCCAGCGCGGTATCTTTACCGCTGGCGTATTGGATGAATTCCAGCGCGCTAACTTTAATCCCTTTCATTTAATGCTAGGCACCTCGGCGGGGGCGCAAAATCTGTCTGCTTTTGTCTGTGCCCAACCCGGCTATGCCCGTCGCGTTATCACGCGTTATACCACCAACAAACTGTTCTTCGACCCGCTGCGTTTTGTTCGCGGCGGTCATCTGATCGATCTCGACTGGTTAATTGACATCACCCGCAGTGAATTTCCGCTTGAAATGGCCACAGCGCAAACGCTGTTTACCAGCGGTCGCGAATTTTACATGTGCGCCTGCCGCACTGACGATTACTCGCCCAGCTACTTTGCTCCAACGAATGATAACTGGCTGGACATTATTAAAGCATCAAGCGCGATTCCCGGCTTCTACCGGCCTGGTGTGGATCTTGAAGGGATCAGCTATCTGGACGGCGGCATTAGCGATGCGATTCCGGTGCGTGAAGCGGCTAAGCGCGGGGCTGATACCATTGTGGTGATTCGCACCGTACCGTCGCAAATGACCTATACGCCCAAATGGATTAAGCGTATGGAACGCTGGCTGAGCGACAGTGCGTTGCAACCGATGATTAACATACTGCACCAGCATGAGCAGAGTTATCAGGAGATTCAGCAATACATTGAGCAACCGCCTGGCAATTTACGTATCATTGAAATATTCCCACCGCGCGCGCTGGCCAGTAATGCATTGGGCAGTCGCGTGTCAGCGCTGAATCAGGATTACCATTTAGGACGTCGCTGCGGACGTTACTTTCTTGCCACGCTGGGCCAGTGGCTGAGCGATGCCGAACCGTTTATGCGTTACGCCACCGTCACGCCACCCGCGCCAGTGGCGAATGCGCCTGATACGCGTCTCATCATCACGCCGCCGTTGGCCGGTAACGACGCCGATTACGATAAAGGTTCATTAGCATGAGATTTATCGACACCCATTGCCACTTTGATTTTCCCCCCTTTCTTGACGAGACCGGACCAAGCATTGCGCGTGCCGCCGAGGCGGGGGTTGAGAAAATCATTGTGCCAGCGGTGGACGCCAGCCGTTTCGGCATAATTTGCCAGCTCGCCGCCGATCATCCGGCGCTGTATGCGGCGCTTGGACTGCATCCCATCGCGATTGAGGCGCATCAGGACATTCATCTGGAGGCGCTGGAAGATTATCTCAGGCAGTCGCCTGAAAAACTGGTGGCGATCGGAGAAATCGGTTTGGATCTCTATCGCGACGATCCGCAGTTTGACAGGCAGGAGCGTTTGCTTGATAGCCAGTTAAAACTGGCGAAACATTACGATTTGCCGGTCATCCTGCATTCGCGTCGTACCCATGACAAACTGGCGCAGCATCTGCGTCGGCACGATTTACCCCGTCGCGGGGTAGTGCATGGTTTCGCCGGTAGCCTGCAACAGGCGCAGGCATTTATCAAACTCGGTTATGCGATTGGCGTGGGTGGCACTATTACTTATGAACGCGCCAGCAAAACCCGTCAGACGATCGCTCAGCTACCGCTCGAATCACTATTACTGGAAACCGACGCGCCAGATATGCCGCTGCACGGTTTTCAGGGGCAGCCGAATCGCCCTGAACGTGCGCGTTTGGTATGGGAAGCGCTATGCAACCTGCGTTCTGAATCGCCCCGGCAAATTGCCGATGCGCTGTGGCAGAACAGCCAAACGGTGTTTCGCTTCTCCCGCTAATCCCTGATTGCCTGCCTCGGTCGGGTAATGCGCTGTGCTAAAGAGCATTCGCGGCATTAACGGCATAGTTACAGCAGTATAGTTACGCCATAAATGTGATAATAGTAACACTGCCCGCACTGGCGTATAATTGTGCTGTTATCGCAACATTTGTGATTTAACTCACTACATTGATAATACCATTGCAGCCATTCTTTACTTTGATGTGACTTGTAACACATAAAGATTAGGCAGCAATTGTTATTATTATCACATTCAGTCGGCCTGCCTGTAGGCCGCATCCGAGCCTGTTGGAGAGCATCATGACCGAGATTAAAGCGCAAGCACTGCGTGCGTTGAAACTGATGGATTTAACGACATTGAATGACGATGACACCGACGCAAAAGTGACTGCGCTTTGTCATCAGGCAAAATCCCCCGCTGGAAACACAGCGGCGATTTGCATCTATCCCCGTTTTATTCCCATCGCGCGCAAAACCCTGCGTGAACAGGGCACGCCTGAAATTCGCATTGCCACTGTCACCAACTTTCCGCATGGTAATGACGATATTGAAATTGCGCTGGCTGAAACGCGCGCTGCCATCGCTTACGGCGCAGACGAAGTGGATGTGGTATTCCCTTATCGCGCTCTGATCGGCGGTAATTCGCAGGTCGGTTTTGACCTGGTTAGCGCCTGTAAAGAAGCCTGTGCGGCAGCGAACGTGCTGCTGAAAGTTATTATCGAAACCGGTGAGTTAAAAGAAGAAGCATTGATCCGTCAGGCGTCAGAAATAGCGATTGATGCGGGCGCTGACTTCATTAAAACCTCAACCGGCAAAGTGCCGGTCAACGCCACCCCGGAAGTCGCGAAAATCATGATGAGCGTCATCCGTGATAAAGGCGTGCAGCAGCAGGTTGGTTTTAAACCGGCTGGTGGTGTGCGTACGGCGGAAGATGCTGCGATTTATCTGCAACTGGCGGAAGATATTTTAAGTGCAGACTGGGCCGATGCGCGTCATTTCCGTTTCGGTGCCTCCAGCCTGCTGTCGAACCTGTTAAATACGCTGGGTTACAACAGCGAAACCAGCCAGTCCGGTTACTAACATTTTCAGGCGGTCGCTGACCGCCTTTTCAACACCGACACTTCCCTGCGTAAGGGGGCTTACCTTGTTCTTGCCACAAGAAATTATTCGTAAAAAACGTGACGGCCATACGCTGAATGAAGAAGAAATCCGCTTCTTTATTAATGGGGTGCGCGATAACAGCGTTTCTGAAGGTCAGATTGCCGCGCTGGCGATGACGATCTATTTCCATGATATGTCGTTGCCCGAACGTGTCGCATTGACCATGGCAATGCGCGATTCCGGCACGGTGCTGAACTGGAAATCGCTGAATCTGAACGGACCAGTCGTAGACAAACACTCAACCGGCGGCGTTGGCGATGTCACCTCGCTGATGCTAGGCCCAATGGTAGCCGCGTGCGGCGGTTACATTCCGATGATTTCCGGACGCGGTCTGGGCCATACCGGCGGTACGCTGGACAAACTGGAAGCCATCCCTGGTCTTGACATCTTTCCAGGCGAGGATCGTTTCCGCCAAATCATCAAAGACGTGGGTGTCGCGATTATCGGCCAGACTCATTCACTGGCACCGGCTGACAAGCGTTTCTATGCCACGCGGGATATTACCGCCACGGTTGACTCCATTCCGCTGATCACCGCCTCGATTCTGGCGAAGAAGCTTGCTGAAGGGCTGGATGCGCTGGTCATGGATGTGAAAGTCGGCTCTGGTGCTTTTATGCCGACCTGGGAAGCTTCAGAAAATCTCGCGCAGGCGATTGTTGGTGTGGCAAACGGTGCAGGTTGTCAAACCACCGCGCTGCTTACCGATATGAACCAGGTGTTAGCCTCCAGTGCCGGAAATGCGCTGGAAGTGCGCGAAGCGGTGCGTTTCCTGACCGGTCAGCAGCGTAATCCGCGCTTGCTTGAAGTGACACTGGCGCTATGCAGCGAGATGCTGATTTCCGGCAAGCTGGCAACAGACGATGCACAGGCCCGCCAAAAATTGATGCAGGTACTGGATAATGGCAAAGCTGCCGAGGTGTTTGCTCGCATGGTGGCGGCGCAGAATGGCCCCAGTGATTTTGTCGAGCGCCATGATACTTACCTTCCTGCATCCATGCTGAGCAAAGCGGTATATGCCGATGAGCCAGGCATTGTCAGCAGCATGGATACGCGGGCGCTTGGCCTGGCTGTTGTCGCGATGGGCGGCGGGCGGCAACGCGCCAGTGACAGCATCGATTACAGCGTTGGTCTGAGCGATATGATTAGGCTTGGCGAACGCGCTGATACGCAGCGACCGCTGGCGGTGATTCATGCCAGCAGCGAAGCCTGTTGGCAACAGGCAGCGAAAGCAGTGAAAGCCGCCATCACCCTTAGCGACAGCGCACCCGCAGCCACGCCGGTGGTTTATCGCCGCGTGACTGAAGCAGGTTAAAGATTACAACCGGTGCCAGTCACAAAACATTCAGGTATACTGATCTGATCGCTTTTTTTGACTTGTCACGCGCACAAGCGCAGGAGGCTTGCATGAAACGTGCATTTATAATGGTTCTCGATTCTTTCGGAATCGGCTCCAGCAAGGACGCCGACAAATTCGGTGACGCAGGTTCGGACACGTTAGGTCATATCGCCGAAGCCTGCTTTAACGGTGAAGCTGACAAAGGTCGCAAAGGCCCGCTTCATCTGCCAAACCTGACGGCATTAGGCCTGGGTAAAGCGGCAGAGTTATCTACCGGCCGCTTCCCGCCAGGCCTCGATCCTGAGGCAAAAATCACCGGCGCGTATGCTTACGCCAGCGAAATCTCGTCGGGTAAAGATACACCGTCTGGTCACTGGGAAATTGCCGGTGTGCCAGCCTTGTTCGACTGGGGCTATTTCAGCGACAAAGAAAACAGCTTTCCACAGGAACTGCTGGATAAACTGGTAGAGCGTGCCGATTTGCCTGGCTACCTTGGCAACTGCCACTCCTCGGGTACGGTGATCCTCGACCAGTTGGGCGAAGAGCACATGAAATCGGGCAAACCGATTTTCTACACCTCCGCAGATTCCGTGTTCCAGATCGCCTGCCATGAAGAGACCTTTGGGCTGGATCGGCTGTATGCGCTGTGTGAAATTGCACGTGAGGAGTTAACGGAAGGCGGCTATAACATTGGTCGTGTCATTGCCCGTCCGTTTGTGGGTGATAAAGCGGGTCATTTTGAACGTACTGGCAACCGCCACGATTTAGCCGTGGAACCGCCGTCATCCACCATGCTGAAAAAGTTGGTGGATGAGAAGGGCGGCCACGTGATTTCTGTTGGTAAAATCGCGGATATTTACGCCGAACAGGGTATCACCAAAAAAGTCAAAGCCACCGGCCTCGACGCGCTGTTTGATGCCACGATTGAAGAAATGAAGCACGCGCCGGATCAATCCATTGTTTTCACTAATTTTGTTGATTTCGACTCAACCTGGGGTCACCGTCGCGATGTCGCTGGCTATGCCGGAGGGCTGGAGCTGTTTGATCGACGTTTGCCGGAGCTGATGGCGCTGGTAGGCGAAGATGACATTCTGATTTTAACCGCCGATCACGGTTGCGATCCCACCTGGCAAGGCACCGAACATACGCGTGAGCACATTCCAGTTTTGATCTACGGCCCGAAAGTGGAACCCGGCTCGCTCGGCTACCGCGAAACGTTTGCTGATATTGGTCAAACCATTGCGCACTATTTTGGCCTGTCCAGCATGGACTACGGCAAGAACATGCTATAAAAACATCGACCATTTTAAAAAGGATATGAACAATGGCAACGCCTCACATTAATGCAGAAATGGGTGATTTCGCAGACGTCGTACTGATGCCCGGCGATCCGCTGCGTGCTAAGCACATCGCTGAAACCTTTCTGGACAATCCGGTTGAAGTGAATAATGTGCGCGGTATGCTGGGTTATACTGGCACCTACAAAGGGCGCAAAATCTCGGTGATGGGTCACGGTATGGGCATCCCATCCTGCTCGATCTACACCAAAGAACTGATCACCGATTTCGGCGTGAAAAAAATTATTCGTGTGGGCTCATGCGGCGCGGTGCGGGCGGATGTAAAACTGCGTGACATCGTCATTGGCATGGGAGCATGTACCGATTCGAAAGTGAATCGCATGCGTTTTAAAGACCATGACTTTGCGGCTATTGCTGATTTTGATCTGGTGCGTAACGCTGTGGATGCGGCGAAAACGCTGGGCGTTGAGGCACGCGTCGGTAACATCTTCTCTGCCGATCTGTTTTATACGCCAGACCCGCAGATGTTCGACGTTATGGAGAAATACGGCATTCTTGGCGTGGAGATGGAAGCGGCAGGCATCTATGGCGTAGCCGCGGAATTTGGGGCGAAAGCGCTGACTATCTGCACCGTGTCGGACCATATCCGTACCCATGAACAGACGACGGCGGCTGAGCGACAAACCACGTTTAACGACATGATTAAAATCGCGCTGGAATCTGTCTTGCTGGGCGATTGAGCTTAATGAGTGTCTGCGCCGCAGGGCGCAGGCATTTCTCCTGAGGTGCCTGCATTTCTCTTTCGCGTTTACGTTTCTTCAGTAACATCTTCACTAAATGACACACTTTTGCCCAGGCTTGTGCATCTTCGTACTGGCACTGGCTTTCATGCCCTTTATCATTAAGTCGACAATTAAAAATAAACATAAACCGCCAATAATTAATACCTCCTGATGAATTTTCGTAATTTCGAAGCTGAAGAAAAGCTGTTTGTTCGCCGTGCAGCGGTGGCTTTTATTCTGGTTGTTATCTGTTTCACTATTTTGGGCGTTAATCTTTATCGCCTACAGGTGCGCGATCACAGTTATTATCAGACGCGATCTAACCAGAACGACATCAAAATGATTCCAATTGCGCCGACGCGTGGGCTGATTTACGATCGTAACGGCATCCCATTAGTGCGCAACGTCACCTGGTACGACATCACGTTGACGCCCTATAAAATTGAGAATATGCAGGCCACGCTCAAGGCGCTGACGCCGCTGATCGATCTCACGCCAGACGAAATAGACAGCTTTCAGCGCATGCTAAAACAGAGCAGCCGCTACAAGCCCCTGATCCTTAAAGAAGAACTTACGGATGAACAGGTTGCTCGCTTCTCGGTAAATCAGTTTAACTTCACGGGCGTCAGTATTGATACCTATCAGGATCGCCAATATCCTTATGGTGCCGATCTGGCGCACGTGGTCGGTTATGTCTCGAAAATTAACGATAACGATGCCAAAAGATTAAATAAAGCGGGCATCGCTGAAAACTACGCCGCCGACCACAACATCGGAAAGCAGGGGATTGAGGGCTATTACGAGTCGGTGCTGCACGGTAAGCCAGGGTATCAGGAAGTAGAAGTCGATAATCACGGACGCATCGTGCGGGTGTTAAAAGAGGTGCCGCCGGTTGCCGGTAAGAATATTACGCTGACGCTGGATCTTCATCTGCAACAGTACATTGAAAGTTTGCTGGCGGGTCAACGTGCCGCGCTGTTGGTTGAAGATCCCCACGATGGCTCGGTGTTGGCGATGGTGTCCAGTCCCAGCTACGATCCCAATCCATTCGTAAAAGGCATTAGCTACAAAGCCTACGAAACGCTATTGCAGGATAAAAGTCTGCCGCTGATAAACCGTGTGACGCAGGGCCTGTATCCGCCTGCTTCAACGGTGAAACCCTATATGGCGATGTCAGCGTTACTGACGAAAGTCATTACTCCCCAAACGACCTTTTTCGGTGCGCCAACCTGGACTTTACCGGGCACGGATCGTCGTTATCGTGACTGGAAAAAATCTGGCCACGGTATGCTGGACGTCACCAAAGCCATTGAGGAATCTGCCGATACCTTCTTTTATCAGGTGGCGTTTATGATGGGGATTGATCGCATTCATACCATGCTCAGCCAGTTTGGCTATGGCAAATCCACCGGCATCGACTTGCATGAAGAGTACAACGGCTTGTTGCCGAGTCGTGACTGGAAGCAGAAGGTGCATAAAAAACCCTGGTATCAGGGGGATACTATATCGGTGGGCATTGGGCAAGGATACTGGGTTGCCACGCCGATCCAGATGGTAAAAGCGATGGTCACGTTGATTAACAATGGCCGGGTTATTGCCCCGCATCTGCTGGAGAAAACCCAGCGTGGCAAGCTGGTGGAGAACTATCAACCGAAACTGCCACAGGCACAAGTTGGCGATGCTAAATCGCCTTACTGGTCGCTGGTGCGTCATGCGATGTTCGGCATGGCGAATGCGCCAAACGGCACCGGCTATAAATATTTTCACACTGCGCCATACGGCATTGCGGCGAAAAGCGGGACTTCGCAAGTATTTAGCCTGAAGCAAAATCAAACTTATAACGCCAAAATGATTCCAGTTCGCTTACGCGACCATATCTTTTATACCGCGTTTGCGCCCTTTAACGACCCTAAAGTAGCGATAGCTTTGATTCTGGAAAACGGTGGCAGCGAAGGCGTCACGGCAGCCCCGGTTATGCGACAAATCCTTGACCATATTTTCCTGCCACCGGCCACGCCTGCACCGGTACAGGTGGCGCAGCAGAAACCCTGATCAGCGCGGCGGCCAGGCTTTTTAGCCGTGGCATCAGTATTGCTCTGCACACTGCAAATCTGCCGCCGGTCGCGGCACGGGGTGACAAGTCGCCAGACGTTAAGCCAGGCCAGAATCGCACCTTATTGTGTTGGTTAAGGAGAGGTTCGGTAATCAGGTTAACGTCTTTATGCACTGAAAATATACCGGGCAACGATCGCAATATTTCAGTGGCAGCCGGTGATTGATGGAAAAGGCGTCAGTCGAATTTATTTTTGTGAAAAGCGTTTGACGCTACAAGGGAGTTAAGGTTTAATGCGGCCCGTTGCCCGAATAGCTCAGTCGGTAGAGCAGGGGATTGAAAATCCCCGTGTCCCTGGTTCGATTCCGGGTTCGGGCACCAAACTTCAGAGCCTGTCTGTTAAGGGATGAGATCTTTAACAGGCATGACAATGTCCCTGACCGTCACCATGCAGCATGAGGCACTTCGTTCTGCATCTGAGGGTTTAGGGATTAAGAATCCGGATGGTGTTAGCGCACCATCCGGATTTCTCACATCCCAATAATTTCAGTTACAGGTATTTACCTTCTCATCGCTGCTATGTCAACGATCTGTAAAGGAAAACCGGCCTTTTTTTCCCTTTTAGATATCAAACCTTTATAAATTTGACTTAGGATTACTCCTAAGCTGCATACGCGGCTTCAAGGTTTCGCCTCAGGTTATCCATGTTTGCTTCGACATATTCCAGGGTTACCGCGACGCTGGAATGACCCAGCAGCATCTGGACATCATTCAGACTTCTCTCTGGCCGTTTCATCAGGTCTGTCGCTATTGTATGCCTGAACCTGTGTGGGCTGACATCACACTGGCACTCCCTAGACAGTCTCCTGAAAAAAGCCCTCATCGGGAGGTGATCCATGTTTTTCGCCCGGATAATCCTTTTCTTCTTGGGGGTAAACCGGTTGATGTTGAATAACTGTTCCCCTTTTTTGGCTCCCTTCTGGACAGACATAAGATACAGATGCTCAAGGCGTGGCATCAGCCGTGCGGTGATCGGCACACGATGCTCCCGGTGATTTTTAGAGCCTTCAGCCTGTAATTCAATGACGCCCAGTTTCAGATCCACATCACACAGCCGTATGTGCAGCAACTGATTCTGACGCATACCAGTGAACTTCAGTGTCTCAATGACCGTCATCCAGAACCAGGCGGGCTCAAGGGCGTTTGGCCGCGGATCATGAATACCCGTCTGCTCCAGCTCAATTTTCCTTTCCATGATTAAATCAATTTTCTTCATCTGCTCCCCGGAGAGTGTTTTTTTGCGTTTAATGTCGGGTTTAACAATCACCTGGTTAAACGGATTCTCTCTGGCTGAAATAAGTTTGTTCGTGATGGCATGATTAAATACTGCCCGCATATGGGCAACCTTGTTATTCCATGTCCGCTTGCTGGACATCTGTTCGTTCAGAACATACCGTCGCCATTTCAGAACATCCATTCGCGTTACATTTTCCGGAAGCATATTATCGCCGTAAAATTCCCGGAACGTTCTCACAACCTTTTTGTAGCTCCATTCAGTTGCACGACGAAGAACTTTATTGAAAAAATAGTCATCGAGAATTTTTTCAAATGTCATAATGTCTGCCATAATGACCTCGTAATATTAAATTAACCTCAGCAGATTATTTCTTCGCTGAAAGCCATATACTGTCCGCAGGACAGCTCCCTTTTTTAAAAATAATGTCAGCGTTAATCATGTAGCCTGACACTTTGGTAAAACGACCGCTTTTATCCGGCGTGTCGTATTGATGGTAATGGAATAACCCCCTACCATTTCGTGAATGGTGTACGTTCAGCGCCTCAAAACTTTTCTGCAGCCTGTCCTTATCTGTACCTCCGCCACCCACTGTTGAGGTGTGACGGTAAAAACAGGCCGGTGACACCAGAAAAACAAATTGCGCCAGAACGTGCAGCAGACTGTCCTTTTCATTGACGCTGAGCGTGCCGTCCTCAACGCTGTCCCTGACCCACTCCAGAAATAATGCACCGGCCTGTTCTCCCCGGGTTGTCGGTAATGACTCCAACTTACTGATAGTGTTTTATGTTCAGATAATGTCCGATGACCTTGTCATGCAGCTCCACCGATTTTGAGAACGACAGTGACTTCCGTCCCAGCCTTGCCAGATGTTGTCTCAGATTCAGGTTATGTCGCTCAATGCGCTGAGTGTAACGCTTGCTGATAACGTGCAGCTTTCCCTTCAGGCGTGATTCATACAGCGGCCAGCCATCCGTCATCCATACCACGACCTCAAAGGCCGACAGCAGGCTCAGAAGACGCTCCAGTGTGGCCAGAGTGCGTTCACCGAAGACGTGTGCCACAACCGTCCTCCGTATCCTGTCATACGCGTAAAACAGCCAGCGCTGACGTGATTTAGCACCGACGTAGCCCCACTGTTCGTCCATTTCAGCGCAGACAATCACATCACTGCCCGGTTGTATGCGCGAGGTTACCGACTGCGGCCTGAGTTTTTTAAGTGACGTAAAACCGTGTTGAGGCCAATGCCCATAATGCGTGCACTGGCGCGACATCCGACGCCATTCATGGCCATATCAATGATTGTCTGGTGCGTACCGGGCTGAGAGGCGGTGTAAGTGAACTGTAGTTGCCATGTTTTACGGCAATGAGAGCAGAGATAGCGCTGATGTCCGGCAGTGCTTTTGCCGTTACGCACCACGCTTTCAGTAGCGGAGCAGGAAGGACATCTGATGGAAATGGAAGCCACGCAAGCACCTCAAAATCACCATCATACACTAAATCAGTAAGTTGGGAGCATTACCAACTGATGAAAGGAAATAAATGATGAAATTATCGATGATTACACACGGGATCACGCTGGCGCTGCTGGTCACTGCCATGCCTGCTGCGCATGCAGCCGGCACCTGGACCGAAGCGCGTAATGACGCAATGGGCGGCACGGGTGTGGCCTCATCCGGTTACGCAGCGGCGGCCCTGGTTAACCCCGCCCTGATGACGCGCCATGCTGCCAGCGATGACATTGGCATTATCCTTCCGGATATCGGCGCGCAGGTCAGCGATCCGGATAATCTGCAGGACGGATTTGACCGCGTTAAAGACAGTTGGGATCGCCTGAGTGACGCTGCCGGCAGCGGAAACAGCGCAGCGCAGGCATCAGAGCTCAAGAAAGCCCTGCAGGATGTTTCGGGGAACAGCGGCCGGGCCAGCGCAGGGGTGTCGGCAGTTATTGCCATTCCGAATGACACGCTGCCCTTTGCTCTGGTGGTCAAAGGCTGGGGTCAGGCAAAAGCCAGTGCAGTGGTTACCGGACACGATCTGGCGTACCTCGATGCTGTACAGACCGGCATTTTCTCACCCAGCCAGGACGACCTTAACCAGCTGACTTCGCGTGCGGAGGGTGTGGCGGTGCTGGTCAGTGAATACGGACTTGCTATGGCTCATCAGTTCACGCTGGCCGGCACGCCGGTATCGGTGGGGATTACACCAAAATTCCAGCGTGTGGATACCTGGAACTACAACGTCTCCATCAATAACTACAGTACCTCCGACTTTCACAGCGGTGAGTGGAAGCGCTCCGAAACTGGCGGCAACGTGGATATCGGCTTCGCCGCACAGCTGACGCCGGAATGGATGCTGGGGCTGACCGGGCAGAATCTGATCTCACGGAATGTGGAGACCCGTGAGATCAACGGTCTGAAGGACACTTTTCAAATCCGCCCACAGGCCACTGTCGGTACATCATGGAGCAACGGCTTCATCACGCTGGCGACTGATGTTGATCTGACCCCTACCAGCGGCTTTGCCTCTGATGAAAAAGCTCAGTTTGCGGGTGTGGGTGCCGAACTCAACGCATGGGACTGGGCCCAGCTGCGCGCGGGCTATCGGGCAGACATGCGCAACAGCGACAACAACGTGTTTACCGCCGGTATCGGCATTTCCCCCTTTAACGTGGTCCATCTCGACCTGACCGGTATGGCCGGCACCGACCGCACTTATGGTGCGGCAGCTCAGCTCACCTTCACATTCTGATAATTCCGGGCTGCTACGTGCAGCCCGTCACTGAAAGGGTAATACCATGAAAAAAATGCGCTCTGCTGTCTCCTTTACAACTCTGTTATTAATGCTGACCGGCTGCAGCGGCAATACCCCCTTAAATGATCTCAGCCTCAGCAGCCTGAATTCGTTGCTTAATCCAGCCAGTCAGCAACCAGTAACTGAAAATGAAGAATCGACACCGCGTGACTTTGTGACCTGGACGTCAGGCACTGTTTCTGTTCCTGTGGATACGGCTGCCATGCGTCTGAAACAGCATTACGGGTTTGTATCGGACACCGATGTCGCCGCCGCGCGCAACAGCGGTCAGGGAAATGCTGGCTGGTCAGCATCAGCCATTTCAGAGGGCTCCAGTTGGGAGGCACAGCCGGGCAGCTACTACCGCATGAGCCGGAACTGGGCCGGAAATGACCGCCTGACGCTCGAAGTTCGGGGGAACAGTCAACAAAGCGCTATCACAGCGACCTATATATCTTCCAACCCGGAGCATCTTAAGAAAACCTGGACATCACGTCTGTGGAAACAAATTCCTGACGTTGCCAGAGGCAAAAATATTAAATAACTCTGATTAAAAAATCATTCTCAGTAACAGGAGTAATCATGTCAGAAGCTGAATCTCTTTATTTCCTCGCAAGTGTATGGCTGACCTGTATCACATTAATGATGCTGGCCCCTCTCTCTGAATTTGGGGAAGCCGGTGCGGTGGGGGCCATCATGGCACCACTGGTATCGGCTTTATCATACTTTGATCTGTTGCCTGCCGAACTGACTGAGTTTATGCGGGTCCCCGAGACATGGCTGACACCGGTTGTATCGGCAGGCATGTTTGTAATTACGCTCATTTTACTGTGGCTGCGCTCACGTTTTATTAAGGATTGTTAGGAGGGATAAATTTAAAATCCGAGATCTGGTTGAAAAATACATGACCAGTTTTGGTACTGAATGGCTTGCTATGTCCAAGTTCGGCTCACAAAAACACAGGCAATTTGTCAGGTTGGGGATGATATCGACCGTATCAGAAATTCAACAGGCAGGTTTTTGGGAGAACGGGGGATCTTAATTGAAGTGAAGTACTCAGGTTCTGATTTTATGGCAGACAATACGACATGCTCCCCGTTTTAGCATAGGTGATTACTTTTTTTCATGTATGAACCACGCATCATAAATGTTACCGATTTAACAGATAGATGGGGGATGATGAATGTCATTGTAAAGTTCATGGCTGGGCCGGAACCGTTCCTATAACTCGGCAGAACAGGCGTGATGCACCCGGGAAGTATGCCTGACCGCTGGCTGTACAATTAAACTACCAATCATTGATGCAGTCACGCTAAATATATTCTGCCGTAGCTCAGAATCAATCGTCAGTTTCTGTACAGAAGCCCCTCTGAACCTCGCCACAATGAAGGGACTTCATTCTGTTTTTTCCTTTAATGAGAAGTGGTATCGGTGGAATTAAAACATAACGCAATCTAGAAGCGATGCCCCCCGTGTAATTGAAATTAGCCAATGCACTAAAAATCCGGATATCAAAATTATCACTTCGAGAAAGGTTACAATGCTTGCGCAATAATGATTTCTTACCTGAAATAGCACCGTATCCGAAGGTTTGCAGCGATAGCCTGAAGTTTACACTAGGAGATGGGAATGTTGGGTAAGCCAGAAAGTTAAAAAATTGCATCAATATTACTGTGACAAAAAATGGTTCTTTATTGCCAAGATCATGAACTTTGCGGAAATATAGCATCCATATAAATGAAGGTCATCTGACTTATTTGAATCACAAAGGTCAACAACAGTTTTTGCACAAATACATGATGGTTTAGTAATAGATAGTTCTGCTGCACGATGAACGCCAAATACTTCCATATCCAGACCACTAGATTTTCTATGGAACGACTGTATCTCTGTTAATTTGCTTTCTTGTGAGATAACAGCTGAACCACTTGTAAAAACTGATAGTTTTGGTTTATGACTCTCAGTTGGACCTTTTAAGTTAGATCCACTTTCGAGTTCAACTAGAAAGTCGTCTCTATCAATCAATATACCAAGGTTTGTCAGCGTATTGTTGTCAGTCGGTACCTGATAAGCTTCTTGTCTAAATCCATCATCAGTCCATTTGCCTGCTTGGTATTCATAAGCCATTTTTGAAACTAATAACTGACCTAACTCTGCATTATCAGAAAACCCCCCACATATACCACTCATCCCAACTACTGATGGTTTATATCTATCAATGCAAACACCAGAAATAATTGAAGCATTTACCAGTCCCATTTCGGGCAGGAGGATAACAGATCCTTTAAGGCCATCAATATCAACATCGTAAAAATCAATGCCTCTCCGATTAACCTTTTTACCGCTTAGTAAGGTAATGTATGGATTGCGTTCTTCTCTTAATGCGCAAAAAATCAAAAAGTCAAAGGTGATGTTTTTCTTCAGTTGAATTAATAAATGCTCTAATGTGGATTGCCAACCTTTTTTATTTGAATAATCAGATAAAATACAGCCGTGGGATTCATAATACTCTCTAAGTAATGGGAATTCATCAGGGTAAGAACTTATTGCCAAAAGAAGAGACTCATGCTTACTCGATTTTATTATTGTTTCTAAAATGGCCCTTCCATTTTGAGAGGCTTCTCCTTTGTCAAAGTTGGGAAGTTTTAGATCAATAATGAATAATCCAATATCTTTATTTAGATTTGTCGTGAAATCCGTCATGCTTTCTGCAATAACTATATCTTTTTCAATAACCCCTTTAGAAATAAGAAATTCAAAAATATTTCTTTTTTTCGATTTATCATCTTCAATAAGCATTATCTTCATGCATGCTTTCTCAGGATTGAAATTATTCTCTGTAAAATTGGCTTTGATTTATATGTATACAAAACAGCACCAATCATTATTTGATTGTATTTCTCTTCAACTACTTTAGGGGAGTTTTGTAGCTTGACTTTTACTCCACCTATATAAAAATCAGGATATTGAGTAACAATCATTACTTTAGTCTTTTTTCGACTAGCCTTTAATGCTCTTAAAACCTCAATCCCGCCTTGAGCTTGGTCATGGCCTTTTTTCTTATCGGTAGAGTGATCACTAAAAGTTGACAAAGCCATATCCAATATAATTAAATCATTATCATTTGACCTAACCGTTAGAACTGCATCATTAACACAATCTACAATTTTGGGTTCAATGTCATAGACACTCTTGATGCATTGTACTAACTCGTCCCTCTTATGAATCTCATCTTCGACCAGAAGTATTCTCATTCTGCCACACCACTATTAGTTGGATTATCATCAGTTGCTAATTCAGCATGAATTGTAAACCCTAATGTTAATTCATTTTCAGACTTATTACATTTAAATATCATGGTTTGAACTCCCTCGCTCACCCTTGTAATAAATTTTATTTTCTTTATTCCAGAGTAACCTTCAGTAACCATATCCTTACCATCCTCTTCGGCACTGATTGCTTTTTCAATTCTATCCTTAGATTTCTCCATTTTTTCTTGTGATACTTTAGATGTTATATCTATTGTCACTGACTCTAACACAGATTCGGAATCATTCTTTTTAGCATTTACATTTACCTTTATAATAGTGTCATCCTCTCCATGCTTATGTGCATTTTGAAGCAGCACAGCAAGACAATCATAGAGGCGATGTACACTAATCCCAGTATATTTATTATCGACTGCCTCACCATTAAAATCGATTTTATTCTTCCTGTTGAGTTCAAGAAGAATAATTGTGCAAAGGTTTCTGATTGAAGCAGAAATGAAACCTGTCTCTGGGACTTGAAACCAATCAGATACTTTAACAAAAACCTCATTAACAGCCTCGTGCAATTCAGCCACTATCTGTGACTCTCCAGCGCTATGATTTACTGTAAAATGTTTATCAATAGAATCTTTTGCTTCTTGAAGAAGAGTTGTTCTAATGAATCGAGCTGCATTCTCCAGTTGAGGAGTTATTTGTTTCCAGCAGAATGCAATAATAAGGTCGTTAAGCAACTCACTTCTGCCAGTAGAACGCAACGTATTAGTTAAAAGGCGTATATTTTCGATTGTAGCAGGATCATCGATATCTATTACTGCATTAAATAAAGAGTTGCTTGCTCTAAACTGAAGGTATTCTCTTCTTAATTTATCCACAATAGCTTTATATGAAGAAAGCCATGACGCGACAGTTCTCTGCATTTGCAGATTAGCTAATACTATCCTGTGCTCAGGTTTTCGTAATACAGAATCAACAGTGTCTGTAGTTACACCATCTAAAGTGTTGTGTCTAATTCGCCTTCCTAAATATGACTGAATGCCAAATTCATTATTTAAGCAAAATTGCTCGAAAGCATCCTTTGCAATTTGAGGGATTAGATAATCGCCTCTGTTAATTAATTGTATGTACAAAACATTTGATTCAATACCATCTTTAGTTGAAGGTGTTGATATTATTGCTTCAGATTGACTGTAGAGTGAACGATATTGCTCGGTCGACATAGTCGGGTTGCTGTCTAACCACTTTTTCATTGAAACACTATCGACATATATTCTGCTGCTGTCAAAATACTTTTGAAGTATCGATACTTTTTCTCTAGTGATAATTGACTCTGCTTCGATAATGTATTCAATTTGATTGAGCTTTTTTCCAACCAGTTTCAAAATATCACATCTTATGCTAGAGGCATCTGAAGCATTTAAAACTAAACCATACATTTTCTCGAGAGTAACCTCATCGAGTGATACAACTATATAACTAGCAATCGCTGGACTTTTCTCTAGTAAATCAGATATGAAACTTACAATTGAACCGTTGAATTTTTCCTTAACATAGGAAATAAAATCCCCTCGAAACTCGAAGTCAACATCGGGATCTGCTGATTTTTTTCTATACAACGCTAGAGTAAGAACAGTAACCAGGCTCTTGGTTTCCTCTGGAGCAGTTAAATATATAGTAGTTATCTCATCTTCGGTTAGTAATGTATCAAGTCTTAAAGTGTGCTCGAATATAAACTTGATGTTTTCACCTGAGAGTAACAATAAGTTACTTTTATTTTTTATGATCTTTAAAAACAAGTAAGTTCTATAGAATGTATCTAGCGAAATTGTAATTGAACCTTTTACCTCTTCACCGTCATCAGATAATAGTAATTTTTTCTCCTCGTGAAAATCATCCAGAAAGGAGCATTGCTTGTTTTCTATTTCACTCAAAAGTCTATTGCCAATAACCTTATCCAGTTTGTTTCTATATAACGCTAGATCTTTTCTCTCAAGGAATGCCGCAGCATTTCTATATAAATCCAAAGAAAAATCACCATCCTCATTAAGTGAATGATAGTAATCAGTTACTATTGAAGTTTTTTCTATTGTGGCGGTGAATGATAGTAATTCATGCAGGCAATTTTGAAATTCGGCGCTAAGTCTATTTCTTAACTCATTTTTTGCATCTTCAAATTCATCATCCAAATTAAATATTACTATAATTGAATAAATCGTATCCAGGAGGGCGGACTCCGATGCTCTAAGTAAGTAATCTGATAAATCACCCATTGATACTGGAGTAGGTATAAAGTTATTTAGTGAGATTGCTTTGCGTATATTTCCATTTACTTTCCCGATCAATGCACTAACTCTTCTCCTTGCAACTACAAATAATGATATTCTTGAATTTAAGTTTTCAAGAGCACTGAAATGAAATCCTGGCCTTTCTCTGTGCTTAAATTCATCTTCTATTTGCGTTGCTATTTTTAGTTCTGAAGATGATAATTCCCTTGCGCTTCTCAAATACGCTAGCTTATATGATAGGAAGTTTGAAGCTCCATGTTCCTCACCATATTTCAACATCAAATTAAGAGCGGTAATTGTATCAAGTTGGTTAATGGATGACAGGGACTTTATAATTCCCAAAGCCTCAATCGCTGACTTTTCTACTGAATTAACATATCCAACCGGCTTTGTTGAATAAATCGAACTTTTGCTGAGTTGAAGGATCAGATCACGCATCCTCCCGACAACACAGACCGTTCCGTGGCAAAGCAAAAGTTCAAAATCACCAACTGGCCCACCTACAACAAAGCCCTCATCAACCGTGGCTCCCTCACTTTCTGGCTGGACGATGAAGCGACTCATGCCTGGTATGAGTCGGCAACGCCTTCATCACGGGGAAGACCTCAGCGCTATTCTGACCTTGCCATCACCACCGTCCTGATGATTAAACGCCTGTTCCGGCTGACCCTGCGGGCTGCGCAGGGTTTTAATGATTCCATTTTTGCCCTGATGAACGTTCCGTTGCGCTGCCCGGATTACAGCAGTGTCAGCAAGCGGGCAAAGTCGGTTAATGTCTGTTTCAAAACACCCACCCGGGGTGAAATCGCACACCTGGTGATTGATTCCACCGGGCTGAAGGTTTTTGGTGAAGGCGAATGGAAAGTCAAAAATCACGGCAAAGAGCGCCGTCGTACCTGGCGGAAGCTGCATCTGGCCGTTGACAGCAGAACACATGAAGTCATCTGCGCGGACCTGTCTCTGAACAACGTCACGGACTCAGAAGCTTTCCCGGGTCTTATCCGGCAGACACACAGAAAAATCAGGGCAGCCGCAGCAGACGGCGCTTACGACACCCGACTCTGTCACGATGAACTGCGGCGCAAGAAAATCAGTGCCCTCATCCCGCCCCGAAAAGGAGCGGGTTACTGGCCCGTAGAGTACGCAGACCGTAACCGTGCAGTAGCGAATCAGCGGCTGACCGGGAGTAATGCCCGGTGGAAATGGACAACAGATTACAACCGTCGCTCGATAGCGGAGACGGCCATGTACAGGGTAAAGCAACTGTTCGGAGGTTCACTGACGCTGCGTGATTACGATGGTCAGGTAGCAGAGGCTTTGGGCATGGTGCGTGCGCTGAATAAAATAACGAAGGCTGGTATGCCAGAAAGCGTGCGTATTGCCTGAAAACCCGGTCAGCTACAGAGTCACTCGTCCTGAAGCTGATTTATTCAACAAAGCCTATCCAACCATATAACTAAGAACCTATCCCAAAAGGATTTTATTCCAGACAATGATGCTGCAAGCAAAATGCAGCATCGCCTCGTAGTTTTCGACTTTCTTCTCCCATCGCGTCAGTATGCGGCGAAAGCGATTCATCCAGCTATGCGTTCTTTCCACAACCCAACGATGAGCCCTGAACTCGCTGTTTTTAATTGCCTCAGACTCCTCTTTCCCCGACTGGATATGAGGTTCATAACGACGAGCTTTCAAACAAATTTCCACCCATTCAGCCTCATAGCCTTTGTCCATACACAGATGCAGCCTGCGACCCGGCCTGCCGGTCTGTAGCGCGTCCAGCGTATCTTCAACCAGTTTTATGTCGTGGGTATTTGCCCCTGCGACAGCCAGCGAGAGCGGAAGCCCGTTCCCGTCGGTCATCAGGCTCCGCTTTACTCCCTGCTTCCCCCTGTCAGTCGGGTTGCGACCTGTTTTTTTGAGCCTGCAAGGGGCGATTTTGTCATGCAGCCATCCATCGACAACCATGACCAGTCAATGGCATCCCGCTTCTCGCAGGCAAGCAGCCCGTTTTGCCAGAAGCGTTCAAATACTCCAGCATCCCGCCATTCCTGAAAGCGGCGGTGGGCTGAGCTGGATGAGCAAATATCCGTGGCATTCAGGGCATTCCATTGGCAACCGGTTCTGAGCACAAAGAAAATGGCGTTCATTGCGGCACGATTATCAACACGTCTACGATGCGTGCCCAGCGGATGGTGGGTTTTATGTTCCGGGAGAAGTGGAGCCATTTTCTCCCAGAGTTCATCGCTGATCTGCCACTTGTTGCCCGCCATACTTCGCCCTCAAAAATTGCCATTATTTACGATCTGACAATTCCTTTTGGGATAGGTTCTAAGCTCTTCTTGCCATGATAATGGTGAGCATGAAATCATAGTGTATAATTCACTGCTTGTAGGCTTCTCATCAGTTTTCAGAATACCATATAATCCTTTGATTGCAGAACCGATGACCAGGCAGTCAGACAGGCTGTTATTTTTTCTCAACTTATCAAGCTCATGGTTATTCAAATTCCCTTTATTAATATATCCCCTCAAAAGGTTCCTTTTCTGCTTGTTTTTCACTCTTGAAATTATATTCAAAACTTTCGAGCGGTTATCGGATTTTTTTTGCCAGTATGTATAATTCATCTTTTTATTCCATTATGAGGTTTTACAGTTTCATATAATCGGCTACTGAAATGCTTTAACCGCGAGTGGTGAAATTATAAATATAAAGCCAACATTGGTAAGGATGTAGAATGCCAGTCTGAAGCACTTGCCATAGCTCCACATGGAAAAAATATTTACATTTAGATGAGGGGAGGTTGCATCTTGAGTAAATATTTTCACTGCTGGTTTGTCAAAGCAAGCTTCTATTTCCTTTAAAGCTAACTCGGCATTCTTTATTAAAAATGAAACCCTGGCATCTAATTTGTAAAAAATAAGAGTCATGAATGAAATAAAAAAACCAAATACTGATGTGAGATAAACTAACTTTCCACTTTGTTGTAAGCACGCCCCCCCTCCAGCTACTAAAAGTGTGGTGACTGTAATGTAAAAATTAAACACTGTCATTCTCTGCTGAGAATGTAACTCGAAATACTTCCAGGCGTGCTCGAATGCAATACTATATTCTTCTTTCATTTTTTCTGGTATTTTTTATGGGTGGTGATAATGTAATGAGTATTGACCAGTTTTCAGTGAATTATGCATGGTGAATACACTCTAAAAAACTCTTTCATGTAACTTAAAGTTCAAGACTTAATCTTCTTACTATTAAGTCTCATTGATGATGACCAGATAAACCATTCATTAACTATAGTGATGAATGCTACCCATATTACATCGAAATAACATCTTATTTTAACTTCAGTATTAATTAATGGCTAATGAACATTAATTCAGGAATAAATAATTGTAATACAAATCAGTTTCCACTGAATTATTCCAAGCAGGCGGAGGTGCGTAAGATTGAGGTGAATTATAGCCAGAAGCGCGGCATTATTAGCATATATTCACTCTGCAGAGTGAGAATACAGAGACCATCTTTATCGGGGTGGGGATATACATATGGTGTTTCAAAAAAAGAAAGAGTTATTATGGTAATATATTTACGCTATTTTCTTTTATGCACGCTACCGCCCTCAGATTCATTAACTCAAATCAGACTTGGGGAAAGAATGGATATGTTACCTTATTTTACGTTCCTTTCAATAGTTCAATCAGATAATTCTTGGATTGAGAAGGGGTAAGGTTTATATCACTATCTTATGCAAACAAAGAGTACCTATAAATCTATTGACGGTCTGACCTGGAGTTGCCCCCGCTAAAACAGACCCTGAAAGGGTCTGTCTGGTTGTGCTAACAGGTTGCAGGAACATGGTTTATTTTTTTAGCCTGACTACGGTGTTGCAGCCTCCTTGACCAGCCTGCCCAGTAATGGGTTGGCGTCCTGAGTACCCGGCGGCGCTCGTCACTCAGAGCGTTTCCGATTACTACTTCGCCAGCAACCCCGCACAGTGATAACTGTATGTACGCCATCCCTGCTGCCAGCGGATCGATATCGGTTGCAGACACCCATAAATAACGATGAGGAGAGTAGCCTGCCTCACGCAAAACAGAGGCAAGTGCCAGCGCCATACAGCCGGCGCCACAGGCTGGTTCAGAAAGTGTGATAAATGGCTTGTCTCTGAAATTTTCTTCGACATTGCCGAGCTGCATTCTGGCCATCATCACACCGATGCTCCAGGGGGTAAAAAACTGACCACGGTATTTATCGCCCATCTCCAGCTGCATAAAGATCCGGCCAAGAAAATCACTTGGCTCCTGCTCAAGGCCATGAACAACATGGGCCAGCAGATGCGCCATGTTCTCCACGTCAGGCTTTTTATACCGGGACACGATGCGCAAATACTTCTGTTCGCGCTTTTCGCAGAACTGAAGGCGATTTTCCAGTGCGATGACGCTGCAACTGATGAAATCTTCAAACACTTGGGGCCGGCGGTGGTAACGTGCCGTCCGGCTGAAGAGTGAAAGAAAGGCCTTTTCGTGATTTATGATTTTTTTCATGCGTGCTGCTTCCTCAGGCAAAGGGAACACGCTCCCGGAGGGAAACGATGTTCCCTTCAGGGTGAAAAAACGGCCACAGCTTTCGCTGCGGCCGGTCAGTGAAGCCGGATAAACCGGCTCTGGTCTGTGTTATGCGCGGATACTGCCGTAGTGCGCTACTGTTGCAGCGGGCACAACAGCCGTTTCCGGCGTCACCAAGTACATGCGTGCCCCGTCTCCGGATGCTGTCTGCCGCAGTTCCTCTGTCGGGTATGGACCACTGTCAACATGGTCACCACGATCAAAGCAGTTGTAACCTGACGTGCCGGCATCCGGTGAAATCCAGTAGTGTCGGATTTCACAGTCAAACAGCTGTGACAGCTCGCCCATGACCTCACCTGACGGTGGATACCAGGGGGACGTAAAGCTCAGCGAAAGTGAACTCACGTCATCGCGGCTCCAGTTGGCCTGATGGCCTGCCGTGAACTCCATGCCAAAGAGCTGCATGTAAAGTTCTGACGACGAACTGAGCCCGGTGAACAGGCCACTTTCGCCATTCAGCTCCGTGGCCAGACGTGACGGCATCACCATCAGCATGTCACAGGGACAGGTTGTATCAGGCATAATGCTCAGCCATTCCCAGAGCTCCTGCGGATCAAACTGACCGCCTGCACCGGCAACGCCAAACCAGTCGGCATAGTGCACAACCATCAGCTGCACCATTATCTGCCGCGCTGAAAAGGGAATCGCTTCCCATTTCAATGCATCGATGCCGGACTGCAGCCAGATTTTATCCATGCGGGAGATCGTCCTGGTATCAAGCCAGGCATCCTGTTCCAGCAGTTCGAGAAAGTGCTGAAACGCCTGGTTGGTAGAAATCTGCGCGCCCGTGCCGGATGCGGTCAGCATCGGATACGGTGCGTACTCCACCGCCCTTACGGGCTTAAGTATGCCGGCACAGCCGGCGAGGAACAGCTTTATGGCCTGCCGGATGGCATGCCGATAGAGCGGTTTTTCCGTGCCGGCAATCCAGGGCTGCATCACATCGAGGCAGACGGATTTACCAGTGATTTCCAGACGGTTATGGCACCATGAAAACATTGTGAAACTCCTCTTGTCGGTTAAAACGAAAAGAGGACATCTCCCTGAGGAAGATGCCCTCAGGGGGATGATGGCGGCCGGAGCCACCGGGTCAGGTTATGCCGCCTGTTCCGTATTCCGGTTCAGGGGCTCAGGTAAATATTCCGAGGCTTCCCGGGCGAAACGACAAGCACGGAAAATCGCGCGTTTGTCTTCACGAAGGGCTGGTTCCTCGAAGGCGTACACAGAGTCACCACCCGGTGGCGGACGATGCGCCACCGGTGAGTGAAAAAAATCAGTAATAACGTAAGGACCCGTCGGACATCACCGAACGGATACGGTCACGTACGCTCGCGACCGCACGGTCAAACCTCTCCCGGTCAGCGGGTTTCGCCCGTTTTGAGTCCAGGCGTATCACCTGGTCCAGAACACGCCATGCCTGTGAACGCCAGCTGAGACGTTCAGCATCACCCACGCAGGCATGGTAGTGGCGTAACGACTGGTCATAAAGCCACTCTATCCGGTCACGGTATTCGCCCACCGGCACATACACTTTCAGTGGCGGCCGGGTTTCTTTACGAAGTGTCAGCGCGTTATTCAGGTCACTGATAACGGGCTTAATGAGCAGGTCATGATGGTCATCCAGCACGGCATCAAACATGCTCTGCGCCATAAAGGTCTGAAAGGAAAATTCCCGTTCGGGTATCAGTGTGTCGGCAAGTGCAGACCAGTCTGCATCCTTTGACGAATTGCAGCCTGCAGCCCAGGCTTTCATCCACTCTCCCGGACGTTTGTCATCCGGTACGCGGATATAAATCCCCTGGTTCTTTTCAAGTATCAGCGGGCGCTTCATACCCAGGTTCTGTGTAAACAGCGGACGAAGCTCATAAGAAGTAAAACGGATCATATTTCCTCCGGAGAAAAAGGAGGAAACCTCCCCTGGAGGGAAGGTCCCTCCGGGAAGTGTTAATCAGTCAGAACTGATTCAGTCGAAGCGGTAACGCAGCCCGGCCATCTGCTGCGCCATCTGCCGGCCTGCCCGTAAAGCCTTACGGGCGGAGGCAAACTGACCGGTGCTGGCCTGTTGCTGGTACTGCCAGTCACGCGAACTGTAGCCCGTTCTGCGTGTAATTATGGCGGTAAAACCGCCTTCAGACTCAACGACACCGGCGCGGAAACTGCTGTAACCGCTGCGGTTGGTGAACCATTCGGCCTGCTGCTGCCGCATTGCCTCTGAAAGGCGACTGAGAGCATGCGTGGAACGGTTGATAAGTAACAGTATTATACTGCTCATGGTTTTCTCCTTGATGAATGCGGAGAAAACCATCACCGCAGATGCAGGGAGGTTTATCCCCGCATGGGTTGGTACACCAGTGATAAGCTGGCTTTACTCAGAAAGCAGCTTCGCTGTTTTCCATCATAATAAGCCACTCTTCGTCTTCAACCGCCCGGTTGTAAAAGTACGTCCAGACGGCTTCGTTCAGTTTCCGTCCCTTCTCACAGAGACGGTCAAACATCTCCTGCCATGAAGGCGGAACCTCGCCGCGCACCGACAGCTCTGCGAGCTGCGCTGCCACATCGCCCAGTTTCCAGTCTATGCTCCGGAAACTGTCATCGTCCGATTCGTCAACAAGGCCAAGACGCTGAAGGGCATCGATCATCATGAGATTACCTTCCGCTCTGGCCAGTTCGATGCGATGAGAAGTCCGCTCGTTAGCTAAAATGTGGAACAGTTCTTCTTTGGTAAATGAGTCTTTCATGGTGGATTCCTTTGAGAATTGTCGCTACCGATGTAAAACTGGCCCACCTGCCGATGTAAATCTGACCCACCTAGGGTAAAAATGGCAGTTTTAAGGCACTGCCAATGATGACATTGGAGACCAGAGTGGAGATTAGTGTTTTACACCGTCAGGGCATGTCGATACGCGCCATCGCGCGCCAGCTTTCATGCTCTCGTGAGACCGTTCGCAGATATATTCGTAGCCCGCTGCCCGTAGCGGATATGCGCTACAAGCCTCGCGCACCCAGCCCCTGCAAGCTTGACCCGTTCAAGACCTATATCCTTGAGCGCGTGGCCGCTGCCAGGCCCCTCTGGATACCCGCCAGTGTGCTGCTGCGCGAGATCCGTCAGCGTGGTTACGAGGGTGGTTACAGCATGCTGACCGCTTTCCTGCACCCCATTAAGCAGCCCGTCACTGAAGAGGTAACACGCTTCGAGACCGAGCCTGGCTTTCAGATGCAAGTTGATTTCACCATCATCAGACTCGGTCATAACCCATTGCTGGCCTTTGTCGCCACGCTGGGCTGGAGCCGCGCGACTTTCGTCAAGTTTTACAGCAACCAGGACTCCGCTGCCTGGTGTGACGGCATTGAGTCTGCGCTCAGGTTCTTCGGCGGGACGCCGCATCAGCTGCTGTTCGACAACGCCAAGGCCATCATCATTGAGCGCGATGTCTACGGCCCCGGTAAGCATCGCTGGAACCCGCAGTTGATGCACGTCGCCGAGAAGTATGCCTTTACTCCCAAGGTCTGCCGACCCTATCGCGCCAAGACCAAGGGTAAGGTTGAGCGGTTTAACCATTACCTCAAGAACAGCTTTATCGTGCCTCTTACCGCGACCTTCCGGCAGGCCGGGCTGGTACTGGATGTACCTGCTGCCAACACACGCATCGGCGAGTGGCTGGTCACCGTCGCGAACACACGAGTGCATGGCACCACAGGCGTACCGCCTGAGCAGCGCATGCCGCGCGAGCGTGCTGCGCTATTGCCGTTACCGAAGGTCACGTTGGCATTGCCTGCACCTGTCCCAGCGCTCAGCCAGCGTCCGGTGCCGACCGAGAGCCTGCAACATCCTCTGGCAACGTACCAGGCCTTGCTCGAGGTGCCAGCATGAACCTTCAACATGATCGTATTGCCGCGCTCTGCGAGCAACTCAAGCTCGACCGCCTGCCGGCAGAGTGGCCGGGTGTGGCACAGGCGACCATCGACAACAGCGGCACGCATGCCGACTTCCTGGAAGCCGTTTTGCAGCTCCAGCATGATGGCCAGAACGAACGGCGTCGCCAGACCATTTTGCGGTTATCAGGCCTGCCGGTGATAAAAACACTGGAGCAGTTCGATTACGCCTATGCCAGTGGCGTTCCACGAAGTCAGATCCAGGAGTTGGCGGGTCTGACATTTATCGAACGTCAGGAGAACGTTGTCCTGCTCGGGCCTTCTGGCGTCGGCAAAACGCACCTGGCGACCGCCATTGGCTATAAGGCCGCGATGGCGGGTTTAAGCATTCGGTTCATTACCGCCGCCGACATGATGCTGCAACTGATGGCGTCACATCGTCAGGGTGACCTGAAGGGCTACCTGAACCGCGTCGTAGGTAAACCTAAGCTGTTGATCATCGACGAAGTGGGATATCTGCCGTTCGGTAAAATGGAGGCGAACCTGTTCTTCCAGGTAGTCGCTAAACGGTATGAGTCAGGCAGCGTGATCCTGACCAGCAACCTGCCGTTTACGCAGTGGTCCGGAACGTTTGGTGATGACGAGACACTGACGGCAGCGATGCTGGATCGGCTGCTTCACCATGCGCATATCGCCCAAATCAGCGGCCAAAGCTATCGACTGAAAGATAAGCTGAAAAGCGGTCAACTCCAGAAGAAAACGAAAGCAACAACGCTCGAATGATTCAAAGGGGGTGGGTCAGTTTTACTTTGGCAGGGTGGGTCAGAATTCGATCGGTATTGACAGAGAATGACGGAACCCATCCCTGACGGGAACTGAGTTCCCTTAAGGGTGAGATGAATGCCTGACTCAGTCAGACGTAATCAAAGGTTGATCAGCAGGGTACAAACGCATCTGCCTGAGACTTCCGCGCTTCCCGGAAACCGTCATGGCATCCTTCCTGCCACCGGGTGGCATCAAACTCCAGTCCGGTTCTGGTTAAATACCTGAGTAATGCACGGGGACAGCGTTTCTTCATACCGTGGTACTGACGGTCTCAGAAGAAATAGGCGGCCTGGTAAACGCTGCACTCAGTGAGCATCTTTGCTTCCGCTTCATCTTCAGCCGGAATAAAAGCTCTGGCACGCTTCAGCTCATCAGCAATCAGGCACAACGCCTCTGCGTCTGCTCTGAACCGGAAAAACCAATCTGACAGTCGCGAGCGGGGTGCACATGAATGCAGTGTGCGTTCAGTAACGATGAAAAAAAAATGAATAATATCGAGTAAATGCATGGTTGCTTCTCCGGGATTCAGGGAAACAACCACCCTGTACGGGAAGCGTTTTCCCGTGGGATGAAAATCTGGAAGATGAGTTGAATGGACCTTAACCTGGTTATTAGGTCCCTGTTTGCAAAGGTTAACAGGTTTGAACCGCCCGAAAGCGCCATCTCTCAGGTTGTGATGACATTGGCATGTGATTACCCGAAGGCGTTCCTCTCAAATCACCGGAACATTGGCAGTTGTCATGATGACAACGGTTAGCGAATTAATCGTACACAATTCCTTCATCTCCGGCAATAGTGTCAACGCAAAGAGGGCTTCACCTTGTAATCTAAGCCCGGGTGATGAGATCTTCAGATGTAATTCCCATACTGTCATGAGTGTTTCTCATTAATAAACCATTTCGGCGATTGTAGATATATCAGTGGTTAGATCAAAGTTGTCAGCGATACCAGTATCTGCCCATAGCTACAATCTCAAAACACAGACCCAATAACAAAATGGTCGATTCTTAGAACCTATCCCAAAAGGAATTGTCAGATCGTAAATAATGGCAATTTTTGAGGGCGAAGTATGGCGGGCAACAAGTGGCAGATCAGCGATGAACTCTGGGAGAAAATGGCTCCACTTCTCCCGGAACATAAAACCCACCATCCGCTGGGCACGCATCGTAGACGTGTTGATAATCGTGCCGCAATGAACGCCATTTTCTTTGTGCTCAGAACCGGTTGCCAATGGAATGCCCTGAATGCCACGGATATTTGCTCATCCAGCTCAGCCCACCGCCGCTTTCAGGAATGGCGGGATGCTGGAGTATTTGAACGCTTCTGGCAAAACGGGCTGCTTGCCTGCGAGAAGCGGGATGCCATTGACTGGTCATGGTTGTCGATGGATGGCTGCATGACAAAATCGCCCCTTGCAGGCTCAAAAAAACAGGTCGCAACCCGACTGACAGGGGGAAGCAGGGAGTAAAGCGGAGCCTGATGACCGACGGGAACGGGCTTCCGCTCTCGCTGGCTGTCGCAGGGGCAAATACCCACGACATAAAACTGGTTGAAGATACGCTGGACGCGCTACAGACCGGCAGGCCGGGTCGCAGGCTGCATCTGTGTATGGACAAAGGCTATGAGGCTGAATGGGTGGAAATTTGTTTGAAAGCTCGTCGTTATGAACCTCATATCCAGTCGGGGAAAGAGGAGTCTGAGGCAATTAAAAACAGCGAGTTCAGGGCTCATCGTTGGGTTGTGGAAAGAACGCATAGCTGGATGAATCGCTTTCGCCGCATACTGACGCGATGGGAGAAGAAAGTCGAAAACTACGAGGCGATGCTGCATTTTGCTTGCAGCATCATTGTCTGGAATAAAATCCTTTTGGGATAGGTTCTAAGCGTCAGGCTCAGCAACGTTATTGCCTGGCGTTTTAATCGAAAGGGAATAAGCGGTTTATTCCGGTTTAGATCACAACCCGATTATTTACCGTTTGCCAGGCGATAAAAGTAAATATAATGTTGCTAATGAGAATAGTTATCTTGTATGGAAGTATGATTTTTATTTATCGGTTATTTTTCGCGATTATTACATTACGGAAATAATTGCGGGTGTTATTTATACAATATTGTCTTGTTCCCCGATGTTTGTGCGGTTTTTAGTTAAATTCCTGCCTCGATAGTCCGTTACCTCGCTGTAACCTAAGCGCAACAGTTGATTAAATTTCACTATAAAATAAATAGTATTTATTTTTTACATTTAGAAATGCCTATATCCCTAATATTGCCAGCTTATTAACCGATATATTTCGTCATTCACATAATTATTACTTTTATCCGGCATTATCCTGATTGCAATGGGTTGGCTTATTCTGTTTTCCCTGCGTCTTACTTCAGTAAGGTTATGGGGCACAAAATGATACTTTTTTGTAAAAAGGTGACTGTTTGGGTATCTGGCAGATGAGAGTCGTGCGGCTATGCTTCTTCAAAAACCCACCACCAGACGTAAATTTCTGCTGGGTTCATTATTGGCTTTGCCATTAAGTGACCTGGTATTTAAAGGAATAACTGCAGCGCAGGCCGCAGAAATGGCAGCACCGGAATTAGCTGATTACAAACCCATATTCTTCAGTGCTGAAGAGTGGCAATTTATTTTAGCGGCCACCGATCGTTTGATTCCGGCGGGCGGCAAAGGTAAAGCGCCGGGCGCACTGGAAACCAACGTACCCATTTTTATCGATCAGCAGCTGCACAGCGAAGAATTTGGCAGCGAAATCTATCTACAGGGGCCGTTTAACGTGCACGCACCTGCTACGATGGGTTACCAGATTCCTTTCCGGCCACAGCAGATGTACCAGACGGGCATCAAACTGGTTAATCAGTGGGCGCAGAGCACCTATCAAAAACCCTTCCATGAGCTTTCTGAGAAAGAGAAAGACGACGCGCTGACCGGGATCAACAAAAATACTGTCGACTTCGCAGCGTTGGGTGAAGCCAACCTGAAAGCGTCGCAATTCTTTAACCAACTGCTTTCCGATACCAAACACGGTTACCTCGCCGATCCGATGTACGGCGGCAATAAAGGTATGAAAGCCTGGATTGCCATCGGCTTCCCCGGTGCGCGTGCCAGCTTCACCGAATGGGTGAAACAGCACAACGTTCCGTATCCGCTAGGCCCGGTTAGTGTGAAGGGCGAACGCGCTTAACCGCGCATTCCGAATCAGGTATTTGAAACAGGATTATCATGGCACAGGTTACTAAAAAAGAAGTCGATGTCGTCGTCTGCGGACTCGGCTGGGCCGGCTCGCTGATGAGCATTGAGCTGGCGCTGGCAGGGCTTGAAGTGCGCGCATTAGAGCGCGGCGGCGATCGCGATTATGATGAGTTCGCCTATCCAAAACCGGCGGATGAGTATGCGTATGCGGTACGTAATAAAGTATTTGCTACCCCAGCGGAAGCTGCGGTAACGGTTCGCTATAACACCAGCCAGACGGCACTGCCAACCCGTAAATGGGGCGCGTTTGCGCCGGGCACTGGCGTGGGCGGCTCCGGTCTGCACTGGACGGCAGTTCTGCTGCGTCCAACCCCAACCGACATCAAGCTGAAAACTTACGTGGACGAGGCATACAAGCCAGGCATCCTGCAGGAAGATATGCGTGTGATGGATTTCCCGTTTACCTGGGATGAAATCGAACCATATTTCTATAAATTTGAACTGATTTGCGGTCAGTCCGGTAATACCGGCAACCTGCGCGGCAACATTCTTGAAGGCGGGGATCCGTTTGAAGGCCCGCGCTCTGAGCCTTATCCGCTGCCCGCGCTGGATGATACGTTAAACAACGTGATGTTCAAAGAAGCGGCGGCTAAGCTTGGGTATCATCCGTTCCCGAACCCGTCAGCGTGTGTTTCTCGCGCATGGAAAAACCCATACGGCAACCAGATCGCACCGTGTAACTACTGCGGCTATTGCAGTAAATATCCCTGCCTGAACTACTCTAAAGCCTCACCGCAAACGGCCGTGATGGATGCCCTGAAGCGTATGCCGAACTTCTCTTATGAAGTGAACGCGGAAGTGATCAAAGTGGTGCTGAACGACGACAAGAAAACCGCTAAAGGTGTGATCTATATCGACGGTCAGGGCAATGAATGCTTCCAGCCAGCGAAGATTGTGGTGCTGAGTAGCTTCCAGCTTTATAACGTGCGTTTGATGTTGCTGTCTGGCATTGGCAAGCCGTACAACCCTATTACCGAAGAAGGTGTGGTAGGGCGTAACTATGCGTTCCTGTCGAACGGCGGCGCGACGCTATTCTTCAAAGATAAGCACTTCAACCCGTATGCGACTGCGGGAGCAACGGGCCAGATGTTCAACGACATCTCGCCGGGCAATTTCGATGGTCCTTCACTCGGTTTCCTTGGCGGTGCGAAGATCCATAGTTCACAGGCCACGGGAACGCCAATCAGCGCGGCTCTGCCAAAAGGCACGCCGACCTGGGGAGCAGGCTGGAAAGAGGGCCTGGAAGAGTGGTATGGCCATTCAATGAAGATCAGTATCACGACGACCTGCCAGTCGTACCGTGACATCTATCTGGATCTGGATCCGAACTATAACGATCACCACGGTTTGCCGCTGCTGCGTATGACGTTCAACTGGAAAGAGAACGAGTTGAAACTGCAGCAATATCTGAAAGGAATTGTGGGCAATATCGCGAAAGAACTGAATCCAGACAGTATGAGCATGAGCTTCCTGCCAATGGGCGCTGACTTTGATCTGACCAAATACGTTTCCACTCACAACGTGGGCGGAGCGGTAATGGGCGATAACCCGAAAACCTCAGCACTGAATAAATATTTACAGAGCTGGGACGTGCACAACGTGTTTGTGCCGGGCGGCAACGCTTTCCCGCAAAACTTCCAGGCAAACCCGACCGATACCATCGGTGCGATTACCCTGATGGCGGCACAGGCGATCAAAGATCAGTATCTGAAAAATCCCGGTCCACTGGTACAGGCATAAGCGCATGAACAAGCTGAATTTTAAATCATTGTTACTCGCCAACGCCGTACTGCTGGCCAGCGGTTTTGCAGTTCAGGCGCACGCAGAAGATGAAACTCAACTGATCAAACAGGGCGAGTATTTATCGCGCCTTGGCGACTGTATGGCATGTCACTCGGTTGCGGGTAAGCCAGATTACGCGGGCGGCCTGGCGATTGAGTCGAACCTTGGCACCATTTTCTCCACCAATATCACGCCAGATAAACAACACGGTATCGGTAATTACACCGAACAGCAGTTTTCTGACGCGGTACGTAAAGGCATACTGCCGGATGGTTCGCGTTTATATCCGGCGATGCCGTACCCGGATTACGCCAGGATCAGCGATGCTGATATGCACGCGCTGTACGTCTATTTTATGAAAGGCGTGAAGCCAGGCGCTGAGCAGCCGCCGGAAACCAAGCTGAGCTTTCCGTTCAGCCAGCGCTGGGGTATGCGTTTCTGGAACTGGGCATTCACTTCCGATAAGCCCTTCCAGCCGATTGATGGCGCGTCTGAAGAAGTGAATCGCGGTGCGTATATTGTCGAAGGGCTGGGGCACTGTGGTAGCTGTCATACACCACGCGGGTTTGGCATGAACGAGAAAGCGCTCGACAGCAGGGATGATCAATTCCTGGCAGGCGGCAGCCTGAATAACTGGGATGTGCCGTCACTGCGTGGCTTGCCGCGCTGGAGCGAGCAGGAGATCGTTGATTATCTGCAAACCGGTCGTAACGACAAAGCCGCAGTAGGGGGCGAGATGAAGTCGGTGATTGAGCACAGCAGCTCACACATGACCGATGCAGACCTGAAAGCTATCGCCGCCTACCTGAAATTTATCGGTGGCAACCCGCCGCTGCAGGCTTATAACGTGCAGGCGCAACAGGCAACCGAGGCCAGGCTGACGACGGCGAAAAACCTGACTGAAGGTGAACGTCTGTACCTCGACAACTGTGGCGCTTGCCACTTTGTCACCGGTAAAGGCGCGGCAGGCATTTTCCCGGAGCTGGATCAGGCGACTCTTGTCAATGCGAAGGATCCAACCGGGTTGATCCACACTATTCTGGTGGGAGCACAACAGCCATCAACTGAGAAAGCCCCTTCGAAACTGGCGATGCCGGGCTTCGGCAATCGTCTGAGCGATGATGAAGTCGCGAAGCTTGCAACTTTCGTTCGTCAAGGCTGGAGCAACAAAGCCCCTGCGGTAAGCAAAGAGCAGGTAGCGGAAGTACGTAAGTCATTTGAGCACTAAATACTGAGTACTTAACGGAAAACGGGGCGTCATTAGCGCCCCGTTTTTATCCGTGCAGGCCGTGAGCCACTTCCAGCACACCATTTATTACAAACTGCACGCCCATACACACCAGCAAAAATCCCATCAAACGCGAAATGGCTTCGATGCCGCCTTTGCCGACCAGCTTCATAATCCCGCCTGAGCTGCGCAGCGATATCCATAAAATGACGCTGACCAGAAAGAAGGTGATGACAGGGGCCACGGTCAGCACCCAGTCAGGAAAATCCACGCCGCTCCTGACCGTAGAGGCCGAGCTGATAATCATTGCAATAGTGCCGGGCCCGGCTGTGCTGGGCATCGCCAGAGGAACAAAGGCGATGTTAACGCTTTCTTTTTTCGCCTCCAGTTCATCCTGTTTATGTTTGGCTTCAACCGATTGACCCGCCGGTTTAACCGGGAACAACATGCGAAAACCAATAAAGGCGACGATCAGGCCCCCGGCGATGCGCAAACCCGGAATTGAGATACCGAAAGTATGCAGCACTGCGTTACCGGCGTACCATGCCACGATCATAATGGCGAACACATATACGGAGGCTTGCAGCGCCTGATGATTGCGCTCGCTATAGCTCATATCGCCCGCAAGGCCAAGAAATAACGCCACGGTGGTGAGTGGATTTGCCAGCGGCAAAATAACCACCAGCCCCAATCCGATGGCTTTAAATAACTCCAGCATTTTGCTGCTCCAGGAGAATAGCGCGCCAGCAGGATACTGACGCGCAGCAATCAAAGCGATGCGTTTAATGTTTCGGACGTTCCAGCGCTTCCAGCAGTTCCGGGAAGAAGTCTTGCAGGATCTCAGGGGTCATTAATTCAGGATATTGCATCAAATGTTCACGGATGCGTTCGTTGACGTCGGGGATCAAAAGCTGTGCAGCGCGGGTAGCACTGACCTTTTGCTTCTTCATGATACGCAACATTGCGTCGGGCAGGCTGTCCTCATCATCCGCATCGTCAGCCATTTCCAGCGCATCCAGCTCATCAAACATCTCCATCAGCGCTTCGGTCTGTGGCGTGCGTGACTGATATTCGTGTGGATGTTCATCCTCAAGAAAACGCAGCATGGCGCGCATCGGTGTGCCATCTGGTGCTGTGGGCGGCTCGGCAGCGAACCAGCTCAGTAACTGATGCATAGTGATTTGATGCACATGGTAGCCGCTGTCGACTAACTCATCGGCGAGCAATTCTGCGGTTTCATTTTCGATCAGGCAGATATGGGTTTTGTGCGGATCATACTGATCGAGCCACTGGTAAATCTCTTCAATGACGCCGTCGTCGTACTCGAATTTTTTGTTGAAATAGCTGCCATCCGGATCATGTACGCAGGCTTTAATGAGATCGGGATCAAAGTAAATCGCAATGTTGAAGCCTTTCATACGTGCTGTCCTGTGTGATTCAAAAACTCACTATAACGCTGGATGGACAGTTAGGAAACGTCAGGTGTTAATGACGGGTTGCGTTGCATGATGTCCGCACGATTCACTCGCCCGCCGCAGTGATATAGCGCGTGCGACTATAAGGAAATGATCGACAGTCAGATTAGCGAAATAAAATACATAATCCGCTATGAAGGTTCCTGACTGCTAACAGCTACTCAACGTCGAATATTTTATACTCTCTGGCAATCGCGCCGGTTTCTTTACCCCAAACTGAAACCTTCGTTCTTTTTTGGTGAGTATCGAAGGCATCTTTATCCGTGAAACATTCTTCGACCTGCCAGATCAACGGATCTGCTGTTTCTGTTACGTCGAAAGAGATACATCCGGCCTCTTCATGCGTCAGCCTTTTATGTTCTGGAAGGTAATGACGGACAATTTCCGATTCTTCTCTATTTGTGCATACTAAACGCCCAGTCAGTTTAATCATTATTATTCCTTTCTTTTGATTGATCCTTAGGATGTTCTCCTTCAGGTAAACGTTATACCGAAGGATCGATGAGCGATGTATCAGGGAAGATTTATAACTGATACAGCAACGGAGAAAATGACTCAATTAGGCTGAACAGAGAAAAAATAATGAGCAGAAGCCCTCCCACACAGTTGACATATTTTTTCAGCCGCAGTGGATCGATATTTTTGGCTAAAAAATCAGGGCATGACTGATGGCGATAAGCCAGAGGCTCATCACTGCTACGTGAACAGAGGCCAGGGTCAAATAATTGCTAACGCCTCCCTGGTTTCCAGCAAACTGTGGAATGACCGTCAGATAGAACATGATGGCTTTAGGGTTCAGAACATTCGCCAGCCACGCCTTGCTTACCGTAACCGAAGACAGGCTGCTGTTAAGTTCGATACGCTTTGTTTTCAGGCCGCTGCGGATAAGCATCACACCTAACCAAAGGAGATAAAGCGTTCCTGCCATTTTCAAGCTGCCAAAAACGGTGGGAGACGAGACAATGACAGCGGTTATACCGAATCCGATAAAAAGCGCATGTGTATATATGCCCAGAGCTGTGCCGGCCAGGGTGCTGAAAAGCCCTTTACGTCCGTCTGCCAGAGCGCTACTCATGACAAGCTTGAAGCTGGCTCCCGGCGAGAGCGCTACAGGTAGTCGTGCAGGCATAAAGCCGATGAGGTTGATTTCCATAGGCGTTGGATAGTAAGCGGTCTGTCACCGCGTTGCCAGTTTATCTAGCCTGATATTCCCCGCGATAAGTCAGTCCGTTGCCTGATGTTATGATAAATTCCGCTGATACCAGATTTACAGGAGAGTAATTATGCAGAGCCTTGAGATCGTTCCCCGTCTGCTTCCTGAAGTCCGTTCCGGCAGAAAACGACACACTATCCGCTGGCGTGAGCGCAAAATTGTGCCCGGCCTGATGCGATATGTGAACGCGGAAAACGCCTCTGATACGTTGGTGGTGCGGGTGACTGAGGTAAAAACCATGCCGCTCTTCTCCGTGGCACGTTATCTCGGTAAGTCAGAAGCGTGGCCAGATACGGTTCTGCTGACCGGTATGCAGGAGCATTACCCGGATATACAGCTCAATTCAGAGGTGGACGTGATACACCATCTTGCAGCGGATTAAGTAGGCTCGTTACCTGGCTGTTATGGTGCATTATCCCATATAAATTTAACGGATTTTATCGGGGCGTCAGTTAAACGGAAACGCCATTACGGGTAAGTCGTTTGTCGGCAAACCGGTGGAGCATCAGCGCAGGCAGATCGCCAGCTGAGAGGATGTTATCTGTTCCAGAATACACGGGATTGATCAGGCAGACCTGCAGAAGTACGCCGGAATGCCTGCAAACGTACCGTCTGACATGCCCTGTTGCTGACTCAAACGGGAAGCTTTATGCCACTGACCGTTGGTCAGATTACCTGAAAGGTGAGGGAAGCGTACACAGGTACGCCTGCCTCACCCAGAGATTATGAAATAAAGTTCTTACCCTGCTTCAGTACCACATCACAAGCTTTAGTCTTGAGCTTCTCGCCCATGGTAGAGTTGCTCAGGCTTTGCAGATTCAGCTGCTGGCCGTTGCCAGTATTCAACAGCCCAGCCACACCTTGCTGATAATCTGTTTTCTGCTCTTGTGCCGTTGACGTGTTCAGCCCTAACTTACTGAGAACCTGATCCTTCACCGACTGCACATTATTTTTCACTACATTATGTTCGACACAGTACTGCATCACGCCCGCCGCATTGGTCATACTATTGGCGCTGACCGCTTTATCGCCACCATTCAGCAGCCCGGTAATAGATGAAAGCGACAGGCCGCTATTCTGACTTGTATTGGTGGAATTACTGCTGTTTTGCTGGCTGAGTTGCGATGCTGCGCTACTCAGTTGATCCTGCCAGCTTGCCGCCGATGCACTACCGGCCACAAAAAGTGCTGCTAAGCCCCATCCCCAAACGCTATTTTGTGTTTTTTTCATATCAACCTCAGACATTTAATTATTTTTGCTACTACTGGCTTGTTAAGAGAAAGCTGAACAATAAAAGTTCCAACAAATTGTGACTAAAAATGTTTTTGAGATTAATCTGTAAAGAACTGATGGTATTTCAGGCAATAGCGCTACGCTTATTAAGTGTATTTAAATCAATTCAACTGGAGTAGCGCAGTTTATTAAGTGTGTCACCTCTGAAATATAAATAAACATCTCTTCATTTTTTGGTTGGCTGTGGGCTGGTTTATTCCTGGGAAACGTAAATTTCGCGCTGCGTTTATAATAGATAAAGCAATGAGGATGAGTATTTATCAATGACATAGGTTGTGATTAATGCTAATATTTATCAAAAACTTAGGATATGAAACGGAGAGTAACCGCTGCGCTTTATATATGTTTAATCAAACTGTAAAAATTCCTTTTTATTCCTCTTCTAAATAAAAAATATCCTTTTTACTTTCTAACTCAAATTTATTGTCTAGGCTTAATAACTATGTCAGGTCGTTGCGGTGAATATTCATAAGAAGTGATGAATATTTATTTATTGAAACGGTAAACGGGAGAGAATATGGCTGAACAGCCGGAACACAATAAAGATGCCGAGATCACTTTGAAGCTTGCTGAAGAGCAAGTTGATGTGACTAAGCAGAAGGTTGTGGATGGTCATGTTCGCATAACCCGTTCCACAACTGAACATGACGAAATGGTTAGTACGCTACTCAATAAGGAAACGGTTGAAGTTGAGCATGTGGCTAAAGCGCAACGCGTTGAGTCGATGCCAGAAATCAGGGAAGAGAATGGCGTACTTATTGTGCCGGTCGTTGAAGAAGAGATTGAAATCGTCAGAAAGCTGGTGCTTAAGGAAGAGATCCACATTCGAAAGGTGCAGGAGACCGCGCCTTTTCAGGAGGTGGTAACACGCCGTAAACAGCGGGTCAAAATAGAGAAAGAAGACGATCGGTAAATGAAAAGCTCACAAGAGAGGAATGATCATGGCACACGAAAAAATCGTAACACTGTTCGATTCTGTAACTCAGGCCGATGCCGCGAAAAGAAATCTCATGAAAGCAGGCTTTGCTGATCGGGATATTAGTTTGATCAGTGGTGAACGCCTGCAGTCTGAAGGCAAAGCGATTCGACATCCGAGCATTTGGCAGCGTTTGTTTGGACATACGGTTGATGAAGATCAGGCGGATGTTTATACCAAAGCGATGGATACTGGCGGCGTAGTGTTAACGCTACAGGCTGAAGAAGAGGAGCTGGCTAAAGCAATGACGATTCTTCATTCACATGATTCAGTGGATGTGCCGTCACGCATAAAAAGCTCGCTAACGGATACGCCGCAGCAGAATGTCGGTCAGACAGTTAACCCAACGGCAGGACGTGATTTTGCGGGTGAAACCGATGATCGTAGTCGTGAGCCATTGCGTACTTCTTTAACGGGCGATGAATCTGAGGAAGAGATTCTGCGTCTGGCTGAAGAGCAAATAGAAGTGGGCAAACGTCTGGTCAGTGAAGGTTCGACACGCGTACGACGTTATACCGTGACGGATGAAGTATCAGAAGATATTTCACTGCATGAGCAACATGCCGATATTTTCCGCCGTTCAATAAACGAACCAGCGCTAACCGGTGATGTTGACTGGTCAGAGAAAACGGTTGAAGTCGCCGAATCGCACGAGCAGCCTGTCGTTAACAAAACGGCTAATGTAAAAGAAGAGGTGGTGGTACGTACTGACGGTAGCGATCGTACTGAAACCATCAATGATTCTGTTCGCCGTCAGGAAGTAGATATTGACAAAAATACGGCTGACTCACACGAACGAGCATTATCGCCTGCGGGTGGTGCCAATACGGTAAATAGCCCCGGAGCTAGCCCAGCGGCTGCAGTCTCAGCGAAAGATGAGAATACAACCGGTAACGCCTTTAATTCTCAGACCGGTGAACATAAACCAGGGCTGACTGAGAAGGCAGAAGATAAACTCAGCGCGGCGAAAGACAAACTGGGAAGCAAACTGTAAGTGATAAGCTTTACACCAGAGCGTAGGCTCAGAGTGGCTTAAATTTCATTTTGTTACATCGAACAAGACCAGCTCGACGGCTGGTCTTGTTATTTTTACGGGACAGGCAATATGCTCCGCTGTTTTTTTCACCGCTTAGCGCATAACCCGGTGAAAGGGGGTTGCGCGCTGCGCATGTAACGGTATAATCCACCACGTTTTCCGCATCCTCTTCTGTGCCGAAGTGGCGAAATCGGTAGACGCAGTTGATTCAAAATCAACCGTAGAAATACGTGCCGGTTCGAGTCCGGCCTTCGGCACCATTTAAAGATACGATAACTTCCATAACAGTCCGCAAGTTTCTAAAATTAAAGCCGAAAGGCTTTTTTTTGGCTCAAATCCGTCCGAGCATATCCGTTATAATCCGGTTATCGGTGAGCAGAATTAGAGGTATTTCCACTCCGATAGAAATTGTGCTCATAAAATGAAGCTCAACGCCCGCCAGATCGAAACAGCCAAACCTAAACCTATCAAATCGCTGATGGCGGCGGGCTGTATCTTGAGGTCACGCCTAAAGGCTCCCAATACTTATGTATGAAATATCGCCGTCCCGCTGACAAAAAAGAAGATCGTCTGGCTTTCGGCGCCTGGCCTTCAGTCAAACTGGCTGAAGTCCGCGCTAAGCATGACGAAGCGAAGAAGCTGTTAGGGCAGAAGATAGATCCAAAGGCAGAGCAAAAAGAAGCGCAGGCACAAACGTCCGGGACCTACACGTTTGGAACGTTTGCCCGCAAATGGCATAGCAGTAACAAACGCTGGAGCGATAGTTATCCTCTGGCTTTGTTGAATAAATCGAACTTTTGCTGAGTTGAAGGATCAGATCACGCATCCTCCCGACAACACAGACCGTTCCGTGGCAAAGCAAAAGTTCAAAATCACCAACTGGCCCACCTACAACAAAGC
>NZ_JACFXY010000014.1 GCF_014946725.1 Mixta mediterraneensis
CGCTCGAATGATTCAAAGGGGGTGGGTCAGTTTTACTTTGGCAGGGTGGGTCAGAATTCGATCGGTATTGACAACCAGCAGCGCGAGGACAATGCCACGGCGATGCGGAGCAGGTAGCGGATCCATCCAGCGAATCGTGTCGGTGAAATGCCAGATACGCTGAAGCCAGGCAGGTAAGCGGGATGACGCGTCTGAAGCCATTCGTAATTCCTCCTCTCCGGCGGATTGCTGCGGCTTGCGCGAGGGCAGCCAGGCTTGCAGCCGGGATAAAATACGCGGTGCGCGCGTCCTGCGGCGTCGTGGGGCAATCTGGCCCATGTTCTCTCTCTTCAATTTGTGCCACCGACAAGGATAACCTTGTCGATTGTTATAGTATGGGCAATGTGGGCGCGCAGTGCCCGCCAGCATTGATAAATTTGACCTGTGTATTGTTTCTCTTTCGCCGGGAAAAGTCATCTGCGACGCAGGGCATTTTACGCCAGCAGCCTGCGCTGTTATGCTGCCCGTTCGAATTTTTCCCAGAGTGAAAGGAACGAAGATGACAACCCCTTCTTTCGACAGCGTCGAAGCACAAGCAAGTTACGGTATTGGTTTACAGGTTGGCCAGCAGCTGCTGGAATCTGGTCTGCAAGGTCTGCAACCAGAAGCACTGCTCGCGGGCCTGCGCGACGCGCTGGAAGGGAACTCACCGGCGGTGCCGGTTGATGTTGTGCATCGTGCGCTGCGTGAAGTGCACGAACGTGCTGAAGGCGTACGCCGTGAACGTACCGAAGCGATGGCTGCTCAGGGCCAGGTATTTCTGACTGAATATGCACAGCGTGAAGGCGTGAGCAGTACGGAATCTGGCTTGCAGTTCAGCGTAATCACCCAGGGCGACGGCCCTATCCCGTCTCGTCAGGATCGCGTTCGCGTTCATTACACCGGCAAGCTGATCGACGGCACGGTGTTTGACAGCTCGGTCGCACGTGGCGAGCCAGCAGAATTCCCGGTTAGCGGTGTTATTGCTGGCTGGATTGAAGCGCTGACGCTGATGCCTGTTGGCTCAAAATGGGAATTAGTGATCCCGCATAATCTCGCATACGGCGAACGTGGCGCGGGCGCCTCTATCCCGCCATTCAGCACGCTGGTATTTGAAGTAGAACTGCTGGAAATTCTGTAACGCTTCTGGCAACGTCATAAAAAAACCAGCCTTTGGGCTGGTTTTTTTATGCAATGGTTAAACCGTGTGAATCAAACGGATTGCGCGCCGGGTATGGGATGTTTTAGCCACAAGTCCCCTCAACGGGCCGTTATGCACCAGCATGGAGCGCTGGCGCATCATGCTGCTAACCGTGCCTGACTGGCGTAGAAAGGCTGGCCACTTAATCGGCCTGCTTTTGCAAATCTGCCTGCCAAATCGCAAAACCGCGCTCATCGCTACCTTTCGGCTGCATCGGATATTGCGCGTGCTGCTTAATAAAGCCATTGGCTTTATTTCCTGGGGCGGTTTCAAAACGAATATCCAGCGGGATCGCGGCTGTGATCGGGGCCAGACGCCAGTTATTATCCGCTTGCGGCTGCACTTCATCGTGCTTTTTGGTTTCTGTACTAATATAAGCCGCCACTACCGAGCGATTCTCATCCGGCGAAGCAAACGCAATATACCTGTCGCCCGTCCCGGCAAATTTGCCGCCGTAAGCGCGGTAATTGTTCGTCGCGACGAGGAAAATGGCCGCCGGATCTATCGGCTTGCCTTGCCAGCTAAGCTGTTTAATGCGCGAAGCCGCGGGATGGATGAGCTGGCATTCCGCGTCATAACGAGCAGGTTGCGTTACGTCGATCTGATATTTCACACCATCAATCACATCAAAATTGTAGGTACGAAAATCCCAGTTAATCAGTGATTGCGGCTGGCTGCTGGTGGGATCAATTTGATTAAACTGACCTGCTGAGCATTCCAGCCACTCTTTCACCTGCGCACCGCTGATTTTCATCACCACCAGAGTATTGGGATAGAGATACAGGTCAGCAGCGTTACGGAAGGTCAGCGGGCCTTTCTCAACCTCTACGTAGCTGGCGGGATCGTTTTTACGTTCACCGGCTTTAAAGGGGGCGGCAGCTGAAAGTACCGGTAAACGTCCTAAATCAGGATCGCCCTGAATAAAATGTTCAACGTAGGCTCGCTGGGCATTGTTAACAATCTGTACCGTCGGATCGTCCTGCACCAGCGATAAATAGCTGTACATCACATCTGCGGATTTACCGATCGGCTGGGCAACAAATTCTCGCGTAGCACGATGATCATCAGCCAATATTTTTACCAGGGCCGGATCTTCAGCAGCGAGTGGCTTCTTCTGTGCGGTATCATAAATTGGGCGCGCCTGCGCTTTGCCGCTGCTGACCCGCCAGTGTCCATTATCATTATTCAGTACGAGGTCAACCACGCCGAGATGATCGCCCCACATTCCCGGCATTACCGCAGGAATACCATTCAGCGTGCCGTTAGTAATATCTGCGCCTTTGATCGCCGCAAAATCCTGGCTGGGGTATACCGCATGGGCGTGACCAAACAAAATTGCATCAATACCTTTAACCTGACTGAGGTAATAAACCGAGTTTTCGGCCATCGCATGGTAAGGCTCGCTGCTCAGGCCAGAATGCGGAACGGCAATAATCAGCTCAGCCCCCTGGGCGCGCATTTCAGGAATATAGCGGCGAGCGGTTTCGGTGATGTCATCGACGCGTACTTTTCCCTGTAAATTTGCTTTGTCCCACACCATGATTTGCGGTGGAACAAAACCGATGTAACCAATCTTCACGCTTTGGCGTTTGCCGTCGCGATCAATAACCTCCGTTGGTTTAATCAGATAAGGCGTAAACAGCGGTTTGCCGCTTTTCACATCAATGACGTTGGCGTTGATATAAGGAAAACGTGCGCCGGAGAGGGCTTTTTTCAGATAAGGCAAGCCGTAATTAAATTCATGGTTGCCAAGGTTACCCACGCTGTAATCCAGCGTATTCAGGGCTTTATACACCGGATGAATTTCGCCAGCCTGCATGCCTTTTGCCGCCATATAATCGCCCAGCGGGCTGCCCTGAATGATGTCGCCGTTATCCACCAGGACACTATTTTTGACCTCCTGACGGGCTGCATGGATCAGCGAGGCGGTGCGCACCAGGCCAAACTTCTCGGTTGGCGTATCCTTGTAATAATCGAAATCCATCATATTGCTGTGCAAATCGGTCGTTTCCAGCACGCGTAAATCTACGGTTGCTGCTGATAATGCGGTGGACATCCCAAACGCCAGTAACGTTATGCCAGGCTTAAACATGCAATCTCCTGCTCCCAAAGGTTTAAGCTCCCAAAATAATGTAAAAGCTTGATGGATGGTCATTTTAAAACGTGATGTATATAACGCTTTGATGCTTTGGGAGCGGGCTTGCAAATTTCAGATTTTGCCGTCGCGGCGCAAGTGTGGCGATGCGGATTGAACTATGGTATTGATATATCTATGAAATGCTTTGCTGTAGTGTGGTCACACAGCGCAGATAGCGGAGCGGCTAAATGTAACCGATCGGGTGCTGAGATAGATACGCAGCATTCGCATAACACGAGGTGAAAAATGTTAGAGCAAATCTGCCAACTGGCGCGTGAAGCGGGCGACGCCATTATGCAAGTTTACAACGGTGCGGCACCGCTTGACGTTGCTCGCAAGTCTGATGATTCGCCTGTCACCGCAGCGGACATCGCGGCACACAATATTATTGTCCACGGCTTAAAGCAGCTGTCACCCGATGTTCCGGTACTGTCAGAAGAAGATCCACCCGGTTGGGATGTTCGTCAGCACTGGCAGCGTTACTGGCTGGTGGATCCACTGGATGGCACCAAAGAGTTCCTGAAGCGTAACGGTGAGTTCACTGTCAATATCGCGCTGATTGAACAAGGCAAACCGGTGCTGGGCGTGGTTTATGCTCCCGCGTTAGGCGTGATGTATGCGGCAGCAGAAGGTAAAGCCTGGAAAGAAGAGAGCGGTCAGCGCACACAAATTCATGTGCAGGAGGCGCGTCCGCCGCTGGTGGTAGTCAGCCGTTCACACGGTAATGATGATGAGATGAAAGAATATTTGAAACAGCTGGGCGAGCATCAGACGGTTGCCACCGGTTCCTCGCTGAAGTTCTGCCTGGTGGCGGAAGGCAAGGCTCAGTTGTATCCGCGTTTTGGACCGACCAATATCTGGGATACGGGCGCAGGTCACGCGGTCGCGATGGCGGCCGGGGCACATGTGCATGACTGGCAGGGAAAAACACTGGATTACGCGCCACGGGAATCTTTCCTGAACCCTGGCTTCCGCGTTTCACTGTTCTGAGATGAAAACGGGAGGTTTTCCTCCCGTTAATCAATGCGGCTTACTGTTTCAGCAAGGCCTGCAATAATGACATCACCTGTTTTATTTCGTCCTGAGTCAGTGAGCCGTCTTTAACAAAGCGCACATGCCCGCTTTTATCCAGCACGACAATCGCGGAACTGCCTTCTTCCAGCTGCCAGGCTTTCTGCACATTGCCCTGGCTATCAACAATAAATTGTGACCACGGATAGTGCTGCTTGTTAGTCTGGATGCTGCTGCGTACAAACATGCCAGTGCCGGGGATGGCATCATCCGTATTAACCACGGTGTTGGTCTGATAGCGATCGTGCGGCAACCTGGCGGATTTAATTGCTTCAATCAGCGCCGCATTCTTTTCTTTTGCTGATGAACGACCGGCAATATGCTGAATTACGCGTACCTTTCCGTTCAGTTGCACACTGTTCCAGCTTCTGTAACTAAACTTATCCTGTTGCCAAATCAGTTCGCCTTTGTCGTTAACGCCCACCGCAGGAACACGTTCGCCCTGTTTAATAGCATGGGCCAGCACGCTAACCGGCATGAACATCGCAAAAACCGCTGCCGCTACCGTTATTCGCATACAAGCTCCTTTGGTGATCCGACCAGTTAGTCATTTTATTGCAATAGTAAGCAGCGAAGATAAGGCTGTCGCGAAAATGTTTCATCTTTGTTACGGGCGCCACAATTATTTAACGACCGAAGGTTTATACTGGCTTAAATGAACGTGCTAACAGAGTGTTCTGTAATGGTGTGTAAACTCAGTAAAAAAATTCAATTTTCGGAACATGCGTAACGCAGAGTGTTCTATAGTTTATCCGCAATTCGCGCTTCAAGGGCTCGTACCGATTTTGGAAACGGCGAAGCGTGTTTATAAATGTTCAGGAGTTAAACAGTATGAAGATCTTCCAACGCTATAATCCGCTACAAATAGCGAAATACGTAAAAACGTTATTCAAAGGAAGGTTGTATATCAAGGATGTTGGCGCGTTTGAGTTTGATAAAGGAAAAGTTTTGATTCCGCGCGTCAAAGACAAACAGCATCTGAGCGTAATGTCAGAAATCAATCGCCAGGTTGTGCGTCTCAAGCTTGAGTTCAACTAAGCAAACAGAAGGGCGCCGTTGGCGCCCTTAGTATTTTACTCTTCACTGCTTTTTGTGACGTTCAGTACCGGCGGACGCTCATCAATCCGCGTCACTAAGAGCTGGTCAATGCGATAACTGTCAATATCTACCACTTCAAACTTAAATCCGGCAAACTTTACAAAGTCGGTGCGTTTCGGAATTTTTCGCAGCATATACATCATAAAGCCGCCAATAGTTTCGTAGTTGCCGGACTGTGGAAACTCATCGATATGCAGCACACGCATCACGTCATCGATTGGCGTACCGCCTTCTACCAGCCATGAATTTTCATCACGCGCCACAATTTGTTCTTCCATGCCCTGACCCACTAAATCACCCATCAGCGTGGTCATTACGTCATTTAGCGTAATAATGCCCACCACCAACGCGTATTCATTCATGATCACCGCAAAGTCTTCACCGGCAGTTTTAAAACTTTCCAGCGCTTCTGACAGCGTCAGCGTATCCGGCACGATCAACGCAGAACGGATTTGCAGGCCGCTGTTTAACGTCATACTTTGATTACCCAGTACGCGCAGCAGCAATTCTTTGGAATCAACATAGCCAACGATATGGTCAATATCGCCGCTGCATACCAGAAATTTGGAATGGGGATGTTCAGCGATTTTAGTTTTAAGGCTGTTTTCTTCTTCGTTCAGATCGAACCAGACAATATTTTCACGCGAGGTCATGGAAGAAGGAACGGTTCGCGACTCCAGCTCAAACACATTTTCAATGAGTTCATGCTCTTGCTTACGCAGCACACCGGCGAGCGCACCCGCTTCCACTACCGCGTAAATATCATCGGAGGTGATGTCATCTTTACGCACCATTGGCAGCTTGAAGATCCGAAAGAAGACGTTAGCCAGACCGTTAAACAAAAATACCAGCGGGCGAAACAGCATCAGGCAGAAGCGCATCGGATTGATGATGCGCAAGGCGACAGTTTCAGGCGCAATCATACCAACGCGTTTTGGCGTCAGGTCGGCAAACAGAATAAACAGGCTGGTGACGATGGTGAAAGAGCAGATAAAGCTGAGTTGATCGGCAAGGACCGGATCGACAAAGCGACGAAATAACTGGCTGAAAGCAGGAGAAAAAGCCGCATCACCGACGATACCGCCGAGGATGGCGACCGCATTCAGGCCGATTTGCACCACAGTAAAGAACATACCGGGTGTTTCCTGCATTTTTAATACACGTTGTGCATTAACGTTGCCTTCATCGGCCAGCAGTTTAAGTTTGATCTTGCGAGCGGCTGCCAGCGAGATTTCCGAGAGGGAGAAAAAGGCACTGATTACAATCAGTAAAAGAATGACAAGCAAGCTATCTAACATATGAGATCCAAAGGGTTATCCACTTGTCATTTTTGGCCTGGGCAGCGTGCGGGTAAGAGCGTACGTCATGTACTTACCAGTCAGTCTGGGCTATCCGTGCCAAAAATGTCTGCGCCAATTCGACAAGAAGGGTAAATGTCGGGGCAGAAATGAAAACAGGCGATATGCCTGTGGTGGCTGATTATAGCAGCAGCCATATTGTCGCCGCCAGAGGGCGAATCGCGGCATTAATGGCAAATATCCGGCTTAACGTGTTTTAGAGTCTTGGGATTATTCTGAGTGAGGCGGGTCAGAAAGCGGATCATCCGCGCAGTTGTTGTATCGATCCCGACATTTGCCGACAATAGACGTCGATTTGACTTAGATAATGTTTTTAGTCGTCGTTTAAAAAAGTAAGGCTATGATGATGTTATTGCCATCGGGTTTGGCCTGACAAAAATGATTAATGAGGGCTCTGTGGAAAAGGGGCCGGCATGATTAACAGGAGTACAAGTGCCAAAATTTTATAATTATTGTATGGTCAGCCTGCTGCTTGTCGCGCCAGCGCTTGGGGCAGCGACAGTACGATTGCAGTTGGAAGGGTTAACCGGGGATTTACAAAAAAACGTCAGGGCGCGCCTGTCGACTATCGGCAGCGATGAGGTCTCAAATGATGGCCGTTTCCGCGCACGCGTGTCGGAAGCGGTTAAAGAAGGGCTACGCGCGCTGGGTTATTACGAACCTGAAATCGCTTTTGAATCACGTCCGGCATCCGCTCAGGGTGGGCGTCCGTTACTGATTGCCCGCGTAACGCCGGGTGAACCGGTAAAAATTGGCGGTAGCACGATTGTTATTGAAGGCGAGGCGAAAAACGACGCCGATTATAAAGCATGGGTAGAACAAGGTCGGCCGAAAGTTGGCACCCAACTGAATCACGGCCAGTATGACAAATTCAAAAGCGGTTTTTCGAATCTTGCCTTGCGCAACGGCTATTTCGACGGCGATTTCAAAAAAAGCCAGCTCGGCGTATCGGTCGAACGACGCGAAGCTTTTTGGGACATTGATTACGACAGCGGCCCGCGCTATCGCTTCGGCGATGTCAGCTTTGAAGGTTCGCAAATTCGTGATGAATATCTGCACAATCTGGTGCCGTTTAAAAAGGGCGATTACTACAGCTCGCGCGATCTGGCAGAGCTAAACCGCCGCCTGTCGGCCACTGGCTGGTTTAATTCAGTGGTGGTTGCGCCAGAATTTAAAGAAGGGCGAAAAACCAAAGTGCTGCCGCTCAGCGCGGCGGTCTCGCCGCGCGTTGAAAACACCATCGAAACGGGTGTCGGCTATTCAACGGATGTCGGTCCACGTCTGAAAGGCACCTGGAAGAAACCGTGGATAAACGATCGCGGCCACAGTCTGACGACGAGCGCCTACCTTTCTGCACCAGAGCAGCAACTCGATTTCACTTACAAAGTTCCGCTGCTAAAAAGCCCGCTTGAGCAGTATTACACCTTCTCCGGCGGTTTGAAGCGCACCGATCTCAACGATACGGAATCCGATACTTCCACCCTTGCGGTATCGCGTTACTGGGATAACAGCTCCGGCTGGCAAAAAGCGATCAACCTGCGCTGGAGGCTCGACCACTTTACCCAGGGCAACGTGACGAACACCACGATGCTGCTTTATCCTGGCGTCAGCCTGAACCGTACCCGTTCACGGGGGGGGTTGATGCCCACCTGGGGGGATTCGCAGCGCTATTCAGTGGATGTGTCTGATACAACCTGGGGATCGGATGTGGATTTCCTGATCCTGCAGGCGCAAAACGTCTGGATCCGCACCCTGGGCGATAAACATCGCTTCGTCGTTCGCGGCAATGTTGGCTGGATCGAAACCAACGATTTCGACAAAGTGCCGCCGGATCTGCGCTTCTTCGCTGGCGGTGACCGCAGTATTCGCGGCTATAAATATAAAGACATTTCACCGCGCGACAGTGACGGCAAGCTGACCGGCGCCTCGAAACTGGCTACCGGATCGCTGGAATATCAATACAACGTGACCGGAAAATGGTGGGGCGCGGTATTCGTGGATTCTGGCGAAGCGGTTAACGATATTAAGCAGAGTAATTTCAAAACTGGCGCAGGCGTTGGCGTGCGCTGGTCATCGCCGGTTGGACCGATTAAGTTCGATATTGCCCGGCCGATAGGTGATAGCGAGGAACATGGATTGCAATTTTATATAGGACTGGGGCCTGAACTATGAAGCTGTGGAAAAAGGTCCTGATCGGCATTCTCATCTTTTTAGTGCTGTTATTGGGCGGCGTGGTATTTCTGATTGGTACGACGCCAGGCTTGCATCTGGTGCTAAACGGCGCGTCACGCTGGGTGCCGGGTTTGTCGATCAAACAGGTTGAGGGCGGCTGGCGTAACCTTTCGATTAACGGTCTACGCTATGAAATGCCGGGCGTCAGCGTTGACGCTGGCAACATCCATCTGGCGGTAGATTTGAAATGTCTGCTGCATTCGTCGGTCTGCGTTAATGATGTCACGCTGAAAGACATCAGCGTCGTGGTTGATAGCAAGAAAATGACGCCAGCCAGTGCACCGCCGCCAGAAGAGGAAAGCGGCAGCACCAGTCTCAGCACGCCGTATCCCATCACGTTGCGCCATCTTGGCCTGCATAACATCAACGTCAAAGTGGATGATACGGCGATTTCGCTGATGGATTTCACTACAGGAATGCAATGGCAGGATCGTGCACTGACGCTCAACCCAACGCATATTCAAAGCCTGCTGATTGCCTTGCCAAAAGCGGCAAAAGTGGCTGATGAACAGGTGATTCAGCCTAAAGTGCAGCAGCCGCAGCCGAATGAAAAACCGCTGGGCGAAACGCTGCAGGAAATGTTTGCCAAACCGCTACTGCCTGAATTGCCAGATTTCCAGTTACCGCTGGATATTGATGTGCAAGAAATTTTGGGTGAGCAGCTACGCATTACCGGCGATACTGATATATCGGTTAATCGGCTGTTGGTAAAAGCAAAAACCGCCAATCGCCAGATGCAGCTACAAACGCTGGACGTTGATTCGAATCTGGGCCAGCTGAATGGCAGCGGGCAGGCCACATTAGCCGATAACTGGCCGGTAGATTTCTCGCTCAACGGCATGGCGAATGTCGATCCGCTGAAAGGCGAAAGCATTAAACTGAAGCTTAACGGTGCGATGCGCGACGAACTGACGTTAGCGCTGAATTTATCGGGTCCGGTACGTGCGCAGCTAGATGCCACAACGCAACCGGCGGTAGCGGGCTTGCCGCTGTCGCTGAAACTTACCAGTCCACAATTACGCTGGCCATTAACCGGCCCGGTGCAATATCAGGCTGATAAACTTGATTATCAGTTCAAAGGCAAAGCGACGGATTACGTCATGTCGCTGCGAACGGCGGTAAAAGGCGAAGGTGTGCCGCCTGCCACTGTAGCGCTTGATGGCAAAGGTAATGTGCAGCAGTTCAGCCTTGATAAACTCCGCGTCGCGGCGTTGCAGGGCAATATTGATCTCACCGCGCAGGTAGACTGGAGCAAAGCGATTAGCTGGCGCAGCGAGTTATTGCTGTCAGGCATCAATACCGCGAAACAGTACCCTGACTGGCCTGCAAAGCTGGATGGCAAAATCACCACGCGCGGCAGTGTATACGGCGGAACCTGGCAGTTGAGCGTGCCGCAGTTGCAGCTGAAAGGGAATGTGAAGCAGAACGCAGTGACGGCGGGCGGTTCGCTGAGCGGTAACAGTTATAACCAATGGACGGTACCGGGCATCAAGCTGGCGTTAGGACGCAATCATGTAGAGGTGAAAGGTGAACTGGGCGATAAGCTTAACCTTGACGCGAATATTGATGCACCGCAGCTAAATAACGCCTTACCGGGCTTAGGTGGCGTGATAAAAGGCACCATTAAGGCGCGCGGCACATTGCAGGCACCGCAGGTTTTAGCTGCCCTGAATGGCACCGGTTTGCGCTGGCAGCAGCTACAAATCAACCGCGTCACGCTGGATGGTGATGTGCGTTCCAGCGATCAAATCGCCGGTAAATTGCAGCTGCGCGTTGAGCAACTGAAGCAGGATGCGCTGAATATCAACCTGCTGACCCTTAATGCCGACGGCAATGAAAAACAGCATCAGCTTAAACTGGACGTGCAGGGCAGGCCAGTTTCCGGCCAGCTGGCCTTAAATGGCAGCTTTGACCGCAAGGAACAGCGCTGGAAAGGTTCGCTGAATAATACCCACTTCGACACGCCAGTAGGCGAATGGCATCTGACGCGGGCGATGGCGATTGACTATCTCAACGCCAAACAAACCGCAACCATTGGGCCACACTGCTGGCAAAACCCGAACGCGCAGCTTTGCGTACCGGAGCCGGTAGTCGCCGGACCGAACGGACATGCGCATGTGGCACTGAACCGCTTTGATTTGGCAATAATTAAGCCATTTATGCCCGAAGCGACAAAACTGAGCGGCGTATTCAGTGGCGATGCGCGGGTAAACTGGACCGCAGAAGGCGGCTTACCGACCGGCACCATCGCGCTAAAAGGCAATGGAGTAAAAGTTGATCAGGATGTGCAGGGCAACACGCTGCCCATCGCTTTTGATACGCTTAATCTGAATGCCGCACTGCGTAACGGACGCGCCCAGCTCGACTGGCTGATCCACATAGCGAATAACGGTCAGCTGGATGGCAATGTCCAGATTAACGATCCTGAAAATCGCCGTACGCTGGGCGGTAACGTCAACATCCGCAATATCTCGCTGGCGATGCTTAATCCGGCGCTGATGCAAGGCGAAAAGATCAAGGGCAATCTGAACAGCAGCCTGCGTCTTGGCGGCAGCGTACAGCAACCGCAGGTGTTTGGTCAGCTTGGTTTGCAGGATGTCGATGTGGATGGCAGCTTCATGCCGATTGATCTCACCGCGGCGAATCTGAATCTGGTGTTTAACGGTATGAGTTCCACTCTGCAGGGGTTGATTCAAACCGCGCAGGGCAACATCAACCTGAACGGTAACGCAGACTGGAGCCAGCTTGATAACTGGCGTGCCCGCATTGCCGCCCAGGGCAGCAAAGTGCGGGTAACCGTGCCGCCGATGGTGCGCATGGATGTCTCGCCAGATCTGGTGTTTGAAGCCACGCCTGTAGCCTTCAATCTGGATGGTCGCGTTGATATTCCCTGGGCGCGAATTATCGTACAGGAAGTGCCGGAAAGCGCCACCGGCGTTTCGTCGGATGAAGTGATGCTGGATCAGAACCTCAAACCTATCCAGCCGAAGACTGCCTCGATTCCGATCAACAGCAATCTGATGATCCACGTTGGCGATGATGTCCGGCTGTCGGCCTTTGGTCTGAAAGCGAAACTCAATGGTGATCTGAAACTGGTACAGGATAAATCGGGGCTGGGCTTAAACGGACAAATCAATATTCCATCCGGGCGCTTCCATGCATATGGTCAGGACCTGATTGTGCGTAAAGGTGAATTGCAGTTTGCCGGACCACCGGATCAGCCTTACATCAACCTTGAAGCGATCCGTAACCCGGAAGCGACCGAAGATGATGTCACCGCTGGCCTGCGCGTCACGGGACTGGCCGACGAGCCGAAAGTTGAAGTGTTCTCTGACCCGGCGATGTCGCAACAGGAAGCGCTTTCTTACTTGCTGCGTGGTCAGGGACTCAACAGCGATGGCGACAGTAATGCGTTAACCTCAGCATTGGTTGGCCTGGGGGTTGCACAAAGTGGGCAGGTTGTGGGTAAAATCGGTGAGACATTCGGTGTCAGCAATCTTGCCCTTGATACCACTGGCGTTGGCGACAGCCAGCAGGTGCAGGTCAGCGGCTATGTGCTGCCGGGTCTACAAGTAAAATATGGTGTCGGCATTTTTGATTCACTGGCGACGTTAACCTTGCGTTACCGCCTGATGCCCAAACTCTATCTGGAAGCCGTATCCGGTGTGGATCAGGCTCTCGATTTGCTCTATCAGTTTGAGTTTTAGCAATGCGAATAATTGTTTACGGCAGTTTACGGCGCAAACAGGGAAACAGTCACTGGATGACGAACGCGCAATGGCTGGGTGATTACCCGATTGAGGGCTTTGAGCTCTACAGTCTTGGTCATTATCCTGGGGTCATCCAGGGCAATGGAGCGGTACAGTGTGAAGTTTACCGCATTGATGCCTCAACCCTTGCGGAGCTGGACGCGCTCCGCACGAAGGGGGGCGAGTACAAACGACATTTGATCCAGACGCCTTTTGGCAGCGCCTGGCTTTACGTCTATCAACGCTCGGTGGCAGGGCGCCAACGAATCATGAGTGGAGACTGGCTAAAGCGCGATGAGGAACCGGAAGTCTGAACAAAAACACCGTCCAACTGGACGGTGTTTTTTTAGGGCTCGTCAGCAGAATTATTTTTTCTGTGCGCGCTCGTAAGAAGAGGTGATTTCGGCTTTGGCCGCTTCGGCGTTATCCCAACCGTCAACTTTCACCCATTTGCCTTTTTCCAGATCTTTATAGTGCTCAAAGAAGTGGGTGATCTGTGCACGCAGCAACTCTGGCAGGTCGTTCACATCTTTAATGTGATCATACTCTTTAGAGAGTTTGGTATGCGGAACGGCAACCAGCTTGGCGTCTTCGCCAGACTCGTCGGTCATTTTCAGCACGCCAACTGGGCGGCAGCGGATCACGGAGCCTGGCTCCAGTGGATACGGGGTTGGCACCAGTACATCAACCGGATCGCCATCCAGTGACAAAGTGTGGTTGATGTAGCCGTAGTTGCATGGATAGAACATGGCGGTAGACATAAAGCGGTCTACAAACAGGGCGCCAGACTCTTTATCAACTTCATATTTGATCGGATCGGCATTCGCCGGAATCTCAATGATTACGTAGATATCTTCTGGCAGGTCTTTACCTGCTGGCACCTGGTTCAAACTCATCGGGCATTCCTTCAGTAGTCGTATGTTGAGTGACGGCTATTATAGCCAACTGACTCTGAAAGTATGCCCCCTTTTTGGCGTTTCGGAATGCTTCTCGACGCTATTTCTGCGTGACGAACAGCGAGACAATTCCCGCAGCAATCAGTGGTCCGACCGGCACGCCGCGAAAAAAGGCCACACCAATGACTGTGCCGATCAATAATCCACCAATCACTGTCGGATTGGCGCTCATCAAACTGACGCCACGTCCTCCCAGCCAGGCGACAAAAACGCCCACAATAATTGCCACGATGGATTGCCAGTTCGCAAACGATTTCAGCAGACTTGAAGGGGGCAGCGAACCGCTGGCCAGCGGCGCCATTACCGCAACGGTCAGGATAATAATGCCCAGGGTAATGCCCTGTTTTTCGACATAAGGGAAAAACTGTGACAGCGGGGTAACTTTAATTGCCAACAAAATCAGAATAGAAATGGTCACGGCGCTGTTGTGAACAAAATAACTGAGGATCGCAAGGCAAATAAGAATGAGGGTCGAGGCATAAGCAGCCATGGTTTCTCCCTGAAGATAAATGGAGCGCCAACATGAGCCAGCGCTTACGCGGTTTTACCGCTTCCATTTATCAACAATCAATGGGATGAGCGCAACTGCCTTTCTTAAAAGATTGCAGCATTAGCGCGGATGACACACAAAACCGCTGCCTTGCGCGTCGATCGCGACTGCTGTCATCGCGATAATCATGCGTCCAGCCAGCTATTGCGGTAGAACATGCCGTTTCGCCGGGCAACGCACAGTTTGTCTTTACGTCCACGCGTTAATTTTTTTATCCGTTTTTCGTGCTCACGATCCGCCACTTTATCCCAGCCATCGCGGCAGTACCGGAACACGGTAAAGGCAGAAGATACGGTATCCAGCCCGTGATTTAGCGTATCGTCGCCAGTGGCTTATTGCGCTATCGCGCCGCGCTGCCTGTAAACCTCCGCAGCAAAAACCGCCCGTTTTTTATACGATGACCTCTATAAATGATGGAGCAGAGTTCATCCTGGGTGATATATCCGTGATGATAAATGTGTTGACCATTTCTCATCGTTAAAGTTTATCCGTGTAAAGGCCGATACCTTTTCCGTTCCAGGGCCGTTGGGTTTTGTGCTTTTTACTCCACACACGGAAACTATCAAAATGAAGCAGGTATCACTACGCACCGGGTTGCTGGCTATGCTGGCATTTATGACACTGCTGCTGTTGGCGGTGAGTTTTATGGGAATTGTGGCTATCAATAAAGGGAACCGATCGCTGGATGTGATCAATCGCATTCAGGGGGTCGAACTAAACAGTCTTTATCAGAGCAACGCAGAAATGATGCGTGCACGCACTTTAGGCGCGCTGGCGGTACGCAAAATTGAAATTGGCCTGCTGGACGATGGCGCAGCCGTGACCCGGCAGGCGCATGCCGAGGTGGCCGCTTCACAGCAAAATCTAAAACGGTTTATTGATGCGGGTACGGTGACCACGCAAGGCAAATTACTGGCAGATGCGGTGGCATCGAGCTTTAAGGCGTATCTGGAGCAGGGGATTACGCCCATGATGGCGGCGCTGGATAAACAGTACACCGACGAATACTACCAGCTATTAGAAGGCAAACTTTCAAGCCTGGCAAACAGCTACAGCAAAGCGGTAGCGGATTTTGGTCAATACGCCGGGCAGGTGAGCGCCGCCCAACTGAAACAGGCCGCTTATAACGAAACTAAGATGAAAGTGATGATCGCGGTGGCGGTGGCTTTATCCATTCTGCTGCTGATCCTTGCCTGGCAACTTCTGCGTCGTATGCTGCTACAGCCGCTAAATAGCGCGATTGAGCACCTGGAGCAAGTTGCAGCGGGTGATCTGTCACAAGCTTTAGCCTTACCGCTGTCAGGTAATAATGAGCTGGGCCGGTTAAATAATGCCCTGGCGGAGATGCAACAAGCCCTGCGTGCGTCGGTAAACCAGGTGCGCGAAGCCAGCATACAAATTGATACGGGCAGTCGCGAGCTGGCGGCAGGCAACATCCATCTTTCACAACGTACCGAAGAATCCGCCGCGTCGCTGGAGCAAACCGCCGCCAGCATGGAGCAGCTCACCGCGACCGTGCGACTGAATACCAGCAATGCGCAGCAGGCACATCAGTTAGCTAACCGCGTATCGGATACCGCCGATCGCGGCGCAGAAGTCGTATGCTACGTGATAGAGAAAATGCGCGAAATCACCGACAGCGCTAATCGTATCGGCGACATTCTTAGCGTGATTGACGGTATTGCCTTTCAAACCAATATTCTGGCGCTGAATGCAGCCGTAGAAGCGGCGCGCGCTGGCGAGCAGGGACGTGGTTTTGCCGTGGTCGCAAACGAGGTGCGAAACCTGGCGCAACGCAGCGCAAATGCCGCGAAAGAGATCCGCGCACTGATTAGCGATTCGCAAACGCGTGTCAGAGAAGGCAGCGATATGGCAACGCGAGCGGGTGAAACGATGGATGAAATCTCCAGCGAAGTCATACGCGTTACGGCGTTAATGAAGGAGATTTCCGTGGCGTCAGAAGAACAAAGCCGCGGCATTGAGCAGGTGAATCAGGCCGTAACGCAAATGGATGCTGCAGCGCAACAAAACGCTGCGCTGGTAGAGCAGGCCACCGCTGCAACGCAGTCGCTGGAAACGCAATCTGAACAGCTACAGATGACAATGGCGCAGTTCCGTTTGCAGACAGACTGATACAAAAAAGGGCGCGATAATCGCGCCCTACGGACAAACCTAACGCACAGAAAATGCTGGCTGAAGGATAAAACCTTCGCACTACGGACCGGGCTGTCAAAGATGAGCATCTTTACCGTCGGTCTGGCTTACCTGCATTAACACATTGGTGGCAAGCAGGGCGCAATAATCATGCCCTGATTATTACGCGGAGTGAGCGTCCGGGTATTCACGGATAAAGCGTTCAACATCATTTACCATTGCTTCGTTGCCGCAGAAGAAGGGGCAGCGCTGATGCAATGCAACGGGTGGAATATCGAGGATACGCGATGCGCCATCGCTGGCTTTACCGCCCGCTTGTTCAGCGAGAAAGGCCATCGGATTGCACTCATACAGTAAACGCAATTTCCCTTTCGGATGGCTGGCGGTACTTGGATAAAGATAGATGCCGCCTTTCAGCAGGTTACGGTGGAAATCTGCAACCAGTGAACCGATATAACGTGAGGTATAAGGACGCTTTGTCGCGGCATCCTCTTCCTGACAGAATTTCAGGTATTTCTTCACGCCCTGTGGGAAGCGAATGTAATTACCTTCGTTGATGGAATAGGTGTAGCCCTTTTCCGGGAAGGCCATACGTTCGTGGCTGAGGCAGAACACGCCCAGCGACGGATCGTAAGTAAAGGCGTGAACGCCACAACCGGTGGTGTAAACCATCATGGTTGAAGAGCCGTAAACTACGTAACCGGCAGCAACCTGCTTGTTACCTGGCTGCATGAAATCAGCTTCGGTAACCGGCGTACCCGGTTCGCTGACGCGGCGATAAATGGAGAAGATAGTGCCCACAGAGACGTTAACGTCAATATTAGAGGAGCCATCCAGCGGATCCATCAATACCACATATTTACCGTTTTCAACGCCTTCAAAAATGACAATCTCATCTTCTTCTTCAGACGCGATACCGGCAACGATGCCACGTGCTTTCAAGGCTGCTTTCAGTTTCTCGTTGGCGAACAGATCCAGTTTCATCTGTTGTTCACCCTGAACATTTTCAACGCCACTGGCGCCCAGAATATCCACTAATCCGGCTTTGTTAATGTCGCGGTGGATAATTTTAGCCCCGAGCTTGATCGCTGAAATCAACGCGGTCAGTTCGCCTGTGGCATGCGGAAAGTCGTGTTGCTTCTCGACGATAAATTCGCCTAACGTTTTCATAACACATTCCCTGAATCTTCGATGGAGTGGCAGCATGCGTAACAAACCGCCAACGTATGCGTACGCAGTTTAGCCGATTGAACTTTAAAAACCATAGTCCTAATCCGTTTCTTCCGTCTGCGAGCGGCGTTACACTGTGCGCCGAACTTTTGAGTAACGGACTTTGATATGCGCATTCACATCCTTGGGATTTGTGGCACTTTTATGGGCGGCCTGGCGATGCTGGCACGTTCGTTGGGACATCATGTGACGGGTTCTGACGCCAATGTTTATCCGCCGATGAGCACTTTGCTTGAGCAGCAAGGCATTGAACTAACAGAAGGTTACGATGCCGATCAGCTCGATCCGTTACCGGATTTAGTGATCATTGGCAATGCAATGACACGTGGCAATCCCTGTGTGGAAGCGGTTCTGGAACGCAACATTCCTTACCTCTCAGGCCCGCAATGGCTGCACGATTTTGTGCTGCACGATCGCTGGGTGCTGGCCGTTGCCGGAACCCATGGAAAAACCACCACAGCAGGCATGGCAGCGTGGATCCTTGAGGCTTGCGGCCTCGAACCGGGGTTCATTATCGGTGGTGTACCGGGCAATTTTGATGTATCAGCAAAATTAGGAAAAAGTCCATTCTTCGTGATTGAGGCAGATGAATATGATTGCGCGTTTTTCGACAAGCGATCAAAGTTTGTTCATTACTGCCCGCGCACGCTGATCCTTAATAATCTTGAGTTTGATCACGCTGACATCTTCGACGATCTGAAGGCGATCCAGAAGCAGTTCCACCACCTGGTACGTATCGTGCCGGGACAAGGCAAGATCCTGCTACCGGAGCACGATCACCATCTGAAGCAGGTGATGGCGATGGGCTGCTGGAGTGAACAGGAAAGCGTCGGTGAACATGGCCGCTGGCAGGCGAAGAAGCTGAAACCAGATGCATCACACTGGGAAGTCTGTCTTGATGGCGCAAAAGTCGCTGAAGTGAACTGGTCGCTGGTCGGCGAGCACAACATGCACAACGGGTTGATGGCGATTGCTGCCGCGCGTCATATTGGCGTGAAGCCGGAAGACGCTGGCCGGGCACTGGACAGCTTTATCAATGCGCGCCGCCGCCTGGAGCTGCGGGGCGAGGTAAATAGCATTAAAGTCTATGATGATTTCGCTCATCATCCGACGGCAATTCTGGCAACGCTTTCGGCATTACGCAGCAAAGTTGGCGGCACCGCACGCATCCTGGCTGTGCTGGAACCGCGCTCTAACACCATGAAAATGGGGGTGAGTAAAGACGAGCTGGCCCCTTCGCTGGCGCGCGCCGATAAAGTCTTTTTATTCCAGCCGCACCACATTCCCTGGCAAGTTGCGGAGGTAGCTGAAGCCTGTATGCAACCCGCACGCTGGACGGCAGATATTGATACGCTGGTTGAAATGGTGGCCGAAGCGGCTCAGCCAGGCGATTCGATACTGGTGATGAGCAATGGCGGATTCGGTGGAATACATCAAAAGCTGCTGGAACGTTTAGATAACTAACTTATGGCGGGTTAACCCGCCATGTTTTAACTTTCAGCCAGTTCGCGCAAATACTGGAAAATCAGACGCGCGGATTTCGGCGGTTTGTTACCCGCTTTCTCTTTCTGCGCATTACGGATCATGCTACGCAGCTGCTGGCGATCGGCATGGGGATAGAGCGCAATAACGTCTGTCATTGCCTCATCACCCTGGACGATCAAGCGGTCACGCAGCGCTTCCAGCTTATGAAACAGCGCAACCTGCTGGTTGTGGCGGTTTTTCAGCTTATCCAGCGCCTGACGAATCGGCTCCACATCCATGCTGCGCATGATCTTTCCGATCAGCTGTAACTGGCGGCGACGGCCTTCCTTTTTAATGCGCTGTGCCAGTTCGATCTCGTTACGTAAACGCTCATCCAACGGAATCTTATCAAGGGCATTTTTGCCCAGATCGACCAGTTCGGCACCCAGGCGTTTTAGCTCTTCAGCATCGCGTTTAATTTCGCTCTTACTGACCCAAATAATCTCTTCATCTTCTTCTTCGTGATTATCTGGCACATCGTCGAGCCACTCATCGGGCTGTTTGGTCATTTCTGGGCTCCCAAAAAAAAGAGGCTAATCCTACCAGTTTATCGGGTGACTGCGAAATTGTTCTCTGACTCTGATAGACTCAAAATATTCATACATAAGATTAGACGGCAGATCGATGAACGTATCTACTCAGGTTGCAGAACAGCGAAAAGTGTTGGAACAGGCGATTGCGCAGGCGCTCGAACTGGCTAAAGCAAGTACTGACAGCGCAGAAGTGGCGGTAAGTAAAACGACCGGCATCGGTGTCAGTACCCGCTACGGCGAAGTGGAAAATGTCGAATTCAACAGCGACGGCGCGCTTGGCATCACCGTTTATCATCAAAATCGTAAGGGAAGCGCTTCATCTACCGACCTTAGCCCGGACGCCATCAAGCGTACCGTGCAGGCGGCCATTGATATTGCGCGCTACACCTCGCCCGATCCCTTTGCTGGTCCGGCAGATGCCGATCTGCTGGCCTACGACGCGCCGGATCTCGATCTTTATCATCCGTGGGAAATCGATGCCGATCGCGCGATTGACCTGGCGGCGCAGGCAGAACAAGCCTCTTTACAGGCTGACAAACGCATTACGAATACCGAAGGCGGCAGCTTTAACAGTCACGTTGGCATCAAGGTGTTTGGTAACAGCCACGGCATGTTGCAGAGTTATTGCTCAAGCCGCCATTCGCTTTCCAGCTGCGTAATTGCTGAGCAAAATGGCAATATGGAACGCGATTATGCTTATACCATTGGCCGTGCCTTTGACGATCTGAAAAGCCCGGCATGGGTAGGCGCCGAGTGCGCGCGCCGCACGCTGTCGCGTCTGGCTCCCCGTAAGCTGTCAACCATGAAAGCGCCGGTGATTTTTGCCCCGGAAGTGGCAACGGGTCTGTTTGGTCATCTGGTTGGCGCGATTAGTGGTAGCAGCGTTTATCGCAAATCCACTTTTTTATTAGATTCGCTGGGCCAGCAAATTCTGCCTGAATGGCTTAACATTCATGAGCAGCCGCATCTGCAAAAAGGGCTGGCGTCTACGCCATTTGACAGCGAAGGCGTACGCACTCAGGCGCGTGACATTATTAAAGACGGCGTTCTCCAAACCTGGCTGTTGACCAGCTATTCTGCGCGCAAACTCGGTTTGACCAGTACCGGCCACGCGGGCGGCATTCACAACTGGCGTATCGCCGGGCAAGGCCACAGCTTTGATGACCTGCTCAGACAAATGGGCACCGGTTTAGTGGTCACTGAACTGATGGGACAGGGTGTGAGCGCCATTACGGGCGATTACTCACGCGGCGCTGCCGGTTTCTGGGTAGAGAATGGCGAGATTCAATACCCGGTTAGTGAGGTAACCATTGCCGGTAACCTTAGAGAGATGTGGCGCAATATTGTTACCATCGGCAATGATACCGAGACGCGTAGCAATATTCAGTGCGGCTCGGTCTTGCTGCCTGAGATGAAAATCGCCGGACAATAAAAACATCGCTTTTTGTGAGCAGCCAACTGGCTGCTTTTTTTTCACCACAATAAAAAGGAACAAACGATGCGTAAGCATGTGATTGCAATGCTGTCTCTCTCCCTGTTGTTTACCAGTGCCAGTCTGTACGCAGCCGATCTGGAACAGGATATGGATACGCTGAATGCCAACCTGAAAATCGTGAAGAAAACCGACGATGCGCGGGAGATGCAAAAAGCGTTAAATGAAATGCGCTCGGCGGCACAGGATGCAAAAAAATCGACGCCGGAGTCACTGGAAGGCCAGCCAGCCGACAGCGCGCAGATGAAAGATTTCCGCGCCGGACTGGATTCCCTCATTGCTCAGATTGACGTCGTGAATGAGCTGGCAAAATCCAGTAATATTGATGGCGCCAAAGCGGAAGCCAAAAAGCTTGATGATATTCGCACCGCTAACCATAAAAAATTCCGGTAAGGCCTGCGCCGGTCAGCTGACCGGCGTTTTTTCATCATCGTTTTTGCTTATCTCTCAGCGCGGCAAAAAGCTGCTTTCATTATTCACCGCATGATTTACGCATAGCGCTGACACTTTCTCTTCATATTACGCATAACGCGACTGCGATCTCACTAACCCTGCATCCTGCGATCTGACGCACGGTACTCACGTTGATTTCCACTTTCATCTGGAAAAGTTGCGTCTCCACAGCTGGCGAGTGTTCACGTAATTTATTTTCAATGCGAATTATCCAGTTTTAACAGGAGTAGTAAGGTGAGTCATGACGGCGTTCCGGTGCAAGACGCGCCCCCGGAGAGAGTCCAGCAGTTAGCGGACAAGATAATGCAGCAAATTGCCGTGATATATGAGCAGCACGGTATCCAGCCCAATGCGGTTCAGCAGCAAATGCTGGTGTCACACGTTCGCGCCATGGCATCGCGTTCATTGGGCGGCGAGCCACTACCGGAAGTAGAAGCTGAACTGTTCGAGGATATTTCACCAGAAACCATGCAGCTGGCGCAGCAGGTGGTGGATCTGTTTGGCAATTTACCGGTTGAAGAGGCGTGGCTGTTGTCAGTGCATATCGAAGTCGCGCGATCGCATTAATTTATCTGGCTGACTCGCCACTGGATTGTCGGGGAGTCATCGGGATTCATATGTCCTTCAGTGCGCGCCGGTTTCTGCGTGCTGACCATCATCGGACAGGCTTCGCTGCTGTCGGTGAAGCCGCGATGAAGCGTAAAAATCCATAAACATTTCAGGAGTTCAACATGGTAACAGTAGTGATTGGCGATCGTTTAGGTAAAGGACAGAAAGTGGCGGCGGGTATTGAGAAAGCTGGCGGTCGCGCGGTAGTGGTGCCTGGCGTTGCGGCAGACATGAAGCTTGGCGACGTGATGAAAGCAGAAAATGCCGACTTTGGCATTTCGTTCTGCGGCAGCGGCGGCGCGGGCGCCATCACGGCACAGAATAAATATGGTTACAAAGCCAGGCATGGCATGCGCTCAATCGACGAAGGTGTCACCGCCATCAACGACGGCGCTACCGTTTTAGGGTTTGGCTTTATGGATAAAGAAGAGTTAGGAGAGCGTCTGGTGCAGGCGTGGAACAAGAAGCACGGCAGCTAACCATGAAAGAACATTACGTTACTCAGGTGGCGGTGCAGGGCAAGGGCGACACCAAAGCAAAAGCGTTCGCCGATGCGCTGAGTCGCGTGCAAAACCAGGTTTTGCGCGCCACGCAAAAAATGCTGTTGCGCATAGAACCCGAAGATGTGCAGGTGCTACGCGCGCAGGAGAGCGTCAAAACCGAAAAGTTTCTCTTTTTCTTTTTGGCGCGCCAGCGGCGGAGTTACAGCGTTGAGCTGGAGATTACCGTCAGCGTTACCGTAATCGATACCGAACAGGTTGCGTTTACGGCGACGCCCTAACTACCCGTCACACTTCAGGCTGCAGATGCGGTGGTTGCGTGTGTCCGGCCCCGCCACTTACTCAGTAAGCTTCCGGGTACGCACAAGCTTATTACTCTTCTGCTATGCGGATTGTTTAGGGCAAACAAAAACGAAAAAAAAGGTACAACTTTATGTTTTTAATCATTTTGTTTAAATCGTTGATCATCGGCGGGCTGGTTGGGGTAGGCGTCGGTGCAGGTGCGGCGCGTATGTTCCATGCGCCCACCACACAAGGCATGGGCGCTTTTCGTACCCTTGGCGAGTTGAACTCGTGCGAGGGCGATCCAGCGTCCCATTTTTCCTTTGGTCTCGGTTTTTTCTTTAACGCCTGGGCTTCATCCGTTGCGGCGGGTTCCTTCACGCAGGATGTCGATCATCGCATCATTCCTAACTGGGGCGCAGCCGCGCTGATGGGGAAAAACCGTAACGTGGCAGAAACGCTGCACGATCCGAAAAAAATGGCTATCGCCTGCGGCATTATTGGCATGGTTGTGGTGGCGTTTCTCAATTCAACGGCTTCAGCGGTGCCAGCGGCGTTGCAGGTTACGGCAGTGAAAGTCCTGGTGCCAGCCGCGAACTTACTGGTGAACACCGTGATACCGGTAATTTTCTGGCTTGCAGCTATCGATGCGGGTAAGAAATCTGGCTTCTGGGCGACCATTTTTGGCGGCCTGGCGCAGCTGATCATGGGGAACGCGGTGCCAGGGCTGGTATTAGGTATCCTGATTGGTAAAGGCGTTGAGGAGAGTGGCTGGAACAAGGTCACCAAAGTAATGATGTTGGTCATTATTTTGTTGTTTGTACTCAGCGGCTTTTTCCGTGGCTTCGATATGAAGCTGTTGCAGTCTTTCCAGCTGGGTATCCCCGGCTGGCTCGATATGATCCACAACTCGATGAGCGGAAAATAAGAGGCGATCTCCATGAACGAAAATAAAGGTTTCTGGTACGCCGACTGGTCGTTCCCGATTTTTGTTGGCCTGCTTTCCTCTGGCGTGTTCGCCGGTACGCACATGTACTACCTGTACGGTATTGGCGCCTTTAACGAAGTGGCATTTGTCTCGATGTTGCGTTCTGGTATGGAACGGGGCGGTGGCGGCGTTTGGTGCCAGCTTCTTGTTTGCGCGCATCATTGAAGGATCGCTGGTGGGCATTCTCGACATCGGCGGCGCGATTCAAACCGGTATTGGCCTTGGGGTTCCCGCACTGCTCTTAGGCGCAGGAATTGTGTTTCCGGTGGCGAATTTTGCCGCCTCGCTGGCAACCGGCCTGGTGATTGGTGTGGCGATTGGTTACGTCATTATTCTGGCGCGCAAATTCACCATCAATAAAAGCGACTCTACTTATGGCGCGGATGTGATGATGGGCGCCGGTAATGCTTCGGGTCGCTTTCTGGGGCCGCTAATCATTTTGTCGGCGATGGCCGCCTCGATTCCAATTGGCCTCGGCTCGCTGCTGGGAGCGCTGCTGTTCTATCTCTGGAACAAACCGATTACGGGCGGTGCAATTTTGGGCGCGATGATTCTGGGTGCCATTTTCCCGATTGCACTTTGACAGGGCAGGCAGCTCATCAGTGGGCTGCCGTTAAGGAGTAACCATGTTCGACTTGATTATTCGTGATGCACGACTGAGCGATGAACGACTGGTCGATGTTGCCGTGCAGGATGGCAAAATTGCCGTCATCGGTAGTGTCCAGGGCGAAGCGAAAAGCGAACGCAACCTGGCGGGACGCTATTATCTCAGCGCCGGGTGGATCGATTCTCACGTTCACTGCTATCCGAAATCCCCGATTTATCATGATGAAGCCGATGCGATTGGCGTCAGTCAGGGGGTGACTACGGTTATTGACGCGGGCAGCACGGGCGCGCAACACATTGACGATTTCTATCAACTGACGCGGGCGGCGCTAACCCAGGTGTATGCACTGATTAACATTGCCCGTACCGGCATTGTTACCCAGAATGAGCTGGCTGATATGGCGCAGATTGATGGCGCTGCGGTTGAGCAAGCCGTTGCACGCCTGCCAGATTTTATTGTCGGACTCAAAGCGCGTATGAGCAGCAGCGTGGTGGGCGAAAACGGCATTCAGCCGTTGATAAAAGCCAAAGCGATTCAGAAGGCAGTGGGTAATCTGCCACTGATGGTGCACATCGGCAACAATCCCCCTAACCTCGACGATATTGCCGATTTGCTCAGTTCCGGCGACATCATTACTCATTGCTATAACGGCAAACCCAACCGCATTTTATCCCCGCAGGGCGAACTCAAAACGGCGGTGAAAAATGCTATCGCGCGCGGCGTGCGCCTGGACGTCGGGCACGGTAGCGCCAGCTTCAGTTTTGAAGTTGCACGCGTCGCCATTGCACAGGGTATTCTGCCTGACAGCATCAGCTCCGACATTTACTGTCGCAACCGCCTGAATGGCCCGGTGCATAACCTGGCACACGTGATGTCGAAATTTTTCAGCGTTGGCATGACGCTGCCGCAGGTGATCGACCGCGTAACGCGGAAAGCGGCGGATGGTTTACGCCTGGCGCATAAAGGACGCCTTGAGGTGGGCTACGACGCTGACCTGACCATTTTTACAGTGAAAGAGGAAGCTTGCCCGTTCGTTGATTCTGAAGGCGAGCGGGTTGAGGGCGAGAAACATCTGGTTCCGCTAGCGGCTGTGGTGGCTGGAGAGTGGATCGTGACTGAAGAAGGAAAAGCCAATGTCTTCAATTTATGAAAAATATGGCCTGAAGCAGGTTATTAACGCTTCCGGCCGTATGACGATCCTGGGCGTATCTACGCCATCAGCAGATGTGATCGACACGGTGAAATATGGTCTCGATCACTACTTCGAAGTAAAAGATCTGATCAATAAAACGGGTGCGTATATTGCCGGTTTGCTGGGCGTTGAAGATGCCGTTGTGGTGTCCTGCGCGTCAGCGGGTATTGCCCAAAGCGTGGCGGCGGTGATTGTCAAAGATAATGACTGGTTGCTGGATAATCTGCATACCGCGCCGCTTACCGTGCCGCACGAGATTGTGATGCCAAAGGGGCATAACGTGAACTTCGGCGCGCCGGTGGGGACGATGGTCGCGCTTGGCGGCGGTCATTTGGTCGAGGCAGGATACAGTAACGAATGTTCACCAGAGCAGCTGGCTGCAGCGATTACTCCGCAGACGGCAGCGATCCTTTACGTGAAATCTCATCATTGCGTGCAGAAAAGTCACCTGAGCGTTGAGCAGGCAGCGGTGGTTGCGCGCAAACATGGCGTGTCGTTAATTGTCGATGCGGCGGCTGAAGAAGATTTGCAGTGTTACTACCAGTCAGGTGCAGACCTGGTGATTTACAGCGGCGCAAAAGCTATCGAAGGCCCCACCAGTGGGCTGGTGACTGGCAAGCAGCGTTACGTTGAGTGGGTAAAACGCCAGAGCAACGGTATTGGCCGGGCAATGAAAGTGGGCAAAGAGGGCATTCTTGGTCTGACTCAGGCGATTGAAAACTATCTGACGCACGAGAAAACCAGCGGTGCGCAGATGGTCGAGAAAATGACGCCATTTATTGAAAACCTCAACACGTTAAGCGGTGTAACAGCGCGCGTGGTTTGGGACGCAGCTGGACGTGACATTGCCCGCGCTGAAATCAAATTTGATGAAGCGGTGATTAATCTACGCACGGGCGATCTGGTTCAGACCCTGAAAAATGGCGATATTGCGATTTACTTCCGTGGCTATAAAGCGAACGAAGGCATTATCGAAGCGGATGTCCGCAGCGTAAGTGCCGATCAACTTCATATTATCTTCACCTCAATCCAGGCATTGTTAAACGGAGCAAAAAACGCATGACGCTGACGGCAAATTTTTATCAGGATCGCTTATGCCTGAATGTGCTGGCAGGCTCAAAAGAGAACGCACGCGCCATTTGGCAGGCTGCTGAAGGGCATGTGTTGGTTGGCGTGCTATCCAAAAACTATGCCAGTAATGAGGCGGCGATTGCCGATATGCGCGAGTATGCGGCACTGATCGACAATGCACTGTCGGTTGGTCTGGGGGCCGGCGATCCAAATCAATCCAAAATGGTGAGTGAGATCTCAACGGTGCTACAACCACAGCATATCAACCAGGTTTTTACCGGCGTTGGCATGAGTCGCGCACTGCTGGGACAAACGCAAACTGTGGTGAATGGCCTGATTTCACCGACCGGCACGCCGGGTAAAGTGAAAATATCTACCGGGCCGCTGAGTTCGCAACGTAGCGATGGTATTGTGCCAATCGAAACAGCCATTGCGCTGTTGAAAGATATGGGTGGCAGCTCAGTGAAATATTTTCCAATGGGTGGCCTGCAAGCGATCAATGAGTATCGTGCGGTGGCGGAAGCCTGCACCAGACAAGATTTTTGGCTGGAGCCGACCGGTGGCATCGATCTGAACAACGTCGAAGAGATCGTACGCATTGCGCTGGATGCTGGCGTGAGCAAAGTGATCCCACATGTTTACAGTTCGATCATTGATAAAGACAGCGGAGAAACTCGCGTGAAAGATGTGCGCCAGCTTCTGAAGATATGTAAAAAACTGCTGGCCTGATAAGCGATCTTACGTCCTCGCGCACAGGATGGTGCGCCGGGAATATGTACTAATGGACGTTGGACGAGGAACTTCGTAGTCTGACGTTTTGGCAGGCTTCTTCCAACTGCTGCTACAGGTAGGACATGGTGAGATTTCCCAATCAACGTCTTGCGCAACTGTTTGACGCATTGCAAAACGAAACGCTGCCACAGGATGAACTGGCCCGGCGTTTCGCCGTGTCTACCCGCACGGTGCGTACTGACATCACCGCACTTAATGCGCTGCTGGAGCAGCACGGTGCGCAGTTTGTACTGAACCGGGGAGCGGGGTATCAACTCAAGGTCGAGGACGCCCAGCGCTTCCTTCATCTTCAGCAACAAACCCGCTCGCCGTTGCGTGTGCCGCGTACCTCGGCGGAACGCACTCGCTATTTGCTTACCCGATTTCTTACCGCAGCCTATTCGCTCAAGCTGGAAGATCTGGCAGAAGAGTGGTTTGTCAGCCGCGCTACGCTACAGAATGATATGGCCGAAGTGCGTGAATGGCTGGGCCGGTATCATCTCACTATCGAAAGTAAGCCACATTACGGTATGAAGCTGTTTGGCAGTGAAGTCGCGATCCGCACCTGTTTAACTGATCTGCTGTGGCAAATCGATCAGGAACAACCGGACAGTCCGCTGATGACGATTGAAGCGTTAAACAGCGGTATGCTGGAAACGTTGCAGCCCATGTTGCAGCTCTGTTTTGCCTGCCACAATATTCGTCTTAGCGATGAAGGTGAACGTTACTTGCGGATTTACTGCGCGGTAGCGGTGCGCCGCATCAGTGAAGGCTATCCGCTGAACGATCCCGGCGCGGAAGACATCGGTGATGAAGTGCGTGAAGCGGCGCACAATCTGATTAATCAAATGCGTCCCTTAGTCAGTAAACCGATTTCGCTGGCAGAAGAGAACTGGCTGCGCGTTAATATCGCGGCACGGCGCATTCAGGATGTGGCACCCAGCGCCATTAATGCCGACGACGCCGATGCGCTGGTGGATTACCTGCTCAGCTATATTAACGCCCATTACAATTTCAATCTGCAAAACGATGAACAGCTGCGCGCCGACTTGCTCACTCATATTAAAACCATGATCACGCGGGTGCGCTATCAAATTGACATACCTAACCCATTGTTAAGCAATATCAAACAGCATTATCCGATGGCATATGACGTGACGCTGGCAGCGGTAACCAGCTGGGGGAAATACACGCCTTATGTTATCAGCGAAAATGAAATCGGCTTTCTGGTGCTGCATGTTGGCGTGGGGCTTGAGCGTCATTACGACGTTGGCTATCAGCGCCACCCGCGCGTGCTGCTGGTGTGCGATAGCGGCAATTCAACGCTGCGCATGATCGAAGCGATGCTGATGCGTAAATATCCGCAGTTACAAGTCACGGCACGTTTGTCGCAGCGTGAATACGAAGCGCGCAACCGCATTGATGAGGATTTTGTCATCTCTACTATCCGCCTCTCTGAAAAGGAAAAACCAGTGGTAGTGATGTCGCCATTTCCTACCGGTTTTCAGTTAGAGCAGATTGGCAAGCTGGTGCTGGTGGATCACACGCGGCCTTATATGCTGGAGAAATTTTTTGATGCTCAGCATTTTCTGATTGTCGATCGCCCGATAACGCAGTTGCAACTTTTCAGTCAGCTTTGCGAGCAGCTTGAAACAGAAGGATGCGTTGATGGTGCATTTTATCAGTCGGTAGTAGAGCGTGAAGCCATTGTCAGCACTATGCTGGGCGAAGGTATTGCCTTGCCGCACTCGCTGGGATTGCTGGCGAAGAAAACGGTGGTCTATACCGTGCTGGCTCCGCAGGGTATTGCCTGGGGCGATGATACGGCCTATGTCATTTTCTTGCTGGCGATCAGCAAAAGCGAATATGAAGAGGCAATGGCAATTTATGATTTATTCGTGACCTTTATGCGCGAGCGAGCAATGACAAGATTGCGTGACAGCAGTGATTTTTCCAGTTTCAAAGCGGTGGCCATAGATTGCCTGAGCCGGTTGTAGAAAAACGCGGAATATGCCTATGAAGCACTATTTTTCCTGGCCAACAGTCGCGGGATCTCGCGTAAACACCATGCCTTGGCTTCACCCATGCTGCCGCGACGCCATGCCATAATAATATCCACTTCGCGGGTATATTCCGGGCTGACTACGCGTAGACGACCTTCAGCAATATCCTGTTCTATCAGCGAATAGGGCATGGTGGCGACGCCGAGTCCTGCCAGTAACGCGCGGCGTTTATCGTCCATGCTGCTTACCGTCAGACGCTGTTGTTTATCCAGCAGTTGTACGGTCAATACCGGACGCTCGCGTGCGGTGTCTGCTACTGCAATGCCGCGATATTTTACGCGCGTCACTTCTGACAGGGGCTCGGGCTCGCGGTGAATCGGATGATCTGCGCTGGCGACGTAAACGCTCATCATCGTGTACAGCTTGCGGGTGTTGATTTCGGTCGAGGCGCGAAAGTGCATATCTGGTGCAACGACAATATCGGCACGGCCTTGTTCCAGTCTTTCCCATGCACCTGCCAACACTTCTGTGATTAACGCGATCTGCGTGTTAGCTTTGTCTGCCAGCCGGGTCACCAGCGGAAAGAGCGCCTCTGTTGGCACCAGGGCTTCTGTGACGATAGTTAAATGGGTTTCCCAGCCGCGTGCTAATGCTTCCGCATCCGTTGTCAGCTTGTCGGCGGCTTCTAATAACACACGACCCCGCTCAAGCAGCATTCTTCCGACATTGGTGAACTTAGTACGGTGGCCGGAACGGTCGAACAAGACGACATCCAGCTCCTCTTCCAGCTTTTGCATGGTATAGCTGAGGGCAGAGGGAACGCGACCCAGTTCATCCGCTGCTGCAGCAAAACTTCCCCGCCGATCAATTGCATCCATCACACGTAAAGCTTCAAGGGTTAACGCGCGGTCTTTAGCCATCCCGGTCTCTTTCAGGAAATTTGAACATTCCCGGCAGATTAACTGGCTAACAATCCGGCGTCCAGCCTTTTACCATAAGCGTATAGAGTCCGCGGCAGCCTTTTGCCGCCGGGCGTGGGAGGCAAACAATGATTACGACACGCAGTGCGTCCGCTTGTGGACAAGCCGATTTCGGTTGGTTGCAGGCGCGCTACAGTTTCTCTTTTGGTCACTATTTCGATCCCAAATTAATGGGTTATGCCTCGCTACGCGTATTGAATCAGGAAGTGCTGGCTCCTGGCGCTTCGTTCCAGCCGCGTACCTACCCGCAGGTTGATGTGTTGAATATTGTGTTGCAGGGCGAAGCAGAATATCGCGACAGTGAAGGCAACCACATTATCGTGAATGAAGGTGAAGCTGCGTTGTTTTCTACGCAGCAGGGCGTCAGCTACAGCGAAATCAATCTCAGTAAAGAGCGGCCATTAACGCGGATGCAGTTATGGCTCGCAGCGTGTCCGGAACATGAAAATCCGCGGATGCAAAGAATAGAGTTACCAGAAGGTCAGACTTCACAGCTACTGGCATCGCCAGACGGTACGGAAGGCAGCCTGCAGCTACGACAGCGGGTATGGATCCATCAGGTCGCGCTTGCGCCGGGCGAAGAGCATCTGTTGCTGCTGCACGGTCCACGCGCTTATCTGCAATCGATTCATGGCTCGCTGGCTGCTTTCGCGGGCGCAGATCAACAGGAAAATTTGGGTTGTGGTGATGGGGCTTTCTTACAGGAAGAACGGCAAATCAGGCTGATGGCGAAAACGCCAACCCGGCTATTAGTGGTTGATATTCCGGTATAAAACAGACAGTCAGCTTGTCCTGAAGAGAGTAACAGCTCGTCAACGCAAGTCATCCAGGCCGGACGTCCGGCCTGGATGACTACTTAACCCACGCCGTCCATGGCGGTGGGACGCTCTACCTTTCGGGCTTTCGTGCGGCCCTGACTTATTTCAGCATAGTGAAAGCGGTGGTCACGTGTTTCACACCACTTACGCGGCTGGCAACATCGGCTGCAGCCTGGCCTTCCTGAGGTGTCACCAGACCTAATAAGAACACTTCGCCGTTTTCTGTTGTCACTTTCACATTGGATGATTTCACCTGATCGCTGCCTAACAGCTGCGAGCGGATTTTTGTCGTGATCCAGGTATCGGATGATGAAGTGCCGAGACTCACTTTCTGTCCAATACGGATCTCGTTATAGACTTCAGTTGCACCGTCTACGCCCAGAGTGATTTGCCTGGCGCGATTGGCGATCTCCTGCGTAGGAGCCTGGCCAGTCAGCAGGACTTTGCCCTGATAAGCCGTCGCAATTACGCGTGCATCCGTTTTGATTTGCTGATCTTTTGCCAGTGCATTAGATACGCGTAATTCCAGGGTCCCGTCATCAACCTGTGTGCCTACCGAGCGTGGATCGGTCGCGGTTTTAGTCGCAACGGCGGCGCTGCCGGCAACCACAGCGACACAGCCCTGTAACATCATGGCGGTTAAAAGAATGGCTACAGCATTCAATGCTTTCATTATTGCTCCTTCAGTCATTCCTGGTGTGGGAACAGAGTATTGTCGATAAGATCGCACAAGCAGTTGAGCGTCAACATATGCATCTCCTGGATGCGTGCGCTACGGTGTGAGGGAATACGAATTTCCACGTCATGCGGTCCCAGCAATCCAGCGAGTTCACCGCCATCATAACCGGTAAGCGCAACGATAGTCATATCGCGCGTTACGGCTGCTTCTACCGCTTTAACAATGTCACGGGTGTTACCGCGAGTCGAGATGGCTAACAGGACGTCGCCCGCCTGGCCTAGCGCACGAACCTGCTTGGCATAAATTTCATCGTGAAGTCGATCGTTAGCGATTGCCGTCAGCATAACGTTATCCGCACTTAACGCCAGCACAGGCAGGCTGGGACGCTCGGCTTCAAAGCGATTGATCATGCTGGCTGCGAAATGCTGCGCGTTAGCGGCGGATGCGCCATTACCACAGCTGAGGATTTTTGTGCCGGTCAGCAATGACTGCACCAACGTCATTGCCGCACGGGAAATTGCATCAGGCAGCGCTTCCGCTGCGGCAATCTGGGTTTGGATACTCTCTGTAAAACATGCTTTTATTCTGTCCTGCACACGACCACCTGGCTCTAAACGTCGGTATTAAAGGCATTGGGCAACCATTCAAGCGCCGTGCCGGTAATGGCAATGATGTCGAAACGGCAATTCACTGTTTCAAAACTGCCGCCGCGTTGTGCCAGCCAAAATGCAGCAGCACGCAGCAGCTTATGTTGTTTCTGTCGGGTAACGCTGGCAAGCGCGCCACCAAAACGCGCATCGCGTCGATAGCGCACCTCGACAAATACCCAGCAATGCCCGTCGCGCATTATCAGATCAAGTTCACCGCCGCGACTGTAAACATTGCTGGCTACCCATTTCAGGCCAGCACGCTCAAGATGATGACGGGCGCGCTGTTCATGCTCGGCACCAATCTGTCGGCGGTTTAATTGACCGGTCTGATTTCGCCCTGACGATACTGGTTCCATGACAACTTCCTGTTGATCACACAATCCGTGTCGGCGCTGAGTTCGCCGGTATTGCCCATCAGGGAAAAGCCTGGCACCTGACGCATTTGGTTAAAGTGATTGGCCAGTTTCCAGGCATCAATTCCCATTGCATAAAGGCGAACCAGCGAATAATCGTTATTAAACGATTTCGCCGTCTGCTGCATCAGGGCCGGGTTGACGCCAGAAAGCAGCGGAATATCGCTGAACTGTAAGCCATCCATTTCAAGACGGAAATCCGGTCCAGCCCCTGCCTGGAAGCTACGCGAGCTGGCATACAGAGCGACGTTACTGCGGCTGCCGGTGCGCATGGAAATCATTGGCTTAATCAGCTGCAATTCATCCTGAGTTGAGACGATGTACACCGAATCAATATTGCCGCCAGCGCTGGCACTGGCGACATCCGGCGAGCCAGACTGAGGGGCCGGAATGGTTAAACCCGCGATAGCCACCCCTTGTGGCTGCTCAGGCGTCACATTTATCGGCGTTCCGCTTAAGGCGATGCCAGCACCGCTGTTAATGCCCTGTTTCAACTCGGAAGTTGAGCCGAAACGCTGTTGCAACGCGGTGTTACCTCCCAGCGATTGCCACTCTTGCGCAAAGGCTTTGGTGACGCGATCGCCAAAACTATTACGCGGCGCCAGAAGCAACGGCTGACGTTTACCTTGATTCCATATATGGTGCGCGGCATCACGTGCTTCGTCTTCAGGAGAAAGCGCAAAATAACAGATATTCGGATGGTTCTGGATCTGTTCAGGCTCGTTAAGCGCCAGCACGTTTAAAGGTGTTTGACTGTTGGCGACCGCTTCAACATTACTTTTCAGCAGCGGGCCGACCACAATGGTGGCTCCCTCCTGCTGCGCTTGCTGCATCACCTGCTGAATCGGCTGGCTGCTGGTGTCATACACTTTTACTTGCGCATTACTGGCAGGCTCAGTGGGAGGAGCAGAGGCCACGGCGGGCTGCGTTGCCGCCGTTTGCGGTTGTTCAGGAGGCGTTACTTCAGCCGCAGCCGGGCTGACGACAGCATTTGGGTCGGTTGCAGGCTGGGTAGCGGTATTGGGATCGTCTGGTGCCGGTTGCGCTGGCGTCGGCTGCGGTGATGGGGTCAGGACGCCATTCTTCGCATCGTTAAACCCTTTCTGAATCGCGTTGGCAAAAATTTGCGCCTGGCCGTTCAGCGGCAGTAGCAGCGCAATAATGCTGGTGGAAGCACTGGAAAAGTTTTGTGCCTGACTGAGCTGTGTCGGCAGGGTTTTCGCGCCTGGATTTTGCGGATAGCGTGTCTGCCAGTCTTTGATACCCGCTTTTAGCATCTCGGCATCTTGTGCATTAGCCCGCCAGACAGCCAGCAAATCAAGCCACCCCTGCAGAACGTTTTCGTCTGCATTGATAACCAGATTATTAACCTGCTGCGGTGGCATCTGCGTCAGTGCCTGCCAGGTTGCATCAATATTGCCTTGATGATCGGCTCCCGACAGCAGCGGTTCTTGCGCAATATAATTACGCAACAGCGAAAGTGAAGGGCGACCCTGTGAAGCGGCAATCTGCAAGCCGTAATAGCGTGCCAGCTCATCTTTTGATAATGAACCGGTTTTCACCTGACCCAGCAGCGAGAGTGCGTCATTCATGTGCTGTTGCGCGATCTGATATTGCGCTTTCAGCAGCAGCATCTCTTGTTGCTGTATCTCAGAAAGTTGGGCAGGCAGCTGATTGAGCTGTTGATTAGCTTGCGGGTATTTTCCTTCCTTCAACAAGGCGCGGATTGCAAGTAATTGCCAGTCGGTCTTGCTATCATCGCTGCTTTGCTGCACTTGCTGTAGGTAGTAAGCAGATCCACCCGTAGCGGGACCCTGAACATTGACGGTTGGGGTTTGCGGCCCTTGACCGCTACATGCGGCTAAAATCAGCGCTGCAAGAAGGACAGGCACAAAGCGTCCTGCTTTATGACGAACGACTTTTGAAGGAAGCATACTGTATCCAGTGATGTTTTTTTCAAGATGCTCAATATTAAATCGGCAATTCGGATGAAACAATGAAACAACACGATCGGGCAGATATTTCTGCCAGCACGCTCTACATCGTTCCAACCCCGATTGGTAATTTGGGTGACATCACCCAGCGGGCGCTGACGGTGCTTTCGAGCGTCGATCTGGTCGCTGCGGAAGATACACGTCATACCGGACTGTTGCTACAACATTTCGCCATCAATGCGCGGCTCTTCGCACTTCACGATCACAACGAGCAGCAAAAAGCGGAGCTGTTGCTGACGAAGCTGCAGGAAGGGCAAAGCATAGCACTGGTCTCTGATGCCGGTACGCCATTGATCAACGATCCCGGCTATCATCTGGTGCGCCGCTGTCGCGAAGCGGGAATTCGCATTGTGCCATTGCCAGGGGCTTGCGCCGCAATAGCAGCATTAAGCGCCGCGGGATTACCGTCCGATCGTTTCTGTTACGAAGGGTTTCTGCCTGCCAAATCTAAAGGGCGCTGCGATGCTCTGCGGTCCGTGCTCCAGGAGCCGCGAACCCTGATTTTCTATGAATCGACGCATCGCTTGCTGGATAGTTTGCAGGATATGGTTACCGAATTCGGTGCAGATCGCTACGTGGTGCTGGCGCGGGAACTGACTAAAACCTGGGAGTCTATTTACGGTGCGCCAGTGGGAGAATTACTGGCGTGGGTAAAAGAGGACGAGAATCGTCGCAAAGGCGAAATGGTATTGATTGTGGAAGGGCATAAAGCGGATGAAGAGGCGTTGCCGGCTGATGCGCTGCGCACCTTAACACTATTGCAAAAAGAGTTACCGTTAAAGAAAGCGGCGGCATTGACCGCTGAGATTCATGGCGTGAAGAAAAACGCACTTTATAAGTACGCTCTGGAGCATCAGGAAGCGTGACAAATGCGGGCGAATGCCCTATCATCCGCCGCCGAAGCTGACCAGACAGTCGCCGCTTTGTCGTCGTCCTCACTTGTGGGGAGACGGGCGAAGGGGAGGAAAGTCCGGGCTCCATAGGGCAGGGTGCCAGGTAACGCCTGGGAGGCGCAAGCCTACGACCAGTGCAACAGAGAGCAAACCGCCGATGGCCCAGAATTGGGATCAGGTAAGGGTGAAAGGGTGCGGTAAGAGCGCACCGCGCGGCTGGCAACAGTTCGTGGCACGGTAAACTCCACCCGGAGCAAGGCCAAATAGGGGTTCACAAGGTACGGCCCGTACTGAACCCGGGTAGGCTGCTTGAGCCAGTGAGCGATTACTGGCCTAGATGAATGACTGTCCACGACAGAACCCGGCTTAACGGTCAGCTTCAACTTATTCAGACAACGCCCCGCATGATCAGCGGGGCGTTTTGTTTTGTGCGGCGATGGAGTGTCCACGACGCTCTCCATGAAAAGAAAGCGGCTTATCGGTCAGCTTCGGCTTATTCAGACAACGCTCCGCATGATAAAAATTGCGGGGCGTTTTGTTTTGTGAATTATCCCCGCCCGTGCGGCTCATCCCAGTTAAATGCAGGACCCAGAGAGATCACCCCGTTCGGATTGATGGTTTTATGACTGCAATAATAGTGATGGCGAATATGCGGCAGATTGACCGTTTCGGCAATGCCCGGCATTTGGTAAATATCCCGTAAAAAACCGCTCAGATTAAGATAATCACTAATACGGTGGCGATCGCACTTAAAATGCGTGACATAAACCGGATCAAATCGTACTAATGTAGTCCACAAGCGCAGGTCCGCTTCTGTTAACTGGTTGCCAGTTAAATAGCGATGTTGGCCCAAAATCTGTTCAAGACGCGACAGTGAATGGAACAGCGCGGTGACTGCTTCATCATAGGCTTGCTGGGTTGTCGAGAAGCCCGTTTTATAGACACCATTATTAACCGTGTCGTATATCCAGCCATTCAGCTCATCAATCTGTTCCCGCAATGCAGGCGGATAATAGTCGCCTGCCCGAGCGCCAACTGCGTCGAAGGCGCTGTTAAACATGCGGACAATATCGGCAGATTCGTTACTGACAATGGTGTTTTGCTGCTTATCCCACAGCACCGGAACAGTGACACGACCGGTATAATGAGAATCGGCATGCAAATAGAGCTGATAGAGAAATTCGTTTTGGTACAGGCTGTCGCCGGTTGTCGCAGGGAAGTCGTCATCAAAGGTCCAGCCATTTTCCAGCATCAACGGGTGCACCACTGAGACATCAATCATGCTTTCCAGCCCTTTGAGCTTACGCATCAGCAGCGTGCGATGCGCCCACGGACAGGCCAGAGAAACATACAGATGATAACGATCGCGTTCAGCGATGAAGCCAGCCTTCCCGCTGGGGCCAGCGCTGCCATCTGCCGTGATCCAGTTACGCCACGCCGATTCTGAACGTTTAAAGCGTCCACCGGTTGATTTTGTATCGTACCAGGTATCATGCCAGACACCTTCAATTAATTGGCCCATAACGCCTCCAATGTCAACAGGGCGAGGAAAAGTCCCCGCCCTGCTAAGTATATGTAGCTTTTTGTCTGATGAGAGATTAGTGCGCTAACGCAGCCTGGGGCTTTTTGCTGATCAGCCGATCAATACTGTAAGCGCCTGGCCCTACCAGACCTAATATCAGAAAACCACCGGCAATCGTCAGATTCTTTATAAACATCAACTGGTTGACGCCTTCTGCAAAGTTACTGTGAAACAGCAACGCTGTCAGAATAGTGAAACCGGCAGTAAACAGGGCAGTAAAACGGGTCAGAAAACCGAACAGAATAGCCAAACCACCACCCAGTTCCAGCAGTATCACCAGAGGCAGCATAAAGCCCGGCACGCCCATCACTTCCATATATTGCTGCGTCCCAGCATAGCCGGTGATTTTGCCCCAGCCAGCGGTAATAAACAGGACTGGCATCAGGATACGAGCCAGTAACAACCCAGCATCTTCGAATTTTTTCATCATTATCTCCAGGACTAAAAGTCTGGCAGGACAAAGAGACCGTGCCGGTTAACCCCATTGATAGCAGCTTTGCCAGTCATTGGGTTGATAGCTGGAGATGATAGTCGCGTGCTGAAAAGGTTGTAAGCGAGATATATTGTCGAACTTTTTCAGAAAAACTGACAGTAGAAAGCCAGCCCAGTAGGGGCCAGCTTTAACAGGAGGTTAACGCTGAGGAAGTGCGGCTTTAAACATACGCCAGGTGCTCCACAGACCAAAGCCGCGTTTTGCCCATCGCATCAGCTTATTCGGGCTGCGGACGGACCAGATAGCCAGGGCGCTACTACCAATAGCCAGATAACGTCGTATGCTGAGAAAAGTCAGCCAGCCACGATCGTAATGCGCTGTGCCATAAAGCCAGTCACGGCGCGCGGCGCTTAAGTCCAGTCGCTGTTGCTGCACCTGGTTAAGCAGCTCATGGATGCGTTCTTCACGTTCGCGGCGACTCATTAGCGTTCCTCTTCAAGCAATGCACGATCGGTTTCCAGTTCTTTTCGCGTATGACGTAGCAGCGTAGATTGACGTGTCTTATGTAACGTCCAGAGTCCGAGGATCAACGCCAGCGCGAACAGAACAGCGGTCGTGATGCCAATCGCCATCAAACGATATTGCGCATCCACCGCCCAGATAATCAGCACCATCAGGCTCATCAAACCAAATGCGGTGAATAACATCGTCAAGCCAACCATGATTAATAACTGAATCAGATTCGCTTTTTCTTCTTCCAGCTCCGCGACGGCCAGACGTACACGCGTTTCAACCATGCCAACCAGCGTAGTAACGATACGCTGGCCAATATTAATGACCCCTTTGCCCGGGCCCTGGTTCTGTTGTGATTCAGCCATAATTAGCGCCGCGAGATGAGGATACCCAGCGCGACGCCAATGGCTGCACCGATACCAACACCATGCCAGGGGTTTTCACGCACGTAGCCTTCGGCTTTCTGTGCGGCTTCACGGGTGGTCGCTGCCAGGCGTTCGCCTGACTCACCCAGACGCTCACGCGAACTCTCTAACGCCACGCGCGCTTTGTTGCGCAGTTTGTCCAGTTCACCTTTTGATTTGTCTGTACTGCTGCTTAACACCTCTTCCAGGGTATCAGCCAGATTTTTTAGCTCAGCACGCAGATGTTCAGACGATGCATCTTTAGACATGAATTACTCCTTTAACCTCAGTAGATTGGATACGATTAATAAGGCTCCGCCTGTAACTTTTTCAGTTCGCGGCGTGCTTCTTCCAGTTTTTGTTCACGTTTAGCAATCTTATCCTTGTCTTTACCGTCCTGGCGCTCTGCTTTAAGTTCGCGTTCGCGCTCGGCAACTTTCTGTTTCTGCGTATTGATTCTTTCCAGATGCGCCGCTTCAAGTTTTTTATCGGTACAGTTGGCGCGAACTTCGGTTAAGGCGCGCTCCAAACCGTTAACGCGGCGCTGATTGTTATGCTTCTGCGCCATGTCAATTTCTTGCATAATATTCTCTTCTTTTTGCTGACAGAGCGACTCTCCTGCCATCAGCGAGCCTGAAAGAGAAAAGAGTGTGAATCCCAGCAATAATTTATGTTTCATCAGGCTGATTACCTTCCATTGTGACTTAACCTGTGACTGACCGGATAAAGTGTAATCCGGATGAGCCTTTACTTTACTTATTCCTAAAGCATAGACACCAGCAGGTAAAAGTTCAAAGAACACGAGGAGATACAGAAAGTTCCAGGCCACAACGCTTTGTGCGCTGTAGCCGGGATCCTTACGAGGAAAAAGAAGTGGCTACGCCAGTGACAGGCGGTCAGCTTGATCGTGTTGCGCCACAATAAAACCTTGCGGCAGCAGGCGGCGTAGGACTTTTTGTGCCGCCAGACTTTGCTCTTCGCTGTCGAAATGGATCACCAGCGCATTACCAGAAGGCGTAATGCTTTTGATACGAATACCCTGTGCGGTGAGCTGTTGGTAAAGATAGAAACCATCAGGTAAGGGCGTACCAGCATGCGAAACACGGATTTGTACCACCGTTTCATGACGCATCAACGTGGGTGCCAGACTCAGTGCGATCAGCACGAACACGCCGCCAGTTATCCAGGGTAGCCAACGCTTTTGAAAACCTTTCAGCATGAACATTACTCAGCTTTCCCGTTTTGGCTGGCCTGACGTTTACGCCACAACACAATTAAAGAACCCACCAAACCAATCACCAACAGCACCAGCGGCAGCATCATCAGAAAGAACATCAGTTCATCTTCATAGCGGCGGAAAATTGGCGTTTTGCCTAACGCGAAGCCCAGCACTGTAAGAATGACGACCCATAAGAAGGCGCTTACCCAGTTGAAAAATTGAAAGCGGGCGGTATTCAAGCCGGAAAGGCCAGCAATGGTAGGCAGCAAGGTGCGCACAAAAGCAATAAAGCGGCCAATTAGCAGGGCTGATAAGCCGTGGCGATGAAACAGACTGTGCGCGCGTTGGTGATACTGGGCGGGAAGATGAGACAACCATTTTTGTACTGTGGGCGTATTACCCAGCCAGCGGCCCTGAATGTAACTTACCCAGCAGCCCAGACTTGCGCCAGTAGTGAGAACTAAGATAGTCAGCGGAAAACTCATGGTTCCTTTGGCAATTAGCACGCCTACTAAAATCAGCAGACTATCACCAGGCAGGAAAGCAGCGGGTAATAAACCGTTTTCCAGGAACAAAATCATGAACAATACATCGTAAATTGCCCATACCAGCGTTGGATCGGAAAGAGTTTCATAATCCTGTTGCCACAAGGCATGCAGCAACGCTTGCAAAATATCCATCAATCATTCCTGAACATCATTGTTAAACATGTCCCGAGGGACTTAAGCGCAGGCCGACATTTGGTTATCGATTTTAGGAGCGCAGCCTGAGCAGATTTTTCCGGATCCATCCGAAATTGATTGTTAAATCAGCGACTTTATAAAGCCCTGTCGCAAAGGGTAAGGAAAGGGCGATAACTGTAACAAAAATCATGCGATCGAGACAGGGGAAACTGCCCGGCGAAGGGGAGTTTTACCCTGTGAGCCGGCATGTAAAAAGGAGCTTTACATGACCTGACACTATTGCAGTTTAACTGACCAGAAAGGGCGCATTTTCAACGGGATCAACGTGGCGTATTCGAACCATCTGGCAGGATGACCGGATTCTCACCAAACATGTAACGGTCCACATTAAATTCAAAATCATCGGCAGTGGCGTTAAACAGCATCTGCTTAGTATTTTCCAAATGATGCCACATCGCCAGTTTACTGGCGGCGGGATCTTTGCGCATCAGTGCTTTCAGGATTTGATCGTGATCGTCGCACCAGCTCAGAATGCTGCGCTGGTCGATATGTTCGTGGAGTTTAATCCAGTAAGGATTATGCAGGCGATGCAGCCACATTTTTTCGACAATGGCGGCTAATGCGCTGTTTTGTGTGGACTGCGCAATACGTACATGGAACTGCATGTCCCATTCTGAATCGCGAAAATGGTCTTCCTGGCGGGCTTTCTCCTGGATTGCCATTAATTCGATGATGTCCTGGCGGGTGACTTGCGTGGCCGCAAACTCGGCGACATTACTTTCGATAAGCTGCCGTGCCTGAAGCAGCTCAAAGGGACCAAAAGAGGCGAATTCTAACTGGTTGAATGTTGCAACACGATTTTGTTGCTGACTGGCGATGACGTGAATACCTGAGCCTTTACGCACCTCAACGTAGCCTTCCACTTCCAGCATAATGATGGCTTCACGCACCACGGTACGGCTCACTTCCATCTCTTCAGCAATCAACCGTTCAGCCGGTAACTTATCGCCAATGGAATAACCGCCACTCTCAATGCGGCTTTTTAATGCGCTAGCCAGCTGTTGATAAAGTCGACGGGGTTCGGTGATTTCCATGGCGCGATCCAGAATGGCAAACGGGTAAGTTGTTATACCACCTTGCAGTGAGAGAGGAAAAGGGCTGGCAGCAACCAGCCCGATAGATTAACTGCTAATAGCTGCGCCTTGCGGTGCCTGCACTTCCTGCTCCAGTTCAGAGATCGGTTTGTTTTTCAAAACGGTCCAGATAACAATCGCGCCCAGTAAGTCAAACACGGCCAGTGCGGCAAACAGCGGGCTAAAGCCAAGCGTATCAGCTAACGCACCCACGACCAGTGCAAACAGGGTGCTGGCGGTCCAGGCTGCCATGCCGGTTAAACCGTTCGCGGTAGCGACTTCATTGCGACCAAACACGTCGGAAGAGAGGGTGATTAGCGCGCCGGATAATGCCTGATGCGCGAAACCGCCGACACACAGCAGAGCGATAGCCACATAAGGACTGGTGAACAATCCGATGGTGCCAGGACCAATCATCAGCACCGCACCTATTGTGACCACCAGTTTACGTGACACGATCAGATTTACGCCAAACCAGCGCTGAAACAGCGGAGGCAAATATCCACCCAATATGCAGCCAATATCGGCAAACAGCATCGGCATCCAGGCGAACAGGGCGATTTCCTTCAGATTAAAACCATAAACCTTAAACATAAACAGCGGAATCCACGCGTTAAAGGTTCCCCATGCCGGTTCGGCGAGAAAGCGCGGCAGTGCAATGCCCCAGAACTGTCGATTCCGCAGGATCTGTCGGACCGACATTTTGCGCGTATTGCCGGTTTGATGCTGCGCCTCCTGACCGGCAAGGATATAGTGGCGCTCTTCTTCGCTCAGTTTGGTTTGTTGTTTAGGATGTTTATAGAAAACCAGCCAGCACAGTGCCCAGACCATGCTTAACACACCCGTGATGATAAAGGCCATTTGCCAGCTGTGCGCCATTATCGCCCAGACGACTAAAGGCGGTGCCAGCATGGCGCCAATTGATGAACCCACGTTGAAATAGCCTACCGCTACTGAACGCTCTTTGGCAGGGAACCATTCGCTGCTGGCCTTCAGACCAGCCGGGATCATAGCGGCTTCGGCTGCGCCTACCGCGCCACGCGCTAAGGCAAATCCTCCCCAGCTGCCTGCCATCGCAGTCGCGGCGCAGAACAGGGCCCACAGTACAGCGAAAACGGCGTAGCCAATTTTGGTTCCAAGCAGGTCCAGCACATAACCGGCGACTGGCTGCATCAGGGTATAACAGGCCGAATAGGCGGCGATGATGTAGGAATATTGCTGCGTGGTGATATGCAGCTCTGTTTGCAACGTGGGTGCTGCCACCGCGATGGTGTTTCTTGTCAGATACCCCAGCACTGTGCCGAGTGTGACCAGGCCGATCATATACCATCGTAGCCCTTTGATCTTACGCATCCTCTACCTCTTCCAGTTCTGTATGCGGACTTGCCGCTGTTGTTATCTGGAGCGGGACAACTCGTGATATAGCTCTGCTCACGCCCGCAGGTCCTGTAAAGCGACCTTTTTTTACCTTGTCTTTAGGTGTGCCTTTACGATGCACACGATGGAGCGAGAGCCTAACTTGTTATACAACTTTAAAAGTTGAGAGCCATCACAAAAACCCTCACTGCCTTATGGGATACTTTAATCCCATGTTACGACAGCCATTTAGCCCTCAGCAGGCGGCAAAAGTGTCCATAAACGTAAAGTTTTACTGCGCATTATGTGAGCGAGATCGCAAAGAATTCTTCTGCTGGCTAAAATTGGTATGATAACTTTGGATCTAGAGGTTCAGCCTGAGAGGAAGTGAGCATGCCGCGTTTTATGACCGAAGATTTTTTGCTGGATACCGAGTTTTCCCGTCGTCTTTATCACGACTACGCGAAAGATCAGCCGATTTTCGATTATCACTGCCATCTGCCACCGCAGCAGATTGCCGAAAATTATCGTTTCGCCAATCTTTATGACATTTGGCTGAAAGGCGATCACTACAAATGGCGTGCAATGCGTGCCAACGGTGTGCCGGAAGCATTTTGTACAGGTGATGCCAGCGATCGGGAAAAATTTAACGCCTGGGCGCGCACGGTGCCGCATACCATTGGCAACCCACTTTATCACTGGACGCATCTCGAACTGCGCCGTCCTTTCGGCATCTCCGACACGCTGTTGTCTGAAAAAACCGCCGATAACATCTGGGATCGCTGTAATGATCTGCTGGCGCAGGATGAATTTACGACGCGCGGCATCATGAAGCAGATGAACGTAAAAATGGTGGGCACTACTGACGATCCGCTCGACGATCTGTCACATCATCGCGCACTGGCGGATGACACCCATTTTGATGTCAAAGTGCTGCCGAGCTGGCGTCCGGATAAAGCCTTCAATATTGAAGCCGAAACCTTTTTACCGTGGGTCCAGAACCTGGAGCGTATTGCTGACATCAGCGTGCAGCGCTTCGATGACTTGCTGCGAGCGTTGAGTCAACGTCTGGATTACTTCGCAGCGCATGGCTGTAAAGTGTCCGATCACGCGCTGGATGTGGTGTGTTACGCCGAGGCGGATAACGCCACGCTTGATGCTATTCTGTCGCGTCGCCTGGGCGGTACGGCACCGAATCCACAGGAAACTGCACAGTTTAAAACCGCCGTTCTGGTCTGGCTGGGTAGCGAATATGCCCGTCGCGGCTGGGTTCAGCAATATCATATTGGTGCGTTGCGTAATACCAACCGCCGTCAATATGAATTGCTCGGCCCGGATGTCGGCTTTGACTCCATCAACGATCAGCCGGTAGCGGAACCGCTGGCACGTTTACTTGGCGCACAGAATCTGCATAACGCATTGCCAAAAACCATTCTTTATTGCCTGAATCCGCGTGACAACGAAGTGATTGCTACCATGGCGGGCAATTTTCAGGGCGAAGGCGAAGCGGGGAAAATGCAGTTTGGTTCGGCCTGGTGGTTTAACGATCAGCTCGATGGTATGCAGCGACAGATGACGCAACTGGCGCAGATTGGTTTGCTAAGCCGCTTCGTTGGTATGCTGACCGACAGCCGCAGTTTTCTGTCTTATACGCGCCATGAATATTTTCGTCGGCTGTTGTGTCAGATGATGGGACACTGGGTTGAACGAGGCGAAGCGCCCGCTGACGAAGCCTTGTTGGGTCAGATGGTACAGAACATCTGCTTCAATAACGCCCGCGATTACTTCGGCATTGAGCTGGGAGTCTGATCATGCAGCGGCTAAATCGTCACGACTTTCCCGGCGCCCATTATAGCGAACGCGTCATTCAGTTCGGTGAAGGTAACTTTTTACGTGCGTTTATCGACTGGCAAATCGACTGGCTAAATGAACACCAGGGTATTGATGCCGGGATTGTGGTCGTGCGGCCGCGTAATCGTGAAGTCAGCGACAGCCTGAATCAGCAGGATGGCCTGTACACCACGCTGATTCGGGGACTCAATGACCAGGGCGAGCAGGTCAGTGAAAAGCGGTTGATCCGCAGTCTGAACCGTGAAATTCAGCCTTATAAACAGTTCGATGATTTTCTGGCGCTTGCCAGAAATGCACAGATACGTTTCGTATTTTCCAATACGACCGAAGCCGGTATCGCTTTGGTCGAAACGGACACATTAGCCGATCAACCCGCCGCCAGCTTTCCTGGCAAGCTGACGCAACTGCTGTGGGCGCGCTTCAACCATTTTAAGGGCGCAAGCGATAAAGGCTGGCTGATCCTGCCGTGTGAATTGATCGATCATAATGGTGATACGCTGCGCGAAATGGTACTGCGGTATGCGGATCGCTGGCAGCTTACGCAGGAATTTAAAGCGTGGGTCAACCAGCATTGCGCGTTCTACAACACGCTGGTGGATCGCATTGTGACTGGCTTTCCCCCGGAAAGCGCGCAGCTTGCAGCGCAGCTGGGCTACGAAGATCGCTATCTGGTAGCGGGTGAAGTTTATTACCAGTTTGTGATCCAGGGGCCAGCCATTCTGGCTGATGAACTCAGACTGGATGCACTGGCTCCCCAGGTGCGAATGGTGGAAGACATCACGCCCTATAAAGCACAGAAAGTTGCGATCCTGAATGGTGCGCATACCGCGATGGTTCCGGTGGCCTGTCTTGCCGGGCTGGAAAGCGTGGGCGAAGCGATGGATGATACAGCGATTGCTGGCTTTATTGATGATTTGTTGCGTCAAGAGGTGATCCCAACGCTGGATCTGCCGCGTCATGAGCTCCATGCCTTTGCCGATGCGGTACAGCGCCGCTTCCGTAATCCTTTTATCCATCACGCCTTATTGTCGATCGCCCTGAATGGCATGACCAAGTTTCGCACGCGGTTACTCGCGCCGCTGCTGGCATCGCATCAGCAGTCCGGCAAATGGCCGCAGCGCCTGACCTTCGCCTTTGCCGCCTTAATCGCTTTTTATCGTGGCGAGTCAGATAAAAAAAGCTGGCCGCTGCAAGATGAAGCGCAATGGTTACAGCGCTACGCCGAAGGCTGGTCGGCATTGAAAGCTGGCCAGATTACTCCCGAACAGCTGGTAAGTAGCGTGTTAAGCGACGCGCAACACTGGGGAGAAGATTTAACCCTGCAACCGGGATTAGTGGCAGCGGTTACTCATCACCTGCAAAACATCATCGCCCACGGAATGCGTAAGGCGCTGAGTCAACTGAGATAACGCTATGCAAGACGCCATTAAAATACATTCTCGCGACAACGTTGCCGTAGCGTTGCGCGACTTAGCCGCCGGTGCCACCGTTGAGCTGTCGGGGCAGGGAGTGAAACTGCAACAGGACGTAGGAGGTGGCCATAAGTTTGCGCTGCAATCCATCGCGCAAGGCGAACTGGTGATCAAATATGGCCTGCCGATTGGTCACGCCACTCAGCCAATTGCCCAGGGTGAGGTTATTCATTCTCAGAATTCGCGCACTAACCTTAGCGATCTGGATGAGTATACCTATCAGCCCGAACTTATGACTGTGCCGCCGCAGCCGGGCGATCGCGAAGTACAAATTTATCGGCGTGCAAATGGCGAAGTGGGCATTCGTAACGAACTCTGGATATTGCCTACGGTAGGCTGCGTGAATGGCATTGCCCGTCAGATCCTACAACGTTTTTTGAAAGAAACGCAGGATGCCGCCGGAACCGATGGAGCGTTTCTGTTTAGTCACACCTTTGGCTGTTCGCAGCTGGGGCAGGATCATGACAATACGCGAACCATGCTGCAAAACATGGTACGTCATCCAAATGCGGGCGCGGTGCTGGTGATTGGCCTTGGCTGTGAGAACAATCAGGTTGATGCTTTCCGCGAAACGTTGGGCATGTTTGAGAGCGACCGTGTAGAGTTTATGGTTTGCCAGCAGCATGACGATGAAGTTGAAGCAGGTTTAGTTCGCCTACATGCACTGTATGAAAAGATGCGCCACGATCAACGCGTACCGGGCAAACTCAGCGAGCTGAAGTTCGGGCTGGAATGCGGCGGTTCGGACGGTTTTTCAGGTATTACCGCGAATCCTCTGCTGGGCCGTTTCTCCGACCAGATGATTGCTAATGGCGGCACGACCGTCTTGACCGAAGTGCCAGAAATGTTTGGCGCTGAGCGTATTTTGATGAGCCGCTGCCGTGATGAAGCGACCTTTGATAAAACCGTGGCAATGATAAATGACTTCAAACAGTACTTTATCGATCATCAGCAACCGATTTACGAAAATCCCTCGCCGGGCAACAAAGCGGGTGGTATCACCACGCTGGAAGAGAAGTCGCTTGGCTGCACACAGAAAGCTGGACAAAGTCAGGTCGTGGACGTATTGAAATATGGCGAGCGGTTAAAAACGCCAGGCCTGAATTTACTGAGCGCACCGGGTAACGATGCGGTCGCCACCAGCGCGCTGGCGGGTGCGGGCTGCCATATGGTGCTGTTTAGCACCGGTCGCGGTACGCCTTATGGCGGATTTGTACCGACGGTGAAACTGGCGACCAATACGCCGCTGGCGGAGAAAAAACCACACTGGATTGATTTCGACGCCGGACGGTTGATTCATGGCATGAGCATGGACGATATGCTGGCCGATTTCGTCGATACCATCGTCGCGATTGCAAATGGCCGGGCGACAAATAACGAAAAGAATGATTTCCGGGAGCTGGCAATTTTCAAAAGCGGCGTAACCCTGTAATTATCAAAAAAAATGGCGACCTCCGTTGGTCGCCATAATTTTTTAAATGCGGCTCGGTATGCGGTCCGCTTCAGCCTGACAAACGGCTGCGGTGAATAAAATATCCGTTGAGGAATTCAACGCCGTTTCAGCCGAATCCTGCAGCACGCCGATGATAAAACCTACGGCGACCACCTGCATTGCCAAATCATTGGGAATGCCGAACATATTACATGCCACCGGGATCAGCAGCAGCGAACCCCCCGCCACGCCCGATGCGCCACAGGCACATAATGATGCGACCAGGCTGAGTAAAATAGCAGTGGGCAGATCCACACTAATGCCTAAAGTATGTACTGCCGCCAGCGTCAGCACAGTAAGGGTGATCGGGGCGCCCGCCATACTGATAGTCGCACCCAGCGGGATGGATATTGAATAGGTGTCTTCATCCAGATTTAGACGTTTTGCAATCGCCATATTCACCGGAATGTTAGCGGCAGAGCTGCGGGTAAAGAAGGCGGTCATACCGCTTTCTCGCAGGCAGGTAAACACCAGCGGATAAGGGTTACGGCGGATTTTACTGAAAACCAACAGCGGATTGACAACCAGCGCCATCAGCGCCATACAACCGATCAGTAACGACAGTAGGTGAGCATATTGCCACAGAGCACCAAAACCGGTCGAGGCCAGAATAGACGCAACTAAGCCAAAAATACCTATGGGCGCACAGCGAATGACACAGCGCACCAGCCAGGTCGCTGCGTTTGATGCGTCAGTCAGAAACGCGCGGGTACTCGGTTGGCTGTGCCGAAACGCCAGCCCTAATCCAATCGCCCACACCAGAATACCGATGTAGTTAGCGTTCATTAACGCAGTAATCGGGTTAGCAACCATACTCATCAGCAAACCGCGCAGCACTTCGGTAATGCCGGATGGCGGCGTTATTTCAGTGGCGCCTACCGTTAGTGTCAAGGCTTGTGGCGTCAGGTAACTAAAAATCACCGCCACAACGGCGGCAAAGAAAGTGCTGAGCAGATAAAGCATAACGATCGGCCTGATATTGCTTTTCTGGCCTTGCTGATGATTAGCGATAGAGGAAATGACCAACACCAGAACCAGTAATGGCGCCACGGCTTTTAACGCGTTGACAAACAGTTCACCTAACAGTCCTACGGCTAGCGCCGCATCGCGAGACAGCCAGGCTAGCATAATGCCAGCGACCAGCCCGATCATAATTTGTTTCACCAGGCTTCCTGCGAACAGGGTACCCAGACGTGCGGAGACATTTTTAAGCATAGATTTTTCTGTATTTTTAGCGGGATGTAGCATTGGTTGCGATAAATCACACAGCCAAAGCGGTTTGCCCAGCGGAGTATAAGGAAAAGAATGGACGAGAAAAGAGATAATTCTGTTAAGGCGGCTAATATCGAATTTTTATTATGCTGGATAACGGGACGATAACAGAGATAATAAATGACTGAAGCGGCTGATACAAAATAAAGCAGGGGCAGATGCTGCCCCTGTAGAGAATTATTATGAGATATTCTTCTGGTCATTTCTGTGGTTAACCCAGGCATTAATCAGCAGGGTTGAGGCAAGAATCGTACCGACCACGCCCAGCGAGGCCCCCACGGGAATAGGGTAAAGATGAGCAATCAGCATCTTACCGCCTATGAATACCAGCACGATCGCCAGACCATATTTCAGCATCGAAAAGCGTTCTGCTACGTTTGCCAGCAGGAAATACATGGCGCGCAAACCAAGAATCGCAAACAGGTTTGAGGTTAATACGATAAAAGGATCGGTGGTCACGGCGAAAATGGCCGGAATACTGTCAACTGCAAAAATGACGTCGCTCAGTTCCACCATGATCAGTACCAGCAGCAACGGTGTGGCAAACAGGACGCCATTTTTGCGAGTGAAAAATTTTTCGCCTTCTAGAAAATCGGTTATGCGCAGATGGTTACGCAACCAGCGCACCAGCGGTTTTTCCCCGACAGCCTTCTCGTCGTCCTCTTTAGCAAACGCCATTTTCAAGCCAGTAAACAGCAAAAATGCGCCAAATACGTAAAGAATCCAGCTGAATTGAGTAACCAGCCAGCTGCCTGCAAAAATCATGAGAGTACGCAGGATAATGGCGCCTAATACGCCATAAATGAGTACGCGCCGTTGTAAATTAGCCGGAATGGAGAAGTAGCTGAACAGCATCAGCCAGACGAAAACATTGTCTACCGCTAGCGCTTTTTCAAGCACATAACCGGTCAGAAAAGAGAGCGTTTGAGCAGTGGCGACCTCACGGCTTGCATGGTTGTCGAGATACCACCAAAAAGCAGCACTAAACAGCAGCGAGACGGAAATCCAGATTAGCGACCAGACGGCGGCTTGTTTGAATGACATGGTTTGCGCGCCGCGCCGCCCCTGTAGAAAAAGGTCGATCGCCAGCATGATAAGTACTACCACCGCAAAACTGCCCCAAAGTAATGGCGTTCCTACAGTTTGCATGATTTTGTCCTGTCTGAAATAAATAAGCGGCTGAAGTCAGAAAACGTCAGCCGCTTATTTTGTTGTAAGCAAGCCTCGCCTTCCGGCAAGGTCTCACTTACAACACAGAAACAGGTCCAGGTTGCCTGATGACCGGATGCGAATGCATCGTAATGACGATCGATCAGCTTATAAGTTACTCCCCTTTGCAGGTGGGTAAATTACGGGCTTCGTAACCAGGAAGCAATCGCTGTCAGTAATATTTAGAAATATTTACACTTAACGTTGATCGGCAGGAAATATGACGCCAGTTTGACGGCGTATCTCCGTAAGTAGCCTGGCGGTAATGCGTGAAACCTCCAGCGCGGGATGATCAATCTGACGCTGCTCAACCAAACGCACGAAAGTTTCAGCTTCATACAGCATGGTATTAATGTGCTGCGGTTGGCTGAGGTCTTGTTTATCTCCGCCGCGTGGAATAAAGCTGACTTGCTGACATTCCGGGATTTTTTGTATCACCAGCGCACCCGCTTCACCCTGGATTTCACTGGGAAGCGTGGAATCGCTGACTTTGGAATGCAAAATCGCCACATCAAAGTCACCGTAACCCAGCACGACTGTCCCGTGTGCGTCAACGCCGGAATCCAGCAATGTTGCCTGCGCCTGAACTTTTTGCGGCTCGCCCCACAGCATGACGGCGCTGGCTAAACAGTAATAGCCAATGTCCATAATGGAACCGTTAGACCAGCGTGGATTAAAGGTATTGGGATTTTCTCCGTTGAGATAGCGTGGATAGCGCGATGAATACTGACAATAGTTAAACACGGCTTTGCGCAGTTTACCCACCTGCGGCAACGCCTGTTGCAGCCGTAAGAAGTTAGGTAAGCTGGCAGTTTTAAAGGCTTCAAACAAAACCACCTGATGTTCACGCGCGCAGGCAATCATGGCTTCAACCTCTTTGAGATGAGAGGCCAGCGGTTTTTCGCAAATGACGTGTTTGCCGTGCGACAAAAACATCAGCGCCTGTTCGCAGTGCAGCGCATTTGGGCTGGCGATATATACCGCGTCAATCTCTGCACAACTGGCCAGCGCCTCTAGTGAGGTAAATACTTGATTGCAGGGATACTCTTTGATGAATGTATCTGCCTGTTGCTGGCTACGCGAATAGACCGCGCTCAGTTTCATGTTGCCAGTCTCGTGCGCAGCATCAATGAACTGGCAGGTAATCCAGTTGGTTCCCACAATGGCAAAACGAATCACGACGTTACTCCTGCTTTTTAAAACGGCAGAGTAGCATGTCCAACGTCACGCGCAACGCAGGCGCTAAAGGCGAATTTGATCCTGCGATCCGCATTCCAATATTATGATGACGCAACGGCATTTGGCAGAAAGAAGGAGCGCAGGTGAAAGGAAGTAAACACGCACTGAACTGGACCACGTTGTTAATTGCTATTCCGGTTGGTTTCGTTGCATCGCTGGTTACACTGGCTTTTCGCGGCGTTATTGAACTGATCAATCATCTGCTGTTTAGGAGTAGCAATGAAATAACCGAGGCGATGCACATCTGGCCGTGGTTTCTCTGGCCAGTGCTGGTTGGCGCGGGCGGTTTACTGGCGGGATATTTTTTGCGGTATGCCGTTACCATTGAACAACAGCAAACGGGTAAAAACGATTATCTCGAAGTTATTAATGCCCGGCTTGATGAAGTGCCAACCAAAACCTCGCTATTCCGCGCACTGTCTTCTATTGCCAGTATTGGCAGCGGTGCATCGATTGGTAAAGAGGGGCCGATGGTGCAGCTTTCTGCCTTGTGCGGCAGCCTGATGGGCAAGTTTCTTCCCGCTTCCCTTAAGCTTAAAAACAGTGATGTGGTAGCGATGGCCGCCGCAGCCGGGCTCTCTTCTGTTTATCATGCACCGCTGGCCTCCGCGATTTTTGTCGCTGAAATTGCCTTTGGCATTTCGGCGCTACAGCGTTTGATCCCGCTCATCATCGCTTCTGCCGTGGCGGTCATGACAATGTGGTCTTTTGGCTTTCGCAGTGTGCTTTATCCGCTGGCCGAAACGAATTTCCAGATGAATGTCAGCAGCTTATTGATGACGGTGATCATTGGCTTATGCGCCGGGCTGGCAGGTTGGTTACTGATCAAACTGATTGCACGTAGCAGGATGCTGTTTAGCCGGGTGCGCTCGCTGCCGCTGCGACTGGGAGCAGGCGGCTTTGCGGTAGGGTTACTGGCGCTGATTTCAACCGATATTTTAGGCAACGGTTACGAAGTCATCGTAAAAATCATGGCAGGGCATTACCTGTTGCCGGGATTGTTATTGCTGCTGTTACTGAAAACGCTGGCAACCAGTCTGTCGGTGGGATCGAATGCTGTCGGTGGTTTATTTACGCCATCGCTGTTAATTGGCGCGCTGTTAGGGGTAGTGCTGGCGATGGGCGGTACAGCGCTTCATTTGCCGCTTAGCCATATTTTGCTGTATGCGGCAATTGGCATGGCGGCGGTGTTAGCGGCAGTCAGCCAGGCACCGCTAATGGCAATTTTGATGGTGCTGGAAATGACGCTCAATAGCAGCCTGCTGTTCCCGCTGATGATTGCGGCGGTGCTGGCATCAGTGGTGGTGTATCGCCTGCAATCCGCCAGCACTTATCCGGTGGTGAGTAATCACTTTAATCGCTCAGAAGCGAAATATGATTTCGATAATATGCGGGTAGCGGAACTGATCATTCCCGGCGCGGCCCTGAAACCAGAAGAGTCGGTGGGCCAGGCATTGGCGGTGAGTTCACTTAAGCGCGAACGCTACGTCTATGTCATTAATAATCAAGGCGCGTTTCTGGGAGTCGTATCGATACACGACATCGCACGCAAAGTACTGGCGCAGGAGATCACCCTGGATTCGCCAGTGCAGCTGGTGATGGATAATAATTTCCCCTGCGTTTACCAGTATCAAAGTATGCGGGAAGGCTGGGAAGCGTTCGCAATGGTTACGCTGGAACGCCTGCCGGTATTGAATAACCCGCAGGATCGCCATTTTCTCGGCGCATTAACCAAAACCAGCCTGATTCAAAAAGCACAAGAGTTTCTTTAAGCGGCATTACCGCGCATCGCCTGATCGGTCATCCACAGGCGTGCGTCAAATTCGAGCTGGTGGTAATCCGGCTCCATATGACAGCAAAGCTGATAGAACGCTTTGTCGTGTTCTTTTTCTTTAAGATGCGCCAGTTCGTGAACCACGATCATACGTAAAAACGGCTCTGGCGCCAGGCGAAAGAAGGTGGAAATACGGATTTCGGCCTTGGCTTTTAAATTACCACCCTGCACGCGAGACACCGCCGTATGTAAACCCAGTGCGTGCTTCATCACTTTGATTTTGTTATCCCAAATAACTTTGCTGACAGGTGGCGCGTTACGCATAAAGCGGTTTTTTAGCCCCTGCGTGAAGTCATACAGCGCTTTATCGCTGATGACGTTATGCGTGTCGGGATACCGTTCCTGTAAAAATGCCCCCAAACGCTGATGCTCGATCAACGTGTTTACCTGCTCAAGAATAGGCTCAGGATAACCCTGAAGATAGATAAGTGAGGACATTAGGGATTCCCGGTGAAAGACAGTATACTGCGCCCCTTTTTGGGGCGAAAACCAACCAAAGTGTACCATGCCGGAGAAACCATGAGCCAACTTGAACTGAACGATCGCACACTGATCCTGCATCGTTTTCCGCAGATGCGTGACGAAAGTCCATTACAAGCCTGGGATGCGGCTGATGAATATCTGTTACAACAGGCGCTGCCTGAAGGGCCGGTATGGGTATTTAACGACAGCTTTGGTGCGTTGACCTGTGCGTTAAATCCACGCCCGGTTTGGCATATCAGCGATTCATGGCTGAGCCAGCAGGCTACGCGTCAAAATCTTCGCCTCAATGCGCTTGATGATGGCGAGGTACATTTCCTCGACAGTCTGGCGGCATTACCGGCTGCGCCCGCCGCCGTGCTGATTAAGGTGCCGAAAACGCTGGCGTTGCTGGAGCAGCAGCTGCGTTCAATTCGACAGGCGATCACACCGGAAACGGTAATACTGGCCGCTGCGCGTGCCAAAGAAATCCACAATTCGACGCTGCAACTGTTCGGGCAAATCATTGGCGAAACCAAAACCTCGCTGGCCTGGAAAAAAGCACGACTGATTTACAGCCAGTTTACCCAACCGGTTCTGCCTGAGCAGTCACCCACTCTCGTCTGGCCGCTGGATGGCACCTCTTATCAAATTCATAATCATGCCAACGTCTTTTCCCGATCTGCACTGGATATTGGCGCTCGTTTGTTTATGCAGCATTTGCCAGAAAACATTGAAGGCGAGATTATCGATCTGGGCTGCGGAAATGGCGTTATTGGCCTGATGGCGCTGGCGCGTAATCCCCTGGCTGAAGTGCATTTTCTTGATGAGTCCTACATGGCGGTGGAATCCAGTCGTCTGAATGTCGAGATCAACCGTCCAGAGGATCTGACGCGCTGCCAGTTTCGCGTGAACAACGTGTTGAGCGGCTATCCTTCTGACCGATTGCATGCGGTGCTGTGTAATCCGCCGTTTCATCAGCAGCATGCCATCACCGATCATCTGGCGTGGCAGATGCTCCGTGACGCTAAGCGCTGCCTGCAATATGGCGGCGAGCTGCGCATTGTTGGCAATCGTCATCTCGATTATCACCACAAGCTGAAAAAATTATTTGGAAACTGCACGCTGGTGGCGTCAAATCAAAAATTTGTCATATTGCGTGCGGTGAAAATGCGTTAAGCATTATACCGTCAGCGCCAGCTGTGTTGCCTGCGCGATAGCACGACGAGCATCTAATTCCAGCGCGACGTCGGCACCGCCAATTAACCGGACTGTTTTTCCGCTTTCACGCAGCGCAGCGGCCAGCTCGCGTTGCGGCTCTTGACCGACACAGATAATCACGTTATCCACCGGCAACACTAAAATGTCGCCTTCTCGTCGGATATGCAGTCCTTTATCGTCAATTAACAAATATTCAATGCCGCCCCACAGCTGCACGCCGCGTGCTTGCAGAGTGGTACGATGAATCCAGCCGGTAGTTTTTGCCAGCGTGGCGCCGGGCTTGCCTGCTTTACGCTGTAGCAACCAAATGCGCCGGGCGGACTGAGGCGGTTGCGAGCGGGTCAATCCGCCACGTTGCGTCAGGCTGTAATCAATTCCCCATTCAGCATAAAAGGTGTCCAGCGTCTCTTCATGCAGCGGTTGCGATAAATACGCAGCGGTATCAAAACCAACGCCGCCTGCGCCAATGATTGCAACGCGCTCGCCGACCGGCTTTTTATCACGTAGCACATCGAGATAGCTAAGCACTTTTGGATGCTCAATGCCCGGAATAGTAGGGATGCGCGGTTGAATACCGGTCGCCAGGATCACTTCATCAGCCTCGTCTAATTGATCAGCCTTTACCCGACAGGCCGTTTTTATCGTCACACCCGCTGCGGCCAGCTGATGGCGGTAGTAACGTAACGTTTCGCTGAATTCGGCTTTGCCAGGAATCTGGCAGGCGATAGTGAACTGCCCGCCAATATCAGGCGCAGCTTCGTAAAGCGTAACCTGGTGACCCCGTTGCGCTGCTTGTAAGGCGAACGCCATTCCTGCCGGGCCTGCGCCCACCACCGCCAGGTTTTTAGGCGTCGTACTGGTCGTTATCGGCATCAGCGTCTCATGACAGGCTCGTGGATTTACCAGGCAGGACGTCACTTTGCCGACAAAAATCTGGTCAAGACAGGCCTGATTACAGGCGATACAGGTATTGATACGTTCAGGCGCGCCGCGCTGTGCTTTGCTGACAAAAGCCGCGTCGGCGAGAAAAGGACGCGCCATAGAAACCATATCCGCGTAGCCTTCCTGTAACAGCCGTTCCGCTACGTCAGGATGGTTGATCCGGTTTGTGGCAATGACCGGCACAGAAACATGCGCGCGCAGACGCTTCGTAACCCAGGCAAAAGCCGCGCGCGGCACGCAGGTGGCGATAGTAGGAATGCGGGCCTCATGCCAGCCAATGCCGGTATTGAATAGCGTTACGCCACACTGTTCCAGCTCGCGCGCCAGGGTTAGCGTCTCTTGCAGGGTGCTGCCCTGGTTGATCAAGTCGAGCATGGATAAGCGAAAAATAATAATAAATTTTGCGCCTGTCGAGGCACGAACCGCACGAGTAACAGCCAGCGCAAATTGCATACGCTGACTGAAATCGCCGCCCCAGCGATCGTCTCGCTGGTTAGTGTGCTTAACCAGAAACTGATTTATCAGATAGCCTTCCGATCCCATGATCTCAACACCATCGTAACCCGCTTGCTGAGCTAGTCGGGCGCAACGCGCGAAATCAGCGATGGTCTGCTCAATTTCTGCCTCACTCATCGCTTTGGGGGGAAAAGGATTAACAGGCGCCTGAAGAGCGGAGGGCGCAACCAGATCGTTTTGATAGCTGTAGCGGCCCGTATGCAATATTTGTAACGCGATTTTGCCGTCATGTTGGTGCACGGCCTCGGTGATTTGACGGTGCCAGCCGCATTGATTTTCATGAGTAAGCATTGCGCCATGTGCCATCGCCACACCTTGCGCGTTAGGAGAAACACCCCCGGTCACAATCAGTGCTACGCCTTCGCGTGCACGCTCGGCGTAAAACGTGGTCAACCGATCCGCCCCGTCAGTGTGTTCTTCCAGTCCGGTATGCATTGAGCCCATCAGGAAACGATTTTTCAGCCGGGTGAAACCCAAATCTAGCGGGGTAAATAATGCCGGGTAAGCTGCGTTGCGCTCAGTCATCATCACGCTCAGGGAAGTGGTCTGATGAGTTAACTTTAGCGATTTCTGTGTTAAAAAAAAGTGAAAGGATGTCAGGGTGTGAGAAGTATCAAAAAAGCAGGGGCTGTGACGCAGACGCCAGGCGTGGATTAAAGAAGCACAGCGATGTTCATCACGATTACATTAAACATCGCTTTTTGGTATCAGCCCCTCCGCATAGGGTGATTGAATGAATTACGTCGAATCCATGAATAACGCGATTGATAGCCGCTATTAAAATGGGTATTAGAGCGGTAGCTCGATCCCGCTTCTGCCATGCAGTAAGTGCACACACCCACGTTATCGATTTGACCGGCAGGAATGCCAGCCTGCATTAACATTCGTGTGGCCAGGTCGGGTAAATCAAACCAAATGCCATTCTGCTGCGGGTGTGCCTGCGCTCGTCGGGAATGAGGATTAACAGGCTGCGATTGATGCCACTTTATATGCTGCGGTACGCCAGGCGTTTGCTCAATCTCTGCCAGCATGCCTGCACCCAGTTCATAACAGCAGGGCGCGATGGCGGGACCGATAGCAACATACAAACTTTCTGGCGTGGTGCCAAGCGCGCAGAGTTTTTCAACGGCGCGGTACAACACGCCTTTTAATGTTCCTTTTAAACCCGCGTGAACGGCGGCGACATTTTTTGTTGAGTATCCGCGATTAAGACAGGTAAACAATCTGCGGTATAAACCGCAACTGGCCGATCACCCAGGCCGATCACGCCATCGGATTCGCAACTTTTGGGCGGAAAATTTTGTGTGTCCAGCACCACATTTGCGCTGTGGCGCTGATGACCATAAGCCGCACTGGCAGGAGGGGATTGCCCAGCGGGCTGAAAAGCATAATCTACCCAACCGAGCGAATCGAGTAATGGTGAGCGTGGGGGCAAGGGCATACGTTTCTCCTGTCATAACTGCGCGCGTTCTGCTGCTCACAGCTTACGTTAACTGCTACATTTTTGAAGCCTTACCCACCTTCACCTTAAGGATGAACGATGAAAAACTCAGTGATGTTCGTTGCTAGCGGCATGGTGACGCTACTTCTGACTGGCTGTGTGCAGCCGCCTCAGCAACAGGCGCAGCAGCTACTTAGTCAGCAATCTGTCTTAGCGGTTAACTGGTTCCAGCAATCAGCTGAATATGACGCACTGGCTTGGCAGGCCTTTAATAGTGCGCGGCTGGCTTTTGATCAGGCCCCTTCGCTAACGAGTAAAGCCAAAGCGGTTATTGTCGATCTGGATGAGACGATGCTGAATAACAGCGCATACAGTGCCTGGCAAGCGAAAGAGGGCCAGCCTTTTAGCAGCAAAACCTGGTCAGCGTGGACACAGGCGCGACAGGCTAAAGCGGTTCCCGGCGCGGTAGAATTCGCGCGTTATGTTAACAGCCACGGGGGCATAATGTTTTATGTCTCAAACCGCACACAAAAAGATTACGCCGCGACCGTTGCAAATATGCAGCAATTGGGTTTTACCGGCGTGAATGAAAAAACGGTGCGTTTGAATACCGAAACGTCTAATAAGCAGACGCGCTTCGATGCCATCAAAGGTGAAGGCTACAATGTAGTCCTTTATATCGGCGATAACCTGAATGATTTTAGCGGTGAGACCTGGCATCAGGGTAATCAGCAGCGGCGTGAATTCGTTAACCTTAACCATCAGCGTTTTGGTACGCAATTTATTGTATTACCCAACCCACTCTATGGAGACTGGGAAAGTGGGATGACAGAAAATTATACGAAGTTAACCCCTCAGCAGCAGCTGTCGACGCGTAGATCTCGTCTGGAAAGCTGGAACGGTAAATAAATGTTAATGCGGGAGCGCAGACGAAACTGCCGATCTTTATCCACGGCTTATTACTGTTAATTTATGGCTTATGATTTAGCGAAATGCTGAACACTATTCCGCTGGCAAGTCTGGCAGCCGTGCTACTTCAAACCGACTATAAACTGGCTACGCCGCGACTTTTATCGAACAGTTTCGTATGGGGGCGCAACAGGATGTTCCCTTCCTTGCCACCCTCGTTGGGATTATCACATTTGGCAAGCTGACGGGTATTGCTATCGGCATCGTCATGCAGATCCGGTATAACCTCTCTAAAAGCCACCGCAATGCGTTGCAGCTTACACGCTATGACGACCATTACGTTTTGCGTTTTCAGCAAAACCTGACCTTTATGCATAATCCCAGACTACAAGGTTTACTGAATGCGATCCCTGAAAATAGTATGGTGATTGTCGATAATGATAATGCCGAATATATTGATGCAGACGTTAAAGCCGTGCTTAAAGATTTTGGTGATAATGCCGATAAACGTGGGATTCGACTCAGCCAGTGGCTGGTTGCAGTGAAATAATCCTACATTCGCGCGGAAAACTGTAGGGTAAAAGAAAAAATCGGATAGCTCGGGTATCCGATTTTTTGTTAAAGGGCATAATTGGCGCAATTTATCACTGCCGACAGGCTTAAGCCGCATCAAAACGTGACTTTTAAATTATATGCATGAAGGCGTGCTTTTCGAGGGGGAGCTTTGGTGGCGAATAGCGTTACATTATTCTGTCGCTATGCCACACCTGACTGACGTAGGCAGCAAGTGTTCCTGGTACAAGGTCCAGACATATGCGCGTTAAGCTGTTCAAAGAACATAATTTTAAAAAAAATGCCTTTTCGCTCTTTCTTATTACGCTGCTGTTTTGTTGGTAGCCATTTACGCATTCCTGAAGAACTGTCGCTTTTTTGGCCAGTAAATGCCTTGATTGCCGGGCTGATGGTACGAAACCCTTTTTTGCATCAAACGCAGTATTATCTCACTTGTTTCACCGCTATGTTTTTCAATGACGCCGCTTTTTCTGGCTGGGCGCTGCCTGCTTTTACCCTTAACTTTGCCAATATTCTGTTTATCCTGACAGCCGTTTCGATGCTGGTAAAACATTTTCAGCATGAATCCGGCAGCGAACGTATTGCTAACGCGATACGCATTTTCCCCGCCTGTTTGCTGGCAGCATTCGCATGTGCAACCTGGGGCGCGCTGGCGCAGAAAGGGGAATTTAATACGCAACTCGTTACCGCCTGGGGCGATTGGTTTAGTGAACAATTTTCAACCGGCTTGATGCTGTTGCCTTTTTTATTAACACGCAACTGGCAAACCATGTGTCTTCGTCAGCTTCTGCGTATGGGTAAAATTTCACCAGTTATCACAGTGGCGCTGTCGTTGGTGGCAGGGGCGATAATGGGTGGAGCAGGTAGCCTGATCTTCCCGATCCCGGCACTGATATGGTGTGCTGTCAATACCGATCGAATTCTGACCCACCCTGCCAAAGTAAAACTGACCCACCCCCTTTGAATCATTCGAGCGTTGTTGCTTTCGTTTTCTTCTGGAGTTGACCGCTTTTCAGCTTATCTTTCAGTCGATAGCTTTGGCCGCTGATTTGGGCGATATGCGCATGGTGAAGCAGCCGATCCAGCATCGCTGCCGTCAGTGTCTCGTCATCACCAAACGTTCCGGACCACTGCGTAAACGGCAGGTTGCTGGTCAGGATCACGCTGCCTGACTCATACCGTTTAGCGACTACCTGGAAGAACAGGTTCGCCTCCATTTTACCGAACGGCAGATATCCCCCTTCGTCGATGATCAACAGCTTAGGTTTACCTACGCCGCGGTTCAGGTAGCCCTTCAGGTCACCCTGACGATGTGACGCCATCAGTTGCAGCATCATGTCGGCGGCGGTAATGAACCGAATGCTTAAACCCGCCATCGCGGCCTTATAGCCAATGGCGGTCGCCAGGTGCGTTTTGCCGACGCCAGAAGGCCCGAGCAGGACAACGTTCTCCTGACGTTCGATAAATGTCAGACCCGCCAACTCCTGGATCTGACTTCGTGGAACGCCACTGGCATAGGCGTAATCGAACTGCTCCAGTGTTTTTATCACCGGCAGGCCTGATAACCGCAAAATGGTCTGGCGACGCCGTTCGTTCTGGCCATCATGCTGGAGCTGCAAAACGGCTTCCAGGAAGTCGGCATGCGTGCCGCTGTTGTCGATGGTCGCCTGTGCCACACCCGGCCACTCTGCCGGCAGGCGGTCGAGCTTGAGTTGCTCGCAGAGCGCGGCAATACGATCATGTTGAAGGTTCATGCTGGCACCTCGAGCAAGGCCTGGTACGTTGCCAGAGGATGTTGCAGGCTCTCGGTCGGCACCGGACGCTGGCTGAGCGCTGGGACAGGTGCAGGCAATGCCAACGTGACCTTCGGTAACGGCAATAGCGCAGCACGCTCGCGCGGCATGCGCTGCTCAGGCGGTACGCCTGTGGTGCCATGCACTCGTGTGTTCGCGACGGTGACCAGCCACTCGCCGATGCGTGTGTTGGCAGCAGGTACATCCAGTACCAGCCCGGCCTGCCGGAAGGTCGCGGTAAGAGGCACGATAAAGCTGTTCTTGAGGTAATGGTTAAACCGCTCAACCTTACCCTTGGTCTTGGCGCGATAGGGTCGGCAGACCTTGGGAGTAAAGGCATACTTCTCGGCGACGTGCATCAACTGCGGGTTCCAGCGATGCTTACCGGGGCCGTAGACATCGCGCTCAATGATGATGGCCTTGGCGTTGTCGAACAGCAGCTGATGCGGCGTCCCGCCGAAGAACCTGAGCGCAGACTCAATGCCGTCACACCAGGCAGCGGAGTCCTGGTTGCTGTAAAACTTGACGAAAGTCGCGCGGCTCCAGCCCAGCGTGGCGACAAAGGCCAGCAATGGGTTATGACCGAGTCTGATGATGGTGAAATCAACTTGCATCTGAAAGCCAGGCTCGGTCTCGAAGCGTGTTACCTCTTCAGTGACGGGCTGCTTAATGGGGTGCAGGAAAGCGGTCAGCATGCTGTAACCACCCTCGTAACCACGCTGACGGATCTCGCGCAGCAGCACACTGGCGGGTATCCAGAGGGGCCTGGCAGCGGCCACGCGCTCAAGGATATAGGTCTTGAACGGGTCAAGCTTGCAGGGTCTGGGTGCGCGAGGCTTGTAGCGCATATCCGCTACGGGCAGCGGGCTACGAATATATCTGCGAACGGTCTCACGAGAGCATGAAAGCTGGCGCGCGATGGCGCGTATCGACATGCCCTGACGGTGTAAAACACTAATCTCCACTCTGGTCTCCAATGTCATCATTGGCAGTGCCTTAAAACTGCCATTTTTACCCTAGGTGGGTCAGATTTACATCGGCAGGTGGGCCAGTTTTACATCGGTAGCGACAGTGTGCGATTGTGTTACCCATTCCGATGACCAGTCTGGTGATTTTGATCACAGGCATCACGGAAATTGTGCTGGCCTCACATGGCGTGATGAATGTCCAGGGCAATGGTAATTTGCTGCCATTCAGCCCGCTTACCTCGGCGCGTTTAGGCGTAGCAACGGTCGCTGTCAGCCCACTGATTGTGGCCGCCAGCATGGATGCCATTCGTCAGTTAAATCAGCGTCTGGCGTTACGGGCAAATTATGACTTTCTGACGCAGCTGCTCTCGCGTTCGGGTCTGTTCGAAGGTTTAAAAGAAGAACCCTTTAGCACCCAGCGTAAAATGGGCGTGATTCTGTTAGATGTCGACTATTTTAAAACCATTAACGACAATTTTGGTCATGATGCGGGCGATAAGGTGTTGGAAGAAATTGCTGACCGTATGCAGCGCATCGTGGGTGAGGAAGGGCGCATTTGTCGCTTTGGTGGAGAGGAATTTGTTGTAGTGACCTTTGATCAACGTCACCAGCAGTTATATCAGCTGGCGGAGAAGATCCGTCAAAGCATGGTGAAAGAGAAGTTCTGGTTACAGGGAAATACAGTAACCATCACCGCCAGCCTTGGTCTGGCGCTGGATAGCGCCGCCGAAGAACGTGAATGGCATAGCGTGGCCAATCGTTTAATCTCGGCGGCAGATAAAAATCTTTATCTCGCAAAACGTAATGGCCGTAACCAAACGTGGCCGGTGTATGCTAAACGCGAATTCACCAGCCGCATTGCCTGATTTAATGCACGCTACTTTTTAACTGGCTGGCTTGCTGATGACGCTCCAGCGCCAGCTCAATCAGTTGTGTGATTAAATCCTGATAACTTATGCCCGCGGCTTGCCATAACTTAGGGTACAAGCTGATGTTAGTAAAACCAGGCAATGTATTGACTTCATTAACAATGATTTCGTTATTTTCCGTCAAAAACACATCAACGCGCGCCATGCCACAACAGGCTAAAGCGCTAAAGGCCTGTAGCGCAACCTTACGGATTGCATCACTTATTTCAGGCGAAATAGCGGCGGGCACGACGGTTTGCGCGCCGCTCTCGCTGATATATTTGGTGTCGTAGGAATAAAATGCATCCTGTACGACTACTTCACCGCAAGGGCTGGCTTGCGGATGGTCATTGCCTAATACTGCACATTCAATTTCCCGGCCTTTAATTCCTTTTTCAATCAGGACTTTTCGATCAAAAGTGAAGGCAAGATTTAACGCTGCATCAAACTCTTCCGCGCTGTTTACTTTACTGACGCCGACAGACGATCCTTGATTTGCTGGTTTGATAAACAGCGGCAATCCGAGGCGGGCAATAATAGCTTCGCTATCCAGCTGCGCGCGTTGCGCATGGCTGACACTCAGCCATGGCGCAACCTGCAATCCAGCATCACGCAGCAGACGCTTGGTAAAATCTTTATCCATGCTCACGGCTGAGCCCAGCACATCTGAACCGACGAAGGGCAACGATGCCATTCGTAATAATCCCTGCAGCGAGCCATCTTCTCCCAGCGTACCGTGCACGATAGGAAAAATGACATCAACCTGAGACAACGGCTGCGAGTTGTGGCTGATGATCAGTTGCTGCTGAGTCTGGCCCGGAATCAATGCGATATTATCTGCCGATCGATTCAGCGTAATGAGCGCGGGGTTTTCTGCATTCAATAAGAAATTAGATGTATCACTGAGGTGCCATTGTCCATGTTTATCAATCCCCAGCAGGACCACCTCAAAACGCGTTTTATCAATTGCGTCGAGGATGTTTTTTGCCGACTGTAACGATACTTCATGCTCGGCTGACTTTCCGCCAAACACAATGCCTACCCGCAGTTTTGTCATCGATCTGTGTCCACTCACTAAAGCAAACAAATAAGATACCACGCGTTTTCGCGATGGAAATAGCCTGGCGAATAACGGCCTGGAATTTATCTTACTGATACTACCAAATGGGCAGCGGCCCATTTGGTAGTACTGAAATTTATTAAAGTAAGACGCAGCGTGTCTATATTGAACAATTTAACTGGATTTACCGAAAAGAGGCGCGGGTTTCAGGATAACAGAGCTCGTGCTTGCGGATCGTTCAGATCATTCATGATGCAGAAAAACGATGCTGTAAATAGTCCCTTTTTAGTCCCATGCATTTTTTTGAGATCCCAGCCAAAGGATGTTGTAGTCGGTGTTCCGCTGGGGTCGGATTGTTCAGAGATTCATGCAGATGTTCACAGTTATATTTCAGCTCCACCGACTTAATCATGGCCATGATCTGATGCTCAGTAAAAGAGGCTTTACGCATGGCGATCTCCTTCGTTGACAGAATGAGTATGCCGGAAGATCTCTAAAAGTGAATGGCACCATTATGTGGGATAGTTACATCAGAATCGATTACAACCTTGCATGAGAGAGGGGACTTTTGGCCGGATTGGTGACGACAAAAAATGACACCATTAAATGGTTGCTTTAGTGTCATTTTTTGACTCTATAATTATATGAACAAACGATACCAAAAAACGCTGTCAGATGTGTTCGCCCGGCTGGTTAACGGTTCGATAAAATGAAGTGATATTGAATCTCTTTTTATCGCTCTTGGTGCGGAGGTCCACGGATGGGAGGGTTTAAGGATTGCGGTACTGCTGAAAGGGCAAAAGAAAATCTTTCACAGGCTACACCCCAGACCTACCACTGACAAGGGGGCGGTTGACAGAGAAGTATTCCCCATCATCGGGTAATAAACCCCATCAAATGACCCGCTCATGCAGCGGGTTTTTTATGCCCGCCACCAGACCGCACAGAACGCACTGAGCAACACGCACAGGCGCAGGCTGCGCCGCACCAACCCGCAACAGGATCAAGACCTCACCGCCACGCTGACGGCTTCACAGCACTGACAAAATAATGTATTCATTTACCAAAACGGCGCTACACCGCAACCGCCTGCGAGTTTTGCATCATAAAAACTTTTCAGTTCTGGTTTTATACAAACCGCCACGCCAGCCAGCGCCGCTGCTGGCTTTCTGCCGGAGTTCGCCAACTGAAAAAAGTGAAAAGAAATTCAGTCTTTTTCAGTTTCAGGGATCGGCAGAGGATCTAATGGGAGGAATAAGTGATTAAAATATATGAATATTTTGTAAATTGTGTCAGTTGATTGGATCTTGCGTGGATCTCCAATGGCAAAAGCATGCGATGTGAAAAGCCAGAAAGGGCGCTGCTTCCGAGCGTTACAGGCCATAGGCTATAACTGAAAAATTATGGTTTATCGCAAGAGGAGTGCAGGTAATGTAATGAGTATTTTCTGAGCAGTTTTATTAATAAATTGAGAGAACTGGAAATGTTCAATATTTAACCGAACAATAAATAGACACCATATCTGACAGCATGCTAAAAAATTAATTCATTAAATTACTGGCTTTGGCGAGGGAGATTGTATGGTTAAAAAATTTAGTGACCAGATTGATAAACTCAAAAAAACTTAGAAGAAATTTCTGAGACTAAAGAGATTTCTTTCAGTGAGCTTTTTAATAGTGAGTTTTTAGCTGAATATTCTTCATTCACTTCGCTTGAGGATATGTTTCTAAAATCAGGATTCAATGTTCAGACAAAAGAAGATTTTGCTGTCATACCATGATCAGACATGGGAGGATTTCATAACGCAAAACACTACTTACAGTAGCTGGAAGGACATGCAGGTAGATGCTGGTAAAAAGCACCTTCAAAAAATGCTTCATAAGGGCATGTAAGGTTTGATGCGACCAACTTCAGCAATCCAAATTGACACTACCCAACTAGCGTATTGGTTTTCCTGGGGGGACAAAAAGGGGACAGCGCATCAGTGAAAACAAAAAGGCCGCTTCAAATAAGCGGGCTAATTATATGATTTTACTACTAAAATTTGGTGGCCCCTGCTGGGTTTGAACCAGCGACCAAGCGATTATGAGAACCATAGACCTCAAGCGATAATCAATGGGTTAGCTAAAAATCAGTGAGTTAGCAAACCAATATCCACCAATATAACCCAATATTCTTAGGTTGTAGCGACACTTTTGCGACACTTTAATGGGTTCAGTCGCAATGCCTCTTCAAGGTGGTTAGGGGCAAAGTGCGCATACCTCATAGTCATCTTAATATCGGTGTGTCCGAGGATTTTTTGCAGTACTAAAATATTTCCACCATTCATCATGAAATGGCTTGCAAAGGTGTGCCGCAAAACATGAGTTAACTGTCCTGCGGGTAAGTCTATGCCTGCACGTTCAAGTGCGGAGCGAAATGCATAATAGCAAGGTGAAAACAAATTCCCGTTTTTCTTCGGCAGTTCGTCAGTCAATTCGGAATCAATAGGAATGCTGCGATTGCGTTTACCTTTGGTTTTTATAAAGGTGATCTTTCCTGCTGATACTTGGCTGCGTTTCAGGCTTTCAGCCTCACCCCAACGTGCACCAGTAGCTAGACACACTTTCGCGATTATTTCTAAATCCTTGGCGCTACTGTTTCGGCATTCAGCTAAAAGCAAGTCAATTTGTTCCTCAGTTAAATAAGCCATTTCACTTTCATCAGTGCGAAATTGGCGGACGTTCTCCAATGGGTTGGGGGCTGACCATTCTCCGAGCCGTTTTAATTCATTTAAGACCGCTAAAAAATAGGCGTGCTCAAGATTCATTGTTCGTGGTGAAACTTGGCTGATACGCTTAGTGCGAGCAAATTGGCCGTCTAACCTCTTAGCTCGATAAGCAGTGAACAACTGCGCGGTAAACTCAGTTGCTAATGGGTGCCCCATACATTCAGCTGCCCATAACATTGAGCTTTTCCGTTTCTCGCCATCTCGCAGGGTTATGCCGTGTCGTTCAAACCAAAGATGCACTAAGTCAGTTAACTTACGCCGTTCCTTGGTTTCACCGAGCCAAGGGCTGTCGTCAATTTTTTGCAAGGTATAATTTTCGAAAGCAAGCGCTTCCCCCTTAGTTGCAAACTTTTTACGGACGCGCTTGCCTTCTTTACCGTTGCTCCGATCGACAGTATAAAAATCGGCTATCCACTGCCCATCGGATTGCTTGCGAACTGGCATAAATTAACCATTCAGAATTCGTTGTTTTTGAACTTGGAATTCTTCATCTGTAAGAATTCCATCTTCTTTCATTTCGGCAAGGCGTTCGATCTTCGCCATTTGTTCATCAAACGATAGTGATGTTTTGGGTTGTTGCTGTTCTGGTTTTTTTGATTGGTTCTGATTATTGCGAGTCTCGTTCACTAAGTTAGTGAAAGGAATTACTGAATCCTTCATAACATTTTTGATGGTGTAATTCTGGCCGCTAGTTGAAATCATGATTTCACCCAGCAGTAAGCCGGTTTTACCACCAACACTCACGATGTTGTTCAAGTTGATGTCTACTTGTTTTACTCCGTAAAGCATTCCTTTATCTAGAAAAATCACACGTTTATTAGTCAGAGTAATTAACCAAGTGTTGTTATTCATCATTCCACTGGCAATAGCTAAAGGGGTTTCACCAAATCCAAGTATCTCAGGTAGGTGATAGAACTCTTTTTTTGTCCCAAAAGGTGCATCTGAAACAACAGAAGCAAGCCTTTTCATTTCTTGCTTTAAATCTTCTTTGGATGCTGTTTTGTAGTCTATCATTTTAATATTCGTTATTATTTTATTGTAAGTGCAACGCGTCCCAACACGTTTATGTCTTCTATAGAGCAATCAAAAGCCATTCCCACGCCACTAACTCGAACCTTCTTAACAGGTATTCGGGTTAATGTTCTAACGCTGACTTTCCCTTCAATTTCAACCAACCAATCATCGTCATAGATTTCAGAGTAATGGCGGTCGACTATGTACTGTGTGAATGAATCAATTACACATATCGCATCTTGAGGAATCGGTTTGCCGGGCAGAAATGACACTTTATCCAGTAGATAAAATCCGGCTTCATACATTTGGCCGTCTACGATTTTGCTGCGTGGCAACTTCAGAACGTCCAATTCTTCGTCGTTAAACTTCTTTCCATTACCTGTAGACAGCCACTCAAGACCTGCTCCTGTCTCCGCGACACATCTGATCACCATGTCCGCAGGGAAAATACCCCTCTTGAACCTGGCTGACAGGCTACTAGCAGCCATTTGAAAGTGATCAGCTAGCTGCAACTTCGAGGTGAATCCGTAAGCCTCAACAATGCGGTCAAGAACCGCGCTGCTGTGCCCTATCTGTTCAAAGGGGAATTTACTCATTTGATTATGATCGTTCGCCTAGGTCGAAATTTATGTTGAAATTTCGATTTAGTCGAATTAGAGTCACTCCGTGTTGTATATTAAAGCGAATATTGGCTGATACTGGTGGGCATTGGCGTGTCCACAAACGAATGGAGTTTGCATTATGCGCCCGAACATTACAATCGTGATTCCTGATCCCTACATCCCTTTGGATGAGTACTGCCGCCGCACTGGCATGTCTAAAAGCACTGCTGAAAACCTAATTTCATACGGAAAGCTGCCAATCAAGCCTAAAGGTGCACAGAAAAAGGGCTTGGTTGAAGTCAATATGGCTGCCCTAACCGTAATGGCATTAAGCGAATGCAACGTTTCGTTTAACGCGTAATTCCAGGTTATCAATTAGTAGAGTGCGAATCATGTACGATTATAAAGTTTCAGTACGAAACCATCTTGATGATGCCTGCCGCCAGTTTTCACTGGCACACAACGTCACAGAGCTGGCTAAAAAAGCAGGAATGCAACCGGCCACACTGCGCAACAAGCTGAATCCAGACCAGTCGCACCAACTGACATTACCTGAACTTCTGGCAATCATCGATCTCACCGAAGACCCAACCATTCTAGATGGTTTTCTGCGGCAGATTAATTGCCAGCCTTCTGTACCGGTCAATAATGCCAGACCTGAAAACATGCAGTTTTGTGCATTAACTGCTGTGGCCAGCGTCGGGGTAATCGCCGGGGAAGCGGTTTCAACGGAAAAGATGACTGTTGCACGCCGCAATCAGATTCTTAACAGAGCCAGTGATGCTATCCGCAGCCTGTCTTTACTCGTCTATTCCGTTGAAAGTCGTTTTCAAATCGTGCCAGTGCTGGCTGCTGCCGTTGATGTGGTAAGCGCCTCCATGCCTGGCATCACTGCGTGAGGTGCATTATGAAAAAAGGGAGTGGTAAAGCTCAGGGGGTCTTTGTTTCTTTTCGTCGTCGGTACTCTGAGTATGGAGTAAAGGCGGTAAAGCCAATCAATCTGGCTGATGGTGCATGTGAGCTGACGTTTTACGTCAGATATTCATATGAAAAGACGAATAAAACTGCGAGGTCATCATGATTGTTTTTGTTCGTCACCTGACCAATCAGGCTAAACCTCCGCAGTTACCAAGTTTTGGTCACGGGTGGATTCAGTTACCAGACGGTCGCCGCTGGAATCCAGCATTAACCCTTAAGAATCATGAGGCAAAGCATGAAGGCAAGCGATAAAAAATGGCTGGGCGTGCTGCGCCAGATGGTTTCTGGTCACAGCACACAGGCATACAGCGTCTGGGAACGGCTTAGCGAACATCAGCGCGGAATCATTCTGCACGCCGCAGGTTTGAAAACGCGTCACTGCCGTTATTCGTGGAGCCAGTTCACTGACCACGAGTTACATCAGATTAAGCGTGGCCTGCAGCGTCTGAAGTGCATGGTTGAAATGTTCAAGGGGCTGGGGCCGCTGGCATTTCAACAGGAAAAGAAACCATCACCTAGCGCGCTACACGCAGCGCGATCAGTCCCTACCGTACCGGGGACACCAGTACATGAACTGATAAAGGCGCGGCAGCAGCTGCGCAAACCCGCTGACAATCGCGCCCACTGAGGAAGTGTTATGAATATCATCACTGTTGAGAAAAAGGGGCTACTTGAAGATTTCCGCGACTGGGGAGTTAACCCGGATTATGCAGAGTTCTTCCTGAGCAAGTGTGACACCGAAGGCAGCACGGTCGCGTTAAAACAATTCGTCTTCAATGACACGATCCATCTGGACGACAAAATACAGTGGCTGCTGGTAAGTTCTGCTTTCTGGTGCCGTGCGTTTCGCGAAGCAGAATCCCACATGCAGCAGACAGAAGCACTGAGCGCAATCCGCGCGATTTACTTTGCTGCTGGCTTCCTCGGAGTATCGCCCGTTGTGGCGCTTATCCGTTCATGGTGGAGCCTATCTTATGAATTACATCTGCTGTCATCACCAAACCAGTCGCAGATGCAAGTGAAACCTTTCCGTTCCTTGATCCTCAGTTCGCTGTTTAAACACTAATAACCTGTCGCACGATTTTCGGCTTTCCATCGGATAGCCGGGGATTCGTGCGTCCTTAAATGGAGAAAACGCCATGAGAATGATCCGCCAGAACTTAGAGAAACAGATCAAAGACAGCACCGGGCAGGTACAGAAACTTTACCGGCAGGCATACAAAGAGGGCGGCAGGGATGTGGCCGCAAGATTTTCTGGTCGCCTAGATCGAATGGCGACACATGCTGTTAACAATGGTCTTTCGGCCGCTGAAATTGTTGAGCTACTCCGTCAGGAATCAGAACTCATCAACAATAAAGGCGGTGCGTTATGGCAGTGAAACCGCCCCTTAAGTGGGCCGGGAGTAAAACCCGTGTCATGCCCGAGCTTATCAAGCATCTGCCAGCCGGTAAGCGACTTGTTGAGCCGTTTGCCGGTTCATGCGCTGTCATGATGAACACGGACTATGACGCATATCTGATCGCCGATGCGAATCATCAGCTGGTTAATGCGTATGTCATGATGGCGCACCACACAGATGCGCTTCTGACTGAGCTTGAAACGCTGTTTGCTGCTGGAAGTGTTGGAAGTGAATCACAGCGCGGCGAGTTTTATTACTGTGTACGCGCCCGTCTTAATCACAGTGCTTTATCGGCTGTAGAACTGGCTGCCAGCTTCCTTTATCTGAATCGCCACGGCTATAACGGGATGTGCCGTTATAACCTGCGGGGCGAATTTAACGTCCCATTTGGAAAATATAAATCGCCTTACTTTCCTGCAAGCGAGGTCCGCGCTTTTGCTGCAAAGGCAAAGCGCGCATCTTTCGTCTGTGCTGACTTCACTGAAACGCTGGGGTTGATAGGTGTAGGTGATGTGATTTACTGCGATCCGCCGTACAACCCTGCAGCAGGGAAAAGCAGTTTTACCAAATATCATTCAGCTGACTTTGACGCGGCCTGTCAGCAGCGGTTAGCAGCCATGCTGGAGAGCCTTGCAGATAAAGGTAACCCGGTAATAGCTTCAAACAGCGACAGTGATATGACGCATTCCCAGTATGGTCACCGCCGTTTTTATCTGCATAAGATTTCTGTTGCCCGTTCCGTTGGTGCCGCTACCGGCGGAAGCAGTAATGCGCCTGAGATTATCGCTGTGGGAATTCCATCCGTTAAAACGGAGGGCGCAGCGCTATGAGAGTCAAAATTGATGATGTTTATTTCCTTCGTGCAATCAGAAATAAACAGCCAGGCGAAGACGCGCTTGTTGCGCTGGAAAGACTGAGCTGGATGGAAGTCGAGGGTGTCAGGGAGCATGTGCCGCTGACTATGGCCATTTACAGCAGCAAGATTTTGCTGCTGCGTGATCTCATTTCGGACGTCACCGGGCGGCTTGTGCTTCATGGCAATATGGATACGTTCGCCGCATTCGTCAGTGAAACGCGACGCCTTGCGGAGCAGACCCAGGTTGCATTTGAAAAGCTGAAAGCGGAGCAGGTTGCTAATGTCTGAAGTGCAGCCTGATCTGTTACAGGGTGAATACCACGCCGTAGATCGTCAGCGGCGTGAGTTTTTTGGCATGTCTGCGCCTGCTGGCATGTCTCTATCAGAGCGTCGGTTATGGAATCTTAATCCCGAAGACCACGACTGGCGCAGCCCTTTCTTACATGAAATGCCGGATTACCTTGCCGGTTATTTTGCTGACCGTTACGCCAAAATATTTCCTGCACAAAATGGCCGTCGCCGAGCTAATGCATTTCTTCGCCAGACAGTAGGCCAGAATGTATTACCACGCCTGCAGCTTGTCCGCAGCCGCTACCGCATTAACGATGCGGCACAGCATGAACTGCCTTTCATCAAACAGCTTGATCGCCTGCCAGGGCTGGACCGGCAGGAGCTGCGCAACCTGTCCTATAAAGTCGCCTCCTTCCTTTCGCTAAGCATGGCCGATTTTGTTAGCAAGGTTTCACTGCCGCATGAAGCGGATGAGCTGACTGTAACCCGCGTTACTTATCGCTATGTGGCTGAGCTGGCTGCGTTGACAGGCACGCAGCCGCCTTACTGGGCGGAATACGGTGCCAGCAAAGGCGAGCTGGCGTTACGTAAAGCGCAGTCGGGCCTTTTGCGAATGACAGCGCCTGAGTGGTGGCGCGCCCGTCTTAAGCGCATGCGGGACATTCAGCGTGAGCACATGTCAATTGCTGTCGGACAGGTGCAGCGATCCGCGTCACCCTATGTTTCGCGCGGTGCGCTTACTGAGTGGACTGAGCAAAAGAAAAAAAATGCCGAATTCTTCAGTAAATTCGACCTTGTTAACGACGCGGGTGATCGCGTGTCTATGGCGGACATGGTCTACAGAAGCGTGGCTAACCCGGCGATTCGGCGCTGTGAACTTATGGTGCGTATGCGTGGATTTGAAGAGCTGGCAGAGGCGCAGGGCTACATTGGAGAGTTCTACACAATCACTGCACCTTCCCGTTTTCACTCCGCATACAGCAAAGGAGGGCTGATTCCACAGTGGGATGGAGCCAGCCCTAAAGATACTCAGAAATACTTATGTAAGGTGTGGGAGAAAGTCCGCGCCGCGTTGGGGCGAAACAATTTGCGCTATTTTGGTTTTCGCGTTGTGGAGCCGCATCACGATGGGACGCCGCACTGGCATTTACTGGTTTTCATGCGGCCTGAAGATAAAAAAGCAATACGCCGAATCATTCATCGCTATGCATGTGAAGAAGACGCCCATGAACTCAGAGGTTATAAAGCCCGTAAGGCCCGTTTCTGTTACAAGGCTATAGATCCGCGTAAGGGTTCTGCTACCGGATATATCGCTAAGTACATTTCAAAAAATATCGACGGTTTTGCGCTTGATGGCGAAATAGATAAAGACTCTGGGCAGCCCATGAAAGAAGTGGCAAAGCGCGTTAACGCGTGGGCATCACGCTGGCGTATCCGTCAGTTTCAGCAGCTGGGCGGTGCACCCGTTTCTGTCTGGCGTGAACTTCGCAGGCTTGGTGATGCTCACTTACTCACAAAAGAGATGGACGATGTGCTTGCGTCGGCATCAGTGGCGAGTTGCTGGGCTTCGTACACCATGTGCCAGGGTGGGCCACTGGTTGCGCGAAAAGATTTACTCGTTCGCCTTTGCTACGAAATCACTGAAGCAGCAAGTGAATACGGTGAAGATATTCAGAGGGTGCAGGGTATCTATTCACCGCAGTTTCCTGATTCTGAGGTTGTTACCCGTCTGGTTAAGTGGGAAAAGGTCGCCAAACTGGCCGAAGCGTCAGCGGAGGCTGGCTTTTCAGGCGGCAACGCCGCCCCTTGGAGTTCTGTCAATAACTGTACGGGGCCGGAGCGGCGCAGGTTAAAACTTGAACTGAAATCCAGAGGTTTTGAGGGAGGCGATGAAGAAATAGACATATTACTGCGAGGGAGCAGTCTGAGTTATTGCGCCGAAACAGCGCTGATTTACAAAAACGGCAGGCTATCAGAGAAGATTCCTCATTCTGAGGATGAACTTTGGCCCGGTTGACGAAGGCTAAGCAGTTGAGGGTCTCCGGGGGGATAGAATTGACAGCCTTATTTGTCCGGGGCTATAGTTCCCGTGCAGCCGCAAAATCGGCTGTCGGGATTGGAACCCCGGTTATCTGAAAAGGCGCATACCACGCCAGGCGTGGTTTTTTATGCGTAAAGCACAGTCACATCAAAATTATGGTGGGGCGTGCGGGGCAGCCGAAAGGCTGGCCGGGTCCTTTTCAGCCGGTAGTTCCAACCCTGTACGTCCCACCACCCTAAGCTTGGAACCTGACGGTGGTGATTAACCTAACTGAAAAGGTAAATCCCATGCAAAATGAAATCACAGTCGAAAGCCTTGCCCCGCTCACGCACAATCAGATTCCTGTTATCACAACCGAATTGCTTGCTAATCTATACGAAACCGAACCGGTGCGTATACGCCAAAATTACACCCGTAACGAAAATCGTTTTATCGCAGGTAAGCATTATTTTTTACTGGAAAGCGAAGAATTACGGGAGTTTAAGCACAAAGTATCTCAAAGCTACTCTGTAAAAATCGCTCGAAATGTTCGCGCCCTCATCCTCTGGACAGAACGCGGTGCCGCCCGCCATGCCAAAATGCTCGAAACTGACCAGGCATGGGAAGTGTTTGAAAGGCTGGAGGACTGTTATTTTTGCGAGCGTTCGGACAGTGTCAGGGGCTGCGGCGGCACGCCTTCACTGCTCGTCGCACCTGATTCCGTGCCACATCCGACCACTCTGCATTTTGAAGCTTCTGAACCGGTGCTGACTGTCAGTGGTTGCGCCGTTTCACAGCTAAATGCACTGTTTGGTACAGTGGAATACCTGGAACATACGATGTGGCCACATCTGCGCAATTTGTTTCCGGAACTGGACCGCAGCTATGCCAGTGCGTTTGACACTGCACATATGCTTTTGTCGCTGTTGCGGGATACGCGGCGGGCGTGCCGGAAGCAGACTAGGGTGGTGAAGAAATAGACATATTGCGAATTCTCGACTGGAGGCGGGCTGGTCCCGCCTTTTCGATGGGGATAGAATTGACAGCCTTATTTGTCCGGGGCTATAGTTCCCGTGCAGCCGCAAAATCGGCTGTCGGGATTTGCACCCCGGTTATCTGAAAAGGCGCATACCACGCCAGGCGTGGTTTTTTTATGCGCAAAGCACAGTCACATCAAAATTATGGTGGGGCGTGCGGGGCAGCCGAAAGGCTGGCCGGGTCCTTTTCAGCCGGTAGTGCAAACCCTGTACGTCTCACCACCCTATGATTTGCACCTGACGGTGGTGATTAACCTAACTGAAAAGGTAAATCCCATGCAAAATGAAATCTCAGTCGAAAGCCTTGCCCCGATCACGCACAATCAGATTCCTGTTATCACAACTGAATTGCTTGCGCAGCTCTATCGCGTTGATGTGAATAACATCCAGCAGAATCATAAGAGAAATGTGGATCGCTTCATTGAAGGAAAGCACTATTATAAAGCCATCCGTGAAGAACTGAAAAGTTTGCGACTGACTAATAGTCAGTTGCAAATTTCCCCCAAAGCTCGCACCCTCATTCTCTGGACAGAACGCGGTGCTGCCCGCCATGCGAAAATGCTCGAAACTGACCAGGCATGGGAAGTGTTTGAAAGGCTGGAGGACTGTTATTTTTGCGAGCGTTCGGGCAGTGCCAGGGGCTGCGGCGGCACGCCTTCACTGCTCGTCACACCTGATTCCGTGCCACATCCGACCACACTGCATTTTGAAGCTTCTGAACCGGTGCTGACTGTCAGTGGTTGCGCCGTTTCACAGCTAAATGCACTGTTTGGTACAGTGGAATATCTGGAACATACGATGTGGCCACATCTGCGCAATTTGTTTCCGGAACTGGACCGCAGCTATGCCAGTGCGTTTGACACTGCACATATGCTTTTGTCGCTGTTGCGGGATACGCGGCGGGCGTGCCGGAAGCAGACTAGGGTGGTGAAGAAATAGACATATTACCCGGTGTGCCGTAAAGCCCGTCCTTCAGGGCGGGGAGGATGTCAAGAATCCTCGACTGGAGGCGGGCTGGTCCCGCCTTTTCGATGTTGTCGGGCTAAAGTGTTCAGGCACCTTTTTTTTGCCGTTATGCCGTCTTGATGATTTTAATCATCGCACAGAGCTGTGTTTTTGCCTCGTCACTTAGTAACAACAATTCCGGGTGCTTATTAAGGTCCGACGTTATCCCCAGAGCATGATAAATCTTACCCAAATCTGACAGCGTCATTGACTGATCAGACCATTGTTCCAAACAGCGACGAAGTCTTGACACGCTAATAGACGTTTTTGCCGACAATTCATTATAACTGATGTGTTTTTCAGACATTTTATTACGGATGATTCTGATTGTGACTGATTCGTAGCTTTTCATTTGCGCAAAAATGAGTAAAAAAATAGGTTAATACACATCGACTGTGTAAATGCAGTTAAAAGTGATTTTGTTTCTATCAATTTTTTTTGAGTGCGCTAATATATGTTCGAGTAATTAAACCGCAAGTGATGCTGCAACATACAAGAACATTCTAAGCAGATTCTGGCATTTTCTAAACAATTGTCGTCTTTTCATTAAACACCGGGGAATACTTCCTATCTTTATTTTGAAAAGAGTATTCATGATGAAAGGTAAAAAACAAAATGGTGCTTGGCTGAAATTTTATTGTGCGCTCAAAAAAAACGACGCAAAAATTACAAATAAATGTATCAGGCCAGATTTACTAACGGAATTAGTTGAGATTAAGAGAATTTGTCTGATATCGCGTATTGCATCAGACAATGCTGAGAAATGCGATCTGGCCTTGGTTACAGACTGGATCGCTGAATTATCTTCAGATTTAGTTGCAAGATTTGAGCAACATCAACGGCTGTGACGGTTTTATACAGATGAGCGCTGCAGAAGGTTCAGCGCTATCTGCTTCTGAACAGGAGACATGCTTTTAATTACATTTTGCAGCAAAATATCGCCAGTTTTCGCACTGGGACTGATAGTGTGTGAAAATGTCAGATTCATCACAAAAGTGTGGCCACACTCAACATCTGAACAAGCGCAATAAATATCAGCAATGTCCCGATGCTTACGGTTTGTCTTACGAACAATTGCCTGAGAACCGCACTCAGTGCATAAAATTTTTAACACGCGCATGTTTGCGGCTCCGGCGTTGTAAATGTGCTTGGATTTTATCCGATTACGCCTCATACCGCATCCCTGTTCTTTGATTGCCGGGAAAATTTCAGGTGAAGGTGTTCCGGCACATCTGGATCACCGTTCACCGCATTCATCAACCTCCGCTGAAGGGGTAATACCTCGTTTTTCTTATAGGTGGCTTCCACTTTGGTCGGGTCTCCAAGCCCAGCGGCGTTCTGCGGGATAATGCCAGCCAGCCCGGCAGGGAAGCGGTGCGCGTTCAGCACGTCCTGTGCGCTGATGTTCTTCACGTTGGCAAATTCATCTTTCGCGCCAATACCCCCCATCTGGATAAACTGCACGCCTTCCTTATCGCCGCCAGGGATATTCACCAGAATGGTGCTGAAGTTGCCGATCCCCTTGCTGTTGGCCAGCTGCTGCTCAATCTCTTCTTCCACTTCATCCGTCATGTTCGGGTCCGTGGTGTAAAGAATGCCGCCGGTATGCGCGCCGTTGTGATAATACCGGCGGCGGAAAATCACCGCTTCGCTGTTAAGCAGCGCGGAGTGAATGCCGCCGATATAATCCGGAAGGCCGTAAATCTGCTGCTGCGGGTCGTACATCCGGATAAAAATCACATCCTCTTCGTCGTAAACCAGCGGTTCGCCATGCTGCAAAACCACAAATTCCCCGTCACGACGACGACGCATGTACAGCCCCGGCATGGGTTCCAGCGCGATAACATCGCCCCAGCCGTTGCGAATTTTGACGATCCCTAAATCACCAAAGGTCAGGAAGTCCATTGTCCCGGCTTCCAGTTCGTCATGTGACAGCCCGCCGCCGACATAATCTGACAGCACCATATTTTTGCGCGCGTGAATAATGCCGCCGTGCTGGCCGTTCAGGTTAATCAGCTGCGCCAGTGCCAGCCGGTCAATTGGCAGGCTGTAATGGTCATAGTCGTTGTCATACCATACGTCGCGGTAATCGGTGCCGGTGGTCAGCACGGGTTCAGGCTTGCCGAAGCGCAGTACCGACATTTTGCGATTGCTCGTCTTTTGCTGTGCGCCGCTGGCGCGTTGCTTATATCGTTTTTTCATGCTGCCTTCTGAAACTTCCATTTGGATTTAGGTTTGTGCTCGTAGTTGAGCGGCTCATTGTCCAGACCGTGCATAATTGCCCAGGCTGCCTCTGCGTGGCCGGTTTCTGCCGTGCGGTCAGCAACGAATGTCACTGCACTCCCTGATTTTGTGACGGCGCGCCGGATGGACATAAAGGACGCGGCCACCTCTTTCAGATCCGCATCCCATTCAATGCGCCCGCTTTCAATCACGTCTGCCGCTTTGAGTACCAGACGATTTTTAGTGCTCAGGTCGTAGCGGATAGGTTTCAGCACGCGCATGGCAAAGGGGTGAATGTTGTCATAAACGCCCTGGCCGATGCCGGTCACGTCTACGCCCAGATAGGTGAAGTTGTACCGGCCAAAGAGTTTTTTGATCTCGCTGGCCTGATGGCGGAAGTTCATGCCGCGCCAGTTGATGATAGCCAGCACACGGAACTTCTCACCGGCCAGCACCGGCGGGGCCATAATCACAAAAGTTGACAGGTCGCCGGAGCGTGCCGGGTCATAACCGCCCCATACGGGACGCTCACCATACGGGCGACGGGCTTTGGGGTCATGGTCCTGCCAGAACGTCACATCAGTGCCGCATTTCTCCAGGTCGCTGAAGCTGAACACCGCGTCTTTACTGTCCACAAACACGCACATATACAGCATGTTAAAAGTGTCTTTGCTGTAGCGGTTGCGCAGCTTCTCGATGCTGGCCAGATTGAAGCCATTGGCAATGGCATCTTCCATTGTGATGACGTATCGCCATTGGCCATCCGGGCAGAGTCGGCCACCGTCCCGCAGGGCATCGAATCCCGGAAATACTACGGCAGCGCGCTTTTTACTGCCTTTCTTCCACTCTTCACCCGTCCAGAACGGGTAAGCCTGGTGCGTCTTGGCCGACGGTGTTGAAAAGTAGGTGGTGCGCCACTTGTCGTGCGTGGCCATTGCAGACGCGACTTCATTAAGCCTGGCGAAGTTTGGCACCCAGAAATATTCGTCACAATAGAGGTGGCCGCTGTATGACTGCGCCGTATTCTTGTTTGTGGACAGAAAGCGCAGCTCTGCACCATTGCTCAGGCGGATAGGGTTGCCGGTGAGCGTGATGCCGAAGTATTCCTGTGCAATGTTGACGATATATGAGCGGAAAACCTCCGCCTGCGCGCGCGAAGCGGAAAGGAAAATCTGCGGGTCGCCGGCCTGCACGGCATTTTCAAACGCCTCAAAAGCAAAATACCAGGTCGCACCGATCTGGCGGCTTTTAAGTATGTTACGTACCTGCTGGCTGATGTTCAGGCGCAGGTGTTTCTGGTAGCCAAACAGGTGTTCTTCAGCCCATAAGTTCAGGTCGTCTTCCGTCAGCCCGGAGATGTCGTTTTTATTGTATTTGCGCTTACTACGCGGATGGTCTCCTTCCTCTTCGCTGCCGCCGTTGCTGCTGCCTGCGGATGCCGGACGTGCGGCGGCCAGCTTCTCTTTGTGTTTGTTGTGCTGCGTGCGCAGCTTGACCGCATGGGCAATCAGTTGATCCAGTTCTTTCAGTTCCAGTTCTGTTTTGCCATCGCGCCCGGTCAGCAGCTGGATGCGGCGCTCTATCGCATCTTCAGAGCTTTCGTGGCTCAGCATAGCTGCCCAGCCTTCCTTTTCAGCCCAGTAATAAATAATCCGCGCATTCGGCAGATTTAATTCACTGGCAATTTCCTTCGGCGTATATCGCCTTAAATACAGGGCGCGCGCAACGCCGCGTAATTCTTCGCTGTATTTAGCCATTCGTTAATTTCATTCCTTTGTGTGTCTGCTGGCTATTATGCCGCCCGAATGAAAATAAAAATCCCGCCACGATTCTTATCCGTTCGACTAAATAACGTTATCCGAATGTATTGGAATTCAAACGGGTGCAGCGGCGATTTAAATTATTAATAATGTCTCTGCTGTTACGGAGGGCGAAAAAATATATGTCGCAGTTAAGCACTGACTGGCTGTGTATTGCCACCGAAGGGGACACGGTAGACCGCAGGGAGTTAAAGCAAGAATGGTTAATTGATGCTGCCGAAACTTATAACCCTGATTTATACGCTGCACTGATTTGGCCGGAGCATGAACGCGATTACGGAAATCTTGGCAGCGTTAAAGAGGTTATGGCGCAGGAAGGTGATGACGGGCTGGTCAGGCTGTATGCCCGAATCAGTCCGAACAGCCAGCTGATTGAAGCCAATAACCGCGATCAGCTTCTTTATTTTTCGGTAGAGCTGACTGAGGGCGGCGACTTTCGCGGAACGGGGCGTTCCTATCTTGAAGGGCTGGGGGCGACTGATTCGCCCGCCAGTGTCGGCACAACACGCATGCGCTTCAGTAAGCGTAAAAAAATTGAATCCGGTTATTACCGCTATAAGTTTGGCCGGGATGGAAAAGTTAAACAGGAATCAGAAATGAAAGACTGGCAAAAATTGTTTGGTATTAAATCGAAAAAATTCACTGAAGATGACTTGAATACTGATGCGCCTGAAGACGGCGACAAATTACAGGCGCTGGCTGAAGCCCTGAATAATCTGGAAGGTCGAGTGTCTGCAATCGAAACACAGCTGGCTTCCACGCAGGAAGATGTGGATACCATTGCCGAAGTGGTGGATACACAGGAATTTGCAACGCTGCGTGAAAATATCGGGGCAGTCATTAAAAACTTTGGAAAGCTGGATAACAAGATTACACAGCTGCCTGAGCGTAAGCCCGGCGATAAGCAGGAAAGCCACAAATTTAAATTCATCTAATTTCGCCTTCGTCAGGGAAGTTTCTATAAGTCGCATTATTTGCGAGAGGGTTATTTATGCAATTAAACAAAACGGCGCGTATGTTTGCCGCTGCTTATGCTGCCGGTCTGGCGAAAAATTACGGCGTGGAGAGTGCGGGCCGTTATTTCGCACTGTCCGATCCGCAGGAAATTGTCCTGCGCTCCGCCATGCTGGAATCCGTTGAGTTTCTCAACCTGATCACCGCGCTGGATGTCGATCAGCTGTCCGGCCAAGTGGTGTCTGTTGGTGCATCCGCGCTGTATACGGGCCGCAGCGAAACCGGACGTTTTACGCGCCGCATCGGCGTCAGTGGCAACGACTACAAGTTGCACGAAACGGATTCCTGCACGGCGCTGCTGTGGTCGCTGCTTTCGGTCTGGGCTAACGCCGGTCAGGAAGAGGAATTTTTCCAGAAGGTTCAGGAGTTTTCTAACGCTACGTTTGCACTGGATATGCTGCGTATTGGCTTTAACGGCAAAACCGTAGCAGCAACTACCGATGCTGAAAAAAATCCAAACGGCGAAGACGTCAATATTGGCTGGCATGAGCGCATGAAAGGCTTTGAAAGCGGCAAGCAAATCATCACCGATGCGGTAACGCTGGGTGAGGGTGGTGACTACCGTTCGCTGGATGCGATGGCGTCAGACCTGATTAACACCAAAATTCCACAGCAGTACCGCAGCGATCCGCGTCTGGTGGTGCTGGTCGGAGCCGACCTGGTGGCGGCGGAGCAATACCGCCTGTATCAGGCAGCAGACCGTCCGACGGAGAAAATTGCTGCCCAGATGCTGGCATCCACCATTGCCGGGCGTCAGGCCATCGTACCGCCGTTCATGCCGGGCAAGCGCATGATCGTGACGCCGCTTTCGAACCTGCACATCTACACGCAGCGCGGTACACGTCAGCGTAAGTTTGAATTCGTTGAAGACCGCAAGCAGTACGAAAACAAGTACCTGCGCATGGAAGGGTATGCCGTTGAGGAACCTGAACTGTACGCGGCGTTTGATGAAAGCACCGTCACTATCGGCAATGTGGCTGAACCGGCAGAGGGCTGATAAATGCGCCTTTCACCCGCACAGCGCCACAGCCAGCGCATTGCCATGCAGCAGCAACTGGCGCGGCTTGAAGCAATTAATACCGCTGACAGCCTGCACATGCAGATACAGGAAATTGAAGCGGATGTGGTACGCCTGCGCAGCCTCGATATGACGGCTGACCGCGTGGAAATGAAACGCGATGTCCTTCTGCCAAAGTGGCTTCCGACCGTGGAAAGTTATCTTGAGCTGGGGAAGGTGTACGCCAATCCGGTGTTTGCCTGGTGCGTTATCTGGCTGTTTGACGTAGGCCAGTTCGATCAGGCGCTGGACTGGGCTGACATCGCTGTTGAACAGCAGCAGGAAACGCCGGGCAACTTCCGTACCCGCTTCCCGGCTTTCGTCGCCGATCAGATGCTGGAATGGGCAGAGCAGGCTAGTCAGGCGGGTGAAGGCCTTGAGCCGTATTTCTCGCGCACGTTTGAGAACGTGACGCAGCGCTGGCGGCTGCACGAAGAAATTACCGCCAAATGGTTCAAATTCGCGGGGCTTCTGCTGCTGCGTGATGAATCAGGACAGGCGCGGGCGGCGGCGTCAGATAGCGTCGAAACGCTGTCTGAGGCTGACCGGCTGCTGGCGGCCGCCGAGGCGAAGTATCACAGAGCAGGCGTAAGCACGATGCGTAAGACGATTGCGGCGCGCATCCGGGCGCTTACGGCTGAATAACGACTACCGCAAGCCGGGTGAGCGCGGATGAGGGCAGAACACGCAGTGTAATGCGCCGTGGATTCCGGTCAGCCCACCTTTTTACGGGGGAATTTATGTTCAGTGGCAAGCCGATTGAATACCAGGACAGCCCGCTGACCAATGACGGATTCTGGCCGGATATGAACCTGTCAGACTTCCAGCGCAGCCGCAGTATTCCGGCTGACGTGGACGCGGAAACCGTGGCGAATGCGCTGCTTACGGCGGCAGCGGAGGTAAACAGCGGGCTTGCCGGTGTGCAGGAAAAGCACCGGGCGGCAGGATACCAGACTGCTGCTGACGTGCCGGGGGTCAGCATGAACGGCATCAGTCAGCTGGCGGCGCAGTATAAAAAAGCGGTGTATGCCAGGGCAAAAGCGGACCTGATGGGTGAGTTTGCGTCTGTTGGCCGCCGCGAGTCGCATCCGGGACAGGAGAGCGCTGAAACGCTCAAGGGATTGCTGGCAGAGGCGGCGATAGTTATTCGCCAGATTAAGGGGCTGAAGCGCGCAACGGTGAAGGTGATATGAGCGACAACAGCCAGCTGGATTCACTGACGGGCTTTTTGAATAAATTCATGCCAGCCCGCGCGATGCAGTCATTCACCAGTGAAATGGCGAATCTGAAAACGATACCGGCGGCAAAGGAGCTGGGACTGGGGCAGGTGCGGCTTTCGGTCATTCGCTATGACGCTGAACTTATCTGGGAGCGTTTCGCCTACCGCGAGTGCGATCCCCGGCTGTTAATGGCGCTCCTTGAAGTATGGCTGTCCGCAGGTGAGGAAAAGCGTGAGCTGTTCGGCTTTGTTGGTATCACCAACGCCGATCCCGACTGGGATATTGAGCTTATCGACGAAGAAACGGCCATCGTTGCAGTGACGGTGCCAATGGCGGAGGCGCTGATCATCGTACCGGACGAGGCGGGCAATATTCCCTATCAGGGCGGGCGCTATCGTCTGGCCGATGCAGAAATCTGGACGGCAATGAGCGCACTGGTTTATGCGCCGGGCGGTGATGTGCCAGGAGTGGCGGAGTGATTATCGGGGCAGAGCTTGATCGCTCGCAGCTGCGTGAACTGCGCAAGGCGCTGGCCGAACTGGAGCTACCAAAGAAAAAACGGCAGCGGCTTATCTGGCGTCTCGCTAAGTACGGCGTGATACCGGCGGCTAAGCGCAACGTGCGTAACCAGCAGTCACCGGACGGGACGCCTTGGCAGGGGCGCAAAACGCGTCGCCGGGGCAAGATGCTGCGCAACCTGCCTAACCTGCTGCACATTCGTGAAATGCCGGAGATTGAGGCGGTGCGCCTCTATCTTCAGGGCGGTGGCTACCGTAACGGGCAGAACCCGGTGCCAGCGGGCGTTATCGGCTACGCGCAGCAGGAAGGCATGAAAACAACCGTCCGGGCGCGCAGCGTCAGCAGACCGGCACCGGCGGGAAAAATGGCCACGCTGAAGCAGGCCAAACGGCTCCGTAAGCTGGGCTACAGGGTGAAGAAGGGGAAGCGCTGGCGAAAGCCGCCGGTTAAGGAAATTACCGAAACGCTGGGTTTTGCTCAGGCTGGGCTGCTTATCCGCAAGCTAAGCGGCAGGCCGGTTAAATCAGCCTGGTCGATTGACCTGCCAGCGCGTCCATTTGTCGGCATGAGTGCTGAAGACTTCAATAAGGCGCTGGCGCGCCAGCTACAGGCCATCGGCTACGGCTGGGACGTTAACGCTTAATAAATCAGGGGAAGGGTATGTGGCCAAACGTCACGATTAATCAGTTAAACCAGCTTCAGGGTGAAACGGCAGACATTGAGCGCGTGGTGCTCTTTGTCGGCAAGGGGGCGACAAACACCGGCAAAACGCTGCCGGTCAATACGCAGACGAATTTTGACGCGCTGCTGGGTGCGGATGATCCAGTGCTGAAAAGCCAGGTGATCGCCGCGATGAACAATGGCGGGCAGAACTGGGCGGCATACGTCTGGGTGCTGGCCGAGGACGCGGAACCGCTGGAATGGGTGAAGGCCGTCGAAAAGTCACAAATGGCCGCGTCGGTTGAGGGTATCGTGGTGTGCGTCGATGCTATGGACAAGGCGCAGATTAATGCCGCCGCCACGCTTCGCAATACGCTGCTGGCGAAATACGGGCGCTGGGTGTGGTTCGTCCTTTCGGTTGAAGGGCCGCAGGCGGATGAGGCCTGGGCGGATTACGTTACCCGCCTCGCCACGCTGCAAAACGGTATTTCTGCCAGTGCGGTGCAGCTGGTGCCGCGTCTCTGGGGCAATGAGCCGGGCGTGCTGGCCGGGCGTCTGTGTAACCGTGCCGTCACGATTGCCGACAGTCCGGCGCGGGTGAAAACCGGCGCGCTGCTGGACATGGGGCGTGATGATCTGCCGCTTGACGGTGAGGGCCAGCCCCTTGAGCTTGCCACGCTTCAGGCGCTGGAAAAACTGCGCTACAGCGTGCCGATGTGGTACCCGGATTACGACGGATTCTACTGGGCTGACGGGCGCACGCTGGACGTGGAGGGCGGTGATTATCAGGTGATTGAGTACCTGCGCATTGCCGACAAGGTGGCGCGTCGCGTGCGCCTGCTGGCCATTGCCCGTATTGCCGATCGCTCGATGAATACCACGCCGGGCAGCATTGCCGCAACGCAGCAGAACTTTGCGAAGCCGCTGCGCGAAATGTCGCAGTCTGTCCAGATAAACGGCATCCGTTTTCCCGGCGAGGTGAAGACGCCGCTGGATGGAGACGTCACCGTTAGCTGGAAGACGGCCAGCAAGGTGGAAATTTATATCGTGATGCGCCCGGTTGAATCACCGAAAGAAATCACCGTGGGACTGGTGCTTGATACCAGCATCAACAAAAGCGAGGTAGCAGCATGAGCCAGCGTATCAGCGGCCAGTCTTTTGACGTGAATATTGACGGGGAAATGCTCCACGTTGAAAAAATCTCTCTCGATGTCACGGATAACCCCGCCGCCGCATCAACGCGCGGCGTGCCGGATGGTTTCACCGCCGGTGACGTGGCCGGAGAGGGTGAGATTGAACTCAGCAGCAAGGTGTTCCAGCAGCTGACGGCGAAAGCCAGAGCGGCGGGTTCATGGCGCGGCATTGATGTGGTCGATTTCCTGTTTTACGCGAAGGTGGGCAGCGAAGAGGTCAAAGTTGAGGCGTTCGGCTGCAAGCTGATTATCAGCAACATCCTGGACATTGATCCGAAGGGCGGCGCGCTGACCACGCACAAGGTGAAGTACTTCGTCACCAGCCCGAAATTCATCAACATCAACGGCGTGCCGTATCTTGAGTCGTCGGCAACGGAAAGCCTTATCAGCTAAAGGAGCAGTAATGCAGGAGTACGAAAAAAGCCTTTGTACCCTGCTTGTGATGGGGGCGCTGATTGCACTGGGGAGGGTGCTGGCCAGCAATGAAAAAATCACCCCGCGTCTGGTTATCGGGCGCGTGATCCTCGGTTCCGCCATTTCCACGGCGGCAGGTGCGGCGCTGATTCAGTTCCCTGATATTTCGCCAGTGGCCATCAACGGGCTGGGCGCGGCACTGGGGATTCTGGGGCATCAGTTCTGTGAATTATGGCTGCGCCGCCGGTTAGGTGGCGATAAACGGGAGACAAAAGAGTGACGCTATCGGAAAAACAGCAGCTTTTTACCGCGCTGATTGCGCAGCTGATCACCTTTGCGCAGGACAACGGCATGCGCCTGACGTTTGGCGAGGCTTACCGCACGCCGGAGCAGGCGGCGCTTAATGTAAAGAACGGCAGCGGCATCAGCAACAGCCTGCACACGCAGCGGCTGGCGGTGGATTTTAACCTCTTCATTAACGGCCAGTATAAAACCCGCACCGGGGATTATCTGGCGCTGGGCGAACACTGGGAATCGCTGGGCGGCAGCTGGGGCGGGCGCTTTAAAAAGAACCCGGACGGCAATCACTTCAGCCTGGAGCATAACGGGGTGCGCTGATGGGTAAAGAGGTTCTTTTCGCATTTGCCATTTGGGGGTTGGGTTTGTGCGCGGGGTGGATGGCTGCTGAGTGGAGGCGTGACAGCGTGGAACTGGTGACCGAACGTGCCGCCGGGCTGGCCGCCGATAAGGCGCGCAGTGAGTTGCAGGGCGTGGCCAGCGAATCGGCCAGAGCGCTTGAGGTAAAACTGGAGGAGTTAAAAGGTGCGATCCCCGACGGATTACGCACTGAAGTGGTTAAGCCTGTTTTTACTAACGTGTGCGTGTCAGATGACTTTGTCCGCATGTACAACGAAGCCAGTGAAAAAGCAGAGCGTACCCTTTCAGGAAAATTTAAAAACTAAATGCCCGGTTAATCTTCCACGATTACAGGGAAATGACGGCAGAGCAGCAGCGGAATTATTAACGACGTGGGTTGAGCTTTATTCAGCCTGTGCAGCTCGCCACAATCTGATTGTTGATGAAATTATGTTAAGAGAGAAAAAGAGCCATGAGTAAAAAATTAATTGAAATGAAAATTGCGGGTAAAGATGTTTCTTTTTCACCGAACGTCACTGCGTATAACAAATATATCAACGAAATCACGATGGGAAATAAAGTTTCCCCGGCGCATAACTTTCTGGTGCGCATCGTAACGCCGGAAACAAAGGAGGCGCTAACAGAGCTGCTGGAGCGCCCCGGTGCGGCATTACAGATTGTGGGTAAGGTTCTGGATGAATATACGCCGGAACTGGAAATCACCGTAAAAAACTAACCGGTCGGGTTCGTAATATCGATTCAAACGGACTCGAACAATATTCAATTTTACGCCGTCGCTGGCTTCCCGGTGAGGAAGATAGTTTAGACAGCCTTTCCGCCGCGTTGTGGCTTGATAACCGTTACTGGGAAAACCAGCGCATTGCCGTCGCCAATGGCATCGCGCTGGCACTTAAGGGAAGCGAATGAGGCAGCTGGAATTTACGTTAGCGCTGATCGACAAAGTGACGCGGCCGCTGCGACAGGCGCAGGCAGGCGTGACGGAGTTTGCGGATAAATCCCGCGCCTCATTCCAGCGCGTTGCCGTGGGCGGTGCGGCGCTGTGGGGCGTCGGGCAGGCAATTAAGGGGGCGCTTGGCCCGGCCATCGAAATGTACGACGCCCTTCAGGAGCAGTCAGCGCGAGGCATTGACAGTTCAGCGCTGAAGCAGGTGGAGAAGGACGCCAACAACTTTGCCATGACCTACGGCAAAAGCGCGGTGGAGTTCGTTCAGTCAACGTCCAGCATTAACGCGGCCATTAGCGGACTCACCGGCACCGAGTTGCCTAAAGTCACGCAGGTGGCCAATCTGATGGCGGCGGCGGTGGGCAGTTCGGCGGCGGAGTCGGCGGAGTTTCTGGGCCAGATGTTTGGCAACTTCAGGGAAGAAGCGGAGAGGCTGGGCAAGGTGCAGTTTGCCGGGCAGCTGGCCGACAAAATGGCGTTTATGCGCCAGCGCTTCGGCGTGGAAATGGGGCTGGTTAAAGACCTGATGGAAGGCGCGCGCGGTGTCGGTACTAACTACGGCATCGGGCTTAATGAGCAGCTGGCCGTCATGGGAGAACTACAGCGCACGCTGGGTTCAGAGGCGTCCGGCGCGTATGAAGGCTTTCTGACCGGAGCCGAAGACGGTGCCAAAAAGCTGGGGCTGAGCTTTACAAACTCGGCTGGCCAGATGCTGTCGATGCCAGAGATCCTGACTAAATTACAGGGCAAATACGGCGACAGCATCGCCGGAAACGTGGAGGCGCAGAAGGCGCTTGATGACGCGTTCGGCGACAGTTCGGCGGTGGTCAAACAGCTGTGGGGCAACGTCGGCACGCTACAGCGCAACATCACCGAGCTGGGCGGCAGTGACGGGCTGAAGCGCACGCAGGAAATGGCCGCGAAGATGGTGAAGCCGTGGGACAGGTTCATGGAAATCCTGACGGCCATCCGGCGCGTGATCGGGATGACGCTTATCCCGGTGCTGTATCCGCTGCTTAACCGTCTGGCGGATATGGGACAAACGTTCGCACGATGGATGCAGATGTTTCCCAACATCGCGCGCGTGGTCGGGTATGCGTCGCTGGCCTTACTGAGCCTTGCCGGTGCGGGTGCGGTGGCCAATATCGTTATGGGCGTGGGCATGTTTGTTGCCAACGGATGGGCAGGCATATGGAAACTACTGACTATGCTAACCAAAATAGACACCGCCTGGACGTGGCTTAACACCAAGGCAAAGATGGCCTGGGCTGCAGTAATGCGCAACCTGCGCGGCGTGCTGATGGCGTTGCGAATGCAGGCAGTGTTGACCGGCGCGGCCATTAACTTCATGAGCTGGCCAATTCTGCTGATCATCGGCGCAGTCGCGCTGCTGGCCGCAGGCTGTTATCTGCTGATCGCGCACTGGGATGCAATCAAAGCCGCCGTGATGAACACCGAAGCCTTTCAGGCTGTATCCGGCGCGGTGGCCGCTGTAGCCGGTGTATTTGGTAAAGCCTGGGCGTTTATCAGCGAGGGCTGGGTGAGTTTCGTGGCGCTGCTGTCCGGTTTTTCCGTAACGCAAACGCTGGGGAATATGGCCAGCGGGATAATGAACCTCTTCGCGAACCTGTGGGACAACATTAAAAAAACGGCGCTGAGTTCACTTAACTGGGTTATTTCAAAGCTGAATAAAATTCCCGGCATTGATATTGCCGAACTGGGCGCATCCGTGCCGACGCCGTCGGTAATGGAAAATAAACTTACTACCGGCGGACAGCTTAAAGGTGTTGATTCCGGTGGCGTAAGTAAAACTATTAACAGCAACAGCCGCGCCGTCACGGATAACAGCCGCCGGATTGATAAGGTGGAAATGAATATGGCGAACGGAATGACGCCGCAGCAGTTAACCGAGTGGCAGGAGCTTGCCGGATGAGTGAATTACTTTATATCGACCTGCTTATTGAGAATGGCGACTTTGTTTTAAATACGGGTAGTGAACCCGTGACGTGTAATAACCGCAAAAGTATTCAGCAGGATATTGCGCACGCCATTCTTGAATCCGGCCTGCTGACCGAAATGATTGCAGAAAGAAGCCCGACGATGCGCGCCGATATTCTGACGCGTCTTGAGCTGCTGATTGAGGACGATGAGCGGATTATCCCCGGCACCATTGAGCTGACCGGAGAAACGCTTTCCCGCCTCTGGGTGACGGCCAACACGTATGAGTTCGGCGCTATTTCTTACGGAGTGGATATATGACGGAAAAGCCGCAGGTTGATTTTACGGAAGTGGTAAAGGCCAGTGGGATGCCGGTCACGGATGCGGAGCTGCGCGCGAAGTTCACCGCGATTGCAGCGGAAGAGGGGCTTATCACCAACACCTCCCGCATGTCGCCATTCTGGCGGCTGGTCACGGCCATTATCACCGCACCGGTGCTGTGGCTGGTCGATGTGCTGGTAAACACCGTGCTGGCCAATATGTTTGTAGCCACCGCCAGCGGCAAGCTGCTGCGCCTGCTGGCGTGGGCGGTGAACGTGACCGCCAAACCGGCAAGCGCCGCGCAGGGCGTGATCCGCTTCTGGAAAGAAAACGCGGGCGCTGAAGTTGTGGTGACGGCAGGCACGCGAATTTTAACCGAGCGTATCAACGGCGTGGTTTACGAGCTGGTGACAACCGCGGATTTCATCATTGCGGCTGACGTGGCCAGCGCGCTGGTGCCGGTCAGGGCTACGCAGCCCAGTGCCGCGTACAACCTTGCGCCGGGTTATTTTCGCATCCTGCCGGTGGCGGTCTCCGGCATTACGCATGTGGTGAGCGAAGAAAACTGGCTGACGGTGCCGGGCGCGGATGAGGAGAGTGACGACGAGCTGCGCGAGCGCTGCCGCAATCAGTTCAACCTGGTCGGCAACTATCACACCGACGCGGTGTACCGCTCAATGATCGCCGGAGTGGTGGGGCTGAGCATTGACCGTATTTTCTTCCTGAACGACGCACCGCGCGGGCCGGGAACGGCGAATGCGTATCTGCTACTGGATTCGGGCGTTGCGTCTGAACCGTTTATCGCGGCGGTAAATGACTACATCAACACGCAGGGCCACCACGGACACGGTGACGATATGCAGTGCTTCGGCATGCCGGAAACGCTGCACGATCTGAATGTGGTGCTGTACCTGAAAGACCCGGACAACATGACGCAGGAGAATCAGGCGCTGCTGAAGAAAAGCGCCGGAAATCTGATCCGCTGTGCCTTCAGGGAAAACACGGATTACAGCGTCAGGAAAACGTGGCCATACGGGCGCTTTTCGTTCTCAAACCTCGGGCGGGAAATTCATAAAACCTTCCCGGAGGTGGATTCCATCGCGTTTTCACTGGCCGACATCGTGAGCGATTTAAGCGTGCCGCGCCTGAAGAGTCTTAATGTGAGCATTGAACATGACTGATTTCATGAAAAAGCTTGCCGGGCTTAGCCTGCCAACGTGGATGAAAAAAGGCGAGCCGGAAAAGCTGCTGAAAGCGGCGCGCAGGTTCTGGACGCTGGTTTACGGCTGGGTGACGTGGCCGGTAAGCCAGTTTGATCCGCTGGCCTGTGCAGAGCCGCTGCTGAACCTGCTGGCCTATGACCGCGACATTACCCGGTTTAACGGTGAGCCGTTGGGACTGTATCGCAGGCGCGTGGCGTATGCGTTTATCAACGCGCGTGATGCCGGTTCAGTGGAGGGATTCATCAGCATCTTTGAGCGGCTTGGCATTGGTTATGTCGAGCTGCTGGAGCGCCAGCCGGACATTGACTGGGACGTGATTGTTGTTCGCGTGACGGACAGCCAGCTTGCAGACAACGCACAGCTGCTGATCCAGATTATCCGGCAGTACGGCAGAACCTGCCGACGCTATCAGTATGAGGTCATTACGTCAGAGCGTTTTTACATCCGGGCCGGATGGGACCAGGGCGAATACGTGGTATATCCGGCGCGACTGGCCAGTACGGAAACCGGCAGCGCAACGTTTAGCGCGAGTATTGAGGGATAGTTATGTCACAGACTGTAATCACAACAGCATTTGAGCAGTGGAAGGCACGTCAGGCAGAGAGCGGTGAGCCGGTTCTGCTGGATGAATTCGTGTTTGCCAGCGTGCCGGGTTTAGATCCCGACGCACCGATTGACCGTAGCGAAGGTCTGCCACCGGCGGCGCAGATCGTGCACCGTCAGCCCGTGGAGCGTAAGGGCGTGGTGAATGGCAATGCGGTGGTGCACTCCGCCGTGCTGGGCGCTGACGTGGGCGACTTCACGTTTAACTGGATTGGCCTGATGAATAAAGCCAGCGGTACGCTGGCCATGATTGTGCACGCACCAGAGCAGCAGAAACTCAAGACCAAAGATGGCCAGCAGGGGAACGTGCTGACCCGCTCTTTCCTGATGGAATACAGCGGCGCGCAGCAGGAAACCGGCATCAGTACACCGGCGGAGACGTGGCAGATTGACTTCACGGCGCGCATGGCGGGAATGGACGAGCGTCAGCGCATCGAAAATACCGATATTTATGGCGCAGCGGCGTTTTTTGGCGAGGGCTTTCTTGTAACCAGGACCGGCAGCACCTACAGCATCACCGCCGGGACGGGATATGTGGGCGGTCTTCGTGCGGTGTTGCTGGCATCTGAGCGCGTCAGCGCATCTTCGAAGCCGGTTAAGGTCTGGGTAGACGTGACGTGGAAAGGTTCGCTGCTGAGAGTCTGGGGCGTAGAGACGAAAATCACCGTCGCCGATGCGCTGGCGGACTATAGCGATAATGGCCAGCAGCACTATGTGTTTGCGGTGGCCCAGATTGCCGCCGACGGCAGCGTGACAGATTTACGTCCTAAAGGCTCTTTAGAAGACCAGAACGGCGCGAAAACGTACCTGCGCATTGACGCGGCTCTGGGTGAAATCGCGAAAAAGGGCGCAGAGGCGCAGGCTGAAGCGCGTAAAAATATCGATGTGCTGAGTAAAAAGGAAACGGGTGATCAGTTTCTCAGCACGAAGGACGGCGGCACGGTAAACGGGGCAACCCTGATTACGCATACCCTGTCTGTCTCTGCTAAGCCGTCTGGCATTTTTGCAGAGAATGGCCGGGCAACGTTTAACATCGGGGATTCAGATACCGGCTTTGTCTGTCCCGGTGATGGCATGCTTGATGTTTACGCCAACAACGCAAGGATATTTCGCTGGGACGCTAACAGCGCTGAAGCCTACAGCGATTTGACGTTCCGTTCTCGGGGTGAAATCAGGTCAGAGTCAGCCAACAGCTACCGAATGACCCAGTCGGACAGGGGCGTATTCTGGCGTTTTGATGGCAATAATTATTATCTCATGCTTACCAGAGATAAAGACCCGCTTGGCAGCTATAACGACCTGCGCCCCATCATGGTGAACTATTCCAATGGACTGGTCTCACTGGGATGCGGATTGAGGGTAACCGGAGGCGGCCGCACCGTTAGTTATCAGGAAGACGGAAATATTGTGCAGCGCGGCGGTACAACCATTTTTAACGGTTACTGGAATACTACAGATCTCAATGGCGCACTGCACGCCATAACCAGTCACGCGGATGCGGCTAACAACAGAGCAAATGACGCCTGGAATAAAGCGCAGGATGCGCAGGTTAACCGAGTGCAGGATATTCGTCTGGCTGGGCGCACTTCTATCGGTGGCTGGGGCGGATTAATCCAGGCTCCTACTGGCTGCGTCTTCACGGCTATTGGCGACTTTGGCGCTAATAATGGTTACGGCGAATATTCAGCCGTTCAGAAGTTAGTAAACAGCGGCTGGTACACCATTGGAGGGAATTAATTATGGTGCGTATTAATAATTTAACAGAGTACAAACCTGATTACGTGCTGGACGAAATGAGCGACGTGATTTTCCTGCAGGACGATATGGGTAATGACTGGTATTACGCATTGCAGCGATTTAAGCCAGACACCATGAAAGTTTGCTTTGATAAACAGGGCGTAATCATGGCGTTCAACGGCGATGCAGATAAGCTCTGGCCGGTGGGGCTTTCGGTTGCAGAAGTCGCGAAAAAGGCAGTACCCAGTGCGATAGCGATCGACGGAAAGTGGGTTTTTGATGGTGCGGCGGTTGTGCCACGCACGTATTCAGATGCGGAACGGGTTGAGCAGGCAGATAAAAAGCGCGTATCGCTCATCACCGATGCCGTGGCAAAGATGTCCCCCTTACTTGATGCGGTTGAGCTTGGCAGGGCAACGACAGAACAGGCCGCGCGGCTGCTGGCTCTGAAGAATTACCGCCTTGACCTGATTGAGCTGGATATTTCCGATCCGGATGCGATTGCCTGGCCGGTGCTGCTCGATGTGGCGTGAGGCAACGATACGCTTCACTGACGACGTGGCCGCAGTTTCATGTTCCGTTGTCGCCGCGCATCCGTGGGTATACGGACTGGGTCAGCAAACTGAAAACGGCGCTTATCTGAGTCCGGTAAATGCCATCACCTGGCTGGCAGAGAAGCTTGCGGGGTCGGGGGGTAGCGCGGAGGTGGCCATTTTTATGGTCACCGGCGACACGCATAAAAATTTCATGTCGGGACTGGGCAAGCTGGCTGATGTTTTTCCCGCACCGGCATTTACGCAGGTGAAGCGGCTCGCTGAGTCTTCCGCCGCGCTGGCACAGGAAAAAATGCAGATCCCCGCGCGCATGGCCGGAGCACTGCCGCCATCGGTGCCGCTTTCGGTGCAAAGCAGCCGCACAGCACTGGCAGCGGCTGCAATCCACAAGGCGCAGGAGGAAGCCGGAGCCACGGCGGGAATGGCGCAACTTAAACAGCAGCTGGAATCATTCGCGCAAAAGCGTGACGCCGTGCTGGCTGACATCGCCGCCGGACTTGGCGACCTCCAGGGAAAAAGCGCGCGCGCGTGGGTGTTTACCGCGCAGGGCAGCATGGCCAGCACGTTATTGCGGCTGGTTCAGGACATCCCGCAGCCTTCTGCCGTTTATACGGCGGCCATGATGCTGGCAGGGGACGATCTTGAGGGAATAAGGAGCATGATCCATGAGTTCAAACCCGACGCTGGCGCTTAACGGCGAAGGCATCCCGCTTAAAAATATGCGGGTAACGGTATCCATGCAGATTCAGGACAAAGACCAGTCCGGGCAGACCAGTACTACGACGAAGGCAGAGCAGGGTGTCAAGGGCAAGGAGCTGCGCATTTCGGGCGAAATCGGCTTCAGTAATACTGGATTGCTTAAGCGTATTTTTGAGCTGGCGTCGGCAACGGATGCCAAAGGGCAAAGGCAGAAATACCGCGTTGCGCATGAGGTCGCGCGCGCCGTGAGCTTTCGTGAAGCGACGTTTACCGGCAACGTCGATGCGCCGCAGCAGGAAGGCAAAATGGCATGGCTGGTGACGTTCACGCTCACCGAGCACGTTAGTGTGCAGGAAAAGCGGGAAGCGCGGGTCAGCGGAAAAACGGCCACCAAGCAGACCGGCGGTGCGGGCGCTGGCGGTGGGAAGGCAGCTGGCGAAAGCGAAGAGAAAATGACGTGGTTTGAGCGTAGGGTGCTTAAGCCGGTCAACGATGCACTGGAATAACGATGAAACCTTTAACCCGTCTCTATCTCTCAACCGATGAGGTACATCTGGCCGATGCCAGTCTGGTACTGGAGCTTAACAGCTGTGGCCGGGGCTTTATTACTGCGCAGACCCAGACCGATTACACCGGAAAAATGGTGCGCATCGACGTGGGCTACCCGTCGCTGGTTCTGCGCTGGTTTACCGGCTACGTCGAGCGCTCGCAGCCAGCGGAAAGCGGCTTTCAGCGCCTGTTTGTGCGTGAGGTGTGCGGCGTGTTTGATCGCAACTGGCCGTGCTCTTTTCAGCATCCAACGCTGCGCCAGATTGCCGCCTGGCTGGAAGAAAACAGCGGACTCACTTTCAGCGTGCCGGATGCCGCTTACAGCGACAAGCCCATCCCACACTTTACGCACAGCGGCACCGGCTTCCAGCTGCTTGGCAATCTGGGCAAAGCCTTCGGTATTAACGATTACGTCTGGTATCAGCTGCCGGACGGCGGCGTATACGTCGGCGGGGCGGAAAAGTCGCTGTTTGCTGGCAAGCCGGTAAACGTTCCGGCGGAGTTCAGCCAGGGCGCGGCGGGCTGCAATTCGATGATTGTGCCGTTAATCCAGAGCGTCAGGCCCGGCGTTGAGCTGAACGGCCAGCGCGTGACGAAAGTGCAGCTGAATAACGAGACCATGACGATCACCTGGACACCGCGCAACCGCGTCACCGGGCGGGCGCTGCAGAAGACGCCCATTCAGCGTCAGATTGAAAGTCAGTACCCGGAGCTGGCCAGCGGGCTGCATCTGCCAAAGTTTGCGCGCGTAGTGGCACCCAGCGAAGCAGTGAAAAGTGGTAACTTTGCCGACCCGTTCAGGCCGCGCTACGCCGTTGATCTTCAACTGCTGGACGCCGACGGCAAGCCTGACGGCACCACGCCGGTTTATCCTGCCGTACCGCTGCCCGTGCCAATGGCCGGTAATGATTCCGGAATGTTTCAGTTCCCGCCAGAGGGTACGCTGGTAGAGGTTGGTTTTACCGGCGGACGCCCGGACAAGCCGTTTGTGCGCCAGACCATGCCGGAAGGGACCAGCCTGCCGGACGTGAAGCCGGGCGAACAGCTGCAGCAGCAGCGCGCGGAAGTCTCACAGCGCGTAACGCAGGCCGGAGACTGGGAGCGCCAGACCGATCAGGTCATCCGTGAAACGTCCATGAACCGGGAAGTTAAAGCCGATACTGAAAAGCGTGAGCTGGTCAGCAGGGAAACGACAGTGAAAGCCACGGACAGGACCACGGTGATCGGCACTGCGTCACTGATGGCCGGAGCCATTCAGCATGTCACTACCGGCAGTTACAGCGTGGCCGCACAGCAGAGCCAGCTGATTACAGTGGGCGGTAATGCCGAAACGGACGTTACCGGCAATGCGGCGATAAAAGTCGGCCAGGCGCTGACTGAGAAAATCGGCCAGCTGCGCCAGAGCATTGCCGGTACACGTCAGGAAATCATCGCGCCGGTGGTGTGGATTGGTTCAGAGAAGATTAACGTGGCCCAGCTGATGCTCGATACCGTGGCGCTGGTGCAGCAGCTGGCTGACCAGCTGGCCAGCCATACGCACCCGTCAACCGGTCAGCCCACGAACAGCAGCGCCATCGCACAGAGTAGCCAGCAGGCCGCCGCACTCAGTAAGAAATACTCCCCCGTCATCGGCAAGTAAGCCAGCAAACGGACCCGCTATCACAGCGGGTTTTTTATTGCCCGTCACCAGAACGCCTCAGACGCACGCTGCGCCACGCGCAGGCGCGACCATCACGCACAATTACCTCCGACAGATCATCCGCAGAGCGTGGCACTGGCTGCGCGTCAGCCCCGGCAAAATAATCGCTGCGCAGACAAAATCGGCGCTACACCGCACCCGCCTGCAGGTTTTGGATCTTAAAAATTTTTCAGTTTTATTTTTTTACAAAGGGCATGGTCAGACCGCGCCAGTGCTGGGGTTCTGCCGGAGTCCGCCAACTGAAAAGAGTGAAAAGAATTTCAGTTTTTTTCAGTTTTAAGGATCTGCAAAGGATCTGATAAAAAATTTAACTACTTGAAAAATAAGGAGGAAGTTAATTTTACGTGATGTGGGGAGGATCTACGGTTGTGAGTGCGGCCCGTAAAAAATAACCGCAAAGCCAGATATGGCACAGGTTACAGCGCGTTTACTGCTTTTTGGAAAACTGAAATTTGTGTACACTGCGTGACGGGTGCTCTGGATCGTTTCTGACCGGAGCATTGAGCAAAGGACAGAAAAGAGAAAGGCCCCGAATCGATATTAATCAACCCGAGGCCCGTCTGTATGCTTGAACAACATCAGGTTAGCCTCTTACCCGCCGAAAGGCAAGGAGATGAGGCCATGATGCCGCAAAAACTGGCAGTAACTGCCCTGATAGTTATCTGTGTAACACTACTGGTGTTTACCTGGCTGACGCGGAAATCACTGTGTGAAATCCATATCAGGAACGGTGATACAGAGGTTGCGGCCTTCATGGCTTACGAATCTGTAAGGTAAGGCAACCCAACGGCGGGGCATGTCCCCGCCTGTTGGTTGTTTGAGCCGGGATCCATGAGCACCCTTCCTGCTGTTGATCTGAGTTGTCAATCGTCATATATTATTGTCTGGTGCTCAAAACACCTCGAAAGCGGTTACCACACCCGACAGCCATGTGGTTTTTTTATGTCCAGATTTCTTGGTTTATGACCGGGCGTGCGGCTAATACAATACCAGTAATGGGAATATGCCCGCCGACTTTCGACGGTTTTGAGCGCCCGGTCACCCCATCAAAAGGGGTAAATCAAAATATTCGAAAGGACATAAAACCATGCCACGCCAACTTACTTTCCGAAATGTAGGTCTTACTCCAGTCAACCGTCGTAAACAGATATGGTTTACAGCTTCCGATCTGGCTAATGCGCTGCAATACGCCAATGCAAAATCAATCACGAATCTTTTCAACGAATATGCCGATGAATTTTCACCAATGATGTCCGAGGTCATCGAATCGGTGACCTCGGGGAATCTGCGAAAAAAGGTGCGTATTTTCTCACTGCGCGGCGCTCACCTACTGGCCATGTTTGCCAGAACGCCGATTGCTAAAGAATTTCGCCGGTGGGTATTAGACATTCTGGATCAGGAGGTTGTGAGAAGTAGGCTACCAGCTAAAGAGCGAGTGGCAGTGCTGTGCCCCTGTTGCCGAAAGCCAGCGGTTGTTATTGGCACAAACTATCTAACGCGTCATCGAGTTGAAATTATCGCGCGCTGTGATCGACTGGATTGCCCTGACCAGCAATTTAAATCTGATATTACTTTTTCGCATTACTTAGAGAAAAAAATAGATAGCCGGGGCATGGTAGGGTTCATTCGGTCTTTAACTTCCAACCAAAGGCAAAGTCTGATCCATCTGTTATCGACCCATGCTTGACTTCTCGTGCGACATTTTTGCGACACTCATAGATGGGATAACAAAAAAGCCACTCAGTATAGTGGCTTAATCACTTGATTTTAAAGCTAAAATTTGGTGGCCCCTGCTGGGTTTGAACCAGCGACCAAGCGATTATGAGTCGCCTGCTCTAACCACTGAGCTAAGGGGCCAGCGGAGCGGGGATTATAAAGTATCTGCTCGGGGCGATCCAGCATTCAGCGGCTGGTTGCTGAAATTAGCATCAGTTCCTGAGTGGCTGATTTACAAAGTAAATCAGCGAGGCCATTGAAAAAGTTGCAACCGAATACGGTTTTTGCTGTGAGTCTTTAATCATTATCCCGGTTTGCCCCTGAATAGTTGCTCGTCTTCTGCCCTGATTAACACCCGGTTTAGCTTATGTGTTCCGGCTAAAGCTGTTGATGCCCGGCTACAGCTAATATCTTCAGGCACTGTTATAGCGATGAGAAAAGCAAAGCCTGAAGCGATATCGTTGACAAGGTGACAGGCATTATTGAGTGGGATGTGACGGTTAGCCTGTTTTTCATCAAGCCAGCGCCGAAAGGGTAACTAATACGCTGATAGCTGAAGAAGATATGAAAAACAAAAACATCAAGCGCATACTGCCCACACATTCATGATGAAGCTGTCGCTACCGATGTAAAACTGGCCCACCTGCCGATGTAAATCTGACCCACCTAGGGTAAAAATGGCAGTTTTAAGGCACTGCCAATGATGACATTGGAGACCAGAGTGGAGATTAGTGTTTTACACCGTCAGGGCATGTCGATACGCGCCATCGCGCGCCAGCTTTCATGCTCTCGTGAGACCGTTCGCAGATATATTCGTAGCCCGCTGCCCGTAGCGGATATGCGCTACAAGCCTCGCGCACCCAGACCCTGCAAGCTTGACCCGTTCAAGACCTATATCCTTGAGCGCGTGGCCGCTGCCAGGCCCCTCTGGATACCCGCCAGTGTGCTGCTGCGCGAGATCCGTCAGCGTGGTTACGAGGGTGGTTACAGCATGCTGACCGCTTTCCTGCACCCCATTAAGCAGCCCGTCACTGAAGAGGTAACACGCTTCGAGACCGAGCCTGGCTTTCAGATGCAAGTTGATTTCACCATCATCAGACTCGGTCATAACCCATTGCTGGCCTTTGTCGCCACGCTGGGCTGGAGCCGCGCGACTTTCGTCAAGTTTTACAGCAACCAGGACTCCGCTGCCTGGTGTGACGGCATTGAGTCTGCGCTCAGGTTCTTCGGCGGGACGCCGCATCAGCTGCTGTTCGACAACGCCAAGGCCATCATCATTGAGCGCGATGTCTACGGCCCCGGTAAGCATCGCTGGAACCCGCAGTTGATGCACGTCGCCGAGAAGTATGCCTTTACTCCCAAGGTCTGCCGACCCTATCGCGCCAAGACCAAGGGTAAGGTTGAGCGGTTTAACCATTACCTCAAGAACAGCTTTATCGTGCCTCTTACCGCGACCTTCCGGCAGGCCGGGCTGGTACTGGATGTACCTGCTGCCAACACACGCATCGGCGAGTGGCTGGTCACCGTCGCGAACACACGAGTGCATGGCACCACAGGCGTACCGCCTGAGCAGCGCATGCCGCGCGAGCGTGCTGCGCTATTGCCGTTACCGAAGGTCACGTTGGCATTGCCTGCACCTGTCCCAGCGCTCAGCCAGCGTCCGGTGCCGACCGAGAGCCTGCAACATCCTCTGGCAACGTACCAGGCCTTGCTCGAGGTGCCAGCATGAACCTTCAACATGATCGTATTGCCGCGCTCTGCGAGCAACTCAAGCTCGACCGCCTGCCGGCAGAGTGGCCGGGTGTGGCACAGGCGACCATCGACAACAGCGGCACGCATGCCGACTTCCTGGAAGCCGTTTTGCAGCTCCAGCATGATGGCCAGAACGAACGGCGTCGCCAGACCATTTTGCGGTTATCAGGCCTGCCGGTGATAAAAACACTGGAGCAGTTCGATTACGCCTATGCCAGTGGCGTTCCACGAAGTCAGATCCAGGAGTTGGCGGGTCTGACATTTATCGAACGTCAGGAGAACGTTGTCCTGCTCGGGCCTTCTGGCGTCGGCAAAACGCACCTGGCGACCGCCATTGGCTATAAGGCCGCGATGGCGGGTTTAAGCATTCGGGTCATTACCGCCGCCGACATGATGCTGCAACTGATGGCGGCACATCGTCAGGGTGACCTGAAGGGCTACCTGAACCGCGTCGTAGGTAAACCTAAGCTGTTGATCATCGACGAAGTGGGATATCTGCCGTTCGGTAAAATGGAGGCGAACCTGTTCTTCCAGGTAGTCGCTAAACGGTATGAGTCAGGCAGCGTGATCCTGACCAGCAACCTGCCGTTTACGCAGTGGTCCGGAACGTTTGGTGATGACGAGACACTGACGGCAGCGATGCTGGATCGGCTGCTTCACCATGCGCATATCGCCCAAATCAGCGGCCAAAGCTATCGACTGAAAGATAAGCTGAAAAGCGGTCAACTCCAGAAGAAAACGAAAGCAACAACGCTCGAATGATTCAAAGGGGGTGGGTCAGTTTTACTTTGGCAGGGTGGGTCAGAATTCGATCGGTATTGACATGAAGCCGCATGTATAGTGCGCGACAGCCAATGTAATGCTGGCCTAAGCCATCATACGTTGAAAGGGTATGCCAGACTGGAGAAATAATGAGCGAACATACAATTACCGATATTATTGCGCCTGATCTTAACGTGTTGTTTTGCGGTATCAATCCTGGACGGTCGACTGCGCATACTGGCTTCCATTTTGCCCATCCCGGCAATCGATTCTGGAAAGTCATTTATCTGGCGGGTTTTACTCATTTACAACTCAAACCAGAAGAAGAGCAGCGTTTACTGGAAACCGGCTGTGGTATCACGATGTTAGTAGAGCGCCCAACCATACAGGCAAACGAATTATCGTTAATTGAATTACAGGATGGTGGCGAACGCCTAATGGCAAAAGTGCTGCAATATCAGCCTGCGGCCTTAGCTATTCTGGGTAAAGATGCTTTTAAACGCGCGTTTCGAAAAAATAAAGTGGAGTGGGGAGCGCAACCGATTTTTATGGGTAAAACGCAGGTTTGGGTGTTGCCCAATCCGAGCGGATTAAATCGTGCTTCACTGGAAGAAATAGTCGAGGCGTATCGACAACTTCATGAAATGTTACAGATAAAAAACAGCTAAAACGTGAGACACCTCAGCTTAACAACCGGTAGCAATTGTCGTTATTTACAATCCCAGTTAAACCGGTGTTTTATGACAAAGGCGAGGATAAAAAATGAAGTACTTTACGTTATTGATTATGACGTTATTAACGGTTAATTCCGGCTGGGCGGCAACGCTAAAAGTGTTTTGTTCGGGCGGTATGTTTCCGGTTATCCAGGCATTAAAGACTGACTATCAACAGCAAAGCGGTAATCAGATCGCGCTGGAAGCTGCCCCTTCAATGGGAGACACGGCGCAGGCGATCCCGAACAGGCTGGCGCGGCATGATGATGCGGATGTATTGGTTATGGTCGATTACGCCATCAAACCCCTTGAGCAAAAGAAGTGGGTTCAGACTGAAACGCATAAAATCCTGGCGCATTCATGGATTGCCATGGCAGTTAAGCAAGGCGTGACGCCACCTGATATTAGCACTGTGGCGAAGTTTAAACAGGTATTGACCGAAGCACCTTCCATTGCGGTCTCGGACAGCGCCAGCGGTCGTTATATTCGTACCGCAATGTTGAAAAAGCTCAGTCTGGGCCAGAAAACAGCGAATAAGATATTTACCGTGCCAGCAACACCTGTTGGTGAAGCGGTTGCGCAGGGTAAGGCAAGCATTGGTTTTCAGCAAAACAGTGAGTTGAAAGCGGTGAAGGGAATAACGCTTGTGGGATTGATCCCGCAGGCAGCGCAGCAGGACACGCTGTATGGCGCAGTGGTGACGCGTTCTACGAAGCAGCAAAAAGCAGCGAGCGAATTTATCAGCTATTTATCGTCAGAAAAAGCAAAGGCGATGATGAAAGAGAAAGGGCTGACAGCATATTAGCTGTACTAGCTCAGACCTGATCTGACAGTTACCGGTTATTTATACAGGTGTCTGTCAGATTAAATCTGGTTCAGATTCTTTTCTGCCCAGACCCGTTTTCCATCAAGTAACGTGGCCATTGGCGTACG
>NZ_JACFXY010000015.1 GCF_014946725.1 Mixta mediterraneensis
CAACAACGCTCGAATGATTCAAAGGGGGTGGGTCAGTTTTACTTTGGCAGGGTGGGTCAGAATTCGATCGGTATTGACAACATGGAAACAGGATAAACATCGGCAGCGTTGGCACAACGTACCAGAATGTGTACCAGGCATGAGCTGAAATTTTCTCCTGCGCCTGCCCTTCCAGTTTCATTCAGATAAGCACCAAAACGGTTACCAGCGGCAGTGCGGCCACCAGGCCACCTACACGATCGCTGCGTTTCGCCACCTCTGAGATAAACACGACCATAAAAGCAGTTATCGCATATTTTGATATAAGCCAGAGTATTGTTGTTCCCATTAATAATTATTGCAAGCACGGCAAACTATGCAGGACTTCGTGTAGTCAAAACTGTTGCTGATAGAGGCATTGTACCTGTGCTCTGGCCAGGAATGTATCGACACTTGGCCGGCAGATTATGATGATGTACGTCACATATTTACAGCGCTAAGCGCACGACAGTCGATATTTCACTGATGTCGACCATAGGCGTGACAGAGTGGCTCCGCCCTTCATCTATCCGCAAAAATCTTAGCGTTGTATTTGAGCGTACGGTATCGGGTTAAACTGCGAAGCCAGTATTGTATTGGTGGAAACGCTCTAACCAGGCAACGAACAGTCTGCAGCCCTGGTTTTGGCAGTCATATTACGGGCTACACGTCATTAAGGCAGACTATGATTTACTCTACTTAGCGTACCAGTGCAAGATCGTGGCAGGAAAGACCCTATGCTCGCCCTCTCAGCGTATTCATCAGAACGCTGCCGTTTGTAGAAGATAAGTGGCGCTATGGTAATGCGGCCAGCAAAAATTTTCCCTACCAACCCGCGATACCCGCGACATCATTATTGCGGCGCTGAAAGCGCTTATTTGCATCTGGACTGATATCCCATTTAATAACGTTTCAGTGATAGTGCAAATGGAAATATTCAGGTGATTATCGATAATCGCATCTCTGACAGTTTTACTGGGAATTTCAATCTGAAATAAATCATAAAATTACTTATAAATCATCTGCTTATATATGAAAAAAGAGTGGGATAAAATATGCCTTTCCCTCTCCCGTCAGTAATGGTTACTTCATGATCGGAGCAGGAAAGGACAGGGGATTTTTAATTAAGCGCCTGAATTATTCCTGCCGCTATTTCGGTTGTAATTCACTCGTACCTTGAGCTTTCTGTCACTCTATCTGTAAGACCACTGTGTTCTTAACATCTGCACAATCCGAAATGGCATAATCAAAAAATAATGTCACGTACAACTTTTTTTTGAATGACAAAAAATATTGCACAAGTTACTCAGGCGCGTACACTGGCAAAAAATGCTAACGGAGCGGTGTGATGAAGAGTAACTACGGTGGGGTAGACGAAACGGCGCGCAGGGCAAACGCGATGCTACGCAGCATGAGTGATGACATTACCGGGAAACGCCACGAGTTTGGACTCAATCAGTATTATCAGACATTCACCCGTAACTCGGTAGCCAATCTACCCAGACTCAGTCGTCGTGCCGTTGAGCAGGCTATAGATGAGATGGAAACGAAAGGGCATGTGTTTGGGAAAAAGGATGCGGGCAACGCAAAGCATTATGCGCTGACCGTACAGGACGTGGTGGATATTTACGCGCACCGTAAAGTTCCTAAGTATCGTGACATTCACGAAGGCGAAGGTCCTTTTGTTATTTTCGTCGTGAACCTTAAAGGGGGGGTCTCAAAAACCGTCAGTACGGTTACGCTCGCGCACGGTCTGCGGGTTCATCCTGATCTGTTGCAATACGACTTACGCAACCTTGTTATCGATCTTGACCCCCAGGCATCCAGCACCATGTTTCTGAACCATGCCAATAGTATTGGTTCGATTATGGAAACTGCCGCTCAGGCCATGCTCAATGACCTTGACGCCGAACAACTTCACTCGGATATTATCCAGCCGACCATCATACCCGGCGTCGATATCATTCCGGCTTCCATCGATGACGGCTTCGTTGCCAGCCAGTGGAATGACCTGGTTCGGGAACATTTGCCGGGCGTGCTGCCATCAGAAGTGCTTCGACGTAACATTATCGACAGGGTCGGCAAGGATTACGATTTCATTTTTATCGACACAGGCCCACACCTTGATGCCTTTATGCTAAATGCCATTGCCGCAAGCGATTTACTTCTGACACCTACGCCTCCTGCCCAGGTAGATTTCCACTCGACATTGAAATACCTGACGCGCCTGCCGGAGATGCTGGAGCAACTGGAAGAAGAGGGCATTAATCCCCGCATCAAAGGCAATATCGGGTTTATGTCAAAAATGACATCGAAGCGTGACCATGAGATGACGCATGGGTTAGCCCGCGATGTCTTTACGTCTTACATCTTAGATGCCGCCTTACCACGACTTGATGGTTTTGAACGTTGTGGTGAGACATTTGACACTATCGTCAGCGCCGACCCGCAGTCTTATCCGGGCAGTACAGAGGCGCTGAAGAATGCAAAACGTGAAGCAGAGCGGTTCACACAGGCCGTATTTAAAAGAATTGAGTTTGTGAGAGGCATCAAATGACCAAAATAATGAAGAAAATGGGGCGCACGCTCGGCAATTCAAACTTCTCAAAAATGCTGAGCGAAACGGAAAGCGTGCGGGTTTTTGTACTAAAATCAGGTGCAGAAGCGCGCTTCGTCCTTACACGCGTGCTGCATGATGACATTGAAGAGCAAACGTACATAGATGCAGCAGTCAATGGGCGTGACCAGGCTTTCCTTACGCCAGAGTCAGTCAGTGATATTTCCCGTACGATTAAGCTGCAACAGTTCTTTCCGGCAATAGGACGCGAAGTTAATGGACGGGTTGAAGTGTTGGATGGCTCTCGCCGTCGTGCCGCCTGCATTTACAACGATACGCCTTTTGAAGTGCTGGTCACTAAAGATGAACTCACCCTGGCAGATGCCCGCCAGCTGGCGATTGATATACAGACGGCAAAAGAGCATACGCTACGCGAACTCGGTAAACGTCTGAAATTAATGTACCCGGAAAATTTGAATCAGTCAGAGATCGCTGCTGCCGAGGGGATTTCTGCTGCAAAGGTCACGCGCGCCTTTCAGGCTGCATCAGTTCCTGATGAAATAATGGGTGTATTCCCCTCAGTAAGCGATCTTTCCATAGCCGATTATCAGACACTTCTTGATATTGCTGAAAAAGCCAGGGCCAGAAAAATAAGCATGGACGTTCTGGCATCAAACGTACGTGAAAGAATCGAGGGTGACCCGGCATTTGAAACAGATGATCCAGGCCTTAAAAACAAAATCATTGGTTATTTCCGCACAGAAAACGCGGGCCCCAAAAACAATAAAACACAGAAAAAAGTCATTACTGAAAAAATAGCTGACTTCGCTAACAACAAACAGTTCGCCCGCAAGAAAACAGATACGGAAAAGCGCCAGGTTTCCTATGAGTTTTCACGCCTGCCCCCGGTGTATCAGGCTGAACTGGATGCAGCTATCAAAGCAGTAATCGAACGCATGCTGGCTGATACACAAAACGGGTAAGTCTCCTGCTGAATCAAAAAGGGCTTTTCTTTACAAAAACAAAAGCCCTTTTTCGTATCAAAAGTCTGACGCCTTCTCGACATTCCCCAAACAATTTCTTTCTTAACTCGTTGTTTTAAAAAATATAACTTTAAAAATTTCAATTTGAAATTCCCATGGGGATTGCTCGGCTGGACATTACTGCCCACAGTATCGGCTTACTTAACAGTGATATGCGGGTATTGGGCGAAAGTGATGGTTTGCCACGTCTGCCCGACACGCAGATTTATTTATGGATTCGTCCCAGTCAGGAACAGTCGTTAGTCAGGCAAGCATTTGCTTTGCTGGTCAGAGCAAGCATGACAGAGCCGATCGTTAACAACCGTTGCGACAACGTATAAATGGAGGTGCAGTGTTGGCGCTGTGGGATATACGTAGCAGTCAGGCTTACCGCAACGGCCATATTGCCAGGAATGGGTTAACCGGCAAAAACTCCGTGCCCGTTCAGGTGAAAGGACTACGAAGCAGGTGGTTATTATTAGTGAGGATGCTCTACAGGTGGCATGGACAGCAACGGTTCTGTCGCATTAACAGAGCAGAGTCAGCAAACGTTGTGCTGCCGATATTTTAGGCAGCCAACAAATAAAATTGTTCCGCTGGTGACAATCTGTCGCCGGCGGGATGCTGAAGTTGTCCTTTGCGTATCATCTGTAACAACTCGATGCCTGCTAACAACGTCTGCGCCCGGCGGAACGACTTGAATCCCAGCATCGGCCGTATTCGTCGTTTGATATTCCGGTGATCCTGCTCAACCAGGTTGTTCAGGTACTTGCTCTGCCTGATGGTCATCCTTTCTTCTTCTGGTTTGTTGGCGTTAAGTGTGGTCAGGGCGGCCGTGTTGGCGCCACTTTTATCGATAGTCACTACCTCGGGTTCGCCATGATGACGAATGGCCTTGCGAAAGAAACGCAACGCAGCGGCAGCGTCGCGTCTGGCGGTCAGCAGGAAGTCGACGGTTTGACCTGCAGTATCTACCGCGCGGTACAGATATTTCCACTGGCCTTTGATTTTGATGTAGGTTTCGTCCATGCGCCACCGCCGACCCACGGTGCGCTTATGCCGACGAAACGCCTTATCCAGCAACGGCACCAGACGGATAACCCAGCGGTGAAGCGTCGAATGGTCAACAATAATGCCGCGCTCGACCATCATTTCTTCGAGATTGCGCAGGCTAAGGGCATAAGCCAGATACCAGCGAACGCATTGAGCAATAACATCGAGGGGATAGTGCAGGCGTTTGAAGGCTTTTCGTATCAGAGGCATGAGCAGGCAACATCATTAAAAAAAAACAGCATGTTACCCGACGCCGCCTTAATGCGACAGAACCAACCGGACCTGCCTTATGTGCGCCGAGATGATCTCATTTCCCTGGCACAAGACAGTGATTTCCTGGTTATTGCTGCTTCGGGGGGTGATGATACTCGCCGACTGATTGACGCCGCTGTTTTATCGGCGATGCCGCAACATGCATGGCTGATTAATATTGCACGTGGATCTTTAGTTGACGAACAAGCGTTAATCGCTGCGTTACAAAGTAACGCAATTGCCGGTGCTGCAATGGATGTTTATGAGGCTGAGCCGCACGTTCCCGCTGAATTAATCGCCCTTGAGAATGTGGTGTTACAACCCCATGTCGGCAGCGCAACGCATGAAACCCGACAAAAAATGCGTGACGTAGTCTTTGCGAATGTCGACGCCTTTTTTAAGCAGCAAACCTTACCTAACGCAATTTAACCTTCCCTTATCAGCCTAAACGATGTGCTTCTGGCCATCGTTAAGGCCACGTATTGCATAAAATAGAGGGCGTAACATGAACAATAAGATACCCGGAACGCGCTGGATGCGTGTAATAGCCCCGATTTTGATAACCTGTATTATCTCGTTTATGGATCGCGTTAATATCAGTTTTGCCTTACCTGGCGGGATGGAGCAGGATCTCGCTATTACCAGCCAGATGGCGGGTATTGCTAGTGGCATCTTCTTTATTGGGTATCTTTTTTTACAGGTGCCAGGTGGTCGCATTGCGGTTAATGGTAGCGGTAAACGCTTCATTGCCTGGTCATTAATCGCGTGGATGGTGGTGTCGATCGCCACTGGCTTTGTTACTCATCACTATCAGCTGCTGGCGCTACGTTTTGTGCTGGGGATTTCCGAAGGCGGAATGCTGCCAGTGGTGTTAACGATGGTCAGCAACTGGTTCCCGGAAAAAGAACTCGGTCGTGCCAACGCGTTTGTTATGATGTTTGCACCGCTTGGTGGGATGTTAACCGCACCGATCTCCGGCATGATCATTAATATGGCTGACTGGCGCTGGCTATTTATCATTGAAGGTTTACTGTCCGCAGCGGTGTTACTGGTATGGTGGTTAGTGATCAGCGATCGACCTGAAGATGCCCGTTGGCTGCCCCAGCGTGAGCGTGAATATCTGGTTCTAGAGCTAAGCCGTGAACGCAATGCTCGTCTGTCTAATCAGCCAGTTAGCAAAGCGCCTCTCAAAGATGTGTTTCGTAATAAAGGCTTGATGAAATTAGTCGCACTGAATTTCTTCTATCAGACCGGTGATTACGGCTACACCTTGTGGTTACCCAGCATTTTAAAAAACCTGACCGGTGCAAATATGGCAAATGTGGGGTTACTGGCGATATTACCGTTTATCGCCACCATGATCGGCATTTATCTTATCTCGCTATTTAGCGATCGCACTGGTAAACGTCGTCTGTGGGTGATGATTTCATTATTTTGTTTTGCTGCCGCACTATTGGCATCGGTAATATTGCGCGATCATATGGTGGCAGCTTATATCGCGTTAGTGATATGTGGATTTTTCCTTAAGGCGGCAACCAGCCCATTTTGGTCAATTCCTGGCCGTATTGCATCGCCGGAAGTAGCCGGTAGTGCACGTGGCGTTATCAACGGATTAGGCAATCTGGGTGGATTTTGTGGCCCTTACCTGGTGGGGATAATGATCTATCTTTATGGACAAAACGTGGCGGTCTGCGCTTTAGCCGCCTCGTTAGTCATTGCCGGACTGATCAGTATTTCTCTGCCGGCCTCTTGTGACTTGCATGAATCATCTCAGCGTGAAAAGCAGGGTCGGCATCAACCGCATCAGGTCTGATTGAGATAGCAGAAATTGCCGGTATTACGCGTTTTTATTCGTACTAAGCGAGGGTCTTTTAGGTTTGAGGTAAAAGGCCCCGGCTTTCGCCTGGGCCTTTGGCCGCCATGTACACGCCGCGTATCTGACGCTGCCGAACAGCGGTCATTTAAAAATGACAATGATACTGTTGGTCACGATGCGGGGGGATAGGGCTGCTGGCAGGAAGAAGATTCCTGCGTGTTTCGGCGATGTATTGCCGGATTAGATCGCCGGGTAATCACCTGTACCGTCCGGCCATGGCGTTAACAAATCGAAACCGTTTTCTGTTACTGCCACGGTATGTTCCCACTGTGCGGAAAGTGAGCGATCTTTTGTCACTACCGTCCAGCCATCTGAAAGCAAACTGGTTCCGGCTTTACCGGCATTGATCATCGGTTCGATGGTGAAAATCATACCCGCTTTAAGCGGCATCCCTTCTCCAGGCGAGCCATAATGCAGAATTTGTGGATCGTCGTGATAGATTTCGCCAACACCGTGACCACAATATTCACGGACTACGGAAAAACCTGCATTTTCAGCCACGCGCTGAATAGCTGCGCCTATATCGCCTAACGTGGCGCCAGGACGCACGGTTTTAATGCCTGCAATCATGGATTGATAAGTGATTTCAACCAGACGTTTTGCGCGTACAGAAGGTTGCCCAACAAAATACATCCGGCTGGTATCGCCATACCAACCGTCCTTAATGACTGCGACGTCGATGTTAACAATATCGCCCTCCTTCAGTTTTTTCGCTGCCGGTATGCCATGGCAAACGACGTGATTAACTGAAATACAGCTTGTCCGGGTATAACCGTGATAACCAATATTGGCAGGTGTAACGTTTAGTTCATTAACGATGAAATCGTGACAGATGTCGTCAAGCTCTTCCGTTGTGACGCCGGGCCGAACGTGCGGAGCGATCATTGCCAACACCTGAGCTGCGGCATGTCCGGCGGCTCGCGCCAGTTCGATTTCCTGCATGGTATGAATTCTTACCGAGCTCATTATTCATTTCCTTGTGAAATAGAATTGTCGTGAACAATCAGGTTACGAATATCTGACCCGCCGTTCAGCTCAACACGAATAAGCTTTTGCGCCAGCTCATGCTGGTTAAGCTGCGGATATAACTCAGCCAACATGCCCAGCTTTAACCAATGTTCAGCCTGAGAATTAATGGAGCGGCTCATTGCCTGACTGGCGATGCGCAGATTTTCATGCATCAGATCGGAAATTTTTACGATACCCATATCAATCCTATATAAAACGCATATGTTTTATATATTGTCACAGGGGCAGAAAAAGTTCAAAAGCAACAGCAACAGGCGACAAGCCACTTAAATAACCGTCCTAACCATTAAGGTAAACATAGTAAGGTGGGGAAGTCTGAGACGTTATCTGGAAAAACCGGGTATAACTACGTGGTTAATTTATTTCGGTAATAAAAGAACGATGGATTCAGTCATGTACTGATTTTCGTAGGCAAAAAATCGTTCGGAAAAATTTTAATTTTCAGTAGGATAACGTCAGGCGAACAAAAAATTCCTGAATTACCCGGCACGTTGAAATCAGAACCAAAGCGGATGTTGTTAATCTCTGAATAATTTAATGGAAGTAAACCCTCAATCGCGTGATGACACGCAAACGGTTTAATCGATCAATAGACTTTTTTAGTCATGTCTGTCAGAACGTCATAGTCAGACCGGCATAATATGCCCGACCCGGTTCGTTATAGGTTGAAGCGCCTTCAGCTTCACGATAAACACGTTTGTCTAACAGATTACTGATACCGGCGTTAGCCCGCAGATTTTTGGTGATGTCGTAATTGAAGTTCAGGCCAAGCACAGAATAGGCACCCACTTCTTTTGTCGATAATGAATTTGCTTCAGTACGTGATTCGGCGTGTTCACGTGGCTTCTGACGACCATACATTGTCCAGTTCAGGTTACTGGAAAAGTTCTGCGTAACCTGCCAGTCCAGCATAGTATTGATGGTATACTCAGGAATGATGGAAAGCGGATTGCCGGTATCTTTATCTTTCGACTGAAGCATGTAAGTTGCGTTGGTGCGCCATTCCAGCACGTCACGGATAACCGGAATGGTCATATTACCTTCGAGACCTTCAACTACCGCTTTGCCGCCGTTGCTCCATTGCAGAATATTATTACCATTCGAGGCGTAACCTAGCACTTCGGTGCCCGCAACAATTTTATTTTTATAATCATTGCGGAACCAGGTAATACCGGCGACGTAGCCGTCATTAGCAAATTCAATGCCTAATTCCTTATTAACACTGACTTCCGGGTCGAGATCTTTATTTCCCAACAGGTAGCAACTACCGGAGACAATGCCGACTGGACATCCGTTGCCACGCGTTGAAAGTAGATAACCTTCAGTAGACTGATAAAGGTTAGGGGCCTTGAATGCACGAGCGATACCGGCTTTCACGGTGAAATAATCGCCTAATCCTTGCGAGATATTCAGGCTTGGGCTCCAGTTAGCACCAAAGCTGTCGTGATAATCGAAACGCAATCCGGGAATAATTTCCGTGCTGTCGGTGGCGGCAATATTGTCTTCAAAATAAAGTGAGCTGATGGTGGCAGAGTTGGTGCTGCTACGCGAAGAGCCGTCACCGCTAACATCGCCGATAACCACGCCGGAGGCATTCGTTGCCTGCATGGATGCCGGATCGTTTAGTTCATCACGGTTCCACTCAGCACCAAGCGTAACGGTTTGATCACGCAGAAATTCTATTGGGAAATTTACCTCACCGCCTGCACGATAACTTTCAAAACGGCTGGTGGAGTAAGTGTTGCTGTTGATGCGACCCTCTCCGCTACCTGATGTACCTTCCTGCAAGCGCGTGTTGTTTGTTTTTTCATAATTGAAGGTCAGTTTCGACTGGCCCCAGTCCCAGATTCCGTTATGCGCCAGGCCATAACTCTGGCGATAAAGACGGTTGGTTTCATCGCCTTCAAGTGATTCAATCAGTGCATTTCCTGCGCCATTACTGTATTGGGTATCACCAGCGTAAATATTGCCCTGACGGCTATAGCCATAAGTAAAATCAATGATTTGTAATGGATTGATTTTCCATGAAATCACACTATTTATATCTTTATTACGTACGCCTTCACGACCCGCAGCCGCAGACCCATTTTCTGCCGTGTTGATGTTGAAAGCATCAGCATCGGTTTTATTAACGTTGCCGTATAAACGCATAGTTAACGCTTCGCCCGCTAACGGACCACTCAGATTAAAGTTAGCGCGTTTAGTTGCACCTTCCTTGTCATCCTCTGGCTGGTTCGTATAAAGCGATAACGATCCATGCCAGTCATTCGTCGGACGTTTAGTAATAATATTCACTACGCCGCCTGCCGCACCAGAACCGTAGCGTGCCGCAGCAGGACCGCGAATAACTTCGATACGTTCAACCATCTCCGGTGGAACCCAGTTGCTGTCGCCGCGCGAATCGCGCTCACCACGCCAGCTATAACGCACCGAATTGCGTGAGGTCGCAGGTACGCCATCAATCAGAATTAGAGTGTTTTCCGGACCCATGCCACGAATATCGATCTGGCGATTATTACCGCGGCTACCGTTGGCCGTATTGCCGGTGAGATTGACGCCAGGCATTTTACGAATGATGTCTGAGAGGTCATTAACAGGAGGACTTTTCTCAATATCCTGCGCCGTAATCGTTGAAACACCCGGCTGCTGTTTTAGTTCCTGTTCAGCGGTGACTAACATGGTTTCATCATCAGCCAGTTTTTCAGTTTCTTCTTCATTAGCACCGTAAGCAGAAGTACTTAACAGTCCAGCCAGCAAAAGCGCGACGGGATGCTTTTGGACACGTATGGTTACATTCACTTGAGAAAACTCCCTGTTTAATTAACTTTTGTAAGCAAATGCATATGATAATGATAATGCTTATCATTGTATATACGGTTGGGAAACTTTTACCTGCGTCAACCGTGAGTCGATTAATGAGTAAAAAACCTGCATAATGTGATGATTTTGTTTGGGTAAACTGTGTAAGTGAATAGAGTAAAATGGGTGCGAACCGGTTATTGTGACGGCAGACCCGCTCATGCTGGAGCCTACATTTGATGTTGGCGAAATGTGTTTCCTGAATCGTTAAATTTTCTGTAACTGGCTACTTAAAATACAGCGTTAACTTCACTGCGCGTGATGCGCCACAGTCCTGTCTAACGGCATATTTAAACAAGTATCGCGTTAAATGAATTGCAGACTACACGGTTTAGGGGCGGAATTGTTTTCGGCACGTGATGTATGACGCACCGCACGTTCCAGATTATTAGCGTTAAATATAGACAGCAATGTCGCCAGGAAAATTATGAGTTATGCACTGGAAGGTAGCGATCGCGTATATAATTATTAGTGCAGATGCGTGAAGCACCGGAATGTTGTCAATACCGATCGAATTCTGACCCACCCTGCCAAAGTAAAACTGACCCACCCCCTTTGAATCATTCGAGCGTTGTTGCTTTCGTTTTCTTCTGGAGTTGACCGCTTTTCAGCTTATCTTTCAGTCGATAGCTTTGGCCGCTGATTTGGGCGATATGCGCATGGTTAAGCAGCCGATCCAGCATCGCTGCCGTCAGTGTCTCGTCATCACCAAACGTTCCGGACCACTGCGTAAACGGCAGGTTGCTGGTCAGGATCACGCTGCCTGACTCATACCGTTTAGCGACTACCTGGAAGAACAGGTTCGCCTCCATTTTACCGAACGGCAGATATCCCACTTCGTCGATGATCAACAGCTTAGGTTTACCTACGACGCGGTTCAGGTAGCCCTTCAGGTCACCCTGACGATGTGACGCCATCAGTTGCAGCATCATGTCGGCGGCGGTAATGAACCGAATGCTTAAACCCGCCATCGCGGCCTTATAGCCAATGGCGGTCGCCAGGTGCGTTTTGCCGACGCCAGAAGGCCCGAGCAGGACAACGTTCTCCTGACGTTCGATAAATGTCAGACCCGCCAACTCCTGGATCTGACTTCGTGGAACGCCACTGGCATAGGCGTAATCGAACTGCTCCAGTGTTTTTATCACCGGCAGGCCTGATAACCGCAAAATGGTCTGGCGACGCCGTTCGTTCTGGCCATCATGCTGGAGCTGCAAAACGGCTTCCAGGAAGTCGGCATGCGTGCCGCTGTTGTCGATGGTCGCCTGTGCCACACCCGGCCACTCTGCCGGCAGGCGGTCGAGCTTGAGTTGCTCGCAGAGCGCGGCAATACGATCATGTTGAAGGTTCATGCTGGCACCTCGAGCAAGGCCTGGTACGTTGCCAGAGGATGTTGCAGGCTCTCGGTCGGCACCGGACGCTGGCTGAGCGCTGGGACAGGTGCAGGCAATGCCAACGTGACCTTCGGTAACGGCAATAGCGCAGCACGCTCGCGCGGCATGCGCTGCTCAGGCGGTACGCCTGTGGTGCCATGCACTCGTGTGTTCGCGACGGTGACCAGCCACTCGCCGATGCGTGTGTTGGCAGCAGGTACATCCAGTACCAGCCCGGCCTGCCGGAAGGTCGCGGTAAGAGGCACGATAAAGCTGTTCTTGAGGTAATGGTTAAACCGCTCAACCTTACCCTTGGTCTTGGCGCGATAGGGTCGGCAGACCTTGGGAGTAAAGGCATACTTCTCGGCGACGTGCATCAACTGCGGGTTCCAGCGATGCTTACCGGGGCCGTAGACATCGCGCTCAATGATGATGGCCTTGGCGTTGTCGAACAGCAGCTGATGCGGCGTCCCGCCGAAGAACCTGAGCGCAGACTCAATGCCGTCACACCAGGCAGCGGAGTCCTGGTTGCTGTAAAACTTGACGAAAGTCGCGCGGCTCCAGCCCAGCGTGGCGACAAAGGCCAGCAATGGGTTATGACCGAGTCTGATGATGGTGAAATCAACTTGCATCTGAAAGCCAGGCTCGGTCTCGAAGCGTGTTACCTCTTCAGTGACGGGCTGCTTAATGGGGTGCAGGAAAGCGGTCAGCATGCTGTAACCACCCTCGTAACCACGCTGACGGATCTCGCGCAGCAGCACACTGGCGGGTATCCAGAGGGGCCTGGCAGCGGCCACGCGCTCAAGGATATAGGTCTTGAACGGGTCAAGCTTGCAGGGTCTGGGTGCGCGAGGCTTGTAGCGCATATCCGCTACGGGCAGCGGGCTACGAATATATCTGCGAACGGTCTCACGAGAGCATGAAAGCTGGCGCGCGATGGCGCGTATCGACATGCCCTGACGGTGTAAAACACTAATCTCCACTCTGGTCTCCAATGTCATCATTGGCAGTGCCTTAAAACTGCCATTTTTACCCTAGGTGGGTCAGATTTACATCGGCAGGTGGGCCAGTTTTACATCGGTAGCGACACCATGTCTTTACCAGCGCGCTGGTTTCTGGCTCACGCTGGTAATATCTTGCGCGATAACAGTGGTGCTGTTTGCGCTATGGGCGTTTCTACTGAAGCGGTATGGCATTATCCTAATGTAAGAAAACCAATACTGTGCCTGTCTTAACTTTTGATCGCGCTACGTCAATGCTGGCAGGTATCAACCAGCCATACCCTAAAGCTGAAAAAAGCGCGAAATATCAAAAATAAACCACTTGACCTAAAAACCCCCGACCTACCCCCGATTGATAAATGCACCGAAATGTTAATGATGCCCGCTTTTGACACTTCTCTGACGATGAGTAAAGATCCAGAACGGTTATAAGCGAATAGCCGACCCTGGCGATTCAATGAACTTTCCAGGCGTGGAGGCTTCGAACAGGCCTCGCCTTGAGGACAGATACTGTTTAACGGACCAGGGATATTCCAAATTTAAAAATTTTAATTATCGGAAATAAGGAGCGCATCTGCTAACGCGCCCCTTATTTCATTACTGCTGGTTAAACCGGTTTTTTCAGGGTTCGGTCACAGTCCTTACGTGTAAAACGGTGCCGTTCATATAATAAATACCCTTAAAAGATACCGGGAGAAGTTTGCGGAGAAGCTTTTTGGGCTGAGCGGACTCAGGCACCTACGCCCTTCATGCCTTCAGGGGAATAACGTTCTCCGGCAATGGGAAGGGCGGACAGGGCTGTTCGCAACTTCTTCAGCTCAGCTCAGCTCAGCTCAGCTCAGCACAACACAACACAACACAACACAACACAACACAACACAACACAACACAACACAACACAACTGAGCTGAACATCCAGTGCATGTAGTGGTCAAGTAATATTGGCCACGGTTTTACAGTAAAAACGATATCTGTTCTCTGATTCTTCCGGCGTCAGCCCTCCGTTGTAATGGTGAGGCCTGACGCTGTTGTAGTAATTCAGGATATAACCGCTGATTTGTCGCCGGGCTTCGTCCTTGCCTGCGTAACCATTCACCGGCACCCATTCTGTTTTCAGACTGCGGAAGAAGCGTTCCATGGGACTGTTATCCCAGCAGTTTCCCCGCCGACTGACGCTTTGTTTTATTCTGTAACGCCAGAGAAGCTGTTGATATTTCAGACCGGCATACTGGTTTCCCTGATCGCTATGGAACATGACATCATGCGGTTGACCACGCGTCTCATATGCCATCCGCAGAGCGTTGCTTATCAGTGCGGTATCGGCATTCGCTGACAGACTCCAGCCGATAACCCTGCGGGCAAAAAGATCCATAACAACCGCCAGACAGCATCAGCGATTTCCTGCCCGGATATATGTAATATCTCCGCACCATACCCGGTCTGGCTCTGGTACAGCGAACTGACGCTCAAGCAAATTTGGCAGGCATGTATGTTCCTGACGGAAATTTTTGTATTGATGTTTGCCGGGCTGACAACTGCTCAGGTTCAGGTATTTCATCAGACGCCCGGCACGGTAACGGCTCATCGGGACGCCGTTGTGGGTCAGCATGTCAGCCAGAGTGCGCGCGCCCGCAGAGCCCCGACTCTGATTCCACGCCCGGCGTATTTCGCTGCACAGCCTGACTCGCGCCGGATTAACCGTATCGCGTCGTTTTCGCCAGTATCGGTAACTGCTGCGGTGTATTTCCAGAGCAGAACACAGGCTGACAACCGTGTGGCTGTCACTCAGTCTGGCAACTATCGTGAACCGTTCAGTGAGTCGGACATCAGGAGCGCGGTAGCCTTTTTTAATATCGTATTCTGTTCCTCCAGGCGGCGAACCTGCTTTTCCAGCTCGCGGATACGTTGCTGGTCTGGAGTAACAGGTGTGGCAGAGGGCGTAATCCCCTGGCGCTCTCGCCTGAGCTGGCGCACCCAGCTCTCAAGCGTGGTAGAACCGACATTCATCGCTTCACTGGCTTGTCGATATGAGTAGCCCTTATCAACAATCAGCTGTGCACATTCCAGCCTGAACCCGGGGGTGAAAGTACGCTTAGTTTTCTTGTTCATTAAGTCACCTGTTTTGTGTTGAGGTGAGAATATCACCTTTAATCAGGTGGCCAAATTTACTGTGCCACTACATTCATAAAACTGGAAGGCCTGGAATTTACAGTCAGGATGCGCCGGTGGACTCATGAGCTTTGACTGGGATACAGCCGCAGGGAATGCAGGACAGGCTAATTTAACCTGGTAACATCAGGATCGGTTCAGCAGAAGACTGAAGCGTACAGGGCGGCCAACAATCGCACGAAATAACATTTAGCACAAACAAAAACGGCAGCCAAACCGGGCTGCCGTTTCATCTCATCACTCACAAACTCAGGTACGTACACGCAAAAACGCTTCAATTTTATCGGCGATTTTGGTCACCACATAGGCAATCACCATATAAAACACCACCGCGATCAGGAACGCTTCCAGGTAATAGAAATTCAGCGCCGCGGTCAGCTGTGCCTGGGCGAAGATATCCACCACCTCGATGGCAAAAGCCAGCGACAACGCTTTCATGATCACCATAAAGGCGTTCGCCAGATCCGGGATCGCCGCCACGATTATCTGCGGGAACATCACGCGGCGGAATAGCTGACCGCCGCTGTAACCGAGCGACAGTGCCGCGTCCGACTGGCCGCTATCGAATGAATTCAGCGCGCCTTTCCACACCTCTGCCTGAAAAGCCGCTACGCAGGCGCTGAGCGCCACGATGATAATCGCCCAGTTCGGCAGCGAGCGCGCATTGACTTCAACGCCAAACAGCGTGGCAACGAAGTGCAGGGCGGGTGGCAAACCGTAATAGGCCAGGAAGATTACCACCACCATCGGCACGCCTTTGAAGGCAATCTTGTAGGCAATAACCAGCTGGCGCAAAACCGGAATGCGGCGATGCTCGATAAAGGCAAACAGACCGCCGAGCAGCGTCGAGCAGATAAATATCGTCACCGCCATCAGCAACGTCACCGGCACTGCATCGAGCATGCTCCAGAAGTCCGGCAGCAAAACCTCACTATTAAACATGGTTTTTCTCCCTCACTCAGACGCTGGCGGTCAATTTCACGCGCGCCGCTTTCGCGCTGTACTTCGCGTGTCGCTGTTCAAAGAAACGCACAATCAGCCACGCCACCAGGCACAGCAGCGAATAAATAACCGCCAGCACCAGATAAGTACCGAACTGATACTGGTTGTAATCGCGTTCCATAATCAGGTGCGCCGTTGCCATCACATCCGCTGCGCCGATATACATCACCAGCGCCACGTTATGAACCAAATAGATAATGGCGTTGCCGTAGCCTGGCAGCGCAAAGTGCACCGCCTGCGGGCCAACGATGCGCAGCATTTTTTGGCGGAAGCTGTAGCCCATGCTGTCGGCGGCATCGTGCTGGCCGCGTTCGACGGCGAGAAACGCCGGGCGCATGACTTCAGACAAATAGCCGCCGTGATACAGGCTCAGGCCAATCATCGCCGCCACGTTGGCGGTGAAAAAATCGCTCATGCCGAGGTTATCGGTAATCAGCGGCAGGCCGTAAAAGGCGACAAACAGCTGCAGCACCACCGGTACGCTGCGCGCATAGGAAACGTAGAGATCGGCCAGCTGGCTGATCACGGGAATGCGACGCACGCGGAACACGGTAGCGATCAGCGCCAGCACAAAGCCCACCAGCATGGCGACCAGCATTATGCCGAGCGTCAGCGGCAGCGCTGACAACAGCTCAGGAATCATTGCGGAAAGATTCACGGTGAAACACTCCTGCTAATAAGGACAGCATGCGCCGTGCATAACACGGCGCAGTGAATCTGTTACTTCATGTACTTCGTGACGTCTTCGCCGAACCACTTCTGCGCCAGCTTATCCAGCGTGCCGTCGGCTTTCAGCTGTTGCAGTGCGTTGTTGACGTCATTGTTCAGCGCCTGGTTTTCAGCCGAACGGTGAATCAGCACATAGGTGTTGTTGATCGCCACTGGCTCGCTGGTTTTGATCGCCAGCTTCTGGTTGTCGATAACGGTCTGCTCGCCCAGGTTAGATGGCAGGATCAGCGCGTCATATTTGCCGTTCTGTACTTCCTTCAGGCGATCTGGATAAGGCACACCGGCGCTGGAGGCTTTGATGGTAATTTTTTCGTTCGGGTTATCCTGCTGCCACTGAGTCACGAATTTATACACGCCACCGCCTGCGGTAACAGGCACAATATTTTTGCCAACCAGATCTTTCATGCCGTTGATATTGCTATCGCTGCGACTGTAGATCTTCATCAGGCTGGCACCCATCGGCGCATCCGGAATCAGGAACTGTTTGCTGCGTGCAGGCGCTTTGTAATAGCCGCCGGTTGCCATATCGTATTTACCGGTGGCCAGGCCGGTTTCCTGGGCGATATCCGCCGCGCCTTCCATGACAAATTTGTACTGCGGCAGTTTAGCGTTGATGGCTTTCAGTACGTCCGGCTCGTAGCCCTGCGGCTCGTGACCGATTGCGCCCCACGATAGCGGTTTGGATTCTGCTGCGGTAGCGATTTTGATGGTGCGCACCGCGTCAGCGAAGCTGCTGCCGCTCACCAGCGCGAGGGCAATGATGCCTGGCGCAGCCAGACGACGTAACGTAGTTTTGATTGCAGGCATGTCATTGATTCCTTTTAATTATTAGAGGACGTGTTCTGTATTGAGGAACTGGGCAAGGCGCGGCAGGGTAGGATTATCGAAAATTTCCGTCGGGCTGCCCTGCGCGGCCACCACGCCCTGATCCATAAATACGATGCGGTTCGACACGCTTTTGGCGAACTGCATCTCATGCGTCACCAGCAGCGAGGTAATGCCGGAGGACGTCACATCTTTAATCACCTTCAGCACCTCGCCCACCAGCTCGGGATCGAGCGATGAGGTAGGTTCATCAAACAGCATCACATCTGGACGTATCGCCAGCGCGCGGGCAATGCCGGTACGCTGCAGCTGACCACCAGAGAGCTGTGACGGATAGTGATCAAGTTTGGCACCGAGCCCCACGCGCTCCAGCTCCTGCACGGCGATATCGCGCGCCTGCTGTTTGCTTTTGCGCTGAACCACCATCAGCGGGTCCATCACGTTTTCCAGCACTGTCATGTTTTTGAATACATTGAACTGCTGAAATACCATGGCGGTGCGCAGACGGATCGCCTGGAGCGCCGCTTTATCCGGTGACTGATAATCCATACGTATCTGCTCGAGTTGAATTGTGCCCGCCGACGGCTTTGCCAGGTAGTTGATACAGCGCAGCAGCGTGGTTTTTCCGGTGCCGCTTGGGCCGATGATCGACACCACGTCGCCGCGTTTAACCGACAGATTGACGCCTTTCAGGATCGGATTGTTGCCGTATGACAGAGTAACATTGTTGAGTTCTAACATGGCGTAACCTTACTTATTCAGGTCAGCATGGCCGAGCACATGCATCAGACGGTTGGCCCAGCCAAAGATAGCGATAGCGTGGATCAGATCGACAATCTCCTGATCGTCCATGCCAGCCGCGCGCAGTGCTGCCACATCTTCCGATGTTGCTTCTGATGGCGTCACCGACAGGCGGCGCGCAAAATGGTAGATCGCCGCATCGCGTGCGCCCAGCACATCGGCGCGTTCAAAATAAATCGCACTTACCACCGCGTCGTTCTCTGCCAGCTGTACGTGGCGGCGCGCATGCACCACCGCACAATATTTGCAGCCGTTGACGATCGACGCCCCCAGCGCGCCCAGCTCACGATCGGCTCGATTCAGTCCGCCTTCGACATACATAATGGCGTTGAACAGCGCGGTGCGCGCCACATAGCTTTCTGGATCGTGCACCAGCGTGCGCACGTACTCGGAGATTTTCTTATTAGAAGGCGTAACCTTCATGGCTTCCAGCTGAGCTGGCGTTGCAGCTTCCACTTCAACCGGCTCGATATACGGATGCCAGTGCAATGGCTTGAGACTGACTGACGGAATCATGCGGACCTCAGTAAACGTAAGCCAGCCGCCACGCGCGTCTGGAAGTTAACAAACGCAATCAACTCCGACAACGCAACGATTTGCGGATGGGTGAGTCCGGCCTGTTCCAGCAGGCGGATATGATGCTCTGTGGCCTGCATCGGCTGCTGAGTAATTAAATCGGTGTGGCGTGCGATGGTCGCCAGCGGTTCGCCTGCAGGCACTGCGCCTTCTGCCAGTGCCTGCAGCTCCGCAGACGGCTGATGCTGCGCCAGCTGCGCCTGATAATCGCGCTGCAGCCCGGCATCATCATTAAGCTTTGCCATACGCAGTGCCAGCGCCAGACGCAACCCGGTTGCTAAACTCTGGTCTTCCGCTGGCGTCAGTACCGACTGACGGCACTGCTCGGCACCGTCCACAAACTCCGGACGCAGGCGGCGCGTCTGGTACAGTGCATCCTGGGGTGTCAGCCCTGCGGCTTGATCAATGGCGTCGCTCACAACGCGTTCTCCTGTTTCAGTAAAGGGGTAGCGTCCACCCATTCATCGCCCTGTAGTTCAAGAGTGGCAAAAGCTTGCAGGCTGGCGTAGTGCTGCTCAACGTCTTCGCTAAACAGCGATGCGGTGATGCCGCGCACCAGGCGATCGGCCCCGGCACTGACCGCCGGAATATCGCCGGATACCTTGCCGTGTGTCAGCATCGCGGCATCGTTAAAGCAGTAAATGTGCGCCAGTATCGGACATGCGCCCGGCGTGCGTTCGCGGAATTCAAATGCCGGGCCGAGATCCGGTGCTTCCAGCATGCTCTGACGCGCCGGTCCCATAATCGGCTGATAGCGACCATCGGCCCAGCTGCGAATATGTGGCGCAATGGCCGCAAATTCCGGACGGCCGTTAAAATCGTTGGTGAAGCCGGTGGCGGCAATCAGATAGTCGTAGTGCAGCGCGCCCTGGGTAGTTTCGATTAGCAAACCGTTTTCCTGCTGCTGCACGGCTTTGATGCCGCAGTCGAGGAAGAAACGCGCATTAGCGTGACGAGATACGCGCAGCGTTGAAGCGCGCGGCGGCGGCGTTTGCGTAGTCGCAGTGTAATCGACAAATTTCCATTTCCACGCGTCCGGCAGCTGATGCATGCCGTGTATCACGCCCTGACTGCCGATGCCGGTCATTTTGTTAATGCGCGGCATCTCTTTGCGGCGAATCAGCAGGTCAACCGCCGCAGCGCCGTATTCCAGTGCGGTGGCGGCGTTATCCATTGATGACGCGCCTGCGCCAATCACCGCCACGCGTTTGCCGCGCAGCGCGTCGAAATCGATGTTATCGGCAGAGTGCGCCCAGAAGCGGCGATCAACCTTGCTCAGGAAATCCGGTACGGCAAAACCGCCCAGCCCGGAGCGCCCGGTCGCTAGCACCAGCCGCCGGGAATAGACGCGGCCGGTTTCTGCGCCGCTCAGGTCGAGGGCGATCAGCTCACCCACCTGCGCAATACCCGTGACGCGTACATTGTTATGCACCGGCAGGTTCAGCACCTTGCGATACCAAATCAGATAATCCATCCACTGATCTTTAGGGATCTTATCCAGCGCCTGCCACGCGGCTTTGCCCCATTGCGCGGTAAACCACGCGCGGAAGGTCAGCTGCGCCAGACCGAGCGCCGGACCATGCAGATTTTTCGGTGAACGCAGGGTTTCCATGCGCGCAAAGGTCACCCACGGGCCTTCCCGCCCGGCGGGCGCGGCATCATACGCCACTACGTTGCTGATGCCGGTGAGTTGCAGCCTGGCCAGTGCCGCCAGACCACACATGCCTGCGCCAAGGACCACGACGTCGCGCACCGACTCGCCATTATAAGTGTGCGCAGGCACCCAGGATTTGGCGGGCAGTTCGAGGTATTCCAGATCCTGCTGCAGCTGGGCTTCCAGCGCGGCAAGGCCGTCGGCAGCTTGTGTCATATCAGTATCCCTGGTGTCAGCGGCAGCCAGAGGGCTGTCGAAATGACTAATGCGTAGAGTATTAACTCTGCTTCTTACTATTCTTAAAATGCATATTCACAGGTTAATAATCATTATTACGCATAGTAAGAGTTAAGGCTTTGCATCTTCCTCCTGGCCTGAAAAGGAGTCAATAATCGCGCTCAGCTTTTAATCAATGGATTTCTTATATGTTATGCATAAATTGATATAAGCGTTGATATAGCAGGATTTTTTGCATGCCGGGTGGGCATTAATGCGCACCCTACAATAATGTACAGATGTAGTCGGGTCACCTTTGATGGCGACCAGGTGGATAGTCACGATGTGATATTCAACGATTTGCAGCGTCACTCAAACCTGATTAATCAGTCGCATAACGCGTGGATGCTCGCTGGCAGCCAGACATTCAAAGTCCGGCAGCAGCTCGGCGGCGGCGTTCGACAGCGCTTCCGTCAGCGCCTGCACGGCAGTGGAGATTTGTCGCCCCTGCGGCGTAATCACGCCAAAGTAATAGGGGATCTCTTCTTCCAGAGAGCGAATCGCGACGCCCGTCAGCGGCATACCCCAGGCCGTAACCGGCTCGAGGATCGCCACGCCCAGTCCGGCGCGCACGCAGCCGAGGATATTGGCCGAAGAGTTGGTTTCAATGGTTTCCAGCAGCGGTGCCTTGACCTTTTTCAGTGCTTTTTCATAGCGTCCACGCAGCCGCTGCGGGCTCCACGGCGCAATCAAACGGCGTCCGGCCAGCTGGCTGAGCGACAGCTGCGCCTGTGCCACCAGTTCGTCGTTCTCAGGCAGCGCCACAACACAGCGCGACTGGCCAATCCAGTGCAACTCTACGGCATGATGCTCCAGCGGCAGGCTGCACAGGCCAAGATCGGCTTCGGCGGTAATCACGGCATGCGCAGTCTGCTCCGCGGATTCACTGATGATTTGCACTTTGTTCTGCAGATCGAGCGCGGCCAGCGCCTGCGGCAGTAAACCGGCGGCCAGCGCGGGCGTCGCGGCGATAATGAGCGGACGGTGCTGCTGGTGCGCTATCTCCTGCGCGCGCAGGCGAATCTGCTGCAATGACAGCAAGGCTTTTTGTACGTATTGATGCAGTTGCAGCGCCTGTTCAGAAGGATGGATGCGCGGGCCATTACGGATAAATAGCGGATAACCGAGCGACTGTTCCAGTTCCTGGATCTGACGTGACACTACCGGCTGCGATCGGTTGAGCGTTTTGGCCGCTGCCGTCACGCTGCCCGTCGCAATTACCGCCGAGAAGGCTTCCAACTGGCGCAAATCAAGGTCGTTTAATAAGGTCATCGCGTGGTGCTTCCCTGAGTTCTAATCGGTCCCGACATTGACACGGGAAAAAGCCATCATAGAGAGAGTCGCGTGAATTCGCTACTGCGCGGTGTACGACTGCGGAAGGGCGGGGCTGCCCCTATATCCGCGATTCTGGTGCTCGCGGTAATGCAGGGAGCGTGATAGCTTTGGGTATACGAACGACAGTGATTTTCTGAAGTAGTCTGCAAGGCATCTAATCCAGAGGAATGATCTATGACGTTATCTACTCAATATCTGATCACGCCCGGACTCGGGATCATTCAGTTATCTATTGAGCTGTTTTGAACAGTAATTTTTTCACCTGATGTTGTCAAGACTCGAAATTTGACCCGTATTTTATTCCGCCTGTTAAATACCGATGGTCTAATGGTCGTGCGGAAGCCAAATTACTTGCATGATCAGGTACAAACATCGTTTTCACCGATCTCGACGAGACCAACGACATATCAGCGGCTGAAGCATTCTGAGACCAGGTGATTTTCGTCCACCATGATGTTTCCTCGGCGTCAGATTGGGAGCGAGTTATCGCGACCACTATCCCAGTGATCGGGTACATCAGTCCTGGTTACGGAAAGTCGTATCGTTGGCGAGAGAGGCTGACAACCGACGCCGATACTGTGTCGGAAAACAGAATATTATTCTATCGAAAGCTGTTCCGAAAAGATTTCGGTCTCATAATCCGACTGAGAGAGAGTATCTGGCTTCGAAAAGTACAAACCAGGGATAATTTTAACCGGGCAATACCGGCTCATTATGCATAAAGAGAAAAAATGACTATGAAATATGTCAGTGAAATGAAAGGTAATCCTCCCGAAAATCCGGTGTGTTGATAGGTAGAATTTTCTCGTAATCTGAACCGGGGAGATACCTATGAAAAAATCACGTTTTACTGACAGCCAGATCATGTCCATCCTGAAACAAGCCGAGGCCGGAACGCCAGTGGCTGAACTGTGCCGCGAACACGGCATGAGCAGTGCCAGCTTCTACAAATGGCGCTCGCGCTATGGCGGGACGGATGCCTCCATGATGGCCCGCCTGAAAGAGCCGGAAGACGAAAACCGCCGCCTCAAAAAAATGTATGCCGAAGAACGCTTTAAAGCGGAAATCATTCAGGAGGCCATGGCAAAAAAGTGGTGAAGCCATCGCACCGAAAGCAGATGGCACAGGACGCGGTCAGAAGCCGAAGCGTCAGTATACGTTTTGCCTGCCCGTTGTTTGTTGTCAGCGAAAGTTGCTGTCGCTATCAGCCTCAGATGAATGAAGAAAATACCGTCATTGCCGACTGGCTGCTTCGCATCACTGACAGCCAGCGCAACTGGGGATTTGGCCTGTGCTTTTTGTACCTGCGTAACGTAAAAGGCTTCCGGTTCAACCACAAAAGGGAGTACCGAATTTACTGCGAGTTGTCGCTGAATATGCGAATAAGGCCGAAAAAACGACTGAAGCGGGATAAGCCCGAACCGCTGGCGGTGCCTGAAAACAGCAATGAATGCTGGTCAATGGGCTTCATGCATGATCAGCTGTCGGATGGTCGTTCTGTCCGTTTACTGAATGTTATCGATGATTTTAATCGTGAGGCACTGGCCATTGAGGTGGATTTTTCCCTGCCGGCAAGTCGGGTAGTCAGGACGCTGGCTCAACTCATTGAATGGAAGGGAAAACCAGCAGCCATTCGGTGTGATAACGGGCCATAATACACAGGTAAGCTACTGATGTCATGGGCGGAACGGCAGAATATAGTGCTTCACTTTATTCAGCCCGGAAAACCTCAGCAGAACGCTTATATTGAGCGATATAACCGGACGGTGCGTTATGACTGGCTGGGGCAGTATCTGTTTTCCTCACTGGATGAATTGCAGGACTATGCCACGCGGTGGCAATGGTTTTATAATCACGAGCGTCCGAATATGGCGTTAAATGGCTACACGCCGATGCAGCATATTCAGCGCATAGCCTGATTCTACTTATTGCCTCCGTTAAAAATGGGGAGATTACCGAAGAGGTTATGAAATTAGGCAGCAAAAAACCGGCAAATAGCCGGTTTGTTTAAAACATCGAGTGAAAGCAGAAGAAAAAATAATTTCCGCTCCTGTTAGCTTTACTTTATCGTCCCCAGTATTTCCCTGATTGACGCGTCAATTTTCTCGGCGATCTCTTTTGGTAAACGACTAAATTCATATTGTACTGTGCGCTTCTCGTCATTTGTCTTACGGCGCGCATAAGTATTTGCGGTACTAAAGGTGGCCAGTTTTTCTGTGACCGTTTTGTTGGTCGGTACGGAAACTTTTAGCTGACGCTTTGCGGATTTAAAGAGACCAAGGATCATCGCTTTCTTTTCGTCAGTATTGGTGCTCTCTGGCAGCTCAGCTTCAGTGATTTTTTTCTGAATCTGAGCAGCAACATCGTTTACCTCAACAGCTTCGGCTTTGGCTTCTTCCCAGACATCCAGTAACAACTGGTAGTCTTGTAGCGTCAACTCTGAAACCACCGGGAACATCTCAATGAATTCAGCCGGAACCGCGGCAGCCTGGAAAGCACGCGTCACTTTGGCGTTCGAGATACCCTCAGCTTTGGCGATCTCACTCTTGTTCATGCCTCCTTCATTCATCAGCTTAAAGCGCAACCCTAGCTCTCGTAAGTTGTGCTCTTTTGCCGTCTGAATGTCGGCAGCAAGCTGGCGGGCGTCACTCATATCCAGTTCGTCGGCGGTTACTAATACTTCAAGGCTGGCACCGGAGAACAGGCATGCAGCGCGACGACGCGAGCCATCCATAATTTCGATGCGATTACCCTTGATACGGCCTATCGCTGGGAAAAACTGCTGCAGCGTGATAGTACGCGTAATGTCTTTAACCGATTCCGCGGTCAATGTGCTCTGGTCACGCCCATTAATCTGTGGATCGACATAGGTTTTCGCTTCTATATCATGATGCGGGATCAACTGGCGGACAAAAGTCGCCGTTTTTTTCGATTTCAGCGTAAACACGCGCGAATGGTTGTTGCTATCAATGATGCTGGCAATAGCGGACTCGCCAAGGGTACGTCCGATGCGCTGTATAGGCTTGCTCACAGGGTGCTCCTGATATATTCAATACGATCAAAAACAGCCCGAGAGAACTGCTCAGCTTCATGTTTAGCTTTACGTAACGCATCAGCGCTACCGGGATAAGATGACGGATTGGCGCTAATAACCGTATCAAAGGATTCGCCACAGCGCTCAAAACCGTCCAGTCGCGGCAAACTACAATCAAGCATGGATTTGGTAAAAACTTCGCGGGCATAGCTTTGAGAAGTCAGATGGTCATGCTTCGATGTCATCTTCGACATAAAGCCGATATTGCCTTTTAAACGCGGTTCCACGCCTTCTGATTCGATACGCTCCAGCATTTCTGGTAAGCGCGTCAAATATTTCATTGTTGAATGGAAATCGACCTGGGCAGGCGGTGTTGGCGTCAGTAATACATCGCTGGCAGCAATTGCATTGAGCATAAACGCGTCAAGATGTGGCCCTGTATCAAGGAAGATGAAGTCATAATCCCCTGCCAGCCGATCGATAACGTTACGCCGTAATACATCCGAAGGCGCGACGCCGGGAAGATGCTTCGCTACCAGCTCTTCCCAGTCACTCGCCACAAAGCCATCGTCGATGAAAGCAGGTATGACATCAACGCCAGGCATAACGGTCGGCTTAATAAACTGACTGCGCAATTGTTCTGTATCGAGATCATTAAGCATGGCTTGTGCAGCCGTCTCTAACACCGAGCCGATGCTATTGGTGTGACTCAAAAACATCGTGCTTGATGCCTGCGGATCGAGATCAATCACCAGAATACGCAAATCATTGTGCAGCATCGCCGGATGCGCGCGCATACCATGCGCCAGCGTTACGGTGCTAACCGTTTTGGACACACCCCCTTTCAGGCTCACCACAAAGACCACAAACGGGCCTTCATGTTTATCACGATATTTTGGCACTTTACGGTGTTGATATATATCGACGATATTCTGGATAGTCAGAGCGTATTGTGAAGTGCTGCCGGTTTGCCGCTTTCCAAACTGATACCCGGCCTCTTCCATGTCATTAATTGCCGCTACGACAGCGTGTTTACTCAGTAACGGCATATTGGCAACAGCATTGCGAGAAAACGTTTGGTAAAAGCCTGTCTGATTAAATTCCTGTCGCTGCTGTTCAATATGACTGCTTAATCCATGTAGCATGGAATTAGCTCGCGTAGCCATTTCTAGCACACCACCATAATCACGCTTCATATTCGCCTCATCGATAAATTTTTCCGCATACTACACAAAAAGCCGTTATCTGCCAATTTCTCAGAAAAAAACTAAAAAATTGGATTTTTCTCAAGCAGGTGAGCTTAATTACTCAATACGGATGGATGGATTAGGCTGGATAAATAAGCAGGAATATTCATACATACCTTATCTGTCCGAAAAGGCTGTAATTTTTATAGTTTGTATTTCATTATTCTCTGTCGCCTTAAGGCTGTCATAAGAATCTGTCTAAAAATCTATCAATAATCTAATTTTCTGTGTCTATTAATAGTTATTTAGCACGGTCTCGTCTATTCGCTTGATTTTCTATTTATTACTTCAGCAAGCGTTATAAGCGTAGTTCCACGTTATAGTGGTATTTAGATTACAATCCTGCATCAGGACAACTGACCACATTACATTCGCAAAAACGGTTCAAGCCATGGTGTTTTCAGCATGAAAATTTTTTTAAAAATCATTATAAATCATCTAGTTGAGGATGAAAATATTTGGTGAAAACTTCCCGACAGTGCCAGCCTGAACGCGAAGTGATGTTATCAGAAAAGACGAAATAGAGTGGTGAAAGTCAGATATGACATCTGTTTATCTTCAACGAACTTTTCAGAGACAACAGGCCGTTATAAATCGATCACCCAGATCGCGCACCCCGTGCTTTACGTCTGGGGAACTCTATTAATCCGTGAAATCTGTTTTATATGATTTAGTCAACTGCAAAGAGCGTTAGCATTTAATATTTTCTGAGTTTACAAAAATAGCGTCCAGCTTTTTGATTTCTCAAAGCAGTAGGCTTATAAGCACGACGTGTTGGTTAGTCTGTTCGATATGTACAAACATCAAACTTAGAGCGTTTTATAAACCGGTTATATCTTCAATGAGTTAATGAGCAAGGGCATATAACATTATGTTCCCTTCAGCGCTTCAGTAACGTTTCTCAACGCTTCATATGGAAAACAGGGTGTTTTCATCGTGAAAATTACAAAAAAATATTATTTATTCATATAGTTAAAGGTAATTCTTGCTGGTGAAATTCTTTGAAAGCCAATAGGTTGAATCACGGTATAAAATGGGAATTAGCGTTCAGGTTTTTTAAAAAGAACATACCCTCTGCATGGATGGCTTCCTTGAGCCGTAATAATCTACAGCCTGCTGCCAGCTGCATAATGATTTTCCCCGTTACGTTTAAAACAGGAAAAACCCGATGCGTTCAGCCTTGATACACAAGCTCCTCTGATCGGCGTCCTATTACTCAGCATATGGAAGAGGGTGATGTGTCCCCAGCAGAGCTGTTTTATCTGCTGTTTGCAAAAAAACAATCAGGCCCGAATTTCAGCGAGCTGATCACATCAATGCGACAGCACCAGGCAACGCTTCTGTCAGTATTGACTAACGACGCTTTGTTTACACGGGCCGACTAAAATTCGTTTAGCCATTTAATATAATGCGGTGTATATGCCGGGAGGGCAGAAAAAACACCCAAGCCATAGTCTTAGGTGTTTATCAGGGATCTAGCGGGGATGGATATTAAGCCATTCGAACAGCATATTGGCCATGGCGATAAGCGTAATATTATTGCTGTAAACATCATGCTCAGCATTAACGGCGGCAATATGGTTGTTGTAGCGGTCGTTTTCGGCGGTCAGCACATCCAGCAGGGTTCTTTTTCCCAAGCGTAACCACTGTTCGTAATAAATCTTACTCACCTTGTCCGTCTCCTGGCTGAGCTTTTTATACTCCCGCGCCTGCATTTCGGCGGTATCCCGACTCAGAGTCAGGTTTTTTATCTGGTACTCCATATCCATACGCGACTGGGTATATTGCGACTTACTGGCCGAAGCACGAGCGGAAGAGGCCAGAATGGCCGCTTTGTCAGAGCCACCAGAAAAAATATTCCACTGCACATTTAGCCCGGTGTACCACTGCTCATCGTTGCCATAGCTGTCTTTAGCCGTATTTTTAGAGACAACCCAGTTGATTTGCGGAAGGCTACCCGCCTTAACGGCGGCAGCCTGATGTTCCGCCGCGCTGCTCTCAGCCTGTGCTTTTAGCAGCGAAGGGTGGTTCGCCAGTCGGCTCATCACCAGCGAAGGAGGAATCGGGCGCATGGTCCAGTCGAACTTTTTCGGGAGCGTAACGGACCGGCCAGTCAGACGAGAAAGTTTTATTTCCGACTGTCTGAGCTGCTCCCGGACTCTTTGCAACGCGGTTTCGGCCGCTAATAGCTTCGCTCTGGCCTGCACCAGCTCGCTGTATCTCCCCCTATCCGTTTTAGTAATTTCGTTCAGCATATTCACCAGCTCGCGCATGCGCTCGACGTAGCGCAGCGTAATGTCCTGATTCTGCCGGTAGCGACTGAGATCAATTAATTCGTTGACCGTGCTGTAGGCGATTTGCTGGCGAGTGTAGTCATATTGATGCACAGACGCTTTGGCCTGCTGCGTCGCACCGTCTATGCTTTCGCTGTTTTTGCCCCAGTCGAAAAGGGTGGTTGTAACGCTTACCGCAAGGCTACTGTCCCCAGGACGACGTTGTCCAGGCGCAGCCCCGCTACCAAAAGAGGCCATCGGCGCGGTAGTGCCCAGCTGTACCTGCGGCCAGCGCTGCCCTTTTACCTGATCGATGTCATAATGCGCCGCGCTGCTGTCTGCATCCGCGACTTTAATTTCAGGGCTGTAGACCAGCGCCTGGTTAATCGTCTGTTCAAGATAGGCGCGGGTACTGCCGCGAATAAGATCGTCTTTGCGTTTCAAATCGCCTGTCGCCAGCGAGGCGGCACAGTCGAAGCTTATCGCCAGTAAGCTTATGATAAAAATGTTCCTTCGCATTGCATTATCTCTCCCTGAATGCTTCACGCGCTTTTAAAACCGGCTTGAGCAGGTAGGACAGGATCGTTTTTTCACCTGTTTTGATCTCCACGCTTGCCGTCATCCCTGGAATAATAGGGAAGCTCTTGTCTTTGACATGTAAATCCGATCCGTGCGTCCTGATATAGACCCGATAGTAGGTCGCATCCTCGCGTCCAGAACGGGCTTTGGTTTCATCGATAATAGTGTCGGGGCTGATGCTCTCGATAACGCCGCTAAGACCGCCATAAATGGCAAAATCGTAGGCAGAGATTTTTACCGTGGCTGGCAGACCAGGATGCAGGAAAGCGACTTCTGAAGGTTTGATCTTCGTTTCCAGTAGCAGATTATCTTCTGAAGGAATAAGCGACATAATCTGGGTGCCGCGTGAGATAACTCCATCAATGGTAGTGGCTTTAATGCTGTTAATCGTGCCTCTTACCGGTGCTGTAATCAGGGCGTATTTTATCACGTCCTTGCGTCCAACCAGCCGTGCTTCAGCCTGTGTTAAATCCGACTCCAGGCGGGTAAGCTCGCTGTTAGCCTCGGAATGGTATTTATTGGTACGATCCGCAATCTGCAGGCGGAGATCGTTAGCCTGACGCCGCAGACGCAGGATTTCCATATCCGAAATCAGACCACGTTTCGCCAGTGGCTCTGAAAGGTTGACCTCTTGCTCGGCGAGTTTCAGGTTGTTCGACAGCGCATTGATACTCTCATCCAATAGCTTGCGCCGCGTCTGATACGCTTTGGTTTCATCCTGAACGATGGTATGAACATCCTGAATTTCCTGCGGAAAGATCAGCGGTAAATCATAGGCTTCCGCGCGCGCACGTGAGATAGCACCTTTAAGGCTGTACGTTTTCGATAACTCTTCCTGGTAGCTCGCTTCCGCGCGGGTGGAATCCAGCTTAAGCAATGGCTGCCCCTTTTCCACCAGATCGCCTTCTTTAACAAACAGCGTCTCCAGCGTGCCGTCTTCAAAGCTTTCAATGATCTGTTCATGGCTGGCGGGGATCACTTTGGCATCGCCTTTGGTTACCTCTTCAACGCGGGCAAAATGGGACCACACCAGCGCTGAGATAACGATGACCACAATCAGCCAGAGAACGGCCATGCTCCTTGGATGCTTTTGCATCACAATCGCGTTTTGCAGATCATCCAGAAACTGCATATCTGCAGACTGCATTTTAGGTTGTTTACGCATTGGCAGCAGCCTCCTGGTTACCTGCCACTCCGGAAGCGGAGCGGACAACGTTTTGCTCGGCGGTGGCCTTGCGCGGTGACTGGCGCAACTTCGCCATAATGACGTCCTTCGCACCGTCTGCCAGGATTTTTCCATCCTCCAGCACGATAATGCGGTCAACCAGTTCCAGCACTGCCGTGCGATGAGTAACGATCACCAGCGTTTTATCCTGAACGACCTTCTTTAGCTGGCCAATAAATAGCGCTTCGGAAGCTGTATCCATCGAGCTTGTCGGCTCATCCATTAATAAGATGGTGGGATCCAGTAATAAGCATCTGGCCAGTGACACCTGCTGGCGCTGCCCACCTGAAAGCCCTTGTCCCATTTCGCCAATCGGCATATCGTAGCCTGCCGGGTGGCGGCGAGAGAGAGCATCGATTCCCGTCAGCCGCGCCACCTCAAGGAAGCGCTCCGTGCTGACAGCAGGATTTCCTATCACGATGTTATGGCGTAACGTACCCTGAAATAACCGATTGTCCTGACATACGTAGCCGCAGGCAGAGCGCCAGTCGGCCGGATCTATCTGATTAACATCCAGCCCGTCCATGGTCATTTGCCCCTGGGTTGGCAAATAGAGACGCGCCAGGATTTTTAACAGCGTCGATTTACCGCTGCCAATGCTGCCTAAGATCGCGACCCGCTCGCCGGGACGGATTTGCAGATTCAGGTCGTGCAGAATGTGTTGCGGATCCTGAATGCCCGTTTTGGGGTAATGAAAGCCAGCCTGATTCAGCTTAATTTCCCCTTTCAGTGGCGGGGTCGGTAAAAAATGGGCCTGCTTATCGCGCTCCGTGGGCATCGCCATAAGCTGATTCAGAGAAGTTAATGCGGTTTTAGCCTGCTGAAAGCGAATCGCCAGATTGACCACTGCCGCCAGCGGCGACAGCGAGCGCCCGGAAAGAATCACCATCCCAACCAGCGCCCCCATTGTCAGTTCCCCTGCATGGATAAGGTACACGCCCCACAGCACGATAAGCACCGTGCATACCTGCTGGACGTAGCTGACAAAGTTGCTGGTCAGGCTCGACAGATAGCGCGTTTTCATTGATGAAGCAGCGGCGAGGGCGCTGAAGTCGTCCCAGCGTTTTTGCATTACTCCTTCACCTTTTGCCGCCTTAAGCGTTTCAAGGCCCACAATGGTTTCGATAACGAGGCCCTGCTTCTGCGAGATTTCGCTGATGTTTTCCTTCATATAGCGCGACAGTGGCCACTGAATAACAATCCCGGCAATAATGATGACCGGTACTGCCAGCATCGGAATAATGACCAGCTGGCCGCCGATCATGAACATCACGCTCAGAAAGAGCAGGCAGAAGGGGAGATCAGAGAGCGTAGCAAGCGTCGCCGAAGAGAGAAAATCCCGGACGGATTCAAACTCGCGCAGCTGGTTGGCGAATGAACCAGCCGACCGGGGTTTGCACTCCATTCTGATGGCCAGGGTCTTGCGAAACAGGCGCGAGCCGACGAGAAGATCGGCTTTTTTCCCGGCGCTATCCACCAGATATGTTCTGATTTGTCGGGAAATAAATTCAAAGCTAATAGCGATGAGTACACCAATCGCCAGTGACCACAGCGTGGCATAAGCGCCTGTAGGCACCACCCGGTCATAAACGTTCATGGTAAAAAAAGTAGTCGACAGTGTCAGAATGTTTGCCAGCAGCGCTGCCAGAGCGGCGCTATAAAAGTACTGCCGGTAGCGCCAGAGGTTAGAAAACAACCAGTGCCCCGCCTGAGAAGCATCGGGTAAAATATCGTCATCTGCTCTGGCTGTTCGCGTGACCCTGGTCTTCGAGAACAGGGCGAATCCGGCGTAACATTCGGTCAGTTCCTTGCCAGTGAGATGGCGAACTTCCACTTCAGTGGGTTCCAGCAGCGAGAAGTGCTCGCCGTCTCTGCCAAGCAGAATGGCATATTCTCCAGTAGCAGTCGCGATAATGACGGGGAAAAGGGAGTCTGCAACACTTAACAAATCTCTTTTCATCCATCCGGCATGAATCCCCACCTGCTCTAACATCCTTACGGCAAAATCCGGCGTTAATTTCTCGCCTCTTGGCAATCCTGCATGGAGCACATCCTGGCTCACCGACTTTCCGTGTTTGTTAACTATCCAGACGACCGCATTAAGCAGGGTATCCTTCCCCGCAGGTGCAGACGAGTGCGTTCTGTTATTGTCTTTCATAATGGGATTTTCGAATCTCTGAAGGTTGGTAATTCCGTTACCTTTATTTATGTGGCAACCCTGGTATTTCTGGTTTAAAGAAGAAATAACATTATTAATATTTTTTATTTAGGTGATTCATCTCATTATTGTTGAGAACTTTCTTTTTTTATTTTTACGGAAAATAAAAGAGCGTTATATCCAGTGAAAGATGATGATGCTCAATATTTAACCTTAATTTATACCTCGTAATTCCGGCCGGAGAAATAATTAGCGTAAAGCAGGGTAATAATATAAACAATTAATCCAAGTGATTAATTCATGATTTCATCATTACGACCATAAACAAATAAATTTACCCCTTTAAAATTAAATAGATAAACAATTATTTACATATATAGCCGCTCTGTTTACCTGATTTTAATAAGAGAAACCTCATAGTTATAGCAGTTGCAGAATATATCAATACGCTTATTCGTCATTTATTATTAAATACAGGCGGCATGTTTTATTAATGCACCTAATTTCTGTATTCACTCACAGAGCACATAGCAAAACCATTGAAACTTGTAACCAGGGATAGATTATGACGATCTCATCGCAAACTGAAAGCATGTTGACGCATGCAAAAAATATGCTTACTGACAAAAATAACATTGTTATAAAAGTTGAATCGTTAACACAGTTAACCATTCAGGCGCCTGTACAGGGCAATATCGTCATTAAAGGCGGAGAGGGAATCACTGCCGTTAAAAATCTCAAATTTGTGCGCCATGGTGACAACTTAACGATCTTTACTGAAGACGGGCATCATCCCGTCGTGGTCATTGAAGGCTATTATGCCCAGGAGCAACTCAGCGACATTTATGGCATTGATGATAAAGACCAGCTCTATACCTGGTCAGGCGCGAACAGTACTTCACAGGTCAGCGCCCTGAGTGATGGGGAAAGCAGTGTTGAGCAGGCTGTCCCTGCTCAGGACAGTTCCGCGCTAGCGGAGGAAACGCAATCCGCAGCGGCTGAACAGCAAGATAACGATAATGATAAAGGTGCCGCTGGCCTGTTCGGTATGTCCGGCTGGGCTGCGGCGGCTGCAGGCATCGCGACCGCAGCTGTCGCTGGAGGCGTTATCGCGGCTTCCCGACACGGTAGCCATACCAGTGGTGATAATGGCGACAGCAGCTCTTCGGAAGCCTCCTCGCACCCCGACAGCGCCACTCATGTTCAGCTAACGGATGAGAAAGGCAATGACATTATCACCTCCAGTACAGTCAACGAAAAGTCGCACCTGCTGATTAGCGGACAGGCGACCCCAGAATGCTCCGTGATCATCAAAGACGGCGATAATGTCCTCGGCACAGCACCGGTGGATGAAAACGGCCACTGGGACCTGCCGCTGGCGCTGAAAAGTGGCGCGCATCAGATTACAACTCAAGTCACCGATAACAGCGGTAACACCAGCGATCCAACCGCGCCTATCAGCATTGACGTGGATTTAACGCCTCCTGACGCCGCACATGATATTACCCTCTCCAGTAAAGACGGTAATATCCTGGAGGGGACAACCACCAACAGCAGCACGCCGACGATTCACGGTAAAGCCGAGCCAGGCACCACGGTAACGCTCAAAGAGGGCGATAAGGTCATCGGTTCCGCTGAAGTGGATCAAAACGGTGACTGGCAGATTATCCCGGCCGACGCACTGGCCGAGGGGGAAAATAACCTGACCGTTGAAGTGACAGACAATGCCGGCAACAGAACATCGTCTGCGCTTGACGTCACTGTCGATACGATCCCACCTTCGGGCACCCTCAGCGACATCCAGATCATCAGCGGTAATAACCCGGATGATCTGCATCCGGTTACCAGCGGACTCACCAATGACAGCACACCAGCGCTGAGCGGCGCTGTTGAGGGGGCTGAAGCTGGCGACAGGGTGGTGATCAAAGAGGGTGGCGTGGTAATCGGCTGTTCTGACATTGACAACGACGGGCACTGGTCATTCACGCCGACATCACCGCTGGGCGAAGGCAGCCATCATCTGAGCGCAGAGCTTCAGGACAGCGCTGGAAATGTGGGTGACGCCCGGCCGGTTGATGTTACTGTCGATACCACGGCTCCTGACGCCGCGCAGGCTATCACTGTCTCAGATAAAGACGGCAACGACCTGGATGGCACCGCCACCAACAGCAGCACGCCGACGATTCACGGTAAAGCCGAGCCAGGCACTACGGTAACGCTCAAAGAGGGCGATAAGGTCATCGGTTCCGCTGAAGTGGATCAAAACGGTGACTGGCAGATTACCCCGGCCGACGCGCTGGCCGAAGGGGAAAATAACCTGACCGTTGAAGTGACAGACAATGCCGGCAACAGTACAACCTCAGATCTGGCTGTCACCGTTGACACCACGCCGCCTGGCGGCACAACCAGCGTAACCATTACCAGTGATGCGGGTAAACTTGTCGATGCTGCTCATCCGACCAATGACACAACCCCGACGCTCAGTGGTCACGTGGAGGGCGCCCAGCCGGGCGACAGAGTAGTGATTAGGGACGGCAATACCGTTCTGGGCACCGCGTCCATCGCTGATGACGGTAGCTGGACATTTACTCCACCAAACGCGCTGATCGACGGTTCGCACAGCATAACCGCAACAGTTACCGACGCCGTGGGTAACGCGGGCACGCCGTCCGCAGCCACAGACTATATCCAGAATACTGTAAAGCCTAATGCAGCCACGGATATTCATGTCACTAACGACGTCACTAATACCGAAGTGCCAGCAAATGGTATCACCAACGATACCACGCCAACGCTGAGCGGTAAAGCCACCGCAGGCAGTACCATCAACATTCTGGATAAGGACGGCAATATCCTGACAACAGTCCAGGCAGATGATAAGGGAGAATGGCAAACGTCTGTGCCTGTGCTGGCAGACGGACTTTATGATGCTTTACAGGTCCAGGTCGTTGATAATGCTGGCAACCACGCTGAAACATCCGTGCCAGCTTTCACAGTGGATACGGTTAACCACAACACGACCAGCATCGAAAGCACTTCCGGTAAAGCGGACGCGACCCCAACGTTTAATGGGCAGGTTATTTTGGCGGATGGTGATACCTACCAGACCGTCACCGTGACCATTAAAGATGATAACGGCGCCGTCATTGCCAGCAATATTCCTGTCAATGCCGATGGCAGCTGGAGCTTCACACCTGACGACGAACATCCACTTACCCCGGGTGTGCATCACATTAGCGCCGTGGTTGTCGATAGCGCTGACAACGAATCGCAGCTGGGTTATCTGAACGGTTCTTCCGATGGTAGCATGACCATCATACCCTCCGAACCTGTGGTTATCTCCAGCAGCGCGAAAGAGGGAGGGGCAGATACCTTTGGCTATTCAATCGCAGCCAGCGACAATTACATTTACATCAGTGCGCCACGAGCAGGCACAAACGCGAACGGCGGTGCTAATTATCAAGGCGTTATCTACGCTATCTCTAAAAACTATGCCCATCTGATTACCCAGAGCTGTGATATTGAAACGCTGCTCGGGAATCATCCTGAAATGGGAATCATCATTCAGAATAACAGTGCCGTACATAACGCTAATGGTGATAATAGTGACTTAGAAGGATATGGTCTTAAAGCGCTAGATGGCGGTTGGGTAGCTATTTACTCTCACTGGAACGACAAAGTGTTCTTTATCAAAGAACCGTTGCCGCAGAATTTGGATCTGAAAGATATTTCCAATGCGCCAGACGGGTATAACGAACATGGTTTCATGATAACCGATAATGACTGGGCTAGGTATTTTGCCTTCAACGTGGGGTCCATTGCGAATAAAGACGGTACGTTGACGTTTCTTATCGGCGATATTGCCTCCGCCAGAGGTGAACACGGCGCTATCACCACCGTCACGTTCGATCCTGCAAACGGCAAATGGGGCAATATAACCTTGAAGGCTGATCCAGCTAATGGTACAGAGCATGCCGGATGGGTTCCTGAAAGCAATCTACCGGAAGGCATGAGCGTGGGTCATATTGACCATGAAGACCGGACGACTACAGGTACGACGCAGAACAACAACTTAGGTTCCGATATTCAGATGCTCGGAGATATTTTGGGCGATGGTCATCAATATCTTGCCATTCAGGATGCTGAATCAGCGAGATTGGGACTGAACGGCCGGGGCACCTGGTACCTTTACCAAGTGCCGGAAACAGGGATGCCAGCTAATCTCAGCCTGGCTGATGTTGATACTTCTCAGATGATTCGTATTAACAATATTGGCTCGGGATATTTAAACGAAATTAATTATCGCCCTACTCCAGACGGCGGTGGTGCTGAGCAGCTTCCACACACTCACAATATCGCGAACCTGGGTGGCTTCAGTAATGACACTGATACAGATATTGCTATCGGATCGTCAACAGATAACTATAAATCGACAAACGGTAAAGTCTGGATCCTCCACGCGAATAAGCTTGATGGCAACATTAACATCGGCGTGAACGATCAATCTCAGTCCTTTGATACCAAATATGGGTATGCCATTGTCAGCACCAATCACGGCGGCGGGCAGGGTTTTGGCCTTAACGTTATCGGAGGTTATGATTTTAACGGCGACAGTATCAAAGACTTAGTGATCAGCGATCCAAACGCTAAGGATCCGAACGGTAATACCACCGGAGCCGTCTATGTCGTTTATGGTGGACACGAAGCCGATTATCAGGGCTATCTTGCCAGCAATAATGGTCAGATCGATATTCAGGATATTCTGGATAAAGGCTGGGGAGAAGTGCATTACGGTAGCGTGAATAATCAGTTGTTTGGCTGGTCGGTTGATGTTGTGGATATGAATGGCGACGGACGTCCTGATCTTATCGTTGGCGCCCCATCATCGACGACAGGAGACAGTAACAGCGATTTGTACAATGGTCAGGTATACGTAATCTACAATACACACGACGATCAGCCTGCTCCGCACGCCATCGATACATTTGCGGCGAATAGCGATACGGATATGGTTAATTATGATGATACCGGCGCGGCGCTGCTGCTCGATGGCGACCATCAGAACATCGATTTGGCGAATCTGACCTCGGCCTTAAAGGGCCATCATAATGTGGATATGTCTGATGGCAACAACACGCTGAAAATGGACAACCGCACGCTGGATGCCATAGCGAGTGAAAACAATGAGGAAAGTACTCCATTGATCGTAACGGGGGAAAACGGCAACGTTGAACTGGGCGGCGGAGCTGAAAACTGGCATTCCAACGGAACGGTGACTGTTGACGGTACGGTTTATCAGGAGTTTCAGAGTAGCGGTCAGTCAGAAGTACTGATTGAAGACCGCGTTCATGTCACTATTCTCTAACATTTAACGTAAGCAGTAAGGGCATAACGTGTAATGCGTTATGCCTTTTTTATTGCTGACTGAAAGCGAAGCCTGAAATCCAGCTCAAGCGACTGGAAGATGACCTTATAGAGCAAGGTTATTGGGAAAAGAATAAATCGACTTTGATAGAGAAGACCGGACTTGTACGACTTATTACACTAATAACGCAGACTCTTGATAATCTGGAGAATATCTTTAACAAAAAGCTTGATCGTATAACTATTGGCATAAAATCAGATGCTAATGTTTTTGTAAAAAAACAGCCACAGTCAAACAGATTACAGTGGAGTCTGGCCAGTAAAAAATGGAAGACCAACATCGATAATCCGATTTACAATCAGATAAAAAATATCGGGATAGTCGACGTAATGAAGTATGTAAACAATGAGACGGATTTTTTATCTGTGTTCAATGCCGTATCATCCAGAAAGAATAGTCTGGAAGCTGACTGTAATAATCTTCTTGCCTGTATATTTGGTAACGGAGAAAATTATGGTGTTCATAGAATGGCGACTGCATCAGACCGTAGTATTGGCATACTACGTGATGTAAATGACAAATTCATTCACCCCGATACAACTGGAATAGCTAACACAGTAATATCTGACACAATTGCAAACCTTTCGGTGTATAAATACTGGACAATAAATGAAGAATCTCCATTTGGAAGTGTTGATGGACAGAAGCACACTTGCAGAAAAAATACATTCAAAGCCCGTTATTCTGCCAAGTATTTCAGAAAAGGAAAAGGTGTTTCTGCGATGACACTGGTATCTAATCATGTACCATTGGCAACTGTGGTCATTTCTCCAAATGAATATGAAGGACACTTTGCATTTAACCTGTTATATAAAAACACCAGTGAAATACAGCCAAAACCATTAGCTACTGATAATCATGGTATTAATAACGTAAATTTCGCGATACTGGATATGTTTGGTTATCAGTTTTCACCACGTTATGCAAAATTCAAAAAAGCATTTAATGAGTGGTTTGAGGTTATACTGGAGGATGAGCAAATTATTATCAGGCTTAAAAAGCAATTTAATTTTAAGCTCATTGCACAGGAATAGGAAAACATCCAGCATATTATTTGTCTTTAAGCAGAAAAATAACCGTCCAAAGTACGATAGTTAAGAAATTATCTAATGCAAAGCGTAGTGGCAAGACATTAGCAGCGCTCCGGGAGTATGACCGGATTATAAAATGCATCTATGTCCTGGACTATGCTGACAATAAAACTTTAAGGCAATTTTTTCAGCAGGCTCTGAACAGAGGTGAAGCTTATAATCAACTAAGAAGAGCAATAGCATCAGTCAACGGAAATCAATTCCGTGGTGGCGATGACTATCAGATAGATCAATGGAACGATTGCGCGAAACTGATAGCTAATTGTGTAATCTACTATAACTCAGCAATATTATCCGGACTGGTCGAGAAATTTGAAAAAGAAAATAATAAAAAAGTGATAGACGTTCTGGCTAACTTAGCACCAGTAGCATGGAGACACATTCTCCTTGGTGGGAACTATTCTTACGAAGATCAAGTAGCGATCACGAATCTGAATAGTCTTCTGGAGGGGGTGGATCCACTAAGCGATGAAGATGACACGGAGTATGAATAAAAATTAACTACATGATAAATAATATTTTTTATGTGAAAGATGGGACTTTTGGAGGAAATGGGCGCGGAACCCCAGATTCTAAATGGATTAATAAAATATTATTTTTACCAGAAATTTTAATTGATAGCATCATTTTATATAAAAATCAATCATTTAAGCATTAACGCGGAAGGACTTTACAAAAAAACAATTAAATTAATTAACTTTCATTATATTAGTACAGATAAATTTTACCACAAATATTTACCTTCCTCATCACAATTATCACAATTTATTTTTATATATTTTATAGACAGAAAATGTTAATAAAATTATTCTATAATAGCCGACACTTGCTTGTATTAATCCAATGTTTTCAGAGGTACTGATGATTCAATTTATTAATAGATGTAACACCTTTTCATTACCACGTCCTGCACAAAACAATACAACATTAAATCATAACATTGACTCATCGTTTAATGAGTATTTAGAAAAATTAAAAAAACCAATTTCAAAGGAAAATAATAACTATAGTGAAGATGATATAAAATATAAAAAAACTATTTTAGGCCAGATATTCACAAACTACAATTTATCTGATTCCGTTGACTTATCTGAGATAGACTTACAAAACGTGGATGTTAATGATATTATATATAATATAAAACCCTTTCTCATTGGCAACCATGTTATTACCAATATTCTACTCAGTATTAACAGTATTGACGACAAATACAGTCAGCAGAAAATTCAGTTAGCTCATGACATAGTCGGATGGTTACGTCAGGAAAAAGATATTTTATCTCTGGATTATCAGGTGTTTGAAATATTATCCCATTCACTTTATACAACTGATGCGGATATATCAGAATATGTTACCTTGTCCTGTAATAAAAACTCAGATGAAGAGGGTATAACCCCCTCTGAGATTTCACTATCAAACACAACAAAACCCGAAGAAAATATATCTACGATAACAGGTGTATTGATTAACCTAGTAATGGACACCGTGATGTACATGACGGGAGAATTAATTATCCCAGAATTTAACAAACTATATACGGGATATAATATATATAACAAGTTAACTCTTATTTACCAGGATCCTGAATCAGGAAAGACCGAAAAGCTACGTCAGCTGGGCTATCAACTGGATAAAATAGCCCCAAATATATCCTCTTCTGATATAAAAAAATATATCAAATTGTTCTCTTCATTATTGGTTGATACAACTATCATATGGGATAAGTTGCAAAACTTATATCAGCAGGATTCTCTATTACAATCAATTACAGAAACACTAAATTCTGTTTCTTTATCTATAAAAAAAACTTCGCTAACCGGGAATCAACTTTCTGCCCAATGGAGTAATATTGCAAATATTCTGCATCTACTGGCAAATGGATTGTCGCTGGTTAATAACTTATGTTCACTTCCAGAGAACAGTACAGCAGAACACTATTTTGACCTGTTTTTTAAGTCGACCTCGCTGGTAAATTCTATGCAGCCCTTACTGGATTTAGGGAAAAGCCTGTCTGTACTGAAAAACTATCCCTGTCAGGGTTCATCGGCTGAACAATTGAGCTGGTTATTAGAAGGAATTTCTAACCCTGAACTCTCCCCCTATATTGAACCCGTTACTGGAAAAGCACCGTTAGCATTTATTAAAAGTGCCGCTGAATTCCCGGCAAATGGAACATTGAGTGAACAGATTGAAAGTGCATACCATTTACTGGGTAATATGCCAGGAGTCAGTACATTTAGTAGTGCATTTCGTGAAAATCTCTATATAGATGAGATAACGCACTTATTAACTATGCTGATAAAAATAAGTAAAGGAGAAGAGTGCTATACAATTCTCACATCATTATGTACGACAGGCGAGGGAAAAAATATCCTGTCTGCGGGACTGCACTCTGCTGCATCAATGGCCATTCCTTACATGGGTCCCATTCCACAATTTCTGAATAGTGGCTGGCAACTCTGGAATAGTTTACTTTCGAACCAAAGCTGCTCTGATATCACAAAAAATATATTAAGCATACTGACCGAATCGCTTATTGCCCCCATGACAGATCCTCTTGGCGAAAGGACACTGCGACTGGCACAAGCTATCGCACAACATAATAGCTGGGAAGAAACAATTACACATATTATCCTGCAAGGAAGTAACGCTGGCGAAAAAGACATCAACTTTTATAAGCAATATTTGAATTTATTACTAGGATGGAAAATTTATCAGGCATTTCAGGAAAGTGATCCGGATAAGCTAAAAAGTCAATTATGTCATATCAGCTTTGAGCTAAAAAAATTGATCAATGTACCAGAATGGACCTATCTCAACACCCTTATCGATTTTATCCCGCTGCTGCCTGCACTACAGAAGGCAGATATCAGCATTCCCATGCAGAATGAAAACCTGATTACATGGGCTAACCGAATGCTTCATACATTGTCAAACAGCACCGATCTCGGCATCGTGACACTGCGCCATGACCTGTCTGCACAAATCACAAAGTGGACAGCTGAGGCGCTTATAGCTGGATTTTCTGCGATGATAAGTGGCGCTGTTTCACCTGATCAGACGCAAAAAAAAGCCATGCCCTCTCCTGCTGAGGGATGGGGCCTGAGCGATATTGCCCACGGTACATCTCATTGGCTGGTAACAGTCGATAAAACACTCGATAATGCCATTAATAGCATTTTCCCCTGGAAAGTTGTCGATGCATCACCGTTACCCGAGACGACGCCTAATAGTGAAACAGCAGAAACCGTCATTGATAGTGAACAATTCTCTGTATCTAATCACAATCTGATCTCAGATGTGGATAAAACAGGTATCGATCACATACAGGATACCTATAATGATATCATCACTCTATATGATGGTTTTATTCTGGACTTTCTGGAAGAGAATGAAGAAGATGAAATAAATAACCCATGGCGGCAATATGCTGAATATACCCTTATGGGGACCTGGTGGGCATTTGTCGCTTATAAAACTCTGCAAACATGCAAAAAAAATAAATACACAGAAACCCTATCAGCAGACACCCCTTTAACAGTATTTTCAACCAATGGAGAAGGTGAACAATCTGAGACGCTGTTAAGCTTGCCAGAGACAACTAAACCCAATAAGACCGGAATTATCAGCCAATACAAAACCCCACTTATGATGGCTGCTGCGGGTATTTTTATCCCTGGATTATTATGGTATCTTCGTTCTGAGTCGTCAGGGGCAAAGGAAAAAGACTTCCCGAAAATACAGCTGAGTGATGAAGAATTTAATGCGCTTTCAGCAAAACTGTCAAATGATGAAAAAGAACTTTTCGAAAAAACTGCTTTTAATCATGCTCCTGAGCATCATATACAAAAACGCGTGGTTTATCATGATCTTTCTTATACTTATCGCGATCTACAATATATACAAGAAAATACTGTACCTGTTCATCTTACGTTAGGTAATTTCATTCATCGCATGGAAGAAAAACATAAAATAACTATATTTAATAGCCTGAATAAAATCATGGTGAAACGTTTTATATATGATAATAAAACCGATAGTGGAAGATATCATGAAGATATATCACTACACAGATATTTAATCACAGGGCCTGGTGATTCTGTTGAACAACATATTAATTATAAACTGCCATCTACCCTCCCAGAAAGGCTGGCTAAAGATCTTCAGCAATATCACCGACGCGATCAAAAAAGAATTCGTATAGCTAAAGATCTTTATCGTAAATTAGAATATACTGAACGCAGAATTGTTAGTGAATATAAAAATGATTTTCCGGGCTTTATCAGATATTTACAAAGGCGCCATCATCTGAATGATTTTATTAATAAATCAAGTTATGTAACTTATTATGAAGAAGGAACAATAAATGAAAAAAAATGCAGTTTAGAAGATGCATTAACAAAAATTGATCGGAATCATGTCATTATATATGAAAGATGGTTTTATCATCCCAAATTTAGAATCTTGATAAAATATTTTGAATATTTCCGTGAAATATATGAACAAAAAAATAACCTAGTAAAAAAAAAGTTGATCAGGATAGCTCCATTAATAGAAAGCATAAAAGAGTTTCAAACATTAATAAATCTGTACTGTATAAAACAGAGAAATTAATTAAAAATATAAATAATTATCATGGTGAAAATACCATAGCAGATAAAGATGAATTTATCATTGGTTATCATGAGGTATATGGTGATGGAGAGGATGAAAATAAACCAGAAGTCGCTAATTCAGCTTTCTATGCCAGTGTACTCTATTCAGTGCGTGCACAGGAAGAACAGGCATTCAGTAAATTTAAAAACAAAAAAATCACTGTTAACAGTATAAATGAAACATATGATAATTTGATAAAAGAAGCCAACTCTCGGCTAATGAAGTATATAGAAGAAAATCAGTTCAGCGATGATTATATTAGTAAAGAGGAGATTGCTTTACATGGAATTAAAGAACGTAAAGCACAATTTTACCATCTCAACAGAGATTTGGAAAATCTGGAGCTTCCTGTTGCTGACGGTAAATTAACCACTTCGCTGGTGCTGTCTGCCAGAACCGCCGCCATGCGCCATTTATTACGTATGGATTCGTATATGGAGCACTTTAATATTAGCGGTTTTAGTGATAACAATATTCTTCAGGCCGCCACTGAAATATTGCAGACGGACAGTTCAATAACAGGTGTTAATGGCAATATTCAAAGCCGGCTTCTTGATCTGGAAGTCATTTATTTTTATTTTATTAAACGTTCTACTGAAAAAGGTTTTGATGAAAGTTGTTCATATAAATATAGTGATGAAAACTGGAAATGGGGAAAACCAACCAGAACAGTGATGGAAACATTCGATATTTTCAATAAGGACAAAAATCTTCCAGCAGATATTCATTTTTTCCGTGATTTTTATGCTAAAAACTCACGAACATTCAGTCTGCACTTAAAAGAATTCCAACGCTCTGATAATTGTATAAGTTTTGACAGTTATTATGCGCAATTCAATGAATATATACAGAAGCATCTGGTGAACGATGCAAGCATGCTCACACAGTCACGTTTATTAAATCAGGCTGGTGATCCTAACCAGACTCATGTTCCACTTAGTAAAATAAAAAAAATTGAAGATATTACTTTTTCTACTTTTACCAGTAACGGAACTTTTAATCGGGTTTTAGCAAGGGACTCCAGTAATCCTAAAAAATGGATAGGTATGCGCAAGCCTGTGACAATACCAAAAGTTGGAGTACATACCAATATCGTTGCTCATATTATACAGACCCAGGATTACCGCTGGTTTCTGGTTGAATCAATGGAAGGACCTATGGCACCAACGATAACAGAAATTTCATTAGCTGATTATCAAAAAATGAAGAGAAATGCCACCTTATATCTTGGCGATTTATTTCCAGACCGGGAGCCACTGGAGGCCGAAAATTTTTCATTATCCACAGGCAGTAGTACATGGATTAATAAGACAGTTGAAGAATTAATGCATGGGATGATTAAGAAAACGATTGAAAAAAAAATAAATGCAGATAAGAAGTCACTTCTGGATAAAAACTTTTTTGATGAAATCCGGAGTATGATCCCTTATCACGATACCATTAAGCGAATGATTCATGATCCAACCTATTCTCCTGGCTGGGAAGATCTGTTTTGGGATACAGCAAATTTAGTCCTTACTGTAGTCTCAACAGTTGTTCCTGTGATCAAAATTGGGATGGCTGGATTCCAGGCGGTTAAAACCGCACTGCTGCTGAGTGCAAAACAAGGTTTAACCGGTTTTGCATTAGCGCGCCTAGGTTTCAGAGCCGCCGTACCCTTTCTGCGTTCGGCGGCCCGAGAAGTGGGACATAGCACTGCAGGGTTTGTGGTGCCATTTTATCTCCCGGGACGCCATGCTTACCTGAGACTCAGGGAAGTCAGAGCACTGAGATCAATCTGACAGTCACATAACCTGTCTGCTCCCGCCAGCCTGCATCCTAGGCGGGAGAATTTTTTGCAACCTTCTTTGGGGTCTGATGGGCGTTGGTGCACGGATGGCTAAATTATGTCAATGTGGTTGGGGTTCTATGCCGGAACCCCAGATTTTTCCGTTATCCCAGTTTCAGCCCGGCAATCAGCGCATTGCATCGCCCTGGAAATCCTGGAGACTAAACTCTTTGAGAAAAAATACGCGCTTTTCCCCGGAGGTCCGTCAGCGGGCCGTACGTATGGTTATTGAAGGTCAGAACGACCACGACTCACAGTGGGCCGCTATCAGCTCCATCGCTCCGAAGATCGGCTGTACCCCGGAGACACTGCGTATCTGGCTGCGTCAGTAGAACAGGGCAGCCTGACGGCTGCAAATTGAAAATCCCACCATCAGCCGGCCCCTGAGTTGCCATAACCTGAGGAAAATATGTATGATCTGACGACATATTTTCCTCAGGACCGTTCCCCATGATGACCCGTAAACATATCGATACCGTCCTACTCTCCGGCTCTCCCTGCGTAACTGGGACTGGATTAAGCTGATGAAGTCTATGGACCCGCATCACCGGCGTGGAGGAATATGACTGCGATAATCCCGGCTGTCACCACGTAAAATACATCACTAATGCCTGCCACAGCCGCGCCTGTCCCTCCTGCGGGAAAAGGCAACCGACCTGTGGATTGCCGCCCAGCTCAACCGCCTGCCGGACTGCGACTGAATACACCCTGCCCGACACGCTATGGCCCCTGTTTGAGGTCAACCGCTGGCTGCTCAACGACCTCTGCCGCCTGGCCGTCGATAACCTGCTGTACGCCGCCGGCAAACGGGCGCTGGATATCGGTATTTTCTGTGCCATTCACACTTACGGGCGTCGTCTCAACTGGCATCCCCATGTTCACGTCTCCGTCACCTGCGGCGGTACCGATGAGCACGGTAAGTGGAAGAAAATTAGCTTCCGCAAGGACACCATGCGCGTCCGATGGATGTGGAATATCCGTCAGATGTTGCTGAGCGTCTGGTCTGAAGGTATCGCGCTGCCGCCGTCACTGACACACATCACCACAGCATCACAGTGGCGCAGGCTGGTGCTGACCGCCGGAGGCGACTACTGGCATGTGTACATATCAAAGAAGACGGCAGGAGGCAAAAACACCGTGAAATACTTGGGCCGGTATCTGAAAAAGCCGCCGATAGCGGGCTCCCGGCTGGCGCACTATGCCGGCGGTGCCACGCTGAGCTTCCGCTACCACGACCACAATACGGGTAAGCAGGCGACGGAAACGCTGACACAGCATGAGATTGTGGCGCGGCTGAAACAGCACGTCCCGGAAAAGTTCTTCCGGATGGTGCGGTATTTTGGCTTTCTGGCCAATCGGGTATGTGGAGAGAAGCTGCCGGTGGTCTATAGCGCGCTGGGGATGGAGAAACCGGTGCCGAAGGTATGCTATGCGCAGATGAGTAAGCCGTTCCTGCGGCGTGATCCGTTCGAATGCGTGCTGTGCGGTGGGCGTATGGTCTACCGTCAGGCGGTGGCGGGTCTGAATGTTCAGGGGCTGAAAATCCACGCGCGGGAGATAAGCCTGATGAGGTATATCCCGGTCTGACGCAGGGAAGATTTGCCTTGTGCACTCTGTCAGCCTGAAAAATGGCCAGAAAAAGCACAAATCATCACCAGTCTGCATGGCGCAGACAGTCCCTGCAGCATACGAATCGAATGGTGGTCAAATTTCAACCACCTTCTGCTGGTGCTGGCGCAGAAATAGTTTCAATTTCCTATACGTGAACAGAAACGCACGCTAAATACATTTTTGGGACAGCCTGATAACCGCGGCGCGGTGGAAAATACGGATTTGTTAAATGCTGCTGTGGATCTTTCAGTTATGGCGTAATGTAAGAAATTTGCTGCTTTGTTAGCAAGCTGAGGAGGCAAACGTTATCAAATTAACCTTACCATTGTGAAAGTTTCTTCTTTGTTGCGGATACTGCCTGATTTTGATGCTCTGGCAATAAATCAGGATGGGTCTCCATCTGCTAACGTAGCGCACGTCTGTTCTTCAGGTGGCTGGTTATGTTATTCCTTCATCAGAATTGAGGATCGAGTTATCCCCATAATTAACAGGGTAGATCCAGTAGTATGATCTTAATACGATCTCAATACGATCCTATAACTACCAAAACGATCCCCGCATCCTCGTAGAGCTTGTCACAACTGGCTTAATCCCTGATCGAGGTTATCAGTTATATGCTAAATGTTATCAGTCAGGTGCATTTTGTTTTCGCTCATATGCTAAGAGTTATCGGTTATATGCACTTTGATTTCCGCTTGTATGCTGGTAAAGTTATCCGTCATATGCAAGGGCGGTTTTTCCTGTTAATAAGTGAATCTTTGTTATGACCAAGAAAGTCAAAGACTTAGATAGTATGACGGACGAAGTGAATAAAAAAACGGGAGAGGTTGTCCACTTAAATCCCACGGCTAACGCAACGGTGCAACCTGTAGCGCTAATGAGACTCGGGCTTTTTGTTCCCAATACTGACCATGCGAAGGCGAAGAGCTCGGTAAATACTGTTAAATCGACGGTTGATGCTACTGAAGATCTTTATCATCTGGAAGTGGTTAAAAGGGAAGGGTACAAAGACATCTCCATTCGATCTGAACGCCTTGATATGGCGACAGATTTCAGGGTCTGGCTGGGGATCATCCGCTCCATTTATGATAATGGCACGTTTGCAGGTAAGCTGAAGTTACCTTTCACAAAATTCCTGCAGAACTGTGGATTTGACTCGAAGCGTTCTAATAAAGATATGAAAAAGCGCATAGATGACTCTCTCATGCGTTTACGCGGCGTAACCATACAATTCCGTAATGACACCGGCTCGTTGACTACCGGCCTTGTTAATAGCGCTCATTACAGCATGACGAAGAATGAAGTTGAGATCGAAGGGGATCCCCGCCTTTCTGACCTCTATCAGATGGATTACAAAGTCTATCTGCGTCTCAAAGCTATTGATCATTTGCCCAGAAAAGAATCAGCACAAGCCCTGTACACATTTATCGAGAGTCTGCCCAAGAATCCAGCGCCTGTGTCTATGAAACGCTTGCGTGAACGGCTTCGTTTGAAATCCCGCACGGCTTATCAGAACCATATCGTTCGTAAGGCCCTGGAGGAGTTGAAAGAAATCAATTACCTCGAATACAGTGAGTTTAAGCGTGGACGATCGGTGTATTTCAACATTACTAAGCGCAATCCAAATCTGATCCCTGATAAGTCACCAAAGCTCAGCGATTCAGGGATGGCTGAGCCGCAGATTGTCGATGAACAGATGATTTCTAAAATCACTAAGCTCAAAGACTCGGGTTTTAGTGAAGAAGAAATCGCCAAGATCCTTATCAGCCTTGATTCTGAATGACTGGCTGATAAGTAAAGTAAGCAGCATACGACCGCCAACCTTGTTAAAATTTACAGCTTATTCAAAAGGATATGAATGAGATGTTCCTGTTATCCAACAAAATAACTCTTCTCTCTTCTCTCATCTCTCTTAACTGAATGCAAGATCCTATGTATTCAGCATATGACTGATAACCTTCGGAACAGATAGTATTGTATGTCTACATCATTAGCATACGACTGATAACCTATTGCCTCGATTTGCTGGTCATATCCGACCATGAAATTTAAGATGTTATATTTACTAAAGTCTGCAATAACAAACAGTTAAAAGCATTAAGAGTTTGATTAAACTGATCTGAGAATTCGCTGATCAGCATATGACAGGAAACCTTACGGCATATGACTGATAACTTTATGCAATCCATGCCGCCTTTCCGTATGGGACAGAGGGGAAATTTATTTCAAATGCTTGATATTTAAATGCATTATGTCTGAGTTAATGGATTATTTAGCTTAACCTTAAGCGGGCAGTGTTGTCGGAATTAACAGGTTAAGCATACGGCCGATAACCTTTGCATATGACTGATAACCTCTGGATGCAATCAGGCAGTTGTTTGCGTTATGTTTACTCTGTCCTCAACAACTGCTCGTATAAATACAGGTGTCTACAGCATACGAGCGATAACCTTTTGCATACAACTGATAACCTTTGTTTGAAACCCGCTCGTTTTCGCTTAGCGTATCCTCAATGAAAAATGAGGTGATTACTGCATATAAGCGATAACCTACAGCATACAACCGCCAACCTTTATTACCTCGCTTTTGATTATTAATTATTTTAAAATCAATAGGTTAAATGGAATTTAAAAGGTGTTCACCTTATAACAACCTTATCGTTACAACGAGATTTCTTACAGAGGCGATTCATAGCAGTAGTCATGTATTTGCATACGAGCGATAACCTGCATTGTTTAACCTTTCAAAACGTAACCAGATTAATTTTTTGACTTTAATAGGAAAATATCAAGACATCCATACGGATGAAGCGCTTTTTAGCATACGACGGGAAACTTCTTATTACTGATGCCGGGTAACCTGTATTCGTCCTGATAAGCAATGCTCGTTACTCAATGAGTGGATTTTCAGCATACGATGGGAAACCTTTTGAAGAAGTAAGGTGCTGCTCAGAGCAGATAAGCCTGCCGAGAGTTTGCTCTGTAGCGCATACAGCAAAGTGTAATCATACGCACGCTATCTGCCTTTTTACCTTTTTTGTCGCTGCCGCTATGGTAACTGGCTTTGCAGCTATACCCGTTTCGCTGAATGATTTACTGTCGCTACCGATGTAAAACTGGCCCACCTGCCGATGTAAATCTGACCCACCTAGGGTAAAAATGGCAGTTTTAAGGCACTGCCAATGATGACATTGGAGACCAGAGTGGAGATTAGTGTTTTACACCGTCAGGGCATGTCGATACGCGCCATCGCGCGCCAGCTTTCATGCTCTCGTGAGACCGTTCGCAGATATATTCGTAGCCCGCTGCCCGTAGCGGATATGCGCTACAAGCCTCGCGCACCCAGACCCTGCAAGCTTGACCCGTTCAAGACCTATATCCTTGAGCGCGTGGCCGCTGCCAGGCCCCTCTGGATACCCGCCAGTGTGCTGCTGCGCGAGATCCGTCAGCGTGGTTACGAGGGTGGTTACAGCATGCTGACCGCTTTCCTGCACCCCATTAAGCAGCCCGTCACTGAAGAGGTAACACGCTTCGAGACCGAGCCTGGCTTTCAGATGCAAGTTGATTTCACCATCATCAGACTCGGTCATAACCCATTGCTGGCCTTTGTCGCCACGCTGGGCTGGAGCCGCGCGACTTTCGTCAAGTTTTACAGCAACCAGGACTCCGCTGCCTGGTGTGACGGCATTGAGTCTGCGCTCAGGTTCTTCGGCGGGACGCCGCATCAGCTGCTGTTCGACAACGCCAAGGCCATCATCATTGAGCGCGATGTCTACGGCCCCGGTAAGCATCGCTGGAACCCGCAGTTGATGCACGTCGCCGAGAAGTATGCCTTTACTCCCAAGGTCTGCCGACCCTATCGCGCCAAGACCAAGGGTAAGGTTGAGCGGTTTAACCATTACCTCAAGAACAGCTTTATCGTGCCTCTTACCGCGACCTTCCGGCAGGCCGGGCTGGTACTGGATGTACCTGCTGCCAACACACGCATCGGCGAGTGGCTGGTCACCGTCGCGAACACACGAGTGCATGGCACCACAGGCGTACCGCCTGAGCAGCGCATGCCGCGCGAGCGTGCTGCGCTATTGCCGTTACCGAAGGTCACGTTGGCATTGCCTGCACCTGTCCCAGCGCTCAGCCAGCGTCCGGTGCCGACCGAGAGCCTGCAACATCCTCTGGCAACGTACCAGGCCTTGCTCGAGGTGCCAGCATGAACCTTCAACATGATCGTATTGCCGCGCTCTGCGAGCAACTCAAGCTCGACCGCCTGCCGGCAGAGTGGCCGGGTGTGGCACAGGCGACCATCGACAACAGCGGCACGCATGCCGACTTCCTGGAAGCCGTTTTGCAGCTCCAGCATGATGGCCAGAACGAACGGCGTCGCCAGACCATTTTGCGGTTATCAGGCCTGCCGGTGATAAAAACACTGGAGCAGTTCGATTACGCCTATGCCAGTGGCGTTCCACGAAGTCAGATCCAGGAGTTGGCGGGTCTGACATTTATCGAACGTCAGGAGAACGTTGTCCTGCTCGGGCCTTCTGGCGTCGGCAAAACGCACCTGGCGACCGCCATTGGCTATAAGGCCGCGATGGCGGGTTTAAGCATTCGGTTCATTACCGCCGCCGACATGATGCTGCAACTGATGGCGTCACATCGTCAGGGTGACCTGAAGGGCTACCTGAACCGCGTCGTAGGTAAACCTAAGCTGTTGATCATCGACGAAGTGGGATATCTGCCGTTCGGTAAAATGGAGGCGAACCTGTTCTTCCAGGTAGTCGCTAAACGGTATGAGTCAGGCAGCGTGATCCTGACCAGCAACCTGCCGTTTACGCAGTGGTCCGGAACGTTTGGTGATGACGAGACACTGACGGCAGCGATGCTGGATCGGCTGCTTCACCATGCGCATATCGCCCAAATCAGCGGCCAAAGCTATCGACTGAAAGATAAGCTGAAAAGCGGTCAACTCCAGAAGAAAACGAAAGCAACAACGCTCGAATGATTCAAAGGGGGTGGGTCAGTTTTACTTTGGCAGGGTGGGTCAGAATTCGATCGGTATTGACAATTTACCGCTGTTTCTGGAGCATAAAAGCAGAAAGTCCGAAGCGTATCTTTGCCATGTTGGGGTATAGAGATGAACCCAGCCAAAGCCTGTTCCTGCCCCTGCCGGCATGTAGGCGGTTGCCATACAATAAACAAGATAAAGGCGTTACTGAAAGCAGTGACACCGCCTGAAAATGTTAAAGCGTTAAACTTATGCTCTTGGTAGGTTTAAATCTTTGTGGTGCAATGTGGTGATGTCCTAAGTTTTAAGCTGTCTCTGTCGGCATTATGGAGCGCACCCTTTCAATCCGTTATTGTCAATCGCGCCAGACGTTCTATCCATGACCGATAAAGCATCGGGGAAAAGTCCGGGTAAGACACAAAGGATAAGGGTGCTATGGCCAGTCGGACAGGTATCGCCCGGCAAGAAACAGATCCGTGTCGCGACTCTGCAGGTCTCATGATGTAAAAGGTTGAACCACATGCGTGCGATGAAGTGTATGGCTGGCTTCGCAAAGCGTGTGGTTAAATACAAAATGTTATTGACCCTACGAGTAAAATTTTAGCGCGGCTCAGGTTATTAACGGCTTTGTTGAATAAATCAGCTTCAGGACGAGTGACTCTGTAGCTGACCGGGTTTTCAGGCAATACGCACGCTTTCTGGCATACCAGCCTTCGTTATTTTATTCAGCGCACGCACCATGCCCAAAGCCTCTGCTACCTGACCATCGTAATCACGCAGCGTCAGTGAACCTCCGAACAGTTGCTTTACCCTGTACATGGCCGTCTCCGCTATCGAGCGACGGTTGTAATCTGTTGTCCATTTCCACCGGGCATTACTCCCGGTCAGCCGCTGATTCGCTACTGCACGGTTACGGTCTGCGTACTCTACGGGCCAGTAACCCGCTCCTTTTCGGGGCGGGATGAGGGCACTGATTTTCTTGCGCCGCAGTTCATCGTGACAGAGTCGGGGGTCGTTAACGCCGTCTGCTTCGGCTGCCCTGGTTTTTCTGTGTGTCTTCCGGATAAGAACCGGGAAAGCTTCTGAGTCCGTGACGTTGTTCAGAGACAGGTCCGCGCAGATGACTTCATGTGTTCTGCTGTCAACGGCCAGATGCAGCTTCCGCCAGGTACGACGGCGCTCTTTGCCGTGATTTTTGACTTTCCATTCGCCTTCACCAAAAACCTTCAGCCCGGTGGAATCAATCACCAGGTGTGCGATTTCACCCCGGGTGGGTGTTTTGAAACAGACATTAACCGACTTTGCCCGCTTGCTGACACTGCTGTAATCCGGGCAGCGCAACGGAACGTTCATCAGGGCAAAAATGGAATCAATAAAACCCTGCGCAGCCCGCAGGGTCAGCCGGAACAGGCGTTTAATCATCAGGACGGTGGTGATGGCAAGGTCAGAATAGCGCTGAGGTCTTCCCCGTGATGAAGGCGTTGCCGACTCATACCAGGCATGAGTCGCTTCATCGTCCAGCCAGAAAGTGAGGGAGCCACGGTTGATGAGGGCTTTGTTGTAGGTGGGCCAGTTGGTGATTTTGAACTTTTGCTTTGCCACGGAACGGTCTGTGTTGTCGGGAGGATGCGTGATCTGATCCTTCAACTCAGCAAAAGTTCGATTTATTCAACAAAGCCGTTATTAACATGATCTATTCTACTCTCTCGTTTATTCAGGATACTTTTTAGATTTTTTATATGGGCAGACGGGTATTTTGCAAATAATTTTATGCTTACATACACCATTTATGATATGCCTTTCACATCCCCCATAGCTCTTGATGTTTTTCCAGTGATCAGCAGAGTAACGGTAGGTTTTTAAAGTGGTGACTGATGCTACTCTTTGTGCAGACTTAAAAAAAATCCGATCGCGATATAAAAATACTTCGCTACTGATCATCAAACCAGCATCGAACTCGGTCCAGAGAATGATCTTTTGTCCTTTTTTATCATTCAGGAGCAAAAATAAAACACGAGATTCCGGACTTAACATCTTGTCCTCAATCGTGAAATAAGTATTCAAATTACTTCCTCCGAACGGGTGTTCCCTTTTATGCAATGCATTTTAAGATCCCTTTTTAGTTACTTTAGACACTGTATCTGTGAGTCGTGAAAATTCGTTTCGATTATAAGTGATTAATTTATTTAGTAATTGAAGTAGACCGCCGAATAACATTTCGCATAATTGTTAGCCAGCCAGGCTGAAATTAAGCCTTTCTGTAACCGCAATGATTAATTCTACCTATAAGATAGATGATCTTTATAGAATTTTCTTGAGTCGTGTCAGGTTTCTATGCAGTCATCTCAAAATTAAAAGAATGGACATTTTATGATCAATTTTTATTTAAATTATACTATATCATAAGTAGGAGTCCCCGAATGTGCGCTTTACCTGGACCGGGCTAATTACCTTCCTTCGCATCCTTAATAAACTCAACGGTTACTCACCAATGATATAAATGGAGGGGGGCCTGTATTTGGTAAATTAAAATGGCTTTATAAAAATAGCGTTGCCATATATGTATTACGCTTTTAGAATAAAAATAAGAGGCGGAAGGTTAATTTTTCAATATAACTACGTAAATACGCCGTTTTGGACTATCTGTTACTGAAGAAGGAGTTTATTACTGATAAATATATTCCAGAGCTAAGCGAGGCTTCTCTGAAATAATCACTGTGGTGTGTTATTATTAACGCCACGATGACGCGGCGCTGAATTCAAACCGTAATACCGTACTGTTTCAGGCTTTGCATACTGGCCTGGCCAGTTTCAAATAAATCTTTTTCCCACGCATGTGGACTTAACCATTCCGGCGTCCAGACACCATCATAGCCAGTGGCACGTACCGCGTTTAGCCAACCGTGAATATCAACTTCGCCCTGGCCGGGTTCGTAATTGCGTTGTACCCGCTCATCCCTGGCTTCACCAGCACGTGCGGCGCGGCCATCGCAGTAGTGAATACCGTAAATCAGATTCACATCCATCTGGGCTACTTCTTCAGGACGCGTATTGCCGCCCGCGTGCAGATGCCAGAAATCAATGACCAGCCCAACGTTGTCTTTACCACAGGCGGCGATCATATTCAGACCTTGTTGCAGCGAATTGAATGGGGTGCTTCAACGAAATTACTGCAACCCACCCAGCTAATGAAAAATAGCACAGAAAATAAGCCTGAACATACTGCAGGACGCAATTATCTATCGGTAGGGTTTACTATGTCCGATCAGCCAGCAACTGTTATAACAGGCAGGTGGGATGTCTTTAAGGTTAACAAATATACGATGGACATTATTAACGCTACCATAGCCTCCGCCCTGGCAACGACGATAACGTCCAATACGATGCTGAGTAATAATGATTAAGCTTCGCCAATACAGCGGCGGGCTTGCTATTTTTTCAGCAGAAAAATCAGAAAAGCTTTAAAGACCTGCACCATATAGAACTGATTTATATTTAGTGCAGCAGTAATTAATTTAAACGCGCTTTCAATCGATAGAGATTTTAATCTATTGATCCTGTCACGCATCTGCTGCCTCAAACGCCTGTTTATTTTCAGCCTGGCGGCCGCGGCACAACAGCAACAGAGCATGAAAAGGACACTGCCGATCGCTGCTTCGTACCATTTCTTACTACTGATGTGGTACCACCTTATAAGCAAATAACTGACATATCTCATCGTAATTTTCATCGCGCGGCATTAAGCAATTTGAGTTCGCTTAGTCAGAAAGTTACGTAGTAATCCCTCAGACTTAAGCTGTTCCATGCCGTAAATGGAAATTAGCAGATCAGCAGCGTTATTTTTCCCGGCAATGTTGGATTATGTCGCCCCAGGCTATGGCAAAGATTTGCAGCGGTGGGGGAGGAAAGTCAGCCTTTAATGCAAAAATAGAAAAGTGGTTATTGCCATGCCAGCCAGTAGGAAGCAGAGGATAATGACTGGCTTTATCGGCAATAAAATAACGGTGAAAAACTATTGTATACCTTATTTTTTTCTGTGCGATTGAGGTTTTATTTAATGTGATGGAATGCTTTGGTTGCCTTCAGACCTGCGAGCGAAAATCGTTTAAAGTGCTCAGTCAGTGACTTTGTCTGCATTGCGGTAATTTCTCTGACGGGCCCTGGGATTCGGTTACCCGCCACTATAAACATCATGCACGGGGCCATAACACTTAACATGCAGGGTAACAAAGCCGGATTGTTTTCGCTGATACCTGCCGCTTCGCTGATAATTTTCCGCACCGACTGAATTTTTCCCATGCATTCGCTGTTCACAAAGTCTGAGAGCTGGACCGAAGGAGCCAGCAATTCTCGCACAAATACCCGCCCGTGCCAGCCATTTCCTTCATTCAGTTTTGAAAGAAAATTTTCCAGAAACACACCCAGTTTTTCTTCCAGTGGCAGATTGCTTGCAGCCAGCGCCGCAAGTTTTTCTTCATCCAGGTAAGGTTGGTGTGCCAGTGACAGGACAGCAAGATACATCCCGTCCCGGCCGCTAAAATGATAATTGATAGCGGCCAAATCAACCTGTGCTGCACTGGCTATTACTTTGTTTTTAGTGGGGCAGGTGGTGGCGAAACTTGATACGCGTGCGCTGAAAATCCAGGAAAAACAGGCAGAGGCCCGGTTAGATGCTGAAAAACAAAGCGTGCGTGAGCAGCAATCAGGTGCCCGACCAGAAGAAATCGTGCAGGCTAAAGCTCAACTGGCTTCTGCACAGGCATAACTGACTAAGGCTCGTGAAGACTTCTCGCGCATACAGCGTATCTCCTCCAGCACCGCCGGCAAAGGCGTCAGTAAACAGGAACTGGATACCGCCAGGAACAACCTGAACATTGCCGGGGCCAGTGTTAAAGAACGACAGGCCAGCCTTGACCTGATGATTAAAGGGGTTCGAACGGAACAACGCAAAGCGACCGTGGCTCAGGTTAAAGCGCTGGCGGCCGATCTTGAGTTATTACAATACCGAATTTCACAGGCAGAGTTACGCGCGCCGGTTAATGCTGTTGTGAGAGCGCGCCTTCAGGAACCCGGAGATATGACCAGCGCGCAGAAGCCTGTCTATACCCTGGCGCTGACTGAACCGAAATGGGTGCGCGTCTGGATCGATGAAGGCGACCTGGGACGAATTAAATCCGGTAGCCATTCAGGATGCCAGGAAAATACGCCTCGCGAGGTGCGCCAGCGGGCCGGGCTGGCTCATGCAGCAGATATGAATACCGCGTTTATCGCAATTGTTGAGAACGCCCGGGCTCAGAATCATAAAGAGGGGAATCAGTAATGAAAAATTCCACTTTTATGAGTCGGCTGATTTCACTGACCCGTAAAGAAACACGCCAGTTATTACGGGATAAAAGCAACCTTGCGGTGGGGCTTCTGCTGCCCGTGGTGTTGATTTTGCTGTTTGGCTATGGCCTGTTGTTCGATCTGAATAACGCCAGAATCGCCGTTGTTCAGAAACAACGTACCCCGCAGTCCTGGCAGATTGTCACGGCGTTGCAGGGCAGCCGTTATCTTTCGGTTCAGGAATATACGAACCTGAAGACCGCTCAGGATATGCTGCGTAAGGGCGAAACGGACGCCATTTTACGCATTCCCCCCGATTTTGCTCAACGTCTGACCACTGGCAATGCGCAACTCCAGCTCTTGCTCAACGGTGCGTCTACCAGCGTCGCCAGCGCTGCACAAGAATATGTCACGCCCTGGCCACACAGACGGCCATTAGTGCTGATCGCGGCGGAAGCCAGTCTGCCACCGGCAGCGTCACCATCGAACAGCGCATGTGGTTTAACGAATCCGGCAACAGTACCTGGTCTGGTGGTGCTGATCCTGACGTTGATTGGCGCTTTCCTGACCGGGCTGTTTATTGCCCGTGAGCGTGAACGCGGCACGCTGGAGGCGTTCTTTGTCACACCGGTACGTCCGCTTGAACTGGTGCTGGCAAAACTCGCGCCCTATATGGTGGTAGGCGCGATCGATCTGGTTATTTGTCTACTGGCTGCACATTATCTGTTTGAGGAGCCGGTGCGCGGTTCAGCGAGCAGGAGCAACAGGAGAAAAGTGCCAAAGAGGCTATAGTGCTGATTCAGGCGAGATATAATGGCGGACTGACAAATTTCATCAATGTGCTCGACAGCCAGCGAAGCTACATCCAGGCCCGCCAGGCGTTGGCAATGAGTCAGCGTGATGTAAAAACAGCCTGGGCAGCGGTGAACCGCTCGGTGGGTAACTATCCGCGCTGAATAACGGGAGAGAAAAACGTAAGGCAATCATTGATTAGAGATCACCTGGCGCTGTCCAGGATGGCGGTGATATGCGCCTTTAACGCTTTATGATCTTTTCCAGACTCACAGTAAAAAGTTCTTTCCGCCTGTTGAGCCTGGTAGTGCGTCTGCCGTTAGCGTGTCGCTGTATAGCGTTTCCCCGCGCAGGTGCACCAATAAAGTGACAAGCCTCTGTAGAATTGCGTTCAGCTAGCGGCAACTCAAGTTATGCGGCAGCGGAATCAATCGATCTCTATTTTTGACGGTTTCAGTTTTCGCTCAGATTATATCAAAAGCGTGTTCCTTTTGTGACGTTACCTTAAAACCGCTGGCTTTTTTTCTCACAAATTTTATCAGATAAATTTATGATAAATTTGGTAAAGCTTTCCTACCGTGAGTCTGGCAATGATAGTCTGAATGCTTTAATAATATTCATCCCTGCTGGGATCAGATTTATGATGTTTTTTGGAATGCCCAGGTTGTAATAGTTCACTAAATTTAGCTGGGCATTCTGCCAATATCAGCGATTTTAATGCGGCTTTAGCGAGAAATGTTAACCGGAAATATCAGTAAGCACATTCCCAGGCCGGATTGTTCAGCATTCATCTTGACGCGACTGAAATTGCTGCCTGAGTTTTTTGGCTTATCGAAATCATTAACAGAGAGTCAGTAGCTATAGCAATTTTACTGCAAATACTCAGACAGTTATAAAAATTAATTTGTAATAATGCTTCATAACGATGCGTGTGAAGAAGAGATGCTCTTGTCTACCCCATAGCTGCCTTTGTTGATTTTGATAGCCATAAACGACGCTGTCTCGTTCGGGGCGGGCCAGAGGGTCTAACGGTAATACCGCATGGCATAATTAATTTAGAGCGCTTTTTAAGAGCGGGTCCAATCCAATAGCAGGGCGATATGATAAAAATAGAGAATTTTCTGGTGGTCTGCTTGTATCAGGCAAGAGAGTGGCCCGTATTAAGTAATAGTAACGATGGAAACAGATAGTTGCCCTAATAATTTTCGAACCATCATGGAACGGGGCGTTAGCATTATTTTCAGAGGTTTGATCATTAAAAACAGACGATTACATCAAATGTGTTCAGGCTCAGTTTAATTTACCTGGTAGAATTGCGTTGTGTATTTCTAAGGTTTTTATTCCCACCGGTGAATTGTTTATCTTTCGTTTGTGCTTGCGGGTGGAATATATCCCGGTTACCTGAATTTGCAAATCCGAACACTATTAATATTTATCTACCGGGCTTACACAAATCGGTACTGTTTCTCCGAATTTTTTAGTAAGGATTATATGGCTTTTCTTCCCTTCTCACGTCCTACATTAGGTGAAAGCGAGCTTGAGGCTGTGCGTGATGTCTTTGCATCTGGCTGGATCACTACCGGGCCGCAAAACGCAGCGCTGGAGCAGGCCTTTTGCCAGCTTACCGGCAATCAGTTTGCGATTGCTGTCAGTTCTGCCACGGCAGGTATGCACGTCACGCTGCTGGCTCTGAATATTCAGCCCGGCGATGAGGTAATTACACCCTCGCTGACCTGGGTATCGACCATCAACATCATCACGCTGCTGGGGGCGACGCCAGTAATGATTGATATTGATTGTGACACCTTAATGGTCACGCCTGAACAGATTGAAGCAGCCATTACGCCACGTACACGTGCCATTATCCCGGTGCATTACGCAGGCGCGCCAGCTGATATAGATGGCATCCGTGCGGTTGGCGAGCGTCACGGTATTCCTGTGATTGAAGATGCCGCGCACGCGTCGGGCTGCTATTACCGGGGACAACACGTAGGCTATCGGGGCACCGCCATCTTCTCATTCCACGCCATAAAAAATATGAGCTGCGCTGAAGGCGGTCTGATTGTCACTGATGATGCGGCCCTGGCCGATCGCATGCGCAGCCTGAAATTTCATGGGCTGGGCGTTGATGCTTACGATCGTCATACCCATGGACGCAAGCCGCAGGCAGAAGTGATCATGCCTGGTTTTAAGTACAACCTGCCAGATATTAGCGCCGCTATAGCACTGGTGCAGTTGCATAAGCTGCCCGCAATTAATGAGCGTCGCGCGGCCATTGCACAGCGCTATCTCACCGAGCTAGCGGATACGCCTTTTCTGCCGCTGGCGCAGCCGTCATGGCCGCATCAGCACGCCTGGCATCTGTTTATCATTCGCGTTGACGAAGCGCAATGCGGCCTCAGCCGTGATGCCTTAATGGAAACGCTCAACGCTCAGGGCATCGGCACCGGTCTGCATTTTCGTGCTGTACACACCCACAAATATTACCGCGACCGCTATCCGCACCTTTCCCTGCCTAATACCGAATGGAATAGCGATCGTATTTGTTCCCTACCGTTATTTCCTGATATGCGTGACGAAGACACTGGGCGCGTGATTAGCGCTTTACGTCAGATCGCCGGAGTTTGACATGCTGGAAGAAAAAGCCATTCGTAAGATCTCCGTGGTGATCCCGGTGTACAACGAAGAGGAAAGTTTACCCGGACTGATACAGCGTACCGATACTGCCTGTAGCGAACTGGGGCTGGATTATGAAATTCTGCTGGTGGATGACGGCAGCAGCGATCGCTCCGGCGAGATGATTACTGACGCTGCTGATATGCCCGGTAGCCATGTGGTGGGCGTATTGCTCAATCGTAATTACGGCCAGCATTCAGCGATCATGGCGGGCTTCAGTCATGTAAGCGGCGATCTGATTATTACGCTGGATGCCGATCTGCAAAATCCGCCAGAAGAGATTCCGAATCTGGTCAACGCGGCGCTGCAAGGTTATGACGTGGTCGGCACAGTGCGCCAGAACCGTCAGGATAGCTGGTTCCGCCGCCGAGCCTCTCGCACTATTAACCAGTTGATACAGCGAGTTACGGGTAAAGCGATGGGCGATTATGGCTGTATGTTGCGCGCCTATCGTCGGCATATCGTCGATGCGATGCTCAACTGCCACGAGCGCAGTACTTTTATTCCCATCCTCGCCAATACTTTCGCGCGCCGCACCATCGAGCTGCCAGTGACACATGCAGAACGCGAATTTGGTGACTCCAAATACAGCTTTATGCGGCTGATTAACCTAATGTACGACCTGGTCACCTGTCTGACCACCACGCCGCTGCGTTTGCTGAGCATTGTTGGCAGCCTGATCGCGTTGGCTGGTTTTGCCTTCTCGCTGGTGCTGATCGTGCTGCGGCTGTTCCTCGGTGCTGAATGGGCCGGTGATGGCGTATTCATGCTATTCGCGGTGCTGTTCATTTTTATCGGCGCACAGTTTGTCGGCATGGGCTTACTCGGTGAATACATTGGCCGTATTTATAACGATGTCCGCGCCCGTCCGCGCTACTTTGTTCAACGCGTCATCCATCCTCAGCAGGATGCCTCCTCAGTACAGGAAATTGAGTAATGAAAACGATCGTCTTCGCCTATCATGATATGGGCTGTGCAGGCATTAATGCGCTACTGAGCGCCGGTTTTGAAATCAGCGCAATTTTTACGCATGCTGACAATGCCTCTGAAAACCACTTTTTTGGCTCGGTTGCGCGCCTGGCGGCGGAACAGGAAATCCCGGTGTATGCGCCGGAAGATGCTAATCATCCCCTGTGGGTCGATCGTATCCGGGCGATGGCGCCTGACATCATCTTTTCGTTCTATTATCGTAATCTGCTGAGCGATGACATCCTCAACGTTCCCCCTCTCGGTGCCTTTAACCTGCACGGCTCCTTGCTGCCGAAATACCGCGGTCGTGCGCCGCTGAACTGGGCGCTGGTGAAGGGTGAAACCGAAACGGGCGTGACGCTGCACCGTATGGTGAAACGTGCCGACGCTGGCGATATTGTGGCGCAGCAGCGCGTGGCGATCGAAGAGCAGGACAATGCGCTGACGCTGCATCGCAAGCTGGTGGTCTGTGCGACCCAGCTACTGGAACAAGCACTGCCAGCAATGAAACGCGGCGATATTACGGCGACGCCGCAGGATCACAGCATCGCCACCGTGGTGGGCTGCCGTACGCCGGAAGATGGCCGCATCCAGTGGGAGCAACCCGCGCAAATCATTAACAATCTGGTGCGCGCGGTGACCGAGCCGTGGCCGGGCGCGTTCGCCTTTGCCGGTAACGTGAAATTTGTGGTGTGGAAAGGGCGTGTCCACTGTACTGCGCACAATGCCAGACCGGGTACGGTATTGTCAGTTGAGCCGTTTCTGATCGCCTGTGGTGAAGGGGCGTTGGAAGTGGTGACCGGTCAGAGCGAGAACGGCGTATATATGAACGGTTGCCAGCTGGCGCAGAGCCTCGGTGTGGTTCCGGGCGCGCTGCTGTACTCGCAGCCGATGGCGACGGTTAAACGTCGTACTCGTGTGCTGATACTCGGTGTGAATGGGTTTATCGGTAACCATCTGACCGAGCGTTTGTTACAGGACGATAACTTTGAAGTGTACGGTCTGGACATCGGCTCAGATGCTATCAGCCGCTTCCTCAATGAGCCGCGCTTCCATTTTGTAGAAGGCGATATCAGTATTCACTCTGAGTGGATCGAATATCACATCAAAAAATGTGATGTTGTGTTGCCGCTGGTTGCTATCGCCACGCCGATTGAGTACACCCGCAATCCGCTGCGCGTATTCGAGCTGGATTTTGAAGAGAACCTCAAAATCATCCGCGACTGCGTGAAATATCAAAAGCGCATCATTTTCCCGTCAACCTCCGAAGTGTACGGCATGTGTACCGACAGCCACTTTGATGAGGACCAGTCCAGCCTGGTCGTTGGACCAATCAACAAACAGCGCTGGATCTACTCGGTATCGAAGCAGCTGCTGGACCGGGTGATCTGGGCCTACGGCGAAAAAGAGGGGCTACGCTTCACCCTGTTCCGTCCGTTTAACTGGATGGGGCCGCGTCTCGACAATCTCAACGCTGCACGTATTGGCAGCTCACGCGCCATCACGCAACTGATCCTCAATCTGGTGGAAGGTTCCCCCATCAAACTGATTGACGGAGGGGCGCAGAAGCGCTGCTTTACCGACATCCGTGACGGCATCGAAGCGCTGTTTCGCATTATTGAGAACAAGCAAAACAACTGTGACGGTCAGATTGTCAATATTGGTAACCCGGAAAACGAAGCCAGCATCAGAGAGCTGGCCGAGCGGCTCCTGGCCAGCTTTGAGCGGCATCCATTGCGCGATCGTTTCCCGCCTTTTGCCGGCTTTCGCGAAGTGGAAAGCAGCAGCTACTACGGCAAAGGCTATCAGGACGTGGAGCATCGTAAGCCGTCGATCAAAAACGCCTGCCGTCTGCTGGACTGGACGCCAACCATAGAGATGGATACCACCATTGAGAATACGCTGGACTTTTTCCTGCGCACCGTTGAGCTGTCGGAAAAGCCATGAAGAAAATTGGCTTGCGCGTGGATGTTGATACCTGGCGTGGAACCCAGCGCGGTGTCCCGGCATTACTGGCGCAATTCAGACAGCATGAGCTGCAGGCCAGCTTCTTCTTTAGCGTCGGGCCGGACAATATGGGGCGTCATTTGTGGCGTCTGATAAAGCCGCGCTTTTTGTGGAAAATGCTGCGTTCGCGCGCCGCTTCGCTCTATGGCTGGGATATTTTACTGGCGGGTACGGCCTGGCCGGGGCGTGAAATCGGCCTTGCTCTGAAAGAGATTATTAGCGCTACCGCAGGGCACCATGAGGTCGGACTGCACGCCTGGGATCACTTTGCCTGGCAAACCTGGGCGGGTGTATGGCCGGAAGATAAATTATTTGAGCAGATTGCGCGCGGCAAAGAGGCGCTGGAAGACATTCTCGGTGAAAATCTCACATGCTCCGCGGTGGCAGGCTGGCGCGCAGATGAGCGCGTTATTGCAGCCAAGCAGCCGTTTGGTTTCCGCTATAACAGCGACTGCCGCGGTACTGGCCCGTTTCTGCCACGGCTAAATGATGGCAGCTTAGGCACGGTGCAGATTCCAGTAACCCTGCCTACATGGGATGAGGTGGTTGGCCAGTCGGTGAGCGCTGCCGGATTTAACGATTTCATCCTTGAGCAGATGCATGCCGCAACCGGTTCGCCGGTATATACCATTCATGCTGAAGTCGAAGGGGGGATTGGACTGCGGGCATTTTCTGACTTGCTGGCGCGGGCAAAAGAGCAGGACATCCATTTCTGTCCGCTTAGCGAATTGCTGCCGGAAGATCTCACAACACTGCCGCAAGGCAACGTGGTGCGCGGTCATGTCCCTGGGCGCGAAGGCTGGCTGGGCTGTCAGAGCTAATTTTTAACAGGAACCATGGATGCGTACAGGTACTAAAACGGCACTGCTACTCGCACTTTTCGCACTTTATTATCTCGTCCCGATTGAATTCCGCGCATTATGGCAACCGGACGAAACCCGCTACGCAGAGATCAGCCGTGAAATGCTGTTTAGCGACAGCTTTATCGTGCCGCATTTCTTCGACCTGCGTTATTTCGAAAAACCCGTTGCGGGCTACTGGATAAATAACCTGGGTCAGCTGCTGTTTGGTCACACCAATTTCGGTGTGCGTGCCGGGGCGATTTTTAGCACCACGTTGAGTGCCGTGCTGATTTACTGGCTTGGCAGGCAGATGTTCGCCAGCCGGAAAATTGCGCTGACGGGCAGCGTGATCTTCCTGACCTCGCTACTGGTGTACAGCATCGGTACGTATGCAGTGCTCGATCCGATCCTGCTGCTGTGGCTGGTGTCGGCAATGTGTAGCTATTGGCTGACCGTACAGGCGATGACTTCGCAGCAACGTTTGCGTGGCTATGTGTTGCTTGGTGCGGCTTGCGCGATGGGGTTCATGACCAAAGGTTTCCTGGCGCTGGCCGTGCCGGTGCTGGCGATTATGCCGTGGGCGATCTGGCAGCATCGCTTTGGTGAGCTGTTACGCTGGGGTCCACTGACAGTCATGGTTGCTGTGCTGTTAAGCGCCCCCTGGGCACTGGCAATTAATCATCAGGAAGGCGATTTCTGGCACTATTTCTTCTGGGTGGAACATATTCAGCGCTTTGCCGAGTCCAATGCCCAACATAAAGCACCGTTCTGGTATTACCTGCCAGTGTTACTTGCGGGCTGTCTGCCATGGCTGGGGCTACTGCCGGGTTCGCTGCTTGCTGCGTGGCGTCAACGTAATCAGCAAGCTGGCGCGTGTTATCTGCTGAGCTGGGTACTGTTGCCGCTGCTGTTTTTCAGCATCGCCAGAGGCAAACTGCCTACCTATATTCTGCCGTGCTTTGCGCCGCTGGCGTTACTGATGGCGAACTATGCATACAGCGGTAGCGTACAGGTGATGAAAGCCTTCAAAGTGAATGGCTGGATTAATTTTTTGTTTGGCGTCGTGACCACACTGGTGCTGCTGGTAGCGATTGCACCCTGGGGGCTGGCGCATCGTCCAGTCTATGCCAGCAATGAGACGCTCAGCGTGATGTGCGGGGCGCTGGCGTTTATCGGCTGGGGCGTGATGGGGTGGTTGAGTCGCAAGCCAGCCAGCGATCGCTGGCAACTGGCGGCACTGTGCCCGCTGATGTTGGCGCTGCTGGTCGGGTTTGCCATTCCGCAAAAGGTACGCGACTCAAAACAACCACAAAGTTTTATCAGCGTGGTACATGATCGGCTGGCAAACAGCCGTTATCTGCTGGCAGACAATCCGGGCGTGGCATCTGCCGTTGCCTGGGAGCTACAGCGCAGCGATATTAATTTCTATGATGCCAAAGGCGAGCTGCAATACGGTCTCAGTTATCCAGATGCGCAGTCACGTTATGTTGCGGCCGATGCTTTTGCCGCCTGGCTGGACGTGCATCGTCGTCAGGGGAAAGTCTCGCTGGTGCTGATGCTGGGCTCTGATGGAATTATGCCAGATGCGCATTTGCCGCCGCCCGATGATGTCTATCGTCAGGGCCGTCTGGTCTACTACGGATATGATGCGGCACCATGAATCTGTTACTGATTTTACTGGTGAGCTTACTGAGCTGCGCCGCCCAGCTGTGCCAAAAGCAGGCGGCGCATCTCGGCGCCAGGCGCGGCAAAAAAAAGTTGCTGATGTGGATCGCGCTGAGTTTGTTACTGCTCGCCGTGGCGATGCTGCTTTGGCTGGCGGTACTGCACGTAACGCCGGTTAGCGTTGCTTATCCAATGCTGAGTCTTAATTTCGTTTTGGTCGCGCTGGCCGCCCGACTGTTCTGGCAGGAAACCTACACGCTGCAGCAGTGGCTGGGCATCATAGTGATGATTGCGGGCGTTAGTCTTATCGGGAGCCATTTGTGAAAGGGTTGGCGTTTGCGCTGAGCAGCGTTCTGCTGGTGTCGCTGGCGCAGCTGGTATTACGCGCAGCGATGCCTGAACTTCCGGCCCTGAGTGAAATATCGAGCCTGCAAATGGCGCAGTACCTTAAACCGTTGCTGCTGTTGTGCGCCGGGCTCGGTGCTTATGCGCTGTCGATGCTGTGCTGGATGCTGGCGTTGCGCTATCTGCCGCTCAACCGGCTCTATCCCTTACTTAGCCTTAGCTATGTGCTGGTATGGCTGGGGGCGATTTCACTGCCGATGTTCGGTGAAACATTCCGCTGGAGCAGTTTTACCGGTGTACTGTTAATCATCTTTGGCCTGCTGTGTGTGTCGCTGCCGCGCCGAAAGTAGCGTTTTATCTTTTCTCTATGCCTGTATGCCAGTTGCTGTATCGCCCTGTTAAACCGGGGTTTGTCAGTGATTATCCCGAGAGTCATGTTTGCATAACCAAGCAGTAAACCGGCTGATGGGCGTTGATTCTCCGGTAAAACTTTTGTTGGGCAATGCTTCTTTTATGGTTAGCGGGTTCAGGATGCTTGCATAGGGTTTCGAGGATAATCTGCTTTTTAGGGGATTGTGTCGCTATTGATAACAGAGGCTTACCTTCGTACCCTTCTGTTGGCCATTACCCAGGCCAAACGCTGATGCATACTGGGGTAAATAAATAAGAAAGGCGGAACCCGGTTAAAAGTATTACGTCCGCTTAGCAGCGCCCGGTCCAGGCCACTATATATTCAGGAAACTGGAGCAGTAGTGAGAGTACGATAACAGAAGATAACTCGCTCTATAGTCTACAGAGTTATAGATGAAAGTAATAAATCAGGCGTATACTGTGATTGAAATTGTTGTGTTTAAAATTCTGACGAGTCATCTCGCCTGATAAGTGATTATTCAAAGCGTTAAACAGGAATAAGTTATAGTCAGCTCTGTATTTACAGGCAGAAAAATAAAGGAGATTTTATGTTTTTACCATTTTTAATCGCTCTGGGCATAGTTTTAAGCGTCTTATCTGGCAAAAGAAAGATAAGTTATGCGCTTTGGGGAGTTCTGCTGGTAGTGACCCTTCTTACCTTTAAATACCATGCTACTGATGCTCTGAATCTGTCTTTCTGAGGAATGAAAATGGAAAATTTTAAACAGAAAAATACTCAGCTTGCCCTGTTTGCGAACTTTCTGGGGCTTATTGGCATATCCATTACCCTTTTAATTGCCTTTTATTATCAACTGGTAAAGTCAGAGTTACCGTGTCCACTTTGTCTACTTCAACGGGTAGGGCTGATACTGGCGGGTTGTGGCTTTTTATTTAATATACAGCAAAGTATTAAAAACACCCATTATGGTATGGTTATCATTGGCTGTATTGTAACGGGTATAATTGCAGCCCGGCAGATGTTTTTGCATATCACGCCAGGTGATACTGGCTATGGTTCGACATTCATGGGCATACATTTTTATACCTGGGCTCTGTTGTCCTCTGTCCTGCTTATTATGTTTGTTGCAGTAATAATGCCGTTAAACGATCTTTCGAAAAATTTAATCAACCTTCCCTCGCTGCCAGGAGCAAATAAGGTTGCCAGCCTGTTATTCGTTTTCCTGATTGCAGGAAACTTAGTCTCTACGGTACTTGAATGTGGCAGTGGACAGTGCGCAGATAATCCATTGAGATATGAATTACTGTCGAAGTAATCTATTCCGTTAAATAAATCAACTCCAGATTGTAAAGGTGACTGGCCCGCTATTCGATAGGGCTGGTCACCGCAGGAACGAACTCTTTTTCCCGCCATCGCGCTCCTTTGCCTCTTCAGCCAACGTTAACAGCGTGGCCTGAAAGCGGTATTTTAACATTGCGCAACGCGTCAGACTGAGCCGGACAGTATATTGCACCGCTTCTTATCATAATTCCCTATTAAAGACTTATAAAAGCCTCTTATTCCCGTTTTAGGGGAATAAAAGCTTTTAAAAAACCCTTAATAGAAATATTTCGCGTTGAGAGAGTGCTTTACTATAATGGCTTTAATAAAGGTTATTAATGACGTTTTATTGCAACTGGAGCTGTTAATGTGGCTATTAAACTCTATTCAGAATCTGCCTTAATGGCTGAACTGGCACACCGTCTTAAAGAACATCGGCTGCGTAGAAACCTGCTCCAGAAAGATCTGGCACAGAAGGCCGGCATATCCGTATCGGCCTTAAAGAAGCTGGAAAGCAACGGTAAAGTGACCCTGGAAAATTTTATGAAGGTGGTCTTTGCCTTACGGCTTGAGAAAGAGATGATGGGCCTGTTTGATGCTCCAGCATTGAGTATTGCGCAGGTTGAAGCGCTAAAAACGGCGAAACGTCAGAGAGCGACCCGGCGTAAAGTAAATTAATTCATAATCATTGACGACGGAAAGCGTGATGAGAGAATTACAAAATAATTACCAGCCTCTTCAACGACTGGAGGTCATCTATGAAGGCTGGGGTGAGTACTGGCCCGTGGGTATTTTAGCGGCGGGCATACAGCGCAGCGAGTGGTTGTTTGAATACTCAGAGCAGAGCATTCAACGCGGTATTGAGTTTTCTCCCTTACTTCATCCCTTGGACCGTACTACCTATTCAGATTTTGAGCGCCACCAGGAGGGCATACCCGGCTTTATTGCTGATTCGCTGCCTGATGGCTGGGGCAGGCTGTTAATGGATCGGCTGTTACGCCGTAACGGTTTCGAACCTGCCGGACTCTCTGCCCTCGACAGACTGGCGCTATTGGGCAGCAATACTATGGGCGCGTTGACCTATCGGCCACTGGTCGTAATACCCGGACAGGATACACATCAGCAAGATATTAACGGCCTGATTTTACTGGCAAAAGAGATACAGGTTGAAGTATCGGGTCAGGATTCAGACGTGCTACCGGAACTGGTGCGCCTTGGCGGATCGCCGCACGGCGCCCGTCCGAAAGTGCTGGTGGAGTTTGATCCCGCCAGCGGACGCATTGCGTCCTCACCGTTTACAGGCAGCCATCCCTGGTTGATTAAATTCCCCGCCGCGCAGGAAGCGGTCTGGGTATGCGCCTTAGAAGAGGTATATGCACGTATGGCTCGACAGGCCGGTATCGCATTCCCTGAAAGCCGCTGGTTCTCGCTGGGTGATGGCTTGTCAGCTTTCGGCGTTAAGCGATTTGATCGTCATCAAGGAGTACGTGTTCCAATACTCAGTATGGCGGGTGTGCTGCAGGCGGATTTTCGGCTTCCCTGCCTCGACTATATTGACATCTTGCAGGCGACGGGGATGATCACTCGTTCTGTAGCAGAGCGTGAAATTCAGGCGCGGCGAATGGTGTTTAACGTGATTATGAACAATCAGGATGATCATGCTAAAAACTTTGCGTTTACGCTTAATCAGAATAGAGAGTGGCAGGTGTCACCCGCTTATGATCTCACTTTCCAGATGGGGCCGGGCGGTCAGCATCAGTCATCTGTAGCGGGTCATGGTAGTAAAATTAGCCGTAATGCTCTGCTGAAGGCTGCGAAGTCTGCGGATATTAGCGAGAAAACCCTTAATTCTGTAATTGCGGAAGTCTGCGAGGTGGCGACTTCGTTTGTAACGTCAGCCAAAGCGCTTGGCGGGGCGATCCCTACAGCCGTCATAAAAGAAACGGCCGAGAAAATTAATGCCAATATAAAGGCGCTTTCTGATTAAAAGGATAAGCCATAGCGGATGGTAACGTGATAATCATCACGTTTAAAAAGACCTGGCTTTAAATTTATTGTCCAGGTCGCTGGGTTTCACGCACTATATCAAACGCACAGGATTGTAACTGTTTTTACAGGCAAAACCTGAGCCGTCTCTTCTGCCCGACAGTAGAGACGGCTCAGGTTTTTTTTGTCCGAGCATCAGGAATAAAGGGAGAGATTCATGCATTACCGGGAACTTGCAGATGACATTATCACCGGCGTAGGTTGTCGGGAAAATATCCTCAGCGTGATACATTGTGCAACTCGCTTACGCTTCAAACTCAAGGACAGCCATAAAGCGCGGACCACTGAATTGAAAAATAATCCAGGCGTGTAGTGGTCAACTAAAACTGGCCACCGCTTTAGAGTTTTTCCAGTATCGATTTTCCGATTCGTTTGGTGGTAGCCCACCGTTATATTCGTGCGGCCTGAGTACGCTGTAATATCCGACGATGTGGTCCCTTATTGCATGGGCAGCATCACTGAAGCTTACGTAACCTGTCACCGGTACCCACTCGTTTTTCAGACTCCTGAAGAAGCGTTCCACCGGACTGTTATCCCGGCAGTTTCCGCGTCGGCTCATACTCTGCCTGATCCGGTAACGCCACAGTAACTGCCGGAACTGCCTGCTTGTATAGTGGCTACCCTGATCGCTGTGGAACATTACCCCGACTGGTTTGCCCCGGGTTTCCCATGCCATTTCCAGCGCTTTAATGGTCAGTCTGCTGTCTGGAGAGAATGACATTGCCCAGCCGACAGGTTTCCTTGCGAACAAGTCGAGAACAACGGCGAGGTATGCCCAGCGTTTACCTGTCCAGATATACGTCACGTCGACGCACCACACCTGATTAGGCTCTGTCACTGCGAACTGCCGCTCAGGGTGATTCGGGATAGCGACGTGTTCATGGCCACCACATTTATACCGGTGAGCAGGCTGCTGACAACTGACCAGTCCCGGTTCTTTCATGAGCCTGCCGGCAAGCCAGCGTCCCATTCTGAAGCCTCTCAGGGTTGCCATGGTCGCGATACTTCCTGCGCCAGCAGAGCCATGGCTGATATTATGCAGCTCCAGAACCTGACTGCGTAATACAGCCCGCCTGCCGTCTGGCTTTTCAGGGCGGTTTTTCCAGTATTTGTAGCTGCTGCGATGCACCCCGAACACGTGGCAGAGTGTGGCCACAGGATACTGCGCTCTGAGTTTCCCGATTAACGAGAACTGTTCAGGGAGTCTGACATCAAGAGCGCAGTAGCCTTTTTTAATATTTCGTTTTCCATTTCAATGGGTTGTAGCTTTTTCTTCAGCTCGCGTATTTCGATCTGTTCGGGGGTAATGGGGGAAGCTATTGGTGTTTTACCCTGCCGCTCCTCACGCAACTGCTTCACCCATCGCGTCATTGTGGACAGACCAACATTCATAGCGCTGGCAGCATCTGCAACCGTATAGTTTTGGTCAGGAACCAGTTGAGCGGATTCACGTTTGAACTCTGCGCTGAAATTTCTTCTTTTCATTGGGGCACCTGTAATGTTCTGAGGTGAGCATATCACCTCTGTTCAGGTGGCCAAATTCACTATGCCACTACACTATGAATTCCTTATGTTCGTGCATAAATGCAGGTGGAATAGTGTTATCAAAATGATCAGTCAATGTCAGATACCCATGAGGAAACTGCTCATCAACTATATAAGCATTGGCTCCAAAATCTACAGTTGAATGGCGGGTATTGAGAGGGAGTTGAGCCTTATCATCAGAAAATTCAACGCCCAAAAAAACAAAATCCTGATTGCTTAAACATCTTATATCTTCTGAGTACGTATTTTTTGCAGTGCTAATCTCATTAGATTGCAACTTATTCAACGACATGATGTTAAGTATTCCAGCGGCATCTACCAAATTTGAATTACTTTGATGTCTGAAATGGATTTTTGCATCTACCACTTTACTTAGCAAAACCTTTTCCTGCGAGGTTAAATCTTGGGTTTTTCTTTTATTTTTGTTAAATCGTTTTTAGATACATTATTAAGATGCTGTAGTGAGTGTAATGAAGATTTCCGTGCTGATGAATCTGTCAGAGCGATTCCTAAATATTTGAAATTATCACCGTTAGAAAACATTTTATTATAGCTCTGAGCTGCTACTGCTTTCTTAAAAAATGCTTTTATTACATCCGCACTTCTGTTCTTTAAATCACTACTCTTAAGCATTGTATCCGGAGAGTTTTGTACAGAAATGATTTTTTTCATGGTGTTACTTCGTTCCCCTCTAGTTCCTCTATCTGGCGGAAGACAAGCAAAATTATTTTGCTGACCATTTACTAATGAATGTGTTAACTTCATAACTGATTTTCCATTATATACATATTTATTTATACTAAGCTTATCGTGGCGGCTATATAGCCATGGGCTTTATATTTTATTTAAATTTAAGTTGTGAGTGTATAATTAGCTTCCTTGAGATGTCTTGCGATAATGGTATTTTAGAAAAAACAACAGTTAAAAAATGAATAATCTTATCATAAAGGTGTTGCATTAATATTTAAACAGGGGCCAGATTAAGAACCTATCCCAAAAGGAATTGTCAGATCGTAAATAATGGCAATTTTTGAGGGCGAAGTATGGCGGGCAACAAGTGGCAGATCAGCGATGAACTCTGGGAGAAAATGGCTCCCCTTCTCCCGGAACATAAAACCCACCATCCGCTGGGCACGCATCGTAGACGTGTTGATAATCGTGCCGCAATGAACGCCATTTTCTTTGTGCTCAGAACCGGTTGCCAATGGAATGCCCTGAATGCCACGGATATTTGCTCATCCAGCTCAGCCCACCGCCGCTTTCAGGAATGGCGGGATGCTGGAGTATTTGAACGCTTCTGGCAAAACGGGCTGCTTGCCTGCGAGAAGCGGGATGCCATTGACTGGTCATGGTTGTCGATGGATGGCTGCATGACAAAATCGCCCCTTGCAGGCTCAAAAAAACAGGTCGCAACCCGACTGACAGGGGGAAGCAGGGAGTAAAGCGGAGCCTGATGACCGACGGGAACGGGCTTCCGCTCTCGCTGGCTGTCGCAGGGGCAAATACCCACGACATAAAACTGGTTGAAGATACGCTGGACGCGCTACAGACCGGCAGGCCGGGTCGCAGGCTGCATCTGTGTATGGACAAAGGCTATGAGGCTGAATGGGTGGAAATTTGTTTGAAAGCTCGTCGTTATGAACCTCATATCCAGTCGGGGAAAGAGGAGTCTGAGGCAATTAAAAACAGCGAGTTCAGGGCTCATCGTTGGGTTGTGGAAAGAACGCATAGCTGGATGAATCGCTTTCGCCGCATACTGACGCGATGGGAGAAGAAAGTCGAAAACTACGAGGCGATGCTGCATTTTGCTTGCAGCATCATTGTCTGGAATAAAATCCTTTTGGGATAGGTTCTAAGTCATATTTATAGATAAATTCGTTGTTTGCTGCCCTTAGTTCGGGGAGGATGTCGAGGATTGATAATGGTTGAAACATAATTAAGGTTTGGGGCTAATTACCCCTCTACCTTTAACAAAGCTTGCGAGAACGATATTTGCAACCCAGACAAACGGCTAATTAATGACAACATAAGGATAATATACTGAACCGCCCCGGTTTTCCGGGAGAGTATTTTAGTTGGGAACTCAGGCTGCCAGATCCTTATTCCCGATGGAAGCATAATATGCCCGTTCGGCTTCTGCCGGTGGGATATGCCCCAGCCTTTCCAGCAGCCGGCGATTGTTGTACCAGTCCACCCACGCCAGCGTCGCCAGCTCCACTTCGCCGCGGTTTTTCCAGCTTTGCCTGTGTATCACCTCCGCTTTGTACAGGCCGTTGATGCTTTCGGCCATCGCGTTATCATAAGAGTCACCCGTGCTTCCCGTTGAAGCCAGAAGCTCCGCCTCCTGCAACCGCTGTGTGTAGGCCAGCGACACGTACTGTGAACCTTTGTCGCTGTGATGGATGTTTCCTGATGCCCGCCGGGCCCACAGCGCCTGCCCCAGCGCATCCAGCACGAACGTCGTCTCCATCGACGATGACACCCGCCAGCCCACGATGCGACCGGCGAACACGTCGATAATGAACGCTACGTATGCGAAGCCCTGCCAGGTGCTGGCGTACGTGAAGTCTGCCACCCACAGCTGGTCAGGGCGTTCAGCCACGAACTGACGGTTCACCCGGTCATGCGCGGCAGGGGTCTTACGGCTGACGGTGGTTCGCACCTTTTTACCTCGCAGTACGCCGGTTAGGCCCATGGACTTCATCAGCCTCGCGATGGTGCATCGGGCCACGCTGAAGCCCTCCCGTAGCAGCTGGCGCCAGACCTTGCGAACACCATAGACGCCGTAGTTTTCGTCGTACACGCGCTGTATCTCCTGCTTCAGTTTCTCATCACGCTGGTCGCGATGGCTACGTCTGTCAGGATGCAGCTGATATTCACGGTAGCGGTAGTATGACGACGGGGCGATATCCAGCTCATGGCATACCGGTCCGACCCCGTATTCATCGCTCAGGGTATCCACCAGGAGGGCTATTTTTTCCAGAGGCGGTCGAACTCCCCCTTCGCAAAATAAGCTGAGGCCCGCCGCAGGATATCATTGCTGCGCCGCAGCTCGCGGTTCTCACGCTCCAGCTCTTTCAGGCGCTGGCGCTCAGTGGTGGAGAGACCACCATCACCGCCACCGGCATCACGTTCATACTGACGCAGCCAGATACGCAGGGTCTCCGGCGTGCAGCCGATTTTAGGGGCGATGGAACTCAGGGCTGCCCACTGTGAGTCATATCCGTCCTGGCATTCCAGAACCATGCGGACGGCGCGCTGCCGTATCTCGGGGGAAAAACGTGTATTTTTAGTCATCCTGTTTACCTCTCTCTCAGGGAGTTTAGTCTCCAGGATTCCCGGGGCGGTTCAGGGGTAAGCATTGCAATGCCTGTTGTTTTACAGCTGGCGGCAATCGCACAAGATATTAATAAAGGAATACAAACGCCAGAGAGCCTGCGTTCGCGACTCGCCAATATTGCCCTAGTTGTCGGAACAGGAACGGCATTAGCGGCGACCGGTGGACTCTCCGTCGCTACAAATGCATTAATCGCGGCGGTATTTGTCTATGTACCCGTACGAGACCTCTCTCAGTATTTTTTACAGTTACAGGACAATAATAAAGGTCCCCTGAATATAAAGGCAACCGTGTTTTCCGCCACTGCCTATGCGGGAAATCAGTTTGCTGTTGATCAAGGAATGGACATGCTCTCTGATGCTCTTGAGCCTGCGATGGGGAAATTAGCCGCGAATATTGTCGGCCGTGCACTGGTCAATATTGGTGGTGAAACGTTGGATGAATTAACTAGTCGTGGTGCTAATGCCTATGTATCCAATAATCCTGAACTTAAAATTGATATTGATTTTCGACCGAAAGATGAAATAACACGGAAAACTATATTAGATCAGCTATGCAATACATTAGCTAGTCGCGCATCTTTATTTAGCGCCTCATTTTCAGGAGCCTATAGCACCCCCGTTCAGGGCATACTTAACAGTATGGTCGTCGGAGGCATTTTAGGGGCTGGTTACACACCTTTCGTGTATAGCCATGCTCAAAAAGTATGATGCCTTTAATTAGTTGAATGTAAGATTGCGGTAGGGATAGCCGTTACTGTACTGAATCCCAAAACTTGGACACCTATTTTATTGCCGTATTTCTGTCTGAACCCGGTATTGGACCGGGCTCAGTCCACCTGTTTTCAGACTGATACACTCATGGTTGTAATAATGAATATATTCGCCGTGATGTAGCCCCCTGAAACACCAAACAGTAGCTGTATCTCCAGATAAGGGTTCTGTCGCATTAACGACGGCCGCTTGCCGGAAAGTAGGGCTGTTGATTATTTATGCAACCAAAATATAAAACTGCTCTGCCGGGGACAAACCGTCCCCGTGCGGGGGCTGAAGCTGTCGCTTGCGTAACATGTGGATAGCGCTTCCAATAAGTAGAACATGTACTTTTCAATGAAGGAACCGATGACTTTTTCGTGGATTTCCACGAAACACGAGCAGCATATTGTTTTACGTGCCAGCCGCTTGATACGGGTGTGGAGGCTCAGGTTGTTGCGTTCGATACGTTGCGTGAAGATTTTGCCGGTCAGGTGTTTCTCCTTCGGCACTTCTCTGGCGTAGCTGCCCTGGTCATCGCTGGTCACCATGCCGATACTGAACGGATCCAACAGGGCTAACAGTTCCCGACAGGTTGCATCATTCCGTGGTCCGAAGGTGTAAGCCAATACACCGCCAGTTTTAGTGTTGTAAGCGTACCAGAGCCAGTGTTGTTGCGCCTTGCTGCCAACGAAGCTCCACTGCTCATCGAGTTCACAGATAAGGGCAACATCTGCGTGAGCGACAGGCGCAGATGTTATCCGCTGGGGCGAGAGCTTTTTAATGTCCGTATGACGGTATTGATGCCGATCTTCAGTGTTCTGGCGGTATCGCGGACATCTGCGCCGTTATGTGCCATTTCAACGATCTGCTCTTTAACGCCGGGTTTTCTGGCTTCATAAGAGTAAGTGAGCTGGAAAACACGTTTACATGAGCGACAACGGAAGCGCTCATGCCGGGAACAGCTACGGCCATGTCGATAAACTTCATCGGAATGACAGCGCGGACAATGAACAGTAACGGTAGCCACGGAAAACCTCAAATACCAGCAGATTACCAGAAACTTCTATCGATTTAAGGCATTACCCAATTTTCTATAGCCATATAGTTCATTACATTGTCTCCCTGATATCGAAGCCACATAAGAAGTATAACCAAAGAATAAAATAACTCAAGAGTTATGTATAGCTTTTAGGCTATTTTAGTCGCTACTTCCTGATGGTAGTTGAATTTGTGCCAAAAAGATTTCAGCGGTGGCACGGATTTCTGGGTAAGCGTCTCATCCAGACCGTATTGACGCTCAGACAAAAGTGAGATCGACCTTCCAGGGCAGCAGATCACGGACCCGGTTCACCGGCCAGTCCTGGATATGACCGATGACGTAACGCAGCCACGCCTCCGGTTCCACGCCGTTAAGCCGGCAGGTGCCGATCAGCGAGTACAGTACCGCAGCACGTTCCCCGCCCGCGTCTGAACCCGCGAACAGCCAGTTTTTCCGCCCCAGGGCAACGCCACGCAGCGCGTTCTCTGCGATGTTATTGTCTATCTCGGCCCAGCCGTTGCTGCAGTACAGGTTCAGCGCATCCCACTGCTTCAGCAGGTACGAGAACGCCTTCGCCGTATCCGAGTGGCGCGACAGCACCTTCATCTGTGCCTGTACCCAGTCGTACAGCGACTGCATCAGCGGGACCGTCTGCTCTTTCCGGACCGCCAGCCGCTCCTCTGCCGGGCTGCCGCGTATCTCCGCCTCGATGGCATACAGTTTACCGATGCGCTTCAGCGCTTCGGTTGTGACGTCGGTCGGTGTGCGGACGTGAACGTCATGGATTTTTCGCCGGGCGTGCGCCATGCAGGCCGCTTCGGCGATACGGCCGTCTTCGTACAGTGCGTTGTAGCCGCCGTAAGCATCGGCCTGCAGGATACCGCTGTATCCGGCAAGGTGTTGCTGCGGATGTATCCCCTTACGGTCCGGCGAGTACGCGAACCACACCGCCGGGGGAAGCGGTGAGCCCGCGTTACGGTCGTCCCGCACGTAGACCCACAGCCGGGCCGTGCGGGTTTTACCGCTGCCCGGCTCCTGAACCGGCACAGGGATATCGTCGGTATGCACCTTGCCCGGAATCAGCACGTACTGGCGCAGCAGGTCATACAGCGGCTCCAGCAGTTCGCTGACCGCACCGGACCAGCGCCCCAGTGTGGCACGACTCAGCTCCACGCACTGACGCCGGTATATCTCTGACTGACGATAGTGAGGCGTGTGCTCTGCGAACTTTGCCGTGACGATGCGCGCCAGCAGCCCGGGACCCGCGTAGCTGCGCTCTATGGGTTTTGCCGGCATGGTCGCCTGAACGATGTGGTCACATCCACAGCAGGCCAGTTTTGGCCGCTGCGTTTCGATAACCTTAAAGGCGCTGCTGATGAGCTCCAGCTGCTCCGATACGTCGCAGCCCAGCGCGCTGAGCTCTCCGCCGCACGACGGGCAGGCGGTTTCTGCCGGCGACAGCGTGCGGGTTTCGCGGGGGAGTGTGGCCGGTAATGGTTTACGGGCAGAAGACTGGCGCAGCGGTTGCGGAACCACCGGGTCATGCTGCTCACCCAGCGCCTCAGCCATCTCCTCCTGCAGGGCGCCGATGCGCTCTTCAGCCTCGCGCACCTGGCGCTGCGTTTTCTCACGCAGCTTTTCGGAGCTTTTGCCGAACTGCATGCGCTGAAGCTTAGTGATCAGCGCCTTCAGCCGGTTGATTTCGCTGGCGTACGCCGCCACCCGCTGTGAGAGCAGGCGGTTATACTCCGCCATTTTGCGGATGGTGGTCTGCTGCTCCAGCAGCAGCGCCCTGAGCCGGGCGTTTTCATCGGGAAGGGATGCGTCCATAACCCCATTTTACAGCAGGTTATATCCGCAGGCCAGGCCGTTCAGTCCGCTGTGGGTGCTTCCAGTTAATGCCTTCCAGCAGCATGGAGAGCTGCGCAGGCGTCAGATGCACTTTTCCGTCACGGGTCACCGGCCAGACGAAGCGCCCCCGCTCCAGTCGTTTGGTGAACAGGCACAGGCCGTCCCGGTCGGCCCACAGCACCTTTATCATGTCGCCGCGACGACCGCGAAAGATAAACAGATGACCGCTGAACGGATCGGTGCGAAGCGTGTTCTGCACTTTCGCTGCCAGCCCGTTGAAGCTACAGCCCATATCTGTCACGCCAGCAACCAGCCAGATCCGCGAACCTGCCGGCAAGCTAATCATGACTCACCCTCCCTGAGCTCGCTGACCAGTGCGCGCAGAAGCTCAGGCGTCAGCGAGCCAGCAGGGACGAGGCTTCCACCAGGCAACGTCAGCCTGCCGCTCATGACCCGTGCCAGGTCTGCTGACACGACGCCGTTTTGCCTGGGCGGAGTGACAACAGGCTCCATAGTAACCGGAATCAGAGTCGCTCTGTTGGCCGGATCCAGTAGCCCCTGACGATGCAGATTGCGCCAGTTGAACAGCAGATTATCGTTAATGCCATGCTCACGGGCAATTTGAGCCACACAGGCGTCCGGCTGCAGGGTCAGCTCCGCCATGCGAATTTTGAATTCCAGAGGCCAGTCCGGCCGGCGTTTTTTTACAGGAAGATTTGTCTCAAGATTGAAGGCATAGAGCTCTTCCTCCAGGCGTTCAGGCGTGTATTCTTCCGACAATGGCCAGTTAATTCCGGTTCGTCGAAAACGCGTGAACATTTTATGTATGGCAGATGAGCTAAGGTTCAGTTGTTCTGCTATTTCACGGTAAGTCAGAGCCTCATTAAAGCGCAGGCTCAGCGCTGTGAAGATCCATGGTCTTCTGGTGTAAGGCGTATTTTTGTCCACGGTAGTGTCCATGTTCGCGAAAGTGTCCATGGTAGGAAACGCGGGCAAAAATAAAAGACGGTCTGGATGAGACGCTTACATTTCTGGAAAGATTTTAGTTCGATATAAGTATACTTTAACAGCACTGGCAGCTATGACGCTGAGAGAGGCCAGTGTTCAAAATCGCTGCACTGGACATGTATTCTCAATATGCCGTTTTGTCCCGGCTAACGATGGGGCTTTCAGCGCTGAAGGATAGGGGAAAGGCCAGCCGTTATATACTACATGTTGTGTTCCAATCAGATGCGACCAATACCACATATTGATTATCCACAGAAACGGGGGATAAAAACGGGAGAGGACTGTATAACTGGACAGAATGGGCTGAACGTCCAGGGGGTAAAAAAAAGCCGCAGAGCGGCTCTCTTTGATGAAACCGACATCGTTATGTGTATTAGTCGCGACTTGATCTGACACTGGACCTTGCAAGGCTGAGAGTTACCGGTTTTGATATGGGTGTCCAATCCTTAAACAAAACACGAGGTAACTCTCATGATTCATACTAACAATCCCATCATCAAACACAAAGCCGGGCTGCTCAATCTGGCCGAAGAACTCGGTAACGTTTCAAAAACCTGTAAAATCATGGGCGTTTCACGCGATACCTTTTATCGCTATCAGGAACTGGCGGCAGAAGGCGGGATCGATGCGCTGGTTAACCAAAACCGCCGGGTTCCCAATCTCAAGAATCGTGCCGATGAGGCCACTGAACGCGCGGTTGTTGAATATGCCGTTGAGTTCCCGGCTCATGGTTGTCGCTACCGATGTAAAACTGGCCCACCTGCCGATGTAAATCTGACCCACCTAGGGTAAAAATGGCAGTTTTAAGGCACTGCCAATGATGACATTGGAGACCAGAGTGGAGATTAGTGTTTTACACCGTCAGGGCATGTCGATACGCGCCATCGCGCGCCAGCTTTCATGCTCTCGTGAGACCGTTCGCAGATATATTCGTAGCCCGCTGCCCGTAGCGGATATGCGCTACAAGCCTCGCGCACCCAGACCCTGCAAGCTTGCCCCGTTCAAGACCTATATCCTTGAGCGCGTGGCCGCTGCCAGGCCCCTCTGGATACCCGCCAGTGTGCTGCTGCGCGAGATCCGTCAGCGTGGTTACGAGGGTGGTTACAGCATGCTGACCGCTTTCCTGCACCCCATTAAGCAGCCCGTCACTGAAGAGGTAACACGCTTCGAGACCGAGCCTGGCTTTCAGATGCAAGTTGATTTCACCATCATCAGACTCGGTCATAACCCATTGCTGGCCTTTGTCGCCACGCTGGGCTGGAGCCGCGCGACTTTCGTCAAGTTTTACAGCAACCAGGACTCCGCTGCCTGGTGTGACGGCATTGAGTCTGCGCTCAGGTTCTTCGGCGGGACGCCGCATCAGCTGCTGTTCGACAACGCCAAGGCCATCATCATTGAGCGCGATGTCTACGGCCCCGGTAAGCATCGCTGGAACCCGCAGTTGATGCACGTCGCCGAGAAGTATGCCTTTACTCCCAAGGTCTGCCGACCCTATCGCGCCAAGACCAAGGGTAAGGTTGAGCGGTTTAACCATTACCTCAAGAACAGCTTTATCGTGCCTCTTACCGCGACCTTCCGGCAGGCCGGGCTGGTACTGGATGTACCTGCTGCCAACACACGCATCGGCGAGTGGCTGGTCACCGTCGCGAACACACGAGTGCATGGCACCACAGGCGTACCGCCTGAGCAGCGCATGCCGCGCGAGCGTGCTGCGCTATTGCCGTTACCGAAGGTCACGTTGGCATTGCCTGCACCTGTCCCAGCGCTCAGCCAGCGTCCGGTGCCGACCGAGAGCCTGCAACATCCTCTGGCAACGTACCAGGCCTTGCTCGAGGTGCCAGCATGAACCTTCAACATGATCGTATTGCCGCGCTCTGCGAGCAACTCAAGCTCGACCGCCTGCCGGCAGAGTGGCCGGGTGTGGCACAGGCGACCATCGACAACAGCGGCACGCATGCCGACTTCCTGGAAGCCGTTTTGCAGCTCCAGCATGATGGCCAGAACGAACGGCGTCGCCAGACCATTTTGCGGTTATCAGGCCTGCCGGTGATAAAAACACTGGAGCAGTTCGATTACGCCTATGCCAGTGGCGTTCCACGAAGTCAGATCCAGGAGTTGGCGGGTCTGACATTTATCGAACGTCAGGAGAACGTTGTCCTGCTCGGGCCTTCTGGCGTCGGCAAAACGCACCTGGCGACCGCCATTGGCTATAAGGCCGCGATGGCGGGTTTAAGCATTCGGTTCATTACCGCCGCCGACATGATGCTGCAACTGATGGCGTCACATCGTCAGGGTGACCTGAAGGGCTACCTGAACCGCGTCGTAGGTAAACCTAAGCTGTTGATCATCGACGAAGTGGGATATCTGCCGTTCGGTAAAATGGAGGCGAACCTGTTCTTCCAGGTAGTCGCTAAACGGTATGAGTCAGGCAGCGTGATCCTGACCAGCAACCTGCCGTTTACGCAGTGGTCCGGAACGTTTGGTGATGACGAGACACTGACGGCAGCGATGCTGGATCGGCTGCTTCACCATGCGCATATCGCCCAAATCAGCGGCCAAAGCTATCGACTGAAAGATAAGCTGAAAAGCGGTCAACTCCAGAAGAAAACGAAAGCAACAACGCTCGAATGATTCAAAGGGGGTGGGTCAGTTTTACTTTGGCAGGGTGGGTCAGAATTCGATCGGTATTGACACATGGTCAGCACCGGACCAGTAATGAGCTGCGTAAAAAAGGCGTATTCATCTCCGGCAGCGGCGTTCGCTCCATCTGGCAATGGCACGACCTGGAGAACTTCCGTAAACGTCTGAAGGCCCTTGTATAAAAAGTCGCCAGAGAAGGCTTCGTGCTGACCGACGCTCAAATCGCGGCTCTGGAGAAAAAAGCGCACGATGACGAGGCCAGCGGTGAAATCGAGACGGCACATCCGGGGTATCTGGGTTCACAGGACACCTTCTACGTGGGTAATCAGAAAGGCGTGGGCCGTATCTACCAGCAGACGTTCATGGATACGTACTCGAAAGTGGCACACTGCAAGCTGTATACAAGTAAAACGCCAATCACCGCTGCCGACCTGCTCAATGATCGTGTACTGCCGTTCTACGAAGCTCAGGGACTGCCAATGCTGAGAATACTGACCGACAGGGGTACGGAGTACTGCGGGAAAGTGGAGCAGCATGATTACCAGCTGTATCTGGCGATCAACGATATTGACCATACGAAAACGAAAGCGATGTCTCCGCAGACAAACGGGATCTGCGAGCGCTTCCATAAAACTATTTTGCAGGATTTTTATCAGGTTACGTTCCGTAAGAAGTTATACGGGGATCTGGAAAGCCTGCAGGCGGATCTGGACAACTGGCTGTGGCATTACAATAATGAGCGAACTCATCAGGGGAAAATGTGCTGCGGGCGTACGCCAATGGCCACATTACTTGATGGAAAACGGGTCTGGGCAGAAAAAATCTGAACCAGATTTAATCTGACAGACACCTGTATAAATAACCGGTAACTGTCAGATCAGGTCTGAGCTAGTACACGTTATGCCATGAACACCTGTGGCCCTTTAGCATCGATGATGTTAATGATCCGCAGAGCAGCCTTATTTGGTTTGCTTTCGTTTCGCTCCCACTTGGAGACACTTTCTACGGACATGCCGGTTGTTATAGCCAATGCGGCTTGCGACATGTTGTAGCGGGTGCGGACTTGCTTTATCTGGCTGCCGGTCATGACCCGGATCGCCGGGATATTACGGACTGCGACCGCTGCATCAATTGCAGCTACGGTTTCATCTTTTACCACGCCTAGTTTGTTATAGCGTCCAGCCATACCTTGAATGCGTTTCAGACGTTCAGTCATCACAATTTACCTCGACCAGTTCTTTATCAGACAGTAGCTTATTTATAGTTGCCGGACTCATTGAGATAAAATCTTTTGCGATATTGCAGTAAGCATCAATTTCATCATCTTCAAGCTCCTTTCCTTTCTTTTTTGAAAGTCCACTTTTCAGGTACATATCAAAGAAGAAGACGTTGTCACCATCATTGAAAAAAACGATTGACCGTGCTCCTACTCCGGGCAAGCCGAGCCGCTTTTTAAAGGTGAATTTTCCAAGTGGATCACCAGGCGGACCAGAAAAAATAGCCTTAGCAGCTTTGCGCAACATGGCATTGCTGATGCGGACTTTCTGGCGTTCTGTCTCAAATTCAGGTGTTAAATAAATTCCCGTGACACTCAGTGCATCCATGATTCCGTAACCATTACTATAGTCTTAGTTACGTGTTGATGCAAGTTGAATGGTATACAAACCCTGGTGAAACCCTCCTAAATAATGATTTTTAGAGCAAAAATTTAAGCCGAGTGTGTCCGGTTCCTGATTTAGCAATGGCTCTCTTCCGCTTCCTCGCTCACTAACTCGCTACGCTCGGTCGTTCGGCTGCGGCGAGCGGTGTATGCTCTATCGGAATGAGCATCATATATACCCGATGTAATTATTGTAGTGGCATAGTGAATTTGGCCACCTGAACAGAGGTGATATGCTCACCTCAGAACATTACAGGTGCCCCAATGAAAAGAAGAATTTTCAGCGCAGAGCTCAAACGTGAATCCGCTCAACTGGTTCCTGACCAAAACTATACGGTTGCAGATGCTGCCAGCGCTATGAATGCTGGTCTGTCCACAATGACGCGATGGGTGAAGCAGTTGCGTGATGAGCGGCAGTTCGCAGTGACAGAGCCTGTTAGTATGAAGCATGAGAGTTACCTCGCGTTTTGTTTAAGGATTAGACACCCATATCAAAACCGGTAACTCTCTACCTTTCAAGGTCCAGTGTCAGATCAAGTCGCGGCTAATACACGTTATTGCATCTATTTTTTTGGTGTGATACCGGTTTTACCATCTTCCCGGCGGCGCTCAACGTCAATATGCTGCTCACGGACAGTGCCGGTCACAGTTTCATCGTGTTCAGTGTTTACTTTCTTCACCTGAACTTCTTCAGCGATATGCACAGTCTTGTTAATCACTGGCTTTTCCGAAAACTCCTCAACCACAACCTCCTTTTCACTCCAGTCAACGTCCCCGGCGTCCACCGGACGGCCGTCGGCCTTATGGCGGAAGATTTCAGCGTGCTGTTCGCGCAGTTTAACGTTCTCTGACACATCTTCTTCCGTCACATAACGTCGGATACGGGTGGAGCCTTCTCTGACCAGCCGCTTACCTACGTCCAGCTCTTCCCGGGCCAGCTGCAGGATTTCGTCTTCAGATTCATCACCGGTAAGCCACGGGCGTGTTATCTCTTCACTGGCAACCGGGGCAATACCTCCCGCCTGAGGCTGCCCGGCTGGCAACCGTGAGGAAATATCCACCGTCTGGTGGCGGTTCAGAATGGCCAGCGCGGCAGCCTGCTGCTCTTCCTTAACCTTCAGAGACAGGACCGCGCCGTCAGTGCGCACTGCCTCACTGAATATCTGTCCGTGCTCCTCTTCAACGTTGTTACCGAACAGCCGCTTCCAGATGTCGGCGCCTTTATTTTCATCCTCATGCTCACGGATATGGTGGCCTTCAATGATACTGATATCGTCTTCATCAAATCCGGCTTTAATCAGGTTGCGCTCTGCCGCTCTGGCATGCTCAGTTGTGTCAAACAGGGTGACAATTTTTTCACTGGACATCAGGACCTCACTTTTTGTTCCGGGTTATATTAATAAGCTGCTCTCTGACCTCAGCCTGCCTGCTAAAGGCCTGCTCAGATTTTGTTGTGGTTATTCTGACTTCTTCCTTAAGGTAAATGCGCTTAACCATTTCCACTCGTTCTTCATATACGGGAATAATCATGACGCCGTCTTCACTGACCTGCAGGGGTATTTCATCGACATACCGGCCTACCGGAATGACCTCAACGCCGGCACTTACGCTGGTCAGGGTTCCGGTAACAGGTACCTGCCGGGTAACAGTCGAGCGATGGACACGAACTTCCCCCTCCGTGACTGTTTCCTTTCCGACATGGCACGTTTCCCTGTAAAGAGGAATGTTGTCGCAATCCGCTTCCGGTGCTTTATCATCCGGTTCAGGTGAAGCCGGCTGCTTGCTATCAGACATGGCATCAGTTCCCGGGCTGAATTTTCAGCGCCACCCGGCGGTTCTTTTCCCGTCCCAGTTCTGTGGCATTACTGGCTACCGGAGCGGAAGCCCCACGGCCATCGATGCTGAGACGGTCATCATTGACGTGATGACTGACCAGCCATGCCCGGACGGCACCGGCACGTTCAGCGGAGAGATTTTCATTTAACCACTGAGGTCCGGTGGCATCAGCGAAGCCGCGAATAACGACTCTGGCCTCAGAATGAGCGTTGAGGATGCCCGCTATTTTTTCCAGCTGCGCGGAATCGTCCGTAATCAGTTCAGCGCTGCCGGAACTGAAACGCACACTGTCCAGCGTAATCCAGCCACTTTCGGCGTTTTTATCACCGGCAAACCAAGCATTAATTTTATCCACAGCGCTGCCGGAATCAGCATCCGGTGCTTTATTCGCTGCAGCGGAAGGATGGATGCTGTTTGTCGTCTGAGATGAAGTCTGGCTGTCGTTTTGATGATGTTGCATGAACCAGATAAGGAGCAAGAGTAATGCCAGCAGGGGCAGCAGCCATAACAACCAGCCGGGACGGTCTTTTTTTATAATTTTCTGGTCAACGACAGGGTCAACTGTCTTCGTGTTCACTTTTTTTTCGTCCTGCATTATGTTTCTCCTGTTCATTTCCGTCAGGCATGACGTTTACTGTTTAAGCGTAGTTTCAGAAAGGATAATTACAAGGATACATTAACAGAGGTGATGAAAACGCCACTCAGAGACGTTACGTACGGGGATGAGCATTATTGCAAAAATCTGGAGATGATAAACTTATCGTCACCTCTTGCTGACGGAGCAGCGCATAAATCCATTCAAAGGCCGAAATTTTCAGAGTGACATCAGCTGGCCGCCAGTACCTGCATAAGACAACCGTAAAACCAGAATAATCATTTTTTGGTAGCCAGGTGGGAGAAAATTATTCAATAATATCCTCTTATATTAAAAGGATATCTGATAATGCCAGTATCAGCTTTACAACACAGATTTTCCAGCGGCCTATACCAGAATAAGCGTTACGACAATATTAGGGAAAATTACTCACAGACGCAGGACATAAGCCAAAACAGTTCAGTCACCCCCTATGAAATGCGTCGCTTCGGAAGTGCTATTAATCGGGTAGTCAATTCTCAAATAAAACTGGAAAAAACATCGTATCAGAACACAGTTCCGCTGCGGGGTATGGTCGCCCCACTGTTAATAATGCTGAGTCAGGTCAGACTTTCTCATAATCCGGCTTCAGCAATATCTGACATCCCTGCATTCGTGTCTGTCAGAGATTTATCACCTTCGGTTGACGGAAAGACAGTTTATCCAGATAACAATAACACTGGCCTCAGCTCCCTTATGATCCCGATAGTAAATGCACTATATGAAACCGGGAAATTTGTATCCCGGCATGACCCGCTGAGATTTCCAGTGGCAGATGCAGCACCAATGAGAGGAGGACAGGACAGGACAGGAAATATACAGGTGTCGGCCGTTTTCCAAGACATCCTGTATTTCAAAAACAAAAGGAAACCACTACACTTCCCCCTGTTCGTGATGATGTTAAAATAGAGAAAATGGATTTTTCGTGCATTGACGAACGAAATAATTTATCTATAGCAGACATATTCAGACAGATTGGTAAAACATTCAAAAATCCGATAAGTGAACTAGCAAAAGAATCACAAGTGATTCATTATGTTAACAATTATAATAGATGCCCAACTCCGGAAGAAGTAAATAAACTTGTATCCATAACTTCTTTTGTAGATAAAACAATATCTGAGATTAGCGGATTTCTTCCTGGTAGTCAGCCATTAATAATTTTACAAGGGTTGGGTGGTCCACTATTCATAATGATAGCTGACAGCATTGATAAAAAACAGATAAATATGGATGAGTTATCTGAAGCAAATGAACAAATTCTTGCTTTGGGTAGAATGGTTGTAAAAACATCTCCAAGGGGTAAGCAAGGAAAAATTATTACAGAACAATTGAAACTTCCTGAGGGTGTATGTTTCAAAAATAAAAAACTTTCTGTTATAATAAATGGGATTGATCGAGAGGTTACATATAATAATGATAAAATAATGGCGAATTACCATGGCAGACATAGAGAAGTATCTTACTCGCCGGCAGATCATAAATGGTTCAGAGTAAGAGGTATATCGACTTTAGCTATTCTTTCTGGCAATAAAGATTTATGTCCTGTAACACTTACGCATAAAAAAAACGGGTGGGATATTTACAAGCGCCTTGAGCCTGATACAGGAAGGGTGTTCGGAAAAAGTTATATTTTGTCTAAAACTAAAAACAGACTAATCCCTTATAAATTAGTTAAAAAAGAAATAAATAGATATAAAAAAACTTATGCATATGAGAATTCAGTCTGTGAAATCAATTTACATAGGATTAAACGGTCTCCCTGCATCATAAGTGATAGCGTAAATTCTCTGGGGTTACTGGAACAAAAAGGTTTCTCTGGCAAACTTTATCGTGCTGATAGAACAAGTCCAAACGAATTGAACGATAATGGTGGCTTTCGAATGTCAGAAGATTTTGGTGCAATTAATAAAATGCGGGATAACGGTCATGCTCTTATTGTTTCTGAGAGCCTTGAAGGCGCGCTTAGATATATAAGAACCTATCCCAAAAGGATTTTATTCCAGACAATGATGCTGCAAGCAAAATGCAGCATCGCCTCGTAGTTTTCGACTTTCTTCTCCCATCGCGTCAGTATGCGGCGAAAGCGATTCATCCAGCTATGCGTTCTTTCCACAACCCAACGATGAGCCCTGAACTCGCTGTTTTTAATTGCCTCAGACTCCTCTTTCCCCGACTGGATATGAGGTTCATAACGACGAGCTTTCAAACAAATTTCCACCCATTCAGCCTCATAGCCTTTGTCCATACACAGATGCAGCCTGCGACCCGGCCTGCCGGTCTGTAGCGCGTCCAGCGTATCTTCAACCAGTTTTATGTCGTGGGTATTTGCCCCTGCGACAGCCAGCGAGAGCGGAAGCCCGTTCCCGTCGGTCATCAGGCTCCGCTTTACTCCCTGCTTCCCCCTGTCAGTCGGGTTGCGACCTGTTTTTTTGAGCCTGCAAGGGGCGATTTTGTCATGCAGCCATCCATCGACAACCATGACCAGTCAATGGCATCCCGCTTCTCGCAGGCAAGCAGCCCGTTTTGCCAGAAGCGTTCAAATACTCCAGCATCCCGCCATTCCTGAAAGCGGCGGTGGGCTGAGCTGGATGAGCAAATATCCGAGGCATTCAGGGCATTCCATTGGCAACCGGTTCTGAGCACAAAGAAAATGGCGTTCATTGCGGCACGATTATCAACACGTCTACGATGCGTGCCCAGCGGATGGTGGGTTTTATGTTCCGGGAGAAGTGGAGCCATTTTCTCCCAGAGTTCATCGCTGATCTGCCACTTGTTGCCCGCCATACTTCGCCCTCAAAAATTGCCATTATTTACGATCTGACAATTCCTTTTGGGATAGGTTCTAAGTATCCTTTCATTTGTACCTCCAGTTCATATTTAATGATTGTATCCGTAGAATAAAGCTATTCAGCAATAATTTTATAAACCGTGGAACGGGCAATACTGAGCTGACGAGCAATTTCCGTTGCGCCAGTGCCTTTCTGGTGAAGCTCCAGCACAGTGTTTCTGTCCACAGAACGTTTGCGGCCAAATTTGATACCTTTCAGCTTGGCTTCCTGACGGCCTTCATTGGTGCGTTCCAGTATTCGGCAGCGCTCGGCTTGTGCAACGGCGGACAGGATAGTAACCACCATTTTTCCCATTTCCCCGTCAGTGCTGATCCCGTCATCAATAAACCGGACAGCCACACCCTGGGCGTCAAATTCTTTTATCAGCTGGATCATATCTGCGGTATCGCGGCCGAGACGGTCAAGTTTTTTCACCAGAATGACATCTCCTTCTTCTACCTTCATCCGCAACAAATCCAGCCCTTCCCGATCGGTTGAACTGCCAGATACCTTGTCGGTAAAGATACGATTGGCTTTCACCCCCGCGTCTTTGAGCACTCTGATCTGAATATCGAGGGACTGCTGACTGGTTGATACCGGGGTTTGAGGTCCAATGGAACGAAAACGTACGCTAAGAAGATAATTCATTGTTTAAATTGAAATTTAAAGTCCTTAGTTCCCCATTCATAATATCCTCCGGTAGCGTGAACGTATAATGGCCCAGCATATTGATATGCCCGTGCATCAGTGGGGATAACCGGGCGATATCCTCTTCCCCGGTTTCTTCTCCATTATTGCGCATCCAGCTCAGGGCTTCCTGCATATAAAGCGTGTTCCACAGTACCACTGCGTTAGTGACCAGGCCCAGTGCACCCAGTTGATCTTCCTGCCCTTCACGATAGCGCTTTCTGATCTCACCGCGCTGCCCGTAGCAGATCGCCCGCGTCACCGCATGGCGACCTTCTCCCCGGTTGAGCTGCGTCAGGATCCACCGATGATAATCTTCATCATCAATATAATTAAGCAGATATAGCGTCTTGTTGACGCGTCCCACTTCCATGATCGCCTGTGCCAGCCCCGATGGGCGCGAGCTTTTCAGCAAAGAGCGAATGAGTTCTGATGCATGAATGGTGCCCAGTTTCAGCGAACCGGCGGTTCGCATCATTTCATCCCACTGATCCCCGGCTTTCGACAGATCGGCACATCCCCGCGCCAGCTCATCCAGTGCACCGTAATTTGCTGATTTATCCACCCGCCAGAATACCGCTTCACCGGCATCGGCAAGCCGGGGGGAAAACTGGTATCCCAGCAGCCAGAAGAGTCCAAAAATAATGTCGCTGGTACCAGCTGTGTCCGTCATGATCTCAACCGGATTCAGCCCTGTCTGCTGCTCCAGAAGGCCTTCCAGCACAAAAATGGAATCACGTAATGTGCCGGGGACCACTATGCCGTGGAATCCAGAGTATTGATCAGAGACGAAGTTGTACCAGGTGATGCCACGCCCGTAAGCGGCTCATGTAGACCGTCTGTCCGGTTGCCTCCCATTGCGGGACAATAGTGTCCATCATTTTTTAATGGACATTATCGCGTGAAAAACCGGACATGGATTACTGAGGCTCTGCGCCTTCATTTTGATGACAATCTTTCGCGAATAGAAGCGGTGCGCAGGTTAGGCATCCCCAAAACCACCGTCTGCGAACTCTTCGTTCGCTTTAAGAAAGCTGGCCTGGTCTGGCCTCTGCCGGTCAGCGTGGATGTCAGAAGCCTGGAAAACCGCCTGTCCCGGCAGGACCCCCAAAAATCGCCCTTTCTCCCCGCCATAACCCCTGCCGCTGCTGAAACACCGGCAGTTCACAGGCGGCCACGCCGCCCCAACTTCCCTCGGGAGTTCAAAATCGCCCTGGTGGAGAAATCGATGGTGCCGGGCGTCAGCGTGGCGCAGCTTGCCCGCGAAAATGACATCAATGACAATCTCCTGTTCAACTGGCGCCGGCTATATCAGCAGGGGCTGTTGGGGACTCCGGCCAATACGCCAGCACTGTTCCCCGTGACGCTGACCGCTGCCGAAAGACCGGTGAGCCCGCTGACACCCTCTGCGGAAGCGTCTCCCTGCTGCGAACTTGTTCTGTCCGCCGGTACGCTGCGTATCCGCGGGACACTCACGCCGGAACTTCTGCAGATGATTATCCGGGAAATGCAGGGAGGTCAGCGGCGATCTCCCTTCCTGCAGGCGCACGTATCTGGCTGGTCGCCGGCGTGACCGACATGCGTAACGGCTTCAACGGTCTGGCCTCCCGGGTTCAGAACGTCCTGAAAGATGATCCGTTCTCCGGTCACCTTTTCATCTTCCGCGGACGCGGGGGTGACATGATAAAGGTACTGTGGGCAGACCGGGACGGCCTGTGCCTGTTCACCAAACGGCTGGAGCGGGGTCGCTTCGTCTGGCCGGTCTCCCGTGAGGGAAAAGTGCATCTGACGCCGGCGCAGCTGGCCATGCTGCTTGAGGGCATTAACTGGAAGCACCCGCAGCGGACGGAACGCCCTGGCCTGCGCATCTGAGCTGCAGTAAAATAAGCGCATGACGCGCTATCTCTCCGACGAAAATGCCCGTCTCAGGGCCCTGCTGGACACGCAGCAGCACACCATCCGCCAGATGGCGGAGTATAACCGCCTCCTGTCGCAGCGGGTGGCGGCGTACGCCAGCGAAATCAGCCGGCTGAAGGCGCTGGTCGCTAAGCTGCAGCGCATGCAGTTCGGCAAAAGCTCCGAAAAGCTGCGTGAGAAAACGCAGCGCCAGGTGCGCGAGGCTGAGGAGCGCATCGATGCCCTGCAGGAGGAGATGGCAGAGGTGCTGGGTGAGCAGCACGACCCGGTACTGCCACAGCCGCTGCGCCAGTCTTCCGCCCGCAAACCGCTGCCGGCCTCACTCCAGCGCGAAACCCGCACGCTGTCTCCGGATGAGACCGCCTGTTCGGCGTGCGGCGGCGAGCTCAGCGCGCTGGGCTGCGACGTATCGGAGCAGCTGGAGCTCATCAGCAGCGCCTTTAAGGTCATCGAAACGCGGCGGCCTAAGCTTGCCTGCTGCCGCTGTGACCACATCGTTCAGGCCCCCATGCCGTCAAAACCCATCGAGCGCAGCTATGCCGGCCCCGGCCTGCTGGCGCACATCGTCACGGCGAAGTTCGCGGAGCACACGCCACACTATCGTCAGTCGGAGATATACAGCCGTCAGGGCGTGGAGCTGAGTCGTGCCACGCTGGGGCACTGGTCCGGCGCGGTGAGCGAACTGCTGGAGCCACTGTATGAGCTGCTGCGTCAGTATGTGCTGATGCCGGGCAAGGTGCATACCGACGATATCCCGGTGCCGGTTCAGGAGCCGGGCAGCGGCAAAACCCGGACGGCCCGGCTGGGGTATACGTGCGGGACGATCGCAACGCGGGGTCGCAGCTCCCGGCGGCGGTGTGGTTCGCGTACTCGCCGGACCGTAAGGGCGTTCATCCACAGCAGCATCTCGCCGGGTACAGCGGTATCCTGCAGGCGGACGCGTACGGGGGTTACAATGCCCTGTACGAAGACGGCCGCATTACGGAAGCGGCCTGCATGGCGCACGCCCGGAGGAAAATCCACGACGTCCATGCCCGCACGCCGACCGACGTCACCACCGAAGCGCTGAAGCGCATCGGCGAGCTGTATGCCATCGAGGCGGAGATACGCGGAAGCCCGGCAGAGGAACGACTGGCGGTCCGGAAAGCGCAGACCGTGCCGCTGATGCAGTCGCTGTACGACTGGATACTGGTTCAGATGAAGGTGCTGTCACGCCACTCGGATACGGCGAAGGCGTTCGCCTACCTGCTGAAGCAGTGGGACGCGCTGAACCTGTACTGCAGCAATGGCTGGGCGGAAATCGACAACAACATCGCGGAAAACGCGCTGCGGTGTGTCGCCCTGGGCCGGAAGAACTGGCTGTTCGCCGGTTCAGACGCAGGTGGGGCGCGTGCAGCGGTTCTGTACTCGCTGATCGGCACCTGCCGGCTGAACGGTGTGGAGCCGGAGGCGTGGCTGCGTTACGTCATCGGCCACATCCAGGACTGGCCGGTGAACCGGCTGCGCGATCTGCTGCCATGGAAGTTCGATCTCACCGCAATTTAAACGTCAATACGGTCTACATGAGCCGCTTACCGTCGGCATGTTTCTAGCGATTAGATGTCACCGACAGAATATGAAAACCAGTATTATCAACGGCTCAGAAGTGTCTAGGTTATCCGTGGCGATTCAAACCGTATGATTTAGTATCTATAAAATTATAGAGTGATAAGTTGTATTTACGTTGTTTTTTAATGAGTTAATTAACACTTGAAATGCCGAAACCACATGGCAACTCAATAACCTTGCTATTTTTCCATTATTTTCTATTATTAATTTAAAACATTAGTAAGGGGAATGCATATGTCTAGAAAATTCGTATCTGAAAACGTCATTTATCGTATTATTCATGCAATTGACAATAAAAGACTTGACGCTGAAGGAGATGGGGATTCAGTCTACATAACTCATAAGAAAGAGGATGATTCTGAAAACGAATATCAGTTCTTTTATTTTCAAGAAGTTAGCGATGGTTGTTATAACATAATTCATAAAAAGAGTGGATATGCTCTAGATGCTCCTAGCTCAGGAGATTCAATTTATTTAAGCCCATTCGGTCACGATAATCAGTACGAAAGATGGACAATTGTTGATGGGATGTCTGAAAATACAGTTAAATTTATTCACAACGAAAGTGGATATGTATTGGATGGTCGTGACGACTTTATTTATTTATTAGAGGATAACGGTTCCGCTCATCAGGAATGGATAATTCAACCAATTATTCAAGAATGGGAGTCAAGTGAATCAAGTGTAACCCTAGGCGAAGACTTGTCTAACGTATCGTTTGAACAAAAAACTAAATCGGCAAGCGAATCTGTTTTTCAAAAAGCTAGTATTCATAACAAAACAGATGCCACTGTTGAAGAAACAATCAGGTTCTTAGACAAAGTAGAACAATCTAATACGGTTATTTTTAGAGAAACCCTGCGTGCAGGCGCATCGATAAAATTTGAATTTGCTATACCCGGCTTTGGTAGCGCTGGGACAGAAACCCATTATGAAATAGAACTTGGCTCTGAACAGAGTAAAACAGAAACACATTCTCGCGAACTTACAATTGAGAGAACTATCCATGTCCCCCCAAGAACAAATATTTTGGCAACGGGAGTTGTTCTTTTCGTTAAAGACCATGAGACTGATATGTTAGTTGATTTTTGGTTAAAAGCAAAGTTTTTAACTAAGCATGGTAGAAATGAATACGTATCTAGTGAAGAACTTGAAAAACAGCTAGAAATTAGTGGTTTTAAGGGTGAAATTAAAAGCAAAGGAGATAAAAAGATACATGTATCAATACCAGGGAAAATAAAATGCACTTTAGGCCTAGATACCAAGTTAGTTCTAGAAAACCTAGTTAGTTATTAAAATCGCGGCCTTCTTTTTATCTTGGATACTAATAAGGCTTCGGTGCATTTAATTCAGATATAATTATTTAGGTTCAACAATGTGAAACCTAGAATTTGTAAATATCTGAACCGCCCCGGGAATCCTGGAGACTAAACTCCCTGAGAGAGAGGTAAACAGGATGACTAAAAATACACGTTTTTCCCCCGAGATACGGCAGCGCGCCGTCCGCATGGTTCTGGAATGCCAGGACG
>NZ_JACFXY010000016.1 GCF_014946725.1 Mixta mediterraneensis
GCTTTGTTGTAGGTGGGCCAGTTGGTGATTTTGAACTTTTGCTTTGCCACGGAACGGTCTGTGTTGTCGGGAGGATGCGTGATCTGATCCTTCAACTCAGCAAAAGTTCGATTTATTCAACAAAGCCCCCTGCTGCTGTAGTGACTCCATCGCGCGGATCGTTTCTTCCAGCGGAATATTGCCGCGCCAGTGCAAGAGATAAAGATCAATGCGATCGGTTTGCAGACGGCTCAGGCTAAGCTCACAGGCTTCTGTCGCATCGTATTCACCTGCATTCCATGGATAAACTTTAGAGACCACCCAGGCGCTGTCGCGCCGCCCTTTCAGTGCCTGGCCAACGACTTCTTCCGCGCCGCCATCTGCATACATCTCGGCAGTGTCAATCAGCGTTAGCCCGCACTCCAGCCCCGCCTGAAGTGCGGCGACTTCCTGCTGCCGGTTGGCTGCATTTTCGCCCATATACCATGTGCCCTGCCCAATAGCCGGCAGGGTTTGTCCATTGGCGAACGTAACGGTTTTTTGCATTTTGCTCTCCCGCATCATCTCAGGGCACCACAACAGCGCAGAGAACATTAAATGCTCTCAATGGGTGCATATCAGAAGGTGTAACTGACTCCAGCCCAGAGTGTAGACTGGCCGCTTTTATCAATCATCGGGCTGTTTTTGATCTCGCTATCGAAACGCGTGTAACGCCCTACTACGCTGGCATTCCATTGCGGCGAAATTTGGTAACTGGCGCTGAGTTCTACATAAGGTGACCAGCTATCGTCCGGGTGATAACGATCAATACCCGTGCGTGCACTTTCATGCCCGGAGACGCCATAATAGTAGCGGTTTTGATTGGCGCTATTCCACATCGCCCCAATACCAGGCGTAAGCGAGAAATCGCCCATTTCAATGCGGTAAAGGTAGGTTAAATCCCAAATAATGCCATCGCTGTTATTTAGCAGATCGCCTAACAGCGCGGTACGAACAATGCCCCAGTCAGCGGTATGGCGATAGGTTGCCCCACCCATTAATGTCATATGCCGCTTATCCAGCCTTTTCATATCACCGGCGTCGTTGTCGTCCGGATCATACTGTTGCGGTGACCCTAACAGCGTTAATGAAAGCTGGTTTTGTGGGTCTTTCCATAAATAGTATCCTCCTTGCAAGCTACGGAACCAGAAGTTCTCCCCTTCGTAATTGATGACCGGAACCGGAAAATAGCGATCCTGACCACCACGATAAGGCGATTCAGCATAAATGACTGATGCGCCAAGGGATAAGGGCGCAGCATGCGCTATATTAACGAGTAAACAGCAAGGGAAAAGTGCAGTAAGGGCTTTAAGTTTGAATTGGTTCACAATTTATTCATTCCATAAATATAACAATCACCCGGTAGTCTAACGGCTTTTTTCCACGGGTTTAACCCTTACCTGAAGCAGCGTAGCAAGCGTCGGAGGCGAGATGAAATGTTAATTCTTCATTCTGCCCGCTACGTTTCAAATCAAAATAGCTTTGCAGATAAATAACTTTGTTATTGATATATCGCTACATAATCAATACACGCGGAGGAAATTTCTTAAATGCCTTCTACAGTTAGAAGTAAGACGAGACTTTTTGTACGAGCAGAGTAACCATAAGAAGTGTGTATCCCGATTAAAAAACGTCAGGTTGGCATAAGGGTTGCTGTACTCAATAGAGAATATTTTCCGGGAGCTGCATGAGCATCTAATTACGCTCCTTTACCTGTGCTAAAAACGAAAGGACGGGCATCGCTATGAATATATTCGATCACTATCGTCAGCGTTATGAAGCTGCCAAGGACGAAGAGTTCACACTGCAGGAATTTCTTGCTATCTGTAAACAAGATCGCAGTGCATACGCCAACGCTGCAGAGCGACTATTAATGGCTATCGGTGAGCCAGTAATGGTCGATACTGCCCAGGAGCCACGCCTTTCCAGAATATTCTCCAATCGTGTGATAGGACGCTACCCTGCGTTTGAAGAGTTCTACGGGATGGAGGAAGCGATTGAGCAGATCGTCTCCTATCTGAAACATGCCGCACAAGGGCTGGAAGAGAAGAAACAGATCCTCTATTTGTTAGGACCCGTCGGTGGCGGTAAATCTTCACTTGCCGAACGCCTGAAATCTTTAATGCAGCGTGTCCCTATCTACGTTTTGAGTGCGGATGGCGAGCGTAGCCCCGTCAATGACCACCCGCTTTGCCTGTTTAATCCGCAGGAGGACGCCAACATTCTTGAGAAAGAGTATGGCGTGCCGCGCCGCTATCTTGGCACCATTATGTCGCCCTGGGCTGCGAAGCGTTTGCATGATTTTGGTGGCGATATCACCCGTTTCAAAGTGGTTAAAGTCTGGCCTTCCATTCTGGAACAGCTGGCGATTGCCAAAACTGAGCCGGGCGATGAAAACAATCAGGATATTTCTGCGCTGGTAGGTAAAGTAGACATTCGTAAACTGGAAAATCACGCGCAAAACGATCCTGATGCTTACGGTTATTCCGGCGCGTTATGCCGGGCGAACCAGGGAATTATGGAATTCGTCGAGATGTTTAAAGCACCCATCAAGGTGCTGCACCCCCTGTTGACCGCGACGCAAGAAGGCAACTACAACGGGACAGAAGGCATCTCCGCCCTGCCGTTCAACGGTATTATTCTGGCGCACTCAAACGAATCAGAGTGGGTCACGTTCCGCAATAACAAGAATAATGAGGCGTTCCTTGACCGTGTTTACATCGTCAAAGTGCCTTACTGCCTGCGCGTGTCCGAAGAGATCAAAATCTACGAAAAACTGCTGGATCACAGTGAGCTGGCAACGTCACCTTGCGCACCAGGCACGCTGGAAACATTGGCTCGCTTCTCCATTCTGTCCCGTTTGAAAGATCCCGAGAACTCCAGCATTTATTCAAAAATGCGCGTTTATGACGGTGAGAGCCTGAAAGATACCGATCCAAAAGCGAAGTCCTGGCAGGAGTACCATGATTACGCGGGCGTTGATGAGGGGATGAACGGCCTTTCAACCCGCTTTGCCTTTAAGATTCTTTCGCGCGTATTTAACTTTGACCACGCTGAAGTGGCCGCCAACCCGGTACATCTGTTCTATGTCCTGGAACAGCAGATTGAACGTGAACAGTTTCCGCAAGATCAGGCAGAAAAGTATCTGGAGCACCTGAAAGGTTACCTGATTCCAAAATATGCTGAGTTCATTGGCAAAGAGATTCAGACCGCTTATCTGGAATCCTATTCCGAATACGGTCAGAACATCTTTGATCGCTATGTTACTTACGCGGATTTCTGGATTCAGGATCAGGAGTATCGCGATCCCGATACGGGCCAGTTATTTGATCGCGAATCACTTAACGCTGAGCTGGAGAAGATTGAGAAGCCAGCCGGGATCAGTAACCCGAAAGACTTCCGTAACGAGATTGTGAACTTTGTCCTGCGTGCACGCGCGCATAATAATGGCCGCAATCCAAACTGGACCAGCTACGAGAAGCTTCGTACCGTGATCGAGAAGAAAATGTTCTCCAATACGGAAGAACTGCTGCCTGTGATCTCGTTCAATACCAAAACTTCGACGGATGAACAGAAAAAACATGATGATTTTGTCGATCGCATGATGGAAAAAGGCTATACCCGCAAGCAGGTCCGTCTGCTGTGTGAATGGTATCTGCGTGTGCGCAAATCGTCCTAATCAAAGCCGGTAAGCACGCGGTGCGGAGCACCGTCATCAAGGTCGGGCATGCCCGACCTGCTTACACTGTAGTTTGGGGGAACAAAATGGCCTATTTCATCGATCGCCGACTGAACGGCAAAAACAAGAGCGCGGTCAACCGCCAGCGTTTCTTGCGCCGCTATAAGTCACAAATCAAGCAGTCGATATCCGAGGCCATCAACAAGCGCTCGGTGACAGACATTGAAAGTGGCGAATCCGTTTCAATTCCTAATGACGATATTAACGAACCGATTTTCCATCAGGGACGCGGCGGTAACCGCCACCGCGTTCATCCCGGCAATGATCATTTTGTACAAAACGATCGCATTGAACGACCGCAAGGCGGGGGCGGCGGTAGCGGTAGCGGCCAGGGCAATGCCAGTCAGGATGGCGAAGGCCAGGACGAATTCGTTTTTCAAATCTCAAAAGATGAATACCTTGATCTACTGTTTGAAGATTTGGCCCTGCCTAACCTGCGTAAAAATCAGCATCGTCAGTTAAATGAATATAAAACCCACCGCGCCGGCTTCACCTCCAACGGTGTGCCAGCCAATATCAGCGTGGTGCGTTCACTGCAAAATTCATTGGCGCGCCGTACAGCGATGACCGCCGGTAAACGTCGTATGTTGCATGAACTGGAAGACTCCCTGATAGCGATGGAAAAAGCGGAACCGGCGCAACTTCTCGAAGAGGAACGGCTCCGTAAAGAGATCGCTGAATTGCGGGCGCGTATTGATCGCGTTCCGTTTATCGATACCTTTGATTTACGCTACAAAAATTTTGAGAAACGTCCTGAGCCTTCCAGCCAGGCCGTAATGTTTTGCCTGATGGACGTGTCTGGCTCAATGGACCAGGCGACTAAGGATATGGCAAAACGTTTCTACATTTTGCTTTATCTGTTCCTGAGTCGAACCTACAAGAATGTAGATGTGGTGTACATTCGCCACCACACCCAGGCTAAAGAAGTTGATGAGCAAGAGTTTTTTTACTCACAGGAAACAGGCGGCACCATCGTTTCCAGTGCCCTCAAGCTGATGAGTGAGGTAGTAGAAGAGCGGTATGACCCGGCACAATGGAACATTTACGTCGCGCAAGCCTCGGATGGCGATAACTGGGCAGATGATTCGCCGCTATGCCATGAGATTTTAGCGAAACATATTCTGCCGGTGGTGCGCTATTACAGCTACATCGAAATAACGCGCCGGGCGCATCAAACGCTGTGGCGTGAGTATGAACACTTACAAACAGCCTTCGATAATTTTGCTATTCAGCATATTCGCGAGCCAGAGGATATTTATCCGGTGTTCCGTGAATTGTTTCACAAACAGGCGGTAGAAGCCTGATGCCACCAGCCGGTCCCTGACCGGCTTCTTTATTTATCCGCCGAATAACCTGTTAAAATAACCCTTTTTCCACCTCTGGCTTGCCAACCCCTTCATTCTTCACGTTAATATCGTTCGGCCAGGGTATTAACTTTTGCTGTAACACGTATATTGTCGATGACAACTCATTGATAAAACATTATCTTTCACAGATAGCATGGAATATTGCCACATTCGCTCATACCGTCCTTATTATCGCAGGAGACCGGGTTTGAACCACAATATTGTTTATAGTCTGTTTATCATTGGTTCTGTGCTGGTTGCATCAAGCATTTTACTCAGTTCATTCTCTTCGCGTTTAGGCATTCCAATTCTGGTTATCTTCCTCGCCCTGGGCATGTTGACAGGTGTTGATGGCATCGGTGGCATTGCCTTTGATAACTACCCGGCGGCGTATCTCATTTCAAACCTGGCGCTGGCGATCATTTTGCTGGATGGCGGGATGCGGACCAAGGCCAGCTCATTCAGAGTCGCGCTCGGTCCTGCGCTTTCGTTAGCCACAGTTGGCGTAATGATTACAGCCGGTTTAACGGGGCTGATTGCGGCATGGTTATTTAAGCTGGATATGATGCAGGGCTTTCTGATTGGCGCGATCATTGGTTCTACCGATGCGGCGGCGGTGTTTTCATTACTGGGCGACAAAGGACTTAACGAACGCGTCAGCTCAACGCTGGAAATTGAGTCAGGCAGTAACGACCCGATGGCGGTATTTCTGACTATCACGCTAATTGAAATGATCCAGCAGGGGCGAACCGGTCTCGACTGGATGTTCGTGGTGCATTTAGTGCAGCAATTTGGTTTAGGTATCGCGCTGGGCCTTGGCGGCGGCTGGGCGCTGCAACAGTTAATAAACCGCATTAATCTGGCCAGTGGTTTGTATCCTTTACTGGCCTTAAGCGGCGGTATTTTAGTTTTTGCGCTGACTACGATGCTGGAAGGTAGCGGCATCCTGGCAGTTTATCTTTGCGGCTTTCTGCTGGGTAACAGCCCTATCCGCAACCGCCACGGTATCTTACAAACCTTCGACGGTATGGCCTGGTTAAGCCAGATCGGTATGTTTATCGTGCTCGGCTTGCTGGTGACCCCTTCCGATCTCTGGCATATCGCCGTTCCTGCCATGATCCTGTCGCTGTGGCTGATTCTGGTGGCCCGCCCTTTGTCTGTCTTTATTGGCCTGCTGCCGTTTCGCAATTTCACCGGGCGCGAACGCATCTTCATCAGTTGGGTGGGGTTACGCGGTGCGGTGCCAATCATTCTGGCGGTGTTCCCAATGATGGCTGGATTAGAGAATGCCTCGCTCTACTTTAATATTGCCTTCTTTGTCGTGCTGGTCTCATTAATGCTGCAAGGTACAACGTTAGGCTTTGCAGCGAAGAAAGCCAGGGTAGTGGTACCGCCAACGGCGTCACCCATCAGCCGTATTGGCCTGGATATTCATCCGGAAAACCCCTGGGAACAGTTTGTTTACCAGCTTAGCGCAGACAAATGGTGCGTTGGTGCAGCCTTGCGTGACTTGCAGATGCCGCGTGAGACGCGTATCGCCGCGTTATTCCGCGATAACGTGCTGATGCAACCTAATGGTGGCACCCGGCTAAAGGAAAACGATGTAATTTGCGTGATCGGCCGTGAACGCGATCTGCCCGCGCTAGGTAAGATGTTCAGTCAGTCGCCGCCGGTTTCCCTGGATCAACGCTTCTTCGGCGACTTCATCCTCGACGCTGACGCACGTTTGCGTGATATTGCCCAAATATATGGCCTTGAGCTGGATGAAGAAACTAACGATCAGCAATCACTGGGACAGTTAATGCTAAGTATGCTTGGCGGCACGCCGGTAGTTGGCGACCATATTGAATGGAATCAGTTAACCTGGACCGTGGCGGAAAAAGAGGACAACCGCATTAGCAGAGTCGGGGTTCGTCCGGCAGAAGACAAGGATTAATCTTAAACAAACCGCCTCGTAATTCGGCGTAAACCCACTAAGCTAAATATTCAACCCAGAACAAACGGGAGAAATAAATGGGACACGTCGTTAAAATTGGCCGTTACGAGATTATTGATGCCGAACTCGACAGCGAAAAACTGGAAACCGTCAGCATTCCTTGTCAGACCAATCCCGGCCTGAGTTATCAGCTTGACGGCTGGGACGTTGAGACCAGTGTTCCTGCATGGATTGATGGTAATCCTGTGGATCTGGAAATAGCGCATTACGATAAAGAAGGCGATCGCTGGATATTAAAGAAACCGGCCTGATTTCGGAATATTTACCGCCAGACTTTTTATTTGGCGGTAATTCTGAAAATGCATCTTAAATTTATTGGTTATAACCGGCAGAAAAATTTTTTATCCTTTACTTTCAAAAGATTACAGCGATAAAACTTAAACGCTTTTTTTCTTTTTCAGAATTGTTCCGTATTAACTCTGTCAAATAACTCCTGCATACTCTTAAACATTGCTGCAGTTTTTCGTGATGGTCATCACGCCTTTTGCCGTCACGCGTATCGCAGCGCAAATGGCGCTATTGACTGTAATTCACTGAAAAAGCTTTTTTTAAAATTTTTCAGTAGCCACTCCTGAGCGCGTACTTGATTCTGGTCAGGCCATCTTTTACTTAAGAAAAGAGAGCAGGTTTTATGGCAAGTACATTAGTAATGAATGATGCGAGCCGCTCATGGAGCGGAACGCGTAAAAATATTATCGTAAAGCTCGCCCTGAGTTTTTCCGATCTGATTGCATTAAATTTGGCGCTGTTTTTATCCGCCGCAACAATCCAGGGGATTTGGGGAGAGCTGGATTCATTTATTCCACCGCATCAAATCGAATACCGTTTTATTGCACAGTTTATTATGTCAGTTATGTGTACTGGCTGGTTCTGGGTTCGGTTGCGCCATTACACTTATCGCAAACCGTTCTGGTTCGAACTGAAAGAGATAATAAAAACCCTGTTTGTCTTTTCTTTATTTGATCTTGCTCTGATAGCTTTTTCTAAATGGGATTTTTCACGCATGGTTTGGGTGTTCAGCTGGACTTACGCCCTGATACTTCTGCCACTGATGCGTGCATTGGTAAAACGCGCCATCAACAAAGCCGGGCAATGGCAAAAAGAGACCATCATTATTGGCTCAGGCAAAAATGCCACCGAAGCTTATGCCGCCTTGCAGAGCGAAGAAATTCTTGGCTATAACGTGCAGGCATTTATTTCAATTGATGACGAGCCACAGCAGAAAAGCGTCAATGACGTTCCGGTCATTACCTGCAAAGATATTAACTGGCAAACCATTGACCGTGACAATATTCAGTTCATCGTGGCGATGGAGTATGAGCAGCAACCGATGCGCGACCAATGGCTGAAGTTTCTCTCTAAAATGAACTGTCGTTCGGTCTCGGTTATTCCTACGTTACGCGGTGTGCCGCTGTACGGCACCGACATGTCGTTTATCTTTAGCCATGAAGTGATGATTTTGCGGGTTAGCAACAACCTGGCCAAACACTCATCACGCTTCCTGAAGCGTGCCTTCGATATAGTGGTTGCCTCTATGCTGCTGGTATTCCTGGCTCCTGTTTTCGCGCTGTTGTGCTCAATGGTGAAACGCGATGGCGGTAACGCGATTTATGGTCATGAACGTATCGGACAGGATGGAAAAAAATTCAAGTGCCTGAAGTTCCGCTCTATGGTCACCAACTCGAAAGAGGTGCTGGAAAATTTACTCGCCACCAGTGAAGAAGCGCGTGCTGAATGGGATAAAGATTTCAAGCTGAAAAACGACCCGCGCATTACCCGTATCGGGAGTTTCCTGCGTAAAACCAGCCTGGATGAGCTACCGCAGTTATGGAACGTAATCCGTGGTGAAATGAGTCTTGTCGGGCCGCGCCCGGTTATTGAAGCTGAACTGGAGCGTTACGCGGGTGATGTTGATTATTACCTGATGGCGAAACCCGGTATGACCGGCTTATGGCAGGTGAGCGGTCGTAACGACATTGATTACGATACGCGCGTCTATTTTGACTCATGGTACGTTAAAAACTGGGCGTTATGGACAGATGTTGCCATCCTGTTCAAAACCGCTGGCGTCGTTATTCGCCGTGACGGGGCTTATTAATAGAATCGCTAAGATGCCTGTTTTGCACAGGCATCGTATTTTATACGCGAGTTCCCCTTCCCTTTTGCTCGTTGAGTTATTACCCTCTCCGCCTCGTTTTTAACAGAACGCTTACCCTCTGGTTACTATGCAAAAATTTACGTTATTGTTATTAAGCCTGGTGCTACTGGCACCTTTAGGCATTGATCTGTACCTGCCCACCTTGCCGCAAATTGCTGAGGGTTTACATACACCCGTCAGCCTGATCCAGACCACCATACCGCTGTTTCTGCTGGTAATGGGGCTAGGTCAGTTGATTACAGGCCCTTTGGTTGACAACTATGGCCGCAAGCCCATTGCGCTGATCGGCCTGGCGCTTTATATCATCGGCAGTGCGATTGCCGCGACGTCAACCTCATGGCCGCTGTTTTTGATTGCACGCGTGGTGCAAGGCTGCGCAGTGTGTTGTAGCGCCGTGGTGGCTTTCAGTGGCGTGCGCGATCGCCTCAGCGGTGATGACGCTGCACGTGCTTATGGCTTTCTGAACGGCGCATTGAATATTGTTCCGGCGCTGGCACCGCTGCTGGGCGGCCTGCTCGCTAGCGCATTTGGCTGGCGTGCGCCCTTTTGGTTCTTGTGTGGATACGCGGCGCTGATCATGCTGTTAGTGATTATCGGCTTGCCCGAAACACGCCCGGCCAATACATTGCGCGTCAAAGGTTTGCCTATCGCGCAATACGCTGAAATTCTACGTCAGCCACGTTTTCTGGCTTTTGCCTTTGCTAACGCGGGCGCGCTCGGTATGGTGTTGACCTATGTTTCGCTGGCACCGCAAGTATTGATGACCGAAGGTGGGTTATCTCCCTTGCAGTTCTCTTTCGCGTTTGGCGCTAACGGCTTTTGGATTATGCTGGTTAGCGTGTTTGTGAATAAAACTATTCGCAAAGCTGGCCGTCCGTTTTGTCTGGCGATGGGGTTTATCACCATGCTACTTGGCGCGCTGCTGTTAATGGCGGGCATGTACCTGCTTCCCGCTTCGATAAAAAACCATTGGGCGCTGTATATGCTGCCGGTGGCGGTTTCAGTTGCCGGTTTAGCCTTTACCGTTGGCCCTGCCACCAGCTACGCTCTGGAGCCGTATCAGCAACAGGCTGGCGTTGCGTCGGCACTGCAAGGGTTTATTCAGATGGCGGGAGGCGCCGCGGGCAGCCTGTTAATTGTTGTCCTGCCGATAGCCGAGAAGCTGTCGCTGGCGTGGATGATGTTGTTAGGTGCAGCGCTGGCGCTGATTGCCTGGCGCTGCAGTAACAATGTGCGTGGTACGCTGACCTCGCTTAAATAATGTCTACCGGAACGCGGGGCGCCAGAGCACACATCAGCTCATAACCCACCGTTCCGGCTGCTTTCGCGACCTGATCAATTTTTACCTGATCGCCCCACAGCTCTACTTTTGAACCGATCCCCGCCTGTGGACAAGGGGTTAAATCGACGGTAATCATATCCATCGAAACGGCACCAACCACCGTTGTCATGATGCCATCGACACAAACAGGGGTGCCGGTTGGTGCATGACGAGGATAGCCATCCGCGTAGCCACACGCCACAACGCCGATGCGCTGGGCCTGTTGAGCATGATAACGGTAGCCGTAGCCCACGCCGTCGCCCGGATTCAATTGCTGTACGCCAATGATTTCACTGTTCAGGGTCATCACTGGCTGTAAGCCACTGCTGGCGACATCCTGCCAGTCTCCACTCGGTGAAGCGCCATACAGCACAATACCGGGACGCACCCAGTCAAAATGCGCTTCAGGGTGCCATAACGTACAGGCAGAATTAGACAGCGAACGTGGGCAGTTAAGCCCTTCAGCGGCACGTTCAATACGCTGCAGCGGGTCAATTAAGCCTTCAGGGTTTTCAGCGTCCGCGAAATGCGCCATCAGCGTCATGTCACCCACATTATTTAATGTACGCAATTTTTGCCAGGCACCGTTAATCTGCTCAGGACGAAAGCCAAGCCGGTTCATTCCGCTGTTTACTTTTACATATATATCAACGGGTGCGGACAGGTTTGCTGTTGCCAGCGCTTTAATCTGCCAGTTGCTATGCACGCTGGTGGTTAAGCGATAACGATCGATTAACGGCAAATCATCTTCATGAAAAAAGCCTTCCAGCAACAGGATCGGTTTATTCCAGCCCTGCTCACGCAGCAAAATGGCTTCTTCGAGATTAAGTAGCGCAAAGCCATCGGTTTCCGCCAGACTCTGCCAGACGCGCATAATGCCGTGGCCATAAGCATTCGCTTTCACTACCGACCAGATGCGCGAATGTGAAGCAGCCTGACGAACGATCGCCAGATTATGCCGCAGCGCCTGTTGATTGACGGTAGCGGCAATAGGACGTGACATATCTCTTCTCCCTGAAGGCTTAACGTGTGGCGTTGGCGTTACGCAGCGGTGATGTCCGCGCGTTGAATCCGGGCAAATAGCGGAATACCGATAAATCATCCGCTGCAATCGCCGGTTTCTTGCCAGAAATAAGATCCGCCAACAGTTGACCAGAACCACAGGCCATCGTCCATCCCAGTGTGCCGTGTCCGGTATTGAGATAAAGATTGGTAAGCGGCGTGGCACCTACGATCGGCGTACCATCTGGCGTCATCGGGCGTAAACCGGTCCAGAAGCTGGCCTGTTCAACATCACCGCCTTCAGGATAAAGATCGCTGACCACCCTCTCCAGCGTTTCACGCCGCGCATTTAACAGTTTGGTGTTAAAACCAACAATTTCCGCCATGCCGCCCACGCGGATACGATCGTCGAAACGCGTCACCGCAACTTTATACGTTTCATCCAGCACGGTTGATACCGGCGCGGCATCAGGGTTTTTAATCGGAATAGTGAGTGAATAGCCTTTAAGCGGATAGACCGGAATATCGACGATATTTTTCAGTAAGGCGGTCGAATAAGAGCCAAACGCGACAACGTAGCTGTCAGCTTTGATCACTTCCTCACCACATTTAATGCCGTAAATGCGATTTCCCTCGCGCAGCAAATGATCGACTGAAGTATTAAAGCGAAACACTACGCCTGCTTCTTCAGCCATTCGGGCCAGACGCTGGGTAAACAGCTGACAATCGCCGGTTTCATCATTCGGCAGGCGCAACCCGCCAGTAAGCTTATGCTGCGTGGTAGCCAGCGCGGGTTCCACCCTGACCAGTTCGTGGGCCTGTAGTAATTCATAAGGCACGCCAGCTTCACGCAATACGTCTATATCTTTGCTGGCGTTATCAAATTGCTGTTGAGTACGAAACAGCTGTAAAGTGCCGCCCTGGCGTCCTTCATAGGCGATACCGGTTTCGGCACGCAGCGCTTTTAAACAATCGCGACTGTATTCAGCAATACGCACCATACGGCTTTTATTCTGCTGATAGTGGTTCATATCGCAGTTACGCAGCATGTTCCACATCCACTCCAGCTGGAAACGACTACCATCCAGACGGATCGCCAGCGGCGCGTGACGCTGGAACATCCATTTTACCGCTTTGAGGGGCACGCCCGGCGCCGCCCACGGTGCGGCATAGCCAGGGGAAATCTGACCGGCATTGCCTGCACTGGTTTCCATTGCTGCCGCAGGCTGGCGATCGATAACCGTTACCTGATGCCCCGCCCGGACCAGATACCAGGCGCTTGCTACACCCACAACGCCACTCCCCAGAATCACTACGTGCATATATCCCCCGCCGCAATATGTAAAAGCATAATCCACTAACCCTAAGCTGATATTCAGCGCAATGGTTTTGTGGGATTCCACCGCTAATTAATACAACTATTTCACATCTTTTTTATCAAACTGGTAACTAAAAACTTGCCAGGCAATGAAAATTAGAGAGTTATGCGCCTTTTAAAATAAAATCAGGGATTAATGACGAGACATCCAGTTAATTCATCTTTTATCAGGAGATTAAGCCAGTCCCATACAATACGCTTATAAACGATATTAAATAATTCGTAATATTTAAAATAAAGAACATAAAACTATTAAAACCCAGCGTATTGCTATTCAGATGATTTTCTTCCAAATAAATTCGTTTGAGTTCCGGTTTCGGATAGGCGACAGTGAACTATCATTGAAATGTTCGCTTAGTGTTTTGGGTTTTCTTTCTCAGGATGAAGCCTTAAATAACCGAAACAGGCTACCCGGCCGGGTAAGCCAGTTTGCTAAAACAGAGAGGTGCGCTATGACGACTATCTTTGACGATCCCATTAAGGACAGCAAACGACTCAGTGATGGACCAGACTGGACATTCGACCTGCTTGATGTTTATCTCGCTGAGATTGACCGCGTGGCTAAACTCTACCGGCTCGATACCTATCCGCATCAGATCGAAGTGATCACTTCCGAGCAAATGATGGACGCCTATTCCAGCGTCGGTATGCCCATTAATTACGCGCACTGGTCATTCGGCAAAAAATTCATCGAAACCGAACAGCGCTATAAACACGGTCAGCAGGGGTTAGCGTATGAAATTGTGATCAATTCCAATCCCTGTATCGCTTACCTGATGGAAGAGAACACCATGACGATGCAGGCGTTGGTGATGGCGCATGCCTGTTACGGCCATAACTCTTTCTTCAAAAATAACTACTTATTCCGTAGCTGGACCGATGCCAGCTCGATTGTCGATTACCTGCTGTTCGCTAAAAACTATATTACTGACTGCGAAGAGCGCTATGGCGTGGAAGAAGTTGAGCGTCTACTCGACTCCTGTCATGCATTGATGAATTACGGTGTTGACCGTTATAAACGCCCGCAAAAAATCTCTTTGCAGGAGGAGAAGGCCCGGCAGCAAAGCCGCGAAGAGTATCTGCAAAGCCAGGTTAATACGCTCTGGCGTACCCTGCCGCGTCGTGAGAAAGAAACGGTGCAGGTCGAAGCGACGCGCTATCCTTCTGAACCCCAGGAAAATCTGCTCTATTTCATGGAAAAAAATGCGCCACTGCTGGAGTCCTGGCAGCGCGAAATCCTGCGTATTGTGCGTAAGGTCAGCCAGTATTTCTATCCACAAAAGCAGACGCAGGTGATGAATGAAGGCTGGGCGACCTTCTGGCATTACACTATCCTCAACCATCTTTATGATGAAGGAAAAGTGTCAGAACGCTTTATGATGGAGTTCCTGCACAGCCATACCAATGTCGTTTTCCAGCCGCCCTATAACAGCCCCTGGTACAACGGTATTAATCCTTATGCGCTGGGCTTTGCCATGTTCCAGGACATCAAGCGTATTTGCCAGTCGCCAACGGAGGAGGATCGTTACTGGTTCCCGGATATTGCCGGTTCTGACTGGCTGGAAACGCTGCATTTTGCGATGAGAGAATTCAAAGACGAGAGTTTTATCAGCCAGTTTTTATCGCCAAAAATTATGCGTGATTTCCGTCTGTTTACCGTGCTGGACGACGATCGCAATAATTATCTGGAGATCGCGGCAATTCATGATGAAGCGGGTTATCGCGCTATCCGCCAACAGCTTTCTGCGCAATACAACCTGAGTAATCTCGAACCTAATATTCAGGTTTATAACGTGGATTTACGTGGCGATCGCTCGCTCACGCTGCGTTATGTGCCGCAGAGCCGTACACCGCTGGATAAGAGCCGCCGTGAGGTGCTCAAACATGTGCATCGCTTATGGGGATTCGATGTGATTCTGGAACAGCAGAATGAAGATGGCAGCGTGGAGTTGCTGGATCGTAATCCTTCACGCGGTAGCCCGCTTTAAACGTTCTGCCCATAAAAAAACCGGACAGGACGTCCGGTTTTTTTATACTTAGCGCTTGCTGCCTAAATCGTCTGGCATACTTTTCTGCATATTGTGCCAGATTTCACCGCTGCGTCGTCCGTACTCGCGCACGGTACTAACAATTTCATCCTGAGCGGGCTGGCCTTCGCACAGCGTTAATAATTTCTGATAGAAATCTCGTGCGGTTTGACGTGCTTCTGGATTAGAGAAGTAATGCCGGCCCACGCGCGTATATAACCCTTTTAAGCCGTTAAGGATCAATCCATAAATCGGATTACCAGAGGCAAAAGCCAGGCCGCGGAATACGCGATAGTCCAGCTCGGTATAGGCTTCTGCCTGATCATCCGTATTAGCCACGGTTTCTAAAACAATACGTGCTTTATCAGGATAATGACGCAATGCGCGGCTGATAAAGATAGACGAGATATTAGTACGCACCGACAGCAAATTATCGATTAACACCGGCACGCTGTCATGATCAAGACGTGCCAGCGTTTCAAGAATATTGAGACCTGACGTTTCCCAAAAATCATTGACGCGAGTCGGTTTACCATGCTGGATTGTTAACCAGCCATCACGCGCCAGACGCTGTAAAACTTCGCGCAATGTAGTGCGCGTAACTCCAATTAATTCAGAAAGCTCACGTTCAGCAGGCAGAATTGACCCTGGCGGAAAGCGGCTATTCCAGATGCTTTCAATAATATACTCTTCAGCAAATCCCGCTGGGCTCTGAGCCTTGATGACCATAGCAGTTTGTTCTCGTTGCTTTCTTTATTGTGATGGGCACTCATCATACCAGACGCCCTATAGCGGATATAGCCTGGAAACTATTAAAAGCGCGCGCTGACGCAAAATCCGACCGCTTTGTTGCATGGCGTTTGACAACGTTTGCACCTTATCCTGCTGAAGATTATCCTTTGCGGCACAAACGCATCCACAACAACAGGATATTTCAGCGGATGGATATAACTTACGCCCAGGCATTTAAAAGGAATTTCCTCGGTCAGTCGCCGGATTGGTATAAAGCATTGATGATTGGCTTTTTGATCCTCAATCCCCTGATGTATTTTTTTGTCAGCCCCTTCGCTGCCGGCTGGCTTTTAGTGATCGAATTTATTTTTACTTTAGGTATGGCGCTTAAATGCCACCCGTTATTACCGGGCGGCTTGCTGGCAGTTGAAGCCATTTTTACTGGCATGGCAAGTGCTGAGCAGGTTAAGGCTGAGTTAGCCAATAATCTGGAGGTCTTACTGTTATTAATCTTTATGGTGGCGGGCATCTTCTTTATGAAGCAGCTGCTGCTGTTTGTTTTCACCCGATTACTGCTGACGCTACGCTCGAAAGTACTGCTGGGCCTGACATTCTGCCTGGTGGCGGGCTTTCTTTCTGCTTTCCTCGATGCGCTAACCGTTTTGGCGGTAGTCATCAGCGTGGCGATAAGTTTCTATGAGATTTATCACCGTGTGGCCTCCGACGCTAAATTCCAGGGACACACCATAGCCCAACGCGAAACGCTGGATCAGTTTCGTGCCTTCTTACGTAGCCTGATGATGCAGGCGGGCGTCGGGACGGCACTGGGCGGCGTAATGACCATGGTCGGTGAGCCGCAAAATCTGATTATTGCTCACGCTGCTGGCTGGGATTTCGTGCAGGTCTTTTTTCGCATGGCACCCGTTACCGTTCCCGTGCTGCTATGTGGTATAGCAACCAGTATCTTTGTCGAGCGCTTTCGCCTTTTTGGTTACGGTGTCACTTTGCCTGATGCTGTGCGCCAGCTTTTAGTTGACAGCGATCGCGAAGCAGCCGAACAACGTACCCGTCAGGATACGCTGAAATTGTTAATCCAGGCTGCAATCGGCATTTGGTTAATTGTCGCGCTGGCTTTTCATCTGGCTGAGGTCGGTTTAATCGGTTTGTCTGTCATCATTCTTGCGACCTCGCTGTGCGGTATCACTGATGAGCACACGCTGGGTCAGGCGTTTACTGAAGCGCTGCCTTTTACCGCGCTGCTGGCAGTGTTTTTTGCCGTTGTGGCGGTGATCGTTGAACAACATCTTTTTAGCCCGCTGATTACTTTTGTCCTCAATGCTGAACCTGGCACGCAGCTTAACTGGTTCTATGTGTTTAACGGCTTGCTTTCTTCCATATCCGATAATGTGTTTGTTGGATCGGTTTATATCAACGAAGCGAAACACGCACTGAAAAGTGGGGCCATCGATTTGCGTCAGTTTGAGCTGTTAGCTGTTGCGACAAATACCGGTACCAATTTACCTTCAGTGGCCACACCAAACGGCCAGGCGGCCTTTTTGTTCCTGCTGACGTCTGCTTTAGCGCCGCTGATTCGCCTCTCGTATGGACGGATGGTGTGGATGGCGTTGCCCTTTACCCTGGTGTTATCGGTTGTGGGTTTCCTCTGCATTCAGTATTTGCTGGTCCCTCTTACCGACAGCATGATAAGCGCAGGCTGGGTTTACTCACCCCACTTTTAATCCCGGCTAATCTGGATCAATTTTACGTCATGTTTGTATACGATTTTAAACGAAACCGGGCTGGCACAGACCTCCTTTTGGTTTACACTGCGGGACATTAACTTTTACAGGGAAGACAATATGTTGCGATATTTGAATCAAAGCTCCCGGGGTCGCGGAGCCTGGTTATTGCTGGCCCTGACGGCACTGGGGCTTGAAGTGGCGGCGTTGGGGTTCCAGCATATTATGGGCTTAGCACCCTGCGTCATGTGTATTTATGAGCGTTGTGCATTATTCGGCATAATGGGCGCGGGGATCGTGGGTGCCATCGCCCCTAAATCACCGTTACGTTTTGTCGCCCTTCTGATTTGGTTGTACAGCGCGTGGGAAGGTTTACGGCTTTCGTGGGCACACACCATGATTCAGTTGCACCCCAATCCTTTCGCAACCTGCGATTTTGCTGCACGCTTTCCAGACTGGTTGCCGTTGAGCAAGTGGCTGCCTTCGGTATTTGTCGCCAGCGGCGATTGCGCAGAACGCAGCTGGTCTTTTCTGACGCTGAGCATGCCTCAATGGATGATAGTGATATTCGCAGCCTATTTGCTGGTTGCGGTATTCGTGCTGGTTGCGCAACCTTTCAAAGCCCGGCGTCGCGATCTGTTTAGCCACTAACAGAATAAAGGCTGCCATTGGCAGCCTTTATATCTGATGAGATGGTATCTAGCCGTTGCGATCGGGCCGATCAATGATGTGATCCTCCCAGTCGCGCACTTCACTTTCCCGTACCGCGATATATCGCACCGAAATACGCTGGGCATGCATCTCTTTTTTCGATCCTGCACGCAGCGGATGCCAGGCGGGTAACGTTTTGCCTTCGCCCAGTAAACGATAGGCGCAGGTACGCGGGAGCCAGTTAAACGTGGTGAGATTTTCACGCGTCAGCTTGATGCAATCCTCTTCCAGTTCAAAACGTCGATCATAGTGACGACACTGGCAGGTTTTTATGTTCAGCTGATTACAGGCAACATTGGTGAAATAGATTTCATCAGTATCGGCGTCCTGCAGCTTGTTCAGACAGCACTGACCACAACCATCACATAAGGATTCCCATTCCTCATCGCTCATTTGTGCCAGGCGCTTACGTTGCCAGAAAGGGGTGTCAGTCATGATCAGTGTCCTGCTTTAAATCAAACCGCACCTTATAAAGCCTCCGGTGCGGCGATGCAAGTTTTACAATACCCGGGTGCTGATACCGTGACCCGCCAATGTCACTTCCAACTTATCGCCGGAACGCATTGGGCCGACACCTTCCGGCGTACCCGTTAGCACAACATCACCCGCGCGCAGGGTAAAATACTGGCTCATATGAGCAATCAGCGGCAGGATTTTATGGATCATGTCCGAAGTATTCCCCTGCTGTCGCACTTCACCATTGATCACCAGCTTCAGCTCAATATTTTGCGGATCGCCACTGAATTCGGCTACCGGGATAAAACCTGACAACGGGCAGGCATTATCAAAACCCTTGGATTTTTCCCAGGGCTGACCGGCTTTTTTTAATCCAGCCTGCAGGTCACGCAGCGTGAGATCCAACGCTACACCATAGCCCGCAATCGCTTTAGCAACATGTTCTTCGCTTGCCTGCCTGAGCGTGGAGCCAACCAGCACCGCCAGTTCGATTTCATGATGTACTTCGCCAAAGGCACTGGGAATAGACAGCGGCTGGCGTAAATCGCACAGCGCCGTTTCCGGCTTGATAAATACCACCGGCTCGGCTGGCGTTGCACTGCCCATTTCCTTAATGTGTTTTGCATAGTTGCTGCCGACGCAAACCACTTTGTTGGCCGGATAATCCAACAGAGCGCCTTGCCAGTTACGATGCTGATACATGCTAATCCCCTGCTTTTTTAGTTGTGATGCCAGCAATGCTGGCGGGTTGATGTTTGCTCAGGCATTGGTCGCAAAGCCAGCCCTGTTGGCAAATAATAAGATGGATTTACCGATCAGGTATGCTGAAATTGTCAAAAAGCGTGAATTTACCGGCGAGTATGGCGAATAGTTGCGCAGAAAAGGGGCTATCAGTGGCTAAAAATAGTGCGAATAACGGCGTGAAATTTCCGCCGTTAATATTGAATAGCTGAAATGAATATAATTATGCAAAAAATAAGCATGCGAATAATTATATTTACAGATGAATCTGAATTAAACTTTTTTATCTGCTACAAGATGAAGGTTTAACAGGTTTTCGACCGGTGGTGGAAGCTGTAAATAAAACCCCTGTTCGCTTAACCCTTGCTTAACTTTATTGATGTCTGCATTAGCCAGTTTTTCGCGACCTTCCAGCGTTAGTACCATTGCCAGCCGGGGCTTACCAAAGCCTTTCAGCAGCGCGTCAGGCACCTTTGAAAAATCGTCTTTTTTTTCAACATACAGATAAGTCTGGTCACGTAGCGGGCTTCTGTAGATCACACAAAACATATTTTTTACTCGAATTAACCGGGAATGAGGCTTGTCTGAATATAGCTGTAACGATAACATGCTTGCAGAACTTCGAATATTCACCGTTTTCGCAAATTGACAATTTTATCGTCACTTAGCAAACGGTAGTGAAAACAGGACTGAGTCGGGACAGATGTCGCAAACGCCAATCGAATTTAAAGGTAGCAGTTTCACCCTGTCTGTCGTTCATCTGCATCACCACGATTCAGAGGTGATTCGCAAGGCTCTTCAGGACAAGATTGACCAGGCTCCAGATTTCCTGAAAAACGCCCCGGTGGTGTTGAATGTTGCGGCGCTAAATGGCGAGGTAAACTGGAAACAGTTGCAACAGGCGGTGCTGGCGACAGGTTTGCGCATTGTCGGCGTGAGCGGTTGTAAAGATGAAGCGCTAAAGCGCATGATTTCCCGCGCCGGATTACCGGTCCTGGCAGAAGGTAAAGAGGGGAAAAAGCGTAGCGAATCTGCAGAGCCAGAAGCGAAGTCGCTTATTGCCGAGCCGGTAGCGGTCAAGACCCGCATTATTAATACGCCGGTGCGTTCGGGTCAGCAAATCTATGCACGCAATGCCGATCTCATTGTCACCAGCAGCGTCAGCGCGGGGGCTGAACTGGTTGCCGACGGCAACATCCATATTTACGGCATGATGCGGGGTCGTGCGCTGGCGGGTGCCAGTGGCGATCGCGATTGTCAGGTTTTTTGTACCCACCTGGCCGCAGAACTGGTCTCGATTGCTGGCGAATACTGGATTATGGATCAGATCCCGCAAGAATTTTTTGGTAAAGCGGCGCGTCTTAGTCTGCAAGATGGCGCCCTCACAATCCAGACACTTAATTAGGCCCCTTTTCTTTCGTTAAGGAAATCATCATTTATGGCACGCATTATTGTAGTTACATCCGGTAAAGGGGGCGTTGGTAAAACCACGTCAAGCGCGGCCATCGCCACCGGTTTAGCGCAGAAGGGCAAAAAAACGGTTGTTATCGATTTCGATATTGGTCTGCGAAATCTTGATCTGATTATGGGCTGTGAACGCCGCGTAGTGTATGACTTTGTTAACGTCATCCAGGGCGACGCCACGCTGAATCAGGCATTGATTCGGGACAAACGTACCGAGCAACTTTATATTCTGCCCGCTTCACAAACGCGCGATAAAGATGCGTTGACACGTGAAGGTGTGGAAAAGGTTCTGAACGACTTAACCGCGATGGAATTTGATTTCGTCGTCTGTGATTCGCCGGCAGGTATTGAAACGGGAGCGTTAATGGCGCTTTATTTTGCCGATGAAGCGATCATTACCACCAACCCGGAAGTCTCTTCCGTGCGTGACTCCGATCGTATCCTTGGCATTATTTCTTCGAAATCTCGCCGTGCTGAAAACAGTCAGGAGCCGGTAAAAGAACACCTGCTACTGACCCGTTACAATCCTGGCCGCGTCAGTCGTGGCGACATGCTGAGCATGGAAGATGTGCTGGAAATCCTGCGCATTCCGCTGGTGGGTGTCATTCCTGAAGATCAATCTGTTCTGCGCGCCTCTAACCAGGGCGAGCCCGTGATCCTCGACAGCGAATCTGACGCTGGCAAAGCCTATGCCGATACCGTTGAACGGTTACTCGGTGAAGTACGCCCCTTCCGCTTTATTGAAGAAGAGAAGAAGGGTTTCCTGAAACGCCTGTTCGGGGGATAAACCATGGCATTACTTGATTTCTTTTTATCCCGGAAGAAGAACACTGCCAATATAGCCAAGGAAAGGCTGCAAATTATCGTGGCAGAACGCAGAAGGGGCGACAGTGAGCCCCACTATCTTCCGCAACTTAAGCGCGATATTCTGGAAGTGATTTGCAAATATGTGAAGATCGATCTAGAAATGGTAACGGTACAACTCGATCAGAAAGGGGATGACATCTCGATTCTGGAGCTGAACGTCACGTTACCGGAAACGGAAGAAGTGACTAAATGACGCCAACCGTTTCCTGAATTTCCCCTGCGCTGTTGCAGGGGAACTTTTAGGGATTACACCTCAGATAAAATGCTGTCGATCCCCGGTTTCAAAACCTCGCCTCGCCATCCCGTTAACAGTTCGGGGGCGCGATGCTGTGGCTTCAATCCCCAGTGTTGACTCAACACCTGATTAATTTGTCGACGAGATGCTAACAGTTCCTGGCTAAATCCGGTTTGCTCACTCACCTGTTGCACCAACGCTTTTATGGCCTTAAAGACCTGCTTATACTGCGGCTGATCGATAAGATTACCCAGCGGCTGTGGTAACCCCCCTTCATCCACTGCCTGCGCCTCCGCAACCAGTGCAATCAGCCTCTTACCATGAAAACGAATTTCATGGCCGGACAAACCCAGCTGATCCAGTTCGCCTAACGAACCCGGCATAAACCGCGCCACCTTCCACAGGTTCTCTTCGCGCACCACGAAATTCACGGCCATGTCTTTTTCACGCGCGGTTTTCAGACGCCATGCAGCCAGACGTTGTAGGGCCGCCAGCTGGCGTGGTCGCAGTTGCCATGCATTCGTTATATCGCGCCAGGCTTCTTCTGGTGCCAGCGTATCGAGTCGGCGCTGGCAGAGATTTTCACATTCGCTGAGCGCGGCAGCCATGTTTCCGGCTTCGGCGGTCAGCGTCATTAGCTGATGAGCGATGGGCAACAGATAATGCACATCCGCGGCGGCATAGGTGCATTGCCGTTCAGTCAGAGGACGCGCCAGCCAGTCGGTACGGGCTTCGCTCTTATCCAGTTCAACCTGCGTGAAGTGCGCCACCATTGACGCAAAACCCCACGACAGTGGCTGCCCCGAAAAAGCGGCAAGTATTTGCGTATCAATCATTGGCTGTGGCAAGACACCAAAACGATGCAGGAATACTTCAAGATCTTCGCCACCCGCATGCAGAAATTTGATAACCCTGGTGTCGGTGAGCAAATCGATAAAGGCAGACCAGTCACTGATTTTCAGAGGATCGATCAGGATCAGCTGCTCGCCGTCAAACAGCTGAATCAGGCCCAGTTGTGGGTAATAGGTGCGCGTGCGGACAAACTCAGTATCAAGTGCCACAGCGGCGTACTGGCGCGCTTTTTGGCATACTTCAGCCAGTTGATCATCCTGGTCAATCAGGGAATAGTTCACGTTCATTTTTTCACCGCAGCAAACAACGCGCGATGCTCCATGTTAAAAGCAATAAAAACGCCGGACATCATCGCCGGCGTTCAACCTGTAATCTTGTCGAGGCTTAACTGATGCTGGGTTTGGCCTCATCGCGCAGCTCGCGGCGTAGGATTTTGCCAACATTCGTCTTAGGCAACTCTTCACGAAACTCAATAATTTTGGGTACCTTGTAGCCGGTTAGCTGGCGACGACAGTGATCAAGTAGTTCTTCTTTGGTTAAGGAGGGATCCTTTTTCACCACACAGACTTTCACTGCTTCCCCGGATAAATCACTGGGTACACCAATTGCCGCAGCTTCACGCACTTTGGGATGCTGCATCAGTACGTCTTCAATTTCGTTAGGGTAAACGTTAAAACCGGAGACCAGGATCATATCTTTTTTACGATCGACAATGCGGATAAATCCTTCCTGGTCAACGGTAACAATATCACCGCTGCGGAGCCAGCCATTTTTAAGCACTTCGTCGGTGGCTTCAGGATGCCGCCAGTAACCAGACATCACCTGCGGCCCACGAATGCACAGTTCACCCGGCTCTCCCGGCGGGACGTCATTGCCCGCATCATCAATTACCCGCACATCCGTTGAAGGCACCGGCAGTCCAATGCTGCCGGTATGGCAGCTAATATCATAAGGATTCACCGAAACCAGCGGTGAACACTCCGTCAGACCATAACCTTCCAGTAAATAATGGCCGGTAAGTTTCTCCCAGCGTTCGGCCACCGCTTTCTGAACCGCCATGCCGCCGCCCGCAGACAGACGCAGCGTTGAGAAATCGAGTTTGTTGAAGTTGGCATCGTTTAACAGCGCATTAAATAACGTATTGACGCCAGTAATGGCGGTGAAAGGGAATTTAGCCATTTCTTTCACGAAGCCGGGAATATCGCGAGGATTAGTGATTAGCAAGTTTTGGCCGCCCTGTTCAAGGAACAGCAGGCCATTCACAGTCAGGGCGAAGATATGATAAAGCGGCAGCGCGGTTACCACACACTCTTCGCCATCGCGCAGGACTTTACCGTAGGTCGCGCGGGTCTGTTCAAGATTAGCCTGCATATTACGATGCGTCAGCATCGCGCCCTTCGCTACGCCGGTGGTGCCGCCGGTATATTGCAGGAAGGCAATATCATCATTGCTCACCTCGGGACGCTGATAACCCAGCTTAGCGCCCTGCCGCAATACATGACGAAAAGCGCGCGCGCCCGGTAGATGGTAGTCAGGAACCAGGCGCTTAATATATTTAACGACAAGGTTCACCAAGGCGGCTTTTACGGGGGCCAGTTGATCCCCCATACGCGTCAGAATAATGTGTTTAACCGCCGTCTCCGCCACCACTTTTTCCAGCGTATGAGCAAAGTTAGATACGATTACGATAGCGCTGGCTCCGCTATCGTTGAGCTGATGTTTAAGCTCCCGCGGGGTATAAAGTGGATTCACATTAACCACCACCATGCCCGCTCGCAGCACACCAAACAGTGCCACCGGATATTGCAGCAGATTTGGCATCATAAGCGCAACACGGTCGCCGGGCCTGAGGTGCAACGCCTTTTGTAAATAGGCAGCAAACGCACGACTTTTTTGTTCCAGCTGGCGATAGGTCATCTTTTGACCCATATTCCAAAAGGCGGGTTGTTCGGCGTAACGCTTTGCCGCTTGCTCAAACAGATCAACTAATGAGGTATAACGATCTGCACTAATTTCAGCAGGTACATCTGCCGGGTAGCGTTTTAGCCAAACCTTATTCAAGGACTCACCCCGATAATCATATTGTATCTCCATCGCCGCCTCGCCATCTGGTTTGTTAACAATATTTTAACTGATTGTACCAGTTTGCGTATTTTGGCTTTTAGAGGTTGCGAAGTTCATCACTAAATTTCGTGCCGGTAAAAAAGCACAATAAAAAAGCCCGGTTGCGTGCGCCGCGACCGGGCTAACTCGTTAACCAAACCCTATTCTGTCAGAATGGTTTCCACCTGCGCAGGACCACTGTTGTACATGCCCCAGTAAGGGTTCGGCCCCCAGTAGCCGGGGCGATGACGCGTTGGCCCGTACCAAATCCACGGATCAATAAGTTGCGGTGGCGATGTTACCTGTTTAACCAGATGCCAGCGCTGATAACCACGCACATCAATAACCACAAACTTATATTTGGCCTGGCCGATCATTCCCGCTTCGGTGCCTTTAATCGTGCCTAAAACGGTAACGAATTGATTGTTTATGTCAACCGGATCGACGAAGCCATGAATATCGGCGTAGATGCGCCCAACAGATGCGGCGCCAGGTCGTGGCCGCGCACCGTCATCCAGCGGCTGGGTTGCCACCTCAAGACGGGTTTTGCCATTTAAATTAGTGACATTCACTACTTTACCGCCAAAACGCGCCTCCTGACCGGTGTAGATGGCCGGATTGTTCATTACGCGTAGCAAATCTTGCTGCGGCAGCGCCGAACTTCCTTTAATACTGTCCGGTACTGAAACACAACCACTCAAAATCAATGTACAGGTCAGTAATAAACCTGACAGGCTTTTACGACAAATTGACATAGGCGATCTCCAGATAATATTTGATTAGACTGGACGCATAACAATAAGTTGCGTTGCGTTTATCGCCCCGGTAATTTTTTCCAGGCGACTTCATTACGCAAATAGGTCGGTTCAGCCTGTTCCGGTGCGACGGTATTGCCCTGTTCAAACGCCTGTTGCGCGAGTGGCAGCATATCTTGCGCGGCGGGCAGCAATACATCGCTGGCCCTAAGCTGTAAGGCGTGGCCTTGCTGCAATTCAGGATAAGCCTGCCAGCCGGTGCCAGCCATGCTCCACTCCCCTTCCAGCTTCTGCATGCGTGCCAGCACGGCATCCGGTGAAAGTACGCTTTCGCTTGCTTCTCCGTGCCAGTTGCCTTTCTCATCACGCTGATATTCGGCCCAGTAAACTTCACCCATACGCGCATCAATCGCCGCCAGCACACGTCGCGCGCCATGCTGACGCCAGGCACCCTGCGCCAGCGTAGCCAGCGTTGAAATACCAATCATCGGCAACGCGGCTCCCAGCGCTAAACCCTGCGCGATACCAATGCCGATACGCACACCGGTAAAACTGCCCGGACCGCGACCAAAGGCCAGCGCATCAAGTTCGGTCAAATCAAGCTGCTGCGCCAGCAGCAACTCTTCAATCAGCGGTAAAATACGCTGAGTGTGATCGCGTGGCGCGATTTCAAAGCGAGCGTCTATTTGCTGCTGGTTTAGCAAAGCGGCTGAACAGGCTTCCGTTGCTGTGTCCAGCGCTAAAATTCGGGCAGACATAACCACCTCTAAAGATTCAAAAACGGCGCGCATCTTAGCATAAAATTACTCAACCGGTTGCTGGCGAATAAATGTGATAGCACGCTCAATATCACGGGTGCGTGGCGTAGGCGGCAAACTGTTAAGAAACAACGCGCCATAAGGACGCGACACCAGACGTTGATCGCAAATCACTAACACTCCGCGGTCGTCGGTATCACGGATTAAACGCCCTACGCCCTGTTTAAGGGTAATGACCGCATCAGGTAACTGCACATCAACAAATGGATCACCGCCACGGATACGACAATCTTCCATCCGCGCTTTTAGCAGTGGGTCTTCCGGCGAGGTAAACGGTAATTTATCAATAATAACCAACGACAGCGCATCCCCGCGCACATCGACGCCTTCCCAGAAACTGCTGGTCGCCACCAGTAAGGCGTTGCCCTTCTCGATAAATTGTTTTAACAACTGACCTTTACTGGTTTCCCCCTGAAGCAATACCGGCAATGTCATTGAGGCACGAAATTCAGCCGCCAGTTCACGCATCATCAAATGTGACGTACAAAGAAAAAAGCAGCGGCCTTTATTGGCGTCGATCAGGGGTTTCATCATCTGAGCCAGCCGACGGGCGCCCCCAGGGCGATTGGGTTCCGGCAAATTACGCGGCACGCAGAGCAACGCCTGCTGAGAAAAATCAAAGGGGCTGGTGAGGATCAAACTTTTTGCCTGACTCACGCCCAGACGATCGGCAAAGTGATCCATTTTTTCATTTACCGCCAGCGTTGCAGACGTAAAAATCCACGCGGCCTTGCGGTTATCCATCACCTCGCGAAAACGTTCCGCCACCGAAAGAGGCGTGAGCGCCAGGGTAAAATGACGCGAGGTACATTCATACCAGTAGCTGAAGCCCGGTTCGTTGATGGCACGTAAGCGTTTTAACCGACTGCGATACAGCGCCGCCCGTTCAAAAGCGGCATCCAGCAAGGCGGAACGCCCCAGCGACATTTTGCTCACGTCGTAACACAACTCCAGCGCGTCATCCAGTAAGGTAAACATACGCATGATGCTGGTGTCAGTGAGCAGGTCGCGCAGATTGCCGCGATAGCCTGGCTCACCGAGCGATAAACGAAAATCCTGCGCACATTGAGCCAGACGGTCGGCTGATTTTTGCAGTTGCTGCACATCGCGCACTTCGGTGCGATACGCGATGATAATATCTTTGGCAAGGTCTAAAAGCTGGCGGCTGGAAAGTTGTTGACCAAAATACTGACTGGCAATATCGGGAAGCTGATGGGCTTCGTCGAAAATCATGACGTCTGCTTCGGGAATTAACTCAGCGAAACCGCTTTCTTTAACCACTAAGTCGGCGAGAAACAGATGATGGTTTACCACCACCACATCGGCATCCATGGCGCGCTTACGCGCTTTAACGACAAAACAGTCTTTAAACAGCGGGCAATCGCTGCCGAGACAATTGTCGTTAGTGCTGGTGACCAGCGGCCAGATCGGGCTGTCTTCGGTGACGCCGCCGCAGGTACTGATGTCGCCGTCAGCGGTTTGGGATGACCAGCCGCGTAACGTGACAAGATCGCTGAGCGCCTGCGCGGTAAGATCGCCGCCCGCCATTGATTGCTGTTCAAGACGTTCCAGGCATAAATAGTTGGAGCGCCCTTTTAATAAAGCTGTTTTGCCCTTGAACTGAAGCGCTTTCGCAATCGTAGGCAAGTCGCGACCATAAAGTTGATCCTGCAACGCTTTCGAACCGGTTGAAACAATCACTTTTTTCCCGGCCCGTAATGCTGGCGCTAAATAAGCGTAGGTTTTACCCGTACCGGTTCCCGCTTCAACCACCAGTTCGCCATGATATTTTACGGCTTCTGCTACTGCCTGCGCCATTTCACGCTGCGCTTCACGCGGTTTGAAACCGGCTAGCGCCTGCGCCAGCGCACCATCAACTGCAAAATCGTCCGCCACATATCCTCTCAAAGAACGGCAAAAACACTGTAATTATGTCAGTATTGCGCTTACAAAGCAAAACCCTATAAAACAACGCGTTACCTCTTCCTGCTGCATGATTGACAGGCAATAAAATGTGACTTTAATTAACTATGCGCGACATTTAAGTCACTGGCTTACAGGATTATTTCGAACGATTTTACGCTGCATTGCTGGCGGGATTATGTATTAAATCGACGATTATGCCTCTACACATCCGCAATACCTTTACTACCCTGGGCGTTGCGAAAAGAAGTCATTAGTCGCTTTATTGTACCTTCGTGAGTAACCAAAAGCGTGAAATACGATAATGGTAAAATGTCACGTACCTGATTAACAGCAACGCCAATACAGAATGAAAGGCTGCGTTAAGGCGAGCGGGAATTTCAGATTTCACGACCTGCGCCATACGTGGGCAGCGCAGAGGATTAGGGCTGGCGTCCCTCTCTTCCGTCTTCAGAAAACGAGAAAGGGCAGAGTATCAATAGTATGAGGCGATACATCCACTTGTCATCAGGCCATTTGTCACTGCACGCGACGTTATTTGATGATATTTTTACCCCAACTGCCCCAACTATGCTCCACATCGATTTAACGCGTGGAACAAACGATGATTAAGGTATTGAAATGTCCAGTCAAATTATGAGAATTGAACCAGTAGAACACCGCATGTCTGAAGCGGTGATTTACAACGACACCATTTATTACACCAGCGTACCGGAAAATCTTGATGAAGATGCCGAAGCGCAGACCGCAAATGCCTTAGCGGTGATTGACGCGCTGTTAACGCGTGTTGGTAGTGATAAAAGCAAAATCCTTGATGCAACCATTTTTCTGGTCGATAAAGCCGATTTTGCAGCCATGAACCGCGCGTGGGACGCATGGGTTTCTCCTGGTAACGCCCCGGTTCGCTGTACGGTTCAGGCAGGCCTAATGAACCCGAAATACAAAGTGGAAATCAAAATTATCGCAGCTCGCTAAGCCGCGCGCCGGGCGTCAGGCTTCGTCATCTTCATCTTCTTCGAAGCGCGCCCGGATTTGCTCGCCGGTATGGGTTTGACGAATTTCCTGCGCGACCTGAGTAATCGCCTCTCCGCTGGACATGCCGCCCGCCATCAGTTCTTGTATCCGCTCGACAGCCTGCTGTTGCTGTTCATGAGAAAGTGCTGGTAAGCCTGTAAACATCTTCTACTCCTGCTGTTGGGCTGACATTATTCCATGTGGAACAAACAGGTGCCAGTCAGTTAAAAATATGTCAGTCTAATGTCCACTTTGATGTTTGATCTTTTGCCCGATGATTGTTGAAACCCTCAGCTTACACTATACCCCGGATGCATTAACGCAGCGTTTTGCCCGTATCGCGCATCTTCGCTGGGCAATGTTGCTCTCTTCAGGCAACGCCGATCATGCCGATAACCGTTTTGATATTCTTGTTGCTGACCCACGCGTAACATTAGTGACGCATGGCGCACAGACGACGATCCGCCAGGATGATGTCATTACTGAATCCAGTGACGATCCCCTGCTGTTGCTGCAGCAGCAATGCGCTGCGCTGGGGGTTTCACCTGACAGACATCCCGATTTCCCTTTTCAGGGCGGCGCATTAGGTCTGTTTGGCTATGATTTAGGTCGGCGTTTTGAACCTTTACCAGACAACGCCAAGCGCGATCTCAGCACCCCGGATATGGCAGTTGGCATTTATGACTGGGCGTTAATTGCCGACCATCATCGCCAGCGTCTGACGTTGGTTGCGCTGAAAGAGGTGCATTCGCGCTGGGCGTGGCTTGCAGGCTGGCCGGCGCGTATCGCCCCTCCCTTTTCGCTTACCCACGGCTGGCAGTCCAACCTGAGTTTCGATGAATATGCGCAGCGTTTTCATGCCGTACAGGCTTATATCCAGGCGGGAGATTGTTATCAGGTCAATCTGGCTCAACGCTTTCAGGCGGGTTATCAGGGCGATGAATGGCAGGCTTTTTGCGCGCTCAGTGCAGCCAATCGAGCCCCTTTTAGCGCGTTTTTACGCTTACCTGATAGCGTGATCCTTAGCGTGTCGCCTGAACGTTTTCTCGCGCTGGATGAAGGCGTCATTGAGGCACGCCCGATTAAAGGAACGCTTCCCCGTCTTGACGATCCCCAGGCCGATCGCCAGCAAGCGGAAAATTTGGCGGTCTCAGAAAAAGATCGTGCTGAAAATCTGATGATTGTCGATCTGTTACGTAATGATATTGGCCGCGTCGCACTGCCGGGATCGGTCAGCGTGCCCGAACTGTTTGTCGTGGAAGCCTTTCCGGCGGTACATCATCTGGTCAGCACCATCCGGGCCACCTTACCCAGGGCTTTGCATGCCACAGATTTATTACGCGCCTGCTTTCCAGGGGGATCAATTACGGGGGCGCCGAAAATCCGGGCGATGCAAATTATTGATGAACTCGAACCGCAGCGCCGCAATGCCTGGTGCGGGAGTATTGGGTATCTTAGCCTGTGTGGGCGCATGGATACCAGTATCACCATTCGCACGTTGATTGCTGAAAACCAGCAGCTTTATTGCTCCGCAGGCGGCGGCTTAGTGGCGGATAGCGAACTTCACGCGGAATATCAGGAAACTTTTCATAAGGTGAGCCGCATTTTGCCCGCCCTGGACAAAGGTGTGTAAATGACGCCGTCGCTGACGCTTGATGCCTTTCGCAGCCGGTTTCTGTTACACCAGCCGCTACAACACACACAGCCGCTGGCGGGGCGTCATGCCGCAGTGTTAGTGCCGATTATAGCGCGCGATGAACCCGGCCTGTTATTAACGCAGCGATCTCATGCGTTGCGTAAACATGCCGGCCAGGTTGCTTTTCCTGGCGGTATGCAGGACGCCAGCGATCAATCCCTGATCATTACCGCACTGCGCGAAGCGCATGAAGAAGTCGGCATCGATCCACAGCATGTTGAGATCCTTGGTCGTTTGCCTGCGGTAACGAGCAGTACCGGTTTTCAGGTCACGCCTGTTGTGGGCATCATCCCTCCTACCCTACCGCTGCGCCTCAATTTTGATGAGGTGCAAAGCGCCTTTGAAATGCCGCTCGCCGAAGCGCTACAGCTTAGCCGCTATGCTTCTTTAGAGATCCACCGCGCTGGTATCCGGCACCCTGTCTGGTTGTCTTTATACGAAAAATATTTAGTCTGGGGCATGACCGCAGGGATTATCCGCGCGCTCAGTCAGCAGATCGCCTTATAGCGCCCAGTTTTCGTCTCAGTATTTCCTTAACGCGCCTGTAATCTGGCCCCGCGCTATAATTTTTTCTCGTCCTTTTTATTAGTTTATTTCATGCGAAAACATGCTCACTTCCCTTTTGGGATGGTTACTATTAGCGCCATTAACTGCGACGGCAGGCTTAGAATAATTTGTGAGGAGTGTCACTGATGATTAGCGTTTTCGACATGTTTAAAGTGGGCATTGGTCCATCCAGCTCTCACACTGTCGGCCCAATGAAAGCAGGGAAACAGTTCGTGGATCTGTTAGCCGAACAGGGAAAACTGCATCAAGTGACGCGAATTGCGGTTGATGTTTACGGCTCGCTGTCATTGACCGGTAAAGGTCACCATACTGATATTGCCATTATTATGGGACTCGCGGGCGAATCACCGGAAAGCGTGGATATTGACGCTATTCCTGCATTCATCAAAGACGTCGGGCAACGTGAACGTCTGTTGCTGGCTAAAGGCGCGCATGAAGTCGATTTCCCACGTGAAGGCGGCATGGTATTTCGCAGCGATAACCTCTCGCTGCATGAAAATGGTATGCGTTTATTAGCGTTTACGGGCGATTTATTGATTCTGTCTAAAACCTATTATTCGGTGGGCGGCGGCTTCATTGTTGATGAAGAACATTTTGGTCAATCTGCATTAGATGAAGTTTCGGTTCCCTGGCCTTTTCACTCTGCCAAAGATTTGCTCGCGCATTGCCGTGAAACCGGCTTATCACTTTCTGGTTTAGTGATGAAAAATGAGTTGGCTTTGCATTCGCGGGACGAAATCTATGCTTACTTCACAACCATTTGGCAAACGATGCAGGCTTGTATCGACCGGGGTTTAAATACCGAAGGCGTATTGCCCGGTCCGCTGCGGGTACCACGTCGCGCCGCATCGCTGCGTCGCCTTTTAGTTTCCTCAACGAAACATTCTAACGATCCGATGAACGTGATCGACTGGGTGAATATGTTTGCGCTGGCGGTCAATGAAGAGAATGCGGCCGGTGGACGGGTGGTTACCGCGCCAACTAACGGCGCCTGCGGGATTGTGCCTGCCGTGTTAGCCTACTACGACCATTTTATTGAAACCGTCACGCCGGATATTTTTATCCGCTATTTTTTGGCGTCCGGTGCCATTGGCGTGCTGTATAAAATGAACGCGTCTATTTCAGGTGCAGAAGTGGGATGTCAGGGTGAAGTCGGCGTCGCCTGCTCCATGGCGGCAGCGGGTCTGGCAGAACTGTTGGGCGGCAGTCCCGAACAGGTGTGTGTCGCGGCGGAAATTGGCATGGAGCATAACCTGGGTTTAACCTGCGATCCGGTTGCGGGTCAGGTCCAGGTTCCCTGCATTGAGCGCAATGCGATCGCCTCGGTGAAAGCCATTAATGCGGCGCGCATGGCATTACGTCGTACCAGCGAACCGCGCGTCTCGCTCGATAAAGTCATTGAGACGATGTACGAAACCGGTAAAGACATGAACGCGAAGTATCGCGAAACCTCACGCGGCGGCCTGGCAATTAAAGTTCAGTGTGACTAATTTAAGCGCATCGTGAGCTGATCAAATAACGTGCAATCGTATTAAAATCCGCATCCTACGCTATCTCAGCCTCACAGAATTCTGTAGAGTGATTTTCCGCGCGATCTTAGGGTCGCGCTGTTTTTTAGTGCCGCTTTTTTTCAGAAGCACGGCCTAAATCTGGACCGTGTCGTGCCGATAATCACTCGTTACATTGGCTTTTTCTTGTTTTTGGGAAGGTGGTTACTGATGCTTATGGCCCAGCATTTTGTTGGACAGTTCAGACGCAAACGTTTATTTATTGCGTTAGTGATCGCCATTATCGTGCTTATCCTGACGCTGGCTTTCCGTTTTTTTGAAGAAAAGTCACGTATTCAACATCAGGCGCTCAATTTTGCGGATAACGCCATTATGCGTTTTGATCGGATGTTCTCGCCACTGGATGTTTCCGCTAACAATGCCCTGGGCCTGGTGGGCGTTCCCTGCCAGGCGATGCGCTTCCCGCTGATCGAAAAAATTTCAGCCTTACAAACCGTGCGCGCCATGCTGCTGGTAAAAAACGATACCATCTATTGTTCCAGTATTTACGGCCCGCGACATATTTCCTTTAGCCAGACCTATCCTGAAATAGCGCTTAACCATCAGCGCATGATTTTGTCGGTTGATACCTATTTATTGCAAGGCTCGCCGGTTTTGCTGCTCTGGACGCCAAAAAGCCTGGATAACCGTTCGGGCATTTTGCAGGTCGTTAATATAGAGTTGATGAGTAATTATCTGCTTGAACCGCAATTACCCTGGGTTGAACGGGCAATTCTTAATGTAAATGGCGAAAGCCTGGAATATGGCAATCCGCTGATAGAACCCACCGTGCCTTCAGACGACGAGGTGAGTTATAATAAGGCTTCGTTACGTTACCCGTTTACTATCACGCTTTATGGTCCATCACCGTCACGGCTGGCGCTGGCAACGTTGCCCTCCCAGCTGCCGCTGGCACTGTTGTTGAGCCTGCTGATGGGCTATATCGTTTGGCTTGCCACCGCCAACCGCATGAGCCTGAGCTGGCAAATTAGTTACGGCATCACCGCCAATGAATTTATGGTGTATTGCCAGCCGCTGATCAATGCCAAAACCGGTGAATGTGATGGCATTGAGCTGCTGTTACGCTGGCACAATGCACGACAGGGCTGGATTGCCCCAGATGTGTTTATCCCGCTGGCCGAACGCCAAAACTTAATCGCCCCTCTTACCCGCTTTGTGTTTAATCAGGCTGTGGCCCATCTACCCCAGCTTCCGCGCTGCCCGTCATTCCATATTGCGGTTAATGTCGCGGCCAGCCACTTTCGCGATCAGGCTATTTTGGACGATCTCCATAAACTTTGGTGGCCAGCCAATCCGGTTCCTAAGTTAGTGGTGGAATTAACCGAGCGGGATGCTTTACCGGTCGTCGATCAGTCGGTTATTTCTCAGCTACATGAAATTGGCGTCAGACTGGCGATTGATGATTTCGGCACCGGGCACAGTTCATTGTCATATCTGAAAGATTTACAACCAGATGTGCTTAAAATCGATAAAATTTTTACCGCCGCTATTGGCACCGATGCAATTAACGCCACCGTGACGGATATGGTTATTTCACTGGCACAGCGGCTGAATATTAGTTTGGTTGCTGAAGGGGTCGAGACAGCAGAACAGGCGGCTTATCTGCGCGAGCGCGGTGTCGATCATCTGCAAGGCTATTTCTATGCGCGTCCCATGCCGCTGGGAGATTTTCCGGCATGGCTGAATCAGCATAAGACGAATATTGAAGCCTGATTCGCCTTTTTCGACACAAGCAGCGCACCGTTGAAGGGTGCGCTTTCATTCACCTTAGCGCCATTTATGCGCCATCTTCCTCATCTTCATGCGGTTTGTCTTTGGTCACGCGGACCAGGTCAACGCGATAATCAGTTGCTTCGATAATCTGGAAGTGAAGCGGTTCAATATCAATCACTTCTCCCGGTAGCGGCAACTGGCCTTTCTGAGCAATCAATAAACCCGCCAGCGAGGCATGATCCTCTTCTGGATCGACCAGTTCATGAAAATCGAGTAACTGCTGTAACGAATGCAAATCCGTACCGCCCTTTACCAGCCAGCCATCACCATCCGCAATAATATCGGGTGTCTCGTCCTCATCCGGGAATTCCCCGGCAATGGCTTCCAGCACGTCCAGTGGTGTGATTAAGCCCTGAACCACGCCGAACTCATTGGTGATAATGACAAAACTTCCCTTGGCTCGGCGCAACACGCCCAGCAGGTTGATAGGATCCAGCGTTTCTGGCACCACAATGGCAGGCGTGCTGGCAGCAAAGGTGGCAACGTCCATACCATGTTCCAGTGCCACCAACAACTCTTTGGCACGCACCACGCCAACGATTTCATCCAGTTCGCCGCGACATACCGGAAACAGACTGTGAGGCGTATCAAGGAGTTGAATGCGAATTTCATCCAGCGGACGGTTTGCATCAACCCAGGAAATGTCACTGCGTGGCGTCATTATGCTGCGAACTGAGCGTGATGCCAGCGTCAATACGCCGTTAATCATATAACGCTCTTCATCTTTAAACGCTTCCTGCGGCATGGCTTCCATTAAGGATGACTCTTCGCTGGTTGCCGCCTGCGTACGGTTTCGCCCCCCCATCAGACGCAAAATAGCCTCTGCGGTACGCTCACGCAGCGGTCGATGTGACTGATGACGAATGAAATTGCGACGCGCAATCTGGTTAAACAATTCAATCAGAATCGAGAAGCCAATCGCGGCATACAGGTAACCTTTAGGAATATGGAAGCCAAAGCCTTCTGCCACCAGCGACAAACCGATCATCAACAGGAAGCTCAGACACAGCACAACGACGGTGGGATGGGCGTTAACAAAGTTAGTCAGCGGCTTTGACGCCAGCAGCATTATACCCATCGCAATCACGACAGCGGTCATCATCACCGGTAGATGGTTCACCATACCGACAGCCGTAATGACCGCATCAAGTGAGAACACCGCATCCAGCACCACAATTTGCGTCACAACTGCCCAGAAACTGGCGTAGCCACGATTGCCTGACCCATCAAGCGGACGATTTTCTAACCGTTCATGTAACTCCATTGTGGCTTTAAATAACAGGAAGATCCCTCCCGCCAGCAAAATCAAATCTCGCCCGGCAAAGCTGAAGCCACCTACGCTAAACAGAGGACGTGTTAGCGTCACCATCCAGGATATCAGTGAAAGTAGCCCCAGACGCATCACCAGCGCCAGTGACAAACCGATCAGGCGCGCTTTATCACGCTGCTTCGGTGGCAGCTTATCAGCCAGGATGGCGATAAAGACCAGATTATCGATGCCTAAAACAATTTCCAACACGACAAGCGTTAATAAACCCGCCCAGATCGAGGGGTCGAATAGAAGTTCCATTAATGACTCCTGAATAAGGAACAGACTGAACGAAATCGTGCCCGCACCGTGAAGTGTGGCAAAGCAGCATTGGGATAAGCAGTGAAAACACCGTCAGGCGTGAGATGACGCGCCAGCAGGCGCAAAGAACAGGTTAAACGACGTCGATGACGATCCATAAGGGTGGGCTGATGCCCGTTACTCCTGAGTTATAAACAGATCGTTAATGTACCAGTTAGCATAAGGGCGTCAAAAAATTTTCTTACATTTACAATGAGCAACACAGGGGCATAAGCGTACAAAAAAATTAAATCGCTGACGCTACGCACCGAATAGCTGACAAACATCACATAATTTATTTTTTCGATTACTAAAATAAATCGCGAACTTATCGCCCATAAACCGATAACCGATGAATTACCCATCGTATCCAGATGATCTGGCTACGTTAATTTTTTAGTAACCGAAGCGATAACTCTTAACGGTTCATTAACTTCAGATGAACCTCTCTAGCGAACGGAGGTAGCACGTGACCATTGCGATTGTAATTGGTACACACGGCTGGGCAGCCGAACAACTGCTTAAAACCGCAGAAATGCTGTTGGGAGAGCAGGAAAACGTCGGATGGATCGACTTCGTGCCTGGTGAAAATGCAGAAACACTTATTGAGAAATATCAGGCGCGTCTGGCGGAATTAGATACCGCAAAAGGTGTGCTGTTCCTGGTTGATACCTGGGGCGGCAGCCCATTTAATGCCGCCAGCCGCATCGTGGTCGACAAAGAAAATTATGAAGTTATCGCCGGGGTTAATATTCCGATGTTGGTCGAGACGCTTATGGCGCGCGATGATGATCCGGGCTTCGAAGAACTGGTCGCCATCGCAGTTGAAACTGGCCGGGAAGGTGTAAAAGCCCTGAAAACCAAAGAGGAAGAGGCAGCTCCCGCACCCGCTAAGGCCGCCCCTGCTGCTGCACAGGCGCAAAAACCGATGGCACCTGGTGAGCATATGAAGATAGGCCTGGTTCGCATCGATGACCGTTTAATCCATGGTCAGGTTGCTACTCGCTGGACCAAAGAAACCAACGTGTCACGCATTATTGTCGTAAGTGACGAAGTAGCCAACGATCACGTGCGCAAAACCCTGTTGACGCAGGTTGCACCGCCGGGCGTAACGGCCCATGTTGTCGATGTCGATAAAATGGTGCGCGTATGGAATAACCCGAAATACGGGCAGGATCGCGTTATGTTGCTGTTCACCAATCCCACCGATGTGTTGCGCATCGTTGAACAAGGAGTTGATGTTAAATCCGTCAATATTGGTGGTATGGCGTTCCGTCAGGGCAAAACGCAGGTAAATAACGCAGTATCGGTAGATGACAAGGACATCGCTGCTTTTCGAAAACTGAATGAACGCAATATTGAACTCGAAGTGCGTAAAGTCTCCAACGACCCGAAATTGAACATGATGGATTTGATTGCGAAGGTTAATGCGTAATTTACCGCCATCTGTGCCTGCGTAAGCGGGCTCATTTTCGCTATCCTGCTGAGGACAAGAAGTATGATGGAAATATCCACGCTACAAATTGTTTTAATATTTATCGTCGCCTGCATTGCTGGCATGGGATCGATTCTTGATGAATTCCAGTTTCACCGTCCGCTGGTCGCTTGTACCTTAGTTGGTGCGGTACTGGGTGATATGAAAACCGGGATTATCATCGGCGGTACGCTGGAGATGATTGCGCTGGGCTGGATGAATATTGGTGCCGCCGTTGCGCCTGATGCCGCCCTCGCCTCAATTATCTCGACCATTCTGGTTATTGCCGGAGGTCAAAGCGTGGGTGCAGGTATCGCGCTGGCAATCCCACTGGCAGCGGCCGGACAGGTGCTGACAATTATTGTGCGAACGATTACTGTCGCCTTCCAGCATGCTGCCGATAAAGCGGCTGAAAAAGGTAACCTGACTGCTCTTTCCTGGATTCACGTCTCGGCGCTGCTGCTACAAGCGATGCGTATTGCGATCCCTGCGTTGATTGTCGCTATTTCTGTCGGAACCAGCGCGGTTCACTCGCTGCTCAACTCAATCCCTGAAGTGGTTACCAATGGCCTGAACATCGCCGGTGGCATGATCGTAGTAGTCGGTTATGCGATGGTCATCAATATGATGCGCGCAGGCTACCTGATGCCGTTCTTTTATCTGGGCTTCGTTACTGCGGCTTTCACCAACTTCAATCTGGTTGCGCTGGGCGTAATAGGTGTCGTGATGGCAGTGCTGTATATCCAGCTCAGTCCTAAATATAACCGCGTGGCCGGTGCGCCTGCGGCGGGCCCGTCAGCTAACGACCTTGATAACGAACTTGATTAAGAGCAGGTGACAACATGGTAGATATTACAAAGATTGAAAAAAAACTGACGCCAGGTGATGTTCGCGCAGTATTTATGCGCTCAAATCTGTTTCAGGGTTCATGGAATTTCGAACGTATGCAGGCACTTGGCTTCTGTTTTTCAATGGTGCCGGTGATACGTCGTCTTTATCCAGAGAATAATGACGATCGTAAACAAGCGATCAAACGTCACCTTGAGTTTTTTAATACTCATCCTTATGTTGCCGCGCCAGTTTTGGGCGTCACCATGGCGATGGAAGAACAACGCGCTAACGGCGCAGCGATTGATGATGGTGCAATCAACGGCATCAAAGTCGGTTTGATGGGGCCTCTGGCTGGCGTGGGCGATCCGATTTTCTGGGGCACGGTGCGCCCGGTATTCGCCGCCTTAGGCGCCGGTATCGCCATGAGTGGCAGCCTGCTGGGGCCGCTGTTGTTCTTTATACTCTTTAACCTGGTACGCCTGCTGACCCGTTATTACGGCGTGGCCTATGGCTATCGCAAAGGGATTGATATTGTCAGCGATATGGGCGGTGGCTTCCTGCAAAAACTGACGGAGGGCGCGTCGATTCTCGGCCTGTTTGTCATGGGCGCGCTGGTGAATAAGTGGACGCATGTGAATATCCCGCTGGTGGTGTCACGAATTACTGACCAGACCGGGAAAACCACGGTCACTACCGTCCAGTCCATCCTTGATCAGCTGATGCCTGGCGTGGTGCCATTGCTGCTGACCTTCGCCTGTATGTGGCTGTTACGCCGTAAAGTGAACGCGCTGTGGATTATCGTGGGTTTCTTTGTTATCGGTATCCTGGGTTATTGGATCGGTTTCTTAGGTCTGTAAATATTGAAACGTCGGGGGCTTTAGCGCCCGACGTTTTAACGAAACAAAAGGCTGAGATAATGCACCGCCTGAGGAAGAAATATGTCACTGACTGACACCATCATCACGCTGTGTATCGCGGCGCTGGTGGTTTTTGCCATCTATGATGAAGCCATTTTACCCCGTCGTAATGGCCCAACGCGTCTGTGCGTTTCGCTTCGCCGTCGGCACAAAATCGACAGTCTGATTTTTATCGGCTTGCTGTTAATCCTGCTCTGGAATAATGTCTCGCATCAAGGTCCACAGCTGACCACCACGCTGTTGCTGGTGCTGAGCTTCTTAGCCTTGTGGCTATTCTGGCTGCGCAAACCGAAGCTACTGATGAAAAATAACGGGCTGTTTTATGCGGGCGTATGGATTGATTACCGCCGTATTCAGCACATGAATCTTTCTGAAGACGGTATTCTGGTGATGCAACTTGAACAGCGTCGCCTGTTGATTGCCGTGCAGCAGCTTGACGATCTGGAGCGTATTTACAATACGTTAGTCGAGGCGCGCTAGTCACGCTGCCACAGCGTCAGGCTAAAATCAGCGTCACAGGCAAATTGCTGGCTTTGTTTTAATGTCTGCCACACATCTTCCCGCGCGCGCCATGCAAATGGCGTCATTTGCAATAATTTAGCCGCTTCATCTCCGGTTAACGTCATGTCATAACGCAGCGAATGTTGCCCTATTTGCCGGAAGTTCGCATAGACTTTTTCTTCCGGCGCATGCAGCGCCACTTCACGATAAATTAACGCTTTAAGCTGCTGTAAATGATATGCGCCCGGAGTCACCGTGAGGACTATTCCACCGGGTTTTATTACCCTGGCCAGCTCAGCTTCATTACACGGCGCGTAAATTCTGACTACACCCTCTAACGAGGCGTCGGCAAACGGTAAGCGTTGACTGGATGCCACGCAAAAAAGAATATCGCGGTAACGTCTGGCGGCCAGACGAATCGCCATTTTTGCCACGTCGAGACCATAAATCTGCCCCTGGGTAAAATACGCAGCCATCGCCGCCGTGTAATAGCCTTCGCCACAACCTATATCCAGCAGACGCGCATCCTTCTGCACAAGATGCTCAGCAAGCAATTCCACCACCCGATCGCGTAACGGCTGATAATGCCCTGCCTGGAGAAATTCGCGCCGCGCCTGCATCATCTCCGCACTGTCGCCCGGCTCACGTGAATTTTTATGTTGAACGGGCAACAAATTGACGTAGCCTTCTTTCGCCTGATCGAATTGATGATGATTGTCACAACGCCAGCTGCGATCGACAAGCATAAGGGGAAGATGACATAACGGACAAATCAACGACATGAAACACTCCGGAAGAAAATGACGCGCCGAAGTGTACTCTGAACCCTGCCGCATCGAAAGCATAAAGAAAGCCCCGGCCAGATAGCCAGGGCTTTAAGATTCGTGTCAGGGTGCAAGGCACCGAGTCAGTGAACGAAATTAGATAGCAGTTACGTTAACTGCAGCTGGGCCTTTCTGGCCGTCCTGAATTTCGAACTCAACGCTTTGGCCTTCGGCCAGAGTTTTGAAGCCATTGCCCTGGATAGCAGAGAAGTGTACGAACACATCTTTGCTGCCGTCAGCAGGAGTAATGAAACCAAAACCTTTAGACTCGTTGAACCACTTAACCTGACCTTTAATCTTTGCCATTTTGCAAATTCCTTAGAGTGTTTATTTTGCCCGGAGGCCGACCTACAGAGAAACCAGAGACATTACTGAATGAGGCACTTATTTAAGGTTCGGCAAGGAAGCGGTATTCAACGTCAACGTCTTTACTCGTAACTTCTTTACTGAAGATGCCATACATAAACAGAACTGTATCTCGTTTAACCCACGAATTGTTATCACATATCCGTTAATTAATGGCAAGCCATTTTTCAGAGGGAATTGAAGCTTCACGCATAATTGCCAAACAGCTCGCAGAGTTTGTCCTTTTTGGTACAAAACACAGTCAGCGTTTATTACGAAAATTATAAGGATACGCTATTTGCCTGTCCTGCTTAGCACTGACAATCGATCAACCTGGCACTCATCCTGCCCGACCCAATAGATCACCTTATAAAAAATATATTGCATAAATATGGCATCATAAAAGTTAATTAATGTCGCGCTAACACTAAACAAAGATAAGCGAAACGTTAAACCTGTACAGCACAATTTAATCCATACATCCTGCATAAATTATTGCACCACAATCAGGAAACGTTTTTTACCTGCTCCAAATAAAAGCAATGGCGCACATTTTGTTTATTATATTTTTTCCTTTGGATAGGAAAAATCCCTTCTGGAAAAACGCCATTATACGTAACTAATCAGTATAATTTTAGGAATTTTCCTGGTTTATATTCTCCAGACTTCGGCTTTCACCTATTCGCCATGCTGAGAAACGTGCATTCACCTCGCCCGCATTTTGCAATGCACGCATAAGTTCAGCAGGCGGTTCATCAATGGATTCATCAGCCAGCTCAAATACGCCCCAGTGAATCGGGATCGTCATGGGCTTACCTATCGCACGCCATAATGAAACAGATTGTTCAGGGTCCATGTGTTGGCCACCCATGAACCATTTTGGTGCATAAGCGCCGACAGGCAATGCGGCGAGGTTAAAAGGCCCGAGTCGATCAACAATTTCAACCAGCTTTTCTGAATATCCGCTGTCCCCTGAAAACCAGAAACGCAATGTCGGTGTTCTGATCACCCATCCACACCACAAAGAACGGTTCCGGTCGTAAAGCGTTCTCATACTCCAGTGACGAGCAGGAACGGCATCAATGCGAATATCAGCAAACTCGGTATGCTGCCACCAGTCAAGTTGATGCACATGCCGCACGCCATTTTTCTGACACCAGCGGCCCAAACCCAGCGGCACAATAAAGGTAGCCTGTGGGAAATGCCGCATGATTCGTTTTACCGTGGGTTTATCGAGATGATCATAATGATTATACGAGATTAAGACGTAATCCAGGCGTGGTAAATGACGGATGTCCAGCGGCACCGGCGTTTTACGCTGCGGCCCAATAAAAGGCAACGGCGATGCGCGCTTCGACAGAGCAGGATCAATCAACACATAGTGCTTGTTCAGACGTAAAAGCAGCGCGGCATGACCCAGCCACCAGACGCGATCATCCTCTCCGCTCAGGTCTGCGAGATGCCACCAGTGTTTGATAAAAGCAGGATAGCCAGCCTGCGGTGGGTATGGCAGGCCCTGTGCTTTTCGCTCTTTGCGCCAGCGTTGTAAATCACCCTCCTGGCGCGAATCAGGTTCAAGATTGCGGAAGCCTTCAGGCGTATGGTGTCGTTTACTTCCATCAAACCAGGGATTTTTCCAGGCCATCCAGCCTCCATGTATGATTAACGTTCTGGAATCAACCGGATAAAATCGCGCTTATCCGTTCCTTCTCCGCTTTTCTTTCCTTCATAACCCGGCTGGGCATCAACCAGACGGCGTAATAAGGTATTTTGTTTTTTCTGCTCTTCCAGCAAAGATTCCAGCAACTGAATCTGCTCGCTGGCGCGAACGCTGGAGCGGTTAACAAAAAACCAGGCGATAAACGCCACCAGCAGGATGATAACCAGCACGCCGTAACTTACCAGCGGACCAGAATTTGCGGCTACTTCATTCATAACGGCCTCGTCTTATAAAAACGCCTATCAAACAACGGTTCAACCGCACATTCTACGCTGAGCAAGAGAAAATGATAATGGGTCTGGTTGCAATGCAGATTTTCCCGTTTCAGTTATCTCTGATCGCTCCAGCGAGAAAAGCGAGGCATGCTGTTATTATTACGAGTAGCAGCAATAAGTGGATAGCTGCGTTATGTATCACAAGGAGACAAAATGAAATTCTTTATGCGGGCGATCGTCGTGATTGGCATTATCTGGCTGGCAATGCTTTTCACCGGTTACGGTGTGTTAACAGGCAGCAATAAGAACGCTGCGGGATTGGGATTGCAGTGTAGTTACCTTACGGCGCGTGGCGTAATTACAGTCCAATATCTGCGCACTGACAGCGGCGTGGTAGGCGTTACCGATTGCCCGGTACTGAAGAAAAGTGGTGAAGTGGTAAATAATTAGCAAAACAAAGCGGGCTGATTAGCCCGCTTTTTTCAGCATGGATATTGATGATACCCCATTTCAGATGACAGCGTGCGTGCCGCACGGTGCAGCATTGCCACATAATCCTGTTTCGCATCGTCAGAAAAGCGAATGGTTGGGAAAGAGATGCTTAGCCCGGCAATAACCACGCCAAAACGATCAAACACCGGCACCGCGATACAGCGCAACCCTTCCTCCTGCTCTTCGTTGTCCTCACCAAAACCCTGCTCTTTTACCTGATCCAGCACTTCAAGTAAGGCCTCGGCACTGACGAGGGTATTCACAGTGCTGCGCTTAAACTCAACTTCACGCAAAATTTCCTTTACTTCGCTGCGATCGCGCCACGCCAGCAGCACTTTACCGATCGCAGTGGTGTGTAATGGATTACGGCGACCGATACGCGAATACATGCGCAGATTGTATAAAGAATCGATTTTGTGGATGTAGACAATGCTGTCCTCTTCCAGCGCGCCAAGGTGAATTGTCTCTTTGGTCAGCCGCGACAATTCGCGCATCTGCACGTCTGCGCTGCGGATCAGATCAACATTTTGCAGCGCTTTAGCTCCCAGCTCAAACAGTTTAAGCGTCAGCGAATACTTTTCGCTTTCCCCTTTCTGCGTCACGTAGCCGAGTGTTTTCATCGTTTGCAGGAAGCGATAAACGGTACTTTTTGACATCATCACACGCTGCGCGAGCTCTGTAATGCCGTGATCGCGTTCTTCACCGAGCGCCTGCAAAATGCCGAATACTTTCAATACTGAAGAAACCGAATCTGGCTGTTTGTCGTTATCACCTGAGGACATCACGCACCTGTCTAAACCTGTTTCAAAAAAAACGGAACGAGCGGCCAGTATAGTGTGATGCTCAATGCGGCGGCAATCGATTAAGTCATAAGACATATTTGAAGATACATTTCGTCACAAAACGCGGTGCTTTTTCACAGCAAATTCATTAGCATGGTGATATTCACCTACTTCACTTATTGGCACGACTCAGCCCTATGACTCCTCCCCCTGTTCAAGATGGATTACCGGTTCCACAACGTTACGGTGCCATTCTTACTATTGCTTTGGGTATTACAATGGCGGTGCTGGATGGCGCGATTGCTAATGTCGCGTTACCCACCATTTCCCGCGAATTGAATGCCAGCGCGGCTGAGTCGGTATGGATCGTCAATGCCTACCAGATCGCCATTATCGTTTCGCTGCTGTCGCTGTCTTTTCTTGGCGATATGCTGGGCTATCGTCGCGTTTATCAGGCTGGTCTCGCTCTGTTTATCGTGACCTCTCTGTTTTGCGCCCTGTCTTCCACCCTGGATATGCTCACCTTCGCGCGCGTGCTACAAGGTTTTGGTGGCGCTGCGTTGATGAGCGTGAATACCGCACTGATACGTATTATCTATCCCCAACGTCACCTTGGCCGCGGTATGGCGATCAATTCACTGATTGTGGCGGTTTTAACGGCGGCAGGGCCTACTGTTGCCGCCGTAATCCTGTCGGTAGCAAGCTGGAAATGGCTGTTTTTAATCAACGTGCCGCTAGGTGCGATTGCGTTGTGGTTCGCGCTGCGTTATCTGCCGGATAATCAGCAAAAGGCTAAATCGCAAAAATTCGATATTCCCAGCGCTATTATGAATGCCCTGTTCTTCGGTCTACTGATTTCAGCCCTAAGCGGTTTTTCACAGGGGCTGAGCCATTTATTTATATTGAGGGAAGTTATCGCAGTGCTGATTCTCGGCTGGTTCTTTATTCGTCGCCAGCTCAGTATGCCCGTACCACTGCTGCCTGTAGATTTGCTACGTATTCCCATTTTTAGCTTGTCGCTGGGAACGTCAGTATGTTCATTTTGCGCGCAGATGCTGGCAATGGTTTCGCTGCCGTTTTTCCTGCAGGATGTTTTGGGACGTGATGAAGTGGCAACCGGTTTGCTGCTCACGCCATGGCCGCTGGCAACCATGGTTTTTGCCCCGGTTGCAGGACGTCTGATTGGGCGTTTGCATGCCGGTTTATTAGGTGGAATTGGCTTAGCAATGTTCGCGGCTGGCTTGTTTCTTCTGGCAATGCTACCCTCGCAGCCACAGAACGGGGACATCATCTGGCGTATGATGCTGTGCGGCGCGGGTTTCGGTCTGTTTCAGTCACCCAATAATCACACCATCATTACTTCCGCCCCGCCTAATCGCAGCGGTGCCGCCAGCGGGATGCTCGGTACGGCGCGTTTATTTGGCCAAAGCATGGTGGCGGCGTTAGTCGCACTGCTCTTTAACCTGTTTAATAACAATGGTACTCATGCATCGCTGTTGCTCGCAGGGGCATTTTCCAGTGTAGCGGCAGTTAGTCTGACGCGCATGACGCAAAACCGCGTTAACAGCTAATCAACTGGCACAAAAAAGCGACGTTTCCGTCGCTTTTTTACTGCCTGTCACTGCTTACTTCAGATACTGACCGCTACGCAGCGCTTCAATACGCTTATCAAGCGGCGGGTGAGACATAAACAGCTCACTAAATGACTTGCCTTTACCGTTGATGCAGAACGCCATCATGCTGCTGGGTTCCTGCGGTTCATAGCTGGTTTTCAGGCGCTGTAGCGCGGCAATCATCTTCTCACGGCCAACCAGTCTGGCCGAGCCGGCGTCGGCGTGAAATTCACGATGACGTGAGAACCACATAGTAATGATGCTGGCGAGCACACCAAATACCAGTTCCAGTACCATCGAAACGGCAAAATAGACCAGCGGATTGCCATTTCCGCTCTCTTCATCGTCACGGTTACCTGACATAAAACCGGCTGCAATTTGTGCCAAAATACGCGAAACAAAGATGACAAAGGTGTTCACAATGCCCTGGATCAGGGTCATGGTGATCATGTCGCCATTGGCGATATGCGCGACTTCATGGGCTAACACGGCTTCGGCTTCATCGCGGCTCATGTTTTGCAATAAACCGGTGGATACCGCAACCAGCGACGCATCACGACGTGCACCAGTAGCAAATGCGTTGATGTCTGGTGCGTGATAAATGGCAACCTGCGGCATCTTAATACCGACCTGCTGCGCCTGACGTCCAATGGTATTCATTAACCAACGCTCCGTTTCATTGCGCGGTTGCTCAATGACCTCACCGCCGACTGAGCGCAACGCCATCCACTTCGACATCAGCAGTGAAACAAACGCACCGCCGAAGCCAAACAGGCCCGCCATAATCATCAGGCCCTGAACACTGCTTGACTGGATCCCTGTCAGGCTGAGAATCAGCCCGAATACCAACATCACAGCCAGGTTGGTCATCAGGAAAAGAGCAATACGCATCATAACGGTTAATCTTCCTCAGTAGTTCACGCGCTTATGCGCGGATATATATCCTATGAGCATTGCGCGGCTTTTCAAGCAAACTTAACGTTTAAGTGCCTAAAAAGACATAACTTTACATTCAGTCACGCTTTAACCTGTCGGCACTATTTCACTCTGCTTAGCAACATTAATAAATGGCAAAGACCGCCGGATTGCAGGCAAAAAAAAGCACCGCTGAACGGTGCTTTTTACTGACGGTAGCCGCTTATTTAGCGCTGGCCGCTTGCGTTTCTGGCTGGGATTTATCCAGCTGCGCAAGATCATGAGCGATCTTCACGGTTTCATCCAGATAAGGATCAGGCTCTTTATAATCTTTCGGCAAATCATCCAGGTTCTTCAGAGGTTTTTTGCCTTCAGCCTGATAACGCGCATTAATGCGTGCCAGACGTAATGCATCCTCTTCGTGATTCTCTTTCTCGCGTTGAGCAAGATTGAGCGACACCTGGTTGCGCTTGTCTTTCATCGCATTGAAACGCGCAATATCTTTCATGATGTACTGGAATTCACGATCCTGAGCGATACGCGCCGAATGATCTTTCGTCAGCTGCGGAACCAGCGGTTTTACATCGCCGGTTTTCACGTAAGTTGCTGCGTTAATGCTGTCCCACGGCAAGGCGTTATCTTCAAACTTCTCACCGGTTTCCGCTGCCTCGACGCCCGTTGGCATCAGCAGATCGGGCGTCACGCCTTTACGCTGCGTGCTACCACCGTTAATACGATAGAACTTCTGAATGGTGTACTGGACCGAGCCCAGCGCAGGCCATTCCGGCCGCAGCATCTGATCGTAAATGCGGTTCAGCGAACGATACTGTTGCACCGTGCCTTTACCGAAGGTCGGTTCACCAACGATCAATGCACGACCATAATCCTGCATTGCCGCAGCAAAGATCTCCGAGGCGGAGGCGCTAAAACGATCGACTAACACCACCAGCGGACCTTTGTAGTAAACAATGCCGTCGTTATCGCTGTCTTCTCGCACGCGACCATTGTTATCCCGTACCTGCACCACCGGGCCGCCTGGGATGAACAAACCTGATAATGACACCGCTTCGGTCAACGCACCGCCGCCATTGGTCCGCAGATCGATAACGATGCTATCGACGTTCTGCTTCTGCAATTTTTGCAGCTGTACTTTAACGTCGTCCGTCAACCCTACGTAGAAGCCAGGAATATCCAGCACGCCGACTTTGGCTTTACCGACGTTATGCACCGACATCTTCACGGCACGATCCTCAAGGCGGATCTTTTCACGCGTCAGCGTCACGGTGCGCGTTTTCGTGCCTTTACCCGCTGGCAACACTTCCAGGCGAACCTTACTGCCTTTCGGGCCTTTAATTTTTGCTACCACATCATCCAGACGCCAGCCAATCACATCTTCTATCGGCTTGCCCGGTTGACCAACGCCGACGATGCGATCGCCCACGTTAATAGATTTGCTCTTCGCTGCCGGCCCCCCTGCGACCATGGAGTTGATCACGGTATAATCCTCATCCATTTGCAGCACCGCACCGATACCTTCAAGCGACAGGCTCATTTCGGTATTGAATTGCTCGGTGTTACGCGGCGATAAATAGTTAGTATGCGGATCAATTTCGTGGGCAAAAGCGTTCATTGCCAGCTGGAATACATCTTCGCTGTTGCTTTGAGCCAGACGGCGGATGGCAAAGTTATAGCGTTTAGTCAGGACTTCGCGGATCGCTTTTTCGTCTTTACCTGCCAGCTTAAGGCTCAGCTCATCGTATTTAACCTTGGCATCCCACAGCGCGTTCAGCTCAGCCTGGTCTTTTGGCCAGGGCGCTTTAGCGCGGTCAATGTCAATGGTGTCATTACCGGAAAAATCCATCGGGCGATTCAGCACGCTCAGCGCATATTGATAGCGCTCAAAACGGCGTTTTTGCGCCAGATTATAGAGGTGATAAAACACGTCTAGCTTGCCGCTACGCAGTTCATCACCCAGCAGGGTTTTCTTGCTGGCAAACTGGGCAACATCAGACGCCAACAGCACGTTATGGCTGTAATCAAGCATATTCAGATAACGATCAAAAATCCTGGCTGAAAAATCCTGATTCAGATCGAACTGCCGATAGTGCGAGCGGGTAAAACGTGAGGTAACGCGTTCGCTGACAGTCGGGTCTTGTGCATCTTCATGTAGCTGTGGGATTTGATCGGTGCGGGTAATGTTCTCTGCGCCAAAGGAAGGGCCTGACAACAGCAGGCCCGCAATAAGTCCAACTTTAAAAAGGGTGTTCATGCCGGGGTCAGCCTCCGTTTCAGAACTGTAAATGTTCTGCGCGCACAATCATTGCCATGCCGGAAGCGAGCTGCACCCGAACGCCGTCTTTTGATACTTCAAGCACGGTAGCGTCCATTGCACTTTTGCCTGCTTTAACTTTAATACTCTGGCCGGGTTGCAAAGTTGAGGTATCAGTGATGGGTTTAGTCTGTGCCGGGCGGGGCGCTGGTTTGCGGCTCTGTGAGGCGGTAGCACGCTCAGTTTGCGGGCGCGGTTTACGCGCAGCTTCACCTTCTGCTGGCTTGCGAGGCGCGGGTTTCCGTGGACGACGTGGTGCTGCGCCCTCTTCACCTTCACCGGCTTCACGTCGGGCGGCTCGCTGCTGCTCACGCTGCGCCTGAACGCGCGCTTTCGCTTCTTCCAGTTGCTTACGCGCATGCTCTACGTGCTGTTCATCCAGCACGCCACTGGCATTGCCGTCAAGGTCAACACGCGTCGCGCCGGCTTTGATGCCGTACAAATAACGCCAGCTGGAGGTATAAAGACGCAGCGCTGAACGCAACTGAGTTTTGCTCAGGCCCATTTCGCCTTGAACACGCTCGACCAGATCCTGAAAGATGCCGATTTTGAGCGGGCGCGCTTCACCTTCAGCGCTAAAGCAGTGCGGAAAGCGCTCCGCCAGAAAGCTAATGACTTCTTTACTGCTATTCAACTTAGGTTGATTTTCCATGAAATTTCCTGATTACAACGGGTTTGCCGACCAGAGCAGGCATGAACAGGCGACATTATAATGACAACATCGCTAAATGCCATGTGATCCAGCCGATTAGCTGCGCGTCAGATGCAGATATTTTTCTAAATCGCTGCCCGCAAGCACTTCGCAAAGCCCATCAGTAAGGGTGACTAACCCCGCTTCGTCATCGCTATCAAAGCGATCGTATTCAATACTGTCAATATCAAGTACACCAACCACAGTGCCATTCACTTTCAGAGGAATCACAATCTCTGCGTTGCTGGCGGCGTCACAGGCGATATGGCCAGGGAAGGCGTGCACATTATCAATGCGTTGCACTTTATCTTCAGCCAATGCCGTACCACAAACCCCTTTGCCTACGGGAATACGTACGCAGGCAATTTTGCCCTGAAACGGCCCCAGCACTAAGGTATCAGCTTCCGTCAGCAGATAGAAACCTGCCCAGTTGACCCCTTCAAGACGTTCATACAGCAGCGCGCTAAAATTACCCATCGCGGCGAGGAACGCCGTTTCTCCTGCCAGTAAGGCGCGCATATCGCGATTCAAATCGGCGTAAAAGGCACTTTTGTTCATTATTCAACCGTTACCAATGACAACTGAGCAAATTAACGTTCGCTCGTTAAAAATAAGCACTAAATATCCAGAGCGACAAGGTGAATCATAGCGTTAGTTGCTATACCCTTAGCAATCTGTGGATCGAAGCGTGATGCCTGTAACCGGCACACAGGCAACGTCTAAACGACCGATAGGTGTCACGAACGATGAACAAAAATTGTCTCACTCTATGAAAATTCACGCTATCAGCCAGGCATTGCCTCACGCACGTTATCAGCGTTGTCCGCAATGCGATACCCTTTTTTCCTTACCGGATGTGAAATCGCATCAGTCCGCCTATTGTCCCCGTTGTAACGCGCAGATTATAAGCGGACGGGACTGGTCAATGACGCGCTTAATGGCGATGGCCGCCACCATGATGGTGTTAATGCCCATCGCGTTTAGCCTGCCTTTGGTGGATATTCGCCTGCTCGGTATGCGTATTGACGCCAACCTTCTCGAAGGCGTGATCCAAATGACGAAGCAAGGTAACGCGCTGACCGCATCAATGGTCGCCTTTTGCACCATTGGCGCCCCGGTCACGCTGGTTGCCGGCATTTGCTATCTGGGTATCGGACATCGTTTAGGCATGAACCTGCGCCCCGCTTTGCTGATGCTGGAAAAGCTTAAGGAGTGGGTGATGCTGGATATTTATCTGATCGGCATCGCTGTTGCGTCAATTAAAGTTCAGGATTACGCCACGCTTGAGACTGGCTATGGTCTGGTGGCATATATTGCGTTGACGCTATTAAGTTTATTGACGCTGATTCATCTCAATATTGAGCAACTGTGGGATCACTTTTATCCACAGCAGCCTGATAATGCCGCTCGTGATAAACTTCAGGTCTGCCTCAATTGCCACAATACCGGCATGCCAGACGCACGAGGGCGCTGCCCACGCTGCCATACGCCGCTCGACCTCCGGCGTCGTCACAGTTTGCAAAAATCCTGGTCTGCGCTCATTGCCTCAATCGTACTGCTTATTCCGGCTAATTTACTGCCCATTTCCATTGTTTACGTCAATGGCGCACGGCGCGAAGACACCATTTTTTCCGGCATTCTGTCATTAGCCTCTGGCAATATTCCGGTCGCCGCTGTCGTGTTTATTGCCAGTATTCTGGTGCCCTTCACCAAGATATTAGTGATGCTAACGCTGCTGCTCAGCATTCATTTCCGCTGTGAACAGGGTTTAAAAACCCGCATCCGGCTGCTGCGTGTGGTGTCCTGGGTGGGACGCTGGTCGATGCTGGATTTATTCGTCATTTCATTAACCATGTCGTTGGTCAATCGCGATCAACTACTGGCTTTTACCATGGGACCGGCCGCTTTATATTTTGGCGCAGCCGTAATCCTCACCATTATGGCTGTTGAATGTCTAGACAGCCGCCTGCTCTGGGATGCACATGCAACAGGAAACGCCGACTACACCGACTAACGCCACGCTGCGTAATAAGCGTAAGGTTTCGCCCTTTTGGCTGCTGCCCATTATCGCGATGCTGATTGCGAGCTGGCTGCTATGGACAAACTATCAAGAGCGCGGCACCACCATCACGATTAACTTCCAGACGGCGGATGGCATCGTACCGGGGCGTACCCCGATCCGTTATCAGGGCGTTGAAGTCGGCACCGTGCAGAACATTAATCTGAGCGATGACTATCGCAGCATCCAGATCAAAGCCAGTATTAAAAGTGATATGCGCGACGCGCTGCGTGAAAACACCCAGTTTTGGCTGGTAACGCCAAAAGCGTCTCTGGCGGGCGTTTCGGGTTTAGATGCATTAGTAGGCGGCAACTATATCGGCATGATGCCAGGCGATGGCAAGCCGCGCGAGAACTTCACCGCGCTGGATACACAGCCAAAATATCGGGTGAATACCGGCGAGCTGCTGATCCATTTGCATGCGCCTGATCTAGGTTCGTTGAATACCGGTTCGCAGGTGTATTATCGCAAAATCCCGGTGGGACGCGTTTATGATTACAGCCTTAACAGCAACACTGATGGCGTCGCCATTGATGTCCTGATCGATCGCCGCTTTACTAATCTGGTCAAAACAAACAGCCGCTTCTGGAATGTTTCTGGCGTAAAAGCGGATGTCGGCCTGAGCGGGGCCAAAGTACAACTTGAAAGCCTGGGCGCGTTAGTGAACGGCGCGATCGCTTTCGACTCCCCAGAGAGTGCCGAAACCGCTAAAGCCGACCAAAACTATCGGCTCTATCCTGATTTAGCCCAAAGTCAGCGTGGGGTTTCCGTTTCATTAGATTTGCCTGATGGCAAAAATCTGAAAGCGGGCAGCACGCCACTGATGTATCAGGGGCTTGAAGTCGGCACGCTGACCAGGCTGAACCTGAAAGATGGTGGAAAAGTCACGGGCGAGCTGACCATCGACCCTTCCGTGGTTGGTCTGATGCGCACCGGAACGCGCATTGAAATGCGAAGCCCTAAAATCAGCCTGACCGATACCAGCCTCAGCAGCCTGTTAACCGGTAATACTTTCGAGCTGATTCCCGGCGAAGGTCAGCCACAGCAGCATTTCACCGTGCTGCCTTCCAACGAATCGCTATTGCAAAAACCGCATGTGCTGACAGTTAAACTGAGCGCGCCAGAAAGTTACGGCATTGATGCCGGCCAGCCGCTGATGCTGTACGGCATGCAGATTGGTCAGGTAATGTCGCGTAGCCTGGATGAACATGGCGTGAATTTTGTCGTCGCCGTGGCGCCTGAACATCGGCAACTGATCCATGGCGACAGTAAATTTATTGTGAATAGTCACCTTGATGTGAAATTGGGGCTGGATGGTATGCAGGTAATAGGCGCCAGCGCGCGTGAATGGGTGGATGGCGGCATTCGGTTAGAGCCGGGCAAACAAGGAAACGTGAAGCCGAGCTACCCATTATTTGCGGATGCCGATAAAGCCGCTGAAGGCATTATTGGCGACAGCCCTTCAACAACCCTGACACTGACAGCGAACAGTCTGCCAGATGTGCAGTCTGGTTCAGTCGTGCTGTATCGCAAATATCAGGTAGGTGAAATAACCAAAGTGACGCCACATGCCAATGCGTTTGAAATCGCGGTACATATTCAGCCGGAATACCGTAAGTTACTGACAAGTGAAAGTGTGTTCTGGGCGGAGGGTGGCGCACGTGTCCAGCTCAACGGCAGTGGTTTGACGGTACAGGCTTCACCGCTTAATCGCGCATTAAAAGGCGCGATTAGCTTCGATAATCTCAGTGGCGCGGTATCCACGAAAGGTGCCAGACGTGTGCTTTATCCTTCGGAAACGGCGGCAAAAGCGGTGGGGAGTCAAATTACCCTGCATACCTATGACGCCAGCAAGCTGTCTGCAGGAATGCCGATTCGTTATCTTGGCATCAATGTGGGGCAAGTTGAATCTTTATCGCTGAGTAAGGATAACAATCAGGTGCTGGCGAAAGCGGTGCTTTACCCTGAGTACGTTCAGGACTTTGCCCGCAGCGGCAGCCGCTTCTCCGTAGTTTCCCCAGAAATTTCCGCGACCGGCGTGAACCATCTGGAAACGCTGTTGCAGCCTTATGTCAACGTCGATCCGGGCAAAGGCCGCGCGGCACGGACGTTTGAATTGCAGGAAAGCACGATTACTGATTCCCGTTATCTGAACGGGCTAAATATCTACGTGGATGCCGCCGAAGCCGGATCGTTATCGCTGGGTACGCCAGTGCTGTTCCGTGGCGTTGAGGTTGGCACCGTGACCGGGACGTCGCTGGGCAATATGGCCGATCGCGTACAGATTGCCCTGCGCATCAGCAAAAAATATCAGCATCTGGTGCGCAACAACTCCGTGTTCTGGCTGGCGTCGGGTTACAACCTCGACTTTGGCTTAATCGGTGGTGTAGTGAAAACCGGTACCTTCCAGCAGTTTATTCGCGGTGGTATTCAGTTTGCCACGCCACCAACCGTGCCGCTGGCTCCCCAGGCAACGGCCGATAAGCATTTTCTGTTGCAAGATGAAGCGCCGAAAGACTGGCGCAGCTGGGGCACGGCAATACCGGACCCAAATCAACCCTAAGCAAAACGGGCAGCCAGGCTGCCCGTTTCATTTCCGCGTGATACACTTCCCGCCTTTGCTTCTACTGGATATTACCTGTGTCGGACTCTTCTTCGCTTTTCCCAGCCGATTTCCTCACGCTAATGCGTCAAAGCCTGCCAGATGAGGCCACCTTTGCCCGCTTCATCGCCATTTGTCAGCAGCCCCTACGCCGCAGCATTCGCGTTAATACGCTGAAAATCAGCGTTGCCCGTTTTCTGGCGCAAATTGCCGGTTATGGCTGGCAACTGACGCCAGTACCCTGGTGTAACGAAGGTTTCTGGATTACGCGAGAAGACGAAAGCCTGCCTTTGGGCAGCGTGGCTGAGCATCTGAGTGGCCTGTTCTATATCCAGGAAGCCAGCTCCATGTTGCCGGTTACCGCGCTGTTCGACGCCGTAAGCGATGCCAGTGCAATCATGGACATGGCTGCTGCGCCAGGCTCGAAAACCACACAAATCGCGGCGCGAATGAATAATTAGGGCGTCATCCTCGCTAATGAATTTTCCGCCAGCCGGGTGAAAGTTCTGCACGCGAATATTAGCCGCTGCGGTGTCAGTCATACCGCGCTGACGCATTTTGATGCACGCGTGTTTGGTCCCGCGCTACCGGAAATGTTTGACATCCTGTTGGATGCGCCTTGCTCTGGCGAAGGGGTAATCCGTAAAGATGCTGACGCGATGAAAAACCGGACCCTGGAAAGTACCGCCGACATTGCTGCCACCCAAAGAGATTTACTCGACAGCGCTTTCCATGCGCTAAAGCCCGGCGGCACACTGGTGTACTCCACCTGTACCCTCAACCAGATTGAGAATCAGCAGGTGATTGCCTGGCTGCTTAAGCGTTATCCTGGGGCGGTTGAAATTACTCCGCTTAACGATCTTTTCGATGACGCAGCCCAGGCCGCTACACCAGAAGGTTATTTGCACGTTTTCCCGCAGCTTTTTGACAGTGAAGGATTTTTCGTTGCACGTTTGCGCAAGCTCACCTCCGTAGCACCCCTGCCTGAACCGACCTATAAAGTCGGCAAACTGCCATTTGCACCGGTTAGTCGCAAACTGGAAAGTGAAATTGTGCAGGCTGCCGCCGCTGTATCGTTAACGTGGGACCCATCCCTGACGCTATGGCAACGCGATAAAGAAATTTGGTTATTCCCGACCAGCGTCACGCCAATGTTGGGTAAAGTACGATTTTCGCGTATTGGTCTGAAGCTTGCCGAGACCTTTACAAAAGGCTATCGCTGGCAGCACGAAGCGGTGGTAGCGCTGGCCCGGCCCGGCTCCAGTCAGGCTTTTGAACTAACGGCTAATGAAGCGGAAGAGTGGTATCGAGGCAGAGACATCTATCCCGAGTCCGTGCCTGAGCGTGATGAGATGATCGTGACCTATCAGCAGCAACCGCTGGGGTTAGCGAAGAAGGTGGGAAACCGTATTAAAAACAGTTATCCGCGCGAGTTAGTCCGCGACGGGCGCCTGTTCCGTTAATTATCACTGCACACGCACCAGCGTAAGGTGGTTACCAAACACCGCGCCAGTATCGATATAGTGAAGATTCGCTGCATCAAGCGGTTGATGCAGCGGCGTATGACCGAAGTAAAAAGCATCAGCCCCAGAGATGGGATCGTATTTGCCATGTTGCAGGCCATCAATACGTTTGCGGCTCCATACCACGTCGTGCCAGTTAACCGGTTGTTCCCATGCATAATGATCGGCAGGATAATCGGCGTGGGCAACGACAACAATGCGCTCGTCAAGTTGAAGGTGCAGGATTAGTGGTATTTCTTTTAAGCGACTGAGTGCGTGTCGCGCACTGATCAGCGCTGTTCCTTTTAACCGCCAAAACCACTCGCCGCCATTCATTTCCCACAACTTCATTCCGTGACCCTGTAACGCTTCCAGCGCCATCTCCTCATGGTTACCTCGGACACAGCGGAACCACGGCTCTTCCACCAATTGCAGACAGCCTGGGCTGTCAGGGCCACGGTCAATGAGATCGCCGACCGAGATCAATAAATCCTGCTGCTTATCGAAGTCGTGAGCCTGTAACAACGCATCAAGCTGATTACGGCAGCCATGTAAATCCCCCACAATCCAAATTTTTTGCCAGTTTTCACCGTTCAAATATTGATAATTCATCATTAAGCCTTCTTCTGAGAAGCGGTTTGTTGATATTTGAAATTATAGACGTTGTGCTCCCTGCGCTATATCCACGACTCATTCTTGCTTAATGGCCGACGCGCATAATCTGGCTGATTTATTACATATTTTTGTAGGGAATGTGCTTAGCTTTATAAGTGAATAACGTTCAATTTTTGCATCCGTCTCAGCGCTGGAGTCATTTTAGTTTGATACCCAGATGTCAGATAAGGAGAAAATATGTCCCGATTTTCAGGAAAAGTGGTTGTGGTTACCGGTGCAGGTTCAGGCATTGGTGAGGCAACCGCTAAGCGCTTTGCTGATGAAGGTGCGTCGGTAGTGTTAATTGGCCGCACGCAAAAGAAACTGGAAACCACGCTGGCATCACTAACGAAAGGCGATCATCTTGTTGCGCCTTGTGACGTCTCTGACGCCGGACAGGTTAAAGAGCTGGCAGCAAAAGTGCAGGATAAATATGGCCGCACCGACGTTTTAGTCAATAACGCTGGCATAGTGGTACAAGGACGTATACATGAAATAGCGCCTGAAGACTGGAAAAAGTTAATGAAGGTCGATCTTGATGGCGTATTTCACTGCATACACTATTTCATGCCTGCGTTATTAAAAACCAAAGGTAATGTCGTTAATATCTCTTCTGTTTCAGGATTAGGCGGTGACTGGGGCATGAGCGTTTATAACGCGGCCAAGGGCGCTGTCACTAATCTGACGCGATCGCTGGCCATGGATTATGGTGAAGATGGCGTACGTGTTAATGCCATTTGTCCCGGTCTGACTTTTACAGACTTAACTCAAGACATGAAAGATAATCAGGCTTTGCTGGATAAGTTTTATGATCGTATTGCATTACGCCGTGCTGGTGAACCAGAAGATATTGCCAGCGCAATCGCTTTTATTGCCAGCGATGATGCGCGTTATATCACGGGCGTGAATCTGCCCGTTGACGGCGGGATTACTGCGTCAAACGGACAACCCAGACAGGCGTAATGGCAATAGCGGCGCGCCAGGCAATATTTTGCGGGCGCGCTTTATAGACTGAGGTGCATAAAAAGCTGCCTCCCTGACCGCCGGGAAATATTCGAACGTTTTTCCAGCCGAAACTACCGCTCTTATCCGAATTGCTGAAGATAATTTACCCAGCCCGGCCTCAGCGCCGGTTTTTTTTATGTCCTTAATTCCAGCGCTGAAAATATCGCATTATCATGGGGTGTCAGATGTCGGAGGGTCAGATCCTCTCGTGCCGACAAAAATCCCCAAATAAAGCAGGCGTTTATGGCTGATTAGCTAAAAAAGTCCGCCGATTAATGCGCAGCAAATAAAAAACCGACTACGTGACCTGGTTATATTCTGCTAATTTTCTCAATACAGCTGCGACATCCTGTAAATCGTGAAGCTCCTGCGCTGCTTCAGCAACATAATCAGCGAATCCATCAACTGGGGTGATCGGCGAGCAAGTGAAATTCAATTCGGCAGTAACCCCCCTCTCTCTACGAAATACGAAGCTTTGCAAGTCGACTGTACGAAGTAGAAAATGGTGAAGATTTTGCGCAAAGGTTGCTCGGCCATAAAAACCTTTCGATGACCAAAAAGTATCTGGTTTATCGCGGTCAGGAGTATGTGATGGTTTAGATCAGATATGACGTTTTCGGGAAAATTTCGGACATTTTCGTGCTTAGAACCTATCCCAAAAGGATTTTATTCCAGACAATGATGCTGCAAGCAAAATGCAGCATCGCCTCGTAGTTTTCGACTTTCTTCTCCCATCGCGTCAGTATGCGGCGAAAGTGTCGCTACCGATGTAAAACTGGCCCACCTGCCGATGTAAATCTGACCCACCTAGGGTAAAAATGGCAGTTTTAAGGCACTGCCAATGATGACATTGGAGACCAGAGTGGAGATTAGTGTTTTACA
>NZ_JACFXY010000017.1 GCF_014946725.1 Mixta mediterraneensis
GTGTAAAACACTAATCTCCACTCTGGTCTCCAATGTCATCATTGGCAGTGCCTTAAAACTGCCATTTTTACCCTAGGTGGGTCAGATTTACATCGGCAGGTGGGCCAGTTTTACATCGGTAGCGACATTATGGTTTTTCGCTGCAGGCTAATAAAGCCGTTGATCAAGGAATGCGCCCGGTAGTTGATGAGCTGTCAGCGATTCGCGTTCCGCAAGATTATCTCACTCGCCGTGATTCATTGCGTCAGGCCAACGGCGCGTTAGTCATGGTTACGCAACAGATCGAGAGCGCCAAAATGCAGGCCGACAGCAGCAAGGCCGCATTAAAACAGCCGGACGATCTTAAAAAGGTTTACGACAGCGTGTATGACAAAATAGTAACACAACCCGCTAACTTGCTGATTCCGCTGCTGCCTAAATTACAGGCGTTGAGCCAGGGCGCGGTGCAAACCGGTGACTTTCTGCAAACGCAGGGCACGCGCGTGAGTTTTAACGATGGCGGTGTGCAATTTCCGACCCAGGATCAGGCAACGCAATATAATACGCTGATGAGCAATCTATCAGCGAATGCACAAGCGCTGACGCAGGCACAAAATGCCGTGCAGGCTAGCTCTCAATAGTTGAAATTCAGGGTAAGCCGCCGCGCTTACCCTGCTCTTTATCGCATCACTTTCTTTCAGATTTTATCCAGCCCGTAGCTTGCGTGACTAAAGTGTGATCTGGCGCATTTTTGACCAAAAAAATATTTGTGATCTAAATCACATAAATGAAACAAACCGTCCTCTGTTAATTGTGATCTAAATCACACACCTTCCCGGAATACGTTCAAATTGCCGCCAATATGGCTTCCCTACACCCTTTTTTTGTGATCCATATCACTTAAATAACCCTCAGTAACCCCGTAAGTGCGTGATCTTAATCACATTTAGGTTGGGTGCTACGCAGCGTCATATTCGCGTGGTAGAGTCCGCGTGCATACAGTAATACCAACGGCTCCCCGCCATGGTCGCTAAACAAAAACAAACGCGCTCTCCTATTGCAGCGCGTCTCAATAAGGGGTGAGTTTATGTCCTCATCAGTGAAGGTCAGAGTACAAAGCTTTGGTCGTTTTCTGAGTAATATGGTGATGCCAAACATCGGAGCGTTTATCGCCTGGGGTATCATCACAGCGCTGTTTATTCCAACCGGCTGGATGCCAAACGAAACGCTGGCCAAACTGGTTGGGCCGATGATTACCTACCTGCTGCCGCTATTGATCGGTTACACCGGTGGGCGTCTGGTTGGTGGCGATCGCGGTGGTGTGGTTGGTGCGATCACCACCATGGGCGTGATTGTTGGCGCAGATATGCCGATGTTCCTCGGCTCCATGATTGCGGGTCCACTGGGTGGCTGGGCGATTAAATCATTTGACCGTGCCATTGATGGCAAGATCAAAAGCGGTTTCGAAATGCTGGTTAACAACTTCTCTGCCGGTATTATCGGTATGTTGTTGGCGTTACTGGCATTTCTGGCAATTGGTCCGCTGGTTGAAGGCCTGTCGCACATTCTCGCCGCCGGGGTAAACCTGATGGTGCAGAACAATTTACTGCCGCTGACGTCCATCTTTGTTGAACCCGCAAAAATTCTTTTCCTTAACAACGCAATCAACCACGGTATCTTCTCGCCGCTGGGCATCCAGCAGGCCAGCGAAGCCGGAAAATCTATTTTCTTCCTGATTGAAGCTAACCCAGGCCCCGGTATGGGTGTGCTGGTGGCGTACATGTTCTTTGGTCGTGGTAGTGCAAAACAGTCTGCGGGCGGTGCGGCGATTATCCACTTCCTTGGCGGTATCCACGAAATTTACTTCCCTTACGTGCTGATGGCGCCTCGCCTGCTGCTGGCAGTTATCCTCGGCGGTATGACTGGCGTGTTTACCCTGACCCTGCTGAAAGGCGGTCTGGTTTCTCCCGCCTCACCAGGTTCTATCCTGGCGGTATTGGCAATGACGCCAAAAGGTACCTATTTTGCCAATATCGCAGCGATTATCGCGGCCTTCGTGGTTTCTTTTGTTGTATCAGCGATCCTGCTGAAACCCAGCAAAGTGAAAGAAGAGGACGATATTGAAGCGGCAACCCGCCGTATGCAGGACATGAAAGCCCAGTCTAAAGGACAGAGCGTTGCGGGTGGTGCTGCAGTGGCAAGCGATGCGATGAGTGTCGATCTGGATCATGTGCGTAAAATTATCGTCGCCTGTGATGCTGGCATGGGCTCCAGCGCAATGGGTGCGGGCGTGCTGCGTAAGAAAGTGCAGGACGCCGGTCTGAGCAATGTGTCAGTAACGAATACCGCCATCAATGCCCTGCCGGGTGATGTGGATCTGGTAATCACTCACCGCGACTTAACTGAACGCGCGATTCGCCAGGCTCCTCATGCTCAGCACATTTCGCTGAATAACTTCCTCGACAGCGCGCTGTATAGCACCCTGACCGAGCGTTTAGCCACAGCCAATCGTGGCGAAGCTAAGCCTGCAACGACACCACAAACGGTGAGCGACAGCCACGATGAAGGCAATGCGCAGCTGTTCAAACTGGGCGCCGACAATGTTTTTCTCGGTCAGAGCGCAACGAATAAAGAGCAGGCGATTCGTTTTGCAGGCGAACAGTTAGTGAAAGGCGGCTACGTTGAGCCAGAATATGTCGAAGCGATGCTGGAACGTGAGAAACTGACGCCAACTTATCTCGGTGAATCCATTGCTGTGCCTCACGGAACAGTCGAAGCTAAGGACCGCGTACTGAAAACCGGTGTGGTGTTCTGCCAGTATCCGGCTGGTGTGCAGTTTGGTGAGGAAGCAGAGGATATTGCCCGTCTGGTCATTGGTATTGCTGCGCGTAATAACGAGCATATTCAGGTGATTACCAGCCTGACCAACGCGCTGGACGACGATCGGGTCATTGAGAAGCTGGCCAATACCGCCAGCGTGCAGGAAGTGTTGGATCTGCTGTCAGGCAGTCCGGCTATCGCGTAATTCAGTCAGTTTATTTTCCCTGGGGCGGGCATGCTCGCCCTTTCGTCTTTTGATATGGGTCAAGTTTATGAAAGCGTTACATTTTGGAGCAGGCAACATCGGCCGTGGTTTCATTGGCAAACTGTTAGCCGATGCGGGCATCGAACTGGTATTTGCAGACGTCAATCAGGTCGTGCTGGATGCACTAAACGCGCGTCATGAGTATCCCGTTCATGTGGTCGGCGAGCAGGCGAAAATCGAAATTGTTAAAAACGTAAGCGCCGTAAACAGCGCCAGCGAGGATATTATTTCGCTGGTTGCCGGGGTTGATATGGTTACCACGGCTGTGGGTCCGCAGATCCTTGAGCGCATCGCTGGTAGCGTGGCAAAAGGCCTGGCCAAACGTAGCGACAGCGGGAATAGCCGTCCGTTAAATATCATTGCCTGTGAAAATATGGTGCGCGGTACCAGCCAGCTAAAACAGCATGTGTTGAAAGCGCTGCCGGAGAAGTACCACGCGTGGCTGGAACAGCATGTCGGTTTTGTTGATTCTGCGGTTGACCGTATCGTGCCTCCTTCAGAAGCGGGCAGCAGCGATCCGCTGGAAGTCACCGTTGAAACCTTCAGCGAGTGGATTGTCGATAAAACCCAGTTCAAAGGCGCGCTGCCAGAGATTGCTGGTATGGAGCTGACCGACAATCTGATGGCGTTTGTTGAGCGCAAGCTTTTCACATTGAATACCGGCCATGCGATTACCGCCTACCTCGGTCAGTTAGCCGGTCATCAAACCATTCGTGATGCTATTCTGGACGATAAAATCCGTGCGGTAGTGAAAGGCGCAATGGAAGAAAGTGGCGCGGTGCTGATCAAACGCTACGGCTTTGAAGCCGACAAACATGCGGCTTACATTCAGAAAATCTTGGGTCGTTTTGAAAATCCATACCTGAAAGATGACGTTGAGCGCGTAGGCCGCCAGCCGCTGCGTAAGCTGAGCGCCGGGGATCGCCTGATCAAGCCAACGCTGGGCACGCTGGAATACCAGTTACCGCACGCTAATCTGGTGCAGGGCATTGCTGCCGCTATGCATTACCGCAGCGATCAGGATCCACAAGCGCAAAAACTCGCCACGTTATTACAGGAAAAAGGTCCACAAGCCACGCTAGCTCAGGTTTCTGGCCTTGAGGCCGACAGCGAGGTGGTGACTTCGGTAGTGAGCGCATATAACGCTATGGCATAATGCGCGCGTGTTAGCGATGCAAGCCGGGCGCAGTTCGCCTGCGCCCGACGGCAGTATTAAACCCATGCAGGCAATAATGGAAGAGAAGCAAGCTTTTGAGAACCGGGTGCTTGAGCGCCTGAACGCCGGTCGCTCGGTGAGAAGCTTTCTGATCGCCGCCGTTGAACTGTTAGCCGAAGCGGTCAATCTGCTGGTATTACAGGTATTTCGTAAAGACGATTACGCTGTGAAATACGCCGTTGAACCACTGCTGCTCGGTGATGGTCCGCTTGGTGAATTGCCGGTGCGGCTCAAGCTGATTTATGGTCTGGGCGTGATTAATCGCCACGAGTATGAAGATTGTGAATTGCTGCTCGCGCTGCGCGAAGAATTAAATCATGATGCGGGCGATTATCGCTTTACTGATGATGAAATTCTCGGTCCATTTGGCGAGCTGCATTGCGTAACGGCATGGCCGCCGGTGCCGGAATTCCATCCCGATGATGTCGATCTGCGTGCTATGCAGCAGTTACGCTATTTACAGATGGTGCGCTCCACTATGGTACTGTCGCTCACGGAGCTGATTTCCCGCATCAGCCTGAAGCAAGCGTTTAAGAAACCTGCCAGTTAAAGCTTAACGGGCGCATTAGCGCCTGTTATCGTCCTAACCACATCGAGAATATGCCCCGATTTTGGTGTATCCTTTGCCTGTTTTCCTCAATGAGTTTGAGTTGTTTTATGAAAGAGCCAGAAAAGAACGAAATCAAACGTCTTAGCGATCAGCTGGACGCCCTGAACCGCAAAGAGCTGCAGCTGCTGGAGTCGGGTGATTCAGAGAAGTTAGGCACGCTGTTAAAAGAGAAAGAAACGCTGGTTACCGAGATTGAACGCCTGCGTAATCAGCGCGTCGAGAAGCTGAGTGTAGAAGCGCAGAAACTACAAAAATTGCCCTTTCATCGCGAAATTACCAAAAAAGAGCAAGCGAACTTAGGCGCGCTGAAGAAAAGCGTGCGCGGCCTGGTTGTGGTGCATCCAATGACCGCGCTGGGACGCGAAATGGGTCTGCAGGTCATGACCGGTTTCGCTAAAAACGCCTTTTGAGTGACGATCAGGCTGTGGCCTGATCGACCTTACGCTGTCCGGCGGCGGCATAAACCTGCTCCGCCAGGCCATCCAGCAGTTCATAACGTCGGCGATATTCGGCGCGTTTTTTGCTGGCAATCTCTTCCAGAGATTTACGCGGCAGGCTTAAAGGCAGCGTAAATATCCCGTCTGCGCGTTCCTCTCCGTTTAGCGACAGCCAGAACTCACTGTAACTGGCAAAAAAATGTTCGCTTTTACTGTGACGATAACGCAGGCTGCGAAAAACATGCGTATCGTCGCCCACGGCGGCAATTTTTTGCACGCCACACAGTTCCGCGAAAATAAACACGACATCCATTAACAGCCGTTTGGGAAATACGCCGTGTGCAGCTTTAGTAGCCTCGCGAATAACCTCATGGTTAATATTTTTCCTTGGCCCTTGTAACCCACCAATTAATAAGGTGCGTTGTTGCTTTTCATTAATAACTGAAAAAGAGAGGGAAGCAATAATCTGCTGTTGATAACGCAGTACTAATGTGACTTCCCCTTCACGGTCGTAATATCCTGGGCTACAGCTAATTAAAAAGCTTTCATTATTTTTGCCCTGAAAAGCCGCAATCACATTATCACCCGGACTTTGCAGTAGCTGGCGCAACATCGGGTTTTCCAGCTGCTGCATAAACTGATAATGGTCGATAATCGCCTGCGCTCGCGCCGCCACGCTGATTCCGGCACGCAGATAGGGACGGTGCAGCTTGGCAGGCAACAGCCCTTGCTGGTTCATTAACTGCGCAATTTGCGGTAGCCGGGAAAGCCGATGTAAGTAGCGCAGCGTCGTGACCGGCGCTATTAGCGTCCTTAACACAAACTTCATGCGGAAGCGTTTACTCAGCCATAGTTTATCCGGAACCTGTTTTCCGCTAACTAACGGGAAAAACAGCGAAGCGGGCGAATCAATATTCGTCTCATAAGCAGTAATCATCGACATGATAGCGTCACACCCTGAAGTGATAATGACGCTTAGCGTACGGTGAGAATTATCAACGGCGCGTTAATGCCACCATAAATGAGAGCTTACAGAGTCAAAAACGATTAATTGTTTATTTTTGGTTTAATAAGCGACGATAGAAAGTAAACTGCCGTTAAACCTGTAATAAAAAACCGATGAAATGGCTTCCATCGGTTTATTATGGTGAATTTAACGTAATGTTAAATTATTTAGCTGAAGCGAAACGTGCGGCTGCTTCGTCCCAGTTAACCACATTCCAGAATGCCTTGATGTAGTCAGGACGCTTGTTCTGATATTTCAGATAGTAAGCATGTTCCCACACATCCAGACCAAGGATTGGGAAGCCAGAGACGCCAGCAACTGCTTCGCCCATCAGTGGGTTATCCTGGTTTGCGGTAGAAACCACAGCCAGTTTGTCACCTTTTTTAACCAGCCACGCCCAGCCAGAGCCGAAACGGGTTGCGGCGGCTTTCTCGAACTCTTCCTGGAATTTTTCAACGCTACCGAAATCTTTTTCGATTGCCGCTTTCAGATCGCCCTGTAATGTAGTACCGGTTTTCAGGCCCTTCCAGAACAGGCTATGGTTAGCGTGACCGCCCGCGTTGTTACGCAGTGGGCCTTTTTTGTCTGCTGGCAGCTGATCAAGTTTAGTGATCAGCTCATCAACCGGCAGATCAGCAAATTCTGTGCCTTCCAGCGCCGCGTTGGCGTTGTTAACGTAGGTCTGGTGGTGTTTAGTGTGATGGATTTCCATCGTCTGCTTGTCGAAATGCGGTTCCAGTGCGTCGTATGCGTAAGGCAGGGATGGCAGTGAATAACTCATGTTCTTCCTCTCCATTTAGTGTTTGAGCAGCACTTGCGTGTGAGCGTGCCGCGTAAGCAGTCGAATCATTATAGTTAAATTCATGATCCATAAAAGGGTAATCAATGCCCTACTAAATACGGGGTTTTCCCCGACGGGTGCGCTACGGCGTTAAATACGTTACAGAAAAGTGTGCCGCAGGTGTGGGGGAGTTTAAATCAGCCGCCGAGGATGGGTATAGATGGTGGCACGTCCCGGCTTGCTAAAGCCGACCAGCGTTAAATTACAGCGCTCGGCCACGTCAACCGCGAGGCGCGTGGCGGCAGACACGGCAAATACGATTTCAACGCCGCACATCGCAGACTTTTGCACCATTTCATAGCTGGCCCGGCTGGAAACCAGTACCGCGCCCTGCGCCCAGTGCGTCTGACTGCGATAACCCAGCAGCTTATCCAGCGCTACGTGACGCCCTACGTCTTCACTCCCGCCCGCCAGATCGCCGTTTGGCATCACCCACGCCGCAGCATGCGTACAACCGGTTCTTTGGCCTACCGGCTGGTAATCTTTCAGTTGTGTTAATGCGCGATCCAGATTACACAGTGCAAATGTCTGGGTGAAAGGCAACGGCGCGACCGGTTTACCAATCTGATCTAACTGTTCAACGCCACAGACACCGCAACCGGTCCGGCCTGCCAGCGCCCGCCGTTGCTCTTTAAGCGCCATAAAGCGCCGGCTTGACAGGTCAATCTGTACCTCAATGCCATTGCAGCCGGGTATTATTTCCATGCCGAAAATCTCGCCTGGCGCGTCGATAATCCCTTCTGACAGCGAAAAACCCAGCGCAAATGCCTCAAGATCTTTGGGTGTCGCCATCATCACCACATGCGAAATACCGTTATACACCAGCGCAACCGGCACCTCTTCGGCGAGCCAGTCGGCCTGCGACTGCTGCAAATCGTTACGCTGCCAGACCTGTGTTTCACACAGGCCTGCGATTTCGAGCGCATTCACGTTACTTTCCGCTTTTTTTAGTTTCACTTTGTCTTCGTCCGAACTAAAACCGCATCATGAAGGTATTATTTTCCAGGCCCGGATACATTTTGAACCGGCGCTGCCGCTGCGACAAGCCAGCATGACAGGCTGTTTTGCTTTGCGCTGGCATCGTTAAGCCAATCACGCTGCTTTTTCCAGTGTCATTTGAAGCCCGGTAAATATCATTTTGGTCAGAAGTGTGTATTCTGGGCTGCTATCATCAGCTTAGTTCTGCTGCTCCAACGGTAATGTTATCTGACATCCTTGCCGCTGATTCACAGGCACACGTACCACAGTGGTTGAAGGCTGAGCGAAAAAAATATCATCCTCACTGCTATCGTGAATAGCGCAAACGGCCATCACAACAGGAAAACGCCCCTGATGAGTATTCGCATCATCCCGCTCGATCAGCTGGAGAAGAGCGATAAAACCACGGTGGAGATGCTTCCGCTGTTATTTTTCCCACGGCTAAAAAATTTTTACAGCCGTCGTGCTGCGCGTCTGCGTGACCTGGCGGCGAAAAATCCGCTTGGCGATTATCTGCGTTTTGCAGCGGTTATCGCCGGGGCGCAAGAAATCGTGCTGTACGATCATCCGCTGCACATGGATCTGCGTGATCGGCTGGTGCAAAGCGCCCATGAAGGCAAACCCCCTCTCGATATTCATACCCTGCCGCGTGATATGCACTGGCATCGTTTGCTGCATTCACTGATAGCCGAACTCAAGCCGGAAATGAGCGGTCAGGCACTGGCCGTGCTGGAGAATCTGGAAAAAGCGTCGGCTACTGAACTTGAAGCCTTAGCCAGTGCGCTATTCGCCCAGGATTTTGCCCACGTCAGCAGCGACAAATCGCCTTTTATCTGGGCGGCGTTATCAATTTACTGGGCACAAATGGCAGCCTTAATACCCGGTAAAGCACGTGCCGAATATGGCGAACAGCACCAGTTTTGTCCGGTTTGCGCCAGCATACCGGTTGCCGGCGTGGTACATATGGGCAATCACGACGGCTCGCGCTATCTTCACTGTAACCTGTGCGAAAGCGAATGGTATGTGGCAGGCAACCGGTGTACCTGTTGTGATCAAACGCGCGACCTGCATTTCTGGTCGCTGGACAGCGAACAATCCGCTGTAAAAGCAGAAAGCTGCGGCGATTGCGGCACTTATCTCAAAATCCTGACTCAGGAAAAGGACCCTGCGGTTGAACCCGTGGCAGACGATCTCGCTTCACTGGTGCTGGACGCACGCATGGAGCAGGAAGGCTTTGCCCGCAGTAGCCTCAACCCGTTTTTGTTTCCAGACGAATCGTAGTTAAACGTTTTTTGGAGGCCCTCAATGAAACTGATTGGCAGCTATACCAGCCCGTTTGTGCGCAAGATTTCCGTTATGATGCTGGAAAAAGGCATTATCATTGAGTTTGTTAACCTGTCGCCTTACAGCGAGGACAGCCATGTTCCTCACTATAATCCCCTCGGCAAGGTCCCTGCGTTGGTAGCTGACGATCAACAAACCTGGTTCGACTCCGCCATTATCGCTGAATTTCTCGAACTACGTGGCGAAGCCCCCGCTTTGCTGCCCAGCGATCGGCTTGAAGCGTTAAACGTTCGCCAGCTGGAAAAACTGGCGGATGGAATCAGTGATTCCGCGCTGGTGATTGTGCGCGAGCAAATGCGGGCAGGCGATCAGCAGTCCGAAAAAGTCCTGTTGCGTAATCGTGAAAAAATTCAGCGCGGTCTGGATATGCTGGAGAAAGCCGCTGTCGCAGGAAAATGGATTAATACTCAGCAAATTAACCTGGCGGATATTGCGATCGGCTGCATGATTGGCTATCTCAATTTCCGTCGCGTGGTGCCAAACTGGTGTGTCGAACGCCCGGCACTGGTCAAACTTGCTGAAACGCTGTTTCAGCGCGAAAGTTTTGCCCGCACTACGCCACCCTCCGCTTAACGCGTACTCATGCGCAACGCTCTGTTGGTTAACGCCTGTCTCAGATGAAGAGAGACGGCACCACCGAGCCACGGAAAGGCGTTGCCCACAAAAGACAGGTAAAGCAAACCGGCTAATGAATACATTTTAGGGAAATGTTAAGGAAATGAAGTCGTGGGCCGTAAAGCAGGCACGGCATAAACAAGGGGCGAAACGGGTTCGCCCCTTGTTGCTATGTGCTTTACTGCAACAGCGATATATCCGCGACCTGCAGGAACAGCCCGCGAAGTTTCGCTAATAGCGTCAAACGGTTAACGCGCACCGCAGGATCGTCTGCATTGACCATGACTTTGTCGAAGAAGTTATCTACCGCTTCACGCAGCTGCGCCAGTTCAATCAGCGCCTCCTGATAGCGGCCTTCTGCAAAATAAGGCTGCAGCTTGCTGCTCAATGCGGTCACGAAGGTCGCCAGTTGGATCTCTTCGTTCTCTTTCAGCAGCGAAGCCTGCACACTGTCGTTCAGCGTTTCTGACGACTTCGTCAGGATATTAGAAACTCGCTTGTTGGCCGCCGCCAGCGCCGCTGCCTCCTCCAGCGTGCGGAAGTGCGATACCGCTTTCATGCGTGCATCAAAGTCAGCCGGACGAGTCGGACGACGCGCCAGCACCGCTTGCAGCGTATCAATACTGTGGCCTTCTTCCTGATACCAGCTGCGGAAACGGCCCAGCATAAAGTCGATAACGTCATCAACGGTATTGGCGTTGCTCAGCTTGCTGCCATACAAACGCACCGCTTCTTCCGTCAGGGTTTGCAGATCGAGCGGCAGATTCTTCTCGACGATGATACGCAACACTCCCAGCGCCGCACGGCGCAGCGCGAACGGATCTTTATCGCCTTTCGGATGCTGTCCAATGCCGAAGATACCGGCCAGGGTGTCCATCTTGTCGGCAATCGCAAGTGCACACGCCACCGGGCTGGACGGTAAATCGTCACCGGCAAAGCGCGGCTGATATTGCTCATTCAGCGCAACCGCGACATCTTCGGCTTCGCCGTCATGGCGCGCATAATGCATACCCATCACGCCCTGGGTGTCAGTGAACTCAAAGACCATATTGGTCATCAGGTCACACTTCGACAACAAACCGGCACGCATGGCGTGGTTAACGTCAGCACCAATTTGCGCAGCAACCCAGCCTGCCAGAGCCTGGATGCGATCGGTTTTGTCACGCAGCGTGCCCAGTTCTTTCTGGAACAGCACGGTTTCGAGGCGCGGTAAATTATCTTCCAGCCGCTTTTTACGGTCGTTATCGAAGAAGAATTCCGCATCCGCCAGACGTGGGCGAACCACTTTTTCATTACCGGAAATAATTTGCTGCGGATCGCTGGATTCGATATTGGTAACAAAAATGAAATGCGGCAGCAATTTGCCGTCATGGCCGTACACCGGGAAATATTTTTGATCGCCCTTCATGGTATAGACCAGCGCTTCAGCCGGCACTTTAAGGAATTTCTCTTCAAAGGTTGCGGTCAGCACCACTGGCCATTCCACCAGTGAGGTAACTTCTTCCAGCAGGTCATCGCTCAAATCAGCGTTGCCGCCCAGTTGACGTGCCGCCGCTTCAACATCAGCTTTGATCATCGCTTTACGCGTCTGATAATTAGCGATGACTTTACCGCGTTTTTCCAGAACTTCTGGATACTGATCGGCGTTATCCAGCGTGATTTCGCTTTCGCCCATAAAACGGTGGCCGCGGATGATCCGGGCAGATTCAATCCCCAACAGGGTGCCGGGGATCAGTTCATCGCCCAATAGCATCGTCACGGTGTGCACCGGACGCACGAACTGCACATCACTTGCGCCCCAGCGCATCAGTTTCGGCACCGGCAACTTGCCGAGCGCGTTCGCAATCATGGCTGGCAGCAGCGCTTGCGCCGCTTCGCCTTTTACCTGGGCGCGATGGACCAGCCATTCGCCTTTGTCAGTGCGCAGTCGCTCTGCCTGATCGACGGTAATACCGTTGCCACGCGCCCAGCCTTCAGCGGCTTTGGTTGCATTACCTGCTGCATCAAATGCGGCAGCAATGGCTGGTCCACGTTTTTCAACTTCACGATCTGGCTGTGCGGCGCTTAAGCTGGCGACTTTCAACGCCAGACGGCGCGGCGCGGCAAACCAGCTCACTTCGCCGTGGGCCAGATTCGCTGCGTCCAGTTCAGCGGTGACCAGGGCAGCAAAGGCTTCTGCCAGGCTGCGCAAGGCTTTCGGTGGCAGCTCTTCGGTGCCAATTTCCACCAGGAAGGTCTTTTCTGTCATGGCTGCCTCTTACTTTTTGTCTTTGCACATCGGGAAGCCCATCGCCTCGCGTGAGGCATAGTAAGCTTCAGCCACGGCTTTGGTCAGGGTGCGGATACGCAGAATATAGCGTTGACGCTCGGTTACCGAGATCGCCTTGCGCGCATCCAGCAGGTTAAAGCTGTGTGCGGCTTTGAGAATGCGTTCGTAAGCGGGCAGCGGCAGCGGTTTTTCCAGCGCCAGCAGTTGCTGGGCTTCTTTTTCGTACTGCTCGAAACAGGTGAACAGGAAATCAACGTCGGCGTATTCAAAGTTATAGGTAGATTGCTCCACTTCGTTCTGATGGAACACGTCGCCGTAAGTAGTTTTGCCCAGCGGTCCGTCGCTCCACACCAGGTCGTATACGCTGTCAACGCTTTGGATGTACATCGCCAGACGCTCAAGACCGTAGGTGATCTCGCCAGTGACCGGTTTACATTCCAGCCCGCCCACCTGCTGGAAATAGGTAAACTGTGTGACTTCCATGCCGTTGAGCCACACTTCCCAACCGAGTCCCCACGCGCCCAGCGTTGGGTTTTCCCAGTTGTCCTCAACGAAGCGAATATCGTGCACCGTTGGATCAAGGCCCAACGCTTTCAGCGATCCGAGATACAGCTCCTGCAAATTGTCCGGCGATGGCTTGATCATCACCTGGAACTGATAATAGTGCTGTAAGCGGTTCGGGTTTTCACCGTAGCGACCGTCGGTTGGACGGCGGGACGGCTGCACGTAAGCAGTGGCAATCGGCTCTGGGCCAATAGCGCGCAGGCAAGTCATTGGATGAGATGTGCCAGCGCCCACTTCCATGTCCAGCGGTTGAACAATGGTGCAGCCCTGACGTGCCCAGTAATCCTGCAAGGTCAGGATCAGGCCCTGAAAGGTCTTGGTATCAAACTTTTGCATGTTGAATTCGCACGCGTTTCGGCCAGATGAAAAAAGAGTGCGACAGTATACCCTTTGACCGCGCGATGTGCAGCCGGAAATCCTGGGTGGTTTGAACGGGGTTTATGCGACAAAAGCGACACGTTAAGGAAATCGTCTACGCCATCGCAATGAAACCGTTTTGTGCCGCCCGCTCATAAAAATTACGATGGCTTTCCCCGGTATACCTGCCGTTGACCGTTTGCGAGAGGCCGTAGATTGCCGAATCAGCCGGTTTTAAGCCGTGAGCCAAAATGAAGCGATAAATGAAAAAATGCCGACATACCGGCGTTTCAGCCCCAGCCATCACGGATGGCTCTGAATCCTGACGTCGAAGGTTGTTGGCGTGCGATTGACTGGCTAACCTTCTTCGCACGGAGTTCTGCGCCAGAGGAAGCCATGCCGCAAAAGATTTACTGGATTGACAATTTACGGGCTATCGCCTGCCTGATGGTGATCGTTATTCATACCACCACCTGGTATATCACCGGGCCCATGGCAGTTACCGGGCTACGCTGGGACATTGCCAACCTGCTGAACGCTGCGTCGCGCGTCTGCGTGCCGCTGTTTTTCATGATTTCAGGCTATCTGTTCTTTGGCGAGCGCAGCGCCCAACCGCGTCATATGTTACGGCTGGTGCTGTGTTTGTTGTTCTACAGCGCAGTATCACTGGCTTATATCACCTGGTTAACGCCAATCAGCGAAGGACGATCGCTGCTGAAAATGCTGCAAAAACCGGTGTTCTATCATCTGTGGTTTTTCTTTGCGCTGATTGGTATTTATTTACTGTCACCGCTGATTCAGGTTAAAGCTGTTAAGACACGTTATGTCGCGCTATTGGTCGCGGTGCTGGCGGTGCTGGCCAATCCCAATACTGTTAACCAGTCGCTGGGATCGTTTCATTGGCTACCGGTAAATTTGTACGTCAGTGGCGACAGTATTTACTACCTGTTATATGCGTTGCTGGGCCGCGCTATCGGCACCATGGACACCGAAAAACGGGGTATGACATGGCTGGCGGCGAGCGGATTCATTCTCTGCGTCACTGGCATCACCCTGGGCACCCGACAGGCGCTGGAAATCAACGGCGCGTTTAACGATACCTGGTATCTGTACTGCGGTCCGCTGGTGTTTATCGCCGCCATCTGTTTGCTGGTGCTGTGCAAAAACGCGTTTCACCGACGCACCCTGCCAGGACTGGCGATCATTGCGCGCTATTCGCTGCCAATTTACGGATTTCACGCGTTATTTATCCATTTTTTACGTACTCATCATTACGATGATATGTCCCGCCCGCTGCTGGACCTACCGTGGGTCTTTGGCGTGACATTAGGCGGTAGCCTGCTGCTGGCCATCGCGCTAAAACGGTTAGATAAACATCATCTGGTGAGCTGAGCGTCCCAGCGGCGTCACCGGGAAAAATGCTGTCGCCTACTGTCAGCCTGCACGGCAGGCGTACTAGCGCGGTTTGCGGTCAGCACTGGCGTCCCTGGGTTACGGGATAAAGATGATTACACTAAATCCCAGCCACGCGCACGCCATAAAGCAGGCAGTTCAGCCATATTCTCGAATCGCGTTACCAGCGGATGATCAAGCTCAGGATTGTGTGCATCAGCGCAGTAATAAAACACCGGAATGCCCGCTGCGATCCCTGCGCGTGCACCGGCTTCAGAATCATCAACCAGAATGCAATGCTCAACCGGCACCTGCATTTGCCCGGCAGCGTGATACATCAGCTCCGGGTCTGGCTTCCAGTGCAAAATGTCATAGCCGCTATATAAACGTTCCGCAAAATGCCCGAGCATGTCGGTTAAACCCAGCGAGTGTTGCATTTTCTTCACCGTCCCGTTCGATACCACACACATCGGCACTTTCATCTTTTCTACCAGCGCCTTTGCCCCGGCAATCGGCTTTAGTTCCTTATCAAACAACCGCGCCACTTCCGCACGATAAGCGGTTTCTACTTCTTCCAGCGGTAACGTAACCTGATGCGCTTCGCCGACGTCGCGAATGATGTCGTAAAGTTTGACGCCTTTATATTTTTCAAACATCTCCTGTAGCGAAAGCTCAATGCCATAGCGGGCAAAAGTGTGTACGTAGGCCTGGGTACACAGCAATTCGCTGTCTACCAGCGTGCCATCGCAGTCAAAAAATACGCATTCTACAGTCATCTGACTCTATCCTTTGATTTATGAGTATCTTCACACTCTACCGTACTCAGCGTAGATTGCGACCCCAGCAATCGGTTGCGGAAAATCATTGTATTGCGCCGGTAAAATCGCCAGGATACGCGCCGACAGTTTTTCTTCTGGACAGATGAAATGAATAATCAAGGCTTTTTGCAGCGCATCTTTAAGTTGCAGGAACACGGCACCACGGTGCGTACCGAAGTTATTGCCGGTATCACCACCTTTTTGACGATGGTTTACATCGTATTCGTCAACCCGCAAATTTTAGGCGTCGCGGGCATGGATACGCAGGCCGTGTTTGTCACCACCTGCCTGATCGCTGCCTTTGGCAGCATCCTGATGGGGGTGATCGCTAACCTACCGGTTGCGCTGGCTCCCGCCATGGGCCTGAATGCTTTCTTCGCCTTTGTCGTCGTTGGCGCAATGGGATATTCCTGGCAAATGGGTATGGGCGCTATTTTCTGGGGTGCGTTGGGCCTGCTGATCCTGACGCTGCTGCGCGTGCGTTACTGGATGATCGCTAATATCCCGCTTAGCCTGCGCGTGGGTAAAACCGCCGGTATCGGCCTGTTTATTGCCATGATGGGGCTGAAAAATGCTGGCATTATCGTTCCTAATCCCGACACGCTGGTTGCTGTAGGTAATCTGACCTCACACAGCGTGCTGCTCGGTGCGCTTGGCTTCTTTATTATTGCCATCCTGGCGTCACGTAATATTCATGCTGCGGTATTGATTTCTATGGTGATCACCACCGCGATTGGCTGGTTGCTGGGCGATGTCAAATTCGTTGGCCTCTTTTCGGCTCCGCCATCAATCACTTCGGTGATCGGTCAGGCAGATATTAAAGGCGCGTTCAATGTTGGCATGGCGGGCGTGATTTTCTCCTTCATGCTGGTGAACCTGTTTGACTCCTCTGGCACGCTGATTGGCGTCACTGATAAAGCTGGATTGACTGACGAAAAAGGCACGTTTCCGCGCATGAAGCAGGCGCTGTATGTTGACAGCATCAGCTCAGTAAGCGGCGCCCTGGTGGGGACATCTTCCGTTACCGCTTATATCGAAAGTACGTCGGGTGTGGCTATCGGCGGGCGCACGGGTTTGATGGCCATTGTCACTGGCATCCTGTTCCTGCTGGTGATGTTTCTGTCGCCGCTGGCGGCGATGGTGCCAACCTATGCTGCAGCGGGTGCGTTAATTTACGTGGGCGTGTTAATGACCGCCAGCCTGTCACGCGTGCGCTGGGATGATCTGACCGAAGCAGTACCGGCCTTTGTCACGACGGCAATGATGCCGTTCAGCTTCTCAATCACCGAAGGTATTGCGCTGGGCTTTATCGCTTACTGCGTGATGAAGCTGGGCACCGGTCGCTGGCGTGAAATCAGCCCGTGCGTGGTGATCGTCGCACTGCTGTTTGTCCTGAAAATTGTCTTTATCGACGCGCATTAATGGCGCGATAAGACTCAGCGTAAAGCATTAAACATGGCCGCAACCGATAACGTTGCGGCCATGTTTATCCTGAGAGCCGCCGGTTTATATCGCAGGATGAAAACGCCTTTCTTCAGGCAGGCTGGTCAGGCGCAGAGCGCACGGACCAATATTGGGTTTGTTCACTTCTACTTCACGTAGCGCGCGCCATTGATGTGCGCTGTCCATTTCCCATAAGTGCAAACGCTGCGTCGCAGACGACAAGGCGCAGGCCCAAACCAGTGTCGGCTCGGCATCGCATACCACCTGAATATCTGGATAAAGCGTCGAGCGTAAACGGCCCGCACCAGGCAGCAAACGCAACGAATCCAGCCCGTTCTCACCTTCACCGGTTAATTTCAGGATGCTCTGACGCAGCGTCCAGATTTGCGTCACCGCTTCCATAAAATCCTGCTGGGCATTAATCCAGGCGATCTCCCCGGATGTTAATCCCTGCATTAGCTGCTCCTGCTTCTGGCGGCTATGAGCACGCACAATCTCCACGTCCAGTCCGGCACGTTCACCCTCTTCTGCCAACAATACGCCGACCATATTTCCCGCATAAGCGATGCTAAAATCCGGCAGATCGTTATCGGCAAAGGCTGGCCGGCCATTGCAATGCGTGATCAAGGGGGGAAGAGAGTTAATGCCATATACGCGTAGCATCAATTGTGCCAGCAACGCACGCGCCGCAAGAAAGCGTTCGCCGCGACGCCGATCGGCAAAGCCTTGCGCGGCGTCGATGACATTTTGAGGCATACGCAGGTTCCCGACTGGAAAACCGGAATCGCTCGTCCAACGTACAAAATGCCCAGCCATCTGTCGCTCCGTGAAAATGGTCAGATAATCATCAGCTGCATTGTAAGAATTTCCTGAACTTATTGCATCCAGCACAGTGCAGAATGAGACTATTCGGAAAAGATGACCATTATTTGGGAGCAAGCCACAGGCGACGTAATTACCCCTGTCGCTGCTCAATCACACCATACCAACCCAATCCTTTATAGCTTTCATAACCGGGCGTCAGCGCAAAGGAAACGTTGCGGCCTGGCTCGGGTTGCCAGCTGCCCGAGAGCTTGCCGCCGGTATTCAATGGATAGCGATCGCCAATCTTAGCCAGCGGATCGGAGCTGGCGATCACCCGATACTGTGAGTCGAGAATCATGCAGCGTGAGCGGCTCCACTCTTCTTTACTGAGACGCACGCTGTTGACCACTGCTTGCGCCTGAGGAGCCCAGTCAAAGAAAATCAGCAGAGCGCCTGTCACGCGCCCGTTGTTCTCGCCGTGTTCACGAATTGCCGTGGCGTAGGTCGCCACAGCAGCATCACGCAACTGGGGCAAAGTAGTAATATCGGCTGCCACGTAATCTGCTCCGCTGCGTAACTTTATAGCATCACGAAATACCGAAAGGTGACTGATATTTTGCTGACGTAGCGAATAGCGATCGCTACGTCCGTTAGCCAGCACGTTGCCTTGCGTATCCGTGATCCAGATGTCGAGATACACGGTATAGCTGTCGAGAATCACTCCCAGACGCTGCGCCGCATATTCACGTGCCTCGTTACTGGCTTCGCTAGTGCAGTTGACAACTGCCGCATCGGTCGCCCACCAGCGTACGTCACAAGAGCGTTCATACAGATTACGATCGATAATATCGATCATATTGAGGGCTAAATCGGTGCAGCGATGGCTGTCGTGCGCCTGGATCTGATTAATCATCACGTCACCTAACGCCGTCAGGTGCGACAACGATCCCGCTAGCTCACGGTTGAGGCTCTGCGTAATATCACCGATGGTGGTGGAAACCTGTTTGACCTGGTTCGCTACCACGGCAAAACCGCGTCCGGCCTCACCGGCACGCGCGGCTTCAATTAAAGCATTGAGTGCCAAAATTGTGGTTTCACGGTTGATGTCATTAATATCATCAATTTTAGCTTCCGCCATTTTACGAATGGCATAACTTAATTCGACTATTTCGCGAGGATTGGTCATGGCTATTCAGCCCTCTGATAATGAATAAAGAGGCAAGCCGCTAAGCGCTGGCACATTAAACTGGCAACGTCAGATAAATAAAGAGTTATTTGCCCGCTAGTATAATCACGAAGCTAATTAGCTGTCAGTACGAAGTTTTTCTAGCTAATTGAAATTTGGCTTAAGGTGAAACGACGGAAATCTATTTTTTTCAGTATCAATTAATTGCCAGACATATGTTTTTCATATGGATACCGGCATGTTTACAGATCCGCAAAATGATAACTGATGAGCCAGTGAATAAATTAGTACGGATATATCGCGAATTGAAAGCGGGAGAGAAAAGGAAACACTGCAATTTGCATTAATTTCCACAGATTTGCGCCGCGAATAATATCGCGGCGCAAATCTTATTAAGCGAATTTACAAGCCTGATCAAAACTAAGGCGCGGTAAACGTGAATGCAATTTACTGCCGTTACCATAGCCCAGATTAATAAGCAGGTTGACCTGCCATTTGCTGTCAGAGAAGAAAGCGTCATTCACCTTCTTCGGATCGAAACCGGACATCGGGCCCGCATCCAACCCCAACGAACGTGCCGCAAGAATCAGATAACCGGCCTGCAAACTACTGTTACGAAATGCCGTCTCTTTTGCCAGATTCGGGCTGCTGGTAAACCAGCTACGCGCATCGCCATGTGGAAACAGCGCAGGCAAATGCTCATAAAATTCGCTGTCCCAGGCAATAATCACCGTCGCGGGCGCGGCCATGGTTTTTTCCAGGTTGCCGGAAGAAAGCGCCGGTTTTAATTTCTCTTTGCCTTCAGCGGAGGTGACAAATACAAAGCGTCCCGGCGAACAGTTAGCCGAAGTCGGGCCAAGTGCGGTTAGCGCGTAGAGCTGTTCCAACACGGCTGCGTCAATCGGTTTATCCTGCCAGTAGCTGTGAGTGCGAGCGTCGTTAAACAACCTGTCTAATGCGGCGGTATCGAGCGGATTACTCATTCTCCATTCCTTATTAAAAGCAAAATAAAGGTTAATGTTTATCACCAATAACAGATTCGCCGGGGCCAGCCGGTACGCGTTTGCTTTTACCGGGTAAACCTACGCTATCAGCGCACTGAACAGACTAGACACTACCCATAGCGGTAAGAGAATCGTCAGGCCAAGGCAATAACCGTTATACTGCAATGTATCGACGCAGTCAAACAGCATTGTTGCCTCATTTCACTTTTTCAATATGGCAAAACCGCCTTTAATAGCGGCCTGTTAACGCTCCGTTCGCTGTCGGGCAGAGTTTATGTCTTTATGCCATCACCACACAGTGCAGGGAATATTACTTCCCGATGCAGAAGCTGGAGAAAATGCGCCCCAGCAGATCGTCTGAAGTAAACTCGCCGGTGATTTCACTCAATGCCTGCTGTGCGAGGCGCAACTCTTCAGCCAGTAGCTCTCCCGCCCAGGCACCCAGCAGCTGTTCTTTGCCCTGAAGTAAGTGAGTAGCCGCTAACTCCAGAGCTTGCAGATGACGACGGCGTGCCAGGAATCCACCTTCCACATTGCCAGCAAAACCCATGGTGTGCTTCAGATGATTACGCAGCGCATCGATACCTGCACCGGTACGTGCCGATAAGCGAATAAGTGAGTGACCATTTACTTCGGTTAACCCCAGCGTTTCTCCTGTCATATCGGCCTTATTTCGCACCACGGTAATCGGCAACTCAGCCGGTAAGCGGGACACAAAATCGGGCCATATCGCCGCAGCTTCCGTTGCATCGGTCGTGGTGCCATCCACCATAAACAACACGCGATCGGCCTGCTCAATTTCATGCCAGGCACGTTCAATCCCGATACGTTCAACTTCATCGCTGGCTTCACGTAAGCCCGCCGTATCAATGACATGCAGCGGCATACCGTCGATATGGATATGCTCACGCAAGACATCACGTGTAGTACCGGCAATGTCGGTGACAATGGCAGCTTCTCGTCCTGCCAGCGCATTTAACAGGCTGGATTTACCCGCGTTAGGGCGACCAGCAATCACCACTTTCATCCCTTCACGCAGCAGGCTGCCTTGACGCGCTTCGGCACGTACGCTGTCGAGATCGCCGATTACCGTATTTAGCTGCGCTTCAATTTTGCCGTCAGACAGGAAGTCTATTTCCTCATCCGGGAAATCAATCGCAGCTTCCACATAGATTCGCAGGTGAGTAAGCGCTTCCACAAGTTGGTTAATGCGGGTAGAAAACGCCCCCTGTAATGAGTTAACCGCAGAACGGGCCGCCTGCTCGGAGCTGGCATCGATCAGATCCGCAATCGCTTCGGCCTGAGCTAAATCCAGCTTGTCGTTCAAAAAGGCGCGCTCAGAAAATTCGCCCGGTTGCGCAATGCGCACGCCCGGCAGCGCGACGATGCGTTTCAGCAACAAATCGAGGATCACCGGGCCGCCATGGCCTTGCAGTTCCAGCACATCTTCACCGGTAAAAGAGTTCGGACCGGGAAACCACAGCGCGATACCCTGATCCAGTATGCGGCCATCGGCGTCGTTGAACGGTAAATAGTCGGCATAGCGCGGTTTAGGCAGCTTGCCCAGCACCTGCTGCGCGACTTCAGCAGCACGCGTGCCAGAAATACGCAGAATACCTACACCGCCGCGTCCGGGAGGCGTTGCCTGGGCAACGATAGTCTCGCTGTGGCTCATAAATTCTCTCTCACTACAAAAAACAAAAGGCGGTCACTTTGACCGCCTCAGAATAGACCGTTTCAATGCGGGATGTCTCCCGCCTAACTGTCTTATGCTTTCTTCTTGTCGCGGCTGTGCAGGCCACGTTTTTCCAGGCCGCGATAGATCAGCTGCTGCTGGATGATGGTTACCAGGTTACTGACGATGTAGTACAGCACCAGACCTGAAGGGAACCACAGGAAGAACACGGTAAAGATAACCGGCATAAACGTCATGATTTTCTGCTGCATCGGATCGGTCACGGTGGTCGGTGACATCTTCTGAATGAAGAACATCGTCACCCCCATCAGGATCGGCAGGATGTAATACGGGTCCTGTGCCGACAAGTCATGAATCCACAGTGCGAATGGCGCATGGCGCAATTCTATCGATCCCATCAGCATATAATACAGCGCAAGGAAGATAGGCATCTGAATAACTAACGGCAGGCAGCCACCCAGTGGGTTCACCTTCTCCGTTTTGTACAGCGCCATCATTTCCTGGCTCATCTTCTGCTTATCTTCATCTAAACGCTCACGCATGGCCTGGATTTTCGGCTGCAGCATGCGCATTTTCGCCATCGAGGTGTACTGCGCTTTGGTCAGCGGGTACATAATGCCGCGCACGATGAAGGTGATTACGATAATGGAGAAGCCCCAGTTACCGATAAAGCTGTGCAGGAATTTCAGCAGTTTAAACAGTGGCTGAGAGATGAACCACAACCAGCCGTAATCTACAGTCAGATCCAGATGCGGCGCAATGGCAGCCATCTTGTCCTGAATTTCCGGTCCAACCCACAGCGTAGCGCCCAGGTCCTGCTGCGAACCGGCGGCAATCGTCACGGGGGCTGATTTGTAACCCACCGCGGCAATACCGTTACCCAGATTGCTGGTATAAAGCGAATTGCTGCCTTCGGTACGCGGCACCCATGCAGTCGCAAAATACTGCTGCAACATTGCCACCCAACCATGGTTGGTGGTGATGTTCAGGTTCTCGTTATCCGCGATGGTATCGAATTTATACTTTTCGTATTTCTCATCGCTGGTCGAGTAAGCCGCACCACGGAAGGTGTGTAGAGCAAAGTTATTGCTGCCAGTATCGCGATGCTTAGGCAGGTCGATGGTTTGCTTTAACTGACCAAACAGCGACACTTCCAGCGGCTGTTGAGTGGTGTTGTTAATGTGATAATCCACGTTCACCGCAAAATCGCCACGCTTGAACACGAAGGTCTTGGTATAGACCACACCATTTTCGGCGGTGTAGGTCATTGGTACGCGCAGCTCGGTCTGACCGTCGGCCAGTTCGAAATGATCCTGCGTTGTGGTGAACAACGGTCGCGCACCGTTGTTCGGATTATCCGGGCCGTTACGACCGGTTAACCCGCTCTGCGCCTGGTAAACAAAGCCTGGCGTGGTTTCAAGCAGCTGGAATGGCTGATCAGAACCCAGTTTGTCCGAGTACGTCAGCAGCTGAGCTTGCTCAACATCACCACCGCGAGTGTTGATATTTAATGACAGGACATCGGTCTTAACGGTGATCGTTTTGCCCTGACCGCTGGCCGGCACACCCTGACTGGCGGCATCACCCGTTGTGCTGTTCGTATTTTGCGTGGTCTGGGTCTGCTGCGGCTGCGGAGCGTGGTCCGTCTGCCAGGCTTGCCAGATCATGAAAGACACGAACAGAAAAGCGATGAGGAAGAGATTGCGTTGCGAATCCATCGTTAATGTTCTCTGGTATCAAAGGTTTTTGGCGGCACAGGATCGTCACCACCCGGGTTCAAAGGGTGGCATTTTAATACGCGTTTTAATGTCAACCAACTGCCTTTTAACATCCCAAACCTGCGTAATGCCTCAATTCCGTATTGAGAGCAGGTCGGATGGAACCGACAGTGTGGTCCCAGTAATGGGCTAATAACGCGTTGATAGACGCGTATCAGGACGATCAGGAGCCGCGCGCCAGGCGACAGTGACGACGCCATAATTTCTCCAACGCTTCCGCCAACGTACGGTTATCGAGATCGGCAATCCCTTTTTTCGCTACCACGACAAAATCCATCGCGGGTAATTCATGCTGTCGCAGGCGAAAGCTTTCGCGGGTCAATCGCTTGATCCGGTTGCGTTCGTGAGCGCGTTTAACATGTTTTTTAGCGACGGTCAGACCGATGCGGGGATGCCCCAGCGCGTTAAGGCGGCCGAGAATAGTAATTTGCGGCGTGCCAGCCCGTTGTGGCTGCTGGAAGACGAAAGTGAAATGAGTGGGAGTTAACAAGCGTAACTCCCTGGGAAATGCGAGCTTACCCATCAGGGTTAGCTTTATTACTTAGAAACGGTCAGACGAGCACGGCCTTTAGCACGACGACGTGCCAAAACCTGACGACCATTTTTATTTGCCATACGAGCACGGAAGCCGTGTGAACGGTTGCGCTTCAGTACGGACGGTTGAAAAGTGCGTTTCATGGCGATTTCTACCTAAACTTGAAAATTTCACTGGGTGACGCGTTATTGGGCCAGTATTTCGACCAACGCCTCAATGTGTCTTTAATAAAGAGGCGGGATTGTAATAATTGTACAGTCCAGAGTCAATTTACTTCGCTATTCACGGTACCTGGAAGCCCGGATACAGCCCGCTGAGTCCGGGCATTGGGCATAGCGCGACAAAGCCGGGTGACGAATTATACGGGCTCCGCACCAAAGCGCAAGGATCGCCCAGGATCTTATTGCGATCAGATTGCAGGATCTTGCGGGCAAAACGAGAAGCTGCCAGAAAAATCGCATCATTCAGCCTGATCCCTGCTGGTTTTTTCCACAGCTCGGGTAAACTTCACTTCGCGCCCTTCGCCTGTGGATAAAAAGGATCAAAACTGTGTAGAAAGGGGAGATCTCTGGCGCGCTTTGCGCTATGATCCGCCCTTCCTCTGACGATCCTCCCGGGATTGCAGGATGGAAAACCGCTGATAGCGGTCGCAGACGCTTTCTTTCGTCTGTGTCAAATATGAACGTTTCTTAGTCTAGCGCCTACTATTCTTATCGAATTTGTACGAGTGGAGTCCGCCGTGTCACTTACGCTTTGGCAACAGTGTCTTGCCCGTTTGCAGGATGAGCTTCCCGCCACCGAATTCAGCATGTGGATTCGTCCGCTGCAGGCTGAGTTAAACGACAATACGCTTGCCTTGTATGCTCCAAATCGCTTCGTACTCGACTGGGTTCGGGATAAATACCTTAACAGCATCAATGCTTTACTAAACGAATTTTGTGGGCCAGATGTGCCTTTACTGCGTTTTGAAGTGGGCACACGTCCGGTTCAACACCCCGCAGCCATCAGCCAGCCTGTTATGGCCAGCGTGAGCACACCTGCTGCGCCTGTGCAGAGTCGTCCGGCACCGACACAAATTCTGCGTCCAAGCTGGGATAACGTCCCTGCTCCTGCCGACGTTACTTATCGGTCTAATGTGAATAACCGCCATAACTTCGACAACTTTGTCGAAGGTAAATCTAACCAGCTGGCGCGCGCGGCGGCACGCCAGGTGGCAGATAACCCAGGCGGGGCCTATAACCCCTTATTCCTTTATGGCGGGACCGGTTTAGGTAAAACGCACCTGCTGCATGCTGTCGGCAACGGCATCATCGCGCGTAAGCCAAATGCGAAAGTGGTTTACATGCATTCAGAACGTTTTGTGCAGGACATGGTAAAAGCGTTGCAAAACAACGCCATTGAAGAGTTTAAGCGCTACTACCGATCGGTTGACGCATTGCTTATTGATGACATCCAGTTCTTTGCCAATAAAGAACGTTCCCAGGAAGAGTTTTTCCATACCTTTAATGCATTATTAGAAGGCAATCAGCAGATCATCCTGACGTCAGATCGTTATCCTAAAGAGATCAATGGGGTTGAGGATCGCCTGAAATCGCGCTTTGGCTGGGGATTAACGGTCGCGATCGAGCCACCGGAGCTGGAAACGCGGGTGGCGATCCTGATGAAAAAAGCCGACGAAAACGATATTCGCCTGCCGGGTGAAGTGGCCTTTTTTATCGCTAAACGTTTGCGCTCAAACGTCCGTGAGCTGGAGGGCGCGCTGAATCGGGTCATTGCCAACGCCAATTTTACCGGCCGCGCCATTACTATCGATTTCGTGCGCGAAGCTTTGCGTGATTTGCTGGCGTTGCAGGAAAAGCTGGTCACCATCGATAATATTCAAAAGACGGTTGCTGAGTACTACAAAATCAAGGTTGCGGACCTGCTGTCTAAACGCCGGTCACGCTCAGTCGCGCGCCCACGCCAGATGGCAATGGCGATGGCGAAAGAGCTGACTAACCACAGCTTACCGGAAATCGGCGATGCGTTTGGTGGTCGCGACCATACCACGGTGCTTCATGCCTGCCGCAAGATTGAGCAACTGCGTGAAGAGAGCCACGATATTAAAGAAGATTTCTCTAATCTCATCAGAACATTATCTTCCTGACGCTATGAAATTTATTGTTGAACGTGAGCATTTACTAAAGCCGCTGCAACAAGTCAGCGGCCCGCTAGGAGGTCGCCCGACGCTGCCGATCCTTGGAAATCTGCTGATGCAGGTTAATGAAGGATCGTTATTGCTGACCGGCACCGATTTAGAAATGGAGATGGTGGCGCGCGTAGCATTAACGCAAGCGCATGAGCCGGGTGCCACCACCGTTCCAGCGCGGAAATTCCTCGACATCTGTCGTGGTTTACCGGAAGGCGCGGAAATTAACGTCACGCTGGAAGGCGATCGCATGTTAGTGCGTTCGGGACGTAGCCGCTTTTCGCTATCGACTCTGCCAGCCAGCGATTTCCCGAATCTGGATGACTGGCAAAGCGAAGTGGAGTTTACGCTGCCACAGGCCACGCTGAAACGCCTGATCGAAGCGACGCAGTTCTCAATGGCGCATCAGGATGTGCGTTATTACCTCAACGGCATGATGTTTGAAACCGAAGGTGAAGAGCTGCGCACCGTTGCAACTGATGGTCACCGTTTAGCCGTTTGCTCTATGCCTGTTGGACAAGCTTTACCGAGCCATTCGGTGATTGTGCCACGTAAAGGCGTTATTGAATTGCTCCGTCTGCTGGATGGGGGAGAAACGCCGCTCCAGGTGCAGATTGGGAGCAGCAATATTCGCGCCCACGTTGGTGAATTTATTTTCACCTCAAAACTGGTTGATGGTCGTTTCCCTGATTATCGCCGCGTATTGCCAAAGAACCCCGACAAAATACTGGAAGCGGGTTGTGACGTGTTAAAGCAAGCCTTTGCCCGTGCGGCCATTCTCTCTAATGAGAAGTTCCGCGGTGTGCGTCTGTATATCACTGAAAACCAGTTGAAAATTACGGCGAATAATCCTGAACAGGAAGAAGCCGAAGAGATGCTGGACGTCTCCTACAATGGTAGCGAACTGGAAATTGGTTTTAACGTCAGTTATGTGCTGGATGTGCTCAACGCGCTGAAGTGCGAAAATGTCCGTTTGCTGCTGACTGATTCCGTATCCAGCGTGCAGATCGAAGACGTCGCCAGTCCGTCAGCGGCCTATGTCGTGATGCCAATGCGGTTGTAGAAAATATCGGCCTGGCTTACTTGCCAGTCTGGTCCCGGGCAGTGCTCGTCCCTGGTCACATACTTCAGTATGCTCCCAGGTTCTGTGCGCTGGCCGTAACCAGACTGGCTACGCCGCCGGGCCTGGATTGCAAATGTTAGGTAAAATCCCCTTCAAGCTGGATTCAATATGGCTTTAACCCGCCTCCTGATTAAAGATTTTCGCAACATTGAACAGGTTGATTTAGCGCTCGCGCCGGGATTTAACTTTCTGGTCGGTGCCAACGGCAGCGGGAAAACCAGCGTGCTGGAAGCGATTTATACCCTCGGACATGGCCGCGCCTTTCGCAGTCTGCAAGCCGGGCGCGTCATTCGCCACGATCAGGCTGCGTTTATTCTGCATGGTCGCCTGGAAGGTAAAGAGCGAGAGTTATCGGTGGGATTGACCAAAAACCGCGCCGGGGAAAGTAAGGTGCGCATTGATGGCAGCGACGGGCATAAAGTCGCTGAACTCGCACAGCTGTTGCCGATGCAACTTATTACGCCCGAGGGCTTTACTTTACTCAACGGCGGCCCCAAATACCGTAGAGCCTACATTGACTGGGGCTGCTTCCATAACACACCCGGCTTTTTTACTGCCTGGAGTAATCTGCGGCGATTGTTAAAGCAGCGCAATGCCGCATTGCGTCAGGTATCGCGTTACAGCCAGATCCGACCCTGGGACCAGGAGCTGGTGCCACTGGCCGAACAAATCAGCCAGTGGCGAGCAGATTACAGCGCGGCGATTTCCGCTGAGATTACCGCCACCTGCGGTCAGTTTTTACCGGAATTTGAATTAGCCTTTTCATTCCAGCGCGGCTGGGACAAAGAGAGCAATTACGGCGAGCTGCTGGAACGCAATTTCGAGCGCGATCGCGCCTTAACTTACACCGCCAGCGGCCCGCACAAAGCAGATTTTCGCATTCGTGCTGAAGGGACGCCGGTAGAAGATTTACTCTCACGCGGCCAGTTAAAACTGCTGATGTGTGCATTACGTCTGGCGCAGGGCGAGTTCCTGACACGCCAGAGCGGACGCCGCTGTCTTTACCTGATTGACGACTTTGCTTCTGAGCTGGATGACAGCCGCCGCCGCCTGTTAGCGGAGCGGTTAAAAGCCACACAGGCGCAAGTATTTGTCAGCGCCATTTCTGCCGATCATGTAATCGACATGACTGACGAAAAGGGCAAGATGTTCCGCGTGGAACAAGGTAAAATAGCGGTTCAACCTGAAGATTAAATGAGCGAGAAACGTTGATGTCGAATTCTTATGACTCCTCAAGTATTAAAGTCCTGAAAGGGCTTGATGCGGTACGCAAGCGCCCGGGTATGTATATCGGCGATACGGATGACGGCACCGGTCTGCATCACATGGTATTCGAGGTCGTGGATAACGCAATCGACGAAGCGCTCGCCGGTCACTGTAGTGACATTATCGTGACCATTCACGCGGATAATTCCGTATCCGTACAAGATGATGGACGCGGTATTCCAACCGGCATTCACGAAGAAGAAGGTGTCTCTGCCGCTGAAGTTATCATGACGGTGCTGCATGCGGGCGGTAAGTTCGACGATAACTCTTATAAAGTTTCTGGCGGCCTGCATGGCGTGGGCGTTTCCGTCGTTAACGCCCTGTCAGAAAAGCTGGAGCTGACCATTCGCCGCGAAGGCAAAGTGCATCAGCAGATTTATCAGCATGGCGTGCCGCAGGCTCCGCTGACGGTTACCGGTGATACTGAAGCAACCGGTACGCGCGTGCGCTTCTGGCCAAGCCATCAAACCTTTACGAACGTCACCGATTTTGAATACGAGATTCTGGCGAAGCGCCTGCGTGAACTGTCATTCCTCAACTCAGGGGTGTCGATTCGTCTGGAAGACAAACGCGATGCGAAAAGCGACCATTTCCACTATGAAGGTGGCATCAAGGCGTTTGTTGAATACCTGAATAAAAACAAAACTCCGATTCACCCTACGGTGTTCTACTTCTCCACCGAAAAAGACGGTATCGGTGTTGAAGTGGCGTTGCAGTGGAACGATGGTTTCCAGGAAAACATTTACTGCTTTACTAACAACATTCCACAGCGTGACGGCGGTACGCACCTGGCGGGCTTCCGTGCAGCAATGACACGTACTCTGAATGCCTATATGGATAAAGAGGGCTACAGCAAAAAAGCCAAAGTCAGCGCTACTGGTGATGATGCGCGTGAAGGCCTGATTGCTGTAGTTTCGGTTAAAGTACCGGATCCAAAGTTCTCCTCGCAGACCAAAGACAAACTGGTTTCGTCCGAAGTGAAATCAGCCGTTGAGCAGCAGATGAACGAACTGCTGGCGGAATACCTGCTGGAAAACCCAGGCGACGCGAAAATTGTGGTAGGCAAAATCATTGATGCCGCACGGGCTCGCGAAGCAGCGCGCCGTGCGCGTGAGATGACCCGCCGTAAAGACGCGCTGGATCTGGCGGGTCTGCCAGGCAAACTGGCAGATTGTCAGGAGCGCGACCCGGCGTTATCAGAAATTTACCTGGTGGAGGGGGACTCCGCAGGCGGCTCGGCTAAACAGGGTCGTAATCGTAAAAACCAGGCCATCCTGCCGCTGAAGGGAAAAATCCTTAATGTTGAGAAAGCGCGCTTTGATAAAATGCTCTCCTCACAGGAAGTCGCAACGCTGATCACCGCGCTGGGTTGCGGCATTGGTCGTGATGAATACAACCCGGATAAACTGCGCTATCACAGCATTATCATCATGACCGATGCTGACGTGGACGGCTCACACATCCGTACCCTGCTGTTGACCTTCTTCTATCGTCAGATGCCGGAAATTGTCGAACGGGGTCACGTCTATATTGCGCAGCCGCCTTTGTACAAAGTGAAAAAAGGCAAGCAAGAGCAATACATCAAAGATGACGAAGCAATGGATCAATATCAAATTGCGATTGCTCTTGATGGCGCAACGCTGCACACCAATGCCAGCGCGCCGGCATTAGGCGGCGAACAGCTGGAAACGCTGGTGGCTGATTTCAACAGCACGCAGAAGATGATCAAACGTATGGAGCGCCGTTATCCGATCGCGCTCTTGCGTGCGCTGATTTATCACCCAACGCTGAGCGATTTGAATAACGAAGCTGACGTCACAGACTGGTTGAATAGTCTGGTTTCTTATCTGACCGAACGTGAAGCGCACGGGAGCACGTACTTTGCGAAGGTTCGCGAAAACCGTGAGCTTAACCTGTTTGAGCCGATTTTACGCGTCCGTACTCACGGCGTTGATACTGATTATCCGCTGGATGCTGAATTCATTCAGGGGCCAGAATACCATAAAATCTGCAACCTGGGCGATAAATTGCGTGGGTTGCTGGAAGAAGATGCGTTTATTGAACGTGGCGAACGTCGTCAACCGGTTGCCAGCTTCGAACAGGCGATTGAGTGGCTGGTGAAAGAGTCGCGTCGCGGCTTATCCGTGCAGCGCTATAAAGGTCTGGGCGAAATGAACCCAGAACAGCTGTGGGAAACCACCATGGATCCAGACAGCCGCCGTATGCTGCGCGTGACCATCAAGGATGCGATTGCTGCCGATCAGCTGTTCACGACGTTGATGGGCGATGCGGTTGAACCACGCCGCGCCTTCATTGAAGAGAACGCGCTGAAAGCGGCGAACATTGATATTTAATCGCTGATATTCAGTGAAATCACAAAACCCTTCTTTCATCAGAAGGGTTTTTTTATGTCCGCCATAACCGTTAACGCCCAACAGGCTGGGATAGCTATAACGGCTTTTTCAGGTCAGACAGCAATGAGGCTGAGCCTTGTCTGATCTGAAAACCGATTGATAAAGGTGTCGATAAACTGGTCAATGTGAGCTGAATCGCGCTAGCATTGGAACAAATGGAACCAACCCTGAGCCCTGCGAGGACGTTATGGCAATTAAACTGATAGCGATTGATATGGATGGCACGCTGCTCAACCCGCAGCATTTGATTACACCGGGCGTAAAATCTGCGATTGATCGTGCGCGTCAAAAAGGCGTGTCGATTGTGCTCGCAACCGGTCGACCCTTTGTTGGCGTGCAGCGTTATTTGATGGAGCTGGATCTTCAGGCGGGTCAATATTGCATCAGCAATAACGGTGCGCTCGTGCAGCGTGCAGAAGATGGCGAATGCGTGGCAGAAGTGACGTTAGCCTTTGAGGATTATCTCTACATTGAGCAGCTGGCACGCAAGCTGGGCGTGCATTTCCAGGCGTTCGATAAATCGCATCTCTACACGCCAAATAAAAATATCAGCGAATATACCATCCATGAAGCCAGCCTGACCGGCATTCCGGTGCGTTATCGCTCGGTGGAAGAAATGGATCGCGAAATGCGTTTTCCTAAGTTGATGATGGTTGATAAAGCAGATCTACTGAATGCTGCTGTAAAACGCTTACCCGCCTACGCGAAAGAGACCTATACCGTCCTGAAAAGCGCACCGTACTATCTCAAAATTCTCGATCGCCGCGTTAATAAAGGCCAGGGCGTAAAAATGCTGGCGGAAAAACTTGGCCTGAGGCCGGACGAAGTGATGGCAATTGGCGATCAGGAAAATGATCTGGCCATGATCGAATATGCGAGCACTGGCGTGGCAATGGGTAACGCCATTGAGTCGGTTAAAAACATCGCGCAGTTCGTGACGAAAACAAATATGGAAGATGGCGTGGCCCACGCTATTGAAGAATTAGTGCTTTAACTTTTCGGCGGCTCGCCGCCGCTCTCACTCTTCTTAAACGCGTCGCAAGCTGTCGGTTGTCTGTTTTGTGATCAGGATTGTAGTACAACGCCGTTTGGTAGTACTACAATTTTCCTGCGCATTTGCCGGGCAAAGGACAGACGAACATGGAACAGCTGGACGTAAGCAAAACCGATCGCATTCTTTTCACGCTAGGCGAAGAAATTGTCTCTGGCCAGTTTGCGCCTGGCCAGGCCTTGCCTGCTGAAAGCGAGCTATGCGAACGCTTTACCACTTCCCGCAACATTATCCGCGAGGTGTATCGCTCGTTAACCGCTAAACGGTTAATTGAGATTAAACGCTATCGCGGCGCGTTCGTTACGCCTCATCAACAGTGGAATTTTCTCGACAGCGACATACTGCAATGGTCGTTAAAACATAACCACGATCCGCAATTAATTGCAGCGATGAATGACGTGCGCGTACTGGTGGAACCGCAACTGGCTCGCTGGTCGGCGGAACGCGCAACCTCGCAAGATTTAGCCAATATCGAGAACGCTCTTAACGATATGATCGCGCATCATCATGATCGGCAGGCCTTTAACGATGCGGATATGCGCTACCACGAGGCGTTATTAAGCTCGGTTCATAATCCGGTCTTACAGCAGCTTAGCACCGCTATCGTTCAGCTACAGAAAGCGGTTTTTGAACGCACTTATCGACTCGATCGTGGCGACATGCCGCAAACGCTGCGCGAACATCAGACGCTGTTTGAGGCTATTCGCCATCAGGATGCGGATGCAGCCGAAGCGGCGGCCCGAACCATGATTGCCAGCTCGACCCAACGTTTGAAGGAGATATCGTGAGCAGCTATATCGCTATCGACTGGGGTTCCACCAACCTGCGTGCGTGGTTTTACCGCGACGGAGAATGCCAGCAAACGCGCCGCTCAGAAGCAGGCGTCACGCGATTAAACGGGCGCAGCCATCAACAGATTTTTGACGACATTACACAAGGCTGGCCCGTTGGCGAATTACCGGTGGTGATGGCAGGCATGGTCGGCAGCAATGCCGGTTGGATACCCGCGCCCTACCTTTCCTGCCCGCTGATGCTTGAATCTATCGCTACGCAACTCACCCATGTTGGTGAAAAACGCTGGATTGTGCCGGGGTTAAGTATTAATCGCAGCGACAACCACAACGTAATACGCGGCGAGGAAACTCAGCTGCTGGGCGCCCAAACATTAGCCCCCGCAGCGGTTACCGTCATGCCCGGAACCCATGCTAAATGGGTCGTCAGCGAAGACGATTATATTGTTGATTTTCGTACCGTTATGACCGGCGAGCTGCATCACTTATTACTTAAGCAATCGCTTATTGGCAACGGTTTGCCCGAACAGCATCAGGACGCGCAGGCCTTTCAGCGCGGGCTGGAAACCGGCATCAACGACACGTCAATTCTGCCACGGCTGTTTGAAGTTCGTGCGCAGCATCTGCTGGGCGCGCTATCACGTGAATCTGTCAGTGATTTCCTTTCTGGGCTGCTCATTGGACATGAAGTTTCCAGCCAGCAGCGTCAGTTAGCGCTGGCCGGACCGGTGACGCTGGTTGCCAGTCCTCAACTGACCCAGCGCTATCAACAAGCCTTCACCATGATTGACACCCCGACGCAATGGCTGGATGGCGATCGTGCCTTCCAGCAAGGAATAAGGAGAATTGCCGATGCACTTACCCATTAAATTACCGCTGATAGCCATCTTACGCGGCATTAAAGCAGAAGAAGCCGAAGCGCATATCGGTGCGTTGATTGAATGCGGTTTTGATGCTATTGAGATCCCCCTCAACTCCCCTGACTGGCAGCAGACCATTCCGCAGATGGTCAAACTGTTTGGCGATCGCGCATTGATTGGTGCGGGAACAGTGCTAAAAACGGCACAGGTTGATGAGCTGGCGGCTGGCGGCAGTCGTTTAATGGTGCCCCCCAATCCCGATGCAGCGGTGATTCAGCGGGCGGTGAAGCACAACATGTGGGTGGCCGCCGGTTGCGCCACTGCGACAGAGGCCTTCACCGCCTTAAATGCTGGCGCTCAGGCGCTGAAAATCTTCCCGGCCTCTGCATTTGGTCCCGCCTATATCAAAGCGATAAAAGCCGTGTTGCCGTCAGATGTGCCGGTTTTTGCTGTGGGTGGTGTTACGCCGCAGAACCTAGCGGAATATCTGGCGGTCGGCTGCGTGGGAGCCGGATTAGGTAGCGATCTGTATCGGGCCGGCCAGCCGCTGGCGCGCACGATTGAGAAAGCACACGCCTTTGTACAGGCTTATCAGGAGGCAATCCGATGAAAATAACTCAATTCACCACTTACCGTTTGCCGCCACGCTGGATGTTCCTGAAAATTGAAACCGATGAAGGCGTATGCGGCTGGGGAGAGCCGGTTATTGAGGGCCGCACCCGCAGCGTTGAAGCGGCGGTACATGAACTGGGCGAAGCCTTGATCGGTCAGGACCCGGCGCGTATCAACGATTTGTGGCAGGTGATGTACCGCGGCGGCTTCTATCGCGGTGGACCGATTTTAATGAGCGCCATCGCCGGCATCGACCAGGCATTATGGGATATTAAAGGTAAAACGCTTGGCGTGCCGGTATGGCAGTTACTTGGCGGCCTGGTTCGCGACAAGATCAAAGCCTACAGCTGGGTGGGCGGCGATCGTCCCGCCGATGTGATAGCCGGTATCGAAAAGCTGCGTGCTATGGGGATTGATACTTTCAAGCTCAATGGCTGTGAAGAGATGAGCCTGATCGACAGCAGCAGCAAAGTTGATGCCGCAGTGAATACCGTAGCGCAGATCCGCGAAGTCTTTGGCAATCAGATTGAATTTGGCCTGGATTTTCATGGACGCGTCAGCGCACCGATGGCAAAGCTACTGATCCATGAACTGGAGCCTTATCGTCCGCTATTTATTGAGGAACCGGTGCTGGCTGAGCAGGCGGAATATTACCCTCGCCTGGCAGCGCAAACTTATATTCCCATCGCGGCCGGCGAACGCATGTACTCACGCTTCGAGTTTAAACGCGTTCTTGAAGCGGGCGGGCTGGCTATCCTACAACCTGATTTATCGCATGCAGGCGGCATAACCGAATGCGTAAAAATTGCCGCGATGGCAGAAGCCTATGACGTTGGCCTTGCCCCCCACTGCCCGCTTGGCCCGCTGGCGCTGGCCGCTTGTCTGCACGTCGATTTTATTTCACATAATGCGATGTTCCTGGAACAGAGCATGGGCATTCACTATAATCAGGGCGCTGAACTGCTGGATTACGTGCTGAATAAAGATGACTTCGCCATGAACGGCGGAGCTTTCTCACCGCTGATGAAACCAGGCTTAGGCGTCGACATCAACGAAGCGCTGGTGATCGAGCGCAGCCGTAATGCACCGGACTGGCGCAACCCATTGTGGCGACACGCCGACGGCTCGGTCGCCGAATGGTAAGTTTCGTCATACTTCACGTTGCAGACGCGGTGGCGGCATTATTTAGCCTTCGTCTGGATCGCGCACCATAGAGGCCGCTGTTTTGTAGCCCGGAAAGAGGTGTGTTCGTGCTGGATATTTATCAGCATAAGCTTTCAGCGCGCGCTCAGGCCTGCTTTCTGCAACGCAGATTTATTGAGGAAATCCTATAAAAAAATACTTTTCTGATTCCGCAATATTGCGGGATCCGAACCCGTTTTACCCTACGTGAGGACATTCCGATGACAGAACATCTGCACCTCAGTACCGTTAAAAAAATGAATTTGCGCATCATGCCGTTCATCATGCTGCTCTACCTTGTTGCCTACATTGATCGCGCTAATATCTCGGTGGCAGCGCTACAGATGAATGCCGATTTAGCAATGTCAGCCGAAATGTTTGGTATTGCCGCCGGGATTTTTTATGTCACCTACATTATCTTCGAAGTGCCAGGCAACGTGTTGTTGACGCGCGTTGGCGCCCGGCGCTGGATTGCCCGCATCATGGTGAGCTGGGGGATTATTGCCGCCGGTATAAGCCTGGTGCAGACCCCAACCCAGCTTTACGTGATGCGCTTTCTGCTCGGCGCAGCGGAAGCCGGTTTTACTCCCGGCATTATTTTTTATCTCTCCTGCTGGTATCCGCGTAGCGATCGCGCCCAGGCCATGTCGATGTTCTATATTGGCGCTGCGCTGGCCTCGGTGATTGGCCTGCCACTTTCAGGCAGTCTGCTGAATATGCATGGCATACTGGGCGTAGAAGGCTGGCGCTGGCTGTTCCTGCTGGAAGGTATTCCCGCGTTTTTCCTCGGTATCGTGACCTGGTTTTATCTCGACGATTCTCCGGCGAAAGCGCGCTGGCTAACGACCGGGCAGCGAAACTGGCTGCAACAAACGATTGCTGCCGATGAGCAACATTCGGCAATTCACCATCACAACTGGCGCGTGGCGCTGAAAAGCGGGCGCGTCTGGGCGCTGAGTTTGCTGTGGCTATTGCAGGCGTTTGGCACCATCGGCGTCACGCTGTTTTTGCCACTGATAGTTAAAGGCGTGGCAGAAGATCGCAGCAATTTAATGGTGAGCTTGCTGTCGGCGGTGCCGTTCCTGTTTGCCTGTATCTTTATGTATTTTAACGGTCGTCATTCTGATCGCACCGGCGAGCGAGCCCGGCATTTAGGGTTGCCGTTAATCGCGTCCGGCCTGCTGTTGTTAGCCGCTATGGCGGTGTCGCAACAGTGGATGGCATACGGCTTACTTGTGCTAATGGTCGGCCTTAACTGGGCGATCACACCAGTATTTTGGGCCGTCACCACGGAAACGATTTCTGGCGTAGCGGGCGCCGCTTCTATCGCCTTAATTAATGCTGTCGCAAACATTGCGGGCCTGGGCTTTCCACCTGTTATGGGACGCATCAAAGATGCCACCAACAGCTACAGCGATGGTTTGCTGATTGTGGCGGGTGCGCTGATTCTGGGTGGCCTGTTGGGTTTAGTGCTGGGAAGAAAAAAAGCCATTGAAGGGCGCGAAACGCCGCTCAGAGAAATGAAATCGAAGCTGCATCTTTAACGCATTTGGCGTAGCGTGTGGGGCAACTTTTTGATTAGGTTGCCCCCATGCGCGAAAAACAACTCACCTTTGCTGAACGTCATCATCAACTCACCAACATTAACGTCTGGACCGCCGACAGCCAGTGGCTGGCATTTGACGTCCGTCCGTCGGGCGCGACCTTTACGGGTGAAACTATTGAACGCGTCAATGTTGAAAACGGCGAGACTGACGTGTTGTACCAGGCGAAGGATGGCGCTCATGTCGGCGTGGTTACCGTCAGCCCGGATTTACCACCCCGCTATGTTTGCATTCACGGACCAGAATTTCCTGACGAAAACTGGCATTACGACTTCCACCATCGTCGCGGTGTTATCGTGCAAAACGGCACAGCACAGAATCTGGATGCCTGCGATATTACGCCGCCGTTTACGCCTGGCGCGCTGCGTGGCGGAACTCACGTGCACGTTTTCAGCCCTGATGGTTCGCGCCTCAGTTTTACCTATAACGATCATGTGATGCATGATCGTGACAGAAGTCAGGATTTGCGCAATGTGGGTATTGCCGTGCCGTTGCACGCGGTAACACCGCCTATGCAGCATCCGCGAGAATACAGCGGCAGCCATTTTTGCCTGTTAATCAGTGTGACCACGGTAAATCCAGAACCGGGCAGTGATGAAATTAATCGTGCCTATGAGGAGTGTTGGATTGGCAATCAGGGCTATCAAAAACCCGACGGCAGTTGGCAGCGCTGGGCCATTGCCTTTACTGGCGACACGCTTTCGCCGCAAGGCAATAAGCAGCCGGAAGTGTTTATCGTCGATTTGCCCGATGCGCTGGAAGCGTATGCCCGCGTCGGCGATTCGCCACTGGAAGGCCGCAGCGATTGCCTGCCAGCGCCACCGGCTGGCGTTAAGCAGCGCCGCCTGACGTTTAGCAATGGGCTGGCGCAGCAGCCGCGTCATTGGTTACGCGCATCACCAGACGGTAGCGCCATTGCCTTTTTGCAGGCTGATGATCAGCAGGTGGTTCAGCTGTGGACCGTTTCGCCCAACGGAGGCGAACCACGCCAGATCACGCATCTGACAAGCAGCATACAGTCAGCTTTTAGCTGGCATCCTGACGGCAAAGCCATGACGTTTGTTTGTGATAACAGCGTGATGCGTTGCGAAATGGCAAGCGGCGATTGTCGGCGTTTAACCGATCGCAGTAATGAAGCGCCCTCCGGCGACGCAGTGGTATGGTCGCCAGACGGAAAACAGATCGCCTATATGCGTGAGGTTAACGGTTGGCGGCAACTGTTTATGGTTGCGGCTGTATAGTGGGCATCGGCTGAGCCTGCGCCAGGTTTTCCTGGGTGCGCGCCAGCTTTTCGCTCTGCAAAACACGAGCACGCGGTGAATCAAGCGCTTTATCATTATCGCTGCGGTAATAATCCCAGGGCAGCAGCAGCGTATCCATCACGGCCGAGAACGGCAGATCTATCAACGCCAGCGGCTTTAATGCCCAGCTGGCGTTGTCGTCTACTAACACATCTGCACTGGCGCGCGTGCCGGGATAATAACCCTGGCTCGCACCCGTGTGAGACATAACGCTGGAGCAACCCGTTGTCACGACAGCACAGCAGACAACACCTGCCAGTGGTAAAACTTTCATTTTTTTCATTTCCATCATCCCTTCAGCTGTGGCATCGGCCTGGCTGAGTTGGCTCGCCTGACTACGTCATCACTCTACGGTGAAGTCCGCTCCGGTCAGACAAAGGTATCCCTGAGTTTATGCCATTTCATCAAATTGGCGAAAAAAATTGCTTTTTGCCCCTTGAAACCTGGGCCGCAGCACCCATTTTTGTATCACGGTCGCGCTGGCTGTCGCCGAAAGGGTCACCCCGGACCGAACAACCTGTCCAGTTGTGGAAGGTTGCCAAAACTTGCTGAATTTCAGGAGTCTTATAATGCGTAATTTTGATCTCTCTCCGCTTTATCGCACATCTATTGGTTTTGATCGCCTGTTTAACCTGCTCGAATCCAATCAAAATCAGAGCAACGGTGGTTATCCTCCCTATAACGTTGAACTGGTGGATGAAAACCATTATCGCATCACCATTGCAGTCGCTGGCTTTGCGCAAAGCGAACTGGATATTACTTCTCATGACAACATGCTGATTGTGCGTGGCGCACATCCTGAAGAGCAGGTTGAGCGTAAGTATCTCTATCAGGGTATCGCTGAACGTAATTTTGAGCGTAAATTCCAGCTGGCTGACCACATCGTCGTGCGCGATGCCCGTCTCGAAAATGGTCTGTTAAGTATTGATCTTGAGCGCATCGTCCCTGAAGAGGCGAAACCGCGTCGTATTGAAATACTAAAATAATACGCAGGAACTAAACGCCGCAGAAATGCGGCGTTTTTTATGGCTTACGACCGGCTACGTAACAGAACCTGCTGACCTACGACCCCGCCAAAAACATTCACCAACAGACCGAAAATGACAACCACAGCGCCCAGCAACTGCTGTGCAGACAACGTTTCACCTAAAAAAAGTCCTGCGCTCAAAATGCCGTCAACGGGCACCAACAGGGAAAGTGGCGCTACACGCCAGGTTTCATAGCGACTCAGTAAATTCCCCCAAATCGCATACCCAACGATGGTGGCAACAAACGCCAAATAAATCAGCGCCAGCACAGTTTGCAACGTAATATGCAGCAGGCTGAAAGCGATAGCGTCAGCGCCTTCAAACAGAAATGCACAGGCGAAAAACGGTCCAACCGGTATCAGCGCGCTCCATACCACCAGCGACATGATCGGTACTTTACGGTTACGCATGATGATTTTATTGGTGATATTACCCATTCCCCATGACAACGCAGCGGCCAGCGTCAGCATCATGGTGGTTAAAGTAACACCCGCGGTGGTTTGCCCTTCCATGCCCGCTGTCGCCAGGATAAACATACCCAGCGCGGCGATGATAATTCCGACGATGTGGTTCCAGCGCAGCTTCTCGGCCAGCAGCAGCGCGCCGAGCAGAATGGTGAAAAAGGCTTGCGCCTGTAATACCAGCGACGCCAGACCAGCAGGCATGCCAAGTTTGATTGCTAAAAACAGAAAGGCAAATTGCCCAAAGCTGATGGTGATGCCATAAACCACTAGCCAGCGCAGCGGGATCGCCGGGCGACGAACAAAAAATATCGCCGGAAACGCGACTAAAGCGAAACGCAGTCCTGCCAGCAAAAAGGGTGGCATTCCCTGCAGGCCAAGTTTTATCACCACAAAGTTCACGCCCCATGCCACCACGACGCAAAGCGCTAACAGCATATCTTTTACCGACATCACCTGCTCCTTATGCCGCCGTCAGGCGGTGCTCACCCGCGGTGTGGCGATGCCTGCACAACAGCCTTCACCCACAACGCGAAAATAATCTTCTACCATCCTTACGAGCGACTTATCCAGTGCCTCGCGTTAAACCGCAGCGTTTCCACTTCATACCGCTGTTTATCAACCCGCAGCGCCAGCTGGTCATCAAAATTCAATGGCGGAACTGCGCCCATGACACATTGGATAAGGCTCCGTACATTCCCGGCGCGGCAAAGCTCAACCTCTTACCACTCCTGGCGTGCGCCGCGCTTTTGAAATGGCTGTTGCAATCTCGCGTGACGTCCAGCGCCATCGCTTTTGCTGCCTGACTTAATGCGCTGCCGCGAATCACGCCGATCCCTGACATAATGAACCCATAAATATTGCGATCATAGCGGCTGTCAGATGCGCCAGGCGCCGGAATCCCCAAAAGGAACGCGGGTGTCTGAGCCAGAAGGCGGCTACGAATTGCGGGAGGAGATGCCGGTTAACGTGCGATCGCGCGTTCTGAAAGCGGCAATGCCGGAACGGGCATTGCGCCGGGACATATCGTAGCGATCGATCATCGCTACGATCGCGGCTTTCGGTTGAACGCCGGTTTCGGCTGGAATACCGAAGCTGAGCGGGCAATTTGCCTGGCACCGGGATGCCAGCAATCACTGGTCGAAACGCAGGATTAATCGCGCCAGGCGTTTTCCACTTCTTCCGCCAGAATCTGTACTGCCCGCTCAATGCTGTCGGCGTCCGGTACATAATTCATGCGCATACATTGATGTGTATGTGGCCATTCATGCTCCAGGCCGGGGAAGAAGAAGTGACCAGGCACCATCAACACGCCGCGCGCTTTCAGCCGCTGGTAGAGCACTTCAGTACTGACTGGCAAATCGCGGAACCACAACCAGAGAAAAATCGCGCCTTCCGGTTTATGGATCAGGCAGCGTTCTTCTGATAAATAGCGGCGGATAAGGGTAATCGTCTGTGAAACTTTATCCTGATAGAACGGTTTAATCACATCTTCTGATAAGCGCAGCAGGTCACCGCGACAAATCATTTCACAGGCGATGGCTGGACCAATGCTGCCGGGCGCCAGGCTGATAATGCCGTTCATATTGCCCACGGCGCTGATGATCTTTTCATCGGCGATGATGATACCGCAGCGCGCGCCTGGCAGACCGAGCTTCGATAAACTCATGCAGAGAATGATGTTGGGGTTCCACAGCGGGCGCGCATCGCTGAAGATAATACCGGGAAACGGTACGCCATAAGCATTGTCGATCAACAGCGGTACATTATGCTGTTGCGCCAACACATCCAGCTGCAACAGTTCGTCGTCGGTAATCACATTGCCGGTCGGATTGGTCGGACGTGAAACGCAAATCAGCCCCACCTCCTCATTCATCGGCAGATGTTCAAAATCGACGTGATATTTGAACTGGCCTTCCGGCAGGAGTTCGATATTCGGCTTCGCCGAAATAAACAGCTCTTCATCCAGCCCGGCATCGGCGTAACCAAGGTATTCCGGGGCGAGTGGGAACAACACGCGCTTTTTGCTGCCATCGGCGCGACGTCCGGCGAACAGGTTAAACAAATAGAAAAAGGCGCTTTGGCTGCCATTAGTCAACGCAATATTTTCTGGGCTAATCGGCCAGCCAAGGTTTTCGCACAGCAATTCTGCCAGCGCATCAAGCAAGACTGCTTTGCCGCGCGGGCCATCATAATTACACAGCGCTTCGCTCAGCTTGCCTTCGTCGTGCATCTGCTGAAGCAGCTGCTGGAAATAGTCGTTCATGGCCGGGATCTGCGCCGGATTACCGCCGCCAAGCATGATAGTACCGGGCGTACGCAAGCCTGCGCCCATGTCTTCCATCAAACGTGAAATACCGGAGTGTTGAGTAAATTTATCGCCGAATTGAGAAAAAGCCATAGCGGTTAAAATGTGTAATGACGAATGGGGGAACCACCATAACGCCCGCCGATGGCGGGCGCAATGGGAAGGCGCAAGGGATTATTTCAGCGCCTGAGGATTAACGCAGTTTTTCTCAACGTTGCCGCTCAGGGCAGCGATCAGATTTTCAACCGCATCCTGCATCATGCCGTAACGCGTTTCCGTGGTTGCCGAGCCAATGTGCGGCAGCGTTACAACGTTGGGGAGTGCCAGCAGCGGCGAGTCAGGTGACACCGGCTCCTGCTCAAATACATCCAAGCCTGCGGCGTGGAGAGTACCGTTCTGCAAAGCGGCAATCAGCGCCTGCTCATCGACCACTGGCCCCCGCCCCGCGTTAATCAGCACTGCGCTTTTCTTCATCAGCTTAAGCTGTTCAGCGCCGATCATATGATGTGTTTCATCGGTCAATGGCAGGCTGATACAGACAAAGTCGCTCTGTTTGAGCAGTGTTTCCAGATCGCAACGCTGCGCATCAAAACGTGACTGGGCCTCTTCATGCTCGCGGCGGGCGTTGTACAACACCTTCATACCGAAACCAAAGTGCGCACGCTGCGCCAGCGCCATACCGATACGGCCCATACCAAGAATACCCAGCGTCTTATGATGGACATCGATGCCGAACATTTCCGGGCCAATATTTTTCTGCCATTTACCGGCTTTCACCCATGCATCCAGTTCGGTCACCCGACGCGCGCTGCTCAACACCAGCGCCATCATGGTATCGGCAACTGTTTCGGTCAGTACGGTTGGGGTATGCATCAGTACCACGTGACGCTGATTGAGCGCATCGACGTCAAAATTATCGTAACCCACCGAAACGCTGGAGCAGGCACGCAGTTTTGGCATCTTTGCCAGCAAGTCGCTATCCACTTTTCCGCCCGAGCCAAGCAAACCTTCCGCCTGTTGCAAGGCGTCCGCATGTTGCTGCTGACTGTCTGGCGAAAGATCCTTAATTTCTGTCACCGTGCAATGTGCGTTAAGGCGCGCACGCAGATCGTCGGGCAAGCTTTTGTACAGAATCACCGAGGGTTTCATTATTGCTCCCTGTAAACGAGTGACGGGCAACACGCTGGTTGCCCGGAAAAATACGCTTAGCGCTTACGCTTTCAGGCGTGTTTCGCGCCATGTAACGACGATGTTTTGTTTTCGGCTGGTTTGACGATCAACGTCAGCCAGACCGAAATCAGCAAGGCACCGCCCATAAAAATATAGGATGCGGCAGGGCTTCCTGTCGCGCCATTAAGATAACCGACAACCCATGAGCCGAGGAATGAACCCAGTGCGCCCATACTGTTGATGAGCGCCATCGCTCCCCCCGAGACGTTGCGCGGCAACATTTCGGGAATAATGGCGAAGAACGGGCCATAAGGCGCATACATCGCGGCACCGGCAATGACTAACAGCGCATAAGACACCCAGAAATTACCTGCCCCAACCAGATACGAGCCAAGGAATGCCAGCGCACCAATCAGCAACAGCGGCCAGACAAACAGCTTACGGTTTTGCGTCTTATCCGAGGCCCACGATACCACCCCCATCGCAATGGTCGCCGCCAGATAAGGCACCGCCGACAGCCAGCCCGCTTCTACCATGCCCATTTGTGTACCGTTACGCAAAATAGAGGGCAACCACAGTACAAAGCCGTATACGCCGATACTCCAGGCGAAATATTGCAGGCACAGAATGATGACGTTGCGGTTACGAAAGGCTTCGCCATATTCGCCATAGTTGCGCACGGCTTTGATGTTCTCTTGCTCTTTCTGCAATTCAGCCTGCAATGCGGCTTTCTCCGTCTCGCTCATCCAGCGCGCCTGTGCCGGTTTGTCCTGTACCATGAACCACCAGGCAATGGCCCAGATCACCGCTGGAATGCCTTCGAAAATAAACATTTCGCGCCAGCCGAATGACTCAATCAGATAGCCGGAAACCACTGACATCCACAGCACCGTCACCGGATTACCCAGAATCAGGAATGTGTTAGCACGAGAGCGTTCTGATTTGGTAAACCAGTTACTGATGTAAATCAGCATCGCTGGCATTACCGCTGCTTCCACTACGCCAAGGACAAAGCGGATTGCCGCCAGCATGGGGATATTACTCACAATACCAGTTAACGATGCACAGCCGCCCCACAACATCAGGCATCCAAAAATCAGTTTTTTCACGCTGCGGCGTTCGGCATAAATCGCGCCGGGGATCTGAAAGAAGAAATAGCCGAGGAAGAACAACGCGCCAAGCAGCGACGACATGCCTTTCGTTATGCCCAGATCGTCGTTGATGCCTGCTGCTGAGGCGAAACTAAAGTTCGCCCGATCCAGATACGCCAGACTGTAGGTGATAAACACGATGGGCATGATGAACCACCAGCGTTTTGGCGCAATTGTCTGCGTTTTCATAGGAATACCTCTGTCATTCATTGCGGTTGAGGTGCGAACTAGTCATCGCCCAGTTGCTGTCGCGTTGGCAGACCTTCGCTGTCGCCAATCACCTGAATCGCCAAAGAACCAATTTTGTTACCGCGGCGAATCGCCTGTGGCAACGTTTTACCTTCCAGCAGCGCACTAATGACGCCAACGGCGAAACCGTCGCCCGCGCCGACCGTATCCACCACGTTGTCAACCAGAATGGCTTCAACCTGACCTTTTTCACCTTCAGCGGTTTTAAACCATGCGCCGTCACAACCGGTTTTTATCACTACCGCCTTTACGCCTTTGTCCAGGTAGAAATCAGCTATGGCTTCCGGCTGACGATGACCCGTTAAAATTACGCCTTCATTTTCACCGGGCAGCACCCAGTCGGCATATTCCGCCAGCTGGTTAAGCTGTTTGCGCATGTCATCTTCGCTGCGCCATAAAACCGGACGCAGGTTGGGATCGAAAGAAATAGATTTGCCGCGTGCGCGCATCTCTTTGGCGGTGTGTTTCAGCAATTCCAGTGAGCTGTCAGAAACGGCCGCTGCCACGCCGCTCAAATGCAGATGACGCGCAGAACCAAAATAGTCATGATCAAAATCGTCTACCGAAAGATGGCTGCCCGCCGAGCCTTTACGAAAATACTCTACCAGCGGGTCGGAACCGTCTTCGACTTTGGACTTAAGCTGAAAACCAGTTGGATAACGTTTATCGATACTGACCTGGCGATGATCGATGCCCTCTTTATCCAGCTGATGGCAGATAAAACGGCCAAAGGTGTCATCACCGACACGACTTACCCAACCTACTTTTAAGCCCAGGCGCGCGAGACCAATCGCCACATTGAGCTCTGCGCCAGCGGCCCGTTTGATAAAAGTTTCTGCGGCGGCCAGATCGCCAGCTTCGCGGGCAACGAACATGGCCATCGCTTCACCGATGGTAACGACGTCGAGCGTGCCGTTTTGATGCGTTGTCATATTGTCTCCTCAGACATTACGCAACAGCGTTACGTAATGGCGCGTGACCGCCAGCAGGTCATCGCCTTCCAGCGGAAACTCAATGCCGCGCGGGATATTATCCGGCAGCTGTTTCAGCAGCGTACGCCAGCTGTCACTGGCGTCATCCAGCGCAACGGCGCGGAAGCTGTCGCCATGCGGCACCGCAGCTTTGACATGGATATAACCGACATACGCACCCAATTCAGCCGCGGCCTGTTCGGCGTTTTCCTGCGTCCAGCACCAGTTCGCCATGTCGAACGTCATGCCGATCGGCAATTCCGCGTCGCTAATCGCAGCAAAAAATTGCTGCGAAGGCGCCAGCTTGCCGTGTTCAGATTGATCGTTTTCTACCAGCAGCGGTATATCACGACTGGCAATAAGTGCGCGCAGCTCCCCGGTCGGCAACGCGCCGGTGAAATTACCCAATGCCATTTTCAGACGCTGAGCATTCAACTGCTGCGCTTCTTCAAAGTAGTTGGTCAGTCGAGGATTTAACCCGCCGTCGTCACAAAACAGCGTATCCGGTACGGAATAGCTGATGCTCAGCTGATGTTCTTTAGCGGCTTGCGCCAGAGCAGGCAAGTTCGCAAGCGTAGCGTCATTAAACAGCTCGCGACGAATTTCAACACCGTCGGCACCGGCCTGCTGGATAATGGGCAACACGGCGATCTGGCCGCCGAGTGCGGCGATTCGCTGGTTCCCATAGGCAACGGTAACGACAATAATTTCTGATTTCATGGTTTGCTCCTGGCGGGAAATTTCCCTTAACGGTTACAAAAACGTTAAATGGAACCGATTCCAAAACAAAGAGGCAAAACACGGAATTATGATCGTGCTCACGAAGTAAGCACAACATGACGGAGAAGAATCTGAAAATCAGGCCAGGCGCTGGCTGGAGCCTCGGATAACAAGTTCGCCAGAGAAAACCTGTTCAGCAACCGGAATATCATTATTTTCAATGCGGGTAATCAGGCGCTCCAGCGCGGCATAACCAATCTGCCAGGTTGGCTGTTTCAACGTGGTAATCCCAACGCCCGCCAGTGCCGCCCACTCCAGCTCATCGAAACCGAGCAAACCAATCTCTTTACCCCAGTGTAGGTTGATACGCTGCAGGGTACGCGCCACTTGCAGCGTTAACGCACCGTTCGCCGCCATCACCGCGCTGCGCTTTCCGGCGTGTCGTTGATAAAAGGCGAGAAGCGCCTCGTCCAGCGCAGCGGGCTGATGTAGCGGCACTTCGATATTTTCATGCTGGATGTGCGGATAGGCAGCGAGTACCTGACGAAACGCCTGCAAACGTTCGCGGCGGGTGTTTACGCTGCCCAACGGCTCACTGAGGAATAGCAGCGCATCGTAACCGTTATCCACCAAATGGTGTGTCGCCGTTTTGGCCGCTTCAACGTTATTGAGCCCAACGACATCACAGGCAAAATCAGGAATTTTACGGTCGATCAGGACCATCGGCAGTAAGGATTGTTGTAAGCGACTGAGCACCTCTTCGCGCATCCCAACCGCATTGACTACCACGCCTTCTACCTGATAACTGCTGAGCAATTGCAGGTAATGCTGCTCCAGGTCCACTTCGTTGTTAGTGTTACACATCAGCAAAGTGAAGCCGCGCTCACGACAGGCCGCTTCGATACCGCACATCACATCCACCGAATAGGGATTAGTGATGTCAGCGATGATCAGACCAATAAGCCGCGTTCGCCCCCGTTTAAGGCCGCGCGCCATCTGGCTCGGACTGTAATTGAGATCGGCAATTGCCTGTTCAATACGTGCCTTAAGACCGGCAGAAAGAAGATGTTGTTCACCGTTCAGATAGCGAGAAACGCTGGTTTTACCGGTTCGTGCCGCGTGAGCAACATCGCTAATAGTGGCGCGAGGCGGCCTGATTTTCATGTCATACCCTGCTAAGTAAGAATCTGGCAGAGACTAGCACAGCTGTAACTGGTCGCAAAAAACCGTTAGGTGCCAACGGGTGTTGAAAGCCATGGCTGCCAGAGCGTCTGTAACTGCGCCAGCGGCGCCCCGTCTAACATTGATAAAATCATCTCAGCCACTTTTTCACCAACGGCGTGCTGTGTCGCCTGACAGACCGTAATAATCGGTTGATCGAGTATCGCATCCCGCGGCAGACCGTCCCAGGCAATGAGCGTTACAGCATTTTTGCCCTGTAAACGCCCGGCCTGCTGCAATGCCATCGCCGCACCTTCCGCCAGCGGACCGCAATCGGTAATCATCGCCTGCGGCAACCGGCCTTCCGCCAGCCAGGCACAGGTTTGCTGATAGCCAGCACGGCGCGAAGGTTTAACCGCCGCGATAGCAAATGGCGGAATCTGCCCGAGCGCATCTAAATAGCCCTGTCGCCGATCGCGCACAAAGGTGCAGGCTTCATTGCCGCCCAGCCAGGCGATTTGCTGGAGGCTATTTTTCAGGCAATAGTTTACCGCCAGCTGGGAACCGGCGTAGTTATCAATATCAAACCAGGCATAATTTTGTGCTAAATCGCTGCGGCCCATCGCCAGAAAGCTGAAGCCTTTTTGTTGAAGAAGCAATAAGCGCGGATCTTGCGGGGTGGTATGCGTCACGATAACGGCATCGACCGATCGGCTGCGCAGCATATGCGTTAAGGTGCGCTGATACTCTTGTGGTTTATCGGCGAAAAGCAGTAAGTCTATTTCGTGGCGGCTAAGGGAGTGATCAAGTGCCAGCAACATATCACTGAATTGGTCACTACTCATTGGCAGTGCGCTCACAGGATAAACTAACCCCACCGCGTTGGCGCGGCCGGTTTTCAGACGGCGGGCAGAGGCGTTCGGACGATAGCCACGTCGCTGAGCTTCTTCTACCACTCGTTGACGCGTTTCCTGCGCCACATCCTCATAACCATTCAATGCACGACTCACGGTAGTCACTGACAGGCCCAACGCTGCGGCAATGGCTTTAAGCGACATGCTACACACCCATTGATCAATTTTTAGTCACGCTAACATAAAGTGTGGAGTGGCTCTATATGCGGATACAAAACTGGAACTTTTAACATGATTTTTTACGTATTATTGACTAAAAACAAACCAGAAATTGACGTTGCGCCCTCGCCAGGGAGGGCGGCTTAATTAACCGAGCGGCGACAAGGTGATTTCGACGCGACGGTTTTGTGCTTTTCCAGCTTCGGTATTGTTACTGGCAACGGGGTTATCCGGTCCGGCACCCTGGATGCGCAGACGTTCATTAGCCACACCCTGCACGATCAACGCACTGGCCACACTTTCAGCGCGCTGCTGCGATAAACGCATATTTAGTGCACGCGTGCCGGTGCTGTCGGTGTAGCCCACCACATTTACTGCCGTTTTTGGATACTCTTTCAGCACCCGCGCCACGCCGGTCAGGGTATTCGCACCTGCAGGTTTCAGGCTGCTGCTGTTAGAGTCAAAGGTGACGTTATTAGGCATATTAAGCACAATATTATCGCCCTGGCGCGTCACGCTCACGCCGGTTCCGCGCATCTTGTCGCGTAGTTTGGCCTCCTGCACATCCATGTAATAACCGACGCCACCTCCCAATGCTGCACCGCCCGCAGCACCAATCAGCGCACCTTTACCGCGATCTTTTTTCGATGATGAAAGCACGCCAACCCCAGCACCAACCAAAGCGCCGAGACCTGCGCCGATACCGGATTTTCCCGCCTGAGATTCATTGGTATAGGGATTAGTCGTACAGCCGGACAGGACCAGACTTCCGCTCAGTAACAAGGTAATAGCTAATAATTTTTTCTGCATTTTCGTTCTCTTACGTTTTTCTGACAGGGGAAATCTCACCCCTAAAGCGGCACGATTATGCCGCTTAACGATGAAGAAAGACGTGAGAGAAAGTCTTATTTTGTAAAGAATTGCCGTCAAAGATTATCAGGATGGCAGAAACAATCGGTTTGATGGTCGTTAATCAGGCCGCAAGCCTGCATAAATGAATAACAAATTGTGGGACCGATAAATTTAAAACCGCGTGCCTTTAGGGCTTTTGACAGCGCAATGGCGTGTTCTGAAGTGGTAGGAGCCAGTCTGTAATCAGGATGATGATGGACAATTGGCGCGTTATCGACAAATTCCCACACGAAGCGGGCAAAATCCTCACCTTTTGCTTCCATCGCCAGATAAGCCCGCGCATTGTGAATAATCGCCGTAATCTTGCCGCGATGGCGAATAATTCCGCTGTTTTGCAATAGCTTTTCAATGTCCAGCTCGTCCATCAGCGCGACGATTTGCGGATCGAATTGACTAAAAGCTTCGCGGTAATTTTCACGTTTTTTTAGCACAGTAATCCATGACAGACCCGCCTGCTGACCTTCCAGACACAGCATTTCAAATAGCTTTTGCTTGTGAGTTTGGGCTATTCCCCACTCTTTATCGTGGTATGCCAGATAGACAGGATCCTGCGTTACCCAACCACATCGTTGCATCGCTTTATTCCTTATTGCGGGAAAATCTTCTCAGGGGTACTTGATATTAGAGTTAATCGGTTAATAGTTAAACAGCAGGCGCACTTACTCTCGACTCATCAAGACGCCCGATCATCCCTTCAGCCTTGTCTGGAGTTTGCATGTTGCAAAAAAGTCAGTGTGCAGGCCAGCACTATCTGGTGCGGCTTTTTTGTGGTGTATGGCTTTTATCGATGATGCATCCCGTCTTTGCCTGGGGCGGCGATGTTGCCCTGCCCGTAATTCAGGCTCCGACGATAGATTCTCCCGATTACAACACCATTCTGGCCGAAAAAATTTCCCGTAACCCGCTGGCGTTTACCGACACCCGTCAGGGATTATGGGATGCGGCGCTCAATGCCTCAACCCCGACATCGCTGGTGCTGCGTAGCGAGCCGGACAAGGTGGGTGCGAAGCCGTCAGGCACTCGCTTTAGAGCGGGTTGGGCGCTGCCACTGAGTGATTGCATTACTACTGGGCCGGTGGCGCAATATACCGTCGGGCAGTGCCCGCTGGCTTGCCCACAATGTGATTTCAGCGATCCCCCCAGTCACGATCAGGTCGCCAGTGTGGGCTGGCGCGTCGATTCACAGTTAGGCTGGATTACGCCCTGAGCGCAGTTAAGTTACAGCCACCAGCTTACAGAGGATAATCTTAACTATCGCGCTGCGGAGGAATCAGACAGCCGTCAGGATAACGGATTGGATGTCAGCATCGGTGCACATGTGCCGCTCAATAATAATCTGGCTGCTTTCGCCTCTTTTTCTCAAACCGGTACGCTTAATAGCGGCGAACAGTTCATCTATAGCCTTGGTGTAAGCGCGAGCTTTTAAAGCGCGGCATAAAATGAGAAAGCATCAAAAATGAGTACAATATAATACGCAAGCTAATCATAACAGTGGTAATATTATGCGTGATAATCTAACTATTATTGGCCGCGAAATAGCGGTTTTTTTGTTTGCGGCACTTTTTCTTGTTCTGATGGTGGCTCCGGTTTATATCGATGTCGCCTGGATGAATGATGCGCTGCATGAAACGTCCTTTACGGAAGCCACCCAGGAAGCTTTGTTGGCGATTGTCGCCATACTGTTCTTTATGGCGGCCCGCCAGCGTCCCGATCAGCGCGGTGCCTTAACGTTAGTGGGCGGTTTTTATATGTGTATGCTGATCCGTGAACTGGACTTTCTGTTTGATATGATTCATCACGGAAGCTGGGTATGGTTGGCGCTGGCGATGACCGCCGGTTGTTTTGCGGTCGCGATGCGCTCACCTAAACAGACCGTGCAAGGGCTGGCGAATTTGCTGCAGCACCGTAGCTGGCCGGTCATGGCAAGCGGTTTTCTGGTGGTGCTGGTGTTCTCACGCCTGTTTGGTACCCATACGCTATGGCAGCATCTGATGCTGAATAACTACCATCGTGTAGTGAAAAATATGGCAGAAGAGGGGACGGAACTGCTCGGATACAGTTTATGTACGCTGGCGTCAATACGTTATTTATGGCACACCCGGCTGATTAAATTTACCCATAGCAAGCCAATAACCGAACCTGCTGCTTCCCAACGCAAATCGAACCCCAGTAGCGCACACTAAACATCTCAGACCTTTTGAGCGATCCTGAGCGCTAAAAAAGGTACAATAGACACGTCTGCACCGGATGTTTACCCTGTCCGGTGCAAAGTGTTCGCTAACGTCAGGTCTCTTCATGTCAGTCAAAATCTTAACTTCAACGCTTATAGGCCTGGATGCCTTTCGTCAGGACCCGCTCAATGCCTTGCAGCAGGCTGATAACGGTACGCTGGCAGTGTTACAGGACTACGCACCGGTCATGTATGCCATTACACCGGCGCGCCTGGCGCAACTGTTAGCGCTGGAAGCCGCCGCACAGCAACCTAACGATGTGGCACTGGATGACAGCTTATTCGACAATGAACCCGCCGCCATTCATACACCGGCTGGCAAATTCGCCATGTACGATGGCTGGCAGCCAGATGCTGATTTCACACGCCAGGCCGCAATCTGGGGTGTAGCGTTGAGCGAACCCATCACCGCAACCGAGCTGGCCGCATTTGTCGCTTACTGGCAAGCGGAAGGCCGCCTGTTTCATCATGTTCAGTGGCAGCAGAAGCTGGCGCGGAGTATCCAGATGAATCGTGCCGCCAGCGGCGGGCAGCCGAAGCGTGACATCACGCAGCTGCCGAATCCTGATCGTACCATTCCCGATGGTTTCCGAGGTGAGTAATGAAAACGCCGACCGATCTCTTTAGCCGCCTGAAAAAAATGATGCCCGCCGGCACCCAGCCTAAATTCACCAAAGGTGAAGATCTGCTGGCGTGGAATCAGGAGCAAGGCCGTTTACGTTCCGAGTCTATCGTCCGTGAAAACCGTGCGATGAAGATGCAGCGCATCATGGGCCGCTCCGGCATTCGCGAGCTGCATATCAACTGTTCATTTGATAACTATCGCGTCGAAAACGAAGGACAGCGCAAAGCGCTCGAACAGGCACGACAGTATTGCGCAGAATTCGATGGCAGCATTGCCAGCTTTGTGTTTTCAGGACGTCCCGGCACCGGCAAAAATCACCTGGCGGCAGCAATCGGTAATGACCTGATTTTGCGTGGCCGAAGCGTGTTAATCGTGACGGTCGCCGATCTGATGTCGAGCATGAAAGGCACCTTCAGCGACTCCAGCAACATCACTGAAGAGCGCCTGATCCAGGATCTCAGCAGCGTAGATTTGTTGGTAATCGATGAGATCGGAATGCAGAGCGAATCACGCTACGAAAAAGTGATCATCAATCAGATTGTTGACCGTCGCTCCTCATCCAAACGCCCAACCGGTATGCTGTCAAATCTCGATCACGCGGGCATGAATACCTTGCTGGGCGAAAGGGTGATGGACCGGATGCGCCTCGGCAACAGCCTTTGGGTGCGCTTTGACTGGGAAAGCTATCGCAGCCGGGTTCGCGGCGACGAATACTAAATTTCAGCCCGCATCGTCGGGCCGTTTTTGCCTCTGTCGTAATATGAAGCAACAGCCTGCTGCCTGCATTACCTTTCACAGCGAATACCCTCCAAAACGCTTACACAACCTGATATTGCAGCGTTGTGTGATACAGAGTGCAAAAGTCTGGGATGACGAAAATACAGACGCTAATACACTGAATTACTTCTCTTTTCGTGGGGTAAAGCGTTATGAAAGCCATTGGCAAAGGACCTGCATTATTGCGGCTAAATAACCAGAAGCGAGTGATGGCGCAACTCCGCAAGCTGCGGGTAACGTCACGTCAGGATATTGCGCAAAGGCTGTCGCTGAGTAAGAACACCGTTTCGCTGATTATTGATGACCTGCTGGAACACGATTTTATTGAAGAACTGGGTCCGGTTAGCGCAGCGACGGCAGGCCGACCTAAAATTGAGATCACCCTGCGTCCGGAAAAGTTAAAAAGCGCTGGCGTCGTGGTGGAGCGGAACAGAATTCACTGGCGCGTTTGTGATTATTTCTCGCAGGTGATTGCGGAAGAAACGCTGCACACCGATACCCATCATCCCACGCCACTACTGGCCGAGCTGGCTATGGTTTGCCGCGAGATCAACAATAAATATCCCGATTTATTAGGTATCGGGCTGGGATTTCCAGGCATTATCGATCCGCAACGCGGCTGGAGGCATCTCTCCTGCCGTCTTGGCTGGCAGGAGGTTGATCTGCTCACCTCGCTACGCAAACATGTGCGTTTACCGATCCGGGTGATGAATAATATCAACGCAGCAGCGTTACTTTCCGTACAGCAATTGAGACTGGTAGCTGAAAGCAGCCACTTTTATCTGCGTATTTCCGAGAGCATTGAAGGTGCCTTAGTCAGGCATGGCGAGGTTCTTATCGGCAACAGCTGGACGGCGGGAGAAGCGGGGCATTTAACCGTGCAACCAAACGGGCCACGCTGTAGTTGTGGCAGACAAGGCTGCCTTGAGGCGCTGGTTAGCCAGCCGGCAATCAAACAACAACTGGCTCAACGCCAGCCGGGATTAAGCTGGCAGAACCGCGACAGTGCGCCACGTATTGTAAATGAAGTGATGGTGCAGGCAGGAAATTTTCTCGGCAAGGTGCTCAGCCAAATTATGTTATTGCTCAATCCGGCCAGCATCGTCATTGATTGCCCGTGGAGTGCACATGCAGGATTTTGCGAGGCAGTACGCAGCGTGACTGAGTCCGACACGCTGACCTTTACTTATCAGCATACCCAGCTGCATTTTCTGTCCGTCCGGCTTAATCCGGCAAATGGTCTGGCGTTGGCGGTCATTGAGCAATTCGAACAGCGCATCAGCTAGAATAAGGGCAGCTTTCGCTGCCCTTTTAACCTATCAACGCGATGGGTTGGTCGGTTCACTGACCAGCACCTCTTCCCCGGTTTCAATATTGAATTTCTCCAGCACACGCGCATGCACCTTCTCCAGTGATACGCCTCCGGTTTCCGGTAAATAGCGGAAGGTGAAGAAATACATTCCCAGCGAAAAGATAGCGAACAGCAGCAGCGGGAAGCCGCCATGGAACACGTCAACTAAATAAGCGTTGCTGTTAAGCACAGGGAAAGTCGTACTGATGACAAAGTTTGCCATCGACATGGCACAAATCGAGATGCCTACGCAGATCGAGCGAACTTCAGTGGGAAAAAGTTCCCCCAACACTGTCCAGACAATCTGTCCCCAGGTCATACTGAAGAACACCATGTAAGCGAATAAGCCCACCACCGCCAGCAGCCCCGAAAAACGATAATAAAACGCAACAAAGGTGTAGGCCAGAAAGATAGCGGAAGTAATCGCGCCCATTAGCAGCAGATTGCGGCGTCCAAGTTTATCCGTCACTGCCATGCCGATCAGTACCCCGGTAAACTGACAAACCGATAACCAGAAAGTTTGCAGCAGCGCAGAATCCGTACTGCCCGCGACGTTTTTCAGCAGCGTGGGACCGAAATACTGAATGATATTAATACCACTGATTTGATTACCTACCGCCAGACCTATACCCACGATCAACAACGGCACTGTGGTTTTATTCAGCCGAAAATGCACTTTGTGCTTCTTAGCCACTTCTCTGGAAAACGAATTTTTGATCTCCTGAAAAACGCTTGCCGCATGGGTGGAATTGGAGATCTTACTCAAGGTATCCAGCGCTTCTTTATCTCTGCCTTTCAGGACATTCCAGCGAGGAGATTCGGGAATGAAAGCAATGAAAAAGATAAATAGCGCGCAGGGAACCAGGGCCGTCGCCAGAATATAGCGCCAGCCAATATCAATCATTGCCTCTGGCAACATCGACTTATTGATAAAGTAGTTCGTCAGCAGCACCACTGATTGCCCACCGACGCAGCACACCGCATAGAGCGCACTGGTTCGACCGCGAAACTTTGAAGGTGATAATTCAGCAAGGTAAATGGGTGAAATAACCGATGCCAGGCCTATCGCCAATCCGCCAAGAATACGGAAAGCAACAAAAGTAATGAAATTATGTGCGATGGCGGTTCCCACCACCGAGACGGTAAACAACAGCGCGGTGATAGCAAGCGACTTTTTGCGGCCATACTTATCGCTGAGTTTTGGCGCAATAAAGCAGCCGACCAGACTGCCGAGCAGAATGTTTGATACGGCCCAGCCGGTTTCTGCCGGTGTTAACTGAAAATACTCACTCAGTGGCTCGATCGCGCCAGAGATAATTGACGAGTCATAGCCCATTAGCAGACCGCCAAATGCAGCGACCGTACAACAGAGCATGACATATTTCATGTTGTAGCGTTTTTGCCTGGTATCCATCTTTCAAGCTCCTGATCTCTACTGCCTGAACGTATCCAGTTCAGAAAGAGGAGTCGTTATTGTCATCGGGTTTAACGGCTTCAGAGAAAGCACACATGAAATATATTTTCTAAATCGAATAAATTGGATTAATATTTCCAAAAGTGTGAGCAAGGTTTGAATATTTCGCGCTAGTCACGATGCGAAACCATTATTATTTCTATTAAAAATGAGAAAGATAAAAGAATAATCTTTAAAGCGAGTGAACGCTGCCAGAAGAGCTAAAAAGCAGTAAGGACAAGGGATAAACGACAGGAAAGGACATTCCGCTAAAAAATTATGGCGCAAAAAAAAGCAGGCTTTTGTTAATGGAAAACTTAACCGTATGATGAGAAGGTTTTTTTCAGAGAATGGTTACGCTCAGCGTCATGTTACTTAAAAAATCAACAGAATAAAATTTCCATTTACCGCGAAACAGTGAAACTTATCAGCCAAACGCACATTGATAACGACGTATGACTACCCGCTCCCAGGGAAGCAAAGCAAAAAAATCAGCCCGTAACGCTGAATATAGCGTCAGCATTCTCCCCCGATAAGTCAGCTAAGGGCGCATTCAGGTTGAAGGGTGAACAGTTAGACGGCAGTTTTCTGCTGAATAATGACACCTATCTTGTCGAAGCAAAGTGGCATAGCACGAAAACAGGAAATGCCGATCTCTATGCATTTCATGGCAAGCTGGATCAGAAAATCTCATGGGCTCGCGGCGTATTCATCAGCTGGGAAGGTTTTACCAGGAGCGGCCTGGATGCCGTACGGGATCTTATGCAGTTGCATCTGCCAGCAGAACTGTAGGTTGTCTGCGACTTCCGTATGCTCAGACCAGCGTCCTGAAGCACGCGACTCAGGAACATCCCGGCAGCTGACGCAGAAAATTGGTAACCCCGGAACAAAAACAGGGAAGACGAATAGCAGACAGAAAATACAATGAGGCATATTCACGCTGGTTAATTAACCAGGCAGACAGGAAAGTGAAAGAAGAAATCTCACATTAGTGCAACAGACTGAAAAGTGCTCTGTTTAATGTTGTGGTGATCGGTATCCTTTTATCGTCTGTCTGCTTAGTGATGTGGTATCGCTGGTACACTATATAATGCAGGCAGGCGAAACATCCGACGCCGAAGCCTTTGTACGCGAACTGGCACAGCGTGTGCCGCAACACGGAGACGCACTTATGACCATCGCACAGCAGCTTGAACAGCAGGGCACCGAGAAGGGCAGGGCTGAATGCCTTCAGCTCGGTGAACAGCGCGGTATTGAAAAAGGCGAGCGCGAAGCCACGCGTAAAATTGCACGAACCATGCTGCAGAATGGTATCGACCGCAACACCGTCATGAAAATGACCGGCCTGACTGAAGACGACCTGGCGCAGATCCGTCACTAATTCTTTCCTGAAACTCTCTACCGGGCCATCAGCGTATACTGGTTGGGCAGGGAGGCATCATTCTCAGGCTCTGCCAGCCAGCCACAGTAATCTACTTCACGCCTGCCACATTACCACTCAGACGCGCAATCAGCGGATTTATCTGTTGGCCGCTGTCGTCAAAAGCGACATCGAGGTTGGTTCGTGAAAGATAGATGCCGCTCACGCTGGTATTTAGGATTACTTTCGACCGGACCATTCCCGATCGTTCAGCAAACGGTAGTTCCAGTGCATATCCTTCGCCGTTTCCAGGGTGTACGTAAGCCGAAACAGGTCGTTTTGCTCAGACAACTCGTCGGTGCAGGCAGTCCAGCTTGCTGGCCAGCTTTGCGCTGACGTCCATCTGACAGCCCTGTTTCAGCAACCATTCTGTCGCTACCGATGTAAAACTGGCCCACCTGCCGATGTAAATCTGACCCACCTAGGGTAAAAATGGCAGTTTTAAGGCACTGCCAATGATGACATTGGAGACCAGAGTGGAGATTAGTGTTTTACAC
>NZ_JACFXY010000018.1 GCF_014946725.1 Mixta mediterraneensis
CTATCGACTGAAGCAGAAGCGAAAGGCCGGGGTTATAGCGGAAGCTAATCCTGAGTAAACAAGGTGGATCAATATTAAACCGTTGGTGGTGACGGTTAGTGGATCACTTTTTACCCGTTGTTGACATCTGCCATCCCGTTGCTTTCCGGGCTGCGTACTGCCGTATGTTTAGGCTCAAGTCCTACCATTCTGGCGAACTGACGTGTCTGATGAGACCGATAGGCTGAACCGTTATCCGTCAGCCACTCAACAGGTGATACCGGCAGACTGCTGCCGAAGCGGCGCTCCACCGCACCCAGCATCACGTCCTGAACCGTTTCGCTGTCATATCCACCGGTACTGGCCGCCCAGTGCAGGGCTTCACGATCGCAGCAGTCCAGCGCGAACGTGACACGCAGTTTTTCGCCATTATCACAGCTGAACTCGAAGCCGTCAGAGCACCACCGCTGGTTACTTTCTCCAACCGCCACTTTCCCTGTATGCGCCCGCTTCGAGGGCGGTATTGACGGTTTTCGCTCAAGCAGCAGCGCATTCTGACGCATGATGCGGTATACGCGTTTGGCATTGATCACCGCCATGTCGTCAGTTTCTGATTGTCTGCGCAGCAGTGCCCATACCGGGGTTCCGCGCCCATTTCCTCCAAAAGTTCCACCTTTCACATAAAAACTATTATTTATCATGCTGTTAATTGTTTTATTCGTACTCCGTGTCATCTTCATCGCTTAGTGGATCTACCCCCTCCAGAAGACTATCCAGATTCGTGATCGCTACTTGATCTTCGAAAGAATAGTTCCCCCCAAGGAGAAGGCACTGTTGCAAAGATTTGGCGATGGTAAACTGATGCCACTGTTTAGCTGAAGGAGCAGCACATGAATCCTTTCAAAGGCCGACATTTTGAGCGTCATATTATCCTGTGGGCAGTCCGCTGGTACTGCAAATATGGCATCAGCTATCGTGAACTGCAGGAGATGCTGGCCGAGCGTGGAGTAAATGTCGATCACACCACCATTTATCGCTGGGTTCAGCGTTATGCACCTGAGATGGAAAAGCGGCTGCGCTGGTACTGGCGTAACCCTTCAGGGTTCTGTTCCTGGCATCTCGACGAAACTTATATCAGAGTTAACGGCCGGTGGACTTATCTGTACCGTGCTGTTGATAGCAAAGGCCGCACCATCGATTTTTATCTTTCCCCGCGCCGTAACAGCAAAGCGGCATACCGGTTTCTGGGAAAGATTCTGAACAACGTGAAAGGCTGGGAGATCCCCCGCCTCATCAACACCGATAAAGCCCCTACCTATGGTCGCGCGCTGGCGTTATTGAAACGGGAAGGCCGGTGTCCGCCTGATGTTGAACACCGGCAAATTAAGTACCGGAATAACGTGATTGAATGCGATCATGGCAAACTGAAACGGATAATCGGTGCCACGCTGGGATTTAAATCCATGAAGACGGCATATGCCACTATCAAGGGGATTGAAGTCATGCGGGCATTGCGTAAAGGACAGGCGGAAAACTTTTACTTCGGCCATCCCCTGGGTGAGATGCGTCTGGTAAGCAGAGTTTTTGAAATTTAAGGCCTTTCTGTAATTCCAAAGGCTACAGTATCAAGAAATTTGCAACAGTGCCTTCGACATCACAATGTCCCGGTTTCGGCAATGTTCATACTAACAATAGCTTTACATTATGCCTGAGATGCGACATTTTTAAGGCGTTAATTCAAAAGTGTTTCCGGTAAATTTCAGAAAGGAGCCCCACCTTGAAGATGAAGAAAACGTCGTTGTTTAGCACCAGCCTGCTGGTGGCGCGGGTTCTGTCCGGCTGCACCTCGCAAAAACCGAATGCTCCTGACCAGCTCAATCAACAGTCGGTGATGGCGCTGAACTGGTTCCAGCAGTCTGGCGAGTATCAGGCGCTGGCTTATCAGGCCTTTAACTTCGCCACGCTGGCTTTTGATAAAGCGCCGTCGCTGACCGGCAAGCCGAAAGCGGTGATTGTCGATCTGGATGAAACGATGATCGATAACAGCGCCTACAGCGCATGGCAGGTCAAGGCCAACCAGCCGTTTGCTGACAAGAGCAGGTCAAGATGGACCCAGGCGCGTCAGGCAATTGCCGTGCCGGGTGCGGTGAATTTTGCTAATTACGTTAACAGCCACGGTGGCACGATGTTTTACGTCTCCAACCGTGACGGTAAAGATGCTACGGCCACGGCGGATAACCTGAAGCGTCTCGGCTTTACCGGTGTGAATGAGAAAACGCTGCGCCTGAAAACCGACAGCTCCAACAAGCAGGCCCGTTTTGATGCCATCAGGTCAGAAGGCTACAACGTGGTGCTGTATATCGGGGATAACCTTAACGATTACGGCGCGGCCACTTACCATCAGGGTAATGCCCAGCGTCGGGCATTTGTAAATCAGAATAGCCGACTGTTCGGCACCCAGTTTATTATTCTGCCTAACCCGCTTTATGGCGACTGGGAGAGCGGACTGGGTGAGGGTTATAACCAGCTGACGCCGGAGCGGAAGCTGCAAACCCGTGAAGCCAATCTTAAAGCCTGGAATGGGAAGTAAGGCGAAAGCTGCCACGGGGTAAACGAACGCCCTCCCGCAGACCCGCTGTTACGGTCTGCCGGAGGGCATATAGCAATCAGCCGCTTTAGAATTTTGTGTATCTGCCTGGTCAGATGGCCAGCGCTAATCGCGTGCCCTGAGCTATCGCCCGGCGGGCATCCAGCTCCAGTGCCACATCGGCACCGCCGATGATATGCACGGTTTTTCCCTGCTGTTCCAGAAGGCCAGCCAGTTGCCGGTTCGGTTCCTGCCCGGCGCAAATCACCACGTTATCCACCTCCAGGACTTTCGGCTGCCCCTCATGCAGGATATGCAGTCCCTGGTCATCGATCTTCTGATACTCGACGCTGCCCCACATTATGACGCTACGCATCTGCAGGCTGGCACGGTGTATCCAGCCGGTAGTTTTACCGAGAGCGGCTCCCGGTTTCCCCGGTTTACGCTGTAGTAACCAGATTTGTCGTTCAGTTTGCGGGTAAACCGGCGTCGTCAGACCACCTGGCTGTTCCAGCGTCTGGTCGATGCCCCATTCAGCACAGAAGGCGGCAACATCCAGGCTGGCGGACTCGCCGTGCTGGCTCAGATATTCGGCAGTATCGAAGCCAATACCGCCTGCGCCAATAATTGCCACGCGTTTGCCGACCGGTTTTTTATCGCGCAGCACATCAAGATAGCTCAGCACACTCGGGTGGGTAATACCTGTAATTTCCGGCGAACGGGGAGAAACGCCGGTTGCCAGTACCACTTCATCAAAGCCCAGCAGATCGGCGGCCGCCACCTGTTGATTCAGACGCAGCAGCACGCCGTTGATCTCCAGCTGCCTTTGATAATAGCGCAGCGTCTCACTGAACTCTTCCTTACCGGGGATCTGCCGCGCAATGTTGAACTGGCCGCCAATGTCCGGAGCCTGGTTAAACAGCACTACCTGATGACCGCGTCCTGCGGCATTCACTGCAAAAGCCAGCCCGGCCGGGCCAGCGCCAACCACAGCGAGCCTTTTCGGCCGGTGAGCAAGGGCCAGCGGCATCTCGGTTTCATGGCAGGCTCGCGGATTCACCAGGCAGGAGGTCAGCTTTCCGGCAAAAATCTGGTCGAGGCAGGCCTGATTACAGCCGATACAGGTGTTGATTTCATCACTGCGGCCCGCCTGCGCTTTCTGCACGAACTGTGCATCCGCGAGAAAGGGCCGCGCCATGGAAACCATATCGGCACAGCCTTCATCCAGCAGCGCCTGGGCCACATCCGGATGGTTGATGCGGTTAGTGGTAATCATCGGTACGCTCAAATGCTGCCGGAGCTGTTTCGTCACCCAGCCAAATGCCCCGCGCGGCACCGAAGTGGCAATGGTCGGCACTCTCGCCTCGTGCCAGCCAATGCCGGTGTTAATCAGCGTGGCACCGGCATATTCAATGGCTTTTGCCAGGCGCACGGTCTGCGGCAGCGTGTTGCCCTGTTCCACCAGATCGAGCATCGACAGGCGATAAATAATAATAAATTCCCGCCCGACCACTTCGCGTACAGCGCGGATAATCTCCACAGCAAAGCGCATGCGACGCGTCTCATCACCCCCCCATTCGTCATCGCGATGGTTGGTCCTGGCCGCCAGAAACTGGTTAATCAGATAGCCTTCCGAGCCCATAATTTCGACACCGTCATAGCCTGCCTCTTTCGCCAGCGCGGCGCAGCGGGCAAAGTCACCGATTAACGCCAGAATATCTTCGTTATTCAGAATGTTAGGCTTAAATGGGTTAATCGGAGCCTGCAATGGCGAAGGCGCAACCAGCGAAGGCTGGTAGCTGTAACGACCTGCGTGCAGGATCTGCAGGGCGATTTTGCCTCCGGCCTGATGCACCGCTTGCGTAACTTCGCGATGGTGAGCCAGCTGGCCGGGATGATTCAACACCGAAGCGCCCGCCATTACCACGCCTTCCGGTGAGGGAGAAATCCCGCCGGTGACAATCAGCGCCACGCCCGCGGCGGCGCGCTCAGCGTAAAACGCCGCCAGACGACGCGGCCCGTCAGGATGCTCTTCCAGCCCGGTGTGCATTGATCCCATCAGCACGCGATTTTTCAGCCGGGTGAAGCCCAGATCCAGAGGAGAAAAAAGAGAAGCGCTCATAACAGCCCGCAGGTAAGTGGTCGGATGAGTTTACTGTAGCGATGAAAAATGCTTTCGGAAAGTGGCAAATGCGGTTGTGTGATCTTACCCACGAACAGGGCCTAGTGGGAGCGAAGCTGCAAAATGCGACATCTGACTTTTTTGAACTGGATCTGAGTAAAAATTACTCACCTGTGAAATGGTTGCCATAGCGGTTAACCACTGATGATCCAGGGAGTTGTGATGTCGTCACCGGAGCAGACTTTTGATAACAGGGACGAGTGGTGTTTGCTTGCTGATGAACTTTCCCTGTTACCAGGAATGACCGATACAGGGCGCCTGGGATTTGCCATTCAACTAAAATTCCGACAGGTACAGGGCCATTACCCTGAATCATTAAACGATTTCCCTTCAGGTGTTGTGCATGCTATTGCCGGGCAGATCGGATGCACTTCGGTATCTCTTGAAAACTACCCGCTTCAGGGGCGGCAGGCTCAGCGGCACCGCCAGAATATTCGTCGCTATCTGGGTGTCAGGCTCCCAGATAAAGCTGATATAGCAAGGCTCAGCGCCTGGTTAACCGAATTTATCCTCCCGTTAAACCCGCAGGCTGTACACGGCAGCGAACTTGTTACTGACTGGTGTCAGGAGCAGCAGATTGAACGGCCCGCCGCCGAGCATCTGGATCGGATTATACGTTCAGTCGTACACCAGTTTGAAATAAAACAACAAAACACCATATTTACCCGACTTTCACTCGACAGTAAGGTTGCCATCAATCACTTACTGTCCGCCGAAGAACCGGGCACTGCCAGAATAAACGAAGTTACCTTCAGTGGTCTCAAAGCTGACCCGGGAAGGCCCAGTCTGGAGAATGTCCTTTCCGTCATCGCCCAGCTAAAATGTCTCGATAGTGTTGCGCTACAGCCGAATATTTTTCAGGGAATATCCCCTAAATTCATCGTGCAGTTTCAACAACGGTGTGCCAGTGAATCGATCAGGGATCTTCGTCGCCACCCTTCAGCGATCCGTTACAGCATGGTCGCTATGTTTTGCTGGCGTCGCCGCCAGCAATTGACCGATGCGTTGATTGAGATGTTGATGGTGCTAATCCATAACCTCGGCACCCGGGCTGAAAAAAAGGTCGATAAAAAGCAGTTTGCGGCGTTTAAAAAAGTAAGGGGCAAGGCGCGTCTGCTGTTCCGCATGGCCGAGGCCACTGTTGATCAGCCGGACGGCGTCATAAAGGACGTTGTCTATCCCGTTGTCTCACAGAAAATGCTGCAAAATCTGGTCGATGAATTCAAAACACTTGGGGTAAATACCGAACAGGAAGTACATGAATCCATGCGTTCTTCTTACGGTAGCCATTATCGTCGGATGTTGATGCCGGTACTGGACCGGCTTGAGTTTCAGTCCGGCAACGCTCTGTATCGCCCTGTGATTGATGCCATCCAGATTATTAAGGAAAACAGGACCAGCAATCAGCATTTCTATGCGGTGGGTGATGTGCCTGTTGACGGTATTATTCAGAAAAAATGGCGGGATGTTGTCATCGTACAGAGCCCGTCCGGTGAAGAGCGTATTAATCGTATCAACTATGAAATCTGTGTGTTACGGGCCTTACGCAAGAGTCTGCGCAACAAAGAAATCTGGGTCACCGGCGCTGATCGTTATCGTGATCCGGCAGAAGATCTCCCTGCCGATTTTGCCACCAATCGCGCATATTATTATTCCCTGTTGCAGGCACCCACTGATGCGACAACCTTTATTAACCAAATCCAGGACAGGATGCATTATTGGCTCGGTACGCTGAATAATGGACTGCCGGATAATCCCAAACTTCGTATCAGGGAACAGGGGAAAAATCGTATCCACCTGACGCCGCTGGATAAACAAGCGGAGCCACCCAACACAGCAGCGCTGAAGCAGGAAATAGGCCAGCGCTGGGCCGACCTGGAGTTGATAGACATACTCAAGGAGGTGGATTTACGGGAACATTTCTCGTCGTTATTTCGCACATCTGCCAGTCGGGAAGTACTTGAGCCCGGGGTATTACAACGCCGCCTGTTGTTATGTCTGTTTGGCCTCGGTACCAATGTAGGCCTGAAGCGTATCGCCAGCCAGCAACCCCGCGTTAACTATGATGAATTGCGCTACGTTAAACGACGGTTTATTCAGAAAGATGCTTTACGCTCAACGATTTCACATATTGTGAACGGTATTTTCCGTATTCGTCAGCCCGCTATCTGGGGAAATGCGACGACATCCTGTGCTGCCGACTCCCGAAAGTTTGGTGCGTATGATCAGAATCTGATGACAGAATGGCATGCCCGTTATGGCGGGCGTGGCGTGATGATTTACTGGCATGTGGATACGCACTCCACGTGTATTTATTCACAATTGCGCCGCTGTTCCTCATCGGAGTTGGCCGCGATGATGGAAGGTGTTCTGCAGCACTGTACCGACATGGAAATCAACCACCAGTATGTGGACAGCCACGGGCAAAGTGAGGTGGCTTTTGCGTTCAGTGATGTGCTGGGGTTCGATCTGTTGCCGCGCCTGAAAGCGATCGCCCGACAGAAACTGTATGTGTGTGAAAAGGAAGATGCCTCGTTGTACCCGCATTTGACGCCGGTTTTAACCCGGGGGATCGACTGGGAGCTTATTGCACAACAGTATGACGAGATAATCAAATATACTGCGGCACTGAGAACCGGAACAGCAGAACCCGAGGCCATATTACGACGATTCACCCGCAATAACATTCAGCACCCTACCTATAAGGCACTCGCAGAGCTGGGCAAAGCGATTAAGACTATCTTCCTCTGCCGTTATTTGCACGATGAGTCACTGCGTTGCGAAATTAATGCGGGTCTCAACGTCGTTGAAAACTGGAACAGTGCCAATAAATTTATTTTTTATGGCGAACACGGAGAATTCACCAGCAACCGGCCTGCGGATCAGGAGCTGTCGATGCTCTCTCTGCACCTGTTGCAAATCAGTCTGGTCTATATCAATACATTGTTGATCCAGAATGTGCTGGCAGAGCCGCTCTGGCAGCAGCGAATGACAGAAGAAGACTGGCGTGGTCTGACGCCATCGATATACCACCATGTTAATCCGTATGGTCGTATCGAGCTGAACATGGATCAGCGGCTGGCGCTGGCCGCCTGATAGTGTCCGGAACCGACCGGTTTCGTACACTACTTACAACACCTGTCCAAAACTTAGTGAAATTATTTTCGTACATGCGTTATAATTCGTACATCCATTTCGTACAGAAAATTATGCCATGTCCCGAGTTTTTGCTTACTGTCGGGTCTCCACGCTTGAACAGACAACGGAAAATCAGCGCAGGGAAATTGAAGCAGCCGGTTTTACCGTTAAACCCCAGCGCCTGATTGAGGAACAAATCAGCGGTTCGGTAGCCGCCAGCGAACGGACCGGTTTTGCCAGGTTACTTGATCGTATGGAAAATGGTGATGTGCTGATAGTGACCAAACTTGATCGCCTGGGCCGTGACGCAATGGACGTGCGAAAGACCGTTGAGCAGCTGGCAGCATCCGGTATTCGCGTACACTGCCTCGCGCTGGGTGGCGTGGACCTTACCAGCGCGGCAGGTAAGATGACCATGCAGGTCATTTCGGCGGTGGCAGAATTTGAGAAAGACCTGCTGATTGAGCGCACGCATTCAGGCCTTGCAAGGGCCAGAGCAGCGGGCAAACGGTTTGGCCGGCCACCGGCGCTGAACCCGGACCAGCGGCAGGCAGCGCTTGAACACCTGAAAGCGGGTGCCAGTATCAGCGCCGTTGCCCGCGAGTTTGGTACCTCAAGACAAACCATCATGCGCCTGCGAGACGATGCAGTCAGCCCGGAGTTACCAGAATAAAGGGGAGGGGACCGAACCACCCCGGCACAGTTCCCTGAAGGAATGGCAATTCCATTCACCGCCAATATTAGCTTTTTCCTGGCTGTGATAACATCTTAGGGTCATTTTTCAGAGCCAGGGTTGATGAAAAAGAAAAGCAGCACATCCACCCCCCACGATGCCACGTTCAGGCAGTTCCTGACGCAACCGGATATTGCACGGGATTTCCTGGAAATCCACCTGCCCGCAGAGCTGCGTGCAGTCTGCGATCTCAGCACGCTGAAACTCGAATCCGGCTCGTTCGTTGAGGATGATCTCCGCCAGTATTTCAGCGACGTCCTCTACAGCCTGAAAACCACTGCAGGTGATGGTTATGTCCACGTGCTCATCGAGTACCAGTCAACGCCGGACAAACATATGGCTTTCCGCCTGATACGCTATGCAGTGGACGCCATGCAGCGCCACCTGGAGGCAGGGCATAAAAAACTGCCACTGGTGATACCGGTGCTGTTCTATACGGGTAAGCGCAGCCCGTATCCGTACTCCACCCGTTGGCTGGATGAGTTTGACGATCCGGCGCTGGCCGGTGAACTCTACAACAGCGCTTTCCCGCTGGTAGACGTTACGGTCATTCCGGATGATGAAATTGCTGGCCATCGCAGCATGGCCGCCCTGACCTTACTGCAGAAACATATTCATCAGCGGGACCTGGCAGAACTGGTTGACCGGCTGGCGCCCATTTTGCTGGCGGGATATCTGTCTTCATCGCAGGTCATATCGCTGGTACACTATATAGTGCAGGCAGGCGAAACATCCGACGCCGAAGCTTTTGTACGCGAACTGGCACAGCGTGTGCCGCAACACGGAGACGCACTTATGACCATCGCTCAACAACTTGAACAGAAGGGTATCGAGAAGGGCAGGGCTGAAGGCCTGCAGCTCGGTGAACAACGCGGTATTGAAAAAGGCCGCAATGAAGGCAAACAGGAAGGCAAACTCGAAGTTGCCCGTACCATGCTGGAAAACGGCATCGACCGCAATACCGTCATGAAAATGACAGGTCTGTCTGAAGACGACCTGGCGCAGATCCGCCACTAACCCTTTCCTGAGACGGTTCTGTCGCATTAAGACGGCATCAGGTAACATGCTGTTTTTTGTTATGATATTGCCTGCTCATGCCTCTGATACGTAAAGCTTTCAAACGCCTGCACTTATCCCCTCGATGTTATTGCTCAATGCGTTCGCTGGTATCTGGTTTATGCCCTTAGCCTGCGCAATCTCGAAGAATTATGGCCGAGCGCGGCATTATTGTTGACCATTCGACGCTTCACCGCTGGGTTATCCGTCTGGTGCCGCTGCTGGATAAGGCGTTTCGTCGGCATAAGCGCACCGTGGGTCGGCGGTGGCGCATGGACGAAACCTACATCAAAATCAAAGGCCAGTGGAAATATCTGTACCGCGCGGTAGATACGGCAGGTCAAACCGTCGACTTCCTGCTGACCGCCAAACGGGACGCCGCCGCTGCGTTGCGTTTCTTTCGCAAGGCCATTCGTTATCACGGCAAACCCGGGGTGGTCACTATCGATAAAAGTGGCGCCAATACGGCGGCGCTGTCCACGCTCTACGCTGACAAACCAGAAGAAGACATCATCACTGTCAGGCAGAGCAAATACCTGAACAACCTGATTGAGCAGGACCATCGGAATATCAAACGGCGAATACGGCCGATGCTGGGATTTACATCATTTCGTCGGTCGCAGACGCTGTTAGCAGGCATTGAGTTGGTACAGATGATACGCAAAGGACAACTTCAGCATCCCGCCGGCGACAGATTGTCACCAGCGGAACAATTTTATTTGTTGGCTGCCTAAAATATCGGCAGCACAACTTTTTCTGACTTGCCTACGCTAATGCGACAGAACCAGCTGAAACACTATGATTTGCCTGGAGGCATGAGGAAGTGGCAAAATGTGGATCCGGCCAGCGGTGACTTTATTGTTTGCGTACCGTCTGACCGGATTTCCCTGGTGTTGGCTGTTTTAGCGACCTGACCGTAAGGTCAGGTTTTTTTTCTGCTTCAACAACTTGCAGCTATTGTAGCTGCTTGCCTTCCGATTGTAAGTTATGCTTAAGTATTAATGTTACTGTGCTTTAGTGCAGGTATGGTATTAAACCGGCAATACGAAACCACCCGGAGCAGTGATGTTTGCTTTTTTTACTGGAAACAACACGGTTACAGAGACGCTGCAGGCTTATATTCAGCGAAAGCTGCAACCATACGGCTCACCTGAGTATGCCTACGTCGTCGTAAACAAAAAAAAACCTTCAGAAGTTCTTATAATCTCCAGTTATCCGGACGAGTGGATTCGCCTCTACCGGGCCAACAACTTTCAGCTGACCGATCCCGTTATTCTTTCTGCTTTTAAGCGAACCTCGCCTTTTTCGTGGGACGAAAATATCACGCTGATGTCCGACCTGCGGTTTACCAAAATTTTCACGCTCTCGCGTCAGTATAACATCGTCAACGGGTTTACGTTTGTGCTTCACGATCACATGAATAACCTTGCGCTGCTGTCGCTTATCATCAACGGCATCGGTCAGGAAGGGCTCGAAGCCCGCATTTCAGCAGAACAGGGTGCCCTCCAGATGCTGCTGATCGACTTCAACGCGCAGATGTATAAACTCACGGGATCGATGACTGATAAGGCCAGAGGGCGCTTTGAAAATACTGACGGCGCGATTTTTACGGTGCGGGAAAATGAAGTGCTTTACTGGGCCAGCATGGGGAAAACGTATGCGGAAATCGCGGCGATCACCGGTATCTCCGTGAGCACGGTGAAGTTTCATATCAAGAACGTGGTTTCCAAACTGGGCGTCACTAACGCCCGGCAGGCCATCCGCCTGGGCGCTGAGCTGGATCTCATCAGACCGGCAGCCTCAGCGGCCAGGTGACCACCGCCTGAGGCGGACAGCCCGTACGGGAGATAACAGAACCTGAGAGCTGCAGCTGATCCTCCGGGCCCGTCGGCAGCGTCAGCAGGTAAATACGCTCTTTTTCGGTCAGATGAGCCTCCTTCAGCACGGAGATCTGCCACCCGGAGCGGCGCAGGATGGTCAGCATAGCCCGGCTCACGATGGTGTGGATGCGGGCATGTCCCCGTTGCTGCGCCCAGTTAACCATGGCCAGAAACAGCACCTGACTGACCGGATAGCTCTCTCCCAGCAGGCTGCGCGCGCGGGCCTTGTCCACGAAGAAACGACTGGATTCGGTCCCCTCTTCAGGCAGCTCTACCGTACTGAAGCAGTCGCGGAAGGTGTGAGTTATCATATTTGGCTGACTGAGCGCGGCGAACCGGACGCTGCAGATTAGCTGCCCTTCATAAAGTCCAAGAATATACTGCGTGCCCGGCCCGTCAAATTCATCCGATTCCATTCCCTGACTGCAGGCCACGTCCCAGCCGAGGCGGTCACTGAAGGTCTGCTTTCGCAGCATGTAAAGCTCTGACGCCTGCGTTGTCCTTAGCTCTTCGTAGCTCACGTCAAAAAGTTCCAGCATTCCCTATCCCCTAAAACCGCGGCTGATTACCGCAATACAACGATTTTACAAATTATCACGCACAGTTTCAGTGGATTAAGCAAATTTAAGTATTTTTTCCGAAGAATTAGCGCTGCTATCTCACTTCTGAAGTGACAGCTACTCCGGCATCGGTATAAGAGGGGGCAGTTTGGAGATCGGAAATTTTTGTACGTTAAGCGCATTATTTAACCAATACCGCTGCGTAACGGATTGATTTTGTTTCAGCGGTTATCGCTTTTAAGTTGTCGCCCTTGAGGTCTCGCATTTAGGTTATCGGATTAAGGTCAAAACCCCTGAAAATGCTGTATAGCGCGGGAGTACTGTCAATACCGATCGAATTCTGACCCACCCTGCCAAAGTAAAACTGACCCACCCCCTTTGAATCATTCGAGCGTTGTTGCTTTCGTTTTCTTCTGGAGTTGACCGCTTTTCAGCTTATCTTTCAGTCGATAGCTTTGGCCGCTGATTTGGGCGATATGCGCATGGTGAAGCAGCCGATCCAGCATCGCTGCCGTCAGTGTCTCGTCATCACCAAACGTTCCGGACCACTGCGTAAACGGCAGGTTGCTGGTCAGGATCACGCTGCCTGACTCATACCGTTTAGCGACTACCTGGAAGAACAGGTTCGCCTCCATTTTACCGAACGGCAGATATCCCACTTCGTCGATGATCAACAGCTTAGGTTTACCTACGACGCGGTTCAGGTAGCCCTTCAGGTCACCCTGACGATGTGACGCCATCAGTTGCAGCATCATGTCGGCGGCGGTAATGAACCGAATGCTTAAACCCGCCATCGCGGCCTTATAGCCAATGGCGGTCGCCAGGTGCGTTTTGCCGACGCCAGAAGGCCCGAGCAGGACAACGTTCTCCTGACGTTCGATAAATGTCAGACCCGCCAACTCCTGGATCTGACTTCGTGGAACGCCACTGGCATAGGCGTAATCGAACTGCTCCAGTGTTTTTATCACCGGCAGGCCTGATAACCGCAAAATGGTCTGGCGACGCCGTTCGTTCTGGCCATCATGCTGGAGCTGCAAAACGGCTTCCAGGAAGTCGGCATGCGTGCCGCTGTTGTCGATGGTCGCCTGTGCCACACCCGGCCACTCTGCCGGCAGGCGGTCGAGCTTGAGTTGCTCGCAGAGCGCGGCAATACGATCATGTTGAAGGTTCATGCTGGCACCTCGAGCAAGGCCTGGTACGTTGCCAGAGGATGTTGCAGGCTCTCGGTCGGCACCGGACGCTGGCTGAGCGCTGGGACAGGTGCAGGCAATGCCAACGTGACCTTCGGTAACGGCAATAGCGCAGCACGCTCGCGCGGCATGCGCTGCTCAGGCGGTACGCCTGTGGTGCCATGCACTCGTGTGTTCGCGACGGTGACCAGCCACTCGCCGATGCGTGTGTTGGCAGCAGGTACATCCAGTACCAGCCCGGCCTGCCGGAAGGTCGCGGTAAGAGGCACGATAAAGCTGTTCTTGAGGTAATGGTTAAACCGCTCAACCTTACCCTTGGTCTTGGCGCGATAGGGTCGGCAGACCTTGGGAGTAAAGGCATACTTCTCGGCGACGTGCATCAACTGCGGGTTCCAGCGATGCTTACCGGGGCCGTAGACATCGCGCTCAATGATGATGGCCTTGGCGTTGTCGAACAGCAGCTGATGCGGCGTCCCGCCGAAGAACCTGAGCGCAGACTCAATGCCGTCACACCAGGCAGCGGAGTCCTGGTTGCTGTAAAACTTGACGAAAGTCGCGCGGCTCCAGCCCAGCGTGGCGACAAAGGCCAGCAATGGGTTATGACCGAGTCTGATGATGGTGAAATCAACTTGCATCTGAAAGCCAGGCTCGGTCTCGAAGCGTGTTACCTCTTCAGTGACGGGCTGCTTAATGGGGTGCAGGAAAGCGGTCAGCATGCTGTAACCACCCTCGTAACCACGCTGACGGATCTCGCGCAGCAGCACACTGGCGGGTATCCAGAGGGGCCTGGCAGCGGCCACGCGCTCAAGGATATAGGTCTTGAACGGGTCAAGCTTGCAGGGTCTGGGTGCGCGAGGCTTGTAGCGCATATCCGCTACGGGCAGCGGGCTACGAATATATCTGCGAACGGTCTCACGAGAGCATGAAAGCTGGCGCGCGATGGCGCGTATCGACATGCCCTGACGGTGTAAAACACTAATCTCCACTCTGGTCTCCAATGTCATCATTGGCAGTGCCTTAAAACTGCCATTTTTACCCTAGGTGGGTCAGATTTACATCGGCAGGTGGGCCAGTTTTACATCGGTAGCGACACTCTCCGTGACAACCACACTGTGGGTGCCGGTGCAGAACGGCAGCAAATTTACCCGAGGGAAGAAAAAGATCAGAGAAGATATTGCCTGGCTGGTTGAGTGCGACTATGAAGGAAAGGTGTTGGACAACAATGAGTACAGCCTGATTTTTACGTATAGCGATGATGCCGATTTGAAAGAGCAGATTGACGAACTTTTCGACGAGATATACCGCACCGCTGAGATACGTAACTGCGTGGTCGATGATATGACGCTAACCAATGATGCGACGAATCAGAGCTGGAATGAATACGATGGAGGTTGGCAATAATTTTCTGAGAGAAAAGCTTAAACCAAAATTCCCAGCAGTTCTAACATTCAAAGAAAACACTCAAATACTCATTTACACACAATAAACACATTTACTCATTTGTTCTTTTGCGTATAATTAAACTCAAATGAGTAAACACACAAATGAGGTTTGAACATGAAAATTATCGCGTTCCTCAACCCCAAAGGGGGGTCTGGTAAAACGACTGCGGCGATCAACGTCAGTAGCTGCCTTGCCAGTTCAGGAAAAAAAATTGCAGTTGTAGATACAGACCCACAGATGAGCCTGACTAACTGGAATAAAGCAGAGAAAGCAGCATTTGATGTTTACACCGCAGCATCAGAGAAAGACGTTTACCAGGTAAGAAAAGATCTGGCTGAATATGACTTTGTGATTATTGATGGAGCCGGTTCTCTGTCAGTTATTACTTCCGCAGCGGTGATGGTCAGCGACCTGATTATCATCCCGGTAACACCCAGCCCTCTGGATTTTTCCGCTGCCGGTTCCGTAGTCACCGTGCTGGAAGCCCAGGCTTATAATCGTCCGGTAGAAGCTCGATTCCTCATAACACGGAAAATCGAACAAGCCACCATGCTTAATGTCCTGAAAGATAGCATTGCTCAGACGGGTATTAAGCCGTTTAAAACTGCGATCACACAACGCCAAAGTTACGTTAAATCCGTCATGGAGGGTGAGAGCGTTTTCGATACCAACGATGGAGCAGCAAAGGGCGAGATAGCCATTCTGACGCGAGAAATACTTGAATCATTTGAGTAAAAACTCATATACTCATTTCAGCATATTAAGAGGTTATGTATGGCACTAACTAAACAACATACATCAAAAACAATGAGTTTCGGTGAGCATCGGGATCTTGAAAAAGTCGTCAATAGCACACCCACGGGAAAGCAAAAGAGAGTCAACGTTAACTTTGATGAAGAAATACATATCCGCTTCAAAGCTGCGTGTGCAAAAAAAGGCACATCTATTACTGATGTGATAAAGGACTTGGTCGATAATTGGCTGAAAGAAAATGACAGCTAAAAACTCAAATGAGTAAAAACACATTAACTCAAATACACACCCATCCTTCCCGAGAACACCGATCTGGTGCATAAATTTTTTATGTGGCAGATCGGTGTAGGCCAAGCAAAGCGCGGCAGCGTGTTTAGATTTCCAGTAAATGGCGTTTATGGTTCATCTGTTGGTGCAAAATACGCGCAATCAGAATATCTGTATCACGAACCGTATAAAAAATGGCATGTCGCTGAAATTCAATGCGCATCACACCAGGAACGGCATGGTAGTCACGTCCCATATCTGGCATTCCGGCCAGTGTCTCGAAAAATGCCTCAAGTACATCTGTATAATGGTCTGCCTGAGTTTCACCAAATTTCAAGAGCGTATAATCATAAATCCCTGCGAAGTCTTCTGCCGCCCGTTCGGTGAGTTTATACACGATGTCTCAGTTTTCTTTGTGCTGCAATATCCCGCAGTGATAGTGAGCTTTCACCGCTTTCCAGCCCAGCAATAACAGCCTGGCGAATAACTTCATCGTTTGTTTCCTGTTGCTCCAGCAATCGCAGCGCAGAGCGCATAACTTCACTCGCAGAGCCGTAACGGCCACTGTCTATTAATCGACTAATAAACGAATCGAGTTGTTCGCCAATCGTAACGCTTGTTGTTCTGGCCATAACGCCCCCTGTGTTAACTATCAACACAATGATAAGAATACTTACTCCTAGTGTCAACGAAAGGGCTGCACGCAGGAGTCCCTAATGAAAACTGGCGAGCAGTGCGCAGTCAGTTATTTGAATGCCGCAAAGCGGCATAGAGGTGCCAGCCGATGCTGAATATAGTTTTACTGGTGAATGGCACCGTGACCCGGCGCAGCCGGTTACAGTTCTGATAGTTTCTGCCAATCCATCCCTTCACCCTGCCAGACATAAACCCGCTGAAAGCGATACAGAAGCTTTTGTGCGCTGTCGGTGTGGTCACGACAAGGCGTAGCCGCAGTCGGGGCATATCTCCGCGTTAGCGGGCCGTGAGGGCCGCTTACGGGCGTGTTAATCCAGACCTTCCAGCGATACTTCTCAAAGCGACTTAGCTCTAGTTACAACATCCATCATTAAAAGCGATGCTGTTCCGGCCTTTGGTCGGGGCGGGGCCGCTTTTCAGTGGTGGGCGCGGTGATGAGGTCACAGATGTGCACATTCTGGTTTTGCGGAAGCGTATCCTGAATGTTGTAACTAAATTCAGTTGCCTTACAGTGCCTGTCGCGTAGCGACGGGAGGTAACTTTGCTTTTATCGAACCGGCGCGGACGTGAGTCCGCTGCAAGGGCGGGCATTATCTGAGTCTGTCCACAGGGCAGGCGATGAATAGGTCGTTTTGTTTATATGTTTTTTTAAAAGATATTTAAAAGAAGTATTGAGCAGGTTTTTAAAGGGAACCACGCACTTTGAAATCAGTACGGCTGGCGCTCTGTAACCATAACGGCTGTAACCTTATGGAAAAGTCCCTTGCAGTTATGTGTGGATAACTGAATTCATCGGGCAAAGATGGCACCGGCGACAAAATTTCAGCACGGTTTTGCAGGAAAAGAGAGGGAAGCATGGATGGCCGCCATGTCCGTTCGCTCAGATAATAAGCAACGGTGAGTAACAGACGTGCAGAACCCTCCGGGGTCAGCCGGATTAATGAAACGGGAGGGGGTCAGGTGGTGGCCGTTGCCAGCCGCGTATAGTTGTTACCACGGGACATCAGCATACGCTCTTTTACACGCCTTGCCTGTTCCCGACGCACGGCGTCCAGGTTGCCGGTAAAGCGGCCCTCGGCAATTTCACGCGTCAGTTGCTGCTTCACGATAGTTTCAATATCGCGGCGGTTACGGTCAGCGTCACGGCGGGCGCGGGCGCGCTTCAGCCCGTGCGATTTGCGTTCGGACTGGTAACTCCGGAAGCGCTCACGCACGAACCGCCAGGCTTTGGCTATCAGTTCGTCCATATCCAGCCGGGGGAGACGTTGTTTTTCACGCTGCTGGTTTTCCCACTCCACGCGACTGCGCCTCGCGGCCACAACGGCCACGTCAGAAACACCCAGCGCGGAGAACAGGGCTGGCGTGAAGGTGATATCGGTCGGGATGTTGCACCCAATCTGCGGGTCATACTCGGTCTGGTAGGTAATCAGCCCCAGCTCCGCCATAAACTTCAGCGCCCGCGTGGCGCGGGTGATGGACAGATTGCCGCTTTTCGATTCCGTGGCCAGCCCGCACTCGATGGCCAGATTGGTGATGGAGCGCTGGACGCGGTTAGCCAGCGGGTCATAGTGGAAGCACAGCCCCTGTAGCAGCGCATCGATGGCGCGGCGGCGCAACAACGGCGGCATACGGTGACGCACACCCAGCGAACGCGCAAACGCAACGTGCATGGAGAAATCAAAACGGGACGTGAAGCCTTCCGCTTTCGCCATCAGCTTACGGCAGAACGGCAGGGTCTTTTTGCCCTCACGCGGGGTGAATTCCGGATTTGGGTTCTTGACCTGCCGATAATGAGAGAACAGGGCCTGAGCGTCAGTCACACCTTCCTGCGCTTATGTTGCACAGAAGGAGTAAAGCGCATAGAAGGTATTGCGGTTTTCTAAGCATGTGCATATACTCCCCGTACAGAGCAGCAGTTCTGTACGGTTTTAGTTGGCCCCGATTAATCTCTCCGCTCGCCAAAGTTGAGGAGATTATCGGGGTTTTGTTTTTTGTGGTTCCGGAGCATTCATATCCGAACCATTCCCTGCCACCTTATGGCGTGGCCCACCAAAAATTCTTTACTCGCACAGCAATCTAGCACTCACAGAATAAAGGATCAAGAAAGTAAGCCCATCAGATTATGTTTCTGGCCTGAGCTTCACGCTCAATTAAACGGGCCAAAATTTCAGCCTGGGTTAAACCGTCTTCCTGGCACATAGTCATTAGCAATTCTTTAAGCTGGGGTTCCAGAAAAACTTTAACTTCTTTGTGAGTAGCTCTCTTTCTCGCCACCGAAGCACGCTGTTTATCAGCATCACTAAGTGGATTCCCCTTTCTGTAAGGGCGTTTCGATGAGGAAGTTGCTGCATTTGCTACTTGCGACATATCTGCCTCCTCAAGGATCTAAAAAGGATCATCTCGCAGAGAATACTACAGAAGCGGTAAATCAGCGACTTAACTTTTATCGAAAAGGTGATCTGCGTTGGCGCACGGATCACCCCTGTCAGTGAGAGGCTACTTGTACGCCGTTATCAGTAGGTCGATTGCCAGTCTGTCCCCATTTCCCAGCGGGACTGCCAGTGAGACAGATACTGGCTGGCGATGGCGGGCATAAAGCGCATCACCACCACGTTCTCCGAATTTTTACTCGCTCCCGCTCTGCTGAAGTTATAGCTTCCCGACTCAACTGTATGATTATCAACAATTAAAATCTTATCATGCTGGATAGGGAAACGGTCGTTTGTCCTCAGCGGAATACCGGCATTCACAATCAGATTCATTGCCGCCATGCTGGCCCTGTTGCGGTTGCCTTTCTCGTCGATAACGATTTTTATATCCACGCCCCGCTGATGCGCGGCAATAAGCGCTTTCATCACGTCCGGATCGGTGAAGGAATAGGCCATCATCCGGATACTCTGCTGTGCGGAACCGATGGTGTTCAGCACCAGAAGGCGACCAGTTCCTTCAGGAGAAAAACCCACCTGAATATCCGGAGCCGTCGATATCTCCGCGTCGGCGGGGAAAGACAGAGAAGAGAGCAGGGGAAGACAAAGAAAGCTGGCCCTGACCAGTTTTCCGTAAGAAAATAACATCATCTTGATTCCTTTGGATTTTTAACAGGAACCTCGAAAACGGGTAAAACTTGCTTTTACCCGTTTCCGGGGTTGACCAACGGAGCGTAGCGAAGGCGGTAGCCCTGCTCCCTGATGGGGGGGGGGGCAATATGCTATTCTTCCGCGCGACGAAAAAAATGGAGTGGTACTGGTTGACTGTCTTTTATCAGAAACGCCCGACCGAAGAACTGGCGCATCTGGCATGGTGCCTGCTGGTTGCAGTAAAGCTGTCGCAGAAGCAGGGCAAAATTCGCACAGATTTGCAGATACACATGCTCATCATGCAGTGGCTGACAACAGCCCAGAAACGCAAGCTGTTCCCCCGCTCGGTCGCACAGGACATTCTCTGGCTTCTTGACCAGGGGAAACGCTACGGTTCTGGTGCCAGGCTGCACCGCAAGGTGGAGTACATCTGGCGTTCCAGCACGGGCGAACTGGCGAAACAAAGCATGTTATTCCGCTTCACGTATTTTATTGAAACGCTGAAAACAATGGGCTGGCTGGACTTTCTGCTGTCACAGCAGGAATGGCGTAATTATCACAGGGAATCAGCAACGGCCAGCGCGGTGTATACCCCGAAAGCAGAACTCCATCCTGCATTCAGTGATAGTGGCGAACTGATTAAACCACTGGAGATCCGCTTCACCGGTGATATTTCAGGCGTATTTCCGTTACTTGAGCAATGCCATTTAAAAAGCGAACAGCGGCCTGATGAGGAAGACTTTTCCGTTATCCGGCTGCTGCCGGAAAAGGCATAGCAACAGGCGTCAGTCCTCGAAAGATTTTTCTTTCACGATGTCCCGCTCGATCTGCTTCAGATGAAGCGACTGATCGGGCTGACTCTCTGCTTCCGGCGCTTTCTCCGGCGATTTCTCGCCCAGCGCCGCCGCAATATCCCGCCCGGTAAGCGGATATTCCTCCTCTTTCAGCTTACCGGCCAGCAGCCCGGTATGGATATCATCCTCCGGCTCGCTGATGGCGGCGAGTACATCTTCCGGACGAATATCCTTCTCACCTTTACCCTGTTTTTCCAGGGCTTCACGGGCAAGTCGTTCCGCCTCCTGTTCAGCGTTCTCCTTCGGCTCAGGAATGAAGGGAAGGGGGTCTTCCGTTTTCCCGGCCACGTTGCGGGCCAGTTGCGCGGTCAGGCTGTCATCGACTACCTGATCAGCGCCGGTGATACGGCTGATATTGAGCGGTAAACCCTCGCCCTCCATCCTGACGATCACGCCGCTGTCGGGATACTGTTGCGCAAGCTGCAACCCTTCAGGCAGGCTCTCCGCGATGCGGTTTTCCCCGTTCCGGCTCTGCTGTATCCCCGCAAACCTTGCATCATTGCTGCCAATGACCCGAAAATCACCGGGTAAGGACACGCCGTTACGCTCATCGGCATTTATCGTCAGAATCACCACGCCTGAGCGGTTGCCGTTACTGTCCCACAGCGCGAACGCCAGCCCCGGCTCCGGATGCCGCCTGACGCCCGGCACAAACAGGCCCTGTGATTCGCCTTCAGCCAGCCCGTAGGTTTTCAGCAACGCCCGGCCAGCGGCAACATCGGCAAGAGGGGAGGCCCAGGACAGAATCCCCTCTGCCGTCCTGCCCGCCCGATCCTCACCCGCCATCAGATAATCATGGGCGGTACGATCACCCTTGTTTTTACTGAGTTCAGCCAGCCATCCGGCTCTGTCATCGGTGTAAACCTGCACATGCTCTTTTGTTCGGGACAACGTAACGTAACCACTTTCCTTTGTTGCCATTCGCTTTCGCCCTCCTTCAGTCCCTTCAAGCGTAATGACAAACCGGGAACTGGCCCCCTGAGCACCGTATGCCGTGACGGCATACCCCAGGTCGGTATGCCTGTCTGCCGGGTCATTCAGGTCAAGACGACGGGTAAGCTGACCATCCTGGCTGCGAAGGGTCATGCTTTGTCCGTCGATCTGTTCCACGTTCCAGAAGCTGTTTCCGGTATAACCGCGCTCGGCATCAGAACGGGTAAAACGCATTCTGTCGCCCTCACTGACGCTGATAATCCTCGGCTGATAAATCTGTGCATCCTCGGTGCTGTTCTCGAACGGTGACAGGATTTTTTCCCGTCCGTCATGGCTGATAAGCGTCACCAGCCCGCTCTGCCGGTCAGTGCTGCCGACCGTCCAGTATTCCCGGTTAATCAGGGCAACTTTTCCCGTCAGAGCGGCCCATCCCGTCAGGCTCCGAAGCTCATTGTGCCGGACGCGAACCGGGTCAAGGACGGTTATCTCCTGTTCGTTTATCGTAATGCCAGCCCTGTACAGATTGTCATGTATCAGGCGGTTTATTTCCTGCCTGTCCGTATTGAGATGCGCCACCGTCAGTGTATTGTCGCGGGCTTCGGCTGTTCGTCCCGCAAAGTCAGCCGCTATTGCCTCCGTCACGCTGGCGGGCGCTCCTGCATCACGTAACGCCTGGATCTGTTCTTTATCCGGACTGACCTGCTCAACGGATGATGCAGGAACGAATGCACCGGCTTCCCGCGGCACCACATCCGGTGTGACATTTTCGGCCTTTTCCAGCGCAAGCGCATGTTGCCCTTCAATCATGGCATACACCACTTCCCGAAGTTCCGGCGTCTGGCGCACAATCTCCTTCATAATGGCGGTATCAACGGCGCTGCGCTGCTGCATCAGCCGGAACGGCTGTCCCGGCTCGATGGCCCGCAACTGAGCATCATCCCCGCTGGTAATGGCCCGACCGCTGCCGGTGGCGATGGCCTGATAAGCCTCACTCATCGCCCGGTTGCCAATCATTGACGCCTCATCAATCAGGAACAGGGTATTGCTGTAATCCGGTTTCTCACCGTTCATCCGGGCCTGTCCGTCTTCCCAGATAAAGGATTCCAGCGTCTGCGCCCGGACGCCCACGCTTTTCATTTCCTCAACGGCCCGGTGAGTCGGAGCCAGCCCCACCACCTCCGGTCGCTGGTCGTCCGGCAACGTCGCCATTGCCGCCAGCATGGCTTTAAACTGCGTGGTTTTACCCACACCGGCGTAGCCCTGCACCGCCGTAAAGCGGTCAGCGCTTTCCAGCACCATGCGCGTGGCGGCCTGCTGCCCTGCCGTCAGCCCCGTAAGATACTGTTCAGGCACCGACGCCATCAGCGGCGTGACGCTGCCTTTCCCTTCCGCGATATGGCGCAGAATGGCCTTTTCCGTTTCAAAGGTGGACTTTGGCAGCATCAGCCCGGCTTCCAGCCGGATAAGCTCACCGTCCTTTACCTGCCGGTTAATCTCAGACTGGATAGCCGGAATGCTGACCGCTGAATTAATACTGAGCGCGGCACTGAGCAGTTCCGGGGCCAGGAACGCTGTTTTCTCATGCTGCACCTGACTGAGGGCCAGATACACGGCCTGAGCCGCCGGGGTTCGTGGCAGTTCTCTTGCGGCATCGAGGGCGGTATCAACCCCTTTTGCGCCGGTGGCCGCTTCCACCTGGGCGCTTATCACCCGCACAGCAGGGCTGCGGGCAAGTTTTGCCTCGCCCCGTTCAACATCCATTGCGGTAAATATCCGGATATCACTGCCGCTGCGGGTCAGGGTATTAAGCACATCATCGCGCATCTCACGCCCGCTGAGCGCGGCCAGCACTTTTCCTTCAGGCGCTATCGATTTACCCAGGGATTCAACATAGTTATGTTCAACCTTCAGGGGCCGGGAGATATCTGCCCGGATAATCTTTCCGTTTTTCTCCAGCGCAACAACGCCACCACCGGCGCTGACAACGCTGACCACATCCTGCGCCTTCAGCCTGCCTTTCGCTTCCCGTCCCGTAACCCGCAGCCGATCGCCGGGGGCCACCTCCAGCGTCCGGGGTTTGAAAAGGCTCCAGGAGGCGTCAATCTGGCTGATTTTTTGGTGCTGCTGCTCCCCGGCCTCATTCACAAGACGAAGAACACTGGTTTCAGCGCCAACACGATCAATACGCCAGCGCTCCATGTTCTTTTCATCGGCATTCCAGCGCTCCATTACCATGCCTTCGCGGTAGGTATCACGGCTTTTGCGGTTCTTACTGTCGAGCCAGACCGGAGACAATGTTTCAATCCGGATATCATCGCCGGTGATACGCCCCTGCTCACGTAGTGCATCACGAATGTACCCCGTCAGTACCTGTTGCTCACGCTCACCGGCAACCTGCGCAACGACGCTATGCCCGGCTGTAATATCGCGGGCATACTCTGCGGCAAGATGGCTGTAGCGGACTTTTTTATCCGCTTCAGACGTAAGCTGTGCCACAGGCACCGGCGCGTCATTGAAACGATAGTGGGCGGCACCTTCCTCCTGAAGAACCGAAAGGACGCTGCCTGTCCCCTGCCGTTTACCGCTGTCCATCAGCAGGATCTGCGCACCGCTTTCCCGCGCTTTTTCCATCAGGAATACGCTGTCCTTCAGCCCCAGCGTTTCGGCCTCTGCAACAATGATGGTGGTATGGGCGGTCAGCGGCAGGTCTGCTTTCAGTGCGCCACGCCCGGCAATCAGCCCGGACAGGGTTTCACTCTCTCCCAGAAAGGCTTCACTTTTCCGGTCGGCGGCCAGCACCATAACCTGTCGTCCCTGTGATACCGCCAGTCCGGCAAGCCGTTCTGTTCGTTCGCGCTGTACCGCTGCGCCCCCACGGCCATAGACAATCGCAAGTGGATCGCGGGTTTCAGCCAGTTCAGCATACACCCCGGCAGCGGCGGCAAGCGTCCCGTTCAGCAGGGCATCACCGGAGACAATCGCGCGACCGGAATCCATATGCTCCCGCGCAAACTGGCGAACCGTCAGTTCATCAAGCACATGGATATCAGACGTGAAAATACCCTTATCCTTATCGAGGGCAATAAGACGGCCCTGTTCAATGGCGGTATCGATACCCGTTCTGGCCCGCTGCACCATATCCTTTTCCGCTGGCAGAAGTGACACAACGGCGGTCAGCACTTCGCTGTAGGCAAACTGCGCTTTTTTATCACTGAGAGACGACAACGCCGTAAGCGTCTCATCCAGACCGTATTGACGCTCAGACAAAAGTGAGATCGACCTTCCAGGGCAGCAGATCACGGACCCGGTTCACCGGCCAGTCCTGGATATGACCGATGACGTAACGCAGCCACGCCTCCGGTTCCACGCCGTTAAGCCGGCAGGTGCCGATCAGCGAGTACAGTACCGCAGCACGTTCCCCGCCCGCGTCTGAACCCGCGAACAGCCAGTTTTTCCGCCCCAGGGCAACGCCACGCAGCGCGTTCTCTGCGATGTTATTGTCTATCTCGGCCCAGCCGTTGCTGCAGTACAGGTTCAGCGCATCCCACTGCTTCAGCAGGTACGAGAACGCCTTCGCCGTATCCGAGTGGCGCGACAGCACCTTCATCTGTGCCTGTACCCAGTCGTACAGCGACTGCATCAGCGGGACCGTCTGCTCTTTCCGGACCGCCAGCCGCTCCTCTGCCGGGCTGCCGCGTATCTCCGCCTCGATGGCATACAGTTTACCGATGCGCTTCAGCGCTTCGGTTGTGACGTCGGTCGGTGTGCGGACGTGAACGTCATGGATTTTTCGCCGGGCGTGCGCCATGCAGGCCGCTTGGGCGATACGGCCGTCTTCGTACAGTGCGTTGTAGCCGCCGTAAGCATCGGCCTGCAGGATACCGCTGTATCCGGCAAGGTGTTGCTGCGGATGTATCCCCTTACGGTCCGGCGAGTACGCGAACCACACCGCCGGGGGAAGCGGTGAGCCCGCGTTACGGTCGTCCCGCACGTAGACCCACAGCCGGGCCGTGCGGGTTTTACCGCTGCCCGGCTCCTGAACCGGCACAGGGATATCGTCGGTATGCACCTTGCCCGGAATCAGCACGTACTGGCGCAGCAGGTCATACAGCGGCTCCAGCAGTTCGCTGACCGCACCGGACCAGCGCCCCAGTGTGGCACGACTCAGCTCCACGCACTGACGCCGGTATATCTCTGACTGACGATAGTGAGGCGTGTGCTCTGCGAACTTTGCCGTGACGATGCGCGCCAGCAGCCCGGGACCCGCGTAGCTGCGCTCTATGGGTTTTGCCGGCATGGTCGCCTGAACGATGTGGTCACATCCACAGCAGGCCAGTTTTGGCCGCTGCGTTTCGATAACCTTAAAGGCGCTGCTGATGAGCTCCAGCTGCTCCGATACGTCGCAGCCCAGCGCGCTGAGCTCTCCGCCGCACGACGGGCAGGCGGTTTCTGCCGGCGACAGCGTGCGGGTTTCGCGGGGGAGTGTGGCCGGTAATGGTTTACGGGCAGAAGACTGGCGCAGCGGTTGCGGAACCACCGGGTCATGCTGCTCACCCAGCGCCTCAGCCATCTCCTCCTGCAGGGCGCCGATGCGCTCTTCAGCCTCGCGCACCTGGCGCTGCGTTTTCTCACGCAGCTTTTCGGAGCTTTTGCCGAACTGCATGCGCTGAAGCTTAGTGATCAGCGCCTTCAGCCGGTTGATTTCGCTGGCGTACGCCGCCACCCGCTGTGAGAGCAGGCGGTTATACTCCGCCATTTTGCGGATGGTGGTCTGCTGCTCCAGCAGCAGCGCCCTGAGCCGGGCGTTTTCATCGGGAAGGGATGCGTCCATAACCCCATTTTACAGCAGGTTATATCCGCAGGCCAGGCCGTTCAGTCCGCTGTGGGTGCTTCCAGTTAATGCCTTCCAGCAGCATGGAGAGCTGCGCAGGCGTCAGATGCACTTTTCCGTCACGGGTCACCGGCCAGACGAAGCGCCCCCGCTCCAGTCGTTTGGTGAACAGGCACAGGCCGTCCCGGTCGGCCCACAGCACCTTTATCATGTCGCCGCGACGACCGCGAAAGATAAACAGATGACCGCTGAACGGATCGGTGCGAAGCGTGTTCTGCACTTTCGCTGCCAGCCCGTTGAAGCTACAGCGCATATCTGTCACGCCAGCAACCAGCCAGATCCGCGAACCTGCCGGAAAGCTAATCATGACTCACCCTCCCTGAGTTCGCTGACCAGTGCGCGCAGAAGTTCAGGCGTCAGCGGGCCAGTCAGGTTGAGGCTTCCACCTGGCAACGTCAGCCTGCAGCTGATGACCGGTGGCAGGTCTGCTGATACGACGCCGTTTTGCCTGGGCGGAGGGACAACAGGCTCCATAGTAACCGGAATCAGAGTCGCTCTGTTGGCCGGATCCAGTAGCCCCTGACGATGCAGATTGCGCCAGTTGAACAGCAGATTATCGTTAATGCCATGCTCACGGGCAATTTGAGCCACACAGGCGTCCGGCTGCAGGGTCAGCTCCGCCATGCGAATTTTGAATTCCAGAGGCCAGTCCGGCCGGCGTTTTTTTACAGGAAGATTTGTCTCAAGATTGAAGGCATAGAGCTCTTCCTCCAGGCGTTCAGGCGTGTATTCTTCCGACAATGGCCAGTTAATTCCGGTTCGTCGAAAACGCGTGAACATTTTATGTATGGCAGATGAGCTAAGGTTCAGTTGTTCTGCTATTTCACGGTAAGTCAGAGCCTCATTAAAGCGCAGGCTCAGCGCTGTGAAGATCCATGGTCTTCTGGTGTAAGGCGTATTTTTGTCCACGGTAGTGTCCATGGTAGGAAACGCGGGCAAAAATAAAAGACGGTCTGGATGAGACGCTTACGAATATCCGCTTACCGGGCGGGATATTGCGGCGGCGCTGGGCGAGAAATCGCCGGAGAAAGAGCCGGAAGCAGAGAGTCAGCCCGATCAGTCGCTTCATCTGAAGCAGATCGAGCGGGACATCGTGAAAGAAAAATCTTTCGAGGACTGACGCCGGTTGCTATGCCTTTTCCGGCAGCAGCTGGATAACGGAAAAGCCTTCCTCATCAGGCCGCTGTTCGCTTTTTAAATGGCATTGCTCAAGTAACGGAAATACGCCTGAAATATCACCGGTGAAGCGGATCTCCAGCGGTTTAATCAGTTCGCCACTGTCACTGAATGCAGGATGGAGTTCTGCTTTCGGGGTATACACCGCGCTGGCCGTTGCTGATTCCCTTTGATAACTACGCCATTCCTGCTGTGACAGCAGAAAGTCCAGCCAGCCCATTGTTTTCAGCGTTTCAATAAAATACGTGAAGCGGAATAACACGCTTTGTTTCGCCAGTTCGCCCGTGCTGGAACGCCAGATGTACTCCACCTTGCGGTGCAGCCTGGCACCAAAACCGTAGCGTTTCCCCTGGTCAAGAAGCCAGAGAATGTCCTGTGCGACCGAGCGGGGGAACAGCTTACGTTTTTGCGCGGCAGCCAGCCACTGCATGATGAACATGTGTATCTGTAAATCTGTGCGAATTTTGCCCTGTTTCTGCGACAGCTTTATCGCTACCAGCAGGCACCATGCCAGATGCATCAGTTCTTCGGTCGGGCGTTTCTGATAAAAGACAGTCAACCAGTACCACTCCATTTTTTTCGTCGCGCGGAAGGATAGCATATTGCATCCCCGGTCGGGAGCAGGGCTACCGCCTTCGCTGCGCTCAGTTGGTCAACCCCGGGAACGGGTAAAAGCAAGTTTTACCCGCCCCCGGCGTTTCTGTTAAAAATCCAAAGGAATCATGATGATGCTATTTTCATGCGGAAGACTGGTCAGGGCCAGCTTTCTTTGTCTTCCCCTGCTGTCTTCTCTGCCCTTCCCCGCCGACGCGGGGATATCGACGGCTCCGGATATTCAGGTGGGTTTTTCTCCTGAAGGGACTGGCCGTCTTCTGGTGCTGAACACCATCGGTTCCGCACAGCAGAGTATCCGGATGATGGCCTATTCCTTCACCGATCCGGACGTGATGAAAGCGCTTATTGCCGCGCATCAACGGGGCGTGGATATAAAAATCGTTATCGACGAGAAAGGCAACCGCAACAGAGCCAGCATGGCGGCAATGAATCTGATTGTGAATGCCGGTATTCCGTTGAGGACAAACAGCCGCTTCCCTATCCAGCATGATAAGATTTTAATTGTTGATAATCATACAGTTGAGTCAGGAAGCTATAACTTCAGCAGAGCGGGAGCGAGTAAAAATTCGGAGAACGTGGTGGTGATGCGCTTTATGCCCGCCATCGCCAGCCAGTATCTGTCTCACTGGCAGTCCCGCTGGGAAATGGGGACAGACTGGCAATCGACCTACTGATAACGGCGTACAGATGACCTTTCACTGGAAGGGGTGATCCGTGCGCCAACACAGATCACCTTTTCGATAAAAGTTAAGTCGCTGATTTACCGATTCTGTAGTATTCTCCACGGGACGATCCTTTTTTGATCCTTGGGGAGGCGGAGATGTCGCAAGCCGTAAATGCAGCAACTTCCTCACCGAAACGTGCTTACAGAAAAGGTAATCCATTATCTGTGTCTGAAAGGCAACAAGCACTAATGGAGCGCCGAAAAGAAACCCATAAAGAAATCAAAGTTTACGTTCCAACAGTTCTGAAAGAGCGGTTACAAAACCTGTGTGAGGCTGAAGGTGTTTCTCAGGCAGAAATGATCAGTCGGCTTATTGCCGATGCCGGTGTCCCACAGAAGTGAACAACGTTATGGGTGAACATTCTTGAGTGCAGAATGAATCGGTGCTAAATTGCTGTCCAGAGTAAAGAAATTTTGGCGAGCCACGCCGTAAGGTGGCAGGGAACTGGTTCTGATGAGATGTTTATCCGGAACCAGAAAAAACGAAACCCCGATAATCTCCTTAACTTTGGCGAGTGAGAGATTAATCGGGGCCTACTAAAAACTGCATAGAAGCTGTTGCTCTATGCAGGGAGTATATGTGCATGCTCAGAAAACTGCAATACCTTCTGTGCTACCTGCTCCTTCCGTGCAACATAAGCGCAGGAAGGTGTGGCTGACGCTCAGGCCTTGTTCACACATTACCGACAGGTCAAGAACCCAAATCCGGAATTCACCCCGCGTGAGGGCAAAAAGACCCTGCCGTTCTGCCGTAAGCTGATGGCGAAAGCCGAAGGCTTCACGTCCCGTTTTGATTTCTCCATGCACGTTGCGTTTGCGCGTTCGCTGGGTGTGCGTCACCGTATGCCGCCGTTGTTGCGCCGCCGCGCCATCGATGCGCTGCTACAGGGGCTGTGCTTCCACTATGACCCGCTGGCTAACCGCGTCCAGCGCTCCATCACCAATCTGGCCATCGAGTGCGGGCTGGCCACGGAATCGAAAAGCGGCAATCTGTCCATCACCCGCGCCACGCGGGCGCTGAAGTTTATGGCGGAGCTGGGGCTGATTACCTACCAGACCGAGTATGACCCGCAGATTGGGTGCAACATCCCGACCGATATCACCTTCACGCCAGCCCTGTTCTCCGCGCTGGGTGTTTCTGACGTGGCCGTTGTGGCCGCGAGGCGCAGTCGCGTGGAGTGGGAAAACCAGCAGCGTGAAAAACAACGTCTCCCCCGGCTGGATATGGACGAACTGATAGCCAAAGCCTGGCGGTTCGTGCGTGAGCGCTTCCGGAGTTACCAGTCCGAACGCAAATCGCACGGGCTGAAGCGCGCCCGCGCCCGCCGTGACGCTGACCGTAACCGCCGCGATATTGAAACTATCGTGAAGCAGCAACTGACGCGTGAAATTGCCGAGGGCCGCTTTACCGGCAACCTGGACGCCGTGCGTCGGGAACAGGCAAGGCGTGTAAAAGAGCGTATGCTGATGTCCCGTGGTAACAACTATACGCGGCTGGCAACGGCCACCACCTGACCCCCTCCCGTTTCATTAATCCGGCTGACCCCGGAGGGTTCTGCACGTCTGTTACTCACCGTTGCTTATTATCTGAGCGAACGGACATGGCGGCCATCCATGCTTCCCTCTCTTTTCCTGCAAAACCGTGCTGAAATTTTGTCGCCGGTGCCATCTTTGCCCGATGAATTCAGTTATCCACACATAACTGCAAGGGACTTTTCCATAAGGTTACAACCGTTATGCTCACAGAGCGCCAGCCGACCTGATTTCAAAGTGCGTGGTTCCCTTTAAAAACCTGCTCAGTACTTCTTTTAAATACCTTTTATGTTTTTCATATAAACAAATAACCTGTTCATCGTCTGCCTTGTGGACAGCCTCAGAGAATGCCCGCCCTTGCAGCGGACTCACGTCCGCGCCGGTTCGATAAAAGCTAAGTTACCTCCCGTCGCTACGCGACAGGCACCGTAAGGCATCTGAATTTAGTTACAGCATTCAGAATCCGTTCCCGCAAACCCGGAATGTGCATATCTGTAACCTCATAACCACACCCACCACTGAAAAGCGGCCCCGTCCCGGCCAGAGGCCGGAACAGCGTCGCTTTTAATGATGTATGTTGTAACTAGAGCTAAGTCGCTTTGAGAAATATCGCTGGAAGGTCTGGATTAACACGCCCGTAAGCGGCCCTCACGGCCCGCTAACGCGGAGATACGCCCCGACTGCGGCTACGCCTTGTCGTGACCACTCCGACAGCGCACAAAAGCTTCTGTGTTGCTTTTAACGGGTTTGTGTCTAACAGGGTGAAGGAATGGATTGGCAGATCCTATCAGAACTGTAACCGGCTACGCCGGGTCACGGTGCCATTCACCCATAGAGCTATATTCAGCATTGGCTGGCACCTCCATGCCGCTTTGCGGCATTTAAATAACTGGCTGCGCACTGCTCGCCAGTAGGAAATATGTAGCTATTCGGATGTAAAGCCGCAAAGCGAGCGACTGCCAGAGGATAATGCGGGATGAGTGATTATCCCTAAAAGGATATCATTTAACATTTATAATACTATCTATTTAATATTAAAATACTATTGGTAAAACATCAAAAGACCTATTGACATCACTTGCGGAGGGTTTAATATAGCTGCGTCAATTCATCGTTTTTAATATTAAAATGGATTAAATTAAGATGATACTTACAATTGCAAATACGAAAGGCGGTGTGGGGAAGTCTACCCTCGCAGTAAACATCGCAGTAGAACGTGCCCGATTAGGTAAACGTGTATGGCTGGTTGATGGAGACCGGCAGGGTTCCTCGCAAACAGCAATTTTGATCCGTAGTGAGGCGGGTTTAGAACCAGGCTTAGCATGTTCACATTTTCCTGACGGCCCAATTCTTAGGACGCAGGTTTTACAACAGAAATCTAATTTTGATGAGGTGATCATTGAATGTGGAGGTAGGGACTCTACAGCAATGCGTGCAGCATTAACGCTGACTGATATTCTCGTAGTGCCTTTCGTTCCTGGTAGTTTTGAGGTGTGGGCTATGGAAGATGTTGTCAATCTGGTGCGTGATGCCAGAAGTGTGCGAGACGGTTTAACAGCATTCTCTTTACTCAACCGTGCTGATCCCAATCCTCGCAGCAATGATAATGCCGATATGCTGGATGCGATGAGAGACTATAACGAAGACATACAATTACTGGATCACACAATCAGGCAAAGGAAAGTTTTTGCAGCAGCAGCAGGAAGCGGAAGGTCTGTTTCCGAGCTTAAATTGCGTGCTCATGAGAAGGCAGCAAAAACAGAGTTAGATACTCTTGTTTCAATACTGTTTTAGAATTAAAGTAATATTAAAATAAACTCATTTGGATTTCATATGGCTATTACAAGAAAGCCTGTAGTCAAGGCAGAACCAGTAGATACCATTAGTAACTTCATAAATCAGGCTCCCGATGGCATTAAGAGTGAAACACCTGCCGAAAAAAAGGGAGTCGTCAAAGGTCAGCGACAGCAGATTACAGTGACATTTGACCCTGATGTCATCGAGCTTTTAGATATCATGTCAGCAGAAGAGGGGGTATCAAGAGCGGCACTAATCAGGATGGCAGTAAAACAACTCATTACCCGTGGAACCACTGTTGGTGGAACCAATCAGTAAATCATTTTAATATTAAAATGATATTGATATAGGTTAAATTAATTGGATTATAACATTGTTGCAACTGCATATTATGTGAAAATTACTACAGACCTAAATTGCGATTTAGGTCTATTAAACCTATAGGTGACTATGTTTGCCACCTTCCATCATATTCATCCCACCCCCGGCCGGTCTGGTCATTGGTCAGCAGACAGTCAATGACCAGACAGTTGCGATCATCTGCTATCATATTAATTTCACTAAATAAATACTCTACCTGTTCTTTCAACTGATCGTTGTTTTCAGCAGTCAGAGGTATCCGGTATTCATTCCCCCCTAAAATTTGACCGTCGAATTCAGCTTCGATGAACCAGTCAATCAACTCTCTGGTTTTTTTCTTCCCACGGGTAAATTTACTGCCATTTTCAATCGACACAAACAAGGTCATAGAATGTGGGGCAGGGGAGGCCACATGAGTTTCTTCTGGAGTTTTAGCTTCAATCTGGCTGGCTGCATATTTGATGGCACTGCTGATAGTGCTTCGGCTGCAACCTATCGTTTTCTGAACCTGAGTCCAGGAACTACCGCTCAACAATAGCCGGTTGATAGCATCGTAACGCGGCTTATTGACCTGCCGCCCACGGTATTTACCCGCTGCTTTCGCTTTGGTTATGCCCTGCTGCTGACGTTCCCGCCGCTGTTCGTAATCGCGCCGTGCAATAGCGGCCAGCATATCGAGCAACATATCATTGATGGCCGCAAACATTCGGCTGTCAAATTCATTGGCTCTGGGAGAAAGGTGCTGCCAGGTGGTGGGAACATTGACGGCCACAACCCACACGCCACGCTGACGGATGATCGCTTTAAGTTTCTCCCACTCATCTCCTTTTAAACGAGAAAGCCGATCGACGTCCTCAATGAGTAATACATCACCAGGGCGACTGTCATTGAGCAAACGAAAAAGTTCGGGACGCTCCAGGCGTGCGCCTGATTCATTCTCAGCATAATAGTTACAGATGATGACATTATGCTCATGAGCAAAGCGGTCAAGCATATCGCGGGCACGTTGAGCATCCTGCTCACTGGTGGAAGCCCGAAGGTAGGCGCGAACAAACATGGACATGGTACTGTTAGAGTCCTTTGGTGATACTGGTCTGGTTAGGGTTGGTGTCATGTAGATAAACAGTACCGGATTCTGCCAGTTCGGTATAGGGATACTTAAACAGTACTATTAGTTTTATGACGTAATCCGCTGATTGAACTAATTCGCAAATCGGTACGTTTTCTTACCGCCTTGCGTTTTATTTATTAGCTTAAACCCACTTCCGGTCAGCAACTTCATCATTTTTATGGAAGGAGGTAGACAGGATGCCTCTAGCCTGTGGCCGGGAGTAGCTTCAATAATCGAGGTAAGCATATTTTTGCCAATACCTTTACCCTGCTTATCTGCTGCAACGGCGAACATACGGATCTCAAGATGCGAAGCGCGGCCAGCAAAATCATTACGCCCGGTAAGCAGGGCAAAACCCACCGGTTCACGCTTTAACTGATCGTCAAAGACAAAGAGATAATCCCCTATGGGAATATTATCTCTATATTTTTGAATAACGCTCTCAAGATCAGATTTTACTATTTCAAAGCCCTTGCCACCAAAACAAAAAAATGCACCTGATGCTATCCCATCACGCACCAGATTCATGATAAAAGGAATATCGTTATCATTCCCTAATCGTATATCGAGCATGTATTTCCTCCATTTAGCTATTTTAGCGCCAGAAGTCGTCACATAACCCGTAATTTATTCAACGTCATACAAACCTGGTAGTTTTTAGCTTTGGTGACGGAATTTTCTGGGATTCCGGCGTACAACCCCTAAAAGCACAAAAATGTTGCGCAGTACTCGACATCTGTTATAATGTCTACTGTCGCGCAACAGGAAGCAGGCAATGATAAAGAGTTGGAAACACAAAGGGTTGCGGAAGTATTTTGAAAAGGGAAATACCGCGGGGATCATCGTTTATCACGCTAACAGGCTGGATTTACTGTTAAACGCTCTGGATCTGGCAAACAACCTGAACGATTTAAGTTTACCGAGTTTTCAGCTTCACCCTCTGACAGGAGATCGTAAGGGGATCTGGGCCATAAGCGTGTCCGGGAACTGGCGGTTAACTTTTGAGTTTAACGATGGCGATGTTTACATACTGAATTATGAGGATTATCACTGATGACTAAACGTATGCCGCCCCATCCGGGGCGCTACATCTCTGATGAGATGGAGCATTTAAATATCAGTCTCAGAGCGCTTGCTCGAGCGCTGGATGTTTCACCATCAACGATTGGCCGTGTAGTCGAAGGAAACGCAGCGGTAACGCCGGGAATGGCGGTACGTTTAGCTAACGTGATAGGGAGTACACCTGAAATGTGGCTAAGACTTCAGGAGGCGCACAGCCTTGCTCATGCGAAAGAAGAAGTTGATTTGAGCAAACTGACACGATTATTTACGCCCGAAAATTATCCTCAGCATGCCTGATCGCCTGGCCCGCAAAATTTGCGGGCTTTTTTATGTGTGTCGGGCATGCCCGACAGCTCGGGGGTGAAAGTCCCCTGTCCAGCCTGATGGTGGCGAAGGACTAGTGAAGCGCATGGGCGTCATCGTGAGGTGGGGTCTGAAGGAAGCGTGGAGCAAAGCCATGACCTGACGAACAGAAACCTGATACAAGGCTCATCCGATCGGCAGAGCGAGCATATGATCGCGAAGGCCATAGCTGTCAATACCGATCGAATAGTGACCCACCCTGCCAAAGTAAAACAGACCCACCCCTGTTAGCGGTTAGCCAGAAATGTCGGCGGTTGCAGACTTCTTCAACTGACCACTTTTTAACTTATCCTTCAGCCTGTAACTTTGCCCGCTAATCTGAACAATGTGGGCGTGATGTAGCAAACGATCCAACATCGCTGCTGTGAGCGTCTCGTCATCCCCAAAGGTTCCTGACCACTGTGTAAATGGCAGATTACTGGTCAATATCAGACTGCCTGACTCGTAGCGTCTGGCAACAACCTGGAAGAACAGGTTGGCTTCCTCCTTACCGAACGGCAGGTAGCCAATCTCGTCGATTACCAGCAGTCGTGGCTTGTGAATGATGCGGTTCAGATAGCCTTTAAGTTCACCCTGACGATGGGCGGTAACCAACTGCAACTGTAGTGGCACACTGAATTTGGCCACCTGAGTTGAGGTGTTATGCTCACCTCAAAATTCTAAAGGTGAACCAATGAGTAAGGCATTTACCGCTGAGTTTAAACTCGAAGCGGCAAAACTGGTCCCCAACCAGAATTACACCTATTCGGAAGCCGCGAAGGCAATGAATATCAGCCTGTCGGCCATCAACCGCTGGGTTAAATCATTACGTATGGAGCGTCAGGGGAAAACGCCTCCGGGGTTACCTCTGACTCCGGAGCAGACTGAACTCAGGGAAATGCGAAAACGGATACAGCGCCTTGAAATGGAGAATGAAATCCTAAAAAAGGCTACCGCGCTCTTGATGTCGGACTCCCTCAACAGTTCACGATAATCGACAGTCTGAGGGCGCAGTATCCGGTAGCGCCACTGTGCCGGCTGTTCGGTGCTCACCGGAGCAGTTACCGCTACACACGTAAAAACAGCAGTGAGCCCGATGCTGACCGTGCAATTAAACGCAGTCTTGTCAGTGAGGTCTGGAACGCCAGCGGTGGTTCTGCCGGCGCCCGAAGTATCGCCACGATGGTGAGCGCTAAGGGCGTAAAACTCGGGCGATGGCTGGCCGGTCGCCTGATGAAGGAACTCAGTATCAGCAGTTGTCAGGTACTGACGCATAAATACAAACGCGGAGGCAGTGAGCATGTTGAAATCCCGAACCTTCTGGCCCGGCAGTTCGCTGTCACAGAACCTGACCAGGTCTGGTGCGGCGATGTGACCTATATCTGGACGGGCACATGCTGGGCGTATCTGGCGGTCGTGCTGGATCTGTTCGCCCGTAAGCCGGTTGGCTGGGCCATGTCGACGTCGCCGGACTCTGCGCTGACAGTCAAAGCGTTGCAGATGGCCCGGGAGCTACGCGGTTGTCCGGCGGGCGTGATGTTCCACAGCGACCAGGGCAGTCACTATACCAGCCGCCAGTACCGGCAGGCCCTGTGGCGTTGCCGGATAAAGCAGAGCATGAGTCGGCGGGGAAACTGCTGGGATAATGCGCCAATGGAACGCTTCTTCCGGAGCCTGAAGACAGAATGGGTGCCAACGAAGGGCTACAACAGCTTCAGCGAAGCTCAGAGCGCGATAATTCGTTATATCACGGGTTATTACAGCACCATGCGGCCCCACTGGTACAACGGCGGCTTAACGCCAGATGAATCGGAGCGACTGTACTACTTACAGTCTAATGCGGTGGCCAGTATTAGTTGACCACTACAGTTTTAGCACGCTGGTTGAAAAATAAGCATACGTGCTCTCACCCTGGCTGCCAGCTCCTTATTCCCGATGGAAGCATAATATGCCTGTTCCGCTTCTGCCGGCGGGATATGACCCAGCCTTTCCAGCAGCCGGCGGTTGTTATACCAGTCCACCCACGCCAGCGTGGCCAGTTCCACTTCCGCGCGGCTTTTCCAGCTCTTACGGTGTATCACCTCCGCTTTGTAAGGACCGTTGACACTTTCTGCCATCGCATTGTCGTATGAGTCTCCTGTGCTGCCCGTTGACGCCAGCAGCTCCGCATCCTCAAGCCGCTGCGTGTACGCCAGCGACATATACTGCGCCCCCTTATCTGAGTGATGGATGGTGCCCGTGGGGCGTCTTGCCCACAGCGCCTGCTCCGGGGCGGTTCACCAGGCAAAAAACACCGCTTTACTTCTTATTATTGAGACTAGGCTGTGTCCCTTAATTACATAACCTTCTGTAAAACAGCCGGATGCAACCCAGTGTTACCATCGCCAGATAATTTCTCGCCGTTTTGTCATAGCGCGTGGCGATGTGACGATATTCTTTCAGGCGACCAAAGCAACGTTCAACAACGTTGCGATTGCGGTATGCATCACGATCGAGTGGGGAGCGACCATCCGACGCCATTTTTTCATTTGATTTACGAGGAATGACAGCTTTTATACCTTTTCTTTTCAGCGAATTACGTAATATATGTCCGGAGTAAGCTTTATCAGCCAGTACGGAATGACCACGACGTTTCATGCTGCCGTTCTGGCGCTGGACACCAATGCCGTCCAGAAGTCGTTGCGCGAACTGACTTTCGTGGGCTTGCCCGGGACTCAGCACGATATTTAACGGGAGACCGCTCCCGTCTGTTGCCAGATGGATTTTGGTGCCAAAACCACCGCGAGAGCGACCCAGGCTATTATCTCCGGTGATATCAGGATGTTTTTTTGGGCTTCTGCGGCACATCTGAGCGCCAGGATATTGCTGCCATCCAGTGCAGTCGCCGACCAGTCCACGAGGCCATGGGCATCAAGAGATGAAAGTAACTTGTTGAAAATAATGTTAATCACACCCGATTTTGCCCACCGGTTAAAGCGGTTGTAAACGGTTTTCCAGGGACCATATCGCTCAGGTAAATCGCGCCATGGTGCACCTGAACACAGTACCCAGAACATACCGTTGATTATCATACGATGTTCTGCCCATGAGCATCCGGCCCGTGGTATTGCTGGTTCAGCAGGTAATAAGGGCTGGATGAGAGCCCATGCTTCATCGGGAAGGTCATAGCGAGCCATAGTTCAATATGTCGTGGAAACAGACAGTTACTATAGCTCAGGTGATTAAGGGACACAGCCTAGTTATGGCTGATTACAAACTGCACTTAGTGTACATTTTCGTACGGTTGGGCTTCAGACCCCAAAAATAGCCACGGGAAACAGCCAGCCAATTTTCATAACAGGCTCCACGCCGGCAACGGCAACAGGCGGATACCCCCTGCGCCGCTCAGGTTCGGCACGGGTGTCAGTAAAATATGCAGCATCATTTATTACTCCTTTTTTGATCCGCCTACAGGTTCCAGCGGTGGTCTGCCTGGCGCTCCAGCCGCCGCGTTCAAGAAGTTCACAAAATATCATAAAAAAAACAGCAAGTTACTCGACTCTGCCTTAATGCGACAGAGCCCCAGAACGCACGCCATCACTGCGTTTCTGACACCGATGTTCATGGCTCGGAAATTTTTAAAACAATGATTCAGTTTCCTAACCATGGACTCGACCCAAATTTCATTTTCACTTAGCGTGAGTCCAGAAATTTTGATTGCGAGCCAGCGGCGATAAATGCGAGTCCGGCTGTTTTCGATCTACAATTCAGACAAAACATCTCTTGGCTTTGTATAATTTCTTCTATCTATTTCCTCTCTAGATACATCGGTCAACTCATCTATTGAAACCACAAAGTCCTTATTAAATAAATTATTTTGAGAGCTTTTTATTAATGATGCTAAAGAGTTTTTATCTATACTGCCACTTTGTATCCAACTATCTATAACCTCAGATGTTTTTTTGGCGACGTCATCCATACGCCCTTCAGAAAATGCCCCCCCCTGCTCCTCTTGCAATATCTTCATTGCAATTGTTGGAATAACCTCGGACTCTAAAGAGTTTGGATGTGAGTACCTTTCAAATCCAGGGCCAAGCTTTGATAATTCATCAGTAAGCTCGATGAGTTTAAGTAGAGTTATAGCCTTATTTATCGCTATCGTATGCTCTTCATCAGAATATTCTATTTGTGCCACTGTATCTGTCAGTCTTTTTTTAAAGAAACTTGATGTATCTTTTAAATCTTCGCCAGTGTGAGCTAGTGTCATTGTAATTCCTAAGAATGGAGCTCCTGAAACGTCAACACTATGCGCTGTTTCTATTGGATAGTGAATAAGGTCACCTTTTCTATATAACTCACTAGCTGTCTGAGTTACATATTTATACCCTTTGTATTCCGCTGCTCTAGTATTATGTGATGTATTGTCTCTGGTTGCCACTAACCCAAATTCTGATAGTTTGTCTTTCTCTTGGCCAGAACTAGCAACAGCATACTGCCTATTGACAAACCCTCCCTGTAAAAAACGAGATGAAAGATCCCATCGATGAAAATGAATATTTGCATCACCATCTTCCACCTTCTGACCCAGATTACTTAAAACATGCTCACCTTTGTGTTGCACTGGAAACAAATGTAATCTTAAGACCCAGTTTGTTCCCTCTTGCCCACCTGGACCTTTGGCTAGTATTAACTTATCAAAAAGATCACTTCTTCGCGACAGTGAACGAGACTGTTCTTTTAAAGATGGGATATCTCTTACAGATTCAAGTAAGGATATAACATCTCTTTTGGTTATCCCCTTTATATCCTCTGACAAAGAAATAGAATCTTTTTTAACTGCATATAAACCATCATATCGCTCTTGAATTGAGGATGTGATTTCGCTATGTGATTTACCAACGGACTCCAACGTTAAACAGCTGTTGCTTACTCTTGCCACAGGTAACTGCAGAGAGTTTGGTACTTCCCGGTCAGATAACACTCGCCCGACTGAATAACTTCTAGTAATTCCAATATTATTCATATGTAAACTGCATCCAGTTGTATAGTCTAAAACTAAGGTCATGTCACTTAATCACCTGAGCTATAGTAACTGACTGTTTCCACGACATATTGAACTGTGGCTCGCTATGCACGGGTCAGTACGGGAGAGCAGGATCTCAGCCTGCAGCTGGATGCCCTGCAACAGGCTGGCTGTGACACCGCCGCCATTTTTGTAGACAAATCATCCGGGGCAAAAACAGAACCGGCTGGAATACCTTCCTGCCGGACAACCTCGCTTATCGACAAATTATATGGTGGCCAGTATTAGTTGACCACTACAAGGTGAATAGATGTTCATTGTCGTCTCTCCAGCCCCCTGGATTTTTTCACTCAGAGGGGCTTTGTTGAATAAATCGAACTTTTGCTGAGTTGAAGGATCAGATCACGCATCCTCCCGACAACACAGACCGTTCCGTGGCAAAGCAAAAGTTCAAAATCACCAACTGGCCCACCTACAACAAAGCCCTCATCAACCGTGGCTCCCTCACTTTCTGGCTGGACGATGAAGCGACTCATGCCTGGTATGAGTCGGCAACGCCTTCATCACGGGGAAGACCTCAGCGCTATTCTGACCTTGCCATCACCACCGTCCTGATGATTAAACGCCTGTTCCGGCTGACCCTGCGGGCTGCGCAGGGTTTTATTGATTCCATTTTTGCCCTGATGAACGTTCCGTTGCGCTGCCCGGATTACAGCAGTGTCAGCAAGCGGGCAAAGTCGGTTAATGTCTGTTTCAAAACACCCACCCGGGGTGAAATCGCACACCTGGTGATTGATTCCACCGGGCTGAAGGTTTTTGGTGAAGGCGAATGGAAAGTCAAAAATCACGGCAAAGAGCGCCGTCGTACCTGGCGGAAGCTGCATCTGGCCGTTGACAGCAGAACACATGAAGTCATCTGCGCGGACCTGTCTCTGAACAACGTCACGGACTCAGAAGCTTTCCCGGGTCTTATCCGGCAGACACACAGAAAAATCAGGGCAGCCGCAGCAGACGGCGCTTACGACACCCGACTCTGTCACGATGAACTGCGGCGCAAGAAAATCAGTGCCCTCATCCCGCCCCGAAAAGGAGCGGGTTACTGGCCCGTAGAGTACGCAGACCGTAACCGTGCAGTAGCGAATCAGCGGCTGACCGGGAGTAATGCCCGGTGGAAATGGACAACAGATTACAACCGTCGCTCGATAGCGGAGACGGCCATGTACAGGGTAAAGCAACTGTTCGGAGGTTCACTGACGCTGCGTGATTACGATGGTCAGGTAGCAGAGGCTTTGGGCATGGTGCGTGCGCTGAATAAAATAACGAAGGCTGGTATGCCAGAAAGCGTGCGTATTGCCTGAAAACCCGGTCAGCTACAGAGTCACTCGTCCTGAAGCTGATTTATTCAACAAAGCCTTTTCTACCACCAATGCCTCCTCGAATAGACTGAATATCTTTCGAGTGCGTTTTTTCAACATATTCATTAAAGCTATCGCTAGTGAATTTACTAAAAGTCCATTTCGCAATGCTTTTTGCTATCCCACTCACCTCATTTTCATCAAGAGGAGCTGCTAATTGCAGGTTGTAGGCACTGGCTCGTTCGTAGCAGGCTTGTAGCCACTGCTCATACTCAGGCCAGCCCTGTCGGATGGCTCGGTATGCCCATTTGCGGGTTTTGTCGAACAGGGTGCAGTTACGGCCTAAGCCGTAATCGGCGACGATTTCTTTGTCGTTCGCGGCGTTCAAATCAAGAAAATCAGCCAACCAGTCCAGCGTGTAGAGTTCCGGCTGCCATACGGCAACTTTCCAGTGGCCGTGGTTCGGGTTTTTGCAGATTAGCCCCGAATACCCCGCGTCAGCCTCTAATTTTTTACGTAGCGCGTTCTCCACGGCAGCGGCGTAGCGAAGCGGCTTCATTTTTCCGTCCGGTGCGGTGCGAATAGAGGTTTTGAGGGCGTACAGCAGATGCGCGTGTCCGTTGTCGGGGTTGGTAATGGTCAGCGTGGGTGCGGGGGCGTTGCGGTCGCTCCAGTCGATGGCGGCACCGGCGCGATCGACGTCGAATCCCAGCCAGAACATGGCGTGAGGCTGATTGAACTGAATGTATTTCGCCAGAATGGCGCGTTCCTTACCGGCAATGCGTACACCAAAGTGCAGATCGTCCGAAAAGTACGGCTTGTGCGGTAAGCGTTCGTTGAAGAGTGCGAGTGCGGCGTTATGCAATGCGCCCTGCGCTTATGGCGGGCTGTTGTCTGGCACGGTGCATGTGCTAATATCCTTTCAAGGTTTCGACCTAGCCCTGGTTATCATGCGATCCGCCAAGATATGACATGATTACCGGGGCTTTGTTTTTTCTGTTGCCGTTAAATTACACGCGAACGGCCTCGCCTGTCGAATCCTTCTGTCACAACGGCTTAGTGCGCCGCCAGCTCCTGGAAGAATTTCGGGTTCGCCTGGATGGTTGCCAGCACCTTCGCCGCCAGTCCGGTCGGGTTACGGCGTCCGGTTTCCCAGCTCTTGATGGTGTCGAGGCTGGTTCCCAGCACTTTCGCCATCTCGCTCTGTGAAACGTTCAGCTGTGCCCTGATGGCCTTCACGTCTGCCAGCTCGTAACGGGTGACGCGGGCAGGCTCTCTGACGCCGTTTTTGATTTCAACGGCTTCTTCCAGCGATGCTTTCAGCTCGTCAAAAAAACTCATGTCACACCTCGTCTTTCAGTTGTTGGGTCAGCGTCTTCAGCGCTGCTTTCTCCGCGTCCGTCAGGCTGTCTTTGGTGCTTTTCGGGTAGGCCATCACCAGATAAATCACCTCGGCGGTGGCCAGAAAATAAATCACCCTCGCACTGCCGCTTTTTCCCTGGTTGCCCGTCGCCATCCTGACTTTTCGCAGCCCGCCGGTTTTCTGGATGAGATCGCCTTTGTCCGGCGACTCAATCAGCGTCTTTTGCAGTTCCCTGAGCTCTTCATCCGTGGCGATCTGTTTTATCTGACGGGTAAACATCGGGGTCTCGATAAACTCAATCGCGTGACTCACGGCTGTCTCCTGTTTTCAATGGAGTACATAGTACACTTAATTCTGATTTCGGAAAAGCGGTCACATCGAGGGGCCATAGTAGCGGGTCGGCTTTTTCTGCGGCTCCGGCTGCTGCTCACGCAGCTTCTCCGCACGGGCGCGGTCGTGCTGCCTGATCAACGCATCAAGCGGCTGACGTTCCTGCTCAAGCTCTCGACCTGCGCGCGCAAGCTCTCTACCTGACTGCTCAAGTGCTGACACACCCGGTCGCTGTGCGTCAGCGCCTGTGAAGTAGTCTCGAACATGGCCCAGTGGAAGCTGGATGGACTACTACTCCGTTGTGCTGGATGCATGGATGAAATCACTGGCCGCACAAAAAAACAGTGACCCCGTATTCATTGCAAAAAAGATATTTGATTTTGTTGCCAACGAAATTTATTTTGGATCTGGAATTTTCAGAACGTATCGCGCTTTACTTGGTTCGGATGTATTACGCGCAGTCCGGGATATGTATTATCAAAAAAAACGCCACCGGGAAGCATTAGATATCAGCATACTAATAAGGGATATCGATTCCTTGTCAGAATCCTTAAAAAAAGGAGAGTTCTGTCGACCTGAGCATTATTTTGATTATGCAAGGCTGCTCATGGATGAAATTCGTCCCGGAGAAGCCATTGAGCTGTTATTATATATGGATAAGCAAGGTGATAAAAAATACTCAGACAAGACCACATGGGATGAGTTATTTATTACTGCTCTTATTGAAGACGGAAAAAGTGATGAGGCAATGGAGAAATCTATGGCAGCCTTTTCTTTTCGATGTGATACCCGTTTCTATCGGTTGTATACAAAAGCCTGTGGGAAAGGAAACGATAACGTTCAGTCATTCCTGAACATTGCAAAAGAAAAAGGGTTAGACCCCTATATATGTTTCGCCTCAGATATAGCACGATTTGATTTAATCGACAATTGTATTACAGCCACTCCTAAAGAAGAACTCATCAGTTCTCTTGCCTATCTGACAAACTCATTTATCCGAACATTATCCAGCACATTGTATAAACACGGCTATGCCATTACAGCCACGCGGTTACGTCGTATTCTGGTGGAAGATGCGATTCACCAGGCAAAAAGCAAATATTACAGCTATGCCGCATCAGACATGAAAAAAGCCATCGATTACAGCGAAGATCTGGAAGAGAGTCCGCAGCTCCCGGGAACAGAAACTTACTTCAGAACCCTTTACGAAAAACACAAGCGTAAAACCGCACTCTGGTCGGTGATGGCAGAGAAAATTCAGGGATTATCCGTGGGAAAAGACGGGATCCGCTACGAAAGGAGTCAGGCATGACTGAACAGGAATTGTATGATTATGCGATATCTATGTTGGCAAAAAAGAATTATTCATCTGGTGATATGCACCGGCAGTTGGCCAGAGTCACAGAAAAAATGGATGATGTAGAGCACGTTTTACGTCGTCTGACAGAGAACCATTACCTCAATGATATCCAGTCAATTAACTATCTTATTGATAAACAGATCAAAAAATTTCACGGTCCCACACGAATAAAACAAGAGCTCCGGCAAAAAGGGTTTCCGCCTGCGCTGATAGAACAGGAAATAGAGCAGAGCGACGTTGACTGGTATGAGCTGGCAAAAGAAGCCCGGGTCAGAAAGTTTGGTGACGCTTTACCTACCGAACCGAAGGAAAAAAATAAACAAATCAGGCATCTTCAGTACAAGGGATATACGATGGATACGATATTTGAAGCATTGAGTTAATCATTTTTGCCCTCGCTCTACGGGCGGAGCAAACGGAATGGTCATTAAAGCGTTATAACCACTATTTTTAATATAACCTTTAGGCTTATTGCCAAAAATTAACGAATCCTTGCGGTCACCCTTAACCAGTTGCTGGAGCAATGGCTTGCCGAGGTCGCGGATCAGCGTGAGCTTCGCCAGTTCCGGCAAACGCCGGCGACCCGCTTCGAGGAAGAAAAAGGGCACCTGCAGGCGTTGCCGGCAACGGACTTCGATACCAGCTACTTCGACATCCGTCATGTGGCCTGGGACGGCTATATCGAGGTGCGGGGTAATCGTTACTCCGTGCCGGAGGCCTGGTGTGGCCGCCCGGTCTCAATCCGGATCACGCTGGATGATGAGTTGAGGATCTACGGCAATGAGCAGCTTGTGGCCACTCATCGCCTGAACAACCGTGGTACCGGGTGGCAGACCGTTCCGGAGCACCATGCATCACTGTGGCAACAGGTGAGCATGGTAGAACACCGTCCGCTGAGTGCTTATGAGGAGCTGCTGTGATGCATGAACTGGTGACGCTGCTGGGCCGCCTAAAAATGGAGCATCTGGGGTACCAGGTGGAAAACCTGCTGGAGCAGGCGGCGAAGGAAGAACTCAACTACCGCGAGTTCCTATGCCGAGCGCTGCAACAGGAATGGAGCGGGCGCCATCAACGCGGCATGGAGTCTCGGCTGAGGCAAGCCCGGCTCCCCTGGGTGAAAACGCTGGAGCAGTTCGACTTCAGCTTCCAGCCGGGCATCGACCGTAAGGTGGTGAGAGAGCTTGCCGGCCTGGCGTTCGTAGAACGAAGTGAAAACGTGATCCTGCTGGGTCCACCGGGCGTGGGCAAAACGCATCTGGCGGTGGCGCTGGGCGTGAAAGCGGCGGATGCAGGGCATCGGGTGCTGTTCATGCCGCTGGACAGGCTGATAGCGACGCTGATGAAGGCGCGCCAGGAAAACCGTCTGGAGCGCCAGCTGCAGCAGCTGAGTTATGCGCGCGTGCTGATCCTCGATGAAATCGGCTACCTGCCGATGAACCGTGAGGAGGCAAGCCTGTTCTTCAGGCTGCTGAATCGGCGTTACGAGAAGGCCAGCATCATCCTGACGTCGAACAAGGGGTTCGCGGACTGGGGAGAAATGTTCGGCGACAACGTGCTGGCAACGGCGATCCTGGACAGGTTGCTGCATCACTCAACGACGCTGAATATCAAGGGGGAGAGCTACCGGCTAAGAGAGAAACGGAAGGCAGGCGTACTGAGCAAGAATCTGGCGCCAGAAAGCAACGAGGTATCGCTGGAGAAAAGCGGTCAACCTGGTTGATGAATAGCGGACATTAAAAATGGTGAAAAACGGTCAAAGATCGTGGCGTTGACAGATCGGCAATACTGATGCTGCTTTTCGTTTCCCGCGCCACGGTCAGGCCGTAGCTTTCCAGCTGCGTCACTACGTCCTGCCGGCTGCGGATCACGCCCTGCTGCATCAGGTTCATCAGGCCGGCGGTGATTTTCTCTGCCGCCTGCTGTTTGTCGCGGGGCAGATCGCTGGCCTGCGTCAGCGGGCGGCGGTAAATCGGATCGTTCGGATCGCGCAGCCCCAGCCGGTCGTTGGTCAAAGTCTGCCAGGCATTGACGCGGGGGCGGTCGGCGCGGTCAAAGTAGGGTTGCAGGCGCTTGCCGCTCTGTAATTCGATGTTCGGGATGACAAAATTCAGCTCAAGCCGTCCCTTGTCGCGGTGCTCCACCCACAGGCAGACGTACTGGTCACGGTCGAGGCCGGTCAGCAGCGTGTGCTCCCATTCGTCCATCAGGCGTGATTTCTCGGCATCTGCAATGTCCGGCTCCTGAAATGACAGCACGCCGGAGGTATAGGCGCGGGCAAAGTCGCAACCGTCTATCAGCTCGCGGACGTGCTCAGGATTACCACGCAGTACGCTGGCCTGTTCGCGCTGCCGGTCTTTTCCAAGCAGGTAATCCACAGGACCACTGCCGGACCCTGCACCGCGTGAGTGAATTTTAACGATCACGGTTCTGCTCCAGCAGGTCGCCAAGCTGACGGTCAAGGCTGGTCAGTACGACGAGCAGCGAGGCACGTTCAGAAGGCGTCAGGGAATCAGTCTGGTTCAGGCGGCGGGCAATCTGGTTCAGGTTGTTGCCAATCCCGCTGACCTGTCGAAGCAGTTCGGGCGCCACGTCAGGCACACGGCGCTTACGTGAGGTGTGTTCACCCAGACCGAGCTGACGCAGCCACTCGGCAAGGTGAGTCCGGTCACAGCGATCAAGCAGTCGCTGATGCTCGGTTTCAGTGAGCCGGATTTTGATCTCTTTCGTTCGCTTTTCCATAGGCTCCGCTGAGAAAAAATTAGCACCACCGTGAGAATTTTTCGCAGTGGATGCCAGGGGTTTCGGGGGGCGGCTAGCCCCCTGAACCAGTCACGGAGGCACCTCTATAGAGGGGACGCTGTGTGTACTGGCTTAAGATAATGTACAGTGTAGGGTATTCAGTGCTGGCTGCAAAACCCAACCCCCCGCTAATGCAGGGCTGTTATCTGATATAGGCTTGTTTTCTGTCTCACGCTAAAACTAGCCAGAATGCATAGAAAAACCACGCGCCGTTAGTTACAATTTAAAAACACATCATTAATCTATTTTTAAATTCACATTAACATACAAGGGAATGCATTTATGAGTATAAGCAGAAGAAAGTTCATAACAGGTGGGGTTTCTTTGGGTATTATAGCTGTAGGTGCTGGAGTATTAACTCCAATGTTTAAGAGGGAAGGTAGTCTCGTACCTGGGAAACCCCGGTATGGCTTTGTCAAAGGTACAGAGGGTGATATCCCCAAAAGCGCAGATGCTGTAGTTGTTGGTGCGGGTATTCTTGGAATAATGACAGCAATAAATCTTGCAGAAAAAGGATTGTCTGTCGTTATTTTAGAAAAAGGTAATATAGCAGGTGAGCAGTCATCTCGCTTCTATGGCCAGTTAATAACATATAAGATGGAAGGAGAGACATTTATGCTCCACCATTTAGGAAAAAAACACTGGAGAGGAATGAATGAAAAGATAGGAATGGATACTAGCTACAGAACTCAAGGAAGGGTCGAAGTACCGTTTGATGATGAAGATTTAGAAAATGTAAAAAAATGGATCAACACAAAGAAAAATGAAGTTGAAATAGAAACTCCTTTAAACACAAGAATAATCCATGGCGAAGAGCTTAAATCCAGACTAAAGGGTGCAAAATCAGACTGGAAGATCGCAGGGTTCGAGGAGGATTCTGGGAGCCTAGACCCTGAAATAGCAACGTTTAGAATGGCAGAATATGCAAAAAAAATAGGCATAAAAATATATACCCAGTGTGCAGCAAGAGGGATAGAAACCCATGGAGGTGTTGTATCCGATGTTGTTTTTGAAAGAGGTTCAATAAAAACATCAAGAGCTATACTTTGTGGTGGCGCGTGGTCTAGACTATTCATGCAAAATCTGAATGTTGATTTGAAAACTTTACCTGCATATCAATCTCAACAATTAATAACTGGCGGACAAGGACTTCCAGGAGCTAACGTTGCGTTACCTGGGAACATTTTCTTTAGAGAGCAAGCTGATGGTTCTTATGCAACATCACCAAGAATTGAAGTAATTCCTATAGTTAAAGATTCCTTTATATATGGTTATCAATATCTCCCTTTGTTATCATCTCCTGATGCAGCAATTCATATTTCGATTAATGAGCAATTACTTAACTCCTTCACACAAAACACACACTGGAAACTAGATGAGCCTTCACCATTTGAAAGTAATAGAGATATGGTCGCCGTTGCTGATGTAGTCGATTTGGAGTCTTCGCTTGTTAAACTAAAAGAGGAATTTCCTGCATTCAAAAATTCTAGCATCATAGACAGATGGAGTGGTGCAATGGCTGTAGCTCCAGATGAGTCACCAATAATATCACTAATAGATAAATTCCCAGGACTGGTCGTGAATACAGCAACAAGTTGGGGAATGACTGAAAGTCCTGTATCCGCGTCAATTGCATCATCCCTAATACTAGGGGAGAAGCCTATCATTGATCCCAAAGCATTTAGAATAGATAGATTCTAAATTCAAAATAAAACAGCGCTAATAATTAAATATTTCGCTGTTTTATTCTTCTGTACCATGTCGAACGACTAACCCCAACATCAACCCACGGTTTTAATGACTCAAAAGAAGAAAAAATAACGCTTCCTTTTGGTCTTCCACCGCCACTACTTTTTCTACCGGCTTTGTTGAATAAATCGAACTTTTGCTGAGTTGAAGGATCAGATCACGCATCCTCCCGACAACACAGACCGTTCCGTGGCAAAGCAAAAGTTCAAAATCACCAACTGGCCCACCTACAACAAAGCCCTCATCAACCGTGGCTCCCTCACTTTCTGGCTGGACGATGAAGCGACTCATGCCTGGTATGAGTCGGCAACGCCTTCATCACGGGGAAGACCTCAGCGCTATTCTGACCTTGCCATCACCACCGTCCTGATGATTAAACGCCTGTTCCGGCTGACCCTGCGGGCTGCGCAGGGTTTTATTGATTCCATTTTTGCCCTGATGAACGTTCCGTTGCGCTGCCCGGATTACAGCAGTGTCAGCAAGCGGGCAAAGTCGGTTAATGTCTGTTTCAAAACACCCACCCGGGGTGAAATCGCACACCTGGTGATTGATTCCACCGGGCTGAAGGTTTTTGGTGAAGGCGAATGGAAAGTCAAAAATCACGGCAAAGAGCGCCGTCGTACCTGGCGGAAGCTGCATCTGGCCGTTGACAGCAGAACACATGAAGTCATCTGCGCGGACCTGTCTCTGAACAACGTCACGGACTCAGAAGCTTTCCCGGGTCTTATCCGGCAGACACACAGAAAAATCAGGGCAGCCGCAGCAGACGGCGCTTACGACACCCGACTCTGTCACGATGAACTGCGGCGCAAGAAAATCAGTGCCCTCATCCCGCCCCGAAAAGGAGCGGGTTACTGGCCCGTAGAGTACGCAGACCGTAACCGTGCAGTAGCGAATCAGCGGCTGACCGGGAGTAATGCCCGGTGGAAATGGACAACAGATTACAACCGTCGCTCGATAGCGGAGACGGCCATGTACAGGGTAAAGCAACTGTTCGGAGGTTCACTGACGCTGCGTGATTACGATGGTCAGGTAGCAGAGGCTTTGGGCATGGTGCGTGCGCTGAATAAAATAACGAAGGCTGGTATGCCAGAAAGCGTGCGTATTGCCTGAAAACCCGGTCAGCTACAGAGTCACTCGTCCTGAAGCTGATTTATTCAACAAAGCCATTCAAAGGCCGAAATTTTCAGAGTGACATCAGCTGGCCGCCAGTACCTGCATAAGACAACCGTAAAACCAGAATAATCATTTTTTGGTAGCCAGGTGGGAGAAAATTATTCAATAATATCCTCTTATATTAAAAGGATATCTGATAATGCCAGTATCAGCTTTACAACACAGATTTTCCAGCGGCCTATACCAGAATAAGCGTTACGACAATATTAGGGAAAATTACTCACAGACGCAGGACATAAGCCAAAACAGTTCAGTCACCCCCTATGAAATGCGTCGCTTCGGAAGTGCTATTAATCGGGTAGTCAATTCTCAAATAAAACTGGAAAAAACATCGTATCAGAACACAGTTCCGCTGCGGGGTATGGTCGCCCCACTGTTAATAATGCTGAGTCAGGTCAGACTTTCTCATAATCCGGCTTCAGCAATATCTGACATCCCTGCATTCGTGTCTGTCAGAGATTTATCACCTTCGGTTGACGGAAAGACAGTTTATCCAGATAACAATAACACTGGCCTCAGCTCCCTTATGATCCCGATAGTAAATGCAATGTATGAAACCGGGAAATTTATATCCCGGCATGACCCGCTGAAATTTCCAGTGGCAGATGCAGCACCAATGAGAGGAGGACAGGACAGGAAATACACAGGTGTCGGCCGTTTTCCAAGACATCCTGTATTTCAAAAGCAAAAGGAAACCACTACACTTCCCCCTGTTCGTGATGATGTTAAAATAGAAAAAATGGATTTTTCGTGCATTGAGGAACGAAGTAATTTATCTATAACAGACATATTCAGACAGATTGGTAAAACCTTCAAAAATCCGATAAGTGAACTGGCAAAAGAATCACAAGTGATTCATTATGTTAATAATTATAATAGATGCCCAACTCCGGAAGAAGTAAATAAACTTGTATCCCTAACTTCTTTTGTAGATAAAACAATATCTGAGATTAGCGGATTGCTTCCTGGTAGTCAGCCATTAATAATTTTACAAGGGTTGAGTGGTCCATTATTAATAATGATAGCTGACAGCATTGATAAAAAACAGATAAATATGGGTGAGTTATCTGAAGTAAATGAACAAATTCTTGCTTTGGGTAGAATGATTGTAAAAACATCCCCAAGAGATAAGAAAGGAAAATTCATTACAGAGCAACTGAAAATTCCGGAGGGTGTAAGTTTTAAAAATAAAAAACTTTCCGTTATAATAAATGGGATTAATCGAGAGGTTACATATAAGAATGATAAAATAATGGCGAATTACAATGGCAGACATAGAGAAGTATCTTACTCACCGACAGATAACAAATGGTTCAGAGTAAGAGGCATATCGACTTTAGCTATTCTTTCTGGCAATAAAGGCTTATGCCCTGTAACTCTTACGCATAAAAAAAACGGGTGGGATATTTACAAGCGCGTTGAGCCTGATTCAGGAAGGGTGTTCGGAAAAAGTTATATTTTGTCTAAAAATAAAAATAGACTAATCCCTTATAAATTAGTTAAAAAAGAAATAAATAGATATAAAAAAACTTATTCATATGAAAATTCAGTCTGTGAAATTAATCTTCATAGGATTAAACGCTCTCCCTGCATCATAAGTGATAGCGTAAATTCTCTGGGGTTACTGGGACAAAAGGGTTTCCCTGGCAAACTTTATCGTGCTGATAGAACAAGTCCGAACGAATTGAACGATAATGGGGGTTTTCGAAGTTCAGAAGATTTTGGTGCAATTAATAAAATGCGAGATGATGGTCATGCTCTTATTGTTTCTGAGAGTCTTGAAGGGGCGCTTAGATATATAAGTCGCCAAGGTGAACTTTATCATATATACGAAATAACCTCTGATGACATCAGGGGGGTTTCTATTAATGAAAATATTAAAATAAATAAGGAGGGAGTGAAAAGGTTTTTGGAGGTTTCTTCTAAAAAAGGAGATGATATTGACTGGGGATATGAAACAAATGGCGCTGTATTTTTAGATGAAGCACATATCTACCACGAAGATGTGACTCTGGAAAAAGTAAAATACTTAGGTTCAAATCATGATGAAGAATTCAGAAATAAAATTAAAAATCTCGAGAAAGGCATTTGGATGTATTATATCTAAATAGGAATTATTTAAAATAAATAGAACTTTTAGATGATTGGTGAAACTGCTCTTTATGGTTGTTTCAACATTACTCATACGAGGCGCGTAAGCCGGGAGTTAAAGAACAGATCACCGAAGTGGCTTTCAGTGGGGCCGGGGTTCGCGATACAGCCAGGACACTGAAAGCTGGTATCAACACCGTCATCCGGACTTTAAAAAACTCTCACCACGACGAATAACGTCATCTCCGGTGGCTCGTTCTGATGTAGCGCTTATCTGTGAACTCGATGAACAATGGAGCTTTGTCGGCAACAAGGCCCGTCAGCACTGGCCCTGGTACGCGTACAACACGAAACGGGGGCGTACTGGCCTACACCTTTGGGCCACGTACCGATGAAACCTGCCGTGAATTACTGGCCCTTCTCAAGCCCTTTAGCATCGGCATGATTACCAACGACGAGTGGGGCAGTTATGCCAGAAAAGTGCCGAAAGACAAACATCTGACCGGCAAGATTTTTACTCAGCGCATTGAGCGAAACAACCTGACGCTGAGGCCCCGAATCAAAAGGCTGGCCCGTAAAACCATCTGCTTCTCACGTTCCGTAGAATTACATGAGAAAGTAATCGGAGCTTTTATCGAAAAATACATGTTCTACTAATTGGAGTCATCACCAAAATGGATGCGATGAAATTTCCATTGAGCTATAAAGATATAAACGATACTGGAATTGAAAGGTGCAACATTATTCTAAAAAAATCTTCAGAATGGTTCATTCCGAAAATATGAAATTATTAAACCAACTTGCCAAGTTAAGGAATGCATGTATACATAATAATGCTATCATTACAAATGATAAAGATAAGTTAAACAGTCTTACCTCACTCAGTAGTGGGACATTGTATTTCCAGAATGATGAAGTTATCTTTCAAAAAGGCCCCCTTGATTTTATTATTAGCATAACAAAGAACACTTTAAAAAAATTGAATTATTATTCTCCAGTTCAATAACGATGACTTCGGGGCGATATACATAAATTTTCTTCCCCTTCCCTAAAAGGCGGGAACGACGTCATAAAAATCTGGACTGGTAAATTTCTCCCCAGCCGCTTAAGTAAGATATGGCAAGCAGAGCCTGACAGGGAGTGTCAGGAAAGAATGATTAGTGGCGGATCCGCGCTAGGTCGTCTTCCATCAGACCGGTCATTTTCATGACGGTATTGCGGTCAATGCCGTTCTGCAGCATGGTACGGGCAACTTCAAGTTTGCCTTTTTCAATACCACGCTGTTCACCCAGTTGGATGCCCTTCTCAATACCCTTCTCAATACCCTTCTGTTCGAGCTGTTGTGCGATGGTCATAAGTGCGTCTCCGTGTTGCGGCACACGCTGTGCCAGTTCGCGTACAAAGGCTTCGGCGTCGGATGTTTCGCCTGCCTGCACTATATAGTGTACCAGCGATATGACCTGCGATGAAGACAGATATCCGGCCAGCAAGATGGGCGCCAGCCGGTCAACCAGTTCTGCCAGGTCACGCTGGTGAATATGCTTTTGCAGCAAAGTTAGTGCGGCCATGCTGCGATGGCCGGCGATTTCATCATCCGGAATGACGGTAACGTCAACCAGCGGGAAAGCCTGGCTGTAGAGCCTGCCTGCCAGCTCCGGGTCGTCAAACTCATCCAGCCACCGGGTGGAGTACGGATACGGGCTGCGTTTGCCCGTATAGAACAGCACCGGTATCACCAGTGGCAACTTTTTATACCCCGCTTCCAGGTGCCGCTGCATGGCGGCCACGGCATAGCGCACCAGGCGGAAAGCCATATGTTTGTCCGGCGTTGACTGGTGCTCGACCAGAACATGAATATATCCCTCGCCGGCGGTGGTTTTCAGGCTGTAAAGCACGTCGCTGAAATACTGGCGGAGGTCATCCTCGACGAAGGAGCCGGATTCCAGCTTCAGCGTACTGAGGTCGCAGAGTGCGCGCAGCTCTGCGGGCAGGTGGATTTCCATGAAGTCCCGGGCAATATCCGGTTGCGTCAGAAACTGCCGGAACGTGGCATCGTGAGGTGTGGGTGTGGTGCTTTTCTTCTTCATCAGCCCTGGCTCTGAAAAATAACCGTCGAATGATACCACAGGCAGAGAGCCGCCAGTACTGAGGGTGAACGGACCTGCCACTCCCTCAGGGGACAGCTGCGGGAGAAACCGGCCCCTCTTCCCTGCTATTTTTTCGTTCCTGGCCTCACTGCGTGATCACGCAGCCGCATAATGGTCTGCCGGGACGTATTGAATTCCCTTGCCACCGCGCTGACGCTGTTACCTGCTTTCAGGTGTTCAAGTGCGGTCTGTCGCTGCTCCTGACTCAGCGCCGGAGGACGGCCAAAACGTTTTCCTGCCGCCCGTGCCCTTGCCAGGCCTGAATGTGTGCGCTCAATAAGCAGGTCCTTCTCAAACTCAGCCACCGCCGAAATAACCTGCATGGTCATCTTTCCTGCCGCACTGGTGAGGTCCACGCCGCCCAGTGCGAGGCAGTGCACGCGTATACCGGACGCTGCCAGTTGCTCCAGGGGTCAGTTTGGATATAGAGAATTATTGTACGGTAAGCCTGTTTTTTGAACAGGCTTACCTGTAGCAATAGGGTGTACTCTGTCGCTACCGATGTAAAACTGGCCCACCTGCCGATGTAAATCTGACCCACCTAGGGTAAAAATGGCAGTTTTAAGGCACTGCCAATGATGACATTGGAGACCAGAGTGGAGATTAGTGTTTTACAC
>NZ_JACFXY010000019.1 GCF_014946725.1 Mixta mediterraneensis
GGCCAACAACAGGAGTTGTCACGGATAAAGGCGTACCTCAGTCGGACAGCTTTGCGAAGTACGCCGCGGCTTTTTTTAATATGTCCCGTTCGTCAGTAACCCGCTTCAGCTCCTTCTGGAGTCGGCGGATCTCGGCCTGAGCATCTGACTGCTCTTTGTTGATGGAAGAGTCCGGCCCGTATTTCTTTATCCAGGCATAAAGACTGTGGGTAGTGATATCGAGACGTTTTGCGACACTGGAAACAGAATGGCCACGATCAACAACCTGTTTGACTGCTTCAATTTTAAACTCTTCAGGATAACGCTTACTGCTCATGTGCACCTCTCTTTAAGCCATTTTAAATGACTCTGAGATGTCTGTTAAACCTGTGGCGATTCATTTATTTCTACCGGGGGAAAGAGCCGGTGGATGTGCTGATGGGCGTGGTTGTGCGCTCGTTCGTCATGGAGTACGGCATCAATCTTATCTATGTGTCAGTGGATGGCAAAATTGTGCCGGAACTGCCGGGGTCACGGCCTGACAACGGACAGACGGAGGCTATGCATATTACCCATTACCCCGCGCTTTTTCTGGTGAACCCCCGCACGGAGGCTTATCAGCCGCTGGCGTATGGTTTCCACTCCCAGGAGGATTTAGCCTCACAGTTCCTTCTTGTGGCAACCGATTTTGCACCAGGGTTTTAACCCGCTCAGCGCATGTCGGCCTGATGATATACCTCGCTGTCGTTTCGCTTGCCTACGGCGACAACCAGCAGAAGGATTTGATCGTCGATAACCTCATAAACCAGCCTGTAGCCGGATGAACGCAGTTTAATTTTATACCGGTTAGTTCTTCCGCTCAGTCTGGCCGATGGGATATGCGGGTCATGCAACCGCTCGGCCAGTTTTTTTTTGAACTGCTCACGAATGGTATGACCCAGCTTTTCCCATTCCTTCAGGGCGCGTCTGTCAAATGAAAGTTTATAAGTCATTGAGGTTTACGCTCACGATATCCGGATTTTCCATGCGTTCGTCTGCAACCGCGTTAAGCTGCGCATCCTCGGCAAGGTCGCGGTAATAAGCATAAAGCTCCGGGGGAACACAGTAAAATGCCGGTTCATTACGGTTAAGGATAGCGACGGCATTACCTTCCCCCTCCGCGACGGTGCCCATCGGATTGCGTTTCAGATCGGTGATGCTGGCTGCGATATTTGTCAGGATTTGATAAGTCATGGTGGCTCCTGTTGCGTGATTTGATTCAAGGATAGCTCTTTAGTGGTGCTTTTTAAAGTCTTTTAATGGTGCGATAGACCCTTACTGCCGCGCTTCGCTTGCCATCCGGCCCGCTGAGCCAGAATAAATTCTGACGGTTCTGTCGCATTAAGGCGGCGTCGGGTAACATGCTGTTTTTTTTAATGATGTTGCCTGCTCATGCCTCTGATACGAAAAGCCTTCAAACGCCTGCACTATCCCCTCGATGTTATTGCTCAATGCGTTCGCTGGTATCTGGCTTATGCCCTTAGCCTGCGCAATCTCGAAGAAATGATGGTCGAGCGCGGCATTATTGTTGACCATTCGACGCTTCACCGCTGGGTTATCCGTCTGGTGCCGTTGCTGGATAAGGCGTTTCGTCGGCATAAGCGCACCGTGGGTCGGCGGTGGCGCATGGACGAAACCTACATCAAAATCAAAGGCCAGTGGAAATATCTGTACCGCGCGGTAGATACTGCAGGTCAAACCGTCGACTTCCTGCTGACCGCCAGACGCGACGCTGCCGCTGCGTTGCGTTTCTTTCGCAAGGCCATTCGTCATCATGGCGAACCCGAGGTAGTGACTATCGATAAAAGTGGCGCCAACACGGCCGCCCTGACCACACTTAACGCCAACAAACCAGAAGAAGAAAGGATGACCATCAGGCAGAGCAAGTACCTGAACAACCTGGTTGAGCAGGATCACCGGAATATCAAACGACGAATACGGCCGATGCTGGGATTCAAGTCGTTCCGCCGGGCGCAGACGTTGTTAGCAGGCATCGAGTTGTTACAGATGATACGCAAAGGACAACTTCAGCATCCCGCCGGCGACAGATTGTCACCAGCGGAACAATTTTATTTGTTGGCTGCCTAAAATATCGGCAGCACAACGTTTGCTGACTCTGCTCTGTTAATGCGACAGAACCATAAAACTACAGTACGGTCAGCCCTGGGATAAAAACTTCTGGGTCAGGCATGCGATTGAGGTTATCGTTCGATAACACATTGTTTATGAAATGAGTATGGGGATATCATCACCAGGATTTTCTGGTCTGACATATAAGGATATTGAGATGAAATTACAGGCCCTGTTACTGACCGTTGCCACCACCGGCGTAATGTTTTCTTCCCCGTCGAATGCCCTGAAGGCTCCCGGTTTTCTGACGGCCCAGTCCTCGCCAGACAGTCTGGCGATACTGCCTCCCCCACCGGCAGAGGATTCCGTTGCCTTCCTGGCTGACAAGGCGCGCTATGAGTCGGGCAGAGTATTGCGAAATGATGACAGAGTACGCCTTGCCAGCGAAGATGCTGACTATAAGAACTTTGGCGAGGCGTTTTCAGCAGCTTATGGTATGGACATCTCAGAAAAACATACGCCGGTGCTGTATCAGTTGCTGGCGCAGGTGCTCCAGGACAGTCACGATTACGCCATGCGCAGTGCCAAAGAGCACTATAAAAGGGTGCGCCCGTTTGTCATCTATAAGGATGCGACCTGTACGCCTCAAAAAGATAAAAAAATGGCCACAACCGGCTCCTATCCTTCCGGTCACGCTTCCTTTGGCTGGGCCGTTGCGCTGGTGCTGTCAGAAATCAATCCTCAGCGCGAGACAGAAATACTCCGACGTGGCTATGATTTTGGTGAGAGCCGGGTTGTCTGCGGTGCGCACTGGCAGAGCGACGTGGATGCCGGGAGGTTGATGGGCGCCGCAGTGGTTGCTGCACTGCACAGCAACCCCGGCTTCACCAGAATGCTGGATGAAGCCAGAGCGGAGTCAGAAAAACTGAATGGCCGGAAATGAGCGACATATAACGTTCATTTATCTCGGTGGTGATACAACAGGCGCGCCTGTTACAGGTACGACATGCACGCACTTCATATAAAAAAGGTAAAGATGAAGTATTCCTGGTTATCAGCTGCACTGCTGACCTCGCTGTTATTATGCGCCGGAGCGTCAGCTAAGCAGTACAGCACGCTCTCACAGCCCGTCGCGGATGCACCCGTTGTGGTTGAGTTCTTCTCATTTTATTGCGGCCCCTGCTATGCATTCAATGAACAGTACCGGGCCGTGGAAGCGATAAACCAGGCTCTGCCAGCAGGAGCCGCCGTAACCCGGTATCACGTCAGCGCCATGGGAAAACTCGGCCCCGAACTGAGCGAGGCCTGGGCGGTTGCTACGATAAAGGGCGTGACTGACCACATCGGGCCTCTGCTGTTTACCGCAGTTCAGCGCGACAGGACCATCAACAGCCCGGATGATATCAAGGCCGTTTTCAGTAAAGCGGGTATCAGTCCCGGAGAATATGAAAACACGCGTCACAGCGTGATGGTCAGAGCGCTTGTGGACCGTCAGGAAGCCGCCGTCAGCACTTTCGGGGTCAGCGGCACACCATCCGTTTATGTGAAAGGTCGTTACCTTATCGATAATGGCGGCGTGAAGGCGACGACACCGGAGGGCTACGCTGCCGCCTATGCCAGCCTTGTTTCAGCGTTAGTGAGCAAATAATCCCTGAGAGCCGGGTTATGCGGGGAGAACGCCGCGCTGTCTGAGCGCCACCGCAGGATATAAGGTGTCATACATTATTCAGAAAGCTGGCGTGCCGGTTTGCGGCGTGCCTGTGACAACGTTACAGGCGCGTGATGACGATTACTATTAAGCAATGGAGAATCTGTGAATGAAACACGTTTATTTTTTTACGCCTCTTCTGCTGGCCGCCTCGCTGACGGCGGCAGCAAAGCAGCCGCTTCCGACCCTGCAGGATTTCGCTACGGGCAATGATACGAAAGTGATATGGCATAAGCTGACTGATAAAGCAGCCCTGCCAGGATGGGTAAAAAATGGCGGAACGACCGGAGCCTCGTATAACGTCCGGCTGGATGATGAAAGTTATATCGTGATGTCCGGCTGCAAGCCCCATGACTGCGCAGCAGGATCCATTGCGGTGCTCTGGTCTCCCCGGAAAAAAGAGACTCACGCGCTGTACTCCTCACGTGAGGGGAAAGCAGACCATGAATCACTCACCTGGCTTAACCTTGAGGAGGGTGGAATGGCGGATGAAAGAGCGATACTGTTTGCGAAAATTACAGGCAGTCTTGATAACCACCCAATCTGGTATCACGCAGGGCAATAATCACGATGGCTAATCATACTGGAGCATATAATGGGAACTTCTCTCAGATATGGGATAAAAATGGCGCTGCTTGCCTGCTTACTTTTATCCGGCTGCTCGGCTCCCTACGGCGTGACGCTGGGCGATTTAAAGAGCAGGAATGACATCTGTCCGGGCAATACCGCTGCGTCCAGAATATCTGGTCAGTGTCCCTGACAGTCAGACAGGCGCTGGCATCAGGGCTGCCCGATGATGCTATCGTAGTGTAGTGTGCCTGCGTACTGTTTTGCTTTTTACATTACCCCTAATTCTACAAAAAAATGATGGATGCTAACTAACGCTCACCAGCCATCTGCCCAGATCTGCAATCAGATGGTGCAATTCGTCGCAGACAGTCCATACAATTAGGGTCAATATCGCAAAAAGCACACATCCGCCGTAACTCATGGCGCTGGCTCCTGCAAATATCCTGTGACATTAGAAAAAAAAGTATTGCAGGTACCACAAAGAGTCTAATCGAAATATCGTAACTGGCAATTGTGCAAAGTCACTCCGGGACAACACTGGTATGATGCTAATATTACCGGGCTGCGCTGCCCCCACCGTCACGCAGGCGCATGATGGTTTGTCGTGAGGTACCAAATTCGCGGGCAACGGCGCTGATACTGGCACCCGCTTTTAGGTGTTCAAGAGCCGCCTGACGCTGTTCCTGATTCAGCGCCGGTGGCCGACCAAACCGTTTTCCCGCCGCTCTGGCCCTTGCAAGGCCGGAATGTGTACGCTCAATCAGCAGGTCTTTTTCAAACTCTGCCACCGCCGAAATAACCTGCATGGTCATCTTTCCGGCCGCACTGGTGAGGTCAACGCCACCCAGCGCAAGGCAGTGCACGCGAATGCCGGACGCCGCCAGTTGCTCAACTGTCTTCCGCACGTCCATAGCGTCGCGGCCAAGGCGATCAAGTTTGGTCACTATCAGCACATCGTCATTTTCCATGCGATCAAGTAACCTGGCAAAACCAGGCCGTTCGCTGGCGGCAACCGAACCGCTGATTTGTTCCTCAATCAGGCGCTGTGGTTTAACGGTAAAACCGGCTGCTTCAATTTCCCTGCGCTGATTTTCCGTTGTCTGTTCAAACGTAGAGACCCGACAGTAAGCAAACACTCGTGACATGGCATAATTTTCTGTACGAAATGGATGTTCGAATTATAGGGCATGTCCAAAACTAATTTCACTAAATTTTGGACAGATGTTGTAAGTGGTGTACGAAACCGGTCGGTTTTGTACATCCCGCTGAGGTATACATAAATGCAGCCATCTCACTCTATGAGTCAGGACCTGAGTGGGTATGTGTTTATGGATTATTATTTTGATAAAATGATAAAATGATAAAATGATAAAATGATAAAAAACTATATTATCAATTTATTTTTTTATGATAGAGTGACCTCATAACTTCCATTAGCACTTGAGGTCCCTATGATTACAGTTATAGGTTCAAACAAAGGCGGTGCGTCAAAGAGCACGACCGCTACTAACATTGCGATTGCCTTGGCATTACGCGGGAAGGATGTTTGCCTTTTGGATGCTGATCTTCAGTCATCAGCGGCAAAGTGGCATGCTTCTCGTGAGGAATCAGACTTGTTACCTCGCATAACCCTTATTCAGAAATATGGAAACATCAGCCAAACTTTGCGTCAGCTCGATGCAAAGTTTGATCACGTAATTGTCGATGTGGCTGGCCGCAATAGTCGTGAACTGGCTAATGCGGGAGCTGTGGCTGATATAATAATTGCTCCACATTTATGCTCACAGTTCGATCTGGACACTTTGGAAGAGCTTGAAAGCCAACTGGAGGCTTGGCAGGATCTAAATCCTGATTTAAACCTCTATATGTACCAGACACGGGCGACTACTAATCCTGTATTGCGTGGTAAAGAACGTGCAGAATTTCTTGAATACCTGAAGGATTTCCCAACCTTACCTCCTCTTAATGCCATTAACTGTGAACGAAAAATCTATCGAGATGTTGTTCCTCTTGGGAAATCTGTTTTGGAGGCAACTAACAGAACTGCAATAGAGGAGGTGGAGCAACTTATCGAAGAGGTGTATTCCAAATGGCTTTAAAACCACGGTCTGCTAAAAAACCATCCGATGCTCAGGTTGCAGCTCTCGCTGACAAACTGGCTGATAAGCAATATGGGGAGCCTGCGGTCATCGTTAAAACTGAAAAAACAGTACAGCGGAGTCTTGCTCTTCCTCTCTCGCTTGATCAGGCAATTACCCGAGTGTCAGCAGAAAACAAACTCAGCGGCTCTGGTCCGAAAAACACCAGTGCTGTCATACGAGAGGCTCTAGAGCAATATCTGGAACGGCGGAATAGCAATAGTTGATAATTTATCAATTTATCAATTTATCAAAATATTATTAATTTTTTTTGATAAATAATGATGCGCTTTCCTGCCTGATAGTTTTGTTCTTTCTGGCTACACCGTGACTGATCTCTGTCGTAGATATGTTCAAACCCCGGCAAATTCCCGGGGCTAACACCTTAAGGTTATTTAATGCCGGGGGATGCTGCTGACGTCTTCTTCAGACTGTGGGGCGCGACCAGGCGCATTGAACGTGATGGTGATGATCTTTCTGGCCAGCCCCTCATCGGAAAGGGCATCATCCACACTGACATCACGAATCAGTGGACTTTCCTCTTCTATATGTTGGGCAATATCCCGCAGCCACTCTGCCAGCATTTCTCTGTCCATCTTTCTCCGCTCCGGTTGTGTACATTCAGCATCAACAGTAAGCGTCTCATCCAGACCGTATTGACGCTCAGACAAAAGTGAGATCGACCTTCCAGGGCAGCAGATCACGGACCCGGTTCACCGGCCAGTCCTGGATATGACCGATGACGTAACGCAGCCACGCCTCCGGTTCCACGCCGTTAAGCCGGCAGGTGCCGATCAGCGAGTACAGTACCGCAGCACGTTCCCCGCCCGCGTCTGAACCCGCGAACAGCCAGTTTTTCCGCCCCAGGGCAACGCCACGCAGCGCGTTCTCTGCGATGTTATTGTCTATCTCGGCCCAGCCGTTGCTGCAGTACAGGTTCAGCGCATCCCACTGCTTCAGCAGGTACGAGAACGCCTTCGCCGTATCCGAGTGGCGCGACAGCACCTTCATCTGTGCCTGTACCCAGTCGTACAGCGACTGCATCAGCGGGACCGTCTGCTCTTTCCGGACCGCCAGCCGCTCCTCTGCCGGGCTGCCGCGTATCTCCGCCTCGATGGCATACAGTTTACCGATGCGCTTCAGCGCTTCGGTTGTGACGTCGGTCGGTGTGCGGACGTGAACGTCATGGATTTTTCGCGGGGCGTGCGCCATGCGGGCCGCTTCGGCGATACGGCCGTCTTCGTACAGTGGGTTGTAGCCGCCGTAAGCATCGGCCTGCAGGATACCGCTGTATCCGGCAAGGTGTTGCTGCGGATGTATCCCCTTACGGTCCGGCGAGTACGCGAACCACACCGCCGGGGGAAGCGGTGAGCCCGCGTTACGGTCGTCCCGCACGTAGACCCACAGCCGGGCCGTGCGGGTTTTACCGCTGCCCGGCTCCTGAACCGGCACAGGGATATCGTCGGTATGCACCTTGCCCGGAATCAGCACGTACTGGCGCAGCAGGTCATACAGCGGCTCCAGCAGTTCGCTGACCGCACCGGACCAGCGCCCCAGTGTGGCACGACTCAGCTCCACGCACTGACGCCGGTATATCTCTGACTGACGATAGTGAGGCGTGTGCTCTGCGGACCTTGCCGTGACGATGCGCGCCCGCAGCCCGGGACCCGCGGCGCTGCGCTCTATGGGCTTTGCCGGCATGGTCGCCTGAACGATGTGGTCACATCCACAGCAGGCCAGTTTTGGCCGCTGCGTTTCGATAACCTTAAAGGCGCTGCTGATGAGCTCCAGCTGCTCCGATACGTCGCAGCCCAGCGCGCTGAGCTCTCCGCCGCACGACGGGCAGGCGGTTTCTGCCGGCGACAGCGTGCGGGTTTCGCGGGGGAGTGTGGCCGGTAATGGTTTACGGGCAGAAGACTGGCGCAGCGGTTGCGGAACCACCGGGTCATGCTGCTCACCCAGCGCCTCAGCCATCTCCTCCTGCAGGGCGCCGATGCGCTCTTCAGCCTCGCGCACCTGGCGCTGCGTTTTCTCACGCAGCTTTTCGGAGCTTTTGCCGAACTGCATGCGCTGAAGCTTAGTGATCAGCGCCTTCAGCCGGTTGATTTCGCTGGCGTACGCCGCCACCCGCTGTGAGAGCAGGCGGTTATACTCCGCCATTTTGCGGATGGTGGTCTGCTGCTCCAGCAGCAGCGCCCTGAGCCGGGCGTTTTCATCGGGAAGGGATGCGTCCATAACCCCATTTTACAGCAGGTTATATCCGCAGGCCAGGCCGTTCAGTCCGCTGTGGGTGCTTCCAGTTTGTCGCTACCGATGTAAAACTGGCCCACCTGCCGATGTAAATCTGACCCACCTAGGGTAAAAATGGCAGTTTTAAGGCACTGCCAATGATGACATTGGAGACCAGAGTGGAGATTAGTGTTTTACACCGTCAGGGCATGTCGATACGCGCCATCGCGCGCCAGCTTTCATGCTCTCGTGAGACCGTTCGCAGATATATTCGTAGCCCGCTGCCCGTAGCGGATATGCGCTACAAGCCTCGCGCACCCAGACCCTGCAAGCTTGACCCGTTCAAGACCTATATCCTTGAGCGCGTGGCCGCTGCCAGGCCCCTCTGGATACCCGCCAGTGTGCTGCTGCGCGAGATCCGTCAGCGTGGTTACGAGGGTGGTTACAGCATGCTGACCGCTTTCCTGCACCCCATTAAGCAGCCCGTCACTGAAGAGGTAACACGCTTCGAGACCGAGCCTGGCTTTCAGATGCAAGTTGATTTCACCATCATCAGACTCGGTCATAACCCATTGCTGGCCTTTGTCGCCACGCTGGGCTGGAGCCGCGCGACTTTCGTCAAGTTTTACAGCAACCAGGACTCCGCTGCCTGGTGTGACGGCATTGAGTCTGCGCTCAGGTTCTTCGGCGGGACGCCGCATCAGCTGCTGTTCGACAACGCCAAGGCCATCATCCTTGGTCAAGATGTCTCAGGCCACGGTAAGCATCGCTCGCACCCGCAGTTGATGCGCGACGCCAAGAAGTATGCCTTTACTCCCAAGGTATGCCGGCCCTATCGCGACAAGACCAGGGGAAAGGTTGAGCGGTTTCACCATTTCCTCAAGAACAGCTTTATCGTGCCTCTTACCGCGACCTTCCGGCAGGCCGGGCTGGTACTGGATGTACCTGCTGCCAACACACGCATCGGCGAGTGGCTGGTCACCGTCGCGAACACACGAGTGCATGGCACCACAGGCGTACCGCCTGAGCAGCGCATGCCGCGCGAGCGTGCTGCGCTATTGCCGTTACCGAAGGTCACGTTGGCATTGCCTGCACCTGTCCCAGCGCTCAGCCAGCGTCCGGTGCCGACCGAGAGCCTGCAACATCCTCTGGCAACGTACCAGGCCTTGCTCGAGGTGCCAGCATGAACCTTCAACATGATCGTATTGCCGCGCTCTGCGAGCAACTCAAGCTCGACCGCCTGCCGGCAGAGTGGCCGGGTGTGGCACAGGCGACCATCGACAACAGCGGCACGCATGCCGACTTCCTGGAAGCCGTTTTGCAGCTCCAGCATGATGGCCAGAACGAACGGCGTCGCCAGACCATTTTGCGGTTATCAGGCCTGCCGGTGATAAAAACACTGGAGCAGTTCGATTACGCCTATGCCAGTGGCGTTCCACGAAGTCAGATCCAGGAGTTGGCGGGTCTGACATTTATCGAACGTCAGGAGAACGTTGTCCTGCTCGGGCCTTCTGGCGTCGGCAAAACGCACCTGGCGACCGCCATTGGCTATAAGGCCGCGATGGCGGGTTTAAGCATTCGGTTCATTACCGCCGCCGACATGATGCTGCAACTGATGGCGTCACATCGTCAGGGTGACCTGAAGGGCTACCTGAACCGCGTCGTAGGTAAACCTAAGCTGTTGATCATCGACGAAGTGGGATATCTGCCGTTCGGTAAAATGGAGGCGAACCTGTTCTTCCAGGTAGTCGCTAAACGGTATGAGTCAGGCAGCGTGATCCTGACCAGCAACCTGCCGTTTACGCAGTGGTCCGGAACGTTTGGTGATGACGAGACACTGACGGCAGCGATGCTGGATCGGCTGCTTCACCATGCGCATATCGCCCAAATCAGCGGCCAAAGCTATCGACTGAAAGATAAGCTGAAAAGCGGTCAACTCCAGAAGAAAACGAAAGCAACAACGCTCGAATGATTCAAAGGGGGTGGGTCAGTTTTACTTTGGCAGGGTGGGTCAGAATTCGATCGGTATTGACATTATCGCAGAGCAAAAGTCATACCTGATCGAGCTTTGCGGCGTGTGGAATCTCCAGCTGAGCCAGAAAGATGAGGCTGAGGAAATCCTGCGTCTTCTCAGCCTGATGAGCGACAACGTTCACAGGGAAGGCGTGTTGTGCTGGGAACGTTCATACCCGCTTGTGTCGTTTCATGTCGTGCAGCCGTGGTTGCAGGCTCAGGATCATGCCATCCGCTTATACGGCGTTATCGGGCGTGAGGCATGGGACATCGCGCGTAAAGACCTTTGTAACAACATAAATTTTGCTCAGGCCATGTTGCGCCTGGAAGCCCGTCCATAAGCATAACCCACGGCGGCAGGGGATGCCGCCAGTGACAACGGGGAAACATCATGAGCATCAGCAACACGAACAGCACATTCAGCTTCGACGCATGGGAGAAAAACGCGCTCAGCGAGCTTGATACCCTGCAAAACCACGTCAGTAAAGCCCTGATGAAGTACCAGAGCGATACAGACAAAACGGCGCTGTGCGAGTCTGCAAACCGCTATATGGGCGAACTCAGAACCGCTGTAACGCGCATCCTGAAAGCCACGCCAGCTATTCAGCAGAAAGTCGACGGGATTGCCGACATGCTGCACCTGATGGCGCATTTTTCCGGCATCACGTTTGACGAATAACCACCACGGCGAAATATCAACGCCATTAACCAGAAGGAGATAAACCATGCACTTAAATCTGACCGAATCCAGTGCCGAAGCAGGTATTTACGCGACCAGTGAGGCCGAGCGCGAATACTGGCTGAGCTGCGAAAAGTCATATCTGACCGCGCCCGTCGAAATCGACGTTCACGCCTTCCATGATGCACTGGGCCTGATGTACCCGATGAACTGGCGCAGCAGTGAAGACGGCGAGTGTGAAACCTTCATGCTGGCGGAAATGGTCTGCGGCAATGTGACCGAAATCTACGCGCGGATCGGTATCCGTTATTACCGGATGCGTGACTACAGCAACCTTGACCACGCTGAGATTCTGGCACGCGTTAAGGAGGGAGTGCAGCGCCAGAAATGAGAAAAGCAGGCTTTCGCCTGCCTTAACCCGCCGGATTAGACGCCTAGGAACGATTAATCCGGCCTTCACCAAAAGGAACAAACCAATGCAACTCAGTGAAGTTTCGATTGTTACACCGACCGCCCTGTATGTCCAGATGCTTGAGGCGGAAAACGCACCCGTAAAAAAACAGGTGCGTATTAAACGCAGTGATATTGACCGTGACGACATCAGCGCCGAAATGCGGGCGCTGGGTAATCACATAGCGCATTGCCGGAAGAAGGGGCGCGCCGTTCGTATTCCTGCCATGCGCGGGAGTGAGTGGGGGCAGGTGTTACGCACGCTCGAACTGAAGCGGGCATTTAACTGATAACTGAGCCGCTTCTTACGGGGCGGCATTTAAGGAGGAACTATGTCTCAACTCAGTTTTGCCAGCTTCTTTGATCAAGCGAGAGAAGCCGCACCCTTAACACCCGCTAAACCCGTATTGCCCACCGTGAATGCGCAGCCGATACCGCACCGGATGATGACAATCGACCAGGCCCGCCGCCAGTTTATCAGCGTGTTCAGGGATACCGCCCGCAGCCTGCGCCGCTGGGAGGTGTTCAGCGACTTTATCACGCTGGCCGCCAGCGAGCTGGATATGGCGCGGATAAGAACGCCGGAGAATATTGAGCAGAGCCGCAAAATCTGCGCGAAGTACAGCGAGAGCGATATCAGCAACCTGCATACGCTTTTCTGCCTGATGGTCTGCGCACTGGAGGCCAAATTCCACGACTTTCTCGGCGCGATCTTCATGGAGCTTGAGCTGGGCGACGACCGCAACGGACAGTATTTCACGCCGTATCACGTCCAGTCACTGCTGGCGAGGCTGCTGATGCCGGACGTCGACGAAACGATACGCCGTGAGGGATTCGTGACCGTCAGCGATCCGGCAAGCGGTGCGGCGGGAATGATTGTGGCGTATGCGGAATATCTGCTGGAGGCGGGCTATAACCCGTCTGAACATATGTTCGGAAGCTGCATCGATATTGATCCTGTTGCGGCCGATATGGCGTTTATTCAGCTTTCCCTTCTGGGTATTCCTGCCGAGGTGGTCACGGGCAATACGCTCACAATGCAGCTTAACAGGGTTCGCTACACGCCCGTGTACTATATCAACAACTTTGAAAAACGCCTGGAAGACCAGCGCCGGGTGAGTGCCATGCGCGAATTTTTGCGCGGGCTGAATAAAGCCGCATAGCCAGCCTGAAGGGCAGGGGAATACCCTGCCTTTCGTGGCATCAAAGGCCGCGCGCCTGCGGCGCAGAATAAGCAGGCTGCGCTGACGCGCTGCCTGCATTATTCCGGCGCGTGGTAGTCTGAACTTCCTGTCTTTTGGTCAGGTGGTTAATATTCCTCATTCTCCTGCTGGCGATGATCTTTATTTTTCTTTCACTGATATGGATATAAATGTTTCTTTTCCGGGCGTCGTCCCTTAAGGGACACGGCTGTCGTGAACGGAGCCGGTAAACCGTCTCCGCCCTTCGGGCTTCCATCCTGACGCAAATTCAAATTCACGCTTCAGCATCCTGAAAGGATGCGCCGCTTTCACCGTGGCGGTAATAAATTACCCCCACTCTGATGCCCGGAACGGAAATTCGTCTTGCGCCGATTTTCCGTTCCGGGATGTGTGCATTCTCCTGGTGTGACTATCGCCCGATTTCATCAGTTCGCGGAGGGCTGCTTTTAGCATCAGCCAGTAAGGAAATAAAGGGGTATATAAACGCTGCGCGCCCCTTTATTTCCTTACTGTCAGCTGCTCATTGCCCTTCGCCGCTCAGTGATGAAGTCGAACGATGTAATAACCCAATGAGGAGAAACCAGAATGCACACATTAAACGTCAAAACCGCCACTCGTGAATCAGCCGAACAATTTAAAGTCGATAAACGCCAGCGCTACTCTGTTACAGATGGTGATGAACGTCTGGATTTTATTCCTGCGCTCTTTTTTACGCCTTCTGCTGATAACATGATTGCCAGCTGGTTACGTCAGCATTCAGATTATGATGGTGGTTTCTGGCGTTACTGGATTATTCCGCAGGGCACCGGAGGAAACGTGGCTCCGAACTGTGTCAGATTCACAACCGCGCAAACAGGATATATCGCACCGGAAGGTGAACAGCGCTATAACATGGTTATTCCTGGTAATTACTTTGAAGCAGAGGTCAGTGCTGATGCTGCCGGAATTATTGCCACGCTGATGATAATGAACTGGTTGTCATGGCAGGTCGCAGATATGGGGCCTGAATACTCGAAAGTCTGTAAACACCTCGTCGCTCGTCAGGATGCACTGAAAGACTATATCAGTATCATAAAACACCCTGAAGCACATTTAATCTACCAGGCTATTGATTGATGAGTTAAAGACCGCATGGATAAAAAAGACCTCGTGTTGAGGTCTTTTTACTGTTTTGCAAGAGTCTGCGTTGCATTTTTATTATTCTTTATCGCCCGATATGTTGCCTCAATTTTTCTGGCATAGACATATCTTCTCTGCGCCTGTTCTTCTGTTTTCCTGAAACCTGCATTATAAGCACCCACGGCCTGCCAGCTGACTCCCCACTTTTTGAATGCAATTGCAAGATAGTAAGCCCCGGTGTAGATATTCATACATGGGTCGGAAATAAGGTGCTCCGGTTTTATTCCATAACGAGCCAGTTCGTTAAAGTGCTGGGAGTCCACCTGCATAAGTCCGGAGCCAAAGCCCGAAACAGGATTGTAGCCTTTAACGTCTGTGCGGAAGTTCGATTCATTCCAGGAGATTGCCCGAAGCAGATCTGGATCTATATGATAATCTCTGCCCGCCATATCAAAACAATCTGCATTAGCATTCTGAGCGGCTATCAGGAGTAATGCTGCCAGAAGTAGATTCCTCACTATTATTTCCCTGTGATGTGTTTTAGATGCCCTGATGATCGCATTATTACCTGATCTCAGGCAAGCCAAATATGGCCGAGAATTACTCTATGGATGCCTGTGCTAATATGCTTCTCCGGTAGTTCTGTCTCACACCCCACGCAAAATTTCATTTTGCAGGATTATATACTTAAATCATGTATTTACGATTGGATTATGAATGCAAATTAGTGTTTTATCGCACAGAAGGACACTGCCATAGTGCCGTAATGTCGCCTGTTTGTGGCTCTATTGTGGCTAATGTAGTGCTAAATGAGAATAATCATGCAATTACTATGAATGCCACACATTGCGGTGCCGCTAAATGTGTGGCATTGTAGTGCCTGATTATGGCCAGTTAGCACTGCAATAGTGCTGAATATTTATTGAGGCTATTTTTAAACAGTGCCAGTGTGGTGCTGTCAGGGCAAGAGGGAAATAAAGTCATGCCACGGCAAAATGTTTATTTGAAGCAAAAGACGATAGACGGGATTCGACAGATTGTCGATATGAGAAGAGAAGAAGGGGCGACAGCTTCTGATGCTAATATCTCCAGTGTTTGTTCCGAAATGCTGGAACTGGGGATGCGAGTATATCTTAATGCAAAGAATAAAAAGGCGTCTGATGCAGAAGCCGGTGAAGATGTATTTCAAAGATCTCTTTTTGAAGAGGTTGTAAAATCAAGAATGGCGTCACAGGAGATACTGGCGCTGATGTTTTCTTTGCAGGAGATAATATCTGACAGCCGTAACAATTACGGTAAATTGACCGACGCACTAAAAGAGAAAACAGACTTGCGGGTCAGAACGGTACTTAACAGAGAGTAGGTGTTCCTGTTTATGGAAGCAAACTAACAATAGTGCTAAGGAATGATCTCTGTGATTTTACTTTAGGAAAAACATCTACTAAATATGATTAATTAGTTTTGTAAGTATGGCTTTTTGCGATGTATTTTAAATACAAGATAAGGTTCTGTGATAGACAATAAGTAATCGCTCATACAGGGGGGGGGTCAGAGCCCCCCCTGTATGGCCCCCGTAATGGTAGGGGTATAATGTTACTGTCCTATATCATCATGCCCCTCTTCAAATTCCCATTGAATACCATATTTGTCTATAAAATAAAAATATCTTATTTCTTTTATTATATTGCACACAGTTTGTTTTTCGATAGTATTGTTATTTTTAGATTCATCGAAAAAAGTAAATGAGGTAACATTAATCGGTGATATTTTATGAGGGTGATAATCATCATGAGAAGATATTAATTTTGTATCAGGTATGGTTTTTATGTGTTCAAAAGCATAATCTATATTTTTAACCTTCAAACATATATGTCCAACATTTCCGATATCATTGGTTTTTTTTTGAGTCCTATTATAATTACCTTTTGGTGTATGATATTCCATCAGTTCCAAAGTGATATCTGTTTCTGGTATTTGCACGAAGCAAATTGTAACATCAATGTCTTCACTGTTTTCCACAAAACCAGCTGAAAAAGAAAATCCTTTATTCCTGAAGTGAGGGAATATCTGTAATGGTGTGCATTCGAACAAGTTTTTATAATAATTAATACCCTCGGTTATGCTTTCAACAACCACGTTTATGTGGCCCAGTCCTGTTATTTTAAGCATATTGCATCTCCTTTTTTATTTGCGTTGACAATATTGCAGACCAAAAGATAAAGAAAATTATATTGCTGATTATGTTCGTGCCGATAATTTCAATTATGTTTACGATTGGTAAGTCTTTAAATGCTATTAAATCTGTAATTGGAGTATATATTAAAAGCATAATTAACGAAGATAAAATACTTGAAGTAAGAAAGGATTTTGCTTTATAAAGATAACTGAAGATAAAAAAGTTTATAACAAAAGCAATCATGCTTCCGATAAGATTGGCCACATACATACTTCCGAATTTATTAACCAAATCTTCAATTACTGTTAGCGATGTGTGATGATTAAATGAAGAAAAAAATATTATAATTTTTAATGTCGTCAATAGTATAGCATTCGAAAGGCTTTCCATTACGATAGTTCCAAAAACAATTTTCCGATTAAAATTAACAGCAAGATAATCCATTAAAGCTAATACTAACATATAAGTTATTGTGGAAGGTATTATTGGAATGCTCCCTAAGTATATCAAGTAAAAACATATAATATGCGAAGTAATAGACAAGCTAATAATTAAAGATATCAGTATAACAAGTTTAAGTGTATTATGCTGAATGTTGTTCATATTCTATAAGTTCCTTTTTGATCATCTTATAGATAAGATCCTTGGTTGCTTCTTCATGTTTTGATAGAGAGAAATATACTTCCCTCAATTTTAAAGCTGTTGTACAGATTTTCAACTGATCTCTGTTCAGATTTTCATAATAGGTGGAGTAGAATTCTTCAAGTTCAAGGCTGGTATTTATATCATATCTATTGGTATGATATAAAACGTAGATTTTCATGTTTTTTTCCACAACAAAAGAATCTATGACAACAGTGTGAAGGTATCTTCCTGTTCTGATGTTATCTGTGACATATCCTATAAAATCATTAAATCTCGATATCATATTCCCGCCATTCAACTATTTTATAAATACTATTTCTGTCTTTGAGATCGAGCATATGAGATTTAATAATAACCATGCCTTTTTCATCATAACACAAATAGTCGTCTATCAGGTTTTCTGAGTCTTCATCAGAAAGTTTTTTACATATACATAACTTATTAATTTCGGTTTTTACAGCGAATGGTTTAGCACTTATGAATCTGTGAGTTAACAAATATGCGGTTTCTTTATCTATCTTCCTGTCATTCATATAGAGTTGAAGTGACAGGTAATCAAAAATGAGTGGGATTTTATATATTTTTGGTGAATTCATTTCTCCTTTTCCATTTATCAGCCACTCTGAATTTATATTGAGTCCATCAGCGATTTTACTTGAAAGGCGTGATGCATTTAAGTTGTTTTTTATAATGTAGTTAATGGACTGTTGCGAAATTCCTGAGATTTTGGCTGCTTCGGCCTGATTTAAGCCAAGCAGATATAGCGCGTACTTTAATCTTTCTGCAAGTGTATCCATTACTATCGTACGACCGATGTTAGTTGTTGTCCTAAGCAAGAATACAAAAAACCTTTATTTTGTCAATGAAATCATATATTTAACAAGCAATTTTGTAAATAACAAAATTTTTGTTTTTATTGGCGTTGTTTGTTTGGTATATTCACTTTCATATTGTTAATGATTTCTGTTTTTTAGAGGGGCAAAAGCAATGAGGGGTACAGTCAGGTGAAATTAATCACTCACTTGTGCGCATGCGTAATTTTTTTAGTGTCTCAACCTTTTCAATCGTTGACGCTTTTGTAAAAGAAATATGTTCGAAATTCTAAAATATTTTGCCATACCAGGGAAAAATGAAATAATTATAAAATAATGAATTGCGAGGTTTGTTGTTTATATTTTTTTTGATTCAATCTTTTAATAATTAGTAATGCAAACCTCTTTTTTTATTATTTTTGATTGCGGCTGTTTTTTCTGTAGCAGGATATGACTTTTCTGATATTTAGTAAAGTCAACGTCTCTGTTTCTATATTCATAATGTTTAGGTTATTGGACTTATATCCAAGGGCGGTAGCGTGTCTGAATTTCACCTTCTGATTATCTCAAAATAAATATCCCCGCACTACATCTGTTCTACGGGTGTAGCGCGGGCATTTTTGCCTGAAGTTTTACTCATTTATTTAAGGAAAGAACATGGCTGATATTTCAGTTATTAACACCGGGGGGGATCTCCCCCGTAGAGGTGAGAATAAAGGGGGGCTGTCCCGCATGGTCTCTGCGGCGAAATCGGTGCCTGCGAAGTTGAATAATAGAACGGCTAAAACACTGTTTAAGTATGTTGCAATGCCGCTGGCATTATTTCTGGCGGCACGCGGTATGGCGCATGCCGAAGACCTGACGGCGGCGGGCAAACAGGATGCGACTGATACCTTTGGTGAAGGCTCCACCATGATGTACTACTTCATGATCGCGGAAGTGGTGCTGGTCTTCCTGCTGTACCTCAAATCACATAACCCGGCGACCTTCCTGCTCATCCCGGTGTTTATCGTGATTACCAAAATCATCTTCTCCATCATTTCTGCCCGCTCCGGGGGCTGATCGGCACGGAGACTAGTCAATGGATGAGGAACGCGCTTCGCGCTTCATGTTTCCTCAGACACTGACAGAGCAGACACGGCCCATCGGACTACCGATGGATGAGACAATAGCCCTGTTCGCACCGATGGGATGGGGCTTTTATACCGGTAAGTACGTTACCGGTCTGGTCATTGCCGTTCTGCTCTGGTTCTGTCTGAAGTATTTCAAAAAGGGGAGAGGGACCGACTGGCTGCTTAACGCCTGCTACTGGTACCTCCCGTCTTCACTCTTCAAAGGCATGTACAAAGTCATTCCCGATTCGTCATTCCGGCTGTGGCTGCGTTGATGATCAGGAGGTATTCCCATGGACCTGAAGGCAAAGCGCCTGTCGGCCCGCTACACATCACTCATCTTTCTGCTGCTTCTGGTGTTCTTTGGGCTGAGCCTCGCCGGCAACCTGGTGGCCTGGTTGCGACTCGATACGCTGATTAACAGCCGTGAAGAGACCTATATCCCGATGGGGTTTGATACCCCGTTCACCCTGACGCGCAACCGGATGGATGCGAACTATCTGGAGCAAACCGCCGAGTCACTGGTCTTCCTGCGCTACAACGTGTCACCGGAATCGGTGAAGGCCAATCACAAAGCGCTGCTGCGCTTCTTTGATAACGAAGAGCGTCCCGCCATGCAGGAAGTGCTGGCCAGCGAGGCGCAGCGCGTTATCGACAATAACGTGACGACCGCCTTTTATCTGTCCGGCTTCGACACGTACCCGGCTTCGGGGATTGTGGATATTCACGGGACGGTACAGCAGTGGATAGGCAATCGTAAGCAGCTGCCGGAAGACAAAACTATCCGGATGACACTGCGCTATCACCGGGGTATTACCACCATTCAGGATTTCAGGGAGCAGGTGGATGAAAAGAAAAAATAACAGGCATGGCAGGCACCGTCTTGCATTGCTGGCCAGTCTGCTCTGTCTGAGTGGCAACGTACTGGCAGAGCCGGTGGCCGCACTACCGACAAAGATACCGGTTTCGCCGGACAGCCAGGTCCGGGTCGCGCTCAGCAACACTAATCCGAATCTGCTGGTTGTGCCCGGCGATAAGATTATCGCCGTGGACAGTGCGCAGGGGATGTTTCTTAATGACAACAAGGCGCTGGGGCAGGCTAACGGCGGTGTGCAGCTGATGACCGCCCAGACTACCCCGTTCACCTTCTATGTCCGCACGGAAGGAGGGCTGACCGTTTCTGTTATTGGTGTCCCGCAGAAACGGGATGGCCGGGTGCTGCAGTTTATCTCCAGCCGTCCGGTACAGCATGATGATGCGCGGCGCTGGGAGCAGTCGCAGCCGTATGTTCGCACCCTGATCTCTGTCCAGCAGGCGGTACTGAGCGGCGGCGTACCGAAAGGGTTTACCGAAGCACCTGTCGTGGCGGTACCGACATTTTCCCTGCCGGGCTGGTTGTCGGTGACGCCTCAACAAATGTGGAGCGGTGGTGGGCTTCGGCTCTATCGCCTGACGGTGCGTAATCGTGGTGCCAGTGTGCTGGCTATACCTGAACGACTGTTTCAGGCACCTGGCGTACGTGCAGTGATGGTGTTTCCGTTCAGTACCACGCTGATGCCTGGTACCGATACGCAGGTGTGGGTCACGGTCAGCAACGACGGGGAGGGGCAGGCTAATGGCTAACATTAACGTGCTGACCCGTCGCAAGCAGATGGCGGTGCTGATCGCCGTGGCGCTGGGATTAAGCGCTATCGGCGGTGTCGCCTGGTATATCGGTGCACCATCAAAGGTATCCCCCGGTAAGAGCCAGGCAAAAAAACCGGTACCGGATATGACCGGCGCGGTGACCTCCAGTACCTTCGGTAAAAAAGTCAGCGATACGGCGGTGGCTGACCTGCAGCATACCGCGAATCAAGCCGATAAAAAGCTGGCCAGCTTCGAGAATCAGCTCAATAAACTCGCCAGTGAAAACAAGGCCTACCGGGGGAAAATTCAGTCACAGGATGATGATATCAAACTGCTGCAGACGCAGATTGATGCCATGAACCAGGCAGGCGATAGCGGCAGCGGTCATGCGTCGCCTGGTCCGGGAGCGCCAGCCGGCACCCTGCCTGTCGGTGGCGGTTCAGGCGCGGTCCCACCGCCAACCGCCTTTTACCCGGGCGTTCCCGGCAATCAGACGACGGTGAATATCGCTCCACAGCTGAATCAGGGGCTGTCCACCATGAGTATCGATTACGGCGAAAAAAAGGATGATGCGCCGGCGCTGCCGTATATTCCGTCGGGGAGTTTTGTCGGGGCGACGGTGATTGAGGGGGCGGATGCTAACGCCTCTGTCACGGGTGAAAGCGCCTCATCACCGATGCAGTTCCGCCTGACCGGAAAGGTGATTTTACCGAACGACGGGGAATATGACCTGCGGGGCTGCTTTGTAACCGCAGCCGCTTACGGTGATATCTCCAGTGAGCGCGCGCTACTGCGTACCGACCGTCTGTCCTGCCGTGTTCATGGTCACGTTATCGACCAGCCCTTCAAAGGACACGTCTCCTTTATGGGGAAAAATGGCATCCGGGCCGAGCCGGTCATCCGCAACGGCAAAATTGTCGGCTATGCCTTTGCCGGTGGTGCCATCGATGCAATGGGCAGCGCCATATCGAACGTCGGCTCAACCAGCGTTGGCCTTGGTGCAGCGAATACCGTCAGCGGTGGCGATGTTGCTCGCGCCGGGTTCGGTGGTGGTACGTCACAGGCAGGCAAAACCCTCTCAGATTACTTCATCAAACGCGCTGAACAGTACCACCCGGTTATCCCGGTCGGTGCCGGTGTGCAGGTTTCGGTCGTCTTCCAGGAAGGTTTCCAGCTGCAGTATGCCGATGTGAAGAAGGAGAAGAAGCCCGCTGTATCTTCCCAGGAAAAAGCGATCGGTAATGTAATCACTATCACCAAAGAAGCGCTGCGCAACCTCAATCTCGGGGACTCGGTGGGTGCCATGAAGGACCAGATACAGGCAGGAATGCAGGAGTCGATGCGATGAAAATTTTATGGACAGGAGTCAGAGCAGGATGGCGGGCGATGCAATTTCACTACACGGGCCCCGGAGCGGCGTTGCACGTCATGGCGCTGACCGTCCGCTGTCTGCTGTGGTGGGTGATGGGCTGCATTCTCTTGCTTATGGCCTATGGCGGACTGCTGCTGTTTTATCTCGAACAGATGCCGGAGCGGGTGGCATCAACGATTCCGGACCTGCTGGCGGTGGTTCATGAGGTGGTGGTTCGCTGGCAGTGGCAGTGCATCACGATACTGAGCTGGGGCCTGCCGCTGTTCTGTCTGTGGGTGACGCTTGTTCGATTTATTCCGGAGTATCCTGCCGTCACTGACCGTACCCGCATTCCGTTCAACCCGCGTCGTTAATTTTTCTTCCCCACTCAGGATATTGTATGCGTAAACCACAACGCCATCCTCTGGCTTCGTTGTCTTCCCCGGAGCTGGCGCAACACATTCTGGATAACTGCACGACGTTTATCACGCTGAACCAGCCCGCTCACCCATTCTGCCTGCAGGGTGAGCCGCAAAGTAGCCATACGATAGTTGTCGGGCGTACCGGTGGCGGTAAATCCGACCTCTGCGCCCGTGTCATGAATGATGTGCTTCGCCGTTCCGGTGACGGGCGCGCTGATAAGTGATAAGCGTCGCTTCTTCGGCGCACCGGCGGCCATAAAAACCTTCACCCGCTGAACCTCTTTTTCTCAGGATAAATCATGAATAAATTCATTATGCCTTTACTGGCAGGCGCTGGCCTGCTCTCCGGCTGTGCCGGGATGAACTCTGACTTTGACTGTAATACCGTGGCCCATGACCGCTGCATCACCATGGAGCAGGCTAACCAGCAGGCGGCAGGACGTACGTCGTCTTCCTCTGCGATGCCCGGCGTTGATGGTGATGCAGGAAAGACGGACGCGGCTGCTGAGACCCTGCCGCGCCTGGCACCGGTTCCGGTCTCACCCTCACCGCTGACCGGTATTCAGGCGGCTACCCGTGATGCGGGTTCGCGCTCAGTAAGAACGACGACGGGGAGTCTGCTGCCCGCGCCGCACCCGGTTCGTCCGGATGCGGGAGGCCCGGCAGTACCTTCTCACCGGCCAGCCGTTTCTCCTGCCTTGCCGGCGTCATCACCTGTCACTGAAGCCCGGCGCTATGCCGATACCGGGGTCAGTCAGCCTGTACGGATCAATCCGACCACGGCACGACTGTGGATTGCAGGCTGGATTGACCGGGATGATGTTATGCATCAACCGTCGGTAGTGTCTTTCGTGGTGAAGCCTGATCACTGGGCCGGGAGCTGAATATGGCCCTGCATGATGAACTGTTCCGTCGCCTGATGACCGACTGGCAGCGGAAGGACGGTGCCGCGAAGGCCGGAGAGGCGCTGGATGATATGGACTACCCTTCTCTGGTCAGCGTGCTGCCGTACCAGCATTACGACCAAGACAGCGGCCTGTTTGTAAACCAGAACACCATGGGTTTTATCCTCGAATGTACGCCGCTGATTGGGGCCAACGACGGTATCGTGGAGGCCCTGGACAATTTCCTGCGTAACAAACTCCCCCGCGAACAGCCGCTGAGCGTGCTCCTCCTCGGGAGCAAGTGCGTCAGCCATCTGCTGGATAACGGTCTGTCAGACATGGCCTGGCAGGGGGAGCAGGCAACGCGCTTTGACCATATCACCCGCGCGTTCTATGAACACGGTGCCCTGTACGGACTGCCTAACAACAAAGGCTACCCGCTGTCGCTGCGTAACTATCGCCTCTTTATCAGCTACGCCGAGCCGTTGCGTCGTGATGTTGATGAATTGTTTGCCTCGCTGGGTCAGACGATGAGTATCGTACAGCAGTCGCTGTTTGCCGCGAACCTGCACTCTGAGGTGCTGGATGACCGGGGGCTGGTCGGGCTGGTCCGTGAAATTGTGAACTTCCGCCATGATCGCATCACGCAGCCGTCTGTTGAAGTAGATCCGTATGAAGAACTGAATGCTCAGTGCGTCGCCCGATCTATCAATCTGAAGGTGACGCCGGATTGTCTGCACCAGAGCCAGTCCTCCGCAGAGGGGGGGCGGGTGAAAACCCGCATCATGAGCTACATGCCGGAGAAGAACCCGGTGAAGTTTGCGTTGTGGCAGGGCGGGAACAACCTCAGCAATCTGCTGGACCCGACGTCGACGGTGCCGTGCCCCTTTGCTATCACGCTGACGACAGAGCTGGATGTTCAGGCGAAGAGTCAGAACGAAGCGGTACGCAAGTTTGCCACCAACGATAAGCGGGCAAACTCCCCGTTCGGTAAGTGGGTGCCGGGGGTTAAAAAGGCCGCCCGTGAGTGGGACGGATTGCGTGAGCGACTGTCTACCGGGCAGTCGGCGCTGGCGCGCTACAGTTTAGGCGTCACGCTGTTCTGCGAGGATGATAATGATAAGGCCCTGATGTGCGAACTGGCGCTGCAGAATACCTTCCGCGCCAATGGCATTTCACTGTGCTCGCCCACCTTTATGCAGCTGCGTAACTGGCTGTCGCTGTTTCCGTTCATGATGCCGGAAGGGTTATGGAGCGATATGTGCCGCAGCGGTGCGACGCTCCGGGCGGAGTCCTTCAATGTCGCTAATCTGTTGCCGGTGGTGGCGGACAACCGTATCTGCCCGAAGGGCGTGCCCATTCCGTCGTACCGTAACCAGCTCTCGTATCTGGACCTGTTCGACAGCAAGTCAGGGCTGGGTAATGACAACTATAACCTCGGGGTGTGTGGCACCTCCGGGGGCGGGAAGTCTTTCCTGATGCAGACCATCATCCGGCACATCCTCGACAGCGGAGGGCGGGCCTGGGTGTTCGATATGGGGGATTCGTACAAGGCCCTGTGCGCCAACGTTGGCGGGGTCTATGTCGATGCCACCGACCTCAAGTTCAACCCGTTTGCCGGTATCGTCAATATTGTTGAATCGGCAGAGAGTATCCGCGACCTGCTTCTTGTCCTCTCAAACCCGTCTGGCAAAGTGGAAGATACCGCCAAATCCATCCTGCTCAACGCCGTGCAGGCGGTATGGGAAGGAAAGGCACCGTCGAAGCGTAAGGGGAATGCCGTTCTGATTGATGATGTTCAGGCGCTGCTGAAGGCCTGGACCGCCGACCCGGAATACCGGGATACCACCACGGTCCGCAGTTTAATGGAAGAAATGGTGGTCTCCCTGCACAAATACACCACCGGCGGCATTTACGGCGAGTACTTCAACAGCCCGGAACCGGCGCTCGATGACAACGTCCGCTTCTGCGTGCTGGAGATGGGGCGCCTCAAGAACAAACCCGACCTGCTGGCGGCCATCATGTTCTCGATGATGATTTACGTGGAACAGCGGATGTTCCTGTCCCCGCGCAGTGAGCGTAAGGCAGCCATCATCGATGAGGCCTGGAAGCTGCTGGCGAGCGAAAACGGCTTTATCGGTGACTTTATTGAGAACGGCTACCGCACGGCACGTAAGTACGGAGGGGCCTATATCACCATCACCCAGGGGATTGAAGACTTTGACGGCGACAAGGCCAGCATCGCGGCGAAAGCCGCCTGGTCCAACTCATCGTTCAAGATCATTTTGCGCCAGAACCCGGAAGCCTTCATCAAGTACAACCAGAAGAACGAAGGGCAGTTCAGCCAACCGGAGCAGACCATCATTAAGGGCTTCCCCTCAGCAAAAGACGCGCACTTCAGCGCCTTTATGCTGCGCGTGGCTGGGCAGGTCTCGTATCACCGCCTGATTCTTGACCCGCTGAGCCGGGTGATGTTCTCGTCCGATGGCGATGATTTTGAGTTCCGTGAACAGTGCCTGAAGGAGGGGAAAACCGTCCACGAAGCGCTCTGGTTACTGGCCCGTAAAAAATACGCTAAGGAAATGGAGGTGCTGGAACAATGGCAGATACAGTCGTGAATCAACCGGAGTCCCCTGAATTACAACCGTCTGCGGACGTTACCCCGGCAGACGGAACGCGTCATAACGTCTCTTCAACATCATCCCATCAACGTCTTAGTCGCCGTCGCCGGCGCTGCCTGGTACCGGTGGCCTGTGTCACCGCCTTTATTCTGGTCATGAATGCCGGCATCTCGATGTTGCTGGCGCAATGGCAGCGACCGGAGACGGTGAGCTTCGATATGACAGGAACGGTGAATAACTTTATGGCTCAGGTGGCCGGGCGTCATCTCAGCGACGAGGAGGTAAAAGCCACCACCGCGCGTTTTAATACCGCCCTCAATGCCGCACTGACCGACTGGCAACGCCATCACGGCGCCGTCATCCTGGTGGCACCGGCAGTGGTGGGCGGTGCCCGCGATATCACTGCTGATGTTCAGGCAGAGGTGGCGAACCGGATGGCAGAAGGAGACAGTCATGAGTGACGAAGCCGATGTGGCCCAGGACGTTGTTGAGCTGACGAACACCGTGGCGGTGCTGGCTATCCGCCATCAGTTGCAGGCAGCGGGGAGCGAATATTGCCAGTCATGTGGTGAAACCATCCCGGAGGCCCGCCGTCTGGCGGCACCGTGGGCGGACACCTGCACGCCGTGCCAGAGCGTACTGGAGCACCGAAATAAGGTGGGGTACTGATGCATAAACGATACCTGACGTTGTTGTTCCTGGTCTGTCCACTGGTCGGGCAGGCAAAAGATCTGGGCTCATGGGGAGATGTCTGGCCGGTGCAGGAGCAGAGCTTTCTGGCGCTGATTCAGGATCGCCTGCAGGGGTTGCAGGATAATGGCCAGCTGGCGGAGTTGCAGCAACAGTTCCAGGACCGGGTGGTGGCGCACACGCTGCGCCCGACACCGGCAGAAGGACTGGTTACAGACACGAAGGCACATACGTCCTGGTATGACCCGACCTTTGTGGTTGGCCAGACGCTGGCCGATGCGCAGGGCCAGGTCTTTGCGCGTCAGGGCGATACCCTGAACCCGCTGGATACGCTGGATACGCTGGATACGCTGGCGCTGAATACCACCCTCTATTTTATCGACGGTGATGATACGCGCCAGGTCGCCTGGATGAAGGCGCAAATCCCGCCCACGCCTGTGTACAAGGTCATCCTGGTCAACGGCAACATCAAAACGGCAGCAGATGCGCTGTCAGAGCGTATCTACTTCGACCAGCAAGGCGTACTGACGAAGAAACTGGGTATTCACTACATTCCTGCGATGGTCAGTCAGGACGGTAAGCGCCTGAAGATCACCTCAGCCCCCATAAAGGAGGCCCGATAATGCTGTTCCCGCTTGTTATTACCCTGCTGTGTTTCACCGTCGGCGCGCTGCTGTTAGTGGTGATATTCCAGCGACGGGAATACCGTCGCCTGCGGGCGGATGCCGATGGGATCGTGATGCGCTATCTGGCGGTTGCTGAGCGGTTTGAATCTCTGGTTCGTGAGCTGACTGAGCCTTACGGCGGTGTATTGTATGATTTGATGGAGGTGGAGCAGCTTGCGGCCCGGATGAAGGCGTTGCCCGACCGTGAAATACGGGAGACCGCTGAGCCTATTCTTGAGCGCCTGAATGGACGAATGCGCATGTTACTGAAGCAGGTGTCTGACCGTTATCGCCTGTCTGATGCCGATCGGCAGCGCTGGCTGAGTGAGCCTGAATACCCGGAGGCCGGCAAATGACATTCAGACTTTCTGCTTTTCTACTGGCCTGCGGTCTGACAATCGGTACCGGTACGCAGGCCTCTGAACCCGAATGCCAGGGGCGATTTGTCAATCCGATCACCGATATCTGCTGGGAATGTATGTTCCCGATGTCTATCGGTAATGCGACGGTGTCGTCCGGTTCGCTGCCGGATACGGAGAACCCGTCGTCCCCCATCCAGTTCTGCCCGGTTCCGCCGCCTGTCTTTCAGCGTATCGGACTGGCGATTGGTTTCTGGGAGCCGTTTGCCCTGACCGATGTAACCCGCGCGCCATTCTGCATGGTCAATCTCGGTGGTGTGAGCATCAGCGCCGGCAAGCTCGGCAGCGGTGGCGGGAAACGCCAGGGGGCGGTCAATACCGGTGCCTTCTACCACGTCCACTGGTACAAATACCCGCTGACTTGGTGGCTCAATATTATCACCGACCTCGGTTGTCTGCAGGGCGGGGACATGGATATTGGCTATCTGTCCGAACTGGACCCGACTTGGGATGACAGCTCGCTGGCCTCGGTGCTGGCACCTGAAGCGTTTTTGTTCGCCAACCCTATCGCGCAGGGGGCCTGTGCCGCTGATGCGCTGGCCAGTGCCGTTTCAAAACCTTTAAACCCGCTGTTCTGGTGTGCCGGTTCGCACGGCAGCATGTACCCGTTTACGGGGTTTGTCTCCAATCAGGCCAGCCCGCAGGCCGCCAGTGTGCTGCTCTCCGAGCGAATGGACTACAAGCTGCACCGCCAGGGGATGATCCTGAACAGCGTCGGTGCCGATACGGCCGTGTGCTATGAGTATCCGTCGCCCATTATGCCGAAAGATCGTTACCGCTATCAGATGGTCAACATGTATCCGGATGCGGGACGCTGTCACCCGTTTGGTCGTACTGTGATGGCCTGGGAGGCCGGGCATGCCACGCCGGCGAGCCGACAGAACTTTGGTTACCTCATCTGGCGCAAGCGTAACTGCGTCTTCCTCTGATTTTGCGGGAACAACCTGATGAACCTTAAAATTTTTACCGTGCTGGTCGGTGCACTGCTGGCGGCTGCCAGCGTACAGGCCGATGGCCTGACAGACGAGCAGCACCTTTTTCGTGCACTGCGGGAGCAGAGTGCGGCGATACGTCAGCTTCCGCAGAACGCCGCAACAATGCCGGACGTCAACGCCCTTCTGCAGGACAAGCTCTCCGGGGCTGATCGCCAGTGGATAGGTGATATGCAACGCCGGGTGCAGTCGTCCGTTGCGCCGGACAGCGAGGCCCGCCCGGATGCGCTGTACTTTCTGTCGTTTTCCATCCCCGAGGAAGGGCTGAAGCAGATGGTTCCGGCGGCAACGCGCTTTCATATCCCGGCACTGATTAACGGTCTGGTTGATAACAACTTCCGCAAAACCGTGGAATCGGTCTTTCGTCTGGCGCGGGAGAACAATCAGGGCGGGGTGCAGATAGATCCCCGGCAGTTCAGCAAATACGGCATCACCACGGTTCCGGCCCTGGTGGTGACCTGTGATGCCGGATATGACCGCCTCACTGGCAACCTGAAACTGAAGGAAGCTCTGGAGCGGATTGCAGCAGAAGGGGACTGTGCCGATACGGCGAAGAAGTTGCTGAAGGAGGGGGCATCGTGAAAAAACAGCTGATACCGGGCATTTTGTTGCTGGCAACGGCGGTATCCGTACTGGCCAGCCCGCAGTATGACGAGGCGGCAAAGTATGCCGGCAGCGTGAAGAATCAGGGGATGAATGTGATGAAGGGGACCGACCCGGCGGCGACGATCCCCGGCTACACCGCGAAACCGGATGAATCCGGTTATTACGGCGGGACCACCGCCACCAGTAATCCCGACCTGGAAAACGCCGGCAACAGTGAGATGCATAACGGAGAAGCCGGTAAGACCATCATGGAGGTCATTAAGAATCGCCCGAAGGATCTCATCTCCACCGACGCTCCCTTTATCAGCGGTTCGCTGGATATTGAGGATAAGGCTGAAACCATCATGTCTGGTACCGATACGCAGTGCAAGGATGTGAACGTGGATAAGACCCAAATCACCAATTACACCTGCGAACGTACCCCGGCGGTTGAACTGGCCTGTACACGCACCGCGGGTCCCGGAGGAGGTCATGAAGAAGATACAACAGAAGACAAGCGTTTCATTATCAGTCACGATCACTTCACGTTTTCCCGGAGTGGAAAACAGATAGTGTTTGGGTTTTCCCCGCCGGAAACCGGGGTCGGCCTCTCTGCCAGTCTCAACATCACTACTCAGGCATACCTGTTAAATTCAAAAGTCAGCTTCATGAACACTACCTTCAATGCAAGCGGAAGCGGCGATTTTACGCTGAATGCAGCAGGAATGCAGTTGAATGAGGGAACGGTAGTGCAGGGAACAAGCTGTTCGGGAAACGGTACCTGCATTGGCTCGGTGGATGACATCCTTTTCAGACAGCTTCAGCAGGGGCAAATACGTTTCACTCTGACGGTGATGATGAGAGTACCCGCCAAAAAATGGGTCCCGGACGTGGTGTGGTCAGAAAACTGTCCGTTCGACAAAACAGACCAGGTGCTGATCAACAGCGTCTGTACCGACCCTGGTGGCGATCGCACTTTTGCCATCAACGGTGAGAACTATGTTCTGCACAGCGACTGCTGGCAGTATACCGACACATATGTCTCTCAGTCTGCCGATAACGGTACCTGTAACGACTATATGCAGAACCCCGCCTGTACCGTTGGCTCCACTGCCTGCCTCGACAGCCTGAATGGTACCTGTTTGCGTGAGCAGGTAGTCTTTTCCTGCGAGGAAAAAATGAGCGGCAGCGCGCAGCTGTGCGGTGGTGAACTGGTCTGTACTGATGGCAGCTGCGACCAGCTGGATGACGGTAAGTCAAATGGGTTTCAGTCAGCCGTTTCGGGGCTGGCCGCGCTGGCCGCTGCTGGTAAAGATATCGCCGCCCTGAATGGTGTCAACGTCTCCGCCTTTACCGGTGAGGGCCACAGCTGTCGTAAGGCGATGGCGGGTTTCAGCAATTGCTGCAAGGACAGTGGCTGGGGTAACGATGTCGGACTTGCCAGTTGTAACACCGAAGAGAAGGCGCTGGCGGAGGCCAAGAAGCGCAAGCTGAGTATCTACGTCGGCTCGTACTGTGCGCATAAGGTGCTAGGCGTCTGCCTTGAGAAGAAAGAAGGGTACTGCCAGTTTGAGAGCAAGCTCGCGAAAATCGTTCAGGACCAGGGGCGTCGCGGCCAGCTGGGTATTGGCTTTGGCAGCGGAAGTTCGCCGGACTGCCGTGGGCTGACGGTGCCAGAACTGCAGCGTCTGAATTTCGATAATATTAACTTTGCCGACTTTTATGATGACCTGGAGAACGGTGCCACGCTGCCGGCAGACCAGGAGCTGCTTGACCGCGTCAAAGAGCAGATTGCCGGTAAGGTGACGGGAGGAGGCCAGTGAAGCGAACATTCTCTATAGCTTTTCTGTTGCTTGTTACCGGGGCGCAGGCAGCGACCGTCAGTACTGAACCGTCACAAAGCGCATTTCCTCCGGCTGCCTTCTCATCCACCGGGACCTATGTGGATGCGCCCATTGTGGGCTGGCACTGGTACAACGAACCTCAGCCAGAAGAGGAGGATGAGCCGGAAGATGACACTGTCCCGCTCAGCGTCCTGCCGCCAAACCTGCAGATGTCACTTCTGCAGAAGCTGACAAAAGAAAAGCTCAACAGCGCCATATTGTCTCCTTCCCCGGAGAAAGCGGCGGACTATCTGCGCATGCAGTCTTATCTGATGAACCTGTCCGGGCAGTTTACGCAGTCGGCCAAAAAGGCGCTGCTGCTGTATCCGGATCTCGATTACAACCTGGAGCACAGCCGTTATAACGGCACCGCAACCCTGCAGCAGACGGCGGCCCGTCAGCAGCAGAATGATGCCATTCATAACCTGGGTCAGCGCTATGGCCTGTTTATGTTCTACCGGGGTAACAATCCGCAGGATCTGCAGATGGCGGCCACGGTGAACCAGTTCTCACAACAGTACGGACTGTCGTTGATCCCCGTCAGCATGGACGGCGCGCGCAGCGAAGCCCTGCCACAGACCCGGCAGGACAGTGGCCAGGCGGCGAAGATGGGCGTCAGCCAGTTCCCGGCCCTGATGCTGGTTGAACCGGGCAGTGAGCAGTATCAGCCGCTGGCCTGGGGCTTCATGACGCAGGACGACTTAGCCCGCCGCTTCCTCGATGTGGCGACTGATTTTAAGGCGCAATACTAAGGTAAGGGAAAATATGACAAAAGAAGGCATTTCTCATCATAAGCACGAACAACAGATCAGGCAGGAGAACCTGCTGATGTTCTGTGGCATGGCCTTTATGGCAGCGGGGCCAGTGTTCTGGTATCTGGCGGGGATGGCGCTGGATGCGCGGGCTATTAGTCTGGGGCCGGACAAGGTTGATGTTCTTGAGTGGGTCAGTATTGCCGTTTCGCTATTGCTCAGTCTCTGTGGTGCCGCCCTGGGTCTGGCAGGCTGGGGGCTGGCGTCATGGCATGCCTGGCGAGCGGTACGGCAGCCGGGGGGACTGTGATGAAAATCCAATATCCAAAAGTGGCGCTGGGGCTGGTACTGATGCTGAGCGGGTTTGTATTGATGGCGCACGGCTCGACGCTGGATGAGCTAAAGGCGCTGGAAGCCGGCAAGTCAGAATTGCAGCCCCGGGCAGAGCTAAGGTCAGTACCAGAGACTTCCACTACGCCTGCGGGGCGGGCATACCGTCTTCCGGATGGTCGTTCGATAAATACTGCCGATTATCGACTGGTGTTGTTTATGCAGTCTTCCTGTCATTTTTGTCAGCAGTTTGATCCGCAGCTTATCCAGTTGTCCACGCAGACGGGCTTTAAGGTGTTCCCCTATACGCTGGACGGAAAGGGCGATGTGAGTTTTCCGCAGGCGATCCCGGCCCCGCGTGCCGTTCTCGATCAGTTCTTTGGCCCCGGTAATAACGGCGTGACGCCCACGACCTGGCTGGTGAACGTGAATACCCTGCAGAGCTGGCCACTGGCGCAGGGGATAACGGATATGAACAGTCTGCTGCAGAGGATAAATCAGGCTCTGATGTTCCATCAGAGGTAGCGTCCCACTTACCGCTTCATATAACTCCTTTTATCTGTAACTTCCGGAGAACTTCAATGAAACAGGCATCTTTTCTGATGAAATTTGCTGTTGTCTTTTTTCTGCTGGCGATCGCCTGTGGCTTTGCTGGCTGGGGCGCATGGAAATACTGGAACGCCATGTTCAGTGCGCTCGGTTATGGCATTGCGGAATTTATGACGCTAAACGCGGAAAATCAGTCGATGAAAACCCCGCTCAATCTGACTATGTATGCCATGCCGGTTGGCTTCTGGTGTGCAGCGGCCGGCTTTCTTGCCGCATCCGGTGTGTCTTTTCTCCTTGATGTTGTTGGTGATATTAAAACGCATTTCGTTGATTTGTATTTAGCCATGCGTAGTAAGGATGACAACCATGCGTAAAACGCTTCTGGCCGGGATACTGGCGCTGGTCTGTAGTGCGTGCGCGTATGCAGATGTGAATGGCGATCTTAATAACTACTTCAACAAGCTGGGTTTTGAAGGTAATGCCACCGGCGCTGCTGCCTGGCAGGGGCAGGCGGCAGGCTATATGACCGGCGGTAACCTGTTTCTCAGGAGCCCGGTCAAACAGATGCAGGTGATGTCGTTTACCCCGCCGTCACTGAATGCCGGCTGCGGCGGCATCGATGCCTACCTCGGGTCGTTCTCATTTATTAACAGTGACCAGCTGCAGCAGTTCATCAAAAACCTGATGGCCAACGCCCAGGGCTACTTTTTCGACCTTGCACTACAAACCGTGGCGCCGGAGCTGAAGGACGCCAAGGACTATCTGCAGAAGCTGGCGGCGGACATGAACAGCATGAACATCTCCAGCTGCCAGGCGGCGCAGGGCATCATCGGCGGCCTGTGGCCGAAGACCCAGGTCTCCCAGCAGAAGGTCTGTCAGGACATTGCGGGGGAAAGCAACCTCTTTGCCGACTGGGCGGCCTCCCGACAGGGCTGCACGGTCGGCGGAGAAATGAACAGCGTGCTGGATAAGGCTGGTGACAAGGACAAGGACCGGGTACTGCGTAACAAAAACCTGATGTGGGAACTGCTGGGGCGTAATGCCATGCTTGACGGGGACACTGAACTGAAAGAAATGGTGATGAACCTGACCGGGACGCTGATATTTGACCGCAATGGCGCGGCAAAATCTCTGATACCGGAGGTAAACCACCAGGGATTACTGGTAGCCCTGATGAAGGGCGGTAATGTTGAGATCCAGCGCTGCGTCTCGAGCGGCGACTGCCTGGAGCTGAAAAACGGGTCCGTGACTATCAGCAGTAACCGCGCCCTGATATCGCGGGTGAGAGACATGATTGGCAGTATCCGAGATAAATTACGTACTGATGAACCGCTGTCAGCGGCGGAAAAAGGGTTTATCCAGAGTACCTCCATTCCGGTGCTGCGCTACCTGGTGGACCCGATGCAACTGAGCCTCAACGTTGACATGTTGTCCTCGTTGTCGGATTACATCGCCTACGACATTATGCTGCAGTATCTGAAAGAGCTGATTGAACAGGCCAAACTCTCTCTGGCCAGCCGGAATTATGATGAAGAGGTGATGAAACCGCTGAGGGCCAACATCAGCGAATCCAGCCGTCAGGTGGAGGCTCTGCAGCAGGAAGTGCAGGTGAAAAGCGACGCGCTGGCTGAGATGGATCGTCAGATGAGCTATTTGCGTCAGCAGACCTCAAGCCAGCTGCTTGACCGCTATCAGCAGAACTACCGCTTCGGCGGCAGCGAAGGGGGCCTGTGATGGATGCGGTTTATGTCCTGAGCGGCGGGGAGTTTCTGACGGCCATCTTTAACGGCGTGGCCGTCCTGATGGGGACCACAGAATGGGCCTCAATGTTTCGTATTGCGGCGCTGATGTCGGTGATGGTGTTGTTTGCCACCTACATCCGCGGTCATGACCCGCTGGAGGTGCTGAAGTTTATTGCTTTCTTTATGTTTCTCACCAGCGTGCTCATCATACCCAAGCGAACGGTGCAAATCATTGACCGCAGTGACGCAACCAGTGTGCATACGGTCGCTAATGTGCCGCTGGGGCTGGCGGCACCGGCGAAGTTTATCACCGGCATCGGTACCGCCCTGACGGAAGGCTTTGAGACCGTATTCCATACCCCGGATTCCGCCACCTACAGTAAAACCGGGATGCTGTTCGGCGCCAACCTGGTGGGGACCGCAACCGACTTTGCCTTCCGTAATGGTGACCTGGCAGAGTTGTTTACCGCTTATGTGCGAAACTGCGTGGTAGGCGATATGTTGCTTAACCACAAATACTCATTCCAGGAGCTGATGAACACCGAAGATCCGTATTCGCTGATATTCAGCAAGCCCAGCCCGTTACGTGGTGTGATGGTGCCGTATGGTAATAGTGCAGCAGTATCGCATGATAATCCGACCGGAGAGGGGTTCATGACCTGCCAGGACCTGGCCAAAAATGTTCTGCAACCCCAGCTGACCACCGACACCCAGAATGGAGGTAAGACCTGGGACTACTATGTTGCCCGGCTCACCGGTGGAAAACCCAACGCCAGTGCGCTGTTTGGTACCCTGCTGGGTGACAGCTACAGCTATTACTACGGCGGTGGGAGTGGTGCCAGCCAGATTATGCGACAGACCGTGGTAATGAACGGCCTGAAGCAGGGCATCGCCTCTACCAGTGCGCAGAACGGCGATGCCGCCGGTCTGGTCAACCTGGCCTCGCAGTCGTCCTATACCAAGATGCGTCTGAGTCAGGCCACGTCAACCAGCATTGCCACCACCTACCTGCCATTGCTCAATACGGTGTTGCTGGCGATGGTGATTGGTCTGTTCCCGGTGATTATTTTGCTGGCTTCCATTCATACCCTGACGATGGAAGTGCTGAAGGGGTATATCTTCACACTGATATACCTGCAGGCCTGGGGGCCGATGTTCGCTATCCTCAACTACGCGGTCAGTATGTATCTCACGGGTAAAACAGGGACGCTGAGTTTTTCGCTGTCGAACCTGTCGGTCATCCAGCAGACCCATGCGGATATTGGTTCGATTGCCGGCTGGCTGTCCCTCTCCATTCCGTTCCTCGCCTGGGGTATCGTGAAAGGGCTGGGTAGCGCAGTGTCGCAGGCCGGTAACTACCTGGGCACGGCAATGAACAGTACGGCTTCTTCTGAATCCTCCCGTGCCAGCGATGGCAGCTGGGCCTTCAATAATCTGCAGACTGACAACGTTGCCGGCAATAAGTGGGACACCAACTATGCCAGCCGTAGCGGAATGGCCATGACCCAGATGGGCAACGGTGCCACGGCGACCCGGACACGGGACGGCAGCACCGTGCTGGAAACCAGCCAGGCTATGTCAAAACTGGCGACGGAGGTAATGGGCGATCGGATATCCCAGACTGGTATCCAGAAGCTACAGCGTGATGCGATGAGCCAGCAGCAGAGCCTGAACAATTCGCTTAATCATAGCACCAGTACCGGGATGTCCCTTTTGTCACAGTGGGCCAGTCAGCGAGGGAACAGCGACACTGTCAGTCGTGGGGCAGACAGCAGCGTCAGTGCGAACGATGCGGCAGCTATCAGTAAAATGCAGAGCGCCATTACGCGTCACGCCCGTGATAATAATATCAGTGAAGCCGATTCTCTGCGTATGGCGATGGAAAAAAGTCAGAATATGGCATTCAATGCCGGTGCAGGAGCGCATTTTAAAGTTGATTCGAAAGACCAGCTTATTGGTAAACTTGCTGCATGGGGATTGGGATCAAGTGCAGGAGGTGATGTTCATACCAGACTGGACTATAACGGTCAGAATGGTTCCTCGCATGGTACCAGTTCGGATATGAGCAACCGGACCAGCAGCACGAAGGACTTTAGCGCCCAGGACCTGAAGGATATCCGTCACGGTGTAGACGTGGTCGCCAGCCAGCGGACTACGGACAACAGCAGCCATACGGACAACGCCTCCGGCTCGTTGCTTAACCAGATGGCCGCCACCTTCAGCGACATGCGCACACAGTCCAGCCAGTACAACAATGCACAGACCCGGAGCCACGAATATGCGCAGATGGCGAGCTATGTGCAGAACCACAGCGACTCGGTGCGCAGTAACTATACCCAGGAGTTTGTGGAGTATGCGCAGCAGAACGATCCGGATGCCACCCGCATACTGACCGATGTGAGCGACCCCGCGGTGCGTGAGAAACGCGAGGCTCTCGCAGGCCGCTTTGTGGAAGAACGACTGATGCCGCAGCTGGCGCAGGAATTTGCGGCTAACCGGGCACAGACCAGTGACAATATGGGCAGTGTTGCTCCGGGCGGCGGCCTGCAGGGTGTCAGACGCAGTGACTTTGACGACCAGCAACAGCATATGGCGCAGACTGCTGCCGATCACGGTGTGAAAGCCGAGGGGACTGTCGCTGGCGATGTTTCACAGTCGCGGGCCGAAGTGCAGCATTCCGTTGATTCTGCTCAAGAAAAAGTCAATAAACAGCAGGGCGAGGTACATAAACAGTATACTGAACTGGAGCAAGACCATCAGGTTCAGGGACGCCGGTTTGATGAAGAAAACAAGAATGAGAAGGTGCGACAGAGTGCTCTTCCTGGCGGTGATAAGCGTGACGAATTAATGAAGCGTGCAAGCGACATGCAAAAACAGTATGAGGATAAAAATAAATGATTCGTAAGTGGATGCTGTGTTACTGGATTAACTATGTTGTTATTGTTTTTAATGCAATATTGTTTTCTGGTTCCTTCATTTCGATTAGTTATTTGAATATAATGCCATGCGTTATCTCTTTTGCAATATGCATGGTGCCAATGGTTTTTTCATTGGTGTCATGGCCTGCCATCAGGAAACTAGATGCTAATCATGTATATCTAGATAACGTATTTTTGAAAAAAGCGGTTGTATCGTTTTTTACAATTATCGTTATTCTTGCATGGTCATGGTGGGGAGGTGGTCTGGCGGTACTTGGTGGTAGCATTGTTGCCAGTTGGTCAGGATGGTTTATATTTTGGATGGTTGGGAAAAAGGATTTGTCTTGTCTTTTTCCTGAGCAAAAAAAGAAGTTCGTCGTACCGCATACCCGCGGTCATGAAATAATAAATTCTTTCGAGATTAATCCGACAACAGGGTTACCCATGATGGGGGCTGTAGACTCTAAAGGGAATTTTTATGGGGCGCCAGCCCATGAACCCAAAATCTACTCTGACTCGAGTTCGTCTTCTCGTCCGGACAATATATATGACTACTTCTCTTCCGGTAACGACCATTACAGAAATTAAACTCTAACGCACTTCGTTTGTTCTCCGGCATATTGAGCTAGAAATAAATTCTGAATCAGTATGCCAGATTACTGTGGTTCTAGGTTTCTGCCATCACCCTATTCAGGGTTGCCCTATTAATTTCATTATATTCAGTAAAGTGCTGTCTTACACCGACAGTACCCGTCGTCGAGTCTGAAAAATAAGGGTTTATATATGAATTGTTCTGATAATGTCAGTTCTGATGCCGTACTGCCTGAAGGAAATGTTTCGTCTTTGCGCCAGACAGGAATGGGATACGCCCATATAAACCAGTTTCTGCCCATGATGAAATGGAATAATGATGACCTCATTGTTATTTATGATCCAGATGCTGAGTTTCACGATGTTTTTTCTGATGAGCTGATTGTCTCGCCTTCATGTGAATATGCCGGGAGGGATAAATGAGTTCCACCAAGCACATTACCCAGGGCGGGCAGGTATTCAGCTATATGCTGAATATGTTTATGCAGGTCAACCGCCGTATTGCCTTCTGGTTATTGAATCTTTTTTTTGTACTGACGCCGTTATTTTTCTGGATGCGGGTTCCGTGGCAGGACATGCGTAACGGCGGGCTGTACTGGTGGTTATACTTTTCCGCTGGCGGTGAAAAAGCGTTGTTCAATGTACCGCCCGTATATGATGTTCCTTATGACGGGCAAATCCTGCATTTTACCTCTGCAGCCATTCTGAAAGACCCCTATATGACCTATGCAGGTCAGCTGACGCTGCAGGAGCTGTTTATTGCGGTATTCCTGGCGAGCTGTGTGGTGCTGGCGGTGGCTTATGGCGTCTATTACCTTCTACGCCGACTCGGCGAGAAGCAGGCCCAGGATGATCTGGTGGGCGGCCGTTCGCTCACGGAGGACGTGAAGTCGGTGGCCAGAACCCTGCACCGCAATAATGAAGCATCGCCACTGCATTTTGACCAGTTACCACTGCTGCTCGACAGTGAGGTTAAAAACCTGTTGCTGCATGGTACGCCCGGCTCCGGTAAATCCAATGCCCTCAACAAACTGCTGCAGCAGCTGCGTGCACGCGGGGACATGGTGATTATCTACGACAAGGGCTGTTCGCTGGTTAAGCGCCACTTTAATGAAAACATCGATAAGCTGCTGAATCCACGTGATAAGCGCTGTGAAAACTGGGATTTGTGGCTGGAGTGTCAGACCACATCGGACTTTGATTCCATTGGCAATACGCTGATCCCCCAGAGTACCAAAGAAGATCCATTCTGGACGGGGTCTGCCCGGACTATTTTTACCTCGGTATCTAAACGTTTCCAGAATGACCCGCATCGCAGCTATAACGCGCTGCTGCGTACCCTGCTGGCCATCAATCTGAAGGCACTGCGGGAATACGTGCAGGGGACGGAAGCCTCCAACCTGATGGAAGAGAAGGTGGAGAAGACCGCCATTTCTATCCGTGGTGTGCTGACCAACTACGTGAAGGCATTGCGCTACATGCAGGGGATTGAGCGCACCGGAAAACCCCGCTTTGCTATCCGCGAATGGATGAAGCAAGTGAACGAGCCGGGGCAGCGCAATGGCTGGCTGTGGATCACCTCCAATGCCCGGGAGCACGAGTCCCAGAAGCCACTGATTTCCATGTGGCTGGCGCAGGCGGCCAACTGCCTGCTGGAGATGGGAGAGAACCCGACCCGCCGGGTGTGGTTTATCTACGATGAACTGACGTCCCTGCATAAGCTGCCGGAACTTCCTGGCGTGCTGTCGGAGGCCCGTAAGTTTGGTGGCTGTTTTGTACTCGGTTTTCAGAACAAACCGCAGCTGGATTTCACCTACGGTCGTGAATTTGCTGACGCGATGATGGATTTACTCAATACGCGCTTTTTCTTCCGCTCCCCGGATGAAGGAGTGGCGAACTATGTGATGCGTCAGCTGGGCCAGCGCCGGGCAAAGGTGTTTAACGAGCAGTACAGCTACGGTGCAGATACCGTACGTGACGGGGTGTCGTTCAGCAAGCAGGAAGATGACCAGTATCTGGTCAACTACTCCGATATCCAGTCTCTGCCGGACCTGACCTGTTATGTAACCCTGCCGGGGAATTACCCGGTAGTGCGTATGAATATGACTTACGAAAAAATGGACTTTATCGCGGCAGAGTTTCTGCCACGGGAGCTGAATGACAGTCTGGACCCGGAAATCGAGGAGGAAATTACCCGCCGTGAACTGGATGAAGACAGCATCGACAGGCTGCTTGCGGTACAGAGCAGCGAGTCTGCTGTACCGGCAACAACCGCCGCCGTATCTCCGGTTGCGACCGTATCCGAGGCCATCAATTCATCTCCCCCGGCAGCGGTAACGCCCCCTGTACCTGATACCCGGAGCGGCCAGGCAACGGCAAGCCCGGTCCAGAACGGTGGCCGGGTGAAGGAATATGACGGACTGCAGGTGGATACGCAGACCGGTGAAATTCTGACTGAGCCAGATCGTTACGAAGACTATGCGGCGTACGAGCAGGAGGCCCTGCAGGCGATGAAGGAAGAAGAGAAAAATATCCTCGTTCACCGTGAACATGACGAACCGGACAGGGAGTATGAGCCGGGGGACCGCTGGTAATGCTGACCGTATCATCGACTGCTGGCGGCGGAGCCAGCTACTACATGGCGAAAGATAATTATTACTTTCTCGGCAGTATGGAAGCGTCCTGGATGGGGAAAGCCGCAGAGCTGTTAGGGCTGGAAGGCCCCGTGGATGCGAAGACATTCGATGATGCCCTGGCCGGATTTTTCCCGCAGGGCGTCGATCTCTCCCGGATGTCGGGCGGTCAGAATATTCACCGGCCGGGTTACGATCTGACGCTGTCGGCACCCAAAAGTATTTCCGTACTGGGTGTGGTACTGGGCGACAGCCGTATTCTGGAGGCGCATCAGCGTGCTGTCGGTGTGGCCATGGGGGAAATTGAAAGACTGGCCAGTACGCGTGTCATGGTAGATGGGGTCAGCCAGCCAGAGATGACAGGTAAGTTGCTGGCTGCGGCTTTCCACCATGACACCTCGCGTGAACTTGATCCACAGCTGCATACGCACCTGATAGTGATGAACCTGACGGAGTACCTGGGGGAGTGGAAGACACTTTCCAGCGATAAGGTCGGCAACAGCGGGTTTATCGAGAACGTCTATGCCCTGCAGGTTGCGCTGGGCAAAATCTACCGTAACGAACTGCGTCAGGCCGTGGAGGAGATGGGATTCCGGACCGTGGTGACCGGCAAAAACGATCTGTGGGAAATCGAGGGTGTTCCGGTGGAGATATTTTCACAGCGTACGCAACAAATACGGGAGGCCGTCGGGGATGGCGCGTCCCTGAAATCCCGTGACGTGGCGGCGCTGGATACGCGTAAGGCCAAACAGAAAGATCCCGACCGGGTAGAACTGCTGACCGACTGGATGAACCGTCTTGAGCAGGAAGGATTCGATATCGGCGCGTTTCGCCAGGAAGCTGAAGCCCGTCTGAAGACAATGGACAGTGACAGAGCTGTACGGCCGGAGACGACCCCGGACGATGTCCGTCAGGCGGTAAGCCTGGCGATTTCTCAGCTCAGTGAAAAGCGGACCCGCTTCACTTATTCCGACGTACTCAACCGGACGCTGAACAGTCTCGATGCGCGGGAGCAGATTGCGGTGATGGCGCGTTCTGCCATTGAGTCGGCGATTGAGAGCCAGCAGCTGATACCGCTGGACCGGGAGAAAGGTCTGTTTACCTCCTCGATTCATCTGCTGGACGAACTGAGCCTGCAGCAGATGGCCGGGGAGATGAAATCCACCGTGGTGATATCCGGTGGTGCTCCCGCCCGGTCTTCGCCGTCTGTGCCGGTGATGCAGCAGATTGAGGCAGACCGTCCTTCACTGGCGATTGTCAGCCAGCCCGGCGGCGCGGGCGGTATGCGCGAATCGGTGCTGGCCGGCACGCAGCTGGCGCAGTCACAGGGACGGGAAGTGGTGGTGCTGGCCACCGACCGCAGCAGTGAACGCTGGCTGGCTGAACAGCCTGGTCTGGCGGATAAAGTGGTGACGCTGAAAGGGCTGTCAGAGTCTGCGTTGCCGGAGAACAGTACGCTGATTGTGGCCGGGGCGGAAAAGCTCTCCGTCCGTGATGCGCTGACGGTCACCGACCAGGCGCTTCGTGCGCAGTCCCAACTGCTGCTGATGGACAGCGGCGGGCGCAGCGGGACCGGCAATGCCCTGCAGACGCTGGAGGCGGCCGGGGTGGCCCGCTACCGGGCGGAAACGGAACGTACCGTGGCCGTCAGCGTGGTCAGTGAGCCGGACAAGCGGCAGCGCTATGCGGCTCTGGCCCGGGATTATGTAACGATGGTGAGCCAGGGAGAGAACGTAGTGGCCCAGGTCAGCGGCGAGCGTGAACAGCAGACACTGACGGCAGCGTTGCGGAAGACGCTGCAGGAAAAAGGACTGCTCGGGGTAAAAACGGTGTCCGTCGACACGCTGGTTCCGCAGTGGCTGGACAGCAAGAACCGGCGCCAGCTGGACACATACCGGGAAGGGATGGTGCTTGAGCAACGCTCTCCGGACAGCCGGGTATCTCAGCGCTATACCATTGACCGCGTCAGCGCGGAGACCCGCACACTGATGCTGGTCGGGGAGGATGGTCAGCGTCAGGGGATGAAGCTCAGTCAGGTGGACAGCAGCTGGAGCCTGTACCGGTCACAGACCGTTGATATTGCCGAAGGGGAGAAACTGACCTGGCTGGCGCGGCAGGGTAAACAGCGTGCCGGTGACGGTGTCACCGTTAAGGCCGTGCGAAAGAACAGCCTGGTGGTGGAGCATGACGGGCAGACGCGGGTTACTCGTACCGATGAACCGCTGAAGGCCGGGTACGGTTACGTCACCTCGCCGGGAAAGCGTGTCAGCGAGCAGGGCACGGTGCTGGCAGCGGTCTCCGGTCGCGATACCGGGGCGACGATGCTCAATACCCTGGCCCGCAGCGGCGAACACATACAGCTTTATACCCCGCTGGCAAACGATGAAGCTGAGCGCCGGTTGTCCCGCTCGCCGCTGTACCGTACCGCGCTGGCGCAGGTGAACCCGCAGAACGGTGAGCTGGCTGACGCGATGTCGGCGGCGCAGGATGCGCTGATGAGCCCGGCCGAGAAAGCGGTACGGCAGGCAGTGACGCTGACCCAGGGCAGTGAGGTGGTGTTCAGTCGCCCCGACGTCCTGGCGAATGCGCTGCCGTTGCATGCCTCCCTGCGTAAGGATGATGTGGACCGTGAACTGGCCCGCCAGGTGCAGACCGGTGAACTCATCCCGGTACCGGGACCGAAAGGCATCGCACAGCAGCTGTATGTGACGGCTGCGAGCTATGAGGCGGAGAAACGCATCATCCGTCTGGTGGTGGAGGGGCTGGATACGCAGTCATCGCTTCTGAGCCACGCCGACCCGGCATTGTTTGCAGGGCTGACGGCAGGGCAGCAGCAGGCCTCCAGCCTGATACTGGAGAGCACCGACCGTTTCATCGGGATACAGGGCTATGCCGGTGTGGGGAAGACCACTCAGCTGAAAACCGTACTGGCGGCGCTGGAGACCCTGCCGGCAGACCAGCGCCCGGACGTCGTCGGGCTGGCCCCGACCCACCGGGCGGTGGGTGAGATGGCTGATGTAGGCGTCAAAGCGCAGACGCTGGCGAGCTTCCTGATGGATGTGGAGCGCCGGATTCAGGGCGGAGGGACGCCCGATTTCAGTAAGACCCTGTTCCTGGTGGACGAGAGCTCGATGGTGGGTAACCGGGATATGGCCGATGCGATGGGCTATATTGCCGCCGGCGGTGGTCGCGCGGTGCTGAGCGGTGACCGGGACCAGCTGCTGCCGGTGGATAACGGCGCGCCCTTCACACTACTGCAGGAACGCAGTCCGTTAGATACCGCCATCATGCAGGATATTGTGCGCCAGAGTCCGGCACTGAAACCGGCCATTGAATCGGTCATTGCCCGCCAGGTCCCGGCTGCGCTGGACACCATCCGCAGCGTGACGCCGGATACGGTGCCGAGAACGCCGGGTCGCTGGTCACCGACACAATCCGTGGTGGCCATCCCCCAGACGAAAGAGCAGAAGGAAGAGCAGGGTGACCGGGTGATACAGGCCATCGTCGATGACTTTACCGGTCGTACCGCAGAAGCACGTGACAATACGCCGATTGTCACCCAGACCAACGCTGACAAGAACGCCATCAATACCGCCATTCATGCTCAGTTGCAGGAGCGCGGCGAGCTTGGCCGTGAAGTGGCCATTACCGTGCTGGAACGGGTGAAAACGCAGACCGACAGACTGAAGTCGGTGGCGGGGATGGCTGCGCAACACGGCAATATCGCGCTGATTAACGACCGCTATTATACCATCCGGGCCGGGCAGGACAGCCGTCAGAACGGTTATGTCGAGCTGGTTGATGAGACCGGTCAGGCACAGGCGCTGTCAGCCTTTGAGAGCAGCCTGCGGGACATCGCGGTGTTTAAACCCCGGGAGATGGCCGTCTCGGTCGGGGAGAAGGTGAGTTTCTCCCGCTCTGACCGCGAGCGCGGACGCGAAGCGAACAGCAACTGGACCGTCACCGGCGTGACAAAAGAGGGCGAGCTGCAGCTGACCCAGGGGGAGGAGACCCGCATCCTGAATCCGAATACCGACATTGCCGACCGTCATCTGGACTACGGCTATGCCGGAACCGCGCACAAGGCTCAGGGGGCCAGCGCATTGTATGTCATCGTGCTTGCCGGCGTGGACGGTGGGCGCCAGGCGCTGGCCTCTCTGCGCGATGCGTATGTCGGCCTGTCGCGTGTAAAAGCGCATGTACAGGTCTATACCGACAATCTGGGTAAGTGGCTGAAGAAGGTCTCCGCACCGGCGGAGCGGCAGACGGCCCACGATGTGTTGCTGGCCGATGATGACCGTCAGGCGGCAACTGCACGGCAGTTGTGGGAAAAAGCCACGCCATTATCGGCCAGCGCCCTGGGGCGGGCACTGGCAACACAGTTACCGGAGGCGGGCGAGGCCCGCTTTATCCACGGCAGCCGGAAATATCCGGCGCCGCATGTGGCGCTGCCGGTGCACGATGCCAGCGGCGTACAGCGGGCGGTATTGCTGCGGGAGGTGCAGCTTGATGGCGATGGCCGGTTACGGGGCCTGAGTGATAACGCCCGCCTGCTCGGCAGTGAAGATGCCACACTGGTGTTATTCCGGCAAAGCGAAACCGGCCTGACCCGTCAGGCCGCAGACCTGGCAGAGGCCCGGCAGCTGGGGATGCAGCATCCCGGCGACGGTATTGTGGTCGTCAGGGGTGAATCACCCACCGATGCCATCATGAAGCGTCTGAGTGGTGGCCTGGTTCTGCCGGACAATGCCGGCATTGCTCATCACCCGACCGACAACCTTGCCGACACGCCGGACCCGGTGAGCCTCAAAACGCCGGAAGAGCAGCGGATGGCGAAAGCGCTGGCAGAAGAGGCCCGACGCCAGCAGCAGCCGGAGGCTGCGCCGCATTTGTCGGGTGACGCCGAACGCCCGGATGCTCAGCAACAGGCGGAGCGCGCAGAGTCCCGTGCACTGCAGCGTGAGGCTGAACAGTCCCGGCAGCAGGAGCAGGCCGGGCTGAGTCAGGTCATACAACAGGACCGTCAACAGGCGCGGCAGCGGGAAAGTGTGACCGACCAGCTTCACCGGGTTGAGCGCGAGTTAGTGAAAGAGAAGGAAATTGGCGAGTAACCGACATCTGTCGCGCAATATCAATGCCGCCAGCGTTGGTCCTGTAGAATACTTCACCTATCAGTCACCCCGAGCTATCAACACACTACAGGAGTCAGCCTGTGAATGATGACAAAACCCGTCCGCGCCTGAGCCTGAAGCGTAAGGCCCCGCCAGCAGACGCGTCCGTGCCTGCCAGCGAGGCGGGGGCGGACATCACGGTCTCCCGGCGGAAAACGGTGGTGGTGAACACCGGGCCGAAACGCAATAAAAAGCCGCTGGCGGATGACCGACCGCCCGCCTCCCGGATGCTCCAGCCGGGCAAAGGGCAACCGAAAAAGACAAAGGAAAAAAAACAACCAGCACTCCCACCCAACAAAGCGGTGGAGGTAATACCTCCTCCACCGAAGAAAAAGCCACGCCCTGGCCGTCCGGCGCGGCTGATGCGCCCGGCGGACGCCGGGCAGACGCTGAGTACACACTGGCCGGGCCTGTACGCTGGCGGCCAGCTGCGCCCGCTGGCCATCGGGGTAAGGGAACAGCTCTTTGCCGATGCAGAACGCCGGGCACTGCCGTTGTCGAAGAAGGTAATACGCCGCTGTCTGAAAACGCTGACGCGGACGGAAACGTATCTGAGCGGCCTGACGGCCGGAGTCGCATGCTACAACGCGGATGGCTCTGTTGAATCGCTCATTCCGCCTGAGCGTGAACGTGCAGCCACGGCAAAGCTTGCGAGGGTACAGGCAGACAAACCGAAGAAACAGGCGGCAAAAGTACCCGCCATAGATGAAAAAAAGGAACATTAAAATGTTAACAGTAAAGCGCACCGCACTGGCGATGCTGATGACCAGCGCTCTGTTGTCCGGTATGGCAAATGCGGCGGAGAAAGCCACACCTGTCTTTACTCCGGAGCAGGAGGCCCGCATTGGTGAAATCGCGAAAGACTACCTGCTGGCTCATCCTGAAGTGCTGGTTGAGGTCAGTCAGAAACTGCAGGCACAGCAGCAGGAAAAGCAGCAGCAGGCGATGACGGCGGCCGTGATTCAGCATCAGGCCGCGCTACTGAACGATAAAGGCACGCCATCATATGGTCCCGCGGATGCGAAAGTGACGGTCGTCGAATTCTTCGATTACCAGTGCATCTACTGTGCCCGCCTGGCACCGGCGCTGGAGAAGGTGATGAAGGCCAACCCGGGTGTGCGCTTCGTGTTCAAGGAACTCCCTATCTTCGGAACCCGCTGGCCGGCGTCCCTGATGGCAGCGAAAACCGGGCTGCAGATTTACCAGCAAAAGGGCAGTGAGGCTTATCTGCAGTACCATAATGCGGTGTATGCCACCGGGCATAATGAGGGCAAGCTGACGGATGCCGATATTACCGCAGCGGCAAAAGCCGTGAAGCTCGATGTGAAAACCGCGCCGGATGTTCAGGGGACCCTCGAGGGTATCGGTGCACTGGCACAGCAGCTGGGCTTCAGCGGCACACCGGCCCTGGTGGTCATGCCGTCCAGTGGTGCCAGCGCGGACAATGTGACCGTTATCCCTGGTTTCACTGACGGCGAAACCCTGAACGCCGCTATCCAGAAAGCGGCGGGCGGTATTCGCTGATTTTCATCCTAGTGGTGGTCTTCCTGACTGCCGCCCTGTGACGCCCATCGTTGCGACGGGCCCAACTGACCCCGGTCAGCATCAACCTAAATCCAGCCAGACTGAACGTTGTTTCCGGCATCGCCGGGTATGCTGACCTGCGCGTTTGCCTGGTCAATGTGCCCTTGGCCTGCCGCCCTCACGCTGTTCGGTTGGCCAACCCCGGAAGCGGGTAAAAACGAGTTTTCCCCGCTTCCGGCGTTTCTTAGTTAATTCAGAGAAGATGAAATCATATGGCATGTTTTGAATGCAGCAGCGATGCAATGCTTATCAACCAGTTCGCCCCCTGGGTAACCGTCGGCATTTTGATAGTCAGTGCAGTATTTTTCAGTCGTCTTCTGAAGCGCGATCATCGAATGTGGACATTCGTCGTCGTTACGCTGGTGTTGATGGAGGAGCTGGCTCTGAGCCTGTGGCTGCTGCCTGGTGATGTGCAGATAGTATCCCCGCATTTTATGGGGAGCATGTAATGAGGATCGCAATGCGATTAAACCGTAGTGTCCGAAGATGGTGTCTGCCAGGTCTGCTCAGTCTGGCACTTTCAGCGCCTGTGCCGGTAGTTTGCGCAGCCAGTATCGAGGCGGGTTTTTCACCGGAAGGAACGGCGCTGCAGCTGGTCCTTAAGACCATTGACTCAGCACAGCAGGATATCCGCCTGATGGGCTATTCCTTCACCTCTCCGGAGGTGGTCAGGGCGCTTGTCAGAGCAAAACGCCGGGGAGTGGATGTGGCCGTGGTTCTGGACGGGAAAGCCAATACAGGAAAGAACAACCACGCCAGTAAAGCAGCCATGAATCTTCTGTTGGGTGCCGGTATACCGGTTCGTACTGTCAGTGCTTACAAAATTCTCCATGACAAAGTGATCGTCGCTGACGGGCGCAACACTCAGGTCGGCTCGTTTAACTTCAGCAGGGCTGCGGACCGTTCGAATTCGGAGAACGTGCTTGTAGTCTGGGATGACCCCACAGTGGCGCAGCGTTATCTGGACCACTGGACATCCCGCTGGGCGTAGGGAACGGACTGGAAACAGACGTACTGACCCTCCGGAAAACGATCATACAACGTAGACCGTGCGCCAACACGGTTCACACTTTTGTCTGAAGTTAAGTCGCTGATTTCAAAAATCTGTAGTATCCTCTGCGAAACGATCCTTGTTTGATCCTTGAGGAGGCAGAGATGTCGCAGGTCGGAAATGCAGTAACTTCCTCATCGAAACGTGCTTATAGAAAAGGTAATCCTCTGAGTCTTGCCGAAAGACAACAGACATCTTTGGCAAGGAAGCGTTCTACGCATAAAGAACTTCGGGTTTTCCTGCCTGCAGCTTTAAAAGAACAGCTTCAACATATGTGCGAAATTGAAGGTGTTACTCAGGCGGAAATGATTGAGAGACTGCTCAAAAAAGAAGTTGATAGTAGTGTTACTTGAATTGTAGCGACATCACTTTCTTGCCTGAACTCTATCAGAGTGTTAGATTGCAGATCGTTTGATGATATTCGTGGTTGGCCATGCCGCAAGGTGGCAGGATACTGGTTCTTATAGAGATTCCCTGAACCGGAAAAAAAGAAAACCCCGATAATCTTCGCTGAGTTTGGCGACCGGAGAAGATTAACGGGGCTACATAAAACTGTATAGAAGCTGTTGCTCTATGCAGGGAGTATATGTGCATGCTCAGAAAACTGCAATACCTTCTGTGCTCAGTGCTCCTTCCGTGCAACATAAGTGCGGGAAGGTGTGACTGACGCCCAGACCCTGTTCTCCCATTACCGTCAGGTCAAAAACCCGAACCCGGCATTCACGCCGCGTGAAGGCAAAAAGACACTGCCGTTCTGTCGTAAGCTGATGGCGAAAGCCGAAGGCTTCACGTCCCGTTTTGACTTTTCCATCCATGTGGCGTTCTTGCGCTCGCTGGGTAAACGTCACCGGATGCCGCCACTGTTGCGCCGCCGGGCCATCGATGCCCTGCTCCAGGGGCTGTGTTTCCACTATGACCCGCTGGCCAACCGCGTTCAGCGCTCCATCACCAATCTGGCCATCGAGTGCGGTCTCGCCACCGAGTCGAAAAGCGGCAATCTGTCCATCACCCGCGCCACGCGGGCGCTGACGTTTATGGCGGGGCTGGGGCTGATTACCTATCAGACCGAGTATGACCCGCAGATTGGCTGCAATATCCCGACCGATATCACCTTCACGCCGGCACTGTTCTCGGCGCTCGACGTCTCTGACGTGGCCGTTGTGGCCGCGAGGCGCAGCCGTGTGGAATGGGAGAATCAGCAGCGTAAGAAGCAGAACCTGAAGCCGCTGGAGATGGACGAGCTGATAGCGAAGGCCTGGCGGTTTGTGCGTGAACGGTTCCGCAGCTACCAGTCCGAACGTAAACAGCATGGCCTGAAGCGCGCCCGCGCCCGACGTGACGCGGACAGAGCCCGTAAGGACATTGTGACGCTGGTGAAACAGCAGCTGACGCGTGACTACGCCAGAGGGCGTTTCGTCGGCGACAGGGATGCTCTCGAGCGTGAGCTGGAGCGGCGCGTGAAAGAGCGCATGCTGATGTCGCGCTGCAACAACTACACGCGGCTGGCCACCGTCCCCATATAACCTACCTGACTGAAAAATCCGGCTGGCGCCGGAGGGTTTCGCACGTCTGCAGCTCCAGACTGACGGTTTTCTGCACGAAATGACGGCCGTCCTTCCTGACATTCACCCCATTCCGCCATCAGAATGGCCAGAAATTGCATCAGAGTGGCCACATCTCATCGCCAGATTCAGTTACCCACAAATAACTGCAAGGGACTTTTCCATAAGGTTACAACCGTTATGCTTACAGAGCGCCAGCCGACCTGATTTCAAAGTGCGTGGTTTCCTTTAAAAGCCTGCTCTGTACTTCTTTTAAATATCTTTTATTTCATTCATATAAATATATAACCTGTTCGTCGCCTGACCTGTGGACAGGCTCCTGAAAATGCCCGCCCTTGCAGCGGACTATGTCCGCGCCGGTTCGGCAACTACCTTAAGTAGCTCCCATCGCTACGCGACGGGCCCCAACACAATACATATAGTTACAACATTCAAAATACTCACTCAAAAGCAGGAACAGTGCCTGCCTCAACCCTCACAGCCCCTCCCACCACTGAAAAGCGAGGCCGCCCCGGCCCGGAGGGCCGGAACAACGTCGCTTTTAATGATGAGTGTTGTAACTAGAAGCAAGTCGCTTTAAGAAGTATCGCTGGAAGGTCTGGATTAACACGCCCGTAAGCGGCCCTCACGGCCCGCTAACGCGGAGATACGCCCCGACTGCGGCTACGCCTTGTCGTGACCACTCCGACAGCGCACAAAAGCTTCTGTATCGCTTTTAGCGGGTTTGTGTCTGGCAGGGAAAAGGGATGGATTGGCAGAACCTATCAGAACGGTAACCGGCTGCGCCGGGTCACGGCGCCACTCACCGCCAGTGCCCTGTTTACCACCCGCTGGCGCCTCCATGCCGCTGACGCGGCATTCAGTGGACCGGCTGCGCACTGCTCGCCAGTCAGGTATGCATATGATATAAACGATTGTGTTTATAAACACTTCTGTGGATATTGTTATGCTGCTGACCGACTACATTGACAGCGTGTACGGAACGGCGCGCGGAAACCGGGCGCGCTTTCTGAAGGACAACCCGGATATCCTTCCCCAGGAGCTGAGCCGCTGGCTTAAGGCTGGTCTGAAAATCAGGCCTGAGACCGGCGAAATCTACAAGCCCGTATCACGCCGCGTCAGGATACCGTCGGCGGTGGCCGCCGGGGCGGGCGTCTTTCTCTCTGACGACCTGCGTGAACGTGTTGCGTCACTGGCCACCGCGCAGAACGTGACAAGTGATGCCATGCTGAATGCCCTGGTGGAGCGCGAGGAACTGTGCCGTAAACTGTCCCTTCAGACAGAGAATGGTGACGCCGTGCCGGAACAGCAGATTGCCGGCATTGTCAGCCGGTACTTTTCAGCACTGTCTGAGCACAGCGAAACCGGTACCTGGCACAGGGTGCTGGAGGGGCTGGTCCGGGAACTGACGGAATCTGGCCTGCTGTCATTCCATACCGGTAATATTGCCGAGAGCCGCCGCCTGAACATTCCCCGCACCGCGTATTACTGGTATGGCGGTTTCGTGGCAAAACGCGTGGCCATGATGCTGGGCTGCTACGATATCTACCTGTGGAACGAAATGATGCACCCGGACAGCGACGTGGCCTTTGTGGGCGATGCGCGCAACGTGGTGGCCTGCTACTTTATCTGCCAGCAGATGTGCCGCCTGCTGAAAGCCGTTAGGCTGAACTGGCGTAAGCAACAAGGGGCATGGGGAAGCCGGGCAGAGCTGGATGAGGCTGCGCACCGGTACATGTCAATACCGATCGAATTCTGACCCACCCTGCCAAAGTAAAACTGACCCACCCCCTTTGAATCATTCGAGCGTTGTTGCTTTCGTTTTCTTCTGGAGTTGACCGCTTTTCAGCTTATCTTTCAGTC
>NZ_JACFXY010000001.1 GCF_014946725.1 Mixta mediterraneensis
GTGTAAAACACTAATCTCCACTCTGGTCTCCAATGTCATCATTGGCAGTGCCTTAAAACTGCCATTTTTACCCTAGGTGGGTCAGATTTACATCGGCAGGTGGGCCAGTTTTACATCGGTAGCGACAAATAACGAAGGCTGGTATGCCAGAAAGCGTGCGTATTGCCTGAAAACCCGGTCAGCTACAGAGTCACTCGTCCTGAAGCTGATTTATTCAACAAAGCCCCTTAGAAGATGTCAATGCGCGTCATTATCCGGGTTTAATTCCCGTTGGCATTCCGGTATTAGCAGCCAGTATTGAACAGTTAAATCAACTGCAAATAAAATGCGAAGAGATGAAATGTGATGTGGTAGTATTCCCCGAGCAGGGTCAAACCACCACGGATTATTTGGCATTCAGCAATGCGATACGCCTGATGCCCAGCGTTGAATGGCGGCTACTGGGTTTGGCTGTTGTCGGTGAGAAAAAAGCGCTACGTAAATTAACAGCCAAACTGAATTTATTCAGCTGATCGCGCTGCCCGTTGTCAACTGGTCGCCTTTCTTTGTCGTTCGATACAACATTCCCCCCTATATGCAGCTGCCCTGTACAGGTTTTAGGAGGGAATTTCCTCAATAACCTTCTGTTTAATAACAAATAGCACAATTTAATCAAAATTCACCTTGTCGAAACAAGATCTCCTTGTATAACTTTATTCTCCGTGAGTCGATTACGACTCTGTAACGCATGATGCGTTTGCGTCACATCTGAAGGTGCCAAGGGATTTCCACCCTCAGAGGTTATTTTTAATGTTATAGCGGATTAATTAGGCTTCTTCGCATCTGTCCATGCGAAGTTTTTTAACGTCAATATGTCCTGACAGCTGAAATATCATTCCGGGCTGTTTTGAAAGGCTGATCTATGCAAAATGTACAACCTCAAACCGATAAAGAAATTGCCGAGTATTTCAATATTGCTGCAAATAAACCCGCCAGCGATATGGAAATACTGGGTACTGTTATTGCGGAAATTCTGCGATCCGGTAGACCCATCAGTAATAAGACGATTATTTCGACGTTGATTCATCGCCTTGAGCTGGAATCGGATGTGGTTTCGCTCGACATTTATCGTCAGTTGCTTGAGCTGGTTGTACATAAAACACCCGACGATTTGTCCGTATGACACAGGCTCCCGACAGGGAGTCCATGTTGCTTTTGCTGGTATCTTCCCGCCCTGCCCGGTAACATTATCACTTCACGATTTAGCCGATCTTTCTCGCCTTTCGCGCGAGATTAAAAAATAAAAGAGCCTGCACAAATTTATGACTAATTCAAATGATGTCGCTACGTCACAACGCGTGGACAGCGATCTGAGTGTGGAGCGCGTATTGCATTCACCTGCGCTGCTCACCCGGGAGTGCCTGGCTGGTGTGATTACCGCACTGGCGCTGATCCCGGAAGTGATCTCCTTTTCCGTAATTGCTGGCGTTGATCCCAAAGTCAGTCTGGTGGCGTCTGTGGTGCTATGTTTGACGTTATCGATTCTCGGCGGACGCCCGGCAATGGTTACCGCAGCGGCGGGTTCGGTGGCGCTGGTGATTGGTCCCATGGTGCACGCGCACGGCGTCGAATATATTTTGCCCGCCGTGGTGATGGGTGGCGTGATCCAGATTTTATTTGGTGTCGCTGGGCTGGCACGCATGATGCGTTATATCCCACGTTCGGTCATGCTGGGTTTTGTTAATGCGCTTGGGGTGCTTATTTTCTTTGCACAAGTGCCGCACGTCTGGGGTCAGGCATCGCTGGTGTGGATTTTATTTGCCGCGACTCTGGCAATCGTCCTGCTCCTGCCTCGCATACTGAAAAGCGTCCCCTCGCCCCTGGTCGCCATTGTAGTGGTGACCGCCGTTGCATTGTTGATGGGCTATCGCGTACCGAACGTGGGGGATGAAGGCCCCATGAGCGCCGGTTTGCCAGGTTTTAACACTTTCCTGGTGCCACTGAATTTGCAAACGCTGCAAATTGTCTGGCCAACCGCGTTGAGTATCGCCTTCGTTGGCCTGATGGAATCATTGCTGACCGCAAAACTGGTGGATGACATCACCGATACGCCATCCAGCAAACGTCGCGAATCCTGGGGATTAGGCGTGGCCAATATTTTTGCGGGCTTCTACGGTGGCATTGCCGGTTGTGCAATGATTGGGCAAACCATCGTTAACGTTGAGTTGGGCAAAGCGCGTAGCCGCGTGTCAACGGTAGCGGCTGGGTTAGTTTTATTGCTGCTGGTAACGGGGCTGAGCCAGATCATGGCGCAAATTCCGATGGTAGTGCTGGCGGGGATTATGATGGTGGTGGCAGTGAAAACGGTTAACTGGCACAGCCTGCAACCCGCAACGCTGAAGCGTATGCCCTGGCCAGAAACGCTGGTCATGGTATTGACGGTGCTGGTGACTGTCTGGACCGGTAATCTGGCGCTGGGCGTGCTGGCAGGCGTGGTGGTAGCCATCATGCTGTTTGCCCGACGTATCGCCCATGTGATCCATGCCGAACGTCAGCTCAGTGAGGATGGTGAGTCGGTGCGCTATCAGGTGCGCGGCCCGCTGTTCTTTGCCAGTAGCAACGATCTGTTTGAACATTTCGATTATGCCCATGATCCTAAGAAAGTGATCATTGATTTGACTCATGCGCAGATTTGGGATGCCTCAAGTGTCGCGGCGTTAGACGGAATTGAATATCGCTATCAGCGTTATGGCGCACAGGTGACAATTGAAGGGCTGGATGTACGGAGCACTGATTTCCACCGTCGCCTGACCGGAAATCTTGGCTAACGTTTCAGACCTGCTGCTGTCCGGCAGCAGGTCTGAATTAAGCTTGTTGTCTGCGAGCCTTATAACGCGCGATCATCGTCACCAAAGCCTGATAAATCAAACCAGCATACAAACTCATCACAACAGCCTGGCCAATTTCTTTACCCTGTGCCTGCCATGACATAAACCACATGAACACGCCCCACAGCAGTGAAAATAGCAACCAGCCTCGGACAAATTTCAAAATGCCATTCATAACGACTCCTTTAAGATGAGGCGCTACCATACCTTTCGCTCAGTAAAAACACATGATTATTGATGCAAAGTTGAGAGACATCTCAAATTATCTTGCCAGGAGTTTCACTGCGGCGTGCTTTCCAGTGATTGCTGTGTTTTTGACACGCTTTTCTATACTTAACCGTTAAATCACATAACAGGAAAAATTGCATGAAACCTATCGTTCTCTTTTTTGCCGCAATCGGTATTGCCGCCACCCTGTCCGCCTGCGCACCGCGCCATCACGGTCACGATGCCCCGCCTCCACCGCCTCCATACGGGCAACAGCCTACCGGCGCACCTGGCGGCAGCGGCCCGGTTGGTCAGCCGCAGTCGTGATACGCTGTTTGTCGTCTGGGCTGCACAGTAAAAGGTCAGCGCAGGCGATGGCGCTTAGGCTGGCTTTTCTGCTGATATTGTTCGTTAAAATTTGCTAGTGACGGCCCGCGCATCCGCACGTTGCCATCTCTCCTGGCATTTCCTTTCTTCGATGCGAATGTCTGATTTGTAGCTCACCCTGGCGCCATGCCCCCTCTTCTGCAACGCGATTATCCAGCAGTCTGTTTAGCGCTTCTGAAACCAGTAAGTCACAGCGCTGCGCCCAGCTGGTTAAGTGCCAGGTTGATGAACGAGCTTCATCCACATCCCCAAAACCCACTACACCGATATGCGTGGCCTGACCAAAATCCCGAATGGCCTGTATCGCGCCAAACGCCAGCAAATCATTTTCACAAAATAAAGCTTCGATACGTTCTGCTGCCCGGCTTTTTTTCAGGTAAGCCAGCATTGATTGATAAGCCCGCTCCCGGCTATGCCCGTCGGCTATCAGCCTCTGATTCAATGATTTATCCGCAGCGTCTAAGCTGGCGATATACCCCTTCATACGCTGCTGAAGAGTTGAGGAAGCGTCCTGGCTTTGCATATAACCGAAGCGCTGGTAGCCCTGTGACAGCAGTAAACGACCCAATGCTGCTCCAGCTGCATAATCATCTGCGCTGAGACCTGGGGCGGTAGTAGCGGGACAAAGATGAATGAACGGAAAGGGATAATTTGCAACGGCTGTGCTAATGGATGGCTCATCAACCTGGTTCGATAAGAAAACCAAACCATCGACCGGCAACTGCCCAGCCTTTCGCAGCATCATCGGATAATGATCCTGACTGTTGATATTTAATAACAGCGTTAAGTAACCGCGTTCATTCAGTTGTCGGGTTAACTCATCCAGCATTTTTGAAGTGTGCGGGTGAGTTAAACCCTCGCAGACCACGCCAATAACATGGGTTTTAGCTGATCTTAGCTGCATCCCTTTTATCGTGTTGTTCATCATCAATACTCGGTTTCGCGTCAGCCGGGAGGTGTGCTGAAAGAGTAAATGAAGAACAAAGATTTCAAAAGGAAATGAAAGGGAATATTCAATGCAAATTAGTGATGTGAGTAACATTTATGATGCTGAGCATACCCGAACGGGCATAACAGCATGGTCAATCATTGAGGACAACTGGCGGGAAAGACGATCATTTTTAAAGTGAATGCCCCACCCGGCGCTTATCTCCGGCACTCTAATGGCTTAGCTCTTGAAGGGGCGTAGGAATAATCTCAAAAAAGCGCGACGTCGTTTTAACAATAATTGCCATGCTAATTATTTACATAACATCTATAACCCTGTGCCGCAGTCACGCTGAATGTACAGCCTGACGACAGCAGGGCTGCGGTATTATTTCAGGTAAAAGCAAAATCGGTTATGTTTAAAACGCGTTGAGATAAAAAAGTCACCAGCCTGTGGGGTGAGGCTGAAATAAAAAGATCCCGCAAAAGAGAACGGTAATTTTTTCAATGGATCAGTAATGTTTGCGGTATCCGTGGCGATACAGTCTAAACTGTATAGGCGTGAAGCATATTTCTGAGATTAATGAAAAAGGATTCCCTCTATGAAAAAAATCGCTTTTGCTACCTCTCTGCTTATTTCCGCTTTCTCATTCAGTGCGCTTGCCGCTGATCAGGTGTCTAAAGAAGAAGTTGACCATTTTAAACTGGTCAAAATCGGTAATGTCAATGTTTCACAAAGTGGAGGAAGCATATCTTCTCCAAGTGATCTGCACAAAGAGCTCTCAAAGTTAGCCGATGAGAAAGGCGGTAAGTACTACCATATTATTGCCGCTCGTCAGCACGGCCCTAATTTTGATGCCGTCGCCACTGTCTACAAAGACGCTAACAAATGATCGCTGATTAAAAACTACTGAACCACGCCGCAGTGCGTGGTTTTTTATTTCCGGGAACGTTAATTCAAGTCTGCCGATGACGTTGGGCCGCACTATGCCGCAAGTAGTCAGTTAATATTCGCAATGGTGAGTATTGTCATGCCGCTCCCTCTTTTTTGTTGTGTTTTTACTGCCTGAACGCGCACGTTGCAGGCAGATTTGCTAGCACGCGCTTATCATAACGCGTTCTGTCGGCTGATCTCCCCCCAGCGAAGGTACATATCGCAGGACATGATGAAATCGTTATGCCATTTCCACCAGGCATGAAGCGTGTAATAAGCCAGACAAGGCAAATAACAGAACAGGAAATAGACCTCAAACCACACCTTCCATCCCGTTAGTGTGGCGATAAGCCCAGTCAATGCCGACCAGACAAACTCAATGCCGCAAAGTATCACCAGCCTTAGCCAGAGTGGCCTTTCGTATAGCGAACGCCACGGTATAGCCGATGAAAAGAAGAGATCGATTTCATTCAGGAACAGATGGCCAAGGAAGATATACCGCTTCGTAAAACGTAAAAACAGGAGATTAATCGCCAGTACCACCGTACAGAGTACCTGCATGGTGATGATGGATTTGAGTGTAAGGTAGCGCCCGTAGAGATCAAACTGTTCGCTGTTACGCAGGGGAGTGATTGTCATCAGATTCATCACAACACACATGACCACAGCAAGGGCTAAATAATGAGAAAGCCGCTTATATTTCGCTTTGTTCCTTGCCGATGCTATTACCTGCTTTATGTAGACAGGGCGCAGTAGCGCGAACATGATCCAGATAAGTAACGGTGCCACAATCATCAACACCATCAACGTTATGTCTGGCGGTATAAAGAAAAACAGCGCCCAGGTTAAGCCGCTAAAAACCAGAGCGGCAAACGTAAGAGCGATAAAGGGTGCAGAGATAAACGCATCCACCTTCTGATTTTCTTTGCCCAGGAAGTAAGTCAAATCTATATTTTTGACGACGCATTTATAGGCCCAATACGCCTTGAGGTCCGCAATAAATGAATACAGCACCAGCGCTAAGATGCCGCTCACGCACCAGGTATCCTCACTGGAAAACGAAAAGCCGCTATTTTTCCAGTATAAACCCAGCAGAATAAGCGTCATGATATAGATAAAAAGCAGGTTCCTTTTATCCTGAAAGCGAATAAATGTTAAATAATCAGGGATCATATCTCTACCATTACATTTCTACTGCTTTTCTGCAGTGCAGGACAGGGGCAGAAGCTACCCCAGGAAAGTCATTCAGCATTTGCCCAAGATAAGATTTGTTGCTCATCTCAACAAACAGCGGGCGCGTGGTATGGTTTAAGAAGTACAACAGGGTATCGGTCCATTTCACCGTGTGCGTCAGATGCAGAGACAGGTTTTCTTTTATCTTTTCGGGAATGTACTCAACCTGCGCCGTTACGTTCATTAACACCTCATGTTCGGGCGCGACGACAGGTTGCCTGGCAAGGAAATCGCGCATTGGCTGAACGCCCTCCTCCATTAAACGCGTATGCCAGGCACCGCTGACACCAGGTTTAATCGGGCTGTATCCTTCATCCAGCAGAACGCTGGCGAAATCGCTCAACGAGGATTGCGTACCACCAATAACCTGCTGGAGGGGCGTGTTATCACAGCTGATATCCAAGGCGATACCCGAACGAGTAATAATGTCGCGGAGTGTCGGGAAAGCTGCGCCTTTCAGCACCAGCATCGATCCTTTATGGATTTTGCTTACCGCATCCATGGTGCTGGCGCGAAAATGAATCGTATGAAATAGCGACTCCAGGGAGATAGCCCCGGCGGAATACAGCGCGCTGTATTCCCCAACGCTATGGCCGCAGGAGCCAATGATGGGTATATTCGTAAAGCGCTCCCGCCACAGGCTGAACAGCGTCACGTTGATGGCCGTCACTGCCAGCTGCTGCACCGTGGTCTGAACCAGCTTATTCATCGGCCCCTTGAGGCAGAGTCGACGCAGATCCATGCCGGAAATATCGCTGGCACAATCCCAGACCTGTTTTGCCGTTGCATTTACACCCCATAGATCGCTTCCCATCCCAATAACCGGATTTCCCTGTCCGGAAAAAAGCAGCACCACGGGGTGCGAGGTATTTTTAAGCGTCACAGTAATTTCCTTATAAATAATATTTTAAACCAACATAAATTCCGACGGCATCGCCAAAGAACGCAAACTCAGAACTTGCACTACCCTGTGCCGTGTAGACCCCGCTGAAGGCTTCCAGTTTGTCGTTAATAGCGGTCAGCGGCGTGCTGAAGTGAAGACCCGCCATTGAACTCTTGTCCACCAGGTTGAGGATTACGTACGGCTGTAGCGTTGCCTGATTTGCCAACCGCAGGCTGGACCAGGCGCTGAGATAATGTTTTCCCTGCAGCATGCCTTTGTTGCCGGTATTGCTGATTTCAGACGACATGAGATATTTATACGCGCCGAATGCCTTATCCAGCGGACCAGAGCCCGTATTGGTGTTCAGAAAGCTCAACAGCTCGCGTTGTTTTTGCCACTGGGAACGCGAATACCCTTCGCTCTGGAAATAGTATTCCAGAGCAAAAATGTTGAAGGTGTCAGAGGTATATTGCCCCCCTACGGCTAGCTCAACGCCCTTTTTATCTTCTGCGCTGTACAGCGATGACGGGAACTGATAACGCTCGACTTCCGCTTGTTTCTGTTCGGAAAAATGGCGCCAGCGCTGCTCAGCGTGATACGCCACTTCAGCGTTAAATGTCAGCTGAGGGGTGTAGCTGAAGCTGTCGGAGAGCGCCACCGAATGTGAGTTCCCCAGCAAAACGCGGACTTCGGGCGTATGATCGCTAAACTGATGCGAGGTGTAACGCACCAGCCAGGCTTCACTGCTGTTCCCGCGCTGATTAGCCGACCAGTTGCCGGAAGAGAGATAGTGTTTATCTATCGTCGCCAGTTTTGGCACGACGGTCAGCGATAATGCATGCTCCCGGTTAACCGCAGACAGGGTTGCCGCCCAGGAGGAGGACGAATACACCGATCTCAGCTGTGGTTCATAAAGCCGCGTAGGCTTGAATCCTCCGTAGTAATGGCTAATGAGATCGGATGGCGAATGCAGGGAAAAGAGTCCCGGCTTCGTGTTGAGCTTCCCCACCTCTAGCTGTATACGGTCTGACAGCGAATAAACCAGCCTGAGCTGTTCGATAATCCCGCGAGAACGGCGGTCATTCTCTTCGAATGTGCCGAGCGGCCGAAGGGCATACCAGGTCAGTCCGTAGAGCGAAAAGTCGAGGTTCAGCACATTGTCGATAAGCGAGCAGTTGCTGGCGATGTTGACGCCTGCATCGTTAAACAGATTGTTTCGGGTATAGGGGTTTTTGCCATCAATCTGCCACAGCGAGCTCTGCTTATTCGCGTATGACACCTGCTCAAATAGCGTCACCGTAGTGTTTTGTGCAACCTCAGCCCCGGAGAGACAGTCAGCCCACAGGCTCAGCGGAGAGGCGGACAATACCAGCGTTAATCCCAACAGCGCGTGTTTCATTTCATCCCTCGCTGAAAAGACTCTCGGGTAAAATAAGATTCAGGTAAGGATTCCAGGCGGACATCGCTGTACTCCATAACAGAATAATTCTTACCGTGACGAGTATCCTGCACCACGATTTTCGTCGGGCGCATCTTCCCCAGCACCATTCGAAAATCATGGTAAGACACCTCTTTGAACAGCTGATTATCCAGCGAGTAATAGGCTGCTTTGTACGGCCTGTTATCGCCCGCTTTCTCAACGTAGTAGATGACTTTTGGCCAGGTCACCTCTTCAGACTTGCGTTCTAATTCCAGCGAGTAGCAAATCTTCTCGCCGCACGGCACTTCACCTTGCAGCGTAGCGCGATAGGCATATTCAAAGTTGGTAACAATGACGTCGCCGTTGGAAATCTGACCCACGAGCCGCTGCTGTGGCGAAACCGGAATGGGGCGGCGCAGTTCGGGCGTATAGAACCACAGCGCATACCAGTCGGAGAGCAGCATTTTTCCCCTGTCTCGTGGCGGATAAATAAAACGCACCAGTGAACGGGCATCGGCCTTTGTTTCTCCTTCAGGCGGCTTTGTTGAATAAATCGAACTTTTGCTGAGTTGAAGGATCAGATCACGCATCCTCCCGACAACACAGACCGTTCCGTGGCAAAGCAAAAGTTCAAAATCACCAACTGGCCCACCTACAACAAAGCCCTCATCAACCGTGGCTCCCTCACTTTCTGGCTGGACGATGAAGCGACTCATGCCTGGTATGAGTCGGCAACGCCTTCATCACGGGGAAGACCTCAGCGCTATTCTGACCTTGCCATCACCACCGTCCTGATGATTAAACGCCTGTTCCGGCTGACCCTGCGGGCTGCGCAGGGTTTTATTGATTCCATTTTTGCCCTGATGAACGTTCCGTTGCGCTGCCCGGATTACAGCAGTGTCAGCAAGCGGGCAAAGTCGGTTAATGTCTGTTTCAAAACACCCACCCGGGGTGAAATCGCACACCTGGTGATTGATTCCACCGGGCTGAAGGTTTTTGGTGAAGGCGAATGGAAAGTCAAAAATCACGGCAAAGAGCGCCGTCGTACCTGGCGGAAGCTGCATCTGGCCGTTGACAGCAGAACACATGAAGTCATCTGCGCGGACCTGTCTCTGAACAACGTCACGGACTCAGAAGCTTTCCCGGGTCTTATCCGGCAGACACACAGAAAAATCAGGGCAGCCGCAGCAGACGGCGCTTACGACACCCGACTCTGTCACGATGAACTGCGGCGCAAGAAAATCAGTGCCCTCATCCCGCCCCGAAAAGGAGCGGGTTACTGGCCCGTAGAGTACGCAGACCGTAACCGTGCAGTAGCGAATCAGCGGCTGACCGGGAGTAATGCCCGGTGGAAATGGACAACAGATTACAACCGTCGCTCGATAGCGGAGACGGCCATGTACAGGGTAAAGCAACTGTTCGGAGGTTCACTGACGCTGCGTGATTACGATGGTCAGGTAGCAGAGGCTTTGGGCATGGTGCGTGCGCTGAATAAAATAACGAAGGCTGGTATGCCAGAAAGCGTGCGTATTGCCTGAAAACCCGGTCAGCTACAGAGTCACTCGTCCTGAAGCTGATTTATTCAACAAAGCCCCTTCAGGCTTCAAAAAGCGCATGGAAATATCCAGAACCTGTTTATTAGCGGGCTGGGTTGCTCCCGCTTTATATTCACTGATGGTGAGGGTGTAGCGAAAAGGTTTATTTGGAGAACGAATCTCATCGGCACGCCGAATAATCTCCATCGCCTTTTCATCCACAGGATCTGAATAAGCCCACGACGAATAGAGCCATAAACCTAAAAATAGCTTTGCAATAACAATGCGCTTCATACCGTTTCCTTACGAGAATTTAAAAGCATCCGAAATATTAAGCCGTGAAGCGCGCAACGCGGGCAGAACGGAGGCACCCGCTGTCGTTAATATCGGGAGAACCAGGGTTATCCAGTTGAGCGCTATGCTGTCAGTTTTGATAAAGGCCGTATAGCCCAGGGATTGCCCTGGCGACGGGGGCATCGCAATGCCGTAAAGGTTAATAACGGATGCAACAGCATAACCGACCGCCAGGCTTCCTGCGGCCCCAATAATGCCGACGAAAATCCCCTCTAATAAAAAAAGCCGTGTAACATGAAGTGGCTTTAAGCCAATGGCCCTGAGCGTGGTAATTTCTCTTGTGCGTTCAATAACGTTCATCGTCATGGAGTTGCTGATCATAAAAATAACAATCAGGCTGACGATGAGCTTAATAAAGAAATAAATCCCGGTCAGTAGTCCTTCGACCTGCTGATAAAACAGCGAGACCTCTTTCCAGTCTTTTACGATGAGCGGCAGGTGGTGCTTCGCAATAAACTGGCGCAACCTGTCGCTGAAGGCGGCAGTATCCTCCTCTTTCAGCAGGATCAGGATTTTGCTTACGCTGTCGGTGCCCATGATACGTTGCGCGGTAATCAGCGGAATTTTTATTGCCACGTCATCGTAATCTTTGATACCGGATTCAAATACGCCGCGCAGCTGCATAGATAATGCGCCCTGTCCGCCCTGAGTGTTGACCACCAGCACGTCAAGCCAGTCTCCGTAATGAGCATTCAGCGTTTTCGCCAGCCCGCTGCCCAGCGTAATTTCATTGATTTTTACCCGTGACAGATCGCTGCCGGTAATTAACTTATCAAAGGATCCCAGTTTTAATGCCGGCAATGGCTCAACGCCCAGCGCAGAGAAATAACCAGAGGTTTCACTCTCATATTGCGAAATAACGCCGGTGAACTCCAGTTGCCCGGAAAGGGTCGAGATACTCCTGGCCAGCTCTGGCTCGTTAAGGATCGCTTTTTTCAACGAGCGGTAGTCATTAATCAGGCTTTTGTTTTTATTCGACGTTTCAAAATAATTCTGGTTATAGATCTGAACATGCCCAATGTTGGTTCGAATGGTCTGCTCTTTCAAAATCCAGAAGGAGTAATCGATAAATCCGCCATACAGGAAAATCGATATTCCACCCAGCATGATAGCGGCGATGGTTGAAAATGATCGGCGCTTATGGCGGAAGAGATTCAGGAATGCAAACTTCACATCTTGTGAGTGAAATATTACGCACCAGAGGACAAAAAGCAGAATTAATACGATACCCACATGGGTTAATACCATTTGCCCGGACATTTATTTCCCTTTCACCAGCGGTAACAAGACCTGATTCACTTCATTCATATCCCACTCCGGCGCGCTGCCAGACAGCAGCGCCACGGCGGCCCCGGCGTTTTGCTTTTTAATGTGCGCCAGCAGCGCTTCCGCCTGCTGCTGCTGTTTACAGCTCAGCAGCGCGCGATAACGCATGCCGTTGATGTGATCCACCAGCCCGGCGTTGAAGGCCGACGCGTTACTCAGCATCAGCGCCGTATCCTTTAGCGTGACCACGCAACGCCCACTATCGGCCGCCAGCCAGGCATCAACCCGTGCGCGCAGATAGCGCACCCGCAGGTTGTCTTCATGCAGGTCAACCGCTTCATCCAGATAGAAAAAGCCCGTTTTGGCGTATTCAGATGCCCGAATAAAATCATTGGTCGTCATAAAACCATCGGCCTGGCGCAGCATGCCGTATGCGTAAAACACCAGCGAGAGCGGGTTATCGTTCGCTTTGTACTCGGTAAACAGTGCCTGGGTCATCTCCGCCAGCGCGCCAGGCTGGGTCGGAAACCCGTTCTGTATAATGCGTTCAGCAACGGGTGCGGCAGAAGCCCTGACATTACCGGCCCAGGCCAGACATAGCAGGCACCCGCAGAGCACCAGGAAATTACGATTGCGAATCATGAACTAACTCTCCGTCCTTAATTTCAACCACACGCCGCGCGCGCGCTTTAAGCTGGCTGGAGTGGGTGGAAATAATAAAAGTGGTGCGGGTCTCCTGATTAATTTTCAGCAACAGATCCAGAATGGCTTCCCCGGTCACCAGATCGAGATTTCCGGTGGGTTCATCGGCGATCACCACCTGCGGGTCGTGCGCCAGCGCCCTGGCTATGGCTACCCGCTGCTGCTGACCGCCGGAAAGTTGCCCTGGTTTGCGATCCACAAAGGCAGCCAGCCCTACGCTGTCGATAAAGTGCAGCGCCCGCGCTTTCGCCTCGTTTTTTCTCGTGTGTCCGTTCAGCACCAGAGGGAAATAAACGTTATCAAATACATTCAGCACCGGAATTAAATTAAAGAACTGGAAAATAAAACCCAGATGCTTACCGCGGATCGCTGAAAGTTGTTCTTCGCTAAGGTTATTCAGTAATTTATTCAAAAACAGCACCGTACCGCCTGTAGGCTTATCAATCCCTGACAGGATATTTAACAGCGTACTTTTGCCGCTGCCGGATGGCCCGCACAGCGCCAGGAATTCGCCTTTGGCTATTTCCATACTGACATTTTTCAGCGCATCGACTTTGCCGTCACCTGTACCATAGCGCTTATAAATATTGCTTAACGCTATTACAGGGAGCTCTTTTATTATTCCGTTCATGGAGTTATCGTTATTCCTTTCGATATTCAATGTCGAAATAGCTATAGCCAGATAAATTGTCAGGAACGACCGTTCTTATTTTTCCTGCAACATGAGGATGTTGATGAATCCAGGCAAAGCTCAACGCGGGTGTCAGACAGCCGCTGGCACCGTAGGTATCCACCAGATAAAGGGTATTTTGCTGAGGAACCGCTGAACGCTGCAGCAGTTCTTTTCGCAAACCAGCAAAAGCGATGTATTCAGCAACTGCAGGGTTTTCAATGTGATCCGCCCTAATATATTGCCCACCACTCACTCTTACTGCGCTTTCCTGCTGACTAAAAATAAAGCAGCCTGCACGTTCGACCGTTAAATTCACACTATCAGCCCGGCCTCTGCGCTTTTCACCCCGCTTCAGGGAAAGATCCTCATCAGAAAATACGAGTATCGGAATGGCACGGTACGCTGCACATATCACGACATAATCAAAAACATCCCAGCTCAGGTAATCCTTCGCCAGAAAGATTGCCTGGGTGAAAGCCTGCTTCTCGCCCCGGATTTTGCAGGTCGGCGCGTTAATGGCGAATTTCTTTACCAGATTCTTTGGCAGGGTATCTATCATCGAAATGTGTAGTGCGCTGGAGATATTCTCAAATGGCCCCGATTCGCCCCATGAATCCACGTAAATAAATGCCGTACGAAGCTTTAATAACTTCATTCGCTCTTTGGTGGCTAGCCCCTGCAGCGCTTCATCAGCCGCCCGTTCCATTGCCTCAAGGTATTTTTGATACTGAGGATTACGGATCATTTCTCCGGCATAGCGTTCCGGCTGCGTACCAAAGCGCTTCAGTCCCCAGCCATTCACATGCGAAGATTTAAGTGCCTTATTATATTAATGCGACTCCCAGGCATTCAGCCAGCCTGGCTGATAAAAATAAAACTTATCGTCTGGCTCAATAATCGAAAATGAGGATAAATACATGTCACTCTCCATGATCGCTCACCGGCCTGGATTCACATCAGTCATCACGGCGCCAATAACAGAACCATCAACCCCAATGCCTGTTTTCAGGAGATGACGTTTATTGTGTCCGGTTACGCCGCGATTAACTAAAACATGCTGCGCAACGACATCAATAATTTCGTCATTCCCAACGGGGGAAATAAGTTCGCGATGAGATAAAGCGTGATGGCCGATAATTAAATCAATAATGCCCGAGCCGGTTGCGGTATAACCCATTTGTCCTTTATAGGCGAGGACCGGGATCGTATTGTCTTCGGCAAATACCGCTATCGCTTTGGCTTCCGCTTTATCACTGACGGATGAGCCGTTGCCGTGCGGAATGATCGCGCACAGTTGTTCTGTACTGACGTCCGCTTTTTTCATCGCCGACTGCATTACTTGCAGGATATTGGTGCTGAGCCATGAACTGTCGTTACTTCTGCCAGCGCTGATTTGCGCGTAGGCGGTTTACAGACGTACCCCTCCCGTTATCTGCCGGGCGCGCCGGTGGCGGGCGCTCTCCAGCAGAAGCGTGCTATAGCCTTCGGCAAACAGAACACCTTTACTGTTCTCCCCAAACGGCTGAACAAGATCGGTGTCCAGCATCGACTGCGTGTTCAGGAACCAGATGTCCTGCGTTTTAATTTTGGAACAATTGATCACCAGCACTATATCGGCACCATTATGCTCAATGGCCTGGCACCCTAAATGTATTGCCGTCAGCGATGAATTACTGGTGCAATTCATATTCGGCGGCAGATACTGCAAGCGATATTTACGGGCAATATGGCTTGCCAGACGATCCTGCGACATATTGTCAACGTGCAGCTGTATTAACGAGGTTGAAAGCTGAATATCTTCAATATCATTCTTGTTATAAAAACTTTTAAACGCCATGCCATCGACCCGAGGACCGACACCGGTCAAATAAACCCGTACGTTACCCCCGGCCAGCCGTTGCACATCCAGCTCGGCCTGTTCAAGTGCGTCTTCTGTCAGGCGATAAAGCAGATCTAATGCGCTATCATCCGTATAATCAAGCGAGGCAATATGCTTATTACCTTTAAACCCGCACTTTATTGCCTCGGCCTCAGACGTAAACCAGGGCGTTCTTTCAACGCGCTTTCCCAGCTTCAGATTTTGAATTAACTGAAAACTGTCTTTGGCAAAAAGCAAACAGGAACTGAACCCTGAAATAATAGCGGCATTATCCACAATATTATCCTTTAATCACAAACGCGTAATAGTTCCCGCCTTCCGTCGCGCCCACGAGTAATACGTGCCTGAGCGCAAGGCTCCGGGGTTCACGAACAAAGTTAATTCGCTCATCAAAGAACTCGACGGTATGCGGTATTGCGGGAACAGCCTGCTTCTTAATGCAGTCAATAATGACGATCAGATTCAGCAAACCAGCAGCGGATGCGACAAAACCAAAGCAGGCGTTATAGTTCACCACCGGCACATCAGGTTTCACCGCCGCAAAGATTTCGCAAATGGCCTCGATTTCAATGCGGGAGCTATCGATGCTGCCGTTGCTGGTGCCGCACACCAGGTCAACCGCCTGCGCCGTAATACCAGCATCAGCCAGCGCACGGGCAATAGCCAACGCCATTGATGACGACTTTTCATCCTGCTTCGATGCATCAAAATAGCTGTTGCTGCAGGACTTACCGTAACCTGCGACTTCGGCCAGCACCTCAACACCACGCTCTTTCGCCCGCTGCGGATCTTCCAGCAGCAGCATGCAGGCGCCTTCACCCGGAACATACCCTTTCGGATCTTTGCCGTAAATCTGGTACTCACGGGCCTCGGATGTCATATGAAGTTTCTGTGTTACCGCATTCATATACAGCGACATCGACGGGAAATACTCATCCGCGCCTCCCACAAGCACCTGCGACTGTAGATTCTGGCGGATAATTTCATAACCATAAGTTAATGCGCCCAGCGCCGCATTCTCACCGGTCGCAAGCGTAGTGGTGTAGCCCTTGATCCCTTCGGAAATACCGCAGAAGGTCGGGAGCGAGTTCATCAGCGAGCCCGGAAACTCAGACGTTCTGACCTTACGTGGGTCAAGCTTGAGGCTTTGCAAATATTTGTAGGTGGTTTCCTGCGGCCCGCTGGCCATCCCCATCACCATGCCCAGCGCGTCGCCATCGCGCTTAATTTTGCGCTTCGCCTGTCCGAGCGCTTCTGACAGCGCAATCAGGGCAAAGGTGCCGCCGCGGGTTGCTTTACGCGGGTCAAAGCGGCGTAAATGTTTACGGGGCTCCAGTCCTGTCACCTGGAACGTTTTGAAATGTTCGTTATCTTCCGGCAGCGTGGCGGTCGTCAGGCGGTACTCGTCGCCAAACAGCGCTTCAAACTGATGGGTATTTTCCAGAACCGCTTGCAGCGCTTTCGCTTCTGCAAGCGTGTCATCAGGAAAGGTTACCCCACCCAGTTCAACGGTGTGATTACGCTTCCATACGCCGTCGAGGATCTCATTAATCGTGTGTCCAATGGCAGAAACTGCACCGGTACCGGAAATCGCTACCCGCTTCTGGTCAAAATGAGTGACCGGAATAGAACAAGGCTCCATGCTCACGATCATGCTGCAGTTATTACCGCCGAACGCATAGTTGTTCTTCATAAAGACATTGATTTTCTGGTCGCGAAACGCATTTGGCACATAGTCCAGACCGCAGTTCGGGCGGGCGTTCGTAAAGTTCAGCGTTGGCAAAACGCGGTTATCCGGTAGCGTCACAAGGCAGGCGATCAGCTCAACAATACCCGCTGCGCCGATGTTATGACCAAAGTAGGATTTAGTGGAACTCACCAGCGGCATCTCGTAACCAGCAAAGACTTTTTCCATCGCCAGCGTTTCGATGCGGTCATTCGCTTCAGTTCCAGTGCCGTGCGCATTGACGTAATCAATCTGATCGGGCGTGATACCGGCATTTTCCATCGCCTTGAGCATCACCTGCACGGCGCCGCTGGCACGCGGATCGGGCCCGGTTTCATGGAATGCATCGCAGGAGGTGGCATAGGAGAGGATCTCGCCGTAAATGGTTGCGCCGCGCGCAACGGCATGCTCGTAGTCCTCAAGCACAAGCGCACCCGCCCCTTCACCAATAGACATGCCGGGGTTGCCTGAGAATGGCGTGCAGGCATCAGGATGCATGACGTTAAGCGCATAAAAACCGGCGAAAGTCGGCAGGTAAATCGGCTCCGTCCCGACCGCCAGCATCGTTTTGCTTTTGCCATTCTGGATATAGTCGAAGGCCATCCCCACCGCATTCGGGCTAGCAGTGCAGGCGGTGGCAACCAGCTCTACCCCGCCCTGTAGACCGAGTAAGGTCGATACGCTGGAACAGCAGGAGGAAAAGCCGCCGGAAAAAAGCGCCTTACGCAGGGAGAAGTCTTCTATGCGTTGCTCAAAGAGCGGTAAAAACGCCTCGGTACCGGCAGAAGAAACGCCAACAATCAGGCCGGTCTCCTGGAGATGCGGTTTATTATCTACCAGGCCGGCCTGGCTCAGCGCATCTTTGCCCACTTTATATGCCCAGAGCGCGGCATTATCGAGCGAGGCAATAACCTCATCCGAAAGCGCTGAATAATCGATATCATGCAGCACTTCAGCAGCCCTGGCATTTTCAAACCATGTTGAAAAACGTTCGCTGTTGGTAACGCCATGTTTCTTATTTAATAAGGCGTCTTTAAAATCCTGAAGGTTTTCGGCCAGAGAGGATAAAATACCCATCCCGGTAATAACAACGCGCTTCCTGTTTGTCTTCATAAATACATCTACCTCCTTGTACAGGCAATAAACAGCCAGGAAGAATACCCGGCGGCATTATTCTGTTTATTTCTGCTCGCTGTTTCTGATGTTGAATTAATTACAATGCGCTTTTCGCTTTTGACGCATCAACAAAGCTGTGCTCAGTCGGGTTAACCATCATGCTCAGGTTATAGATAAACGGCATACTTTTGGTTTTCGCGGCCACCGTTCCAGTGCGGGTTTGAATGTCAAAGCCGCAAATGTCTGACCAGGCGTAGTCGCTTTCCAGCAAAGTCAGGGCAATAAAGCATTGCAGAGCAGGCGAGAAAATGGCCTTAACCACGCGGCCTACCGCCTGGCCGCTGACCAGAACGCTATCGCCCGGTTCAATAGCTGAGCACGGCCCTTCGGCTATCATGCCAATCATCTTGCGCGCGTCTTCGCCATGCGACTGCGCATGTACCGCCTCTTTGCCGACAAAATCTTCTTTGTCATACTGAACGGCCCACTGCATCTGCAGCTCAACAGGATTCAGGGCGTAATCGGCCCACAGGCTTTCGTCCCATCCAGGGTTTTCAATACGCACCATTTTCTGATAGTCCAGACCGCCGGTCTGCAACATGTATTTGCCACCCTGCTGCTGTAGCTGCTGCCACTGCTCAAGCAGCTTCTCCCGATGGCCCATAACCATGTAGGCAAATTCGCCGTGTTTACCGCAGCGGAATACCATCAGTTCATCGTCGGTATTCATGTACTCGTAATACGGCAGGCCGACAATATCGAAGCCATGAATTTCCGACATCAGTTCCCATGCGTACGGGCCTTCAAGCAGGATCGCGCCCCAGCTTTCTTCGCGCATATCTTTGATTTCAGGGTTTTCCTGAATATCGAGTTCGTCTGTCTTTTCCAGAAGTGTATTGAGGTTCGCCACCAGTTCAGCGGCAGGTATGTTCTCAGACATAACGTAATAACCTTCTGAAGAACAAAGGACGTAAACATCCCCGCGAATCGTGCCATCTTCATTAAGCACCAGAGAATAGATCCCCTGTTCGTCACGAATAATGGAGACGTCTGCAGAGACCAGATAATTCACCAGTGCCCACGCATCGTCACCCACCACGCTCACAATTGACATATGCGAATAATCAACGAGCAACACATTTTCACGCACGGCTTTATATTCAACCATTGGGTCATGGTAGGCAGAGGGCACTGAATAGTGGTTATAAACACCCATTACTGCGCCCTGTTTCAAATGTAAATCATGGAGAGACGTCATAAAGCCATCCTGTTAGTCATAAAATTTAATTACGCGTTTTGCTTCTGGATAATAAATGTGGCGAGGCTATTGATACTTCTCATATAAGAAGGATCATCGCCTTCACCGACTTTTAAGCCGAATACTTTATCCAGCATCACGACTATTTCCGTGGCATCGACGGAATCCAGTTTTAAACCATTGCCGAACAGCGCTGTATCATCATCAATCTGCAACTCATCACGTTGAATATTCAGACGCTGAATAATCTCGCTTTTAATAGTAAGCAGCACAGCTTTGCGCTGTTCAATATCTTTATTCATAGCTGACATTTTTACTCTCGCAGGGGTTATTTGGTTTCGCGAAAATTAATAATTGTTCCGTGGCTAATCAGCCGCTTCCCGACATTTGCCGTTACGGAATAATGCTTAAAGCCGTGGGCATCAGAAAACGCTAATTTGCTGGTCACTTCAATCGAGTCGCCAGGATAAGCGATATCTTTGAATTTAAGATTCTGAGCGGCCAGCACACCACGTACCTGAGCTCGGCGCGTACGGATAATCTCCAGCATTTCATCGGTCTTAATGCGGGTATAAATATCGCGCAGCGATTTTATTTCTTCATTAAATCTGGTCTGGTAGATGTCACAAATATCTGTCAGAAATGAGAAATATTCGCTGGCCTGACCAAAAATTTCGGAAATAATCACGCCAGGCATAATCGGATCGTCCGGGAAATGCCCCAGTAAATAAGGTTCGTTATAAGTGATATGTTTCGTCACCTTCACAAATCCGCTCTCACCGTATTTAAAATCGTCAATTCTGTCGACCATCAGCAGAGGCTGACGCCAGCCCCCCATTTCCAGAAAAATCTTTGAAGGGATAATATATTTAGACATACATCACCGCATGACCAGGCCACCATCGATAACGATGGTTTGACCGATAATATAACTGGAAGCTGAAGAGCATAAGTAGACAATGGCATTCGCCACTTCATCACATTTGCCCAGACGGCGTAGCGGTATTGAGCTGGTTACGCTGCGAACCACTGTGCGAGAGACCTTTTTCACCATTTTTGATTCAATCATTCCTGGCGCAACGGCATTGACGCGAACGCCATAAGGCGCGAGTTCGGCCGCCAGGGTGCGGGTCAAGCCAAGAATTGCTCCTTTGGACGCGCTGTAGTTCATCTGTCCCACGCTTGGGATGATGGCAGCAATCGAGGCAACGTTGACAATGGCCGGACTTTCAGCGGAACGAAGCAGCATCAGCGCCTCTTTTGTCAGACGGAAAACACTGAACAGGTTGGTGTCCACCACCTGGCTAAAATCCTCGAAGCTCATTGAGGTAAACAAATTGTCTTTCACTATCCAGGCGTTGTTCACCAGAACATCCAGTTTGCCGGTTGCTTCTGTCAGATGAGCACAGAGCGCAGCAACGCTCTGCGGATCGGCAAGGTCGCCCTGAATGCACGAAAGTTTATTACCTGCCGGATGCGTTTCTTTTAGTTCGGCTAACTGCGTTGCATTCGATTTATACAACGCATAAACATTGCAATCCTGGTCCAAAAATTTAGCGCAGATCGCCAGGCCAATATCACCACTGGCACCGGTAACCAGAACCGACTTTTCTTTGAGGTCGTTATATTGATACATAATATTCACAATCAGTTAAGTTAATAAAGTATGGCAACTGCTGTTGCATAAGCCTGGCAATGTGAAATACTCAGCGAGCTATTCATAATGCCTTTTTCTGCCAGCAGCTCTTTTACCCGCCCGCTAAAAATAAAATGCGGGCAACCGTAGTCGTCATGGGTAATTTCGACATCGTGAAAGGTAATACCGTTACGGAAGCCACACCCAAGCGCCTTTACTGCCGCCTCTTTTGCCGCCCATAAACCCGCCGCGCGTTCGGTACTGGGGTCGTCCGTGTTAATTTTCATTCTTTCCTGCCCGGTATAAACACGATACAAAAAATCTGTTTTCCAGTTATTTATCGCCCGGCTTATTCGGGCAATTTCAACAATATCCGTACCAATACGCATTATGCAGCTCATCCTTGTTTATAACTGAAAAGACAAGTTAAGATTAAAATTAAATTTATTTACATCCATGCTTCCAGGATATTTCACCGGCATAGAAAACGAAGCATCATAGGTCAGGCTTTTCACATTACCCTGAATGCCAGCCGCTCCACCAATAATGAATTCATCACCATAAATACTGTCTTTCCTTATTTGCCCACCATCGATGCCGAAATAGTAACTGGCATTCATAAAACTGACCGGATGATAGAGCGTGTTTTGCATGTAATAACCGCTATTACCGGTCAGACCAACGCTATTTTCAAAGCCACGCACGCTCCAGCGTTCATCAATGGTTATCTGATCCTGTAAGGTCAGTTCTCGCGGCGCGTATTGCGCAAAAAAAGTAGCGCTGTAAATATTATTGCCAAGCTGGCGCGAATAACTGCTTTCAATATTGAAAAGCTGACTCACCGGGCTGACGTCACCATACGCCATACCGGGCGTCCTTTCGGCGCCGAACCACGTCAGGAAACGCTGCCATGAAAATGTCGAATCCCAATACGCATTCTCCAGCTGCTGCTTGTAGTTAACGCCAAATTTCACGTTATCCATATTACGTTTTTGTAGCACCAGCGCTTCACCGTTAATTTTATAGCCAGACTTTCGACGAATAAGCTCAGCGTTACCGGTCAATTTTCGGGTTTTATCGCGGTAAACCGTGCGTGATGCTTTTGCGCTCCAGTATTCACTCTTACCCGCATATTCTAGCGAGATGTAGCTAAGTGGGATAATCTGGCGCGACTGACTGCTGCTGTAAAAAAACGAATAGTTCCAGTAGCCCAACGGGAGTGCATAATAGCCGCTAACACTCTCATATTGTCCGGTTGTGCTTCGTGTCCCGGCCAGATAAAACAGGTCGCTAAAGCGGGCCGTGTTGTATAAATAGCCCACCACTGAGGTCAGGTTTTGTCCTGTCGCTTTGTTGCCCCAGTTGTTATAGCTTGCCCTCACGCGCCAGTTTTTCGCGCGATGAGTATTAATACGGACAGTGCTATAGCCATGCTTTGTACCTGGCTCGATATTGATTTTTATATTGGCGTCGGGCACTTGCTGAAGGTTTTCCAGCCCCTGCTCAATATCGCGGATATTCAGGATGTCTTCTTTCTCAAACGGTAACATCCACGGATTAATATCATCATTCTCAACGATGATATTTTCTATTTTCCCTGCCTCCACGTTAAGCATCAACGTGCCGGAAGAGATATCCTGCGAAGGAAGCGTGACGCGGGTGGTAATATAACCAGCATCAATATAATAATCCTGCAACGCGGTAGCAATTTTTACCACGCCGATACTGCCGACACAGCGTCCCAGAATCTCTTTTTTAATCGCCCTGTCAGTTTTACGCTTTAAAAAATCGTGTTCAAGAATAAGCGCGTTAATCGTAAAACAGTTCTCTTCTTTTGGCAGATCATTCAGCCTGAACACTTTATTTTCGCGACTGGAATAAACATCCTGACGATACACTTTCTGCTCTTTAAATGCACTCAGATCGGCATTCTGTTGCTGCTTGATCAGGTGATTAACACCATCATCAGCATGGGCATAAAAGCATACCAATAATAACGAAAATATTTTTAATCGTAATTCCATTTACTTTCTCAGAAAGAAAGGCAGCAGGATACCGTTCTGATCTGGTACTATCAGATTATAACTGCTGCCTTTTATTACAGCCTGTAAATTAAATACCAACAACAGTACCGGTATTTGTGACTTTACGGGCAATCAGTTCCATACCCTTTAAACCACCGAAAATCGCATCTTTACCACTGTTAGAACCTATCCCAAAAGGAATTGTCAGATCGTAAATAATGGCAATTTTTGAGGGCGAAGTATGGCGGGCAACAAGTGGCAGATCAGCGATGAACTCTGGGAGAAAATGGCTCCACTTCTCCCGGAACATAAAACCCACCATCCGCTGGGCACGCATCGTAGACGTGTTGATAATCGTGCCGCAATGAACGCCATTTTCTTTGTGCTCAGAACCGGTTGCCAATGGAATGCCCTGAATGCCACGGATATTTGCTCATCCAGCTCAGCCCACCGCCGCTTTCAGGAATGGCGGGATGCTGGAGTATTTGAACGCTTCTGGCAAAACGGGCTGCTTGCCTGCGAGAAGCGGGATGCCATTGACTGGTCATGGTTGTCGATGGATGGCTGCATGACAAAATCGCCCCTTGCAGGCTCAAAAAAACAGGTCGCAACCCGACTGACAGGGGGAAGCAGGGAGTAAAGCGGAGCCTGATGACCGACGGGAACGGGCTTCCGCTCTCGCTGGCTGTCGCAGGGGCAAATACCCACGACATAAAACTGGTTGAAGATACGCTGGACGCGCTACAGACCGGCAGGCCGGGTCGCAGGCTGCATCTGTGTATGGACAAAGGCTATGAGGCTGAATGGGTGGAAATTTGTTTGAAAGCTCGTCGTTATGAACCTCATATCCAGTCGGGGAAAGAGGAGTCTGAGGCAATTAAAAACAGCGAGTTCAGGGCTCATCGTTGGGTTGTGGAAAGAACGCATAGCTGGATGAATCGCTTTCGCCGCATACTGACGCGATGGGAGAAGAAAGTCGAAAACTACGAGGCGATGCTGCATTTTGCTTGCAGCATCATTGTCTGGAATAAAATCCTTTTGGGATAGGTTCTTATTCACATTGTCCGCAGTGACACCCGCTACGCCATAGCTGAGCATATTCAGGTAGTTATATATATTTCCAGAAGTTTTCACCATCAGAGTATAATCACTCACAATATTACCGCGGTTGTTAATGTCAGTGCCGGCATTGATCGCGATGTTCTGTGCGAGAATATTGCTCCCGGTGTTATTCATCACATGTCTCTGCGTATCAATCTTAACGCTGCTGCCCGCCACGATGTCTTTAAAATTCTCAACGCCATTCAGGGCATTAATTGCCAGCACATTGTATGCAGAGATGGCGTTACGATTGTACAAAACGCCTTTCAGAACATTGAAGTTCAGATCGCCTTTGCTACTGATCCAACCATAGTTGATGACACTGTTATCAACATTCAGATTTAAATTCTTATCTGAAGCAATAACGCCAGTTGCCGTATTGTCAGCTAAACTCCCGTTACCGTTGTTCTCAAGATACGCCAGGGTCATGTCGAGATTACCCGCGCTATATGTGGTCGCGTAGTTGTTATAGAAAGCGCCCGCAACTTTGATGACCGCATCAGCACCGCTAACTAACAAGGCTCGCGTATTATCGAAGATCCCTTTTGCTACCAAACTTAACGGACCGTTTTCCGCGATCATGCTGCTGTTGTTGTTATAAACATTCTGTCCAGCAAGGGAGAGGGCATCCTTGCCGATCATGCCGCCAACATCACCGGAAACACCAAAGTATTCGCCTAACTGACGGATGAAGTTGTTCCCATCACGGTTTTCAATATTCCCCGCCGCGGTAACGGTCAGTTTCTGATTCGCAGCGATCATCGCAGTGTTGTTATACACGCCTGATTTAGATTCGATAGCGACATTTTTACCCGCAATAAAGCCGTAATTGTTATCAACGGAGTTTGCAGCAAGCCTGATGTCGCCCGTTTGAGAAAGGACTGATCCTCTGAAGCTATCAAAGTTTCCCATTAACGCAAGGTCGATATCGCTATAACCCGCAACCTGACCATAGTCGTTATTCAACGCGTTAGTCTTGATGTCGATAGCCCCCGCAGAGAGAATTTTACCGCTATAGTTATCAACATTACCTTTTGCCGCCTCAATGCTCAGATTGCCCATCAGGGATCTGATACTGCCGCGGTTGTTTCTAACATGTGCGGTAGTGGTTAGCGATATATCACCGGTCGCTTTAATGTTAGCGTTATTGTTGTTGATACTATTAGCGCTGATTGCAACGTCACCATAACCAATGATATTGAGAGAGTTATACAGATCACCCTTTGTCTTAATGGTCATATCTGCATCGCTAACAATATTTCCCTGGTTATTAATGTTATTAAACGCCGTAATGGTGATGTTATTCCCCACCATATTGCTGTTGCTATTGTTTGTCACATAACGCTGGGTCTTAGCAACCAGATCACCTGCTGCGGAGATATCTTTAAAGTTCTCAATACCGTTCAGCGCGTTAATTGTCAGAGATTTCTCTGATGCCAGCGTATTACGGTTATAGAAGGTCCCTTTCAGAACGTTTAAAGCCGCATCGCCCAGACTGCTGATCCAGCCGTAGTTCGTGAAATTATCGTTAATGTTCAGAACAAGATTTTTATCTGCAGCGATAAGGCCGGTCGCGTTATTATCGATCAGCGAGCCGTTACTGTAGTTCTCCAGATACGCGGTGTCGATATTCAGGTTGCCCTTACTGTAGGCCGTAGCGTAGTTGTTATAGAACCCCCCGCCTGTTTTGATGATGGCATCGGCTCCGCTCATGAGTAATGCCCAGGTATTATCAACGCTGCCTTTCGCTTGCAGATTCAACGGCCCCTTCTCGGCAACAATTCGGCTGTTATTGTTGTAAATATTGCTCCCGGTAAGTGAAATGCCCTCTTTACCGATCATTCCACCCTTTTGCTGCGGCATACCAAAATAAAGACCAAACGCGTTACCGAAATTCTCACCATTACGGTTATCGATATGGTTATTTGCGTTCACGGTCAACGTCTTGTTGGCAACTATCAGCGCGGTGTTGTTATTCATCTCGGCGTTGGCATTGATGACAATATTCTGACCCATCATGAAGCCGCCGTAGTTATTAACGGCATTGGCTCCTAATGCGACATCGCCCTCTTCAGAACTAATGACGCCAATGTAGTTGGTAATATTGCCTGTCACCGCTGCGCTGACGCCGCTTTTACCGGCGATACCGCCCTGGTCGTTGCGCAGGGAGCCGCCTTTAGCAATAACCTTGCCAGAGGCGTTCAGCTTGCCAGCGTAGTTATCAATAGCACCATTGCTTTCCAGGAAGACATCGCCATTCGACGCCATCTGCCCGCCATTGTTATTGATGTTATTAGCCGCAATCTGCACCCCCTTCTCAGCAATAATGCCTAAAGAGTCATTACTGGCGGTATCTGCCGTTTTGGTCGCAACATTGTTTACCGTTCCTTTGGCGGAAATTTTTGTATAACCCCCCGCAGAACGGATCAAGCCTTTGTTGTTGTCAACATTGCCTGCACTGGCAATATCAATATTCCCGAGGGAATCGACTAAACCATTATTATTGTTGATAGCAGTAGACTCAAAACCAACATAGCCGCCCTGGATCTGGCCATTGCTGTTATTCAGGGTACCGGTTTTTAATGCCACGATGCCCGCTTCAATCCCAACTTTTTTCCTTTTTCCTGAGTTGATCAAAGTATTGTTACTGGTATCAACCGCCAGCGTGCCACTGGCGGCCAGTTTGCCGTTCGTGTTGTCGAGAGCGCCACTTTTGACGTAGAGATCCCCCCGGGTTGAAATATTGCCTGAGCGGCTATTTATCAGGAAATTATTATTGGTATCAAGCGCAATGGAACCGTCAGAGGAAATGGCTCCTGTGGTGTTATTCAGTGCACCCTTGGTCTTGATATTAATCTGGCCAGAAGACTCAATGCGTGCGTTGCTGTTCAGCAGCTGGCCTTTTGAGTCGATATGTACACCATTAACGCCACCCGCGATAACGCCCTGGTTGCGAACCCCCACGCCATTTTCAGTGCTGATTAGGTTGATTTTGTTCGCATACATACCGCCCAGCGCAGCAACATCAATGCTGTTGGCATTACGTACGCCAGATGCGGTAACTGTGCCGGTTGCCTGGCCTGCAGCGTTGACATAATTATTACCCGCCACCACGTTCAGTTCGCTGGCGGTGACCTTACCCGTGACCACAACGTTGCGTGACAAAATTTCTGTCGGGCTGGCGTTATTTAGTTGACCCAGGGTAATGGTGCCGCCATTAACGGAATAACCCGCCAACTGGCCATTCTGAATATCTGGCGTCCCTGTGGTGAGCGTCAGCTTACCGGTGTTAATTGCACCGCCGCCGCTCACCGTAATGCCATTCGGATTGGCGATAATTAAATCAGCTTTATCACCCGCAATTTCCATCATGCCGTTAATGGCAGTGGGGTTTTTTGATGTCACTTCGTTAAGAATGACTTTAGCCGTTCCGGAGGTTAAATTACTGTTACCTTGAATTTTACCGGCCAGCGTTGTATTGGATTCAGCAATGCTGTTATTAAAGATCAAGCCATTTTTATCAACGTTTAACTTATCGTAAACGTTGTGAGAAAGCCCTTTATCATTAGCTTTATTGATATTAATAACAGGCACATTATTTGATGAAGTGACCGCCCCATTCTTCATGCTGATTTCTGCAGCCTGCCCAAAAAATGGCAGTGCTAACAGAACAGAAACCGCGCCAGGGTGCCCTTTCAGATCAAAGCGAAAGAGATTATTTTTTTCACTATTCACATTAACCTACTCTTTATTCCTTTATAAGAGGATCATTAACTTCCTGAAAAAACCTAACATCACCACGCTAAATTACTGTTTCATGTCCTTTGACGAATAATCCCCCTTATTTTCTTTATTTCACTCTATACGCAAGCAAATTATCGACGTACGCAGCCTATTAGCAATGCGTAGGTTTTTCCTTGCAGTGCAGCTCAGATACGTCATGTATTTTCCGTTACGCCAGCTCTGTAAACCTCGGTATATTTCCCATCATTTGCAAACATGAACCTGCATAACAGTGAGCCCCAGACAGCTATATTTACCCCCGGCAGGCAGAGCTTTCCGTTCCGGTAGATTCTGCTTTTCAGTGCCACATTAAGACCCTGCTCCGCACTTGCCTGACCCCGACCAGCTACTTTAAACGGGGCATGGCTAAGGCGGTTAATCGCAAACGGGGCACGCAACTGCTGAAGGTTTACGAGGCGTTATCAGTGACGCGACGAGAGCAACCACAACGCCCAGGGTTATAGTGCTGATCCCTGATGCCAATCCGACTAATACATCCTGTGTGGCAGCCGCCTGCGTTTTGCAGGTGCCCTGGCAGGCCAAATTACAACAAACAAAACTGTTATCAGACAGCCTGCATCGGATAGCAAAAAAATAATCTATTGCGCCAAACTCATGTGCTGAATAAGAGTTCCACAAACCCGCTTTTCTTTAAAAAAACTGACGAAACAGACTTTTTTCAAACTAAACTAAAGGTAACCTGCAGCTGTGGCGGATGTTTGGCGCCGTGATTCATAATTAGGACGCTCAAAAAAGTCGATTGTATTTTCTCACCATAAACGCTATATCACTCCGTGATATACCGGATTATGACTACCTTCAGATGCTTTTTGTGCATGGTCATAAATAAAGGAATATCCAGTACCTAAAACAGCGCCCAGGACCATACTGTTAAGCACACCTTGAGTAAGAGTTGCGTATCCAACTAAAAATTCGCCCCTGAACAAGCCCCCCTGTTAATATATTAACTATCTGATTGATTGTTGTTTCACTCGTTATTTCATCTTTAGGTCAGAAACCAATATTAAAGTTTTAAACCTACAGATATTGCAAACAACCCTTCCAGACTCACGCGTGCCGCCTGTGGAAAATTGCCGAACAAGACGGAGAGAGAGATCTTCGGTAATGACTCCAACTTACTGATAGTGTTTTATGTTCAGATAATGTCCGATGACCTTGTCATGCAGCTCCACCGATTTTGAGAACGACAGTGACTTCCGTCCCAGCCTTGCCAGATGTTGTCTCAGATTCAGGTTATGTCGCTCAATGCGCTGAGTGTAACGCTTGCTGATAACGTGCAGCTTTCCCTTCATGTCGCTACCGATGTAAAACTGGCCCACCTGCCGATGTAAATCTGACCCACCTAGGGTAAAAATGGCAGTTTTAAGGCACTGCCAATGATGACATTGGAGACCAGAGTGGAGATTAGTGTTTTACACCGTCAGGGCATGTCGATACGCGCCATCGCGCGCCAGCTTTCATGCTCTCGTGAGACCGTTCGCAGATATATTCGTAGCCCGCTGCCCGTAGCGGATATGCGCTACAAGCCTCGCGCACCCAGCCCCTGCAAGCTTGACCCGTTCAAGACCTATATCCTTGAGCGCGTGGCCGCTGCCAGGCCCCTCTGGATACCCGCCAGTGTGCTGCTGCGCGAGATCCGTCAGCGTGGTTACGAGGGTGGTTACAGCATGCTGACCGCTTTCCTGCACCCCATTAAGCAGCCCGTCACTGAAGAGGTAACACGCTTCGAGACCGAGCCTGGCTTTCAGATGCAAGTTGATTTCACCATCATCAGACTCGGTCATAACCCATTGCTGGCCTTTGTCGCCACGCTGGGCTGGAGCCGCGCGACTTTCGTCAAGTTTTACAGCAACCAGGACTCCGCTGCCTGGTGTGACGGCATTGAGTCTGCGCTCAGGTTCTTCGGCGGGACGCCGCATCAGCTGCTGTTCGACAACGCCAAGGCCATCATCATTGAGCGCGATGTCTACGGCCCCGGTAAGCATCGCTGGAACCCGCAGTTGATGCACGTCGCCGAGAAGTATGCCTTTACTCCCAAGGTCTGCCGACCCTATCGCGCCAAGACCAAGGGTAAGGTTGAGCGGTTTAACCATTACCTCAAGAACAGCTTTATCGTGCCTCTTACCGCGACCTTCCGGCAGGCCGGGCTGGTACTGGATGTACCTGCTGCCAACACACGCATCGGCGAGTGGCTGGTCACCGTCGCGAACACACGAGTGCATGGCACCACAGGCGTACCGCCTGAGCAGCGCATGCCGCGCGAGCGTGCTGCGCTATTGCCGTTACCGAAGGTCACGTTGGCATTGCCTGCACCTGTCCCAGCGCTCAGCCAGCGTCCGGTGCCGACCGAGAGCCTGCAACATCCTCTGGCAACGTACCAGGCCTTGCTCGAGGTGCCAGCATGAACCTTCAACATGATCGTATTGCCGCGCTCTGCGAGCAACTCAAGCTCGACCGCCTGCCGGCAGAGTGGCCGGGTGTGGCACAGGCGACCATCGACAACAGCGGCACGCATGCCGACTTCCTGGAAGCCGTTTTGCAGCTCCAGCATGATGGCCAGAACGAACGGCGTCGCCAGACCATTTTGCGGTTATCAGGCCTGCCGGTGATAAAAACACTGGAGCAGTTCGATTACGCCTATGCCAGTGGCGTTCCACGAAGTCAGATCCAGGAGTTGGCGGGTCTGACATTTATCGAACGTCAGGAGAACGTTGTCCTGCTCGGGCCTTCTGGCGTCGGCAAAACGCACCTGGCGACCGCCATTGGCTATAAGGCCGCGATGGCGGGTTTAAGCATTCGGTTCATTACCGCCGCCGACATGATGCTGCAACTGATGGCGTCACATCGTCAGGGTGACCTGAAGGGCTACCTGAACCGCGTCGTAGGTAAACCTAAGCTGTTGATCATCGACGAAGTGGGATATCTGCCGTTCGGTAAAATGGAGGCGAACCTGTTCTTCCAGGTAGTCGCTAAACGGTATGAGTCAGGCAGCGTGATCCTGACCAGCAACCTGCCGTTTACGCAGTGGTCCGGAACGTTTGGTGATGACGAGACACTGACGGCAGCGATGCTGGATCGGCTGCTTCACCATGCGCATATCGCCCAAATCAGCGGCCAAAGCTATCGACTGAAAGATAAGCTGAAAAGCGGTCAACTCCAGAAGAAAACGAAAGCAACAACGCTCGAATGATTCAAAGGGGGTGGGTCAGTTTTACTTTGGCAGGGTGGGTCAGAATTCGATCGGTATTGACAACGTGTGCCACAACCGTCCTCCGTATCCTGTCATACGCGTAAAACAGCCAGCGCTGACGTGATTTAGCACCGACGTAGCCCCACTGTTCGTCCATTTCAGCGCAGACAATCACATCACTGCCCGGTTGTATGCGCGAGGTTACCGACTGCGGCCTGAGTTTTTTAAGTGACGTAAAACCGTGTTGAGGCCAATGCCCATAATGCGTGCACTGGCGCGACATCCGACGCCATTCATGGCCATATCAATGATTGTCTGGTGCGTACCGGGCTGAGAGGCGGTGTAAGTGAACTGTAGTTGCCATGTTTTACGGCAATGAGAGCAGAGATAGCGCTGATGTCCGGCAGTGCTTTTGCCGTTACGCACCACGCCTTCAGTAGCGGAGCAGGAAGGACATCTGATGGAAATGGAAGCCACGCAAGCACCTCAAAATCACCATCATACACTAAATCAGTAAGTTGGGAGCATTACCTATATTCACGCGCAGCAGTGGGTATACCCATAGGAACTAAATTAAGAGCAAGCGCTATTCCCGTATTTTTGCTGTATCGCTGAAGTCATGTTGATCAACATTTTGTCGCCGTTGGATTTATTTTCCTGTTTGACTCTGTGTTTTTCTTCTCCGGAAATATATTAATAATTTTGTAGTGAATTATTAACTGGAACAGGCGCGTCGAATTCACATCGTTGCCCCAGATCATTGACGTTTTGATGAGGACGTTTAGCCAGAGAAAGTCGCTGATTTCTGCCCTTCTCCCCAGCGCCAATATTTCTGCCGAAGCCTGTCTTTTTTCATTGCCGTGTAGCAAGGTAACAGCTTTCTCTCTCTATATATACCGCTACTCCCTGATGTATTGAACCTCTGCCTCATCTGAATCAGATAATTTCTTTTGACGTACCCGTTATTACCGTCATGACCGGAATTTATTTCCGATGTAAGCAGGCTTCGGCGTCTATTGTCTGATGAGTAATCGTGACTCACTTCAAACTCGCCAAATGCACGGCATAAAGCGAAGGAGGAATTCGTTATGATTCTAATCATTAGGAACTCTATTCTAAAGGAGCAAAGTATATGATGTGCTATTATTAGTTTTCGTTCGTTGTTTTTATATCAGAAAACGATACAAATGATGGCGTAAACCGTCCTGGTTTACCGGGAGAGTGTTAAGTCTGTAAACTCAGGCTGACAGTTCTCTGTGTCCGATGGAAGCGTAATAGACCTGCTCTGCTTCTGCTGATGGGATATGACCCCTTTCTTCCTAAAACCATCTGTTGTTATACCCGTCCACCGTATCAGTCCTTCAGTACGGTCTTTCCCGCTCATATCGCCTCCGCCTTGTAAAGCCTGTTAATGCTCTCTGCCATTGCGTTACCCTATGAACCACCCATGCTGCCTGTCGATGCCAGAAGCCCTGCTTCCATCAGGGGCGCTGCGTGTGCGCCAGCAGTTATACTGCGTGCCTTTATCGTTGTGATGGTGAGTACCCGCAGGACACCTCGCTCACAGTACCTGCTCCAGCACAGCCTGACGGTCGCAAATTGCAATCCCGCTATCAGTTGCCCCTTAATTGCCGGCGTCTGCCTTAATATATATCATCGGCCCGCATATTTTCTCTGATCCTTACTCCATAGTGATCCGTAAAAGTATTGTCACCGCCCTGCTTTCTGCCGTCTGCTGAAGCTGAGGGTTAATCTGATCCATGCTCCCCGATTTAACTCCCTGCCCCTGAAGGCCCTATTTACTTACGGCCAGGCCGTGCTGGACCGCTTTGCCGGATGCCGGTAGCCTGCGATCGCTGACAGCGCAAGTCGTTGTGCTGCTATCAAACCTATCATTCGTGAAAACCTGAAATTCATAGTAGAAAATGTCTTGAGACAGAGGGCTTCTCCATCAAGTCTCAGGCGGCAAATACGCCAGTGACGGTTTTAACAATCGCTGGAGAAAAGCTAAAGAAGAGGCGAAATTGCGCCACCCTCACCCCTCGTTTGACTTCACCTTGCACGATTTCAAGGTCAAAGACATCGCAGGCCCGGAAGGGACGATTGATGAGAAGCAGGGAATGTCAGGGTATTTAAATGTTGAGCGGACAGCACGATATGGCAGGAAGGTTAAGTTTGCTTTGGTGGTTTGCGGTCAATGATAGTAGAAATTGTTCTGAAAGTTTGTTCTGAAAAACGCTGAATAATCGGACGGGCACAAGTAAACCGCTCTTGGGCGGTTACGATATTACTTTTAATTTTTTGTTTTTACTGGATAATTAATATGGTGCCCGGGGCGGGACTTGAACCCGCACAGCCATACAGCCGAGGGATTTTAAAAACTATCACAGAGCCTTATAAATCATAACGTTGTGACTTATAAGGCTTTTATTTATGGTGATATGCGGTGATATCGGGTGATGATTGGAATTATGCTGCCACTTTCAGAGCAATAGATTTAACTGATCCCTTCCATAGTGAGACGCCGGGAAGGCATCACGAGGGATGAAGTCAGGCGGTAGCGGTGCAACACCTGCGCGCTTTGTTACTTCCCTTTCTACGCTGTTAAGTGTGGTGAATGACCGGCTACATTCCAGATTCTGACACTGGTGATATTGCCGGATTGTCATATCAGTTATTTTACGGCTGGTACGGGTGCGGGCCATAGCGCCGCAAAATGGACATCTGAACATAATGATGGCTCCCCTGTGGGAGTTGAACTCCATTTAATTTTATTCAGTTTCCGCTATCCAGTCAGGTATTTTTGCTTCCAGCTCCAGCCTGGTGGTAAAACCGCTGTCGTCTATGACGTGCTCAGCACGCGCAATGATCCAGTCCTGATTATCTATTTCATCCTTAAAACCGCTGACCGTAACGTGCATTTCGGGATAAAGCTCAGCACGGCCACGCGCCAGGGTGATCGAAAACTCTGCTGCACCGCGCTGAAGCTGTTGCCACTTTGCCGCCGCCGCACGTTTCGCCGCCTCTTCATTCTGGTAGGTTTTGCGCAGCACATAGACATTACCGTCTGCGCCGTCCATGTAATCGCCCTCGCGGCTGCTGCTCTTCTCTTTTTTTTGCTTTGCAGGCTTGCGGCGCTTAACACTGACCTTTTTCTTTTTGCCAAAATTGAGATCCAGCCAGTAAGCACGAACGCCGGTATACGCATCCCGATCGGCAATACGAAAACGGTGCCGGTCGCCGCTTGTGCGGTCAATGCTGGCAGAGGGTAGCGCCTTCCCGTCAGCGGTCACACTACCTCCCGGCAGGATAAACAGCAGACTGCCGTTCTTGACGGTGGCAATTGCACCTAGCATTTCCGCCATGCGGGTAAGGAACGACATATCGCTTTCCTGCGTCTGGTCGGCGTGATCAATCTCAATATCCATGAGCATTTCACTGATCTGCGCCTTCAGTCCGTAACGGTGCGCAATGGCCGACACAACGCGCTCAACAGTCACGTCATGCCATGAGACTTCGCGCTTTACGTTAAACTCTTCACGAAAATCAGCGCTGCGGGCAGTAACGCCAATGGTATCTGCCGGGCCTTCGTGGGAAACCTCGTCAACCGTGTACAGCCCCTTGTAAATCAGCGGTTCACTCAGCCAACCAAATGATACGGCAAGCTCAGCCCCGCGCTGCGGCAGTGCAACCATACCGTCACTGTCATCAATGGAAATAGATAGCTGATCGGCATCAAAGCCCCTGTTGTCCGTCAGTGACAACGACATGATCCGAGCATCAAGCTGCGTCAGCACCTTACCGCCCATCGTAATACTGAATCCCGGACTTTTTACCGCCTCGGTAAGTGAATCGTTATAACTGCTGACGGCGTCGTTAAGTGATTTGGTCAGGTCTGTAAGTACCATGCTTTCCCCCTTCTTCCAACGAAGGATCCCACGCGCGCGGGAGAGACCAAATCGGTTTTTGTTGTCGCCGTCCGGCCAGACCCGCAATAGCGTGAGCGGCGGTCAAATATGGGGGATTATCACTGCGAACTCAATAACGTAATGGTGGAAACTATGGCGGAAGATCGCTTTCATGGTGCCCGCATCCGGGAGAATACCGACCTTGTGGCGGCTATCAATGACATTAAATCAAATGTCATTGGGGTCGTCGCCGTGGCGGATGATGCCGATGCGGAAGCCTTTCCCCTGAATACCCCCGTGTTAGTGACGCGGGTTAACAACGTGCTGGGTAAGGCGGGTAAAACCGGCTCCCTGTACAAAACGCTTAAAGCCATCGCTGACCAGACCAGCCCGAAGGTGATCGTTGTGCGCGTGGCAGCAGCTACAAACGAGGAAGGCGGTAAAACGCAGGCACAGCTTATCATGGGCGGCACGGCAGAAGACGGCAGCTATACCGGCATGTACGCGTTTCTGACGGCTGAGCAGAAGGTTGGTTATCGTCCACGCATTCTGGCCGCACCAGACTACGACACGGAAGAAGTGACCTCCGCGCTGTGCGTCATTGCGCAGAATCTGCGTGCGTTCGTTTATGCCAGTTGTTATGGCTGCAAGACGATGACAGAAGCCATCGCATATCGTGCAACCTTCGCTTACCGCGAACTTATGCTTATCTGGCCTGATTTTATTGCCTACAACCCGCAGACCGGAGAGAACGAAACCTTCCCTGCCCCGGCGTATGCCTGCGGCCTGCGTGCGCTGATTGACAACAATCAGGGCTGGCATAAGTCGCTTTCCAACGTGCCGGTCAAGAACGTGCTGGGTATTTCGCAGGATGTTTTCTGGTCGCTACAGGCAGAAGACAGCGACGCGAACGAACTGAACAACAAGGAGATCACGACGCTCATCAAGCGTAATGGTTTCCGGTTCTGGGGCAACCGTACCACGGACACCAAAGATTACATCTTTGAGGTTTACACCCGTACCGCCCAGATTCTGGCTGACAGCATTGCGGAAGCGCAGTTTGAGGCCATTGACGAGCCGCTTACCCCGGCGAACGTCAAGGACGTGGTCAGCGGTATCAGTGGGAAACTCAGCTCGCTGGTGACGCAGGGACGGCTAATCGGCGCTGAATGCTGGTTTGATATCCCGGATAACCCGACAACCGGACTTCGCCAGGGTCAGGTGCGCATTCGCTATAAATATACGCCCGTTCCGCCGATGGAGGATCTGACGATGTACCAGACCTTCACTGATGAATACTTTGAATCGGCGTTCTCTTCGCTGGGAGGTGCATAAATGGCGGTCCCTCACAAACTGCGCCTGTTCACCTGCTTTGTGAACGGCAGCAACTGCATCGGCAAAGTCTCTTCCGTGACGCTGCCAAAGCTGACACGCAAGACGGAAGATTTTCAGGGCGGCGGGATGATTGGATCCGCAGCTGTGGATCTCGGTCTGGAAAGTGGCGCGCTGGATACCACTATGGTGGTTGGCGGTCTGGTTCAGTCGCTTCTGCTGAACTACTGCGGCGATATAGACGAGACCCGCTTCCGCTTCGCCGGTGAGTATTACACCGATGGTGAAAGCCTGCTGGTTGAGGTCGAACTGCGCGGCCGCATCACCGAAATGGACGGCGGTGAAAGCAAGCAGGGAGAAGACACCTCCGTCAGCTACACGATGAAGAACACCTATTACAGGCTGACCATCGACGATAAGCCGTTGTTTGAGTTTGATCTGCTGAACTTCATCTACAAGAAAGACGGCAAGAATATCTACCCTGACCGCATTACGTCTGCGCTGGGAATGGGTAACTGATTAACCTGATAAGTGGCGGCACACCCTTGCCGCCGGTAGTATTCAACAATGAGCAAAAAAAACGATAACGCCATTACTTTGGCAAAACCCGTTGTTCGCGGTGATGAGAAAATTACTCAGGTAACGATCACGGATGAGATCAAACAAGCTGGCTCCCTGCGCGGGCTGAAGCTGGTTAACGTGATGAATATGGATGTGGATTCGGTGGCGATACTGCTGACCCGAGTCACGTCACCACGCCTCAAGCAGACCGAAATCAACGAAATGGATACCCGCGATTTTGTCAGCCTGTCAGAAGCGCTCGTCCCTTTTTTGACGCCTGCGGGGTCTGGAGCATCGAGCGGGGCGGAGACGGAGAATCAGTAACACTCCTGCGGTTCGACCTGATCGACGATCTGGTCGCTGATATCGCGGTTGTTTTCAACTGGCCGCCCTCTGAAGTCTTCACGATGGAACTGGGCGAAGTCATAGCCTGGCGTGAGCGGGCGGCTGTCCGAAGTGGAGCCAGTGACAGTGAAAAGCCTTAATATCCGTGTCGCGTTCAGCGCGATCGATAAACTTACCCGCCCGGTCAATGCCGCCCGCCAGAGTGCTGGCGGTTTGTCTGAATCCCTCAAAAAAACGCAATCCAGCATTAAAGATCTGGACAGCCAGTCCCGCACGTTCAACCGCCTGCGCGACAGCGTGCAAAAGACCTCCCGCAAAATTGACGACGCCAGCCGGACGCTGGAAGGGCTGAATCAGGCGCAGCGGGAAGGTACACAGCTTACAGACAAGCAAAAAGCACATATGGCAGCACTGGCCGCAAAGCTGGAGCGCCTTAACTCTGCACGCACGCAGGAAATGGTTAAGCTGCGTGCTGCCTCACAGGCGCTGCGCAGCCACGGCGTTTCACTGGTCGGCAGTGATCGCACCATTCAGAGCGCGATACGTCGAACCGAACAGTACAACCAGACGCTGGAGCGTGAACGGCGACAGCTTGCCGCTGTCACACAGGCACGGGCGCGCTATGACCAGATGCAGCAAACAGCGGGTAAACTTCGCGGTGGTGGCACGATGGCTGTTGCAGGAGCCACTGCTGCCGGTTACGCAGCGGGACGCTTCTTATCCCCGGCTGTTGGGTTTGACCGTGAAATGTCCCGCGTGCAGGCGCTGACCCGCATAGATAAAAGCTCCGTTGACTTTTCCGCACTTCGTGAGCAGGCCAAAAAGCTGGGCGCTGAAACGCAGTTCACCACGACTGACGCCGCCAGCGGGCAGGCGTTTCTTGCAATGGCCGGTTTCACTCCGCAGGCCATTCAGGCCGCACTGCCCGGCGTGCTCAATATGGCGCTGGCCGGTGGTGTGGATTTAGGCGAAAGTGCCGATATCAGCTCAAACATCCTGTCTCAATTCCGTCTCGATCCCAAAGAAATGGATCGCGTCAGCGACGTATTAACGGGCGCGTTCACCCGTACCAACACCGATCTGCAAAATATCGGTGAGGCAATGAAGTACGCCGGGACAGGTCTTTCCAATCTTGGCGTCAGTGTTGAACAGACAACAGCCATGATCGGCGTAATGGCGAACGTGGGTCTGCGCGGGAGTATCGCCGGTACAGGTTTGCAGGCCACATTTTCACGCCTTGCCGCGCCAACCGGCAGGGCAAAAACCGCGCTTAAAGAATTGGGCGTAGAAGTCGCTGACGCAACGGGGAAAATGCGCCCTGCTGAAGTGGTTCTAACCGATCTCTATAAAAAGATCAGCAAGTACGGGGATACCGATAAGCTCTCATTCTTCAAAGATATTGCCGGTGAAGAGGCATCAAAGTCATTCCAGGCTCTGGTTATGTCGGCCGGGAGCGGCGAACTTCAGAAGCTGCTGGGTGAACTGAAAAACGCCAAAGTTGAGGCACAGAAAGCCGCCAAAATAATGGCGGATAACCTTGATGGCGATCTCAAAAATCTGGACAGCGCCTGGGAAGGCTTCCGTATTCAGATTAACGATATCGTCGATAATCAGCTTCGCGCCCTGACCCAGGGACTGAGTGACGTAGTGGGGAATATGACGCAGTGGGCGAAGGAAAATCCAAAGCTCGCCCAATCCCTGCTGGTTGTCGGTGGTAGCGTTCTGGCACTGACCGCCGCCATAGGCGGCACATCGCTGGCGATCGGACTGCTGATGGGGCCGCTGGCTAAACTCCAGTTAGGTTTTACCCTGCTGACAGGGGGCAGGGGCATAGCCGGAACGGTTGCCGCTCTACGAACACTCGGCACGGCTTCCGGCCCGGCAATGGCAAGCGTGCGCGGATGGGGGCCAGTTCTCGGCTCGTTAGCAGGGAAAATGCGGGGTGTTTCAGCCATCATACCCACTATACGTGGCGCACTTATGGGGGCATTTCTTGCACCTGGCGCAACGCTGGGAGCACTGACTAAAAATCTCGGAATGCTCGCCCTTCGCCTGACAGGTTTACCGGCCATATGGAGCATGATCACTACTGCGGTGTCTATGCTGGGTACAGCGCTATCACTGCTGTTTAGTCCGATTGGCCTGATAGTGGCGGCGTTTGTTGCTGCCGGAGTGCTTATCTGGCGGTATTGGGAGCCTCTTAAAGCATTTTTTGCAGGTGTATTCACCGGCATCATGGAAAGACTGGCCCCATTGCGCGAGACCTTCTCGCAGTTCAGCCCCATATTTGACGCGATAGGCCGCGCTGTTAGCCAGGTCTTTAACTGGTTCAAATCTCTTCTTTCCCCGATGGAGTCCAGCAAGGAAACGCTGGACAAATGCGCCAGCGCCGGTGAGGTGTTCGGCAAAGTTCTGGGCGGTGCGCTCCAGCTTGTCCTGGCACCCGCAAAAATGCTGCTGGATACATTAGCCTGGATCCTTGAAAAGCTCGGCGTTCTGCCTGATGAAGCTGAAAAAGCCAGGAAGAAGATCGAGGACGCGCAACGCATGGCCGTTCTTCAGGATAAAGTTGCCCTTCTTCAGGGCGATATCGCTAAAGTTGCACCGAAAAAAGTCGAGGTGAAAAACGTTCCGCCTGGCGCACCGCAACCCTCATCACCGTTGACTGGTGATAATGGCACTATGCGCAGGTTGCAGAGTATCGACAGCAACACCAAAACGACAGCCGACAACACGAAGAAGATCGGCCCCGGCGATATCGTGTTTAAAAACCTGCCTCGTGCGCTGGCCGTTCGTGGGGAATGGAAGGAATCGCAGCTGGCCAGCACAGTCAGGAACAACGGATTAAGCGCACGCCCCGCAGTGGTAGCGGCATCGATTCCCGTTAAACAAGCTGAACTTCTGCCAGTCAGCCGCAGCGCCAGCAACTTACCGGTTGCCACTGGCGGCTTTACGGGGGAAATCCACGTACACCTTCACGGTGTTGACCGGCAGGACGCGCGCGAAATTGGCCGGATTGCCGCCGACGCAGTGAATGCCGAAATGGCCCGCCTTGCGCGGCTCAATCGCAGCAGCTTCAAAGACAGAGATTAAGGGGAGGCAACATTATGATGATGATATACGGGATGTTCGTTTTTGAACTGAAGACGCTGCCTTACCAGCAGCTACGGCACACACTGAACTGGCGACATGTGAAGAATGATCGCATCAACCGATCGGCAAAATGGCAGTACATCGGCGCTGGTGAAACGCAGATCAACCTTGATGGGGTACTTTACCCTGAAATTACGGGCGGCGACGTGTCTCTTACCGTTCTGGCAACGCAGGCATACACCGGGCGTCCGTGGCCTTTAATCAGCGGCGCAGGGCAGATTTACGGGATGTACGTGCTGACCGGGCTACAGGCCACGCATACGGAATTTGACCGCTACGGAAAGGCGAAAAAAATAGAGTTTTCGATCAGCTTCCAGCGCTGTGATGAAGATTTACGCGAACGCCTGCAAGCGTCGTCTGTTGGCGATTTACTTTCAGGGCTGAAAGATAAAGCCACGTCCGCCTACAACTCTGCCAGTAGTACGCTGTCTGGCCTGTTCTGACGGCATCCACATAAAACTAAAGCGGGCATTTGCCCGCTTCACCTTCCGGAACACACCGCCATAACTGACAGTGCTGCAGCACCGTTGAAAATTACTGTACTCGATACACATGGCCAGCACGGTTAGAACCGGCCATACGTGCCGAAATGAAAACTTATTCCGGCTTATCCGGCCAGGTGATATCCGGCGCTTTCGACGTGTCCACCGCCTGCACAGCTTTGATGTATTTCATCCAGGCTATCAGGCTTGCTTTATCCTCATCACTGATAATGCCTAACTGTAATTCGGTCTGCCACAGGCTTATCGTCGTTTGCGCCTCTGCAAGTAACGCGGCTTTCTGTTGTTCTGCTGCCTCCACGTCTGCCGCGTGCTGCGCTTCGTTATCCGTCACCCACTCGCTTCCGTTCCACGTATCGTATGGCGTTGATGGGGCCAGTGTGGTGGTGCCCTCTGGGTAATCACCTGGCGCAGAAATAATCACCGCTTCACCTGTTACAGTGCTGTATACCGTTTCACCACGATGATCAGCAACATATTCCCATGCGGTCAAATCTGCTGTCCGGCAAATGGCCGAACCGGCTTTAGCTTCTCCTGGTGCTTCAGTGCAGGCATTTGCGGGAACACCGACGCCTACTGCCAGATATTCCACGGACGAAGAAAGGTATTCGCGTGTCTCGCCGTCATAGTTAAATACTGTGATATCACCGGCCACCGTGGCTATATGTTCGCTGCTTAATTTTGCCTTCGCCATTACGCTGCCCTCACGATGTAATTAAGTGCGATATTGCGAGGGCGGCTGGTGATCCAAACGCTGTCTGTTAATTTGCCGCCCTGGCTTTGCGTACACACCATTGAGTTATCATGTAAAATACTCCCTAGCGCCCCATTATTTGGGCTTCTTGCTGTACCCGGTTGTGTCAGAATGGCCGAGTCAGCCTGACTAAAAGCTGTACCTACTAAGGCCCCATTTTCTGCGGTGCTGTCATCATTGCCGTAATAATCAAGTGCCGCTGTTCGGATTGACGTTGCATTCTGATTAGTCCCTATACCTCGCCCGGAATCAACGCCGCGCCCATCATCCCAGCCACGGATAAATTCCCCGCGTAAATCCAGCAATTTCAACGCCGGATAAACTTTTGCCAGTTGAGGATAATCTTTAGCGCTGAACGCTGCGCCGTTGCACTTTAGCCATCCTGTTGGGGGGGTTGATGTGGGCCACGGCACCGGTATGCCAACCGGCAATGCCGAACCTTCCCCCAAACCAAGATTTTTGAGAACGTCGTTTATGAGTCCGTTATCCGCCATTTCTTTGAGTGCATTTTCAATCAGCAAATATTGGTTATGTGGATTCTCTGTCTCAATGTGTTGTTTCATTACCTTATCGACGTATGCCTTTACCTCAATAATCGCATCATCGACATACTTACGGGTTGCCAGCACCACAGACGGATCGATTTTCAGCGTTACCACCTCGGTGCTGCTGACGATAAGGATCACGCGAATCACCTGCACTCGTCCGCTTCCTTCCTGCAACTGCGGTTTATAGGTCTCTGCGCAGTTGGCAACCGCAATCATATCGCCGTCTTTATCAAACAGGCCGATCTCACGGATCCACCATCCGCCCACGTCTTCCGGTATAACCTGTTCCGCAATAATCTGGTTGGTGTTTACCGGGTCGATAGTCAGCATGTTCAGTTGCGCGCGGCGCAGCTCGTGCGTCAGCGCAGTTTGTGCCGGGTTCGGTGTCGGCAACGCACCATTGCCATCACCCACGGCCATCTGGGTGATCTCAACCTGCGCACCCATTGCCGTGGCGTTTGCCAGTTTTGCCGCCCCGATATTGGTTAACAGGGCAAAATATTTAGTCGCCAAATGCTACCTCCACGGTATCAATTAAATGGACTGCCGCGCCGGTGTAGTCGCCACCGCCCACGGATATGGTTTCAGGAAAATAAGGGTAAACGGTCAGCGTATCGCCGATATAACATCCCGCCCCGACTTCGATATCCCCCTGTGACTGAAGCGAAAGTGACAGGCCAGTAAGGTGACGACTTCTCGGCTTTGCATCGTCAATAAGGCGCTCAAGCTCAAGATAGGTTTCCTCCGTAATCCCCTGTTCCTGAATACCGATTTCAAGTTTGAATGTTCCCGGCTCTTCACCGCTCTGCCACCACTCGATCACGCGCAGCAGAAAGCCGAACGGTTCAACGACGCGACGCAAAGCGGAAATAGTCCCTTTCTGACGGTGAACCAGCCAGGAGGCTTTAATCACCTGCCGTTTGGTCTGTTCTGACCAGTTCTTATCCCAGCGGTCAACTGACAACGCCCAGGCGAGATAAGGCAGAAGATCAGCGGGGCATTCGTCCGGGTTCCACAGCTTGCGCAGATCAACAGGAACATCGGTAAGCCGCTCCGTCGCCTTCTCTGTATTGCGCATAAAACCGCTGGCCGAAGGCGGCAGCATGTTGTTATTCATCGGTGCCCCCGGTCTCAATCGTGAAGGACTCACACCGCGCCGCCTGCGTATCGGCGATCACAATATCGCTGTCAGGCTCCAGCAGCTCCACCCTCTGCACGCCCTGGACATGCAGCGCCGCCATAATGGCTGAGCGGGCAACGTCACGGCCAATCTTGCCCTGCTGATTCAGCCAGGACTGAAGCGCGTCCTGTGCGGCGGTATGGATCGGTTCAGACTCCGGGCCGGGGTAGAAATACAGCAGCGCATTGATCTGATAATTCACTATCTCTGCTGCCTGAACGGTCAGACGATCGGCAACGGGGCGCTTATCGTCAGCAGACAGCGCTTTATCCACCGTCGCCAGCAGTTCCGCACTGGCGGTGCCGTCGCCTTCAGTGGACAGCACAGAAACCACCACCACAGCAGGCGACGGGCTGATCGCTTTGGCGTCCGCTACTTTGCCACTGGCACTTTTGGCAAAATATTCATATGCGCCAGTTGGCCCCGCCACGCTAAGCCCTTCAAACGCAGCCTGCGCGCGCAAACGCAGTGCGGTATCGCTTTCCGTTACCGCGTCAGTGGTTGCCGTCTCCGGGGTGATGATCAGACGTTCGGTATTCAGGTTGCCCGCGAGATTATCAAGATCGGACGATACGGCATGGCTCAACATGCACGCCGCCGCGCCATCATTAATACGCTGCCTAAGCATCATTTCACGGTAAGCAACTACCTGGGCGATCACGTTCAGCGGTTCGGATTCCAGCTCCAGCGCGGCGGCAACAGAAGCCTGCTGTTCCTGCGGGAATGCCGCCAGCATGACGGCTTTGACCTCGCTGAGAATGACTTCAAAGTCCAGCACTTCGATAATTTGCGGCTGTGGTAGCTGCGATAAATCAACTGTTGCCATTGCTGCCACTCCTGAGCGTCAGGGCACTGCCTGCCGTCTGCATGGTTTCGGTAAAAATGCCGACCAGTTCAGCGGTGACAGCGCCATCCTTTGAATAACTGATATTGATGCCGTTCAGGGCAATACGCGGCTCCCACATCGTCAGGGCGATCACCGCCGCACTCATACATTGCAGGCGCGTCACTTCGTTTTGCGGTTCATCCAGCAGATCGGGGATCATGCTGCCATAATCCCGCCGCATCACCCGGCTTGCCAGCGGCGTGGTCAGTATGTCGCGTACTGAATTCCACAGCTGATCGGTATCGGTAAGCTGGCCCGTGGCGTCCGGGTTCATCCCGGTATAGCGGACTGTCATTTCGGCCCCCCGGTGTTGCTGCTGCCACCCTGCACACCACCATGCACGTGCGAATGAACCGTCACCCCGTTAGACGAAAGCGATCCGCCAGAATGGGTAACATTGCCCTTCATCGTGCCGCCCTCCGACAGTTCGAACGTCCGCGCTTTCAGATGGTCGGTGCATTCTACAATCGGTGTTTCAAGCGTGACGCTGGCAGAGGCTTTGATATGTGCTGTCTTCATGCCCTGCGCTTCCAGCGCGCTGGCTTCTGCGTCATAGCGGAAAGAGGCACCGTCTGGCGCTGTCAGCACAATCTCTTTCAGGCTGTTGCCCGGCGCAGGGTAATCACTGCTGTAGAGACTGCCGATAATGACCGCCGTTTCAGGATTGCCACCGATACAGCCCAGCCAGACCTGTTCACCGACTGAAGGCGGCACCCAGATACTGAATGCCCCGGCGCGCGTGGTGTTCCAGCGCAGCCAGTCGGTCTGAAGTTCGCCACTTTGCACGCGCACGCGCCAGCTCTCTTCATCAACGGCAATAACAACGCCGACGCGGAGGATATTTTCCAGCAGGCGGATCAGTTCAGCGCTCATCGTGCTGCACTCCCCAGGCTGTTAACCACCTGTTCCGTAATCATCTGTTCATCGCCAGCGGTAAAGCCCAGCAGCTCACGCACCGGATATTTAGCAAAAGCACCCGGCCCCACCTGATCGCGCTGGCCGTACTGGTGCACACGCGCAATGCGCGCGGCCACGCCGTCATAACCCACGGATGTGCCGCCTGCATCAGCGCGCATTTTGAGAAAGCGATAACTGCGCAGCCGTTGAAACATCGGCACCTTCTTCGCAGTGCTGCGGCGCACTGAGCGCGTATTGATCTCGATGTAACGCTCAATATCGCTGCGGTAAAACGTGCGAATATCGTTTCGCTCTTCGTCAAAGCCGGTAATGGTTCGCCCGTATTTTCCCCGGCCACCGTGCCAGTTTTTCAGGCGGCGGATCTCACCCTGCCAGACAAACACAATACCCTGCTGAGAACGCAGCACCCGGCGACGGCGGGCAGGATATGGCGAACCTTCCGGGTTTTGCTGCGCTTTGATGCGCTGTTGCTGGCTCTTTCGCAGTGCCTGACCAACCGCACGGGCGGTGCGAACACGTCCGGCTTGCGAGGTGCCCGCCAGTATGTCGCTGAAGACCTGATCCAGCTCACGCAAGCGATCGTTACTCATGCGCGTCAGCCTCCCACGTCACATCCTCAAAGATGGCGCTCCAGTCACCGTCCGCTGACGGGATGCGCGGCTTAGGCTCCGGCAAATGTTCCGCGCGCGGAATGCCGTTTGCATCCAGAGTGACCTTCACGCGCTCGCGCAGCGGCATTTCAAACAGAATGTCGGCAGTATCGTCGTTGTTGATAAGGCTCGTAAATTTAATGTCCCGGTTCTTCTCCGGGTTCAGCAGCAGATCGGGCTGGTTGTGCCAGAGCCATGCCATTAACGGCAATGTGAAATCATCAATATCACCGGCAAAATTCATCACAAACAGCACCAGGGTATAGCGGTACATAAACGACGGCGTTTCGCCGGTCGTCTCGATATTCCCTTCTTCCACAAATACGGTGAAGGCTTCAGGATTGGCCCTGCACCATTTGTTAGCGCGCGTAAGGGTCTCGCGCAGTGAATCAGCTTTTAACATGGCGCTACCTCTTAGGCGGAGTCGCTATTGAATCGTATGCGGCTTCACAGGCCAGCCCTCTGGCTCTTGCCTCATCAGCCTCTCTTGCCAGATCTCCCGCTCGCTCGTCAGCGCGGCGGAACAGGTCGGCGAGCAATACGGCTCCGCTGGCTTCTGTCTCGCTTCTGCCGGAAGTACCGGCACCGCAGGCGCGTTCACGTTCGGCCAGTTGCCTGGCGAGTTTATCGGCCTTGTCGTGCAGCCCACGAGAAGCAGCACGGGCACGATCGGCATCAGCCTTGACCCCAGCAAGCTGCTGGATGGCTTGTTTTCTGATCTCATCAACTTCACCCTGTCGGCGTTGTTCTTCTTCCCTGGCCTCTGCCTGCCGCTTAGCCAGTGCTGTAGCATCGTCAGCATCACGCTGTTTCCATTTCAGCGCCCACTCTGCGCTGGCGTCTCTGTACCCGGCTGTATAGCGCTGATGGCTGAACCACCAGACAGCCAGACCACAGAGCACCGCGATCAGCACAGGTTTCCAGCGGGACAGTAACCAGCTCATGACAGGAACAGCGAGCGCTCAGCGGCACGGCGTCTAACCAGACCGTTAAGAACCCTGCCGCCTGCCTTGTTCCACTTCGGAAACTCATCCGCTGCGCCCGCAAAATCCCCGGCATTAAGTTTTTTCAGCAGTGTTGACCCCGCCAGGGCGTTAACGCCCAGGTTGTAGGCAAAATCAACGAGAGCATCAAACTGGTTTTGATTAACAGCGACCTTCACCAGACCTGTCACACCTTTTTCATACTGCACCACGCCGCTGCTCAACAGGCTGTCGGCGGTTGCCTGTGTGATGGTCATTCCCTTACCGACCGGCACGCCGTTGACGGGCTGAGTCCAGCCGTAGCCGATAGTCCAGACACCTACCGCATCCTGATAGGCGGTAAGCTCGCAGCCCTCAAAGCTTTTCAGCAGGGCCAGTCCGTTTTTACTCATTTCCACTTTTCGCCCCTCCGATACGGGTTTCAATAAAGCCGGTCACTTTGTTGCGTACCTTGTCAGCCCCCATGAATCCGATTGACGCGCCCACGAAGGTGACGGCATTGGATGGCAGGCCCAGATATTCAAGCGATCCGGCAACCGCCAGCGTGACAATCCCGCAGACCAGTGAACCGGTGGCGGTTTTCAGCATTGACTGGCCGTCATACAGACTCATCAGCGCCGATATGCTCAACGCTGCACCTGCCGCGTAGAGCGTCGGCAGATATGTAGCAATCCATTTCATTGTTTGTTCCAGCATCCCCGTAGGTACGTCGCTCATGGCAACCTCTCAATCCCAAAGCTGCACCATCTCCCGCTGCGCTTTGCTCACGATTTCCGGCAGTTCAATCTCCTGACCGGCATCAAGAAAAACCTGCTGACTCAGTCCGGGATTGGCAGATAACACCTTTTCGGTCACGCCCTGCGTGGTGCCGTAGTGACGCCAGCAAAGCAAATCCACCGTATCCCCCTGCAATGCCTTCACTTTCATCAGCAAAGCTCCGCATAGAGTCGCGGCGTGTCGCGAATATCAGAGATACTCCAGCGTGCATCCCGCCAGAGATCATCCCGTTGCAGATCAAGTGCAGCGGCGTCTTTGTCGCCTTTCGCCGTGGTATCAACATCGCGATAACCTTCAAGTACCAGCGCCCTGGCAATCGAATAAACCGCACGCCGGAAGCGGTAGACCTTCACGTTTTCACCGTTGATCATCAGCTTTTCCATCTCACCTGATGGCAGAGCTGAAGGCACATCTTCCAGCGCGTGAAAACCTGCTTTGACCTGACCGGCGCGCCAGTCCAGCAACTGCGCGGTGACATGGGCTACCGCTTCCGTGGTGACGTGCATCAGCCTGGACGTGGTGATACCACCTGTGATGCGCGCGGCCAGACGAAGATCGGCAAGCTTAATCACCGGCCAGAAGTCCCCGGCACTGACGGTGGCATCACCATCATCAACATCGGGGGTATCGCTGTCGGCAGGCAAAACGCGCTTATTTGCCACAAGGCTGCTCATGCGCTTATCTCCCATAAATCAGGCGGTGGGCGGGTGGTTAAAAGACCGTATACGGGCAGATATCCACCCGCGCCGCCTGTCGGACGGGGCCGAAGTCGTTAATTCTTTTTCTGGCTGGCAGGCTTGCGCTTTGTCGCTTTGCCTGTTGCCGCCCTGGTCGTGGTTTTACGCGCCGTCGCTTTACCTGCTGCGCTGGCGGTGGTGGTCTTTTCAGGGACAGGCTCAGCAGTACCGTCAGTTTTGTCGGTGCTGGCCGCGTCGCCCTCACCCGTGCCGCCATCCGCAGACAGCTTCTTAACCTCACGGGCAAGCGTGGCAATCTCTTTTTTCACTCCGGCGTTGGGGTTACGCGTCAGCGCCTCACGGAACAGCGCCAGCGCTTCGGCTTTGGTCGTGATATCAGTCGCACCACGGCGGGCAAGCGCACGGGCTTTGCACAATTTGGCGCGCACCACATCCGGCATATCACTGTCGGCGACAATTTCCGCCACTTCGTCAAGCACGGCGACACCGGACGATAAATCAGCGTCGGCATCAGCTGCGGCAAGCGTCAGCACCGGTTTGCTCATTTCTTCGGTCAGGAATGTTGCCGCCGTGCGGTTGAAATTATCCGGCAGCGTCAGCCCGTGGCGCACTACATAGCGCCCCAGTCTCAACGCAAGCGCATAGTCACGACAGTCAATCGCCCAGACCATCAGCCGGGTAATGACTTCATCCTGCCGCCCGCTGTCGCCGTCGAGCGTGCCTTCAATCCACCCCTCATATTCAGGCAGCATTGATTTTTTCATTTCGGCTTTAGTTTCTTCGGACTGCACGCCGCTGAGGCGGGACAAGTCCATACGCAGGCGATGCAGAATTTGCTCATGCGCGGTACGCTGGATATCGGATTCTTCATCCGCCTGGCCCCGGCGTTCTGCCATGACCTTCTGAAAATGTCGTTGTGCCGGTGTTAACATCGTCACTTCTCCCCGTCATGGCGGGGGATTTCCCCCGCCGCTTCTGTCACTCGCCTGCCGGTTCGGCCTGGGCGAACTGAATGCCGTCAATGAACGCAACATTGCCGTAGTCTTCAATGACGAAGTCATCATTTGAAGACTGATACGTTGCGACACGGTTGTATTCCGGCTCTTCTTTGATCGTCCGGCGCAGACCGCCGCGCTGGTAGTACACCGACAGGTTTTTGAATGGCGTGATCAGCACGCCATTCACCGGGAAGTAAGGCGCGATAAAGGTCGGCATGTTGCCTACGCGCTCCTGCGCGACAATCAACTGACCGGCCAGCATTTCGGTATTCGGATTGGTCTGGCTTAACGCGTTGATGGCTGAAAAATTGCTGGTCGTCAGCAGGTCGCCCGCCAGAATCACCACGTTATCCGGGTTACGCTTATGCCACTCATCCATCAGGGTGTTTTTGGCGTCGTACACCGCAGCGCCAATGTTGCCGTAAGTGCCTTTCGCTACAACCTTGTTATCTTCATCGCGAGAGGTGATCGTCACATTAGAAATGACGCGGTGCGGCGCTTCCTTACGGATTTTTTCCAGCCAGCCAATGCCACAATCCTGCAACAGCGGGTTAGCGGCGCGGTCAGACGGATCGCTGTACTTAACGCCGTTAAAGCCAATCATGATGCGATCGAGCGACATCTGACGGGCCATTGCCTTGCTGATCAGCGGCTGGAACTCCGGCATGTGCGCCCACGCATCAAGCTGTTCATAGCTGATGCCATAGTCATAGTTGACCTTGCGGCACATGTAGTCGAGCGGCTCCATTGAATGATTTGAGCCTGGGTTGCGGCGACTGGTGACGCTGTTGTTTACGCCAGCCATCGGGCCTTTACTGCCGATCAGGACTTTCTGTCCGATCTGCTGGTTGACGCCAAACACGTTAATTTTGCTCAGGAAAGAATCATCCTGCTGCGCGGCCTGCTCAAGGCGCTGCTGGCGCGTAGGATCTACGGCAAATTTTGCAGCAACAGCAGCGGTTGATACGCCGTTGAGCTGTGCCTGCCGGGCGATGTACTGATCAAATAGCTGGCGGGTATTGTTATCCATGTTCTCTGCTCTCTTTGTGAATATCAGTAATCAGCCAGTTGCGCGTTAGCGCCACCGCTGGCGGGTTCCCGCTGGCTGAAATTGGCGTCAGTACTTCCCAGCTTGCTGGTCAGCGCGGCAAGATCGGAGGTCAGCTTCTGGATGGCCTGGCTGTCCTGCTCGCGGGCACGGCTCAGGTCGTTGAAGCTGTCCAGCAGATCGGCATGGGACTGGGCGACGTTCTCCACGGCATCACGCACCTGGCTGAACTGTTCACCGTCAGATTTACGGCCTTTGCCGATAATCCCCATGACGCGCCCGAACCACTGCTTACCTTCATCGCTGCGCTGCTCGGCCAGTTCGATGATTTCTGCCTCAATGGCATCGGTGAACAGCGGGGCTTCACCCTGCTGATTGTTGAAGGACATAACCTGCTGACGCTGTTGCGCGGCAAATTTCAGGCGCTCGGTGCCGAGGCTGGCCGGGGTATCGGTCATCGCCAGCCCCATGACATACGCCTTGCCGTTAAGCGCAAACTGCGGATGCAGTTCAATGCTGGAGTAAATTTTCTTACCTTCTTCCGTCAGCTTCTTCATGCGCTCAGAAGGTTGGATCTCGGCGTAAAGCGCGGTGCGCCCGGCGAGCGGGCCTTCGCTGATATCTTCAGCACTCAGTGCCGTCACATCACCCATCGCGCCGAAATCACTGCCGGGGAACGGCGAAAGGTAGTGCTCCACGTTGACGCGTGCGCCGTACACGTCCGGGCTGTAGTTTGCTGCTGCATCACGAAGGTGCTCAGGGCGAATTTCACGCCCGTCAACGGTGGCACCGGAGACAGCAACGCGGAATTTCTTACGGCGGGTTTAGCTGCGCTAGCCATGTCGATAATCCTGTTGAGTGGTTTCTGTACGGCCATGATGGCAGAGCGTAACTTGCTGTCTCAACGAGGTTTTGTTGTCGGAGGAAGGCCAGACCATAAAGGGGGCGATAGCGGGATCGCGCGCGGGGTAATCTTCACTCCATAAACGGTGGAGGGCAGATGATACAGGACGCTTTTGTACGTCAGAGGGCAAAACAACTTTACTGGCAGGGCTACCCGCCAGCAGAGATCGCGCGCCTGATGGGGATTAATCAGAACACAATTTACGCCTGGAAGAAACGCGATGAATGGGATGAAACACCGCCCGTCCAGCGCGTCAGCCAGTCGATGGATGCGCGCCTCATCCAGCTTACGGACAAGAAAGACAAGACCGGGGGAGACTTCAAGGAGATTGACCTGCTGACCCGGCAACTGAAAAAGCTGTCTGACGGACAACCGGCAGGGGCTGGCGCGGGCAAAAAGCCACGCAGGCGCAAGCTGAAAAACCACTTCACCGAAGAACAGATCGTCGCGCTGCGGGAGAAAATACTTGATTCCCTTTCGTGGCATCAACGCGGCTGGTATGAGCAACGCCACCACCGAAACCGCATGATACTGAAGTCCCGCCAGATTGGCGCAACCTGGTACTTTGCACGCGAGGCGTTGCTTGATGCGCTGCGCGATGATGTGAAATACACGTACCAGCGCAACCAGATATTTCTGTCTGCATCCCGCCGTCAGGCGCACCAGTTCAGGGGATTCATTCAGAAGATGGCGGAAGAGGTGGACGTTGAGCTTAAGGGCGGTGACAAAATCGTACTGAGTAACGGCGCAGAGCTGCATTTCCTCGGCACGTCCGCTGCAACGGCACAGTCATATACGGGCAACCTGAAGTTTGACGAATTCTTCTGGGTCAGCAACTTCACCAACCTGCGAAAGGTTGCAGGTGCGATGGCAACGCTGAAGGGGCTGACGCGTACCTACTTTTCCACGCCGTCAGGCGAGACCCATGAGGCCTACCCGTTCTGGACGGGCGATCGCTGGAATGAGAAACGCCCGAAGGCACAGCGCAAAGCGTTTGATGTGGGCTGGAAAACGCTGAACAGTGGGCTGTTATGCCCGGATAAAACCTGGCGTCAGATTGTCACCCTGAAGGATGTGATAGACCACGGCTGGGAATATACCGACCTTGAAGAGATTCAGGATGAAAACAGCGAGGATGAATTTCGCAACCTGTACATGTGCGAGTTCGTTCGCGATGGTGAGTCAGCCTTCAACCTTAACGCACTGATTGGGTGCGGGGCAGATGGTTATGACGAATGGCCGGACTGGAAGCCTTTCGCGTCCAGGCCGATGGGTAATCGCCCGGTCTGGATAGGCTATGACGCCAACGGCAGCAGCGGCAACGGTGACAGCGGCGCGATTTGCGTTGTGGTTCCGCCACTGGTGCCGGGCGGTAAATTCCGTACGGTGGAAACGGAACAGGTGCGCGGCCTTGAATTTGAAGAGCAGGCGAAAGTTATCGAAAACTTCACCTTCAAATACAACGTTCAGCATGTCGGCATCGACGTGACGGGCGGTAATGGTGAAGCCGTTTACCAGATAGTGAAGAAGTTTTTCCCGATGGCAATGCCCTACACCATGTCAATGACGTCAAAGCGCGCCCTGGTGCTGAAAATGCTACAGCTGATCCGCGCCGGGCGATGGGAATATGACCGCAGCGAGCGCGCCCTGATCAACGCCTTTAACTCAGTTCGCAAGGTAAAGACGCCGGGCGGATTCATCACCTATGACACTGACCGCTCGCGCGGCGTCAGCCACGGGGATTTAGCCTGGTCGAATATGCTCGCCATTATTAACGAACCGCTGGGCCAGGAGAGTGGCAGCGGCGGGTTTGCTATGGAGTTCTGATGAAGAAGCGCACCTACAAAAACAATCACACTGCCAGCAGTGGCGGTGCCGGACAGCCTGATATTTCTGACGCGCTCAGAAGCGATCCGGCGCTCAGCGCCTTCACGTTTGACGGGCCATATTCAGTAACAGACGGCTATGATCTGCTGGACAGCATGTGCTGCGTCGATAATGGCCGGTACTACGAGACGCCAATAGACTGGAAAGGGTTAACCCGTGCGTTCGCACAGTCCCCGCTGCATCAGTCGGCGCTTTACTTCAAGCGTAATGTGCTGACCGGGTGCTATATCCCTCACCCGTTACTGTCACGTCAGGCCTTCTCTGCGTTTGCGCTGGACTGGTTTGTCTTCGGCAATGCCTATCTTGAGCGTCGGTCTAATCGCCTGGGAGCGCCGCTAAAACTTAAGCATGTCCCAGCGCTGAACACGCGACGGGGAAGCGATCTTGATACCTACTGGTTTATCCGGCAGTGGAAAGATGAATACGAGTTCAAGGCGGGCGAGGTCTGCCACATCATGAACCCGGATATTCATCAGGAAATCTACGGTATGCCGGAATACATGGGGGCGCTTCTGTCCGCCAGCCTGTCACATTCCGCCGATAAGTTCCGCAAACTCTATTACGACAACGGCTCCCATGCCGGATGTATTCTCTATGTCGGTTCGGAGAAGGTGGATCAGGAAAGCATAAAGGTGGTGCAAAAGACGCTGTCACAGGCCAGAGGGAAAGGCTCCTTCAAAAACGTACTGATCCACGCGCCTGGCGGCGGCAAAGACGGCGTGCAACTGTTGCCGTTCAGCCAGATATCGGCAAAGGATGAGTTTCTTAATATCAAATCAGCCACGCGCAACGATTTGCGCGACGCTCACCGCATCCCGCCGCAGCTGATGGGTGCAATGCCTGAAGGCAACGGCTCGCTCGGTGATGTTGAGAAGGCCGCGCGCGTCTTCGCCATCAACGAAATGCTGCCCGTAATGGAAGCCATAAAGGGCGTCAATGACTGGCTCGGTCAGGAAGTGATCCGCTTTAATCCCTACGCTCTGCTCAAAGACGAGTGACCCGCCCCATCCGCCGCACATCCTGCGGCGGTTCTCCTTCAGTAATTTTCAATCTTCGCATGACCGGCCACCACCTGAGTACCACTCAGCACAACCTTTAACGCCCCTCACTCAGAGCGCATGAGCGCCATTCTGACAGGCGCAAACTGAAATCGACCCCGCTCACCCCCAGAAGCGAGAAAACGCACTGAGAAGACGAAAAAGGCTGAAGAATGGCAATTTAAGGCATCCCCTCCCTACCCCCTGTCGCGTGGGCTGTTCCCCCGTCACCTGCGCGCGACATTTGCTTCGTTTTTTGTGCATTTGCCGATCCGGGGGCAGACCGCGCCAACACAGGGCGGAGAGGGTATAAATAGCTTCAAAAAAATTGTGCAAATTTGTGCACTATTGTGCAATAGAGAAAGAAGGCCAGGAAGAAAGAAAAGCTGCCTTCAAAAGGCAGCTTTTCAGATTAGTGAGAGATTGATAGATAGTCGTCGCAAAACTCAAAAAGAAGACTGGAACTCTTCTGCTCTGCGCTCAATTTCTGCCATGTAGGATGTACGGGCTAACTCATGCGCATTGGGTGTCATAATGCTGATTAGCTGATACTTATCTGGATATAAGAAATGGCGGGAGTAAACAAGATAACTGTTTGATTTACGTGAGGCAGCAGGTAATTTTGCAGGCCACGGCTTCTCATCAGGTAAACGAATATGGATCTTAAAAACAAAAGAATCACGAAGACGCCCGCTATCTTCCCACTGCCCTTCGTTGCCAAAGACTGAGGGTAAAGATCCGCCGTTCTTCCATGACTGCAAAGCATGTGCATATTTACGAGCAACTGCGGGGAGTTCTATATCATTGTGGACAGAGACTTTAATCATGGCCCTGCCTTAATGGAACGTTGGATCTTCAAGGCCCAGCTTTTTATGTTCACTGCGGATAAGTGCATGAACCTGATCGGCGGTAACACCCAGATCAGCATCTGAAGTTTTCTTCGGCACATGCGTGCTTTCAATGAAGGATAAAATATCTTCAATCGTATAGCGAAGCGTCGCAGCGGAACGAGCAAAAGCGACAATCTCTTTTCTCAGTTCCGCGTTACTTTCAGGTACGCTTTTCAGCGCAACTCTTGCAGCCTCGACAAAACTTGCACATACCGCAATATGACGGAAAAGGCTTTCAAACCCTTCCTGAGTCTCTTTTTTCTGATTTTTCAGAATAATAGGGATCTGCTTTTCTTCCCATTCGATGCGAAGGTTTGCCCTGTGTGTCTTCATCCTGTCAGCCAGGTTAAGCATATAACTGGTGGCCTCATCAATAGGAAGGTATGCCACAGAATCCTTTACGTCCTGGAGGGATAGCGTAGACGTACTGTGCCGAGAGATTGATAAGTCATGATGCACAATGCTACTGGCAGGAACAGGGGCAAGAGCCACCGCCAGCGCTGCGGCCATAGATGATATTTTATTTTTTTTACTGCTCATAATTGCCTTTCCTGCCAATAATCGTGAACCACTGCCGGAATGATAGCGCAAAAAAACACCCGCTGAAACGAATTATCCTTGCGGCAAAACTAGCCCGCGTCAACCTCATTGAGCGCCACCATGATCGCCAGCCTTTCAGCAGGCGGAAGCGCGGCATATTTCGCGCGCCAGCGCTCAACTTTGCGCTTAATACGGTGCCGATCGTTGTAATCTTTCCCGGCAAACGCGTGGGAATACGCGCGCCCTTCCGGGTAGTTCATCCAGATTTTTTCTGTTCGCACGCCGCCGCGTGTCATGGCCTGAAACTCCTTACTGCGCCAGCCCGCTAACGTTTCGTCATAGAGCCGCGACGGATAGCCAGACAGGATCACGTTGACGTTTTCCGGCAGGCTTATGAGGCAGGCTAACAGGCGCTCATGATCGGAAACGGTATATTCATGAAGATAGCGGGCGCGACTGGTGCGCGTTTCTGGCAGATAGGGGGGATCGGAATAAACCAGCACGCGGCCATGTTGAGTAAAGTCTTCTTTTTCCAGAAAACCTACAGCATCACCGTGATAAAGATGCAACCGGGGCGGAGTTTGCCCCATATCAGACCAGCGCTCCCGCGTTAATATGAAAGCATTTTCATCGACATCAATTCCAATCGTCCTGGCTGCAAGTGGCTTGTGAAACATTACTGCGCCACTGCCCAGGTGCGTTTCAATGTAGGTATCATGCGGGGGCATTTCAGCAATAATCTTCTGATAAACCCCGCTCGCCGCCTTACTTCCCAGATAGCTCATACTCTTTCGTCCTCAGCTGGCACCGTCATTTTTAACCACCTGCAGCACTGTTAAAAATGACGGTTCTCGATGTACGGCCAACACTGCCGGAAATGGCTGTATTTGCCGGAATCCGGTACCACACCGTCAAAGCTGACCGTTCCGGCCATCGCGGTATTTCGGTACCACACTGTCAAAGCCGACCATGCCGATCGGCATCCTACTTCCGCCCCGAAAACGCAGCCTTCATCCTGCTCACGAGGTCGCTTGTCTTTTTCTTCGCCGCCATCACCTGCGACGGCATTTTTTCCGATGCGGCACGGCTGCGGGATACCAACCGCCCGTCCTGCACGGTCATAACAAGATCGCCGCACGCCACTGACGCACCGGCCATCAGCGATCTGACCATTCCGGCGCTGGCATCAATCCCACGCAGCGCCAGCAGTTCACTGATCTGCTGCTCTTTCACAGATAGCCCAGCCACTTCTTCTCGTTCTGGTGGCCGCTTTTTACGCTTACTCCGCACATCGTCACTAAGCCGCTGCGCCAGTTCTCTCTTTTCCTGCCGTGAAAGCGCATCAAAATTCACCGTCACGCCCTCAGCTGGCACAGTCATTTCCGACTGTCCTGCAGCTTCGCTGGCGGCATGTTCAACACCGTCAGCACCTGCCGCGGGATCCCGCGTACAGTTATTGACAGAACTCCGAGGGGCGGCGCTGCCGCCTGAAAAACCAACGTCAACGGCTACACGGTCAGCGCTCTGGCGCTTCGGCACGATTTTGTATTGAGCGGTGCGGGTGAAGATCAAAGAGTCACTGCCTGTTATCGGGCAGTAAATGCCGGTGATTCGCTGGACGTCATCACCGTAGGCGTTTCCGTTTTCGGTGGTTTCGTAGTTCAGGCGGATGCGCAGATTTTTACGCTCAACCAGGGGGCCACCCTGGGCTAATACATAGTTATCCCACTCGCCTGCATCAGCGGCCTGACGTGCGGTTTCCAGTTCAGGGTGTAACACCAGCTCACGGTTACCCAAGCGTCGCAGTTCTCTGTATACAGTGACAGGTGCACCACCTATAGGCTGGAACTGGCGAATAGACCAGCGTGAAGCCCATGCACTGACACGCCGCGACATTTCTTTCAGGTCTTCCCCGGTTTCGTCGTCTGTCTCACCGTCGAGGGCGTAACCATCGATATTTTTAGAGATGTATTTCGCTATATAACCTGTAGCGCTGCCGTGTTCTTCTTCTATTGGTACGACTCTGAAGCGATTTTCCTGAGCACCTGCCTCATTACCATCCACTTCGAGAGCATATTTACGGAATATTTCGCGTGCCTGTTCAACGTGTTCCGGGCGCATAAATAACAGCAAGTGCCAGTGTGGCGTGGCATCGTGGTGCGGCTCGACTACGCGGAAACCAAAATTACGAATACCAGCCCTCAGCCACGCCGAGCGCGTTTTCTCCCACACCTTGCAAAGATATTTCTGCGTCTCGCGTGGCGACGCGCCACAGTATTTATTATTTCGTCGCCCGTTATGCTGCATGGAGTGATAACGGGAAGGTGCTGTAAGCGTGTAGAAGTCACCGGCCAGCGCTTCCTGCTTCGCCAGATTTTCAAACCCTCGCATCCTGGTCATTAACTCACAGCGCCGAATTGCTGGATTGGCGACGCTCCCCATAACTTTGTCGATCAGTGAAATGCGCTCGCCCGTGTCCTGGTCTTCCAGTTCCATCGCCTTAAGGTATTCACGATTAGCCTTCTTCTGAGCCAGCCATTCCGTAAGGCACGGGGCGCTACTGTATGGGGAAGATTTTTTCTGGACGTATCCCGCTGCGATCATCAAATGCTCACGCCAACGGGCATGAATACGGCGCAGCCGGTTTAACCACCATTGCGGTGACTCAAGACGGAGAACTGCTCGTAACGCGTCCTCCGCTTCAAGTTCTTCATTGCAATACGCTGTCCAACCTGGGATTGGTGTTTTCAGATGCACAGCCAGCGACGCAATTCGACCATAGCCAGAAAGCGCCGCAAACTCTGGATCACCGGTATGCGCCAACTGATGATCGGACTCGCGTATAAACTCGCTCGTAAAGATATCGGCAAGCGTATAAGCCAGTCTTTTTAACTCTTTTTTCCCCGCCCAGAGAATACGGAAAAGCTGATCGCGGATAGGCAGCAGAATACCGGGCATCACGCTGTCAGGCTGGTAAATGCTGTTTACGTTATCAATGCGAGTTAATACGTGGCGCTCAAAGGTATTAACCAGCCAGTGATCTGCCGCTTTGCGGTCTTTCGCGTCCAGCGCATCCAGCTTCGTGGAAAAGTAGCGGCGAACATACTGAGGAAGAGAAGCAAGGCGGCGGCGAAGCCACTTGCTGCGCTCCGGCTTTTCGTCTTCCGCTACCAGTTCACTGAACGCAATATGCTTCCGCGTACCGTCAGGCGTGAGATAGTCGAAACCATCCGGCCCCGGCGCTACATCAACGCCAATCGGCTGATATGATTTGTTTCCCCCATAAGCGTAAGGGGTAGCATTGTCAGTGCTACCCGGATAAGGCGGAGGTGGTGAAGGGGCGTTACGGCCACGGGTTGCCGTGGTCATATTTGAACTACATCCCCTATTTTAATGGCTTTGGCCTCCTCTTCTGATTTCTTCAGGATTGTGGTTATTGATTCCCTTCCATAAGCTGTTACTTTCGCCTCAACCAACCAATACGGCATAATCTCGCCACGATTCACGCTTATTATTTCAACGATCCAGGCGTCTATAAGATTCATTAAAGCGCCCCCAGAACGTCAAACGTGCCCGCCGCAACCATCGCGTTGTAAGTGGCATCACCCATCACGGTGCCACAATCAGGGCAACCGCCGCCATAACGCCCGCAGCAATCGCAAACAGGCAGCACGCCAATCACTTCTTTGGCCTTCTGGCGGTTGCTGGCATCAGTGCTAACAGAGCGCTGCACGTCGATTTCATGCAGGCGGAAGTGGTGGTAAATCTCTCGGGTGGTTTCGGTGTCACTGTTGGAAATGACAACCGGCGCGCCATATTTGCGGTTAACTTCCAGCAGCTCCGCCGCTAACTGGCGGTGGTGCTTCTCAGTGAATGGCTCGGTGTGGTATTGGGTGAAATTGGCGGTTTCGCTGGCTGGCAGGTACGGCGGATCGCAGTAGATGGCTTCATCCGTTCCAACCATCACTTTGAGGGTGTTTTGAAACGAGCTGCACAGAAAAATAGCTTTGGTGTCGTTGGCCTTCTCAGCAAACTGCCGGATCTCCGCTTCGGGGAAGTAAGGCGCGGTTTTGTGCTGACCAAACGGCACGTTATAACCGCCGCTCTGGTTGTAACGCACCACGCCGTTGTAGCCGTGCCGGTTGAGGTAAAGAAACAGGGCAGCACGGGCCACATCAAGCAAACCTTTTGTACCGTTGAAAATGCGGCGGTTCTGTAAGTATTCCTCTTTAGAATTGCCGGTAGCAAAGAGCGGGCGAGCCAGATCAATCACCAACTCAGGGTTACTTTTTACCTCTCGATAAAGGCGGATCAGATCCGGGTTGATATCCGCAAGGATATAGCGACGATAATCGGTATTGAGGAAAACAGAAGCACCGCCAACAAAAGGCTCAACGAGGCAACCGGCCTTTGGTAAATGCGGCAGTAATTCAGGCATCACGCGACTTTTGCCACCGGGCCATTTGAGTAGGGAACGGATCATAATGCTGCCCCCATAGCGCCTTTGGCTGCGAGGCTTTTTAGGTTGTCTGAGAGCTGGCCTGACATAGGATCAAAGATTGCCGCAGCGATAGACGTAATCGCCGCAGTCGGCTTATTATCCATAACTTCAATATCAATCATTACGTGTTTCATTGCATTAAACTCCGTAAGGGTTAGGAAAATAAGGACGCTGCAATTCTTCAATGCAGTGCTGACGCAGGTTGCAAATAAAATTAGTGGTTACTGATCCATTGGCTGAAAGGGTTAACTCACCATCGCGGCGGGTTTTAATTGTTAACCCTTCATTTTCGATAGCAGGTAAAAGAACGTGCAGAATGAAGCTATATTGATCACGTCTGGTCATAATCTCTTCCTCAAAAGAAGAATGAATTGAACCGCCGCCACTTAATAAACAGGCGGAGAAAACAAAGTTCGTTTTTTTAAACCCAAACTACTTAATTAGCTTTTTAAATAAGCCAGTCAGTTTAAGCAGGAAGCCTTTATTTATTCTTTGGGTATAAACAAACGGCTTATTTTTACCCTTAACAAATTGAACCTTCGCCGGTTCGGGCTTAAAAAATCTTCCGTCCGGCGTTTCCAGCCAGCCGCGAGTATTTTTGAAGTGTGTGACTTGGCAACCGTGCTTTAACAGGCTGGCAAGTGATGGAGCATTATCATTCATATTGTGCACCTGCTACAGTTGCCTACGGGCTTTTAGTTCCACTTCTTCGCGTCGGGTTTTATATTCAGCAAGCGCTATCATTCTTCTCTGTTTCACTTTCCTGCAATGAAGGCGGATTAAAAACTGAATTAAATGCAACATGAGAACAGCAAAGAGAAAAAGTCCGACAATCATTTCAATCATCATAATTTCGTCCACTCCTTAAACCTTCAATTGTTCGCATTGCTTCAGCTAAGGCAAAGTCGCGTCCATAATAATTATCAATACCACCGCTATCGTCCCGCTTATTTATCAGATATGAATTGCTTTGATTAAAAGCATTACGTGACGATTTACGGATAGTGAAACCGGAATAGACATAAACATTTTTACTTACCTGAACCAAACCCGGAATGCTTCCGGCATGAGCTCCATGTTGTGAATAGCGCTTTTTCATTTAATAGTCCTTTCAGCTATTAGCAATCGCATCTTTAAGCATGGCGACCATATTTACTTCAACCTTTGCGCCGGAAAGCTCCTTAGGCCGAATGTGTCGCTACCGATGTAAAACTGGCCCACCTGCCGATGTAAATCTGACCCACCTAGGGTAAAAATGGCAGTTTTAAGGCACTGCCAATGATGACATTGGAGACCAGAGTGGAGATTAGTGTTTTACACCGTCAGGGCATGTCGATACGCGCCATCGCGCGCCAGCTTTCATGCTCTCGTGAGACCGTTCGCAGATATATTCGTAGCCCGCTGCCCGTAGCGGATATGCGCTACAAGCCTCGCGCACCCAGACCCTGCAAGCTTGACCCGTTCAAGACTTATATCCTTGAGCGCGTGGCCGCTGCCAGGCCCCTCTGGATACCCGCCAGTGTGCTGCTGCGCGAGATCCGTCAGCGTGGTTACGAGGGTGGTTACAGCATGCTGACCGCTTTCCTGCACCCCATTAAGCAGCCCGTCACTGAAGAGGTAACACGCTTCGAGACCGAGCCTGGCTTTCAGATGCAAGTTGATTTCACCATCATCAGACTCGGTCATAACCCATTGCTGGCCTTTGTCGCCACGCTGGGCTGGAGCCGCGCGACTTTCGTCAAGTTTTACAGCAACCAGGACTCCGCTGCCTGGTGTGACGGCATTGAGTCTGCGCTCAGGTTCTTCGGCGGGACGCCGCATCAGCTGCTGTTCGACAACGCCAAGGCCATCATCATTGAGCGCGATGTCTACGGCCCCGGTAAGCATCGCTGGAACCCGCAGTTGATGCACGTCGCCGAGAAGTATGCCTTTACTCCCAAGGTCTGCCGACCCTATCGCGCCAAGACCAAGGGTAAGGTTGAGCGGTTTAACCATTACCTCAAGAACAGCTTTATCGTGCCTCTTACCGCGACCTTCCGGCAGGCCGGGCTGGTACTGGATGTACCTGCTGCCAACACACGCATCGGCGAGTGGCTGGTCACCGTCGCGAACACACGAGTGCATGGCACCACAGGCGTACCGCCTGAGCAGCGCATGCCGCGCGAGCGTGCTGCGCTATTGCCGTTACCGAAGGTCACGTTGGCATTGCCTGCACCTGTCCCAGCGCTCAGCCAGCGTCCGGTGCCGACCGAGAGCCTGCAACATCCTCTGGCAACGTACCAGGCCTTGCTCGAGGTGCCAGCATGAACCTTCAACATGATCGTATTGCCGCGCTCTGCGAGCAACTCAAGCTCGACCGCCTGCCGGCAGAGTGGCCGGGTGTGGCACAGGCGACCATCGACAACAGCGGCACGCATGCCGACTTCCTGGAAGCCGTTTTGCAGCTCCAGCATGATGGCCAGAACGAACGGCGTCGCCAGACCATTTTGCGGTTATCAGGCCTGCCGGTGATAAAAACACTGGAGCAGTTCGATTACGCCTATGCCAGTGGCGTTCCACGAAGTCAGATCCAGGAGTTGGCGGGTCTGACATTTATCGAACGTCAGGAGAACGTTGTCCTGCTCGGGCCTTCTGGCGTCGGCAAAACGCACCTGGCGACCGCCATTGGCTATAAGGCCGCGATGGCGGGTTTAAGCATTCGGTTCATTACCGCCGCCGACATGATGCTGCAACTGATGGCGTCACATCGTCAGGGTGACCTGAAGGGCTACCTGAACCGCGTCGTAGGTAAACCTAAGCTGTTGATCATCGACGAAGTGGGATATCTGCCGTTCGGTAAAATGGAGGCGAACCTGTTCTTCCAGGTAGTCGCTAAACGGTATGAGTCAGGCAGCGTGATCCTGACCAGCAACCTGCCGTTTACGCAGTGGTCCGGAACGTTTGGTGATGACGAGACACTGACGGCAGCGATGCTGGATCGGCTGCTTCACCATGCGCATATCGCCCAAATCAGCGGCCAAAGCTATCGACTGAAAGATAAGCTGAAAAGCGGTCAACTCCAGAAGAAAACGAAAGCAACAACGCTCGAATGATTCAAAGGGGGTGGGTCAGTTTTACTTTGGCAGGGTGGGTCAGAATTCGATCGGTATTGACACGAATGATGATTCTCCCGTCTTTCACCATATCCCGGCATGTCTCGAAGGGTATTCCGGTCACTCTGGCGTACTCCTTAAGGGAAAGATAAGGAGCCAGTACGTTTAAATTGATTGTGATGTTTTCCATAAAAACACCTCGATCAGTCTGCGTTAGCTACTTCCATGCCACGCAAAAAAATCATGCGCGCCATGCTAGAGATCGAACGGCATTCTTTGGTGGCTAACGCCTCAAGTAACGCACGTTCTTCGGTGGTCAGCCGCATAGGGATAGGGTTGCCAGAAAATAACCCCTTTGGAAGTCGTGACCTTTGGATGTTCTCGTCTTGTGTCATAGTGGTATATTGTGATCTGCTAAGTATCTGTGATTCACATTCTGGTACTCAATCGAGTACCTGTCAAGGATTTTTAAATGCATTCGCGTTCTGGAGAGCGTCTTAAAGAGGAGCGCATACGCTTAGGCCTAAGCCAAGCGGCGCTTGGCGAAATTGGCGGAGTCAGAAAACAAGCCCAGCTCAACTATGAGAAAGGTGAGCGCAATCCCGATGTAGCCTACCTATCTGCAATTGCAAAATTTGGAGCTGACGTTCAATTCATTGTTACAGGAGTCAGGTCTGCGGAGGCCCTTGACATTGACGAGCAAGAGCTACTCAACCTATTCAGGAAGGCCCCCCTTGCAATCAAAGCTGCTGCACTCGCCGCACTTACAGCAGGTAATACTGCATCGAATTCAATAAACATATCGGGTCAAGGCAACCGTGTCGCAGGCAGGGATTTCAACGAAAACAAGAAGTAAGGAAGTACTTTATGACGGTTAATTCTACTGGTGAGCAAAACCGTGTTGCAGGACGCGATTTCAATGAAAATAAGATTCAAATAGATCAGTTTGATGGTCGTCACACAATCAATGTTTCACTTCCAGAAAAGGAAGAAGACAAGCGCCCTCTTGTTAAGGCTCAACGCAAAGAGCTAAACAATCTTGTGAGCGCGATTGCTGAAGCTGGAGAGGATGAAGCGTTTACTGTCTGGCAGAAAGTTCACGCTGAAATTGGTGTTTCTAGTATTGGTGATATGACCGTTAATCAATATCGAACGGCAGTCAGTTTTCTACAGGCCATGCTGGATAGGTGCAAAGAAAAAGACACCAGCAAAGCTCTGGTAAGCCTCCTGCTGCGCAACAGCCAAGATAGTGAAATCAGGCAGAAACTCATTCGCTACTGTCATATCAACTTCGGTACAGGCAGGCTGAATGATTTAACTCGCCCTCAACTCCAGCTTGCTCTGTCCTGGCTGGATCAACAATCGCAAGAAACACACCAGCTTCCTCAAAAACCCACGTCAGAACGACTCAATATTTTTGAACTACTGCGGACACACCCCAAAGAATTCGGCTTTATTTTTGTTATAGGTTTTACTGTAGGTGCTCTTATTTTTTGATATTAAACGTTAAGGATTAACGATGGAAAAAATAATTGAAATCATCATGTATTTTGTCGTACTGACCTTCTGGATTGGGATTATAAAACCTTCATGGGTTGGCATGTCCAACAGAAAAACATCCTCTGCGGTCTTCTTCGTTGTTTTAGTGTTGCTTGTTGGGGTAAAGAACCATTTTTATCCAAGGATAAAATCCGCAGAAGAACTAAAAGCCGAGCAGATATTGGCCGCTCAGGCCGAAGAGGATGAAAAAAAATTCAAATATCCTACGTTGACATTAGGTGAATATCAGAAAAAATTAGAAAAAGAACGAAAAGATATCGTTTCTGGTTATTTAGTATCTGAGGATTTCAAAGAATCTGCTTTCACCGGCTTTTATAATTGCCTCAGCGAGTACAGTGCAACCAAAAGCAATGACTTACAAATCGGCATGGTACTTGGTTGGTGCGCTGGCGATTATAAAAAAGATCCAAGATCTTTGGATACTCGTACCAACTTTGACACGTTCTTTGCCCAATTTAGCGGTTGGGATGGTTCCTATCGACCTCTGGAAAAAGCCATTAAAGAAAGTATGAATGATGAGGATTCGTACAAGCACATCAAAACTACTTACCGGATTCTGATGAAAGGCACTCCTCACGCTATAGTTTCAACCACTTTTAGTGGTACTAACGCTTACGCTGCTCGCGTCAAACAAACTATATCTGCTGATGTTGATATTGAATCAGGCCAGATAATTACTTTTATTAGTGAGTAATAACCCCTCTTCAAATTTTAATCAGTGCTTTCAGTTGTTGGAAGCACTAATCCATTTTCATCCGTATTGTAGGTAGTGATCAATGACAGTCCGCAAACTCCCTTCAGGTAAATGGCTTTGCCAGTGCTTCCCCTATGGCCGTGATGGGAAGCGCATACGCAAGCAGTTTGCCACTAAAGGCGAGGCGCTCTCATTTGAGCGCCGCACCATGAATAACGCATCCGGCCAGGCGGTTAACGATAATGCTGTAACACTCTCCACGTTCATTGAGCGCTGGTATGAGATGCATGGCAAAACGCTGACCTCTGGCGAGGAACGCAAAGTGAAATTACTTGCCATCTGCGAGCGCCTAGGGGATCCGCTTGCTGCTCATTTTGATAAAAATACTTTTGCAGTATACCGGGAAAGACGCTTAAGCGGTGAATGGAATCAGAAAGGAAAGAAGAAACTTAGTGAAGCGACAGTAAACCGCGAGCAGTCTTACCTTCATGCGGTTTTTTCGGAAATGAAGCGGCTGGGAGAATGGGAAGGTGATAACCCGTTATCCGGGATCAGGCAGTTCAAGGAAGGGGATCAGGAGCTGGCTTTTCTGTATGAAGAAGAGATTGACCGGCTGCTGGCGGCGTGCGATCAATCGGCCAACACAGATCTCGGCACCATCGTGAGAATTTGCCTGGCGACCGGCGCACGCTGGAGCGAAGCGGAGAGTTTAAAACAATCACAGGTTTTGCCTGGCCGTCTGACTTTTACTCAGACCAAAAGCAAAAAGAACCGTACAGTACCAATTTCCGACCAGTTACAAAAAATCCTACCTAAGAAGCGCGGTGCGCTTTTCTCCCCTGCTTACGAGTCATTTAAAGCAGCTCTGAACAGAGCCGGAATTGAGCTACCGAAGGGACAACGTACACATGTGTTGCGCCACACTTTCGCCAGCCATTTTATGATGCGGGGTGGCAACATTCTGGTGCTTCAACAGATACTCGGTCATAGCACGATAATGATGACTATGCGTTACGCTCACTTTGCCCCTAATCATCTGGATGCCGCAGTTGCCCTTAACCCATTAGACAACCGTTCAGACGCAAAATAAGCAGTCCTCAAAAACCTCTGCTGCCAGAGTGCTGCCATTATGCTGCCATTAGCCAAATTAAGGGCACAAAAAAACCACCGATTAAGGTGGTTTACGACATTACTAACAGCTTGTTTTTATTCGGCTTTAAATATGGTGCCCGGGGCGGGACTTGAACCCGCACAGCCTTACAGCCGAGGGATTTTAAATCCCTTGTGTCTACCGATTTCACCACCCGGGCAGGGTATAACTGGAGGCGCGTCCCGGAGTCGAACCGAGGTACACGGATTTGCAATCCGCTGCATAGCCACTCTGCCAACGCGCCTTAAACTGATGTGCCGTCAGGTTATCCTGACTTGCAAATTTGGAGCGGGAAACGAGACTCGAACTCGCGACCCCGACCTTGGCAAGGTCGTGCTCTACCAACTGAGCTATTCCCGCAAATCTCAGCGATTTCTTCAAACCCGCTGATTTTATTTATCTTCTGGCAGACACGCTGCCGTTCGATGCGATGCATTCTACTGACCTGACGCAATGAGTCAATAAAATTATCCTGACTCCGCGTCCGTTTGCTGCTTTTTAAATCGCATCGATCACCGTTCGAGGAAATCGCCACGCGCCGCGCTCAGATACTGAAACATTGACCAGAAAGTCAGCACGGCTGCAATGTATAATGCGACCACGCCAACGCCGACCACCGTGCTGTCAGGACGCCATAACAACGCAAATAACGAGAACATTTGGGCGGTGGTTTTCACTTTGCCAATCCAGGACACAGCCACGCTACTGCGCTTGCCAATTTCGGCCATCCATTCACGCAAAGCCGAGATAATAATTTCACGCGCGATCATGGTTGCGGCAGGCAATGTAATCCACCAGGAATGAAAATATTCAGCCACTAACACCAGCGCCATCGCAACCATCACTTTATCAGCCACCGGATCGAGAAAGGCCCCAAAGCGTGTGGTCTGCTTCCAGCGACGGGCAAGAAAACCATCAAACCAGTCAGTGACAGCGGCAATAACAAAAATCAATGCGGTAACAAACGGCGCCCAGTAAAACGGCAAATAGAAAGCCAGTACAAAGAACGGAATGAGGACAACACGAAACAGGGTGAGACACGTCGGTATGTTAAATTGCATATGCCGGTAACTGTCTGGAATGGGTAGAATTTAACGTATGTTCCTACATTGCCCACCCCGTTTCAATGCTAGTGTTTCAACGAATAGTAGATTTTTTCCGCTAAAGCGAAGGATATGCCGGGTACATTGGCGATTTCTTCCACCGAGGCATTCATCAAAGGCTGCAAGCCGCCCATGTATTTAAGCAGTTGCTGACGCCGTTTCGGTCCCACCCCTTCGATACTTTCCAGTGCGCTGGTGTTCTTTACTTTCGCCCGTTTTTTTCGGTGGCCCGAAATTGCATGATTGTGAGCGTCATCACGAATATGCTGAATAACATGTAGCGCTGGCGCATCTGGCGGCAATGAAACACCCTCGCCTTCCGGTTCAAAGAACAGCGTTTCCAGTCCGGCTTTGCGATCGCTACCTTTCGCCACGCCTAATAAAACAGGGCGTGATTTATCCCATGGCACGTCCAGTTCGGCAAATACCTGCCTGGCCTGCGCCAGCTGTCCTTTGCCCCCATCAATCAGGATCACGTCGGGAATTTTGTCTTCTTCAATCGCTTTACCATAGCGACGGCGTAGCACCTGATTCATTGCGGCATAATCATCGCCAGGCGTAATGTCGCTGATATTGTAGCGTCGGTAATCCGCGCGCAACGGCCCATTTTGATCAAAGACCACGCAGGACGCGATAGTCTGCTCCCCCATGGTATGGCTGATGTCGAAACACTCCATCCGGCTGATTTTGTCGAGTTCAAGAAACGTCGCCAGTGCTTTCAGACGTTGCTGAATCGTCGAGTGCTGCGATAACCGCGTCGTTAATGCCGTAGCGGCATTAGTACGAGCCAGTTTCAGATAACGGGCACGGTCACCGCGCGGTTTACTCTGAATATTGACGCGGCGTCCCGCCAGTTCACTCAGTGATTCCGCCAGCAGTTCACGCTCTGGCAAAGTAAAATCGAGCAAAATTTCGCCCGGCAAGGTACGCGCCTCACTACCTTGCAGGTAGAACTGTCCGACAAACGTTTGCACCACCTCTGCCAGATCCGTATCCACAGGGACTTTGGGAAAGTAGCTACGGCTGCCTAATACTTTGCCCTGGCGAATAAACAGCACGTGCAAACATGCCATGCCTGCGTCGTAAGCCACGCCTATCACGTCGAGATCATCCCCCTGATTGGAGACAAACTGCTTCTCAGTGATACGCCGGACGGCCTGGATTTGATCGCGTAGCCGGGCCGCCTCCTCAAAGCGCAGACCCATGCTTGCCTCTTCCATTCGTTTCACCAACAGGTTAAGTACCTGATCGTCTTTACCAGCCAGAAACAGCCGCACATAATCCGTTTGCTGCGCATACTCTTCCTCACTGACTAAGCCAGCAACGCACGGGCCAAGGCAACGACCGATCTGATATTGCAGACAAGGACGTGAGCGGTTGCGGTAGACGCTGTTCTCACACTGGCGTACAGGAAAAACTTTTTGCAACAGTGCCAGCGTTTCGCGCACGGCATAACCGTTTGGAAACGGACCGAAATATTCGCCTTTTGCATGTTTAGCGCCGCGATGCATCGCCAGGCGTGGATGGGTATCGCTGCTCAGGAAAATATAGGGATAAGATTTATCGTCACGCAGCAGCACGTTATAACGCGGCTGATAGAGCTTGATGTAATTATGCTCCAGCAGCAGCGCTTCGGTTTCAGTGTGGGTTACGGTGACATCGATATGCTGGATATTACTCACCAGCGCTTCGGTTTTACGGCTGCCAACCTGGCGACGAAAATAGCTGGTAAGACGCTTTTTCAGGTCTTTGGCTTTGCCGACATAGATCACGGTTCCCGAGGCGTCATACATACGATAGACGCCGGGCTTGCTGGTTACTGTACTCAGAAAGGCTTTGGCATTAAAAACGTCATTCACTACTGATTAACGGCTCCGCATTGAACAGGCCATGTCGAATGGCCAGATGCGTTAACTCTACATCACCGCTGATATTCAGTTTGCTGAACATACGGTAACGATAACTGTTAACGGTTTTAGGACTGAGATTTAGCTGCTCGGAAATTTCTGTCACCTTTTGTCCTTTGGTGATCATCAGCATAATCTGCAATTCCCTTTCCGACAAACAGCTAAAGGGGGATTCGGTTTTTTGCGGTTCAATCTGGCTTAATGCCATCTGCTGTGCAATATCAGACGCAATATAGCGCTGGCCGGCGTTGACTGAACGAATGGCATTGACCACTTCCTGCGGCGCAGCGCCTTTGCTCAGGTAACCGGCGGCGCCAGCCTGCATCACTTTTGCCGGCAGTGGATTTTCGGTGTGAATGGTCAACATGATGATTTTGATGTCGGGATTATAGCGCACGATTTTTCGCGTCGCTTCCAGCCCGCCAATACCGGGCATATTCATATCCATCAGAATAACGTCAACCTGATGCGTGCGACACCATTTCACCGCATCTTCGCCACAGCAGGCTTCGCCCGCAATCATCAGACCTTTAATATCTTCCAAAATGCGGCGAATACCGGCGCGGACCAGTTCATGGTCATCAACAAGCAGCACACTGATCAACGAGAAACACTCCGCAGGCTAAATAAAGAGGAAGTAATTAACGATAACAAACAGCAATCATACCTGCTTTTAACTTAAAAGCACATCAACAAAGCGAAAGGGTAACGCTATTTCCTGATTTACATCAAACCAACAATAACGTAGAGATAAAACAGTTTTCCTTTCATAATTTGTTGAACTTTTTAATTAAAAAATATTTATTTTTCAATTAAATAAAAATAAAAGCCAGCCAGGGAGTTAATCGCTGTGCTTTATTACTCTTCCAGTCAAACTAAATGATTGTGCGGCGACATTGATAAATACTTCTGGTTTAAGTGCCCGGCAGGAATAAGCGAAGCGGGAACACCTTCTCGTCATTTGCACTGTGATATACTCCCCCACTGTTGTGCGGGCAGATTGCCGACACGTAGTCAATCAACAAGGAGAATTTATGAGCGACGAAGATTTTGCTACCTCGCAGGAGACACAGAAACTGGCTGACGAAGTAGCCTGCCTGAAGATGATGGTGACTCTAATTCTGAAAGGAATGGGCCAGGCAGATGCCGGGAAAGTAATTATCAATATGGAACGTTATGTTCAGACGCTTGGCGATAAACCGCAGGCCGAAGTGTTCAGCAATACCATAAAACAGATTAAAACCGCTTACCGCCAGTAGGCGGACTTTGCCCCCGCGTTGGGGGCAAAGCCTCAATTGTATGATTGCCAGTTAACCGAAACGCCCAGTGAAGGCAGCACTTCTTCCGGGCTAAAACGACGCGTACCGCGATACTTTTCAGCCAACGCAGGTTGACTCACCGGAATGCGGATCGCGAAGAGATTATCTTCTGACTGAATCAAACCCGGCGTCAGCGGATCGTAAGCGACCTGATGCTGTTCAAACATTTTTTCCAGCATCGGCGTCGCCGAGCTAATAATATATTCTCTTCCGTTAAGCTCAGCCAGCTGCACGGCATGCCAGAGAATATTCAGCGGTAATTCTGGGTCGGCTTCCAGCCTTGCTGAATAGCGCGACATTTCCCACACTTTTTCGTGACTGAACGGCAGAACAATGCCTTCATTTTGTTCAGGCTCATACCACGGCATTAAACGTGCGCAGCCACAAATTCCTGCACGCGCATTCCAGGCAATTAACCAGGTCACATCTGAGCGATCATAACGGTCATATTCCTGACCCGGCGTGCTTAAACGAGGCGGAATCGACCACCCTTCGCCGCGAGCAAAAACGCTGTAACGGTAGCTGCCTAATTCGGCAAGCAAAGAGGATGGCATATCCTTTAATTGCGTTTGAATTATTTTCATCATGCGCCTTTAACATCCCCATGTTTACAATGATTTCTTTGCGCCAGCCTGGCAACGCACTGGCGCAGGGTAGACAACTGACTTAAACGAGGGAACTACTAAAATTGGTAGTTGTGTTTAATTAAATCAGTCCAATTGCCGCTGCATAACAGGCAATCTGCGTTTTATTGGAAACATTGAAACGTTTTTGCATATTCTTTTGGTGAAAATTCACTGTATGTTCGGAAATGGATAAAATAAGTGAAATTTCAACCGAGGTTTTACCTTCGGCGGTCCATTTTAAAATTTCCAGTTCACGCTGGCTAAAATCATTTTTCAGGACCAGCATCGCCTCATCACCTAAACGTTCTAATACACGTAAACTCAGCTCCGCCAGAAAGTGTAGTTTTACTTCCAGTTCTGTGTGGCGATGCTGCGTGATCAGCGGTTGGTGTGATGATACAGATAATATACCAATGGCGCGATTTAGTGCCATGGCAGAACAAGAAAAGCCGCTGAGCAAGCCAAACCCGCCCGCTTCTGCCCATAGATTTCCCGCGTCGGTAAACAGATCGGCTGTCCATTCTAGTCCTCTACCCGGTCGCTGACAAAAGATCAGAACCGGATCAACAGCAAAGTAATTCTGCTGTTCGTAATGCTTCACCCATAATTCGGGATAAGTGCTGTGCAAATGAAAACGTGGCCGGGTAAAAGGCACCGGATGCTGGATCAGAAAAGCAAAGCAATCAAATCCTAATGATTCGGTATAGTTCTGTAACAGCTGCTTTAATTGTGATGCAGCCGTTAAAGCTAAAAATCGATTTTCGGTAATGACTCCAACTTACTGATAGTGTTTTATGTTCAGATAATGTCCGATGACCTTGTCATGCAGCTCCACCGATTTTGAGAACGACAGTGACTTCCGTCCCAGCCTTGCCAGATGTTGTCTCAGATTCAGGTTATGTCGCTCAATGCGCTGAGTGTAACGCTTGCTGATAACGTGCAGCTTTCCCTTCAGGCGTGATTCATACAGCGGCCAGCCATCCGTCATCCATACCACGACCTCAAAGGCCGACAGCAGGCTCAGAAGACGCTCCAGTGTGGCCAGAGTGCGTTCACCGAAGACGTGTGCCACAACCGTCCTCCGTATCCTGTCATACGCGTAAAACAGCCAGCGCTGACGTGATTTAGCACCGACGTAGCCCCACTGTTCGTCCATTTCAGCGCAGACAATCACATCACTGCCCGGTTGTATGCGCGAGGTTACCGACTGCGGCCTGAGTTTTTTAAGTGACGTAAAACCGTGTTGAGGCCAATGCCCATAATGCGTGCACTGGCGCGACATCCGACGCCATTCATGGCCATATCAATGATTGTCTGGTGCGTACCGGGCTGAGAGGCGGTGTAAGTGAACTGTAGTTGCCATGTTTTACGGCAATGAGAGCAGAGATAGCGCTGATGTCCGGCAGTGCTTTTGCCGTTACGCACCACGCCTTCAGTAGCGGAGCAGGAAGGACATCTGATGGAAATGGAAGCCACGCAAGCACCTCAAAATCACCATCATACACTAAATCAGTAAGTTGGGAGCATTACCTGATTGCTGTGGCAGGCGCACGTATCTGGGTACAAAACCACGTCGATTTCAGCCAGAACGGCAATCTGATTATGGTCGCGACGACACTGGTGCTTGGCGCGGGCGACTTCACGCTAAAAATTGGACAATTTACGTTGGGCGGCATTGGCACCGCTACTTTTGGCGCAATTATTCTTAATGCCGTTCTGCGTCGTCGCAGCACGACGTTGACAGAAAATAAGGTAGCGCGCCAGGATAGTTAACTACTCAAGCGGTGTGGTTACTGGCTGCTCCGCTTTTTTGCGCTTAAACCGCAATTCGCTGACGATGACACCACAAACTATCAATGCCCCACCCAGCAGCGCTGCAGCTGGCAAACGCTCTCCGGCAACCCGACCCACAACGCCCGCCCACACCGGTTCACCCGCATAGATCACCGTAGCCCGTGTCGGTGAAACGCTGCGCTGCGCCCAATTCATCGTGACCTGAATTAAGGCGCTGGCGGCCCCTAAGCCTAACGCGCTAAACAGCAGCGGCAGGGAAAGCGTTGGGATCGATTCGCCGTTGGGCACCATAAAACAGAAGGCGCATAGCGATGCGACGGCGAGCTGAATCAGCGTAACGCGACGAATATCCACTTTGCCGGCGTAACGGCTAATCAGAATGATTTCGGCGGCAATCGCCAGCGTGCTCAGTAAGGTGGCAATTTCACCAGCGTTCAGGCTAATGCGCCCTTCCTGGGGGCCTGCCACCAACATCAAACCACTAAAAGCCAGTAGAATGCCCAGCCAGGCCATCAGACCCGGCGGACGGCGCAAAAACAGCCACTGTAATAACGGCACTACCGGCACATATAACGCAGTAAGAAACGCTGACTGGCTGCTGGAAATGGTCTGCATTCCCCAGGTTTGCAGGCCATAGCCACCCGCAATCGCAACCCCTATCAGCGAACCGGCTTTGATTTCCGTCAAGGTCATTGCTGCCAGATAACGACGGAAAAAGAAAGCCAGCAATAGGGCTGCTGTGGCAAAACGCAGGCCGACAAAGAAAAACGGCCCGGAATATTGCACAGCACGATGCACCACCAAAAAGGTGCCGCCCCAGATCATAGTAATAAGGATTAATATCATTTCCTGGCGCGAGAGACGCAAGGATAAACGGCGGCTGGCGTCCGACATAATTCACCTGACAATGGATTCGGGCGTCATTTTGCGAAGCGGAACAGAGAAAAGCAATAACGTTAGCCGCCGGAATTCACCGGCGGCAGAGAGCACCATTAAGCGTCAGCGGTTTTCTTATTACTGCTACGTCCTCCCTTTTCCCCGGCACGTGCAGCCCGTTGCGGATCATTTTTAAAATTACCGCCGCTGTTTTTGCCGCCTTTGCGTCCGGCTTCGGCCGCACGCTCCCGGTTTTCGGCGAAATTTCCTGAACCTCCACGATGTGTTGCCATAGTGTGCTCCGGTTGTAAAATCGCAATAGTTTATGAATATTTACCCGCGTTTGAGTAAATCCGGCTGATTGCCCGTTTCGCAATCATGGTTAAAGCTTAGCCAGTTTTGCCCCTACCCTGCCAACCGTTACATTTGGCAACAGATAATCCGCTGCCAGTTTGCCTGATTATCGAACATTTAATCCCCTTTTGGTCCTTTACCGGCTGATTACCGGGCCTGGAAACGTCTTCGTATACGCGACAAATTCGCAGCCTAATAAAGCTCTTCTATACTTTTGGTACGCTAAATAACCGAAGGGAGAGATGAATGGCCAAGATTCTGGTGCTTTATTACTCAATGTATGGACATATAGAAACGATGGCGAATGCAGTTGCTGAAGGCGCCCGCAAGGTTCCTGGTACAGAAGTCGATATTTTGCGTGTGCCAGAAACCATGGATGCAGAACTCTTTGCCCAGGTTGGCGGGAAAACCCAGCAGGCTTCCGCAGAAGCTACCCCAGAAATCCTTCCGCAGTACGATGCCATTATCGTTGGCACGCCAACCCGCTTCGGCAATATGTCGGGCCAGATGCGCACCTTTTGGGATCGCACGGGCGGACTCTGGGCTTCCGGTGCCTTGTTCGGAAAAATAGCCAGCGTCTTTTCTTCTACTGGCACTGGCGGCGGGCAAGAACAAACGATTACTTCAGTCTGGACCACGTTAGCGCATCACGGCATGGTGATTGTCCCGATTGGCTACGGTACGAAAGAGCTGTTCGATATATCGCAAGTGCGCGGCGGTACGCCTTATGGCGCGACCACCCTGGCTGGCGGCGACGGCTCACGCCAGCCCACAGAAGTGGAACTGAATATCGCCCGCTTTCAGGGTGAACACGTTGCCGGGCTGGCAGCAAAACTGACGAACTGAATTCATACTGGATTTCACTCAAGGAGATCACTATGGCGACCGACCAAGCAAAAGCACATCACGTTGGCGAGTGGGCCAGCCTGCGTCACACCTCACCTGAAATCGCCGAGGCTATTTTTGAAGTGGCGAATTACGACGAAAAACTTGCAGAAGAAATTTGGCGTCAGCAAGGCAATGATGAAGTCCTGTTCCGTGCCTTTGATAAAACCGATGAAGATGTCCTGACCTGGGACGACAAGCCGGTAGAACGTAAGAACGTTTAATTCTAAGGCGGGACTTTCCCGCCTTTATCTTTTAGATAACTGATTATGGAGCGCTGTATGTCTTCCTATCAAAGCATTAATCCTGCGAATAACCAGTTGCTGAAAAGCTGGCCTTCCCACGACGCGACGGCAGTAAGCCAGGCGCTGGATGTGGCCGATCGCCTGTTCCATTCACGCTGGAGCAAAGGGGATATTCAGCCGCGTGTGCAGGTGCTAAAAAAACTGGCCGGGTTAATTGATAGCCGGGCCGAAGAGCTGGCTATCATTGCCAGTACAGAGATGGGCAAGCTGATTGGCCAAAGTCGCAGCGAAGTAAAACTTTGCGCTCAAATTGCGCGTTATTATGCAGAAAATGCCGAATGCCTCCTTAAACCACAGTCTTATCCAGGCGAGGTGGGCGAGGCCTGGGTAGAGTTTCATCCGATTGGCGTGCTGGTCGCTGTTGAGCCGTGGAACTTTCCTTATTACCAGCTTATGCGCGTGCTGGCACCGAATCTGGCATTAGGTAATCCAGTGCTGGCAAAACATGCCAATATCGTCCCGCATTGCGCTGACGTTTTTGAGAAGCTGGTAAAAGAAGCGGGCGCGCCAGACGGAGCATGGACCAATCTGTTTATTTCCACCGATCAGGTTGCCGGGTTGATCGCCGATGATCGTGTTAAGGGCGTGGCGCTGACGGGGTCTGAACGTGCGGGTAGCGCAGTGGCTGAGCAAGCCGGTAAGCATCTGAAAAAGTCCACGCTGGAACTTGGCGGTAATGACGTATTTATTGTGATGGACGATGCAGATATTGATGAGGCGGTACGTCAGGGCGTGCAGGCGCGAATCAGCAACTGTGGCCAGGTTTGTACTGCTGCGAAGCGCTTTATTCTGCATGAAAAGATCGCTGATCATTTCATCGAAAAATTCAGTGCAGCGCTTTCAGCAGCAACGCCCGGCGATCCGCTGGATGAAAAAACCTTGCTCGGCCCGCTGTCCTCAAGCGATGCACGCGAGCGTCTGGCGAAACAGGTTAATGAAGCCGTTGCTCATGGTGCGAAACTGCTCATCGGCGGCAAAGTGGTTGCTGGCGTGGGCTACTATTATCAGCCAACCATACTGACCGGGATTAAACCCGAGAACCCGGCATACTATCAGGAGTTTTTCGGCCCGGTGGCACAGGTTTACGTCGTTGGCGATGATAACGCAGCGATAGCGCTTGCCAATGACTCTCGTTACGGCCTGGGGGGTTCAGTCTGGACCAGGGACATCGATCGCGGTCGTAAGCTGGCTTCAGCAATCGAAACGGGCATGGTATTTATCAACTCGCAAAGTGATACTTCAGCCGAGCTGCCCTTCGGTGGCGTGAAACGTTCAGGCTACGGACGCGAACTTGCTGACCTGGGCATTAAAGAGTTTGCCAATCAGAAACTGGTAGTGATTGCCTGTTAACGGCCATGCAGATTTACGGACATAAAAAACCCCGTCGTGACGGGGTTTTTTATTAGCGCGGAATTAATTCGCGGTGGCTGGCTGCGCAGCCTTATTGCTGTTACTTTCTGCAGCTGACGCTTTCCCTGCTGCGGTTTTATCTGCGTCCGCTTTAGCTTTGTCAGCTTTATCCTTCTCTTCTGCGGCCTTAGCCTCAGCTGCTTTTTTGGCGGCAGCTTTATCGGCTGCAACTTTGTCAGCAGCAGCTTTATCTGCTTTAGCCTTTTCGTCTTCTGCTTTTGCATCAGACGCTTTTTGCGCAGCAGCTTTGGCTGTTGCGGCCTTGTCAGCAGCAGCTTTATCTGTTTTGGCCTTCTCTTCTGTCGCTTTAGCCTCAGCCGCCTTCTGTGTGGCTACGTTGTCAGCCGCCACCTGATCGTTCCCGGCTTGCGCCTGATTATCTGCTGACTGTGCATCGGCAGCAGGCTGTGCGGCCGGTTGCGGTACTGGCGGCTGCATAGGTGTACCTTGCAGCGCACTATTCAGAACCTGAGCAAATTGATCCCACGCACAGTAGCCATTCGCGTCAGACTGGCAGCCCGCCAGCTGTAGCGTTACGCGCTTAGGTGGGTTTTTCAGGCTCAGGACATCCCCGTCACGCAACTGATCGGCGGTTTGATAAACGTACTCAACCTTCAGCAGGTCTTTATCATTTTTGCCATCGTGCCAGCGCTCAAATACCACCTGACCGCCAATAGGCGTCTTTTCGTAGGTGTCTGGCAGCGCGTACGGCTTAACCTGCAACGCACTTAGCAGCGAAGCAATATTCGAGTCATGCCCCACCATTAAGGTCACTTTCGGCGCGTTGGCTTTATCCTGATCGACTAACTGACTGCGGATGTAATCCACCAGCGGTGCAGCGACTTCACGCGCAACGTCTGAGCTGGTAAATAACGTATCCTGGTAACCATTTTTAATCGCTGACAATTCTTTCCACTGTTCAGGCGTTTTGATTTGGCCCCACGCAACCTGATCCAGCGGGAAACCTTCGTAATATTGCAGTGTGAAAGCATCCATCAATGAGTTACCCACTTTCAGTGGGCCGCTAACATTGGGTTCCTTACCGTTGTCAGCGGTAAACGTATTCTCTGCGTTGCTTAAATCACACTGTTTCTTGCTATTGCAGGCGGGCGCAGATTTGTAATCAATGATCTTTTCCAGACGCTGCAAAGCGGGCTTTAACGCCAGTTTTTCATTGGCAGCGGCCATTGCGGCCAGCGCTTTTTTATTAAATGCATCGCTACCGTCAGTGACGACAGGATTAAAGACTGGATCCATGGTGCCCATTGCGTCCTGATGCGTAACCGCAATATCACAACCAGGGAAAGCGCCATTAACAAAGAACTGGGCGGTGGCTACGGTGCGCTGCAGGCTGTTAGCGTAAACAAAAATATTATCGCTCTCTGGACAGCTATCGTTTTTCACCAAACCTTGTTGCGCCAGCCATTGGCGAGTGTAATTGCCCATGTAGATTTCCAGCACGCCACCTTTGGTAGTGAGCTGTCCGCCTGGCACATCCCATTGCGGCCATTTTTTCCGGGTCGCCTGCTCCAGTACGCTGCCATTATCTGCCAGCGGCGCGCGTAAATTGTGTCGGCTCACCATCAGCACCTGCTGAAGTTGCATACCTCCGTCAGCGGCTTGTGCCACTGCCCCAATCGGTAATGCTGCGAGCACCGACAATGCGCAAAGACTCAGTTTCTTGATCATTGTGCCTATTCCATTTATTCAGTAAAGAAACACTCAGGCTATCAACCGATTAGCTCGCCTGAAGCGAAGTGCTGCACAGTGTAACTCAGCTCGCCTCGGAAAAGCGCCAAATGATTGTAAAAACAGTTAATGGACTATAGCAGAGTTGCTAATGGGAATTGCAGACAAGACAGCAGATTGAAAAGCCATAGGATACTTTTCAGAATCCCTGAAGGGAAAAGCAGAAACGAAACAGGCCAGCACGAATGCTGGCCTGTAAAATGTGGCGGAGGAGGAGAGATTCGAACTCTCGGATGGTTTCCCATCGGCGGTTTTCAAGACCGCTGCCTTAAGCCGCTCGGCCACCCCTCCGTTTTGAAACTGTTACTGCGGCAAAAACGTTATAGGTCATATTTTTGCCATTTCATCGCATTACGCTGATGAAGTGGCGGAGGAGGAGAGATTCGAACTCTCGGATGGTTTCCCATCGGCGGTTTTCAAGACCGCTGCCTTAAGCCGCTCGGCCACCCCTCCGCAATGAGGCGCACTATAAACATCCCCCTGTAAGATGTAAAGCCCGGCTCAATTCGTTCGGCTGAAAAACAGCCAAATAGTATTTTTTCGTCGCCAAATTCATCATTCTGCTCAAATAATTAGCATCTTTACGCGTAAAGAAGGGTAAAACGCCTTTTCCCACTTTATGGCACTGCGTATTCTCAGCGCATATTTGGTGTTCTGCTGACAGGAGCGCAACATGGACAGAATAATATCTTCTTCATCGCAGCAATCGCTGCTGAATACACACAGAGTTCTACGTAACACGTATTTCCTTCTGGGCCTGACACTGGCTTTCTCCGCAGTGACCGCAACGGCCAGCACGATGCTGGGCTTACCGGCTCCGGGTTTGATCTTAATGCTGGTCGGCTTCTACGGATTGATGTTTCTGACCTATCGCCTGGCGAATAGCCCAACGGGCATCCTGGCTGCTTTCGCATTTACCGGCTTTCTGGGTTATTGCCTTGGCCCGATTCTTAGTACGTTTCTGACCGCTGGCATGGGCGATGTGATTGCGCTGGCGCTGGGCGGAACCGCACTGGTGTTCTTCTGCTGTTCGGCTTATGTATTAACTACCCGCCGGGATATGTCCTTCCTTGGCGGTATGATGATGGCCGGCTTCGTGGTGCTGTTAGTGGCTGTCGTCGCCAATATCTTTCTGCAACTGCCTGCACTGCAGCTGGCGATTAGCGCCCTGTTTATTCTGTTCTCCACCGGCGCAATTTTGTGGGAAACCAGTAATATTATCCATGGCGGTGAAACCAATTACATTCGTGCAACCGTGAGCCTGTACGTGTCGCTATATAATATCTTTGTCAGCCTGCTAAGCCTGCTGGGTTTCGCCCGCAGCAACTAAACCCCCATTTGTGGCAGACTGTAACGAAACCCCGCTCGGCGGGGTTTTATTTTTTATGCCGATGTAATTTGGTAAAATGCGCCGTGATCTTTTGTGAGGAAATAACGTGGATTTTAACGGTATCCAGATTGCAGTTGACGCCGAAGGCTATTTAAAAAATCAAAACGACTGGAACGAAGCACTGGCGGCAAAGATTGCCGGGCTGGAAGGCATCGAAATGACCGATGCCCATTGGGAAGTGGTGCACTTTGTTCGCAACTTTTATAGAGAGTTCAACACGTCGCCTGCGGTGCGTATGCTGGTGAAAGCCATGGCGCAAAAATATGGCGAGGAAAAAGGCAACAGTCGCTATCTGTTTCGCCTGTTCCCGGAAGGTCCAGCTAAACAAGCAACTAAAATTGCCGGTTTGCCTAAACCAGCCAAATGTCTGTGATCAGCCGGTGGTGAAGCTATGTGGCACCTGCGCCGGTTGGTGAGCTTCAACCAGCACGTTATCAACATGCGCGCTGCGCGGCCCACCCGCTTTTAACCAGTCGATCAGGGCTTCTACCTGTTGAGGTTCACCGTAAGCCAACACCTCCACACTACCATCTTCAAGGTTTTTCGCATAACCCAGTACGCCGAGTTGTCTGGCCTGCATTTGTGCGCTGTAGCGAAACCCGACGCCCTGAACCTGACCATGTACCCATGCTTTAAAACAGGCTGCTGACATTATTTACTCCTGCTGCTGTTCGTTGCATTTTTCCGTTATCCACCGGACAATGGCGCCTCATTTTTTCAGGTAAGCATAGCAAACTATGACAGTTCGATTGATTCTCGCGAAGGGACGTGAAAAATCCCTGCTCCGTCGTCATCCCTGGGTTTTTTCCGGTGCAGTCGCACGTATGGAAGGTAAAGCGCAACAGGGTGAAACCATTGATGTTTGTGACAGCAACGGTAACTGGTTGGCTCGCGCCGCCTGGTCACCGCAGTCGCAGATTCGCGCCCGCGTCTGGAGCTGGCAGCAGGATGAGTCCATCGACATTGCTTTTTTTGTTCGTCGCTTTGAACAAGCGCAGCAATGGCGTAAATGGCTCGCTGAGCGAGACGGGCTGGACAGCTACCGCTTGATAGCCGGGGAATCAGACGGTTTACCTAGCGTGACTATCGATCGTTTTGGCCATTTCCTGGTACTGCAGTTGCTATCCGCCGGTGCTGAATATCAGCGCCCTGCCATTATTACTGCCTTACAGCAATGTTTTCCTGAGTGTGCCATTTACGATCGTTCCGATGTTGCAGTTCGCAAAAAAGAGGGGCTGGAACTGTCACAAGGCCCTGTCACCGGTGAATTGCCCCCGCCTCTTCTGCCCATTAATGAACATGGCATGAAATTGCTGGTTGATATTCAGGGCGGCCATAAAACCGGTTATTACCTTGATCAGCGTGACAGTCGCCTGGCAACGCGCCGCTATTCACAAAATGCCCGTGTGCTCAACTGTTTCTCCTATACGGGAGGGTTCGCCGTTTCCGCTTTGATGGGAGGCTGCAGCCAGGTCATCAGCGTAGATACATCACAGGATGCGCTGGATGTCGCTCGCCAAAACGTTGAGCTGAACGGGCTTGACGTGTCGCGCGCGCAATTTCAGCGTGATGATGTATTCAAACTGCTTCGTCGTTACCGTGACAGTGGTGAAAAATTTGATTTGATCGTGATGGATCCCCCCAAATTCGTTGAGAATAAAAGCCAGCTGATGGGCGCCTGTCGCGGTTATAAAGACATTAATATGCTGGCGATTCAGTTACTGAACCCTGGTGGGGTTCTGCTCACGTTTTCCTGTTCAGGTTTAATGGCAACCGATCTGTTCCAAAAAATCATTGCTGATGCTGCCATTGATGCAGGCCGTGAAGTACAGTTTATTGAACAGTTCCGCCAGGCGGCCGACCACCCCGTTATCGCCAGTTATCCCGAAGGACTTTACCTGAAAGGTTTCGCTTGCCGCGTAATGTGACTTGAAAAAACAGCTCGTGACGCCATATTGATCACAGGGCAGTTTTTTTTGGAGGTCATAATGATTGCCAGTAAATTTGGGATTGGTCAGCAGGTTCGTCATCGTCTTTCTGGTGTATTAGGCGTCATTGTTGATGTCGATCCAGAATATTCGTTAGATGAACCAAAGTTAGATGAGGTGGGCGCAGCAGAAAAAATGCGCAGCGCGCCGTGGTATCACGTGGTGATGGAAGATGAAGATGGCGATCGGGTACATACGTATGTCGCAGAAATTCAGCTTTCCGGTGAGACCAGCGTTGAACACCCGGAACAACCTTCCTTAGATGAACTCGCCGCATCGGTGCGTCAACAATTACAGGCGCCGCACTTACGGCATTAATCAGTGGCGGCAGACTACAATGCCGCCACTTTTTTATGCATGCTTTGGTGAAATTCCCAGTCGTGGAATTTCGATTTTAGGGCAGCGATCCATTATCACGGTCATGCCTGCATCCTGCGCCAATACTGCAGCCTGCTCATTAATCACCCCTAACTGTAGCCACAGCGTTTTCGCACCAATGGCAATAGCTTCCTGCGTTACGCCCCACGCGGCTTCAGAATTGCGAAACACATCTACCATATCCACCTTGCCCGGAATATCAGCCAGGCTGGCATATGCGGTTTGGCCTAATAAGGTTTTTCCCGCCAGTTTAGGGTTAACCGGAACCACTTCGTAACCTTGCGCAAGCAGATATTTCATTACAACGTGACCCGGACGTTCCGGTCGATCGCTGGCACCCACCAGCGCAATGCGTTGCGTGCGTGTCAGCACATCACGAATCGTTTGATCATTCATTACTTCCTCCTTTTAGCGACAAGCTAAATTGTAGCTGGACCGGGTAAGGTCAGGGTAAAGGACGGCGCAAATTCTCAGAGCTGACGCACGAATAAATATGTTTAAATGTAAATTTAATGCCATAATGTAAGAATTTGCTACACCTATTCCCTTGCGCCTTATTGCCTGGAGTTGAAATGAAACTGACGTTGACTGTTACGGGGTTGATCACTTTCCTCGTTACAGCGTCCTGTTCTGCCATTACCTTAAAGCTTGATCCGCAGATCGCGCTTTTGGTCCTTGATGGCCGCAAAATTTCGGGTTCGCTACTTAAAGGGGCCGACAGCTTAGAGCTTGACCGAGGCCAGCATCAGTTTCTGTTTCGCGTCGAGCAGCCGGGTGATAATCACCAGAATACATCGTTACGCTATCAATCGACGCCAATGATTGTTACGTTCAGCGCTGCAGTTAAAACTATCACTATCCGTTTGCCTGCGCTGGACAACAAACGCGCGCGCTACCATTTTGATCGCACACTTAACTTTCAACTCATTGATGAACACGGCAAAGAAATTATTAGCTTGCGCGATCGTCTGCCCACTAATGCTGGCGTGGATCTGGAAAAAGCGATGCTGAAATACAATCGCGACGACCAAATCGCTTCCGTTCCGCAATTTGCCGAAACCGCTGCTACAACACTGCCCGGTCAACCCACCGCCGATCTCGCCTGGGTCGATCAGCCTGAGCTGCCTTCATTTAAACGTTGGTTCCAGCGTTTTGATGAATACACGCGCCAACAATTTCTCAATCTGGTCAAAATGTTACGTACAAGTTGATAGACAAGAATGCCAGGGAGTAAACTCGGGCAACACATCTTGCGCACGTGACATTACCAGGAAGGCTTTATGGAGCAAACTGTTCGTACCCTTGGCGTAAAAAAACATATCGCATTGGTTGCCCATGACCATTGCAAAGCCTCGCTGCTTGAATGGGTAAAGCAAAACCAGCCCGTATTAGAAACTCATGAACTTTATGCTACCGGGACGACGGGAAACCTCATTAATCTGCATACCGGACTTAGCGTTCATGCCATGCTGAGCGGCCCGATGGGCGGCGATCAGCAAGTGGGCGCGATGATCGCCGAAGGAAAAATTGATGCGTTGATTTTCTTTTGGGATCCGCTAAATGCCGTCCCGCATGATCCCGATGTAAAGGCATTATTGCGCCTCGCCACGGTCTGGAATATTCCTGTCGCAACTAATCGGGCAACAGCGGACTTTATTATTCAGTCACCGCTGTTTGCCCAGGCCATAGAGATTCAAATTCCAGATTATCAACGTTACCTGGCCGATCGCCTGAAATAACTCAGGCTTTGCGTAACACCGGCACGCCAAGTTCACGGAAGTGATCGACGAAAACCGAAGGCTGCTGTTTGTCGTACATCAGAAACACCTGCTGACGCGCACGCGTCAGCGCCACATAAGCCAAACGCCGCTCTTCTGCATCGGGGAAAGCTTCCGGTTGCGGCAATAAACCCTGCTCGATAATGGATTCACGCGCCTCAGCCGGGAAACCCTCTTTCCCCTGTTGTAATCCTAATAAAATGACGTAATCGGCTTGCTGACCTTTGCTGGCGTGAATCGTCATGAAATCGAGTTTCAGCTTTGGCCACTTCGTTTTGGCCTTCTCCAGCACTTCCGGAAGTAAATAGTGATACCGCGCCAACAGCAGTACACGCTCATCCGGCCTGGCGTAGCCGCTTAATTTATTCAGTAACGGCTCAAGCTGTTCTTGCGGCAATAATGAGATGGATTTTTTATTCCCTTTGGTCAGACTGTTGAGCGGCTTACGCAACTGATGCGGGTTTTGCTGAACGAAACGGTTAGCGATGTCACCAATACGATCGTTGAAGCGATAAGTGGTATCCAGCACGCAACGATCGCCTTCACCGAAATAGTGATGAAATGCCGTTGTCAGACTCATCTCAGCACCACTAAAACGATAGATAGCTTGCCAGTCATCGCCCACCGCAAACAGCGTGGTACGTTTATTCTGCTGACGTAGCGCCGTTAATAAAGCCGCACGCTGCGGTGAAATATCCTGAAATTCATCCACCAAAATATGCTTCCAGGGACTGATAAACCGTCCCTTTTCCAGAATTGAAATTGCCTGATGAATCAAACCGGAAAAATCGACGGCTCCCTCTTCTTTTAACGCGGTTTTCCAGGCTTTTAACAGCGGGGCCATTAATTTAACGCGTTTACTAAACAGGTCACGGACTTCTTCATGGACGTCTGCGATCATCGCAGCCTGCGCACCGCCATGCATGCGCATTAATCCCAGCCAGCGCTCTAAGCGCGATGCCAGCCTTTTTGCCAGTGCATCATCCTGCCAAAAAGCACCGTCGGGAACTTCCCATTTCAGTTCATCACGCAACCATTGTCGCCAGCCGTTGGCCTGCGCTTTTTTCTCATCACACTGCTGACGCCAATGGCTAATCAGCCACTCGCGGCGTGCGCTGGCATCAATCTCCAGCTTGCTGATAACAGGCTGTTTATTGCTGCCCTGGCGGATAATGTGTAACGCTAACGAGTGAAAGGTTCGCGCCTGAATATCGCCGTCACCCAGTCGGGACTGGATACGATCGTTCATCTCTTCAGCGGCCTGACGCCCAAAGGCTAAGAGCAAAATTTGCTCCGGCGCAGATAATTTACGTTGCAATAGCCACCCGGCACGAGCAACCAGTACGGAGGTTTTACCGCTACCTGCCCCAGCCAGAACTAATAACGCCTCTTCGCCATTCACAACGGCTTCGCATTGAGAAGGATTAAGGGGAGTCGTTTCGATGGTTGAGAAGAAATCCTGATAGCGTTCCAGCGTTTTTGCCGTCCAGTCGCGATTACGCTGTTGCAGCGCTGCTTCGCCCTGCTCCAGCCAACGCTGGCAGAAGGACCAGTCTGCGCGGGTCGTATCAAATTCGTTAAGGCGTGACAGCGGCAACGGCAATGCATCAAACTGTGTGGTGATTTTGCTCTTTAGCATCTGCAGTTCGCTGCGCTTTATCCAGCGGTCCTGATCGCCGAAGTGGCTAATTTCTTCACGTAACGAGCAAAGCACCTCGCGGCAAACTTCGCTCATTTCATGGCTCCAGCTTTGCCATGATTGCAGAAGATAATGGTGAAAACGCTGTGTTTCCTGCCATTCAGTGCCGTGCAGCCGCACAACTTTGTTTTCAGCTAATAAAAATTCCAGTTCGCCCCAAACCAGCCCGCGTTTGCAGGTAATAGCGAGCAGCTGGTTAAACGGGATCAGATATTCATGCCTGTCCCCGCTAACTTCTACACCCGCCGCCAGCAAACGAACCCGATTATAAGGATGTTGAGCAAGTCGCTTGCCCATGGATGTTGCTTTCAGTTCCACGTCCACACTAACGACTAAGAATAGGATTATGCGGAGTTTACCTGTCAGACCCTTGGCGCTCCAGCCTTAAAACAGGCTAAACTTGGCGGCACAGCTTGCGGAATGCAAAAGGAAAAGATTGTTATGCGTACCGTTTTAAACATTCTCAATTTCGTTTTAGGTGGTTTTTTCACCACCCTGAGTTGGCTTTTTGCCACGCTGATCACCATCGTACTGATCTTTACGCTGCCGCTGACACGCTCCTGTTGGGAAATTACCAAATTGTCACTGCTGCCTTTTGGTAATGAAGCGGTGCATATCGATGTGTTGCGTCCCGATGAAAGAAGCCACGTGATGAACGCGGGTGGAACTTTACTGAATATTTTATGGCTGATCTTTTTTGGCTGGTGGTTGTGTCTGGCGCATATCTCAGCAGGCATCGTTCAATGTCTGACGGTTATCGGCATCCCGGTTGGTATTGCTAACTTTAAGATTGCCGCTATCGCATTATGGCCGGTTGGACGCCGTGTGGTTTCGGTTGAAGAAGCGCGCATTGCTCGCGAAACCAATGCCCGTCGTCGCTATTAATATGATGTCAAAATCATTGCCGGGATGGCGGCAATATTTATTTAACAGCACCTGGCGCTATCTGTTGCGCATCTTCTTTGCCCTGGCAGGCTGTGCTGCAGTGCCGTGGTGGCTGAGTCAAATCGAATGGACGATTCCGCTCACCCTGGGCGTGGTCGCAGCAGCTTTGGCCGATTTAGACGATCGTCTGACCGGACGTCTGAAAAATTTGCTCATCACACTGTTATACTTTTGTATTGCCTCTGTTTCCGTGGAGTTGCTCTTCCCTCATCCTGTGGCTTTCATTGTCGGTCTGGCGCTTTCCAGCTGGGGATTTATCCTGCTGGGTGCATTGGGTCAACGTTACGCCACCATTGCTTTCGGCGCACTGTTAATTGCTGTTTATACCATGCTGGGCATCGGCCTGTTTTCACAATGGTATATGCAACCAATGCTGCTGTTGATGGGCGCACTCTGGTACAACTTCTTGACTTTGCTGGGTCATTTGATGTTTCCAGTGCGGCCGGTACAAGAACAACTGGCAGGCAGCTATTCTCAGCTTGCGCGTTACCTGGAAGCCAAAGCCAATTTGTTTGACCCGGATGGCAATGAAGAGAGTGACGCCTCATTAATTAATACCGCTATGGTGAACAGCCAACTGGTGGCGCAGCTTAATCTGACCAAAACGACCTTGCAAAGCCGTTTACGCGGCGATCGGGGTTCTCGCGGTACGCGACGGAGTTTGCACTATTATTTCGTGGCGCAAGATATTCATGAGCGCGTCAGCTCATCACACTTGCAATATCACTTATTGCGCGGTGACTGGCGTTACAATGAAATTCTGTTTCGCTTTCAGCGTCTGTTAAATATGCAGGCGCAAGCTTGCCGCCAGCTGGCTCAGTGCGTTCTAATGCGGGAACGCTGGGAACATGACGGCCGGTTTGAGCGTGCGTTTGATCGCCTGCATAAAGCGATAGAAAGGCTGGCTCAGCGCGAACCGGAAGCGGCGCATATTCGCGCCTTATATTGGTTGTTACGCAACTTACAGGCGATTGATGCACAATTAGCGTCAATTGAATCCGAGCAGGCACTGGCTGCCGACGATCCACAGCACAGCGATAATTTGCTTTCGCGGGAAGGGCTGAATGGTTGGAGCGATATTCGTCTGCGGATCAGTCGTCACCTATCACCCACTTCTGCTCTGTTTCGCCATGCGGTGCGAATGTCAGTGGTACTTTGTATCGGTTACGCCTTTATCCAGGTTACCGGCGTGGAACGCGGTTACTGGATTTTGCTCACCAGTCTGTTTGTCTGCCAACCCAATTACAACGCGACTCAGCGGCGTCTGGCGTTACGTATTGGCGGAACGCTGGCGGGTATTGCTATTGGCTTGCCGGTTTTATGGCTGGTGCCGTCGGTAGAAGGACAGTTAATCCTGATCGTGCTGAGCGGCGTACTTTTTTTCGCTTTTCGCCAGGTACAATATGCGCAGGCCACGCTATTCATCACCTTACTGGTGTTATTATGCTTCAACCTGCTGGGCGAAGGGTTCGACGTTGCCTTGCCTCGCGTGGTGGATACATTGCTGGGATGCGCTTTAGCATGGTTTGCCGTGGCATTTATCTGGCCCGACTGGCGTTTCCGTCAGCTACCGCGGGTCGCTGAGCGTACCCTGAATGCTAATTGCCGCTACCTTGATGCCATTATGGAACAGTATCACCAGGGAAAAGACAATCGACTGGCTTACCGCATTGCCCGTCGCGATGCGCATAATGCCGATGCAGAATTGGCATCGGTGGTTTCAAATATAAGCAGCGAGACGCGACCTAACCATAAGCTGCGTGAATCCGCCTTCCAGTTGCTTTGCCTGAACCACTCTTTTCTGAGCTATATTTCAGCGCTCGGTGCACATCGTGACAAGATCACCGAATCAGGGCTTCTCACTTTGCTGGATGACACGGTTTGCTATGTTGAGGATGTTTTACAGATAGACACCGTAAGCGACATTCAGGCAGAAGAAATGCGTTTTTCGCTCGCGCAACGAATCAATGAATTGTCTGCCGATCCTAATACGCGTGCGCCGCTGGTATTGCAACAGTTGGGATTGCTGGTTGCGCTATTACCCGATATTGCGCGCCTGCGTCGCACGCTGGCGATGAATTAATGTCCGGAACTCTCTGTGTTCAGCGTGTGCTTAACGGTGTTCTGATACCACTCACTCAGTTCCGCCTTTACTGCCTGGGGTAAGGCGGCGTGATGGTGACCCGATATGGCGCCCTGTAACGCCAGTAAAGTATTAAGCCCAACGTGCTGGTTGATAGCTTTAAGTTTAAGCCAGCATTGTTTGGCACCCGTCTCACATAAATGCTTAACAGTGCAGATCCCCACCTCTCGTAACATCATCTCCATCCGAAGGCTGAGATTGGGCAGATCTTTTAATCGCACCGAGGTATGCCTGGATTGTAATTCAGACTGGGCAGTCTGCAGCGAAGATGCCGAGAGCGCGATCAGACGTTCAGCGTTGCACCAAAGCGCCTCATCAACTTTGAAATAGTTAAGATTTACCGGTATACCGCGTTTACGGAAAACGAGCGTCTCCAGCGGACATTTAACGACGTACTCACGCAGTGCCTCACTGGCGCGCAGATAGAGTTCGTCTTCGTTTATCAAAGCGAAAACGACCTGCTCTACAGCTAAAGCGTAACCCCCGAATTGCGTTCGTGACTCGATTTTTCCTAACGACGCTAAACATTCTCTGGAGCGTTCAACTACCTGATGTGCTTTCTTCATTGTACCACCTCCCTGTACAGGAAATAACTTAAACACCTTTTTATTCAGCCATTTAGAAGATAAGAAAAAGACGTAACAGGTTCAATGAATAAATGCATTCTGACCGGAACTTCTGTCGATTTTGCGAGGTATTTTCAGAAATTTGGGTTGATCTTCATCCAGGATAACATTACTGTATATCCATACAGCACCCTGTTGAGTGATTAACTTATGCGAACACAATATACGAACAATGCGCGCCTGACTCACCGTTATACGTCCTCATCCATGCCAACTTATAACAGCGGCTGGATTACTGAATTACGCTATAGTGAACAGCCAGGTATGATGCAGATGTTGTTGTTGCCGTTGCTACAGCAACTGAGTCAGCAATCTCGCTGGCAGTTGTGGTTAACACCTGCGCATAAGCTAAATCGCGCCTGGTTACAACAGTCAGGACTGCCCCTGGAAAAGAGTATGCATATTGCTGATTCTGATCGCTTTAATACCGTAGAAACCATGATAAAAGCTTTACGGACGGGGAATTATAGTGTCGTACTGGCGTGGATTCCCTATGAACTGGATGAGGAAGAGCGGCGTGAGCTTGAACGGGCAGCAGCAGAAGGTGAAGCGCTGGGCCTGATTTTGCGCTCCGGTAATTCAGCAGAAGCGCCACTCCGACCACAAAACCCGCCAAAAATTCAGTCGGATTTGTTTCATTAAGTAAAAATGGGATTTATCTCAGGATAATTTTCTTCTTGTTCAGCGCTAACTCACTGATTATCTTCCTTCCTGTATTGACAAGGGCTTAGCAGCTTTTTTACCTTTTCTGCTATGGCGAGAAGGCCATGTCAATTGTTAGAATTTGTGTATAAACCGCTGTTTTTTTACAGTAGCGCATCACATCATACTTGTAAGTTTCCAATCTCGTTGTAGACTTTATCTCGCCAGGGTGCTCAATAACCTCCGTTTTTTCGGTAGAGTCATAAGCGAGCGTTTTGACCCGGCGAAGGATTAAACCAAGAGCAACCTTTTTGCTCATTGCCTATTTGGATGATAACGAGGCGCAAAATGAAAAAGACAGCTATCGCAATTGCAGTGGCACTGGCTGGCTTCGCTACCGTAGCGCAGGCCGCTCCGAAAGATAACACCTGGTACACCGGTGCTAAACTGGGCTGGTCTCAGTATCACGATACTGGTTACTACGGTAACGGTTACGAGAACAACAACGGTCCAACTCATGAAAGCCAATTGGGTGCTGGCGCATTCCTTGGTTACCAGGCAAACCCATACCTGGGCTTTGAACTGGGCTATGACTGGCTGGGTCGCATGCCAAACAAAGGCACTGTAACTAACGGCGCATTCAAAGCACAAGGCATCCAGCTGGCTGCTAAACTGAGCTACCCAATTACTGACGACCTGGACATTTATACCCGTCTGGGTGGCATTGTATGGCGTGCGGATTCCACACAGTCTAATCCAACCTATGGCCGTATCAGCGACCACGACACCGGTGTTTCTCCGTTGGCAGCAGTGGGTGTTGAATACGCTCTGACCAAAAACTGGGCGACCCGACTGGACTACCAGTGGGTTAACAACATCGGTGACGCCGCTACCGTTGGTACACGTCCTGATAACAGCATGCTGAGCGTAGGTGTTTCTTACCGCTTCGGTCAGGATGAAGCCGCTCCGGCACCAGCGCCAGCGCCAGCGCCAGCACCGGTTGTTGAAACTAAGCGTTTCACTCTGAAGTCTGACGTTCTGTTCACCTTCAACAAATCTACCCTGAAACCAGAAGGCCAACAGGCTCTGGATCAGCTGTACAGCCAGCTGAGCTCAATGGATCCTAAAGATGGCTCTGTTGTTGTTCTGGGCTTCACTGACCGCATCGGTTCAGACCAGTACAACCAGAAATTGTCTGAGAAACGTGCTCAATCAGTGGTAGATTACCTGGTATCAAAAGGTATCCCATCTAACAAGATCTCTGCACGTGGCATGGGCGAATCTAACCCAGTTACCGGCAACACTTGTGATAGCGTGAAAGGCCGCAATGCCCTGATCGACTGCCTGGGCCCAGATCGTCGTGTTGAAATCGACGTTAAAGGCATCAAAGACGTAGTTACTCAGCCTCAGGCTTAAGTTATTACGTAAGAAAAACCCCGCTCTGGCGGGGTTTTTTATGCCTGTTTTTCAGTAACCGTTGTCAAAACTTCTCAGCATTATGCTGCACGTAGCAAAAAATCAGTCACTCTCCGTTCCTGATTTGCCTAAAATCGCTTGCAGATCCTGCTTAAGACTCGACATCTGCGTGGCATACTTCTCTTTACGTTCCGCATCTTCGATTAACTGCACAATTGTCTCTGACAACGTACTGTTCCTTCGTTGTGCCAGACCAGCCAGTCGCTGCCAGACCAGATATTCTAAATCGATAGATTTTTTGCGGGTATGCTGATGCTCGGCATTGAAGTGGCGCTTGCGCCTCGCGCGAATGGTTTGTTTAAGGCGATTGTCCAGATCGGGGTGAATATGGTTGGCAATCCAGTCACTCACCTCTGTGGGATTATTTTCCATCGACAATAGCAAATCCACCGCAGCCTGGGCAGCGCTTAGCTCAAGGTGACGCGTGATCAGTTCACCTTCCCGATGTTTTTTCACCAGGTATTTCCACTTCCATCCACATTCAAGATTTTCGAGTTGCTGGTATTTCATCGGAATCTCATCGTGATCACGTAACGAACTAAGAATAACAGCTTTTTTCCCCGATGTAGCAACGAAAAACATGTTGCCGGTGTCACATCTCCGATTGGAACTCCGCCGTGATAAACGAGGGTGTTTCCTGTATAATCGCGCTTTTCTTAAATCAGATGAAATGCGATTATTTTGACCAGCACTCAACTTACGTGGCAATACTTACAGCCGGATAGCTCGCAATACCAATCCGTTTTCTCCCGAATTGCTGACGAAAAAACCGATTCGCTGGCATCCGTTCAGCCGCGACTGCTTAATGCACTGGCGCATTTACATCATCAATCACAAGGTTTTCCGCTGTTGTTAATTCGCAGCCAGGAAAATCGCGACTACCTTTCGCTTATCGCGCAATCCGCTCAACGCTTCGTTGGCGCCTCGCCCACTTTATCTGGCGGTGATTACCATATCATCGCGGATAACGTCACTTTGCAACCGCCGTCTAATGCAGAGCGTCCGTTTACCAGCCAGGGCGGAATACATTTTGCTGAATGGATTGAAATGGAGCCGTTGTTTGGCTGCGTCCGCACACATAAAGAACGTATTCAGCTCGAACCCGGTCTGATTCATCGTGCCAATGGCGGCACCCTTATTCTGTCGCTACGTTCTTTCCTCGCTCAGCCGCTACTGTGGTTACGCTTGAAAAAATGTATTGGACAAGGCTTTGTCGACTGGATTTCTCCGGACGAACGTCGCCCGCTTCCCGTTTCCATTCCGCCGCTTCCATTACAGTTAAAGCTGGTCCTGTGTGGCGATCGTGAAGCTCTGGCAGAATTTCAGGAGCTGGATCCTGAAGCGCATGAAATGGCCATCTACACTGAATTTGAAGAAAACATACAGGTGCTGGATGAAAACGACATGCTGGCATGGTGTCGCTGGGCTGGCGATTTGGCAGGGCAAGCCAACCTTCCCCTGCCGGAAGCTGACTTTTGGCCGGAATTAATCAAAGAAGGTGTGCGCTACAGCGGTGATCAGGAAACATTACCGCTTTGCCCGCGCTGGTTGCTGCGACAGATTCGTGAATCCTCTCTGATGGGCAAAAGTGTCAATGCTGAGACGTTACGTGAGGCGCTTGATGCACGTTTATGGCGTGAAAATTACCTTAACGAGCGGATGCGTGATGAAATTCTGCTTAAGCAGATTTTAATTGAAACCGAAGGTGAAGTTGTAGGTCAGATTAATGGCCTGTCGGTAGTGGAATATCCTAGTCATCCACGCGCATGGGGCGATCCTTCGCGTATTACCTGCGTGGTGCATCCTGGCGATGGCGAGTTTACCGATGTCGAGCGTAAAGCTGAGCTTGGCGGTAATATTCATGCCAAAGGCATGATGATTATGCAGGCGTATTTGATTGCTGAACTGGAGCTTGAGCAACAGTTGCCTTTCTCCGCATCGCTGGTGTTTGAGCAATCTTATGCAGAAGTTGATGGTGACAGCGCTTCTTTAGCCGAGCTTTGCGCATTAATCAGCGCACTGGCTAATCAGCCGGTTAATCAACAAATTGCAGTGACTGGATCAGTCGATCAGTTCGGTAATGTCCAGCCGGTTGGCGGCTTAAATGAAAAAATTGAAGGCTTTTTTGATATTTGCCATCAGCGTGAACTGACCGGCCAGCAAGGCGTGATTATCCCTGCCTGTAATGTGCGCCACCTTTGCCTGAATCAGGAAGTGGTCAGTGCGGTTGAACAAGGCCGTTTTCATATCTGGGCAATTGATCGTGCCGATGAGGCGTTGCCTTTATTGACCGGTAAAGACTGGAACAGCGCAGATAGCGAAGGTGATTGTCTGCTGCACACTATCCAGGAACGTATCAGCCAACTGAACCAACAGCAGGACACCGTGCAGCGTCCGTGGCCGCTACGTTGGCTCAACTGGTTTAACCACCGCTAATCCGATTTGCTCAGCGTACAACTGTTCGCTAACATTCGTGATTCACTAAAACAAGGCTTATTGAAAACATGGTAGATAAACGCGAATCCTATACCAAAGAAGACCTGATTTTATCTGGTCGCGGTGAATTGTTTGGCGAAAATGGCCCACCGCTCCCATCAGGTAACATGCTGATGATGGACCGCGTGGTCAAAATGACCGAAGACGGCGGGAAATTTAATAAAGGTTTTGTTGAAGCCGAGCTGGATATTAATCCCGACTTATGGTTCTTTGGCTGCCACTTTATTGGCGATCCCGTCATGCCAGGCTGTCTGGGCCTTGATGCTATGTGGCAGCTTGTTGGTTTCTATCTGGGTTGGTTGGGCGGCGAAGGTAAAGGCCGGGCGCTGGGCGTGGGTGAAGTAAAATTCACCGGCCAGGTACTGCCGGAAGCGAAAAAAGTGACTTACCGTATCCACTTCAAGCGTGTGATTAACCGTAAACTGGTTATGGGCGTAGCGGATGGCGAAGTATTTGTCGATGGTAATCTGATCTACTCTGCCAGCGATCTGAAAGTCGGTCTTTTCAAAGATACTGCTGCTTTCTAAGACGCAGAAACGAAAACCTCCGCGCTCAGCGGAGGTTCTTTCCTTTTTCTATGACATTCCGGCTAAGCAACTGCTGCCGACCTGTCCTCCATGGCTTGTCGCCAACCTCCCAACCAGTGAGACTTAGCGTCGATCATTTGGTACGGACAAATCTCTTTTGAGCGTCCTGTAATGCCTGCCTGGTAACCTCGTGAATGGGCGCGCTCAAGGCGGTCTCGTTTCTGTCTCTTCATACTCCGTGTCCCTCATATCAGGTCTGTGGAATCTGGTGGAAAGAAAAAGGTGGCGAATTAATGTTCAACCACTTTAATGTTCTAACCTCTCTGAAGAGAAAGATCAATGCGCAATATTCACGCCAATGTTATAAATGTGACCTTAATCAGACAAAAATTTCCGATTTTGTGATGCAGTTAATTCCTCTATCCTGCTGATTCGTCTATGAAAAGCCCTTAACCATCACCACGCTAACAACATGATTAATCAAGGGCTTAGCTTATCAGTCGTACTAATCCTAATTTAATGTCACCACACTATTCGCGATTTGCTGTGCAGTTTGTTGCCAGCCTACAGCTAGCGTTCTCACCAGTGTGTCATAGCCGTCTTCCGTTTGTGGCAGGATAAGATTAAACGCGCGTTTCGTTAATTTTCCTTGATGTTCCAGCGTCCACTCACCGCTAATCACAGCATGACCATCATAGCGGCCCTGAAAACCGGTCACCGTCACGTTCAGCGTGTCATGTTGCGCGCCGAGCGGAGATCCTGAAACCAGCCTTCCCGGTAACGCCTTGCTGAGATTAGTAATCAACGTTTGCTGCAGCTGCTGATCAAGCGGGCTGGCCCAAAGGTTGTTCGCGGCGATAACATATTTCACATCACTGGTTTGATACACCAGACCATTCCCGGCTAGGTAATCCGGCACCGTTACCTGCTGCACCCATAAGGTCGGTTGTGCTGTCGCCTGACCGCTGCTGCTTACCTGCATTGAAGCTGCCCCGGAAGGCAGCTGATAATAGGTCGTATCAATGGTGCTACTGCACGCACTCAGCGCGAGCGCGGCAAAAAGCATTAACCCTTTTTTCACTGTTTCGCCCTCTTTGGCTGGGGATCTTGTCCCGGTTTGGCTTCAAACACCAACGCGTTACTCTTCGTATTCAGCGTTTTCAGTACCGGCTGAAGTTCGCGCAAAACCTGATCCAGGCGTTGCATATCACCCACCAGCTTGCTGTACGCGGGCGATCCCGGCTGTAGCCCTTTCATGCTGCGATTCAGCTCACGCAAAGTTTGCTGCATATCCGCAGGCAAGTTTTTCATGGCCGGGCTGCCGGTGAGGTTGTTGATATTATCAATGGTATGCTGCAGATCTCGTAGGGTGCTCTGGCTCTCTTTGAGCGTCCCGGTCGCCTGCGAAATCATGTTGTCCAGCGGTAACCCATTGATTTTGTCCAGTGCCGCCATCAGTTTCTGTTGGATCTGACTTAAACCACCGCTCACAGTTGGAATAATTTCATAGCCCAGAACCTTATCCGGACCTTTATAAGCTGGTGCGTTATCGTAGAAATCGAGATCAACGTACAGTGAACCGGATAACAGATTGCCGGTTTTCAGCGTTGCGCGCAGGCCACGTTTCTTACCATCCTGAAGATGCTGTTCAAGATTGAAGTTTTCGCCCAGACGATTGATAAAGCGATCCGGTTCGATACGAATTAACACGGGAACGCGGTAATCGTTGTTTAGCGCCTGATCGACTCCCACCTTCATAAACGGCACTTCAGAAACCGTACCGAGGCGAATACCACGAAACTCAACCGGCGCCCCCGCCTGCAGGCCACGAATTGAATCGCTGAAGAACATCAGGTAATCGATATGATCGTTATATAGCGAATCCTGGATGCTGCGTTGATCGTCAAACAGGTGATAATCCGCTTTGTTCGCGGCGGCTTTACCTAAATCCCTGCCATCTGGTACGTCAAAACTGACGCCACCACTGAATAGCGTGGTCAATGACCCCATTTCTACACGCATCCCCGAAGCTGACATATCGACCGCAATTCCGCTGTCTTTCCAGAAGCGCACATTGGTCGTCACAAGACGATCGTAAGGGGCACCGATAAACAGCTGATACGTCATCATGCGCTTATCCGTATCGAAAGTGCTGGTTTCTACTGTCCCTACGCGATAACCGCGGAACAGCACCGGATCGCCTGGATTAAGCTGCCCGGCTTTTTTGCTGTCGAGAATAATACGAATGCCTTTGGCATCAGGCGGCGCAAGTGGTGGCGCATCCAGCAGCTGATATTGCTCTGGTTGCTCATTTTTGCTGCCGGGCTGCAGTTCGATATACGCCCCGGAAAGTAAAGTTCCTAAGCCAGTAATGCCTTCACGACCGATCTGCGGCTTTACCACCCAGAAAACACTGTCGCCGTGCAACAGCTTTTCCATACCGGCATTTAACCGCGCCTTGATCTCAACATGATGCAAGTCATCAGTCAGAACCGCGCTTTCCACCACGCCGACATCAACGCTACGGCTTTTAATGGTGGTTTTGCCCGCTTCAATGCCTTCTGCATTCTCGGTAATCAGCGTGACTTCCGGGCCCTGATGACTGAAGTGATAAAACAAAATCCATCCGCCAATTAATAGCGTAACGATGGGGATAATCCAGACTGGCGACCAGCGCTTAATCTGTTCCACTTTTGCATGGCCGTGATTAGTTTCCGTCAAGACGCGGCTCCTTCAATTTGTTTTCACTTACACGATCCCAGATCAGACGAGGGTCAAAGGCCATTGCGGCAATCATGGTCAAAATGACCACCATTGCAAACAATACCGCTCCCCATGCCGGATACACTTTCATTAATTGTCCCATGCGCACCAGCGATGAAAGCACGGCAATCACAAACACGTCGATCATTGACCAACGGCCCACAAATTCGACGACTTCATAAATCAGATGCATTTTATGGCTATCGCGCCGTCCACGTCCGCTGGCATCCCAGCATAACCAGCCAATGGCCAGCATCTTTAGCGTGGGCACCATAATGCTGGCGATGAAAATCACCAGCGCAACCGGATAAGATCCATCGCTCCATAACAAAATTACCCCCGCCATAATATTGGAAGGGTAAGCATTGCCGAGCGTTTCGGTGACCATAATCGGCATCAGATTAGCAGGAACATACAACATCACTGATGTAAGCAGCAGTGCCAGCGTCCATTGCAGGCTGTGCCTGCGGCGCGCATTTGCACTGACGCCACAGCGTGAGCATTGATGTTGTTCAACAGGTAAGATTGCAGTGCAGCAAGGGCAAGAACGATACCCCTGATGCAAACCACTGACGCCAACTTCAGGCGGATGTCGCAACGCGGGCATGGGCGCGATTTGCTGCCACACCCAGCGGCGGTCAACACATTGAAATGCCCGCAATTGCAGCAGACAAAACAGGCACCACGGCCAGAAACTTGTTTGTAATCCAATGTCACCATATGCCATTAGCTTGACGAAACTGACCAATACGCCAGCCATAAAAATTTCAGCCATGCCCCAGCTACGCAGCTGGAACAGAACCCGCGCCAAAATCCGTAGCAGCCCGGTTGGCATTTTGGCGGGGTTTACCAACAGGATGATGGTTAACATACAAAAGGCAGGAATGCCCTGCACAAACAGTAAAAACAGAGTGGCAAGACTGCTGTAATCCTCAGAAACCATGACCTGTGGAATTTGCATCAGGGTGATCTGGCTGCTGATCCCGGCCACTTTCATGGTGATAAAAGGAAAAAGATTAGCCAGCAGCAACATGAACAGGGCTGCCAGCGCATATCCGGTGGGACGCTTACGCGGTTCGTACCAGTTAGCCGTTAAGGTAGTGTGGCAACGCGGACAGGATGCCCGGCTGCCAACGGGAATATCCGGCAACCTGACCATCAAATCGCATTGCGGGCACAACATCCACGCGCCCGTTTTCTCTGCTGAACACATCCTTTATCCCTTTTGATTACCCACCGTTTTTCAGTGACTCAAGCTCTTCCCAGCGAGTAAACGCGGTTTCCAGTTCCTGTTCCGTTTGTGCCAGCTCATCTAAAACCGGCTGGGTTTTATCATGCGGCTGACTGAAGAAATCTGGATGGCTCATTTTTGCCTGCAATTCACCGATACGCCCTTCCAGCTGTTCGAGCTTTTGCGGCAGCTGTTCAAGTTCCCGTGTCAGGTTATAACTTAGTTTGCTCACGTTGCGTTTGGCAGAAACATTTTTTTCTGCCAGCGGTTTGGCCGCAGTATCGGAAGGTTTAGCTGCCGTGCTCATTTTCTGCTGTTTGTAAGCCGCGCGCTGCTGCTGCGCATCGTGATAACCGCCAACAAAAGTACCGATTTCGCCATTACCCTCAAAGATCCAGCATTCCGTAACCGTATTATCGACAAACTGACGATCGTGGCTTACCAGCAAAACCGTCCCCTGATAACCATCGATCAGCTCTTCCAGCAGTTCCAGCGTTTCTACGTCCAGGTCGTTGGTCGGTTCATCCAGAATCATCAGATTGCTTGGCCGCAGGAACAAACGCGCCAGCAGCAAGCGATTTCGCTCCCCGCCCGACAGCGCACGCACTGGCGTCATGGCGCGTTTCGGATGGAACAGGAAATCCTGCAAATAACCCAGCACATGGCGCGGCTTGCCGTTCACCAGCACCTCCTGCTTACCTTCAGCCAGGTTATCCATCACGGTACGATCGGGATCAAGTTCTGCCCGGTGCTGATCGAAGTAAGCGACTTCCAGTTTGGTGCCGGAATGCACGCATCCGCTGTCAGCTTTCAGCTGCTGCAACATCAGGCGCAGCAGCGTGGTTTTACCGCAGCCATTTGGGCCTATTAGGGCGATCTTATCGCCGCGCTGCACCTGTGAAATGAAATTCTTCACCAGCACTTTACCGTTCACCGCGTAATCAACGTTTTCCATTTCGAAAACGATTTTGCCAGAACGCGAGGCTTCACCAACCTGCATGTTGGCTTTGCCCATCACTTCGCGGCGTTCTGAGCGCTCCCGGCGTAATGCTTTTAACGCACGTACGCGACCTTCATTACGCGTGCGACGCGCTTTGATGCCCTGGCGGATCCACACTTCTTCCTGCGCCAGCTTGCGATCAAATTCAGCGTTCTGCATCTCTTCGACCCGCAGCGCTTCTTCTTTACCTTCCAGATACTGGTCGTAATTACCCGGCCAGGAAACCAGCTTGCCGCGATCAAGATCGACAATACGCGTCGCCATATTGCGGATAAAAGAGCGATCGTGAGAAATAAACACGATACTGCCGGTAAAGGTTTTCAGGAAAGTTTCCAGCCAGTCGATGGTTTCAATATCAAGGTGGTTCGTTGGTTCATCCAGCAATAAAACACGAGGGTTACTGACCAGCGCGCGTCCCAGTGCAGCTTTACGCAGCCAGCCGCCCGACAGCGACGATAGCTCGGTGTCGGGTTCCAGGCCAATCTGCTGCAACACGTCGGTAATACGACTTTCCAGCTGCCACAAATTTTGATGGTCGAGAATGGATTGCAGACGCGCCATCTCATTCAGGTTTTTTTCGCTAGGGTCTTCCATCACCACATGAGAAATGGCGTGATAGGCCTTCAGGTGTTCAGCCTGCTCCTCCACCCCTTCGGCGACGAAATCGTACACTGAACCGGCAATATTGCGTGGTGGATCCTGTTGCAGGCGTGAAACCACCAGATCGGTTTCATAAATGATGCGGCCATCATCCAGCGGCTGTTCGCCATTGATGATTTTCATCAGGGTGGATTTACCGGCTCCGTTACGGCCAACCAGACAAACGCGCTCATTTTCTTCGATGTGCAGTTCGGTGTTATCTAACAGCGGAGCATCGCTGAAGGAGAGCCAGGCACCGTGAATACTGATTAATGACATGTAAACTTATTCCTTACCGGCGTGAGTGATTAACCAGCAGTTGTGAATTTGGCGGTTACGTGCGAAATCCTGCGATTGGGTTTTCTGAGTAATATCCTGCGCTTGCAGGCCTAACGCTTTCAGCCCTTCCAGATCCATTTTGAAACCACGTTTATTATTGGAAAACATAATTGTGCCGCCGCGACGCAGCAAACGTTTCAGATTACGCATCAGCATCATGTGATCACGCTGCACATCGAAGCTTTCTTCCATTCGTTTGGAGTTGGAGAAGGTTGGCGGATCGATAAAGATCAGGTCAAAGCTCTCATCACTTTCATGCAGCCAGCTCAGGCAATCCGCCTGCATCAGGCGATGCTGTCGTCCCGTCAGGCCATTCAGACGCAGATTACGCTCCGCCCACTCCAGATAAGTGCGCGACATATCCACCGTAGTGGTGGACCGTGCTCCACCCAGACCGGCATGAACGCTGGCCGTGCCGGTGTAGGCAAACAGGTTAAGAAAATCCTTACCCTGACTCATCTGGCCGAGCATTTTACGGGCAATACGGTGATCGAGGAACAAACCCGTATCAAGGTAATCGGTCAGGTTCACCCAGAAGCGGGCGTTAAACTCCTGCACCTCAAAATAGTCACCCTTTTCGCTCAGCTTCTGGTACTGCGCTTTGCCTTTCTGGCGCTCACGCGTTTTTAGAATCAGGCGATTCGCTGGCAGTTCCAGCACCGTTAACGTCGCGCTGATCACGTCAAACAGGCGCTGACGTGCTTTATTAGGATCAATCGTTTTCGGAGGTGCATATTCCTGAATGACCACCCAATCGGCGTAACGATCGACCGCCACGTTATAGTCCGGCAGATCAGCGTCATAAATACGGTAGCAGTCAATTTTTTCCTGACGTGCCCACTTCTCTAATTTCTTGAGGTTTTTACGCAGGCGGTTGGCGTAATCTTCAGCGATCTGACTGGCGCCCTCGCTGCTGTTTACCGACAGCTGATAGTTTTTCTGCACACAATCCAGTGGGCCGTTTTTGGCTTTAAACTGGCGATCGGCCCTCCGTTGCAGGCAGCTCAGCAAATCCGGCGAGGCGCTAAACAGCGACAAGTTCCAGCCGCCGAAATGCTGTTTCATGATACGACCCAGCTGGCTGTGCAGCGCGATCAGCGCGGGTTCGCTTTCCAGACGTTCGCCATACGGCGGATTGCTCAATACCGTACCGTGAATCTCTGCTGCCAGCGGATGAGTCAGCGTTAATACATCCTGTTGGGCAAAGGTAAATAGCTCAAAGACACCTGCGCGGCGAGCATTGGCCTGCGCCCATTCCAGTACGCGTCCGTTGTTGTCATAGCCAAAGAAGCGCGCCTTCGCCGCCGCAGTGCCAGCACGTGCGCGGGCTTGCGCTTCGCTTTTTACTTCAGACCATAACACGGCGTTAAACTGTTCCCAGGCGGTAAAGCCCCAGTGTTTACGCAACAGACCTGGCGCGCGATCGCAGGCGATTAATGCGGCTTCAATCAGTAGCGTGCCGGAGCCGCACATCGGATCAATTAACGGCGTGCTCGGTTCCCAGCCAGAACGCAGCACAATTGCAGCAGCAAGATTCTCTTTGAGCGGCGCCTGACCGGTTTGCTGACGATACCCGCGCTGATGCAGCGCGCTGCCGCTCAGATCCAGCGAGATACTGGCACGATCATCATTTAACCAGACGTTAATGCGAATATCGGCCTGTTCACGATCAACATTCGGGCGCGCCAGGTTTTTGCGGGTAAAGCTGTCTACAATGGCATCTTTTACTTTTAATGCGCCAAACTGGCTGTTACGGATTGAATCGTTAGTACCGCTAAAATGCACCACAAAAGTTTTGTCGCTGCCAAACATTGCTGGCCAGTCAACGCCCTGCGCGCCAAGATAAAGGTCAAGATCGCTGTAGACGCCAAACTCGCCCAGCGGCAACAGGATACGCGACGCCAGGCGGCTCCACATCAGGCTTTGATACATGATGCGGTCATCAGCCACGAAGTGAACGCCTCCCTGTACGACTTGCAAATCTTGCGCGCCCAGCGCGTCCAGCTCACTTTTTAACAGCTCTTCGAGCCCACGCGCCGTGCTGGCAAACAGAGAATTCATATCGTCCCTTTTTACTCTTGAGAAAATTGTTGCGCATTATAGCGAATCAGAGACCTATGTCATAAAGTTAGCTTCTTTTGTCTTGCGCGCCTGGTTTCAAGGAGATCTTCATGATTACGCTTTCCCGCTTATTTATTCATCCCGTTAAATCAATGCGTGGACTGCACCTCTCTCATGCTCAGGTGCTGGACAGCGGCCTGGCATTTGATCGCATCTTCATGGTGACCGAGCCGAATGGCACCTTTATTACGGCGCGTCAGTACCCTGAGATGGTGCGTTTCACCCCCGCGGTATTGCCGGATGGTTTATTTCTGCAGGCGCCTGACGGCAGTCAGTCACTGATTCGCTTCAGTGATTTTGCCCTCAAGGAAGAGCCGACCGAGGTGTGGGGCAATCATTTCACCTCGCGCATTGCGCCGGAAGCCATCAATCAGTGGCTTAGTCACTTCTTTCCGCGCGAAGTACAACTGCGTTGGGTGGGGCCACAACTTTCCCGTCGGGTTAAGCGCTTCGCCACCGTACCGCTGGGCTTCGCCGATGGCTATCCTTTCCTGCTGATAAACAGCGCCTCATTGCAGGATTTGCAGCAACGCTGCCCTGCCAGCGTGCGTATAGAACAGTTCCGTCCCAACCTGGTCGTGAACGGCGCATCCGCCTGGGACGAAGATAGCTGGGCTGAGATCCAGATTGGTGGCGTCACGTTTGAGGTCCCGAAACCCTGTAGCCGCTGCGTATTTACCACCGTTAGCCCGGAAAGTGGCCGCAAACATCCCGATGGTCAGCCGCTCGCCACCCTGCAAAACTTTCGTAGCGCACAAGATGGCAGCGGCGACATTGATTTTGGCCTTAATCTTGTTGCCCGTAACAGCGGTATTATCCGCGTGGGCGATGAAATGACGGTGCTAAAACGCCATACGCCGCGTGCGTATGGCGCTGGCGCGGTAGTGGAAACGTTGAAACCGCAACAGCAGGCGCAAGCCAGACTCACCATTGATTATCAGGGACAACCATTCTGCGGTGATAATCAGCAAATATTACTTGAGCAGTTAGAAATGCAGGGTTACCGCATTCACTATTCCTGTCGGGCAGGATTGTGTGGCAGCTGTAAAGTCACATTGATTTCGGGCGAGGTAAAAGCGCTGAAGCAAAGCGCCATTCGTGCGGATGGCACTATCCTGAGTTGCAGCTGCATTCCAGCAGGCGATATTGAACTGGCTTAAGTGACTATACCGCGCGGGCGTAGCGCGTTGCATTTTCCTGGTGACAGGGCTGCAGGCGATCGTTCATGACCTTAATCGCATCGCCCAATACCATTCCTTTACCTGCGAGCGTTAATGCAGGTTGCGCCAGCAAACAGAGCGCGGCATTGTCGCCCTTTTCGACAACCAGCAGTTGTGCCTGCTCGCCACTGTCGGCCAGCGTCACTTCGACTATTTCGCCAACAGCGGGCTGCAGATTTTGTTGCTGGCTGGAAAAATGCCAGCTTTTTGGCATCAGGGGTTTAAGAAAGCGTGCGGCAACCAACGCGTTTAATACTAACTCGGCGCATTGATCGCTATTTAACTGACTTTGACGACATTTCTCTTCGAACGTGAAATAAAGTGCGGCGTCGTCAACACAAAACCCAGTTTCGCTAAAAGCATCAGGCGTGAGCATTTTACGGGAATAACGGGAACGAAAAAGCATACCGTCAGCCAGATCAAGCATCATCCGGTCATGCGTAGCGTCGAAGTACCAACGCCAGTTATCATCAGGTTTGATTTTCATAATGTGCCCTGTAGTAAACCGCTTCGCTGAAATAAACGCAAAAGTCGCGAAATAAACAACATAAAGAAAAGCTGAAAAAGCGTGCAACAGGCCAAAATATAAACGAGCCGGAGGGAGAAATAAACCCCCCGGCGCCATATTGTGAGAATTATCTTACGGGTGGGTGACGATCGCTTTAATTAACTCTGGTCCTTTATATATGAAGCCGGAATAAATTTGAACTAACGTCGCGCCCGCCGCCATTTTTTCACGTGCGGCAGTGAGTGAATCAATCCCACCCACGCCAATAATCGGTAAGCGGCCCTGCAATTCTTGCGACAGACGCTGGATTATCGCGGTGCTGCGCGACTGAACCGGGCGTCCGCTCAGTCCACCCACTTCGTGACAATGTTTAAGGCCATTCACCAGGGAGCGATCAAGCGTGGTATTTGTCGCAATCACGCCATCAATGTGATGGCGAATTAAGCTATCGGCAACCTGCACCAATTCTTCTTCAGAAAGGTCCGGCGCGATCTTTACGGCGATCGGAACATGTTTAAGATGACGCTGCTCCAGCTCTTTTTGTTTTGCTTTAATCGAAGCGAGAAGATCGTCCAGCGCTTCGCCGTATTGTAACGTGCGTAAACCTGGCGTATTAGGCGAAGAAATATTAATGGCGATATATCCGGCGTGGGCATACACCTTTTCCATGCAGATCAGATAATCGTCTTTGCCCTGCTCAACCGGGGTATCTTTATTTTTGCCAATATTAATACCGAGAATACCCGCAAACCGTGCCTTTTTAACGTTCTCTACCAGATGATCGACGCCGAGATTATTGAATCCCATGCGGTTAATAATTCCTTCCGCTTCGATTAACCGAAACATGCGCGGCTTATCATTACCCGCCTGGGCACGTGGCGTCACCGTTCCCACTTCCACAAAGCCAAAACCCATGGCAGCAAATGCATCAATACACTCAGCGTTTTTATCGAGTCCCGCAGCAAGGCCAAGCGGATTTTTAAAAGATAACCCCATGCAGCTTACCGGGCGCGACGGCAGATTTTGACGGATCAGCCCTTCCAGCGGCGTTCCACTGATAAAACGCAATTGCTGAAAGGTGAGTTCGTGCGCGCGCTCGGGATCGAGTTTAAACAGCGCCGGTCGGACGATAGGATAAAGCATGCACTCTCCTGCAGGGCGGAAACGATCGTGAAAGTCAGTGCACAAGAAAATGTGCGCCAGAATGGTAAAGTGCTCTGGCGCAAAAGTAAATCGAACGACGAGGATGCAGAAAGGCGTTTAACGCTGCGTTGATCTTACACAGCACTGTCATTCACAGAGGCGACCTGGGCGCGAGCGGGAGACAGATAATCGCGCAGAATACCATGACGAGCCATAAGAGTAAAAATGCCAATGCAGACAAAGGCTTCGGCCATAACCATCGACCATACCGCACCCAGCGCGCCATATTGCCAGGCAAGCACACAACAAACCGGAACGTTTACCACGCCGGCGGCCATCATCACTAACATGCGCTGACGGGCTAAACCATGCGGGATCAGAATTTGCAGTCCGGCCGGATAGGAAATATTGCCAAACAGGAAACACAGCACAAATACCCGCAACACATTTGCCGAAGGGATAAAATCTTTACCCAGCAGTAATGCCACCACGTCATCGGCAAAAAGCCAGGTAAAAATGACAATCGACAGGCTCAGTGAAAATGACAACAGCAGGCTTTTTCGCGTGGCGGCAATCGCGGCAGTTTTATCGCGGCCAAAAAGATGGCTTACACGCGGAAAAAAAGCGCTGCCAATCTGTTCTGGCACCGAGTTAGCCGCTTTACGCAGGCGATCGGCGCCATTGTAAATGCCCACCATATAATGGGAGGTAAAACTGGCGAGGATCACCACATTCACGCTGTTAAACAGATTCGCCCCGGCGATGGCAATAAATACGTCCATGCTGTCGGTAATGCGCTGTTTTATCTCCTGCGGTTCAAAGCGATAGCGGCCAATCACCTTCATCTCCAGCACAAACTTCAGCGTGATCAGTGCGCTAATCATCGAAACAGCGCCCGGTATCAAAGCGGCAAGCCAGGTATCCTGCGGCGTTTTTACTAACAGAAAGGTCAAGGGTATGGCGCAGAAATTACCAAAGGTGGCAATGACCGCCGTCTTACCGAGCTTTTCATATCCCTGCATAAGCCAGCCGAACGAGAACAGCGAACCAATCAGCGTGGTACAGTTTGCCAGAATAATAAAAAATAACGGATGCCAGGCCGGATTGAGTCCTGTCGCAGACAGTAAAATACCGCTGGTTAATACCAGCAACATCAGTTTGGCGTTGAAGGTTGACCAAAATAGCTGGCTTACACGTTCTTTATCATCCCGGTGATGAGCAATATCTTTGGTGGTGAAAACATTAAATCCCCAATCCGAGATGGTGCTGCAATAGAGGACACAGGCGATAGCCAGCGCCAGTACCCCCATCTGTTCAACGCCCAGAATACGAGCCAGATAAGGTAACGTTGCCAGCGGGAACAAAAAAGAGGCTCCCCGGTACGCCAGCAGGGATAAAATATTAACCATCAAACTTTTATCAAGAACTTTTGCCATGTCGCAACAACCTTATACATATTGCATAAAACACCTTCTCACGCCTTCAAGACATTAACAATATTTCCACATGATTTTCAGAATCAGGCGGCACGCTTCAGCTCTTTTCTCACTTTATACGTTTGCAACGCAATAAACACTTCAGGGCGATTAAACAACAACCACTCTTTAAAGCTGCTGGTTTTAATTTTTTTCCCCATAAAACGGATAGCATTACGCACATATTCTGGCACGGGCGTCTGATTATAAAGTGAAAGATAAATCATCAACCGAAACGAATGGGTCAGATACTCTTTTTCTAAAGTCGCACGCCATTTTGACTTAGACAAGGAACTGTTTAATGTGTTGTAAGAGTGAATAAAGGCATCATAACGCTGGAAGAAAAACTCTTCGCCTTTGGTACTGTTCGTTAAAGAACCGCTACGGATTCGCTGTTTATAATAGACCTGACGACTCACCCATGCCTGTTTGCATTTCAAAAAAACGGAAAGCGTAAAATTATGATCTTCATGTACGCGGCGAACAAACCGTAAATGATGCCGTTCAATCACCTCTTTCTTCACAACATAATTCCATACCGCTGATGTGTAAGTGCCATTTCGCAACAGACGCGCAAACACTTCTTGTGGGCGCTGCGTACCAAATTGCTCATGCTGGACTTTTGGTGAGGTCACGTGACTATTCCCATCTTCATAAACGCAGGAATTGAAGCAAAACAGGTCAGTTTCAGGGTATGTTTCATTGACTGTTTTAAGCTCACTAAGCAGCCCATCCACAACCACATCATCGGGATCGCAAAAGAAAATATAACGTCCCTGAGCCAGTGCTACACCTGTATCACGTGCATTACCTAACCCGCCGTTTTCAATCGTAATCACTTTAATGTGTGAAAGGTGGGCATAATTCTGTTCAATTAAAGCCAGGGTTCCGTCAGTTGAACCATCATTAACAATGATAATTTCATTGGGCGCTTTAATTTGATGTAACAATGAATCTACGCACTCTACAATGTATTTTTCTACGTTATATGTCGGAATAATGACCGATAAAAGGATGTCAGACATATGCGATTCTCTGCTGTTAGAAAATGAACAATACTGTTCGCCCGCCAGATACAGGCGCGGAAACAGAAGACGATAATCTTTTTAATAAACGAAGAAGTAGCTGTGCTTTCGTTGAGCCAGTGAATCTTAATCCTTAATACGCGGAATTATCTAGATGGGAAATTGATGAATCGCGACTGGGTTATTTTTCATCCTTTAGTGATATGCATGAATAACCAAAACCAACCGCAGTTTGGTTGAAAATTAATTTAAGTTATTCACTTTTATGCGTCGTGAGTATTAATCAGAAATGCTAACCGGGCTTAGCCTGACAGCAACAGTTTCTCTTAAACTGCAATTTTTCTTCAGAGCGAATTTTGCAATTAATCCTAAATAAAATTGTTCTGTCTGGTTAACCGCTTTTGATTTCTATGGTTTTTTATCCTGATCAACGCAGGGAAAATTCGCTTATGACTTCACGTCATAAACTGAACATATCAAAAAGTTAATCAATCTGAGGAAAGATAAATTAGCAAGTGAGACAGAAAGAAAAAAGCAAATCGCTTCATTACTTTTAATGAGTAGCGTCACATATTTACTGTTTTTTAAGACTTGTCTCAAATTCACCCTCTACAGCCGGTTTTCGCTAACAGGCAACGGCTGCGCTATATGCAGAATTTGCACCTGGATTGCCAGATAAATCATTTAAGCCCCGCCGCCTGTTCTGCCAGGATGAGCCATCAGTTCTCAACAATAGATAATCAATAACTTTTAGTTATAAGGAGTGACGATGCACGTTATTACGCTGGCAGGTAGCCCTCGATTTCCTTCACGTTCCACTTCTCTGCTAACGCTTTGCCAGCACAAGCTGGAAGCACGCGGCGTAGAGGTGATCCCGTGGAATATTCATAATTTCCAGCCGGACGATCTGATTAATGCGCATTTCGATGCCCCGGCGTTGCTGGCGCTGCGCGAAGATTTAAATGATGCAGACGGGCTGATTGTGGCCACGCCGGTATATAAAGCCTCTTTTTCCGGTGCCCTGAAAACGCTACTGGATTTACTGCCTGAGCGCGCACTTGAACACAAAGTGGTGCTGCCCTTAGCCACTTGCGGCAGTAGCGGCCATATGTTAGCGCTGGATTACGCGCTCAAGCCGGTGCTGAATGCACTCAAAGCACAGGAAATTCTGCATGGCGTCTACGCCGAAGACTATCAGGTTACTCATTACGATCGTAAACCTGAGCTGCAAGCTTCGCTGTCTCAACGTCTTGATGAAGCGGTTGAGTCATTCTGGCTGGCGCTGACGCGCCATCACTATCCCGTCGCCCAGGCTGTATAAGGAAGCGTTGATGAAAAGGACATTAGGCCTATGGCTCGCCGCTACGCTGTTATTACTGGGTTCGCAGGCGCAAGCCGCAGAGGCAGAACCCACACAATTCCGCGTGGGTTATCAAAAGGGCTCGGTCAGCATGGTGCTGGCTAAGACTCATCAGATGCTGGAACAACGTTTTCCCCACACCAAAATTCAGTGGATTGAGTTTCCGGCCGGGCCGCAAATGCTGGAAGCATTGAACGTTAACAGTATCGATTTTGGCAGTACTGGCGATATTCCTCCGCTTTTCGCTCAGGCTGCGGGAGCCGATCTGTTGTATGTCGGTTCGGAACCGCCCAAGCCTAAAGCCGAAGTTATCCTGGTAGCAAAGAACAGTCCCCTTAAAAGCGTTGCCGATTTAAAAGGCAAAAAGGTCGCGTTTCAAAAAGGATCCAGCTCGCACAACCTGCTGTTGCGTGCGCTTAAGCAAGCCGGGCTAAATTTTACCGATATTCAGCCCGTTTATCTGACGCCCGCCGATGCGCGCGCTGCTTTTCAGCAGGGTGACGTTGATGCCTGGGTAATCTGGGATCCCTACTATTCTGCTGCGTTGCTACAAGGCAATGTTCGCGTTTTAGCGGATGGCAGCAAGCTCAACCAAACCGGCTCCTTCTATTTAGCCACGCGCAAATTTACCGAGGCGCACGGCGATTTCATCCAGAACGTGTTGAAAATATTCAGCGACGCCGATGCGTTAACGGTGAGTCAACGTCAGCAAAGTATCGAGCTGTTAGCAAAAGCGATGGGCTTGCCCGAGCCAGTGATTGCCAGTTATCTCGATCATCGCCCGCCGTCCACGATAACAACGGTCAGTGCCAAAACCGCCGCTGCCCAACAGCAAACCGCCGATCTGTTTTATGCCAGTCATCTGATGCCAGTAAAAGTGTCGATCAACGATCGCCTCTGGCATCCGCACACCGTCACGCAATAAGGAGCGAAAAATGAGCGTATCCGTATTCTGGTTTCTGCCAACCCATGGCGATGGTCACTATCTTGGCACGGCGGAGGGTGCACGCCCGGTCGATCACGCCTATTTACAGCAGATTGCACAGGCAGCCGATCGTCTCGGCTTCGGCGGCGTGCTAATTCCTACTGGACGTTCCTGTGAAGATGCGTGGCTGGTCGCGGCCTCACTGATTCCCGTCACGCAGCGTTTACGTTTTCTGGTGGCGCTGCGTCCCGGCGTGGTTTCGCCAACGCAGGCCGCACGGCAGGCGGCAACGCTGGATCGCCTCTCAAATGGGCGGGCGCTGTTTAATCTGGTGACGGGCGGTGACCCGGAAGAACTGGCAGGCGATGGTGTGTTTCTCGACCATCGTGAACGCTACGTTGAATCAGCCGAGTTTACCCGCGTCTGGCGGCGGGTGCTGGAAGGCGAAACGGTCAATTACGAAGGCAAACACGTCAATGTGCGCGGTGCGCGCCTGATGTTTAAACCGGTACAGCAACCGCGTCCACCGCTGTGGTTTGGCGGGTCTTCAGAACCGGCTCAGGAGCTGGCCGCAGAGCAGGTTGATGTCTATCTGACCTGGGGCGAACCGCCGGCACAGGTTAAAGAGAAGATTGAGCAAGTGCGCGCCAAAGCCGCCGCGCAAGGACGTAAAATGCGATTTGGTATCCGTTTGCACGTGATTGTACGCGAAACCAACGAAGAAGCCTGGCAGGCCGCAGACAAGTTAATTGCCAGCGTTGATGACGCCACCATTGCCAAAGCGCAGGCCGCGTTTAAACGCGCGGATTCAGTCGGACAACGCCGTATGGCTGCGCTGCATGGCGGACGTCGCGATAAGCTGGAAATCAGCCCAAATTTATGGGCAGGTGTGGGCCTGGTTCGCAGCGGTGCAGGCACTGCGCTGGTTGGCGATGGTCCGACGGTAGCGGCACGCATTAAAGAGTATGCCGATCTGGGCATTGAAACCTTCATTCTTTCCGGCTATCCACACCTGGAAGAAGCTTATCGCGTCGGCGAGTTGCTGTTCCCGCACCTTGATTTAAACGTCGCCCTGGTTCCACAACCTCGCGTGGTGCAAGAGCGCGGCGAAGCGGTCGCCAATGATTTTACCCCTGAGAAAAAAGTGGCGCAGCGCTAAGGAAAATATCATGGCTAAAGTCCATAAACGCATTTCTAATCAACTGGTGCCGTGGCTGCTGCCAGCGCTGCTGGTGGGAGTATGGCAAATCGCTTCTCAAACCGGTTTGTTATCCACGCTCATTTTGCCGTCACCGGAAAATATCGTCATCACCTTTTATAACCTCGCCGCCAGCGGCGAGCTGTGGCAGCACCTTGCTATCAGCGGCTGGCGTGCGGCGATTGGTTTTAGTATTGGCGGTTCAATTGGCTTATTGCTCGGTTTGATTACCGGCACGTCGCGCATTGGCGAACGCCTGCTGGATACCTCGGTACAGATGCTGCGCAACGTGCCGCATCTGGCGCTGATCCCGCTGGTGATTTTATGGTTCGGCATTGATGAGGCCGCAAAAATATTTCTGGTGGCGCTTGGCACGCTGTTCCCAATTTATCTCAATACCTATCACGGCATTCGCAACATCGATCGCGGCTTAGTTGAGATGGCGCGCAGTTATGGTTTGTCAGGCTGGAGCCTGTTTATTCAGGTTATTTTACCCGGCGCATTACCTAACATTATGGTTGGCGTACGCTTCGCTCTTGGCCTGATGTGGCTGACGCTGATCGTCGCCGAAACTATCTCAGCTAACTCCGGCATTGGTTATCTGGCGATGAATGCGCGTGAATTTTTACAAACAGACGTGGTGGTGGTCGCCATCATTCTCTATGCCCTGCTCGGTAAGCTGGCCGATGTCACCGCCTTGCTGCTCGAGCGCGTTTGGCTGCGCTGGCATCCGGCTTATCAATTAAAGGAGGAGAACGCATGAGTACTACCCTTTCCCCGGCGCGTCTCAATACCGGTACGCCGGTTGGCGTTAATGCGGTCAGCAAGCAATACGGCAACCGCACTATCCTGAATAATATTGATTTGCATATTCCATCGGGCCAGTTCGTGGCGGTGGTCGGGCGCAGCGGTTGCGGTAAAAGCACATTATTGCGCTTACTTGCCGGGCTGGAGCAAACCACCAGCGGGCAACTGCTGGCGGGGGATGCGCCGTTACAATCAGCACGTGATGATACGCGTCTGATGTTTCAGGATGCGCGCTTGCTGCCCTGGAAAAAAGTGATTGATAATGTCGGCCTGGGCCTGCGTGGTCGCGAGTGGCGCAGCGCCGCGCTGGAAGCCCTTGACGCCGTTGGCCTGTCTGAACGCGCTAACGACTGGCCTGCGGCACTGTCGGGCGGTCAGAAACAGCGCGTGGCGCTGGCTCGTGCGCTGATCCATCGCCCAGGCTTACTGCTGCTGGATGAGCCGCTGGGAGCGCTGGATGCCTTAACGCGGATTGAAATGCAGGGTTTGATCGAATCGCTGTGGCAGCAGCATCATTTTACCGTGCTGTTAGTGACGCACGACGTCAGCGAAGCCGTCGCCATGGCCGATCGCGTTTTGCTGATCGAGGAAGGTCAGATTGGTCTGGATTTACTGGTTGATCTACCGCGTCCCCGCCGTCGGGGTTCGGCAAGGCTGGCGGAGCTGGAAGCGGAAGTCCTGGATCGCGTGATGCGACGCGGCGAAAGCGATCAGCCAGTGCGTTATGCCCAGCAGCGCTAAAAAACGGAGAGGATTAACAAGCCCTCTCCAGACTACCCTGATCGTTTGTGCAGGATGCGGAACGCTTTACCCTTCGGCCTGACGCTCTCACGCTTCAGGTTTATCAGCTGACGAAAATAGCGGGTTTATTCAACCCGCTATTTTATTATCAGGCATTCAACGCCTTGGTAATCTTCTCGTACAGATCGCCGGACAGCTTATCTAATCCTTTCAGCTGCTCCAGCGCCTTGCGCATCAGCGCCTGGCGCCCGGCATCGTAACGTTTCAGGCGAATCAATGGCTCAATCATGCGCGCCGCGACCTGCGGATTACGGGTATTGAGATCGGTCAGCATTTCTACCAGGAACTGATAGCCGCTGCCATCTTTAGCATGGAAAGCGGACGGATTACCTGAAGCAAAGGCCCCAATCAGCGCGCGGATGCGGTTTGGATTGCCCATGGTAAAGGCGCGATGGTGTAGCAGCTCGCGCACTTTTGTTAGCGCATCGGCCGCCGGGCTGGTGGCTTGCAGCATGAACCATTTGTCCATAACTAAACCATCCTGATGCCAGCGCTCGTCATAAGCCGCCAGCAGTGCTTCGCGGCACGCTAGCTGCGCTGCTACTGAGGCTGATAGCGCGGCTAGCGCATCGGTCATGTTGGTGGCCTGCTGATATTGTGCTTGCACCAGTTTATTCGCCAGTTCTGCATCGCCAAACGCCAGATAGCTCAGGCAGACATTTTTCAGGGCGCGCTGTCCAATCGCAGCGTGCTCGATCCGATATTCAGTCTGCTGGCTGGCGTTATAGACCGCAAAGAACTCATTGGCTAACTCCTTCGCCAGCAAACGTTGCAGCGCTTCACGCACCACCGCTATCGCCTGCGAATCGATCACCTCAAACAATTCGGCAATTTCATTTTCACCCGGCAACGTTAAAATCAGCGCCGTCAGTGCGGGATCGCTGTTTTTATCAAGCAGCACGGCACGAAACGCATCCGCAACATGCAGCGGTAGCGAAAGCGGCTGGCCTTGTTGGTGACGCGCAACATTCAGGCGCAGGTAGGTCGCCAGCAAACTTTGCGCCGCGTCCCAGCGAGAAAAATCGTTACGCGCATGGCGCATCAGGAAAGTAAGTTGCGCATCGCTCCACTTGTAGTCAAGCTTCACTGGCGCTGAGAATTCACGCAGTAGCGACGGCACTGGCTGGAAGTAAACCTTGTCGAAAATAAAGGTCTGAAACTCTTCAGTGATATTTAACACAGGGTGAACCGGATGGCCATTGTGTTGCAGCGGAATGACGTTGCCTTCACCATCATATAATTCAATATCCAGCGGAATATGCAGCGGCAGCTTCTCTTTCTGATCTGCGGTTGCGGGCGTATGCTGAGTGACATGCAGCGTGTATTGCTCCAGCTCCGGGTTGTAATCGTCGCGGATGGTTAACACGGGTGTGCCCGACTGGCTGTACCAGCGGCGGAACTGCGACAAATCCACATTCGAGGCATCTTCCATTGTCTGTACAAAATCATCGCAGGTCGCCGCGCTGCCGTCGTGGCGATCAAAATAAAGCTGCATACCTTTCTGGAAATTTTCCTCGCCCAGCAACGTGTGCATCATACGGATCACTTCTGAACCCTTTTCATACACCGTTAAGGTGTAGAAATTATTCATTTCGATCACCTGTTCGGGGCGAATCGGGTGTGCCATCGGGCTGGCGTCTTCAGCAAACTGCGCGCCACGCATGATGCGAACATTATCGATACGGTTGACCGCACGCGAGCCGAGGTCAGAGCTGAACTCCTGATCGCGGAACACGGTTAACCCTTCTTTCAGACTCAACTGGAACCAGTCGCGGCAGGTCACGCGATTGCCGGTCCAGTTATGGAAATATTCGTGACCGATAACCGCTTCGATGCCAAGATAATCTTTATCGGTGGCGGTTTCAGCTTTTGCCAGCACATACCTGGAGTTAAAGACATTGAGCCCTTTGTTCTCCATTGCGCCCATGTTGAAGAAGTCCACCGCGACAATCATAAAAATATCGAGGTCATATTCGAGACCGAAGCGCTCCTCATCCCATTTCATGCTGTTTTTCAGCGAGGTCATCGCCCAGTCAGCCCGATCGAGATTACCACGATCAACAAAGATCTCCAGCGCCACATCGCGTCCTGATCGTGTGGTGAAGCTGTCACGCAACACGTCGAAATCCCCTGCCACTAACGCAAACAGGTAGCAAGGTTTGGGGAAGGGATCTTGCCACTTCACCCAGTGACGCCCTTGCGCATCAAGTCCGCTGTCAACACGGTTACCGTTTGAAAGCAGGAACGGATAGCGTTCGCTATCGGCAATAATCGTGGTGGTGAAGCGCGCCAGCACATCTGGACGATCGAGATACCAGGTAATATGACGGAAACCTTCCGCTTCACATTGGGTACAGAGCGCTTCGCCCGATTTATACAATCCCTCAAGTGCTGTATTTTGATCGGGATGAATGTCGTTAACGATCTTCAGCGTAAAACTGTCAGGCAACTGGTTAAGTACCAGCTTACCTTCCTCTGCATGATAGGCCGACCACGGCTGCCCATTCACTTCCAGCGCAATTAAGGTTAACGCTTCGCCATCCAGACGCAATTCAGCCTGGCTGTCACCTAAGCGTTTGACCTGGCTGAGCGCTGTCACACGTGTGGTAGCAGCATCCAGTTCAAACGTCAGATCAATATCGGTAATGGTATAATCCGGCGCACGATAATCGTGGCGATATTTAATTTGTGGCTGTTGCGTCATATTCCGTCTCGCATTGGTATAAGTTTACCGCCAAAGTCTAAGCTGGTTACTACCAGCTTGCCACGCACAATACATGTAATAGCAAGACATGTAATGGCAAGAATCGCTACAATTCCTTAACAATGGCACATTTTAACCTCGACCCATAGCCTTGAAATATGCTGTGATCGGCCTCAGTTACTGATTTATACTTCTGTGTCGTTATGACTTTTATCACACCGGACTCTGCGCCACCGAACAGGATGCTGAAACGCGCCATGACAGGACATGCTTCCCCGATATTGACTTCGCTGCTGGATACGGATGCCTACAAGCTCCATATGCAGCAAGCTGTTTTCCACCGCTACCATGACGTAACGGTGGTGGCGGAGTTTCGCTGCCGCGGTGACGAGCTGCTGGGTTTTTACGCTGATGAGATTCGCGAAGCGATTAACGCTATGCAGAGGTTGTCACTCAATGATGAGGAGTATGCCTGGCTGGCAGCGCTCCCCTTCTTCCAGAGCGATTATCTCAACTGGCTGCGAGATTTCCGCTACAACCCTGAACAGGTTAAGGTACGCAATCATCACGGCAAGCTGGACATTCGTATTCAGGGACCGTGGCGGGAAGTCATTATGTGGGAAGTACCGCTGCTGGCATTAATCAGCGAAGTGGTGCATCGCCACCGCACCCCGCAAATCGGAACGCAGCAGGCACTGGATCATCTGCACACGAAGCTTGATGCGTTTAAGCATGACGTTGCCGATCTTGATATGTCGCGTTTCCGACTGATGGATTTTGGCACTCGCCGTCGCTACTCACAGGTTGTACAGCAGTCGATTGTTAGCACGCTTAAGCAGGATTTCCCCTGGCTGGTTGGCACCAGCAATTATGATCTGGCGCGCCGTTTAGACCTGACACCGGTTGGCACCCAGGCACATGAATGGTTTCAGGCGTTTCAGCAAATTAGCCCGGTACTCGCCAACAGTCAGCGTGCCGCCCTGCAAGCCTGGCTGGATGAATATGACGATCAGCTTGGTATTGCATTAACCGATTGCATTGCCATGGATGCCTTCCTGCGTGATTTCGGCCTGGCCTTTTCCCAGCGTTATCAAGGGTTGCGCCACGATTCAGGCGATCCGGTTGAATGGGGTGAAAAAGCCCTTGCCCACTATCAAAAGTTAGGCATCGATCCACAAAGTAAAACCCTGGTATTCTCCGATAACCTTAACCTGGATAAAGCCCTGGCGCTGTATCGCCACTTTGGTCAACGCGCTAACGTTATCTTTGGCATCGGCACCCGATTAACCTGCGATATTCCCGGCGTCACGCCGCTTAATATTGTGATTAAACTGGTGGAATGTAACGGCAAGCCGGTTGCGAAACTTTCTGATAGTCCGGGCAAAACCATTTGCCAGGATAAAGCCTTCGTCAAAGCGTTACGAAAAGCCTTCGATTTACCCCTGGTAAAAAAGGCCAGTTAAGCATCCTCCTACCGGGGCGCTAACCCGCCCCGCTTCTGCTGTAATAAATCTGCTTTTCTCCCGCAATTTTGCTTGTTTCCTGTTTAGCCGCAAGTAACATAGCAAAACCCCGGATGGGGCAACTTTTTTTACTCACTTCTTCTATATAGAGAGATATTTATGAGCGTAGTGCCTGTAGCGGATGTACTGCACGGTCGCGTCGCGGTTGACAGTGAAGTCACCGTACGTGGTTGGGTGCGTACCCGAAGAGATTCAAAAGCCGGTCTTTCCTTTATCGCCGTTTATGACGGTTCCTGCTTTAATCCCGTTCAGGCTGTCGTCAATAATTCTCTGAATAATTATCAGGATGAAGTGCTGCGTCTGACCACCGGTTGTTCTGTCATTGTCACCGGCACCGTCGTGGCTTCGCCAGGACAGGGCCAGGCATTCGAAATTCAGGCTACCGGACTTGAAGTCGTGGGCTGGGTTGAAGATCCAGACAGCTACCCGATGGCGGCTAAACGTCACAGCATTGAATATCTGCGTGAAGTCGCACACCTGCGTCCACGCACTAACCTGATTGGCGCAGTTGCGCGCGTTCGCCACACCCTGGCACAAGCGCTGCACCGCTTCTTCCATGAAAATGGTTATTTTTGGGTGTCGACACCACTGATTACGGCGTCTGATACTGAAGGCGCAGGCGAAATGTTCCGTGTTTCAACGCTGGATATGGAAAACCTGCCGCGTAACGATCAGGGCAACGTTGACTTTAGTGAAGATTTCTTTGGGAAAGAAGCCTTCCTGACAGTATCGGGCCAACTGAACGGCGAAACCTATGCCAGCGCACTGTCAAAAATTTATACCTTCGGGCCGACTTTCCGTGCTGAAAACTCCAATACCAGCCGCCATCTGGCTGAATTCTGGATGCTGGAGCCGGAAATCGCCTTTGCATCGCTTGATGACGCAGCAGCCCTGGCGGAATCCATGCTCAAATACGTGTTTAAAGCGGTTTTAGATGAGCGTGCTAATGATATGGCGTTTTTTGCCGAGCGAGTGGATAAAGATGCAGTCGATCGTTTGCAGCGCTTTATTACCACCGATTTCGCCCAGGTGGATTATACGGACGCGGTTGACATTTTGATAAATTGTGGCCAGACGTTCGAGAACGCCGTTTCATGGGGCGTTGATCTCTCTTCTGAGCATGAACGGTATCTGGCGGAAAAACACTTTAAAGCGCCGGTCGTGGTGAAAAACTATCCGAAAGATATCAAGGCCTTTTATATGCGCCTTAATGATGACGGTAAAACTGTTGCCGCAATGGACGTTCTGGCGCCAGGCATTGGTGAGATTATTGGGGGTTCACAGCGTGAAGAACGTCTGTCTGTCCTGGATGCACGCCTGGAAGAAATGGGGCTGAATAAAGAAGATTACTGGTGGTATCGTGACCTGCGTCGCTACGGCACCGTTCCTCATTCTGGTTTCGGTTTAGGTTTCGAACGTTTAATAGCCTATGTCACGGGCGTACAAAATGTAAGAGATGTTATCCCCTTCCCACGCACCCCCCGTAACGCGAGTTTCTAAAATCTGATATTAATTATAAGAAATTCATATATATAACGAGGTCGGCATCGCCGGCCTTTTTTTATTTTTGTAAATTATGAGTTCTCTCACAAAGTTCCCTTAATTTTACATTTTGTAATATAATTTTTCTCACTGAAACAAGATTACGAGTTTAGTAGCATTTTCGAGGTGGAATTGCCGTCAGGGTGATGGAAAGATGCGTGCAGATACATGAGACGCCCATCTTCTTTCAGGGTTCCCGTAAAGGTTTCTTGACATGAGTGGAAGGTGTCCGAATAACTCCAATGAGGGTAATAAATAATGATGAAGCGCAACATTCTTGCAGTGGTTATCCCTGCTCTGTTAGCTGCAGGCGCAGCAAACGCAGCAGAAACCTATAATAAAGACGGCAATAAACTGGACCTGTACGGTAAAGCTGTTGGCCTGCATTACTTTTCTGATGATGACGGCCGCGATGGCGATCAGACTTATGTTCGCTTCGGTTTTAAGGGTGAAACTCAGATTAACGACCAGCTGACCGGTTTTGGTCAGTGGGAATACAACGTTCAGGCTAACAACTCTGAAGGTTCTGATGCACAAGACGGTAATAAAACCCGTCTGGGCTTTGCCGGTCTGAAGTTCGGTAACGCTGGTTCGATCGACTACGGCCGTAATTACGGTGTGGTTTATGATGCAATCGGCTGGACCGATATGCTGCCAGAGTTCGGTGGCGATTCCGGCTACTCCGATAACTTCATGAACGGCCGCAGCACCGGTCTGTTAACCTACCGCAACACTAACTTCTTTGGTCTGGTTGACGGTTGGGACTTCGCTGTTCAGTATCAAGGTAAAAACGACCGTACCGACATCCGTCGTGCAAACGGCGATGGCTGGGGCCTGTCAACCTCTTACACCTCACCAATCGGTGTGGCTGTTGTAGGTGCATATAGCAGCAGTGACCGTACTGATGCTCAGGCGGCAGGTACCGTTGCAGCTGATGGTACTGTAGTTGGCGCGGGCAAACGTGCTGAAAACTGGGCTACTGCGCTTAAGTATGATGCCAATAACATCTACCTGGCAGCGATGTACGGTGAAACCCGTAACTCTACGCCAATTTCAATCACCACTGGTCCTGGCACAACTAACACTGCTTTTGCTAACAAAGCTCAAAACATTGAACTTGTTGCGCAATATCAGTTCGATTTCGGTCTGCGTCCGTCTCTGGCCTATGTTCAGTCTAAAGGCAAAGACATCGATGGCGTGGGCGATGCTGACCTGGTCAAATACTTCTCTATTGGCGCAACCTACTACTTCAACAAAAACATGTCTACCTATGCTGAATACGATATTAACCGGTTGGACGACAACAACCCGTTGGGTCTGAACACCGACGACATCGTAGCTGTAGGTCTGGTTTACCAGTTCTAAGTCAGACAGTCTGAAGATGTAGAAGAAACGGAGCCAAGGCTCCGTTTCTTTATCGGCAAATCCTCGCTCCCTCGCCTGTTAACTTTTTGTACTATTAGTTTTTTTACTATTCCCGCTTCCTGATCGCTAAATGATGAATTTGTCTCGCAAACGGTTGGCTTTTGCCTGCCTCAGCGCTAACCTGATAGCTCATTTTGCTAAAGTTCACGCTACTGGACCTGACTCATGTTTGAATCGATCTCTGCTGCACCCGCCGACCCTATTCTTGGACTGGCCGATCTGTTCCGCGCTGATGACCGCCCTGAAAAAATTAACCTGGGTATTGGCGTCTATAAAGATGAAACCGGTAAAACGCCCGTACTGACCAGCGTTAAAAAAGCCGAACAGTATCTGCTGGAGAATGAAACCACAAAAAACTATCTCAGCATTGATGGTCTGGCAGATTTCGCTCGTTGCACGCAGGAGTTATTGTTTGGCAAAGAGAATGCTTTGATTGCCGCAGGTCGCACGCGTACGGCTCAGACCCCAGGCGGCACCGGTGCGCTGCGGGTAGCCGCAGATTTTCTCTCGACTCAAACCCCGGTAAAGCGAGTCTGGATAAGCAATCCAAGCTGGCCAAACCATAAAAACGTGTTTAATGCTGCCGGTCTGGAAGTGTGTGAATACCAGTATTACGACGCTGAAAACCATACGCTAGATTTTGACGGTATGCTGGCCTCGCTTAAGGATGCTAAAGCGGGTGATGTGGTGCTGTTCCATGGTTGCTGCCACAACCCCACCGGTATCGATCCTACGGCTGAACAATGGCAACAACTGGCACAAATTTCTCAGGCTAATGGTTGGCTGCCGCTATTCGATTTCGCCTATCAGGGGTTCGCTCGCGGTCTGGAGGAGGATGCTGAAGGATTACGCATTTTCGCTGCAACGCATCAGGAACTCATTGTTGCCAGCTCTTACTCGAAAAACTTTGGCTTATACAACGAGCGCGTTGGGGCGATTACGTTAGTGGCTGCCGATACCGCTGTAGCAGACGCGACATTTAGCCAGGTGAAATACACCATCCGCGCCAACTATTCGAACCCGCCAGCGCACGGCGCTGCCGTCGTAGCGACTGTTTTGGGCAACGACGCTTTACGTACTATATGGGAGCAGGAGCTTTCCGATATGCGCCAGCGTATTCAACGCATGCGCCATCTTTTCGTGAATACCCTGGCAGAGAAAGGCGCGCAGCGTGATTTTAGCTTTATTATCAGGCAAAACGGTATGTTCTCCTTCAGCGGGCTGACGAAGGATCAGGTGATTCGCCTACGTGAGTCGTACGGCGTTTATGCGGTAAATTCTGGCCGGGTGAACGTGGCGGGCATGACGCCAGATAATATGTCAGCGCTGTGCGAAGCCATTGTCGCTGTGCTTTAAGCAAGCCAGATTCAGCATAAGAAATGGGCCAAATGGCCCATTTCTTATTGCAGAAAAGGATTACTGATACGTTCTCGCCCTAAAGTAGAGGTCGGCCCATGTCCGGGAATAAACTCCACATCATCGCCTAACGGCAGTAGCTTCGTTTTAATCGCCTCGATCAAGTGATGATGGTTTCCTTGCGGGAAGTCAGTACGACCTACGCCACCATTAAAGATCACATCCCCCGATATAAGTAATCTTCCGACACGATCAAAAAAGACGATGTGTCCTGGCGTATGGCCTGGACAGTGCCTTATTTCCAGCGTCACTAAACCCACTTGTACGCTGTCACCCTCTTCCAGCCAGCGATCGGGGGTAAAAGGGTCACATTCATCCAACCCAAACATACGGCTCTGAGTGGGTAATGCTTCAAACAAAAACGCATCCAGTTTTTGCGGACCGATAACCGGAACCTGATAAAATGCGGCTAACTCAGCGGCCGCACCGACATGATCGAGATGACCATGCGTTAGCAAAATTTGTGCCGGTTTAAGCTTCAGCTGCTCAAGCGTCTGCCTGATGTTTGCTGCATCACCGCCAGGATCGACCAGAGCCGCTTCACGCGTGGTTTCACACCAGATGACAGAGCAATTCTGTGCAAATGCGGTAACAGGAATAATGTGGTAATTCATAATGCTCCATGACCGACTCGCGCAGCGCTGCCGGTTTATGACCAGTGCCTTACCGGCCCGGTATCAATGTGCACAAAGTTGCTGCGTGGGTAATATCCTACACCACCCGCGCGCATTGTTAATGCAGCTTTGCGAACATTGTTCAACGCGATGCCTTCAATATGAAAATCCATCGCCTGCCCCTTCGTGTGATAGCTGTGCTTCGCGACACCCGGCCCCCTTTCGCGCAACATGTTATTTGTCGCCAGCGAACGATAACCGGAAATTAACTGCACCGGTTTATGTGTGTCCAGCAAGGTTTGCAGACGGTAAATTTGATCAAATAAATGGGGGTCAATATTTTTCACCTGGTTAACACGGAAGTCGCGGAAGAAGTGATTCAAACGCGACAACTCATCCTTGTCATAACTTTTCCCATTAAAAAACTCAGTTTTAAGGGTTTCGCCAGTATGCAGATTATTAAGCGTCAATACACGTGGACGAGAAGTTGAAAGTGAGGCCCTTGCTGAAGCTGGCAATAAGGCCAGGCCAGCGGCTGCGCTTCCGCAAAGGAGAAGTTTGCGACGAAAAGAATCGATATTAGACATGTAGCGTGTTACCTGAAAGTGGAGCCATAGAAATGTGCAAAAAGCGCACAAGGCCGAACCTTAACTATCTCTCAGGTGATCGTCAACCCATGGTGAGGGAGTTTATATGGCGATCCCCGTTGGGATCGCCTTTTTGAAGCAGAATTTGCTTTTTTATACGCATTGAAGAGTGACGAATAATCAATCACTAGAGCATGAGTTGTCCTGCTCGTGGCAATAGCTGGCTGCCCGATCGTGCAGTATCATCATAATTGTAAATATCTGTTCGGTACTGCGGTTTACCATCCTCCGCAACCCATGCAGTTAAGTAATAAAGGTTAACCGGAATATGATGACGAATAGACACATAGCGCGTATCTCCCTCTTTTAAGGTGCTTGAGATGCGGCTGTCGTTCCAGCCCACATTCTGCAACAGGATCTCCGCCAGTTCAGAGGCTTTGTTGACGCGAACACATCCCGAACTCAGCGCCCTAATATCGCGTTGGAACAGCGTATGATTTGGCGTGTCGTGCAGATAAATCGCATCGGAACTCGGCATATTAAATTTATAACGACCGAGCGAGTTCGTTGTGCCTGGCGCCTGGCGCAGGCGATACGGGAAGGAGGAAGCCGATACCATTCTCCAGTCAATCATGCTGGGGTCGATAACCTGCGCGTCCGCGCTCCAGCCTGAAAGCAAAATATATCCATGCTTATAGAGATAACTGGGGTCCTGTTTAACCTTCGGAATAATGTCCTGTCGTACCAGCGACGTCGGCACATTCCAGGGCGGATTAAGTACCACGTTATTCAACGCGCTCCGCATCAGCGGTGTTTTACGATCGGGGCGCCCCACAATGACCCGTGAGGAAAGAACCTTATTGCCATTGTTGTAATAAATCAGCGAGTAGTTGGCTATGTTCACCATAATGCCGTTGTGCATGTCATCTGGCAGTAGCCGTAACCGCTGAATATTCAGTGCCAGTAACGCGGCGCGCATCTGTGGTGAAACATTCAGCCATTCACGCGTACGCGGGCCAATAGCGCCATCATCGGCCAGCCCTTGCCATTGCTGAAAGCGTTTAACCGCCGCCACCAGCGTATTGTCATAGATATTGGCTACGCTGACTTCCGTACTGGAGTTCTGAACATTGCCCGGAGACTGCGGTGACTGAGCAGGAAGATCGCTAACGCTGGTAGCAGAAGGACTCACCGCTACCGGTTGTTCGCTTTGGCTTACCGGCACGGCGGCGGTGGGCACCGCGTCATCCGTGGGGGCTGGTGTTGAGGTCTGCGCACGCAACATACCGCTGCGCTGTAAAATCTCGCGTAAAGCGGGCACATCGTCACTCACCTGACCTGGGCGCAACGTTTCGCGATTTCTCAACTGCGGCCACGGACGCTTATCTGCCAGTAAATTTTTTAACGCTGCATGCATCAGCGTATATTGAGGATGCTGCGGAGCCAGCGAAGCAATAAAGCTTGCGTTAGCGCCCGCATTTACTGCGTTTTGCCACTGATTCACCACCGCCACAGAAGGTTGCGCCAGCTTATACGGCACATTACTGTACAGCCAGGTTTCGCCCTGCGTCGGTACGTTCGAGACAAATTGCAGATAACCGAGCATGGCGTCCGACAGCACCACATCACGGGCAAAGCCTTTGATGTCTGGATTGGTTAAGCGATCAACCCAGCGGGTAAATTGTGGTTGCACACCGGAAAGTGCAACTTCGGCCAGTTGCTGCTGAAATTTCTCTACTGCGTTGCGATCCTGCCAAATCGGCTGCATCTGGCGTGATGCATAGAGAGTCGCCAGCGAAGCCTGATAGAAAGGTTGATCGGCACCGGAGAAAGCTTGTCTGATGCGCTGTTGACTCTCGCTAACAGCCATCGTGCCGTGGGGTGAACCCGGAAGTGCAGCGTGCGACGCGCTAAATGGAATAACCGTTAGCGCCAGCGCTAATAGTGAAATAATGCGATGATGTTTGATCTTATTTGCCAGCAACATCCCTGCCCCCTTGATTAATCTACTGCGCAGCGTTCCCTGAAACTACTGCGGTTGGGCGTTACTTATCGTTTTGAGTATATGAATAAAAAACGGCATTTGCCTCAATCGACAAACGCCGTTACCAGATTAACCAATGGCGCAGTTTTTGACTACGGTTCCACCTGAGATTTTTCTGATTCAGGGTCCGGACTGGAATCCACCGCGTTTTCACGCTGTGTCGAGGAGAGATCGGCGGCAAAGCCGCGTAAGCCGACAACGTGGACGTGCTCGGTGTTGTTAAACACTTTACGCACTAACTTGTAGGTGGTGCCTTTCTCTGGACTGATGTTTTCTGGCGCAGCAATAACTAACTGCATCTCCAGACGTTCACACAGTTCAAATAGCGTGGCGATGGAACGTGCATCCAGACGCGCCGCTTCGTCAAGGAACAAAAGGCGGCAGGGCGAAATATCTTTGCCGCGCAAGCGACGCGATTCCTCTTCCCAGCTCTGAACCACCATGACCAGAATCGACATGCCCGTACCGATAGCTTCACCGGTTGACAGCGCGCCACTTTCTGCGCGCAACCAGCCATCGGAGCCACGGTTCACCTCCACTTCCATCTCAAGATAGTTGCGGTAATCCAGCAGCTCTTCACCGATAGTTTGTGGCGTGCGCTGCCCCATATCGATATGTGGATTCAACCGTTGATACAGCTTCGCCAGTGCTTCAGAGAAGGACAGACGTTGGCTGTTAAACAGATCCTGATGCTGTTCATGCTCTTCTGACAGGGTATCCAGTAGCATAGAGTGGGTTTCACGTACATTAACGTTAAGACGCACGCTGCGTACCTGACCAAAACTCACCGTCTGCAAGCCCTGATTAAGCTGACGAATGCGGTTCTGCTCGCGCTGAATAGTTTTGCGGATAATATTCGCCACGCTGCGTGAGCTAATCGCCAGCATTTGTTCACGTGCCGTCAACTCTTCCGTCAGGCGATTCAACTCAATTTCCATCTGTTCGATGGCTTCAACCGGATCATCGGTACGGATGATGTCCTGACGAATACGTTCACGCAGATGCTGATAAACGGCAATGAAAAACTGTATTTTACGTTCGGGACGCTTAGGATCTTCCGACAAGCGCAGCACATCACGCAGATGTTCGTTATCCGAAACCGCCAGACGCAGCGCACCCAGCGCTTTATCTGACATCGAACGCAGCTCATCACCGCTTAAATAAGCCAGCTCGCGTCGATGCAGACGGCGCTCAACGCCGTTGTCTTTTACCAGACGTAGCACTAAGCACCAACCCGCTTTAGCTCTTACCACCTGCTCACGTTTCTGATGATAATCACGTTCAAGGTGGCGCAGCTTTTTACGCAGCGTTTCCATTTCCGCTTCGCAGAACGTCAGCTGTTTTTCCAGCTGATTACGACGCGCACGGTTGTGGCTCAACGCAGTGTAAAGTTCGTCACGGCGAAGACGTGCGCGCGCTTCCGCGCTGGCATCCGCCTGTACGCCAATAGCCTGCATCTCCTGTTGCAACTCTTTCAACATGTCGCGTCTGGCGTCATAAGCGCTTTTCAGCGAGGCCAGCACTTGCGAATATTGCGTCAGCTGCGCCTGATGCTCACGCAGGCGCTCACGCATGCGGCTGCGTTCGCCTTCTGCCTGCTCAAGACGCTGGCGGAGTTTATCGCTGAGATCGTTATTACCATTCAGCATACCTGCCGAATCATGGTAGCTAAAATGGGCCCGCCGCTGGACCACTTCGGTCAAAGCAAATGCCTGCTGGCGAGCACTGTGTTGTTGCTGCTGTGCCTGCTGATAATCAGCCTGCAATTGTTCGTGTTGCTCAGGGTCGCTTTGCAATACGGAAATCAGCGGTTCGAGCTTAGCCAGCTTCGCGCCATGCTGATGCAGGAAGCGCGCGGCGTCCTGGGCTTCTTCAACCTGCTCGCGAATCTCCTCGCAGCGATCGGCCAACGTGTCGTCGAGCAACACATTCACGCGCGGCAGCAAACGGTTTAACTGCGCAACACCCTCTTTCGCCTGCTCGTATTGCTGACGCTGCTGCTGATTGGTGCTTTCATGCTGGTTTAGCGCACGCTCCAGCTCGCCGCGACGGGCGCCAAGCTGGCGGATCTGCGCTTCAGGATCATCATCAAAAGCCACCGCCAGATGGCTACCGATAAAGCGGCTAAAGGACTGATGCAGACGCTGGGTTTTCTGCACGTCGAATGACAGGGTGGCATAACTTTCCGCCAGACGATCGCGTTCGACATGCAGCAGTTCCAGCTGATTCTCACGCGCGGCACGCCCAAACAGCGGCACCTTCGGAAAGCGCGAATAGCGCCATTGACGCTCGGCGATTTTAACAACCACGGCGTTTTGTAATTCATCAACGGCGAAAACGCTGTCATCAAAAGATTGCGGATCGCCTTCGATCAGATAGAGATCTTCCGGGCACTCTTCCAGGCCATCAAGCTGTGCCTGCACCAGCGACAGATCCGGCACCACAATGGCATGACGCGAAGGGCCATACAGCGCTGAAAAGTAAGGAGCGTCGTCGAGCGTGACATCATCATAAATTTCAGACAGCAACACGCCGCCAAACCGCTCTGCCAGCTGATTTAAGCGTGCATCTTCGGCACCGCCAGGCTGGCTAAGCCGTTCAATCTGCTGCTCAACCTCACGCTTACGCGCCGCGACCTCATCACGTGCAACCGTGGTTTCACGCTCGCGCTCCAGCAGTTGCTGCATATATTCCGTTACATGCTGGCTGCTCGCCAGTGCCTGTCCAGTCTGCTCGCTAAGCTGCGTCAGAATTTCCTGCGCTGCCAGCCAGTGTGGCGCACGTGCGGTAAGCGCAGCAATGCGTTCACGCAGTTGCTCCTGTTCCTGACGCATTTTCATGCGCTGTTCACCCGCATCCGACACGCTGCTGTTTAGCTGTTCAATCTGAGCTTCGAGTTCACGCTGTAAACCTTCCAGCGCGTCGGCGTCATAATGCTGTCCCTGGCGTTTACAAAATTCAGCTAACAGACGTTCGGCTTCATGCTGTTCGCGCAGGCGCTGTTCAAGCTCATTCAGACGCAGACGCAGCGAAGAGAGCTGATCGGCGTGATGGCGCTGGTTATGGGCATCGCGCAGCAACTCGCGGCCGGTTTGCCACGCGTCCTGACGGCTGACTTCGCCCGCAATGCTGGTAACCAGCGCTAAAGCCTGTTCAAACTGGCTGTGCGCCGCTTCCGCCACACTGAGTTTTTGCTCCAGACGCAACAGGCGTTCGGTTGTTTCTTCTTCTTTCGCCTGGAAGTTTTCCTGCCATTCGGCGGCATTGTCGATGGTTAAATCAGGGAGCTGGCACAGCGCACGCGCGCGCTCCAGCGCCTGCAACGCCTGTTGATACTGGATCGCTCGGGTTTGCTGCACGTCAAGCGCCTGCTGGAAATCAGCCAGCTGGCTTTTCAGCTCATCCACTTCCAGTTCGGCAGCTTCGGCGCGTGCTTCGTTCTCTTCCTGAATTTCGCGCGCTTCCGCCACCACTTCGTTCTGCTCTTCCAGACGAAGCGTGAGATCTTCGATGTCGCTGTCGTAGCGTTCGATTTTTTCCTGCTGGCGCATCGCGGTTTGCACCAGGTTCAGGTGATCGCTGGCCGCTTGATAATCGGCTTCCAGATCGTTCTCTGCGCCACTGTGCCCGGACAGTTCACGTGCCATTTCAATATGGCGATACTGCTCGGAAGCAAGTTGTTGACGGCTGCTGAACAGGTCGTTGCGCAGCTGTAGCGCGCTATCCAGATAAATGCGGCGCTCATTGGCATGACGCATGTAGTCAGCAGAGACGTAATTAGTCGCTTCGGTAATCAGATGCTTAAACAGATCGCGATCGGACTGCGTTACGCGAATCGCTTCCAGCGTCATGCGGTTTTCACGTAGCGCGGCTTCCATATCCTGGAAAGCTTTACGCACGCCACTGTTTTCTGGCAACAGATAGTCACGCAGCGAGCGGGTAATCGCGCTGGAAATCCCGCCGTACAACGAGGCTTCAATCAGGCGATAGAATTTGCTGCGATCGCTGGCGGAGCGCAAGCGTCGCGGCACAACGCCAAGATCAAACATCATGGCGTGATAATCAGTGATGGAATTATACTGACGGAACTGCACGCCTTCCTGCGCTTCAACCCGATCTTTCACTTCGTTGAGCGGCAGCACGCGCGCCTGACGACTGTTCAGAATCTCCGTCAACATGTCCGTTGGATTGGTATCGGCTGGCAGCCCGTGAATGCTGAACGGCTTAAGATCGACTTTCTTATCGCGACCCGCCACCTGCTGCAAACGAACGCCGACGACCACACGCTGGTGACGTGAGTTCACGACATCCAGCATTGAATAGCAGACGCCCGCACGCAGTTTACCGTGCAGACCTTTATCACGTGATCCTGACGTTGCTCCCGCTTCCGTAGTGTTACGGAAATGAAGCAGCGTCAAATCAGGGATCAGTGCAGTCACAAAGGCTGCCATAGTGGTGGATTTACCGGCCCCGTTTCCGCCAGACAGCGTAGTGACCAGTTCATCCAGATCAAAGGTTCGTGCAAAAAAGCCGTTCCAGTTAATCAGCGTTAGCGAACGAAATTTTCCGCGTTCAATCATGCTTGCTCTTCCTCCGCGTTGTCACTCGCTTCGCTGTCATTTTCCTCACTCTCATCCGCATCAACAGGTGCCGTTCCGTTTTCCAGCAACATGGCTTCCCCATCGCGAATCAGCCGTAGCTGCGCTTCACGGGCATCATCACCGCTGCGCACATCGGCGCCAAAGCGGAATACCGATTCGGTAATGCGAAACTTGCTGCTGTCGTTGCCAAAGAACCACACCATACCAAGACGACGCAGGCGACTCAGCGAGGCGCGCATCTTCTCTTGCAGCCGGGTACGATCCAGATCCGACCCCGTAGAACGCTGGTTAACGAACTTTAATAACTTGTTTTCATCGGCCAGCGACAGGAGTTCATCGTAAAGCTCCTGCTGGGTGAAAATACCTTCATTGGCCAGACGTTCGGGGCTGAGATAGAGATAACAGAGGATTTTTCCTACCATCATATCCAGCTCGGACAATACCGAACGTGGGATCAGCGTGGTAGAGCGCGGCCGCAGATAGAAAAAACCTTCTGGCGCGCGGATCAGCTCAACGTTGTAACGAGCATAAAATTCTTCGAGATATTCCTGGTAATCCATCAGAAAAGCGTGGTTATCCAGCTCTTCGATACCAATGTGTCGCCCTGCGCGTAACTGGCTGTCTAACGCGGGGAAAATCGGATTCGCCAGTGCCTGAGCCAGCTTAACTGGCATCACTTGTTCAATATTTGTCGATGACATGTGCCTGCACCTTGGCTCCGTAATCATTAATGGCCTGCCATTCCACAGGCAAGCCGGCTAAATCGGCTTCCGCTACCCCGAGACGTACGGCCTGGTCCACCACAATTCGGGCAAGATCGAAATGTCGAGCCCGTGGATATTGCGCCAGATAATCGCGCATCACTGTAGCGAGGTTGAGCGGTTTTTGCTGAGACTTATACGCTTGCAGCGCTTCTTCAATCATTGCTGCCAGCTGCTCACGAATTTCGTTGATCTCTTCGTATTCCAGTTCGGTGGGCAGCTCGCCCATAACTTCGTCATTACGCAGCGTCAGTTCTTCGTCGCGCATGTCATACAGGCGTTCAGCATTGGCGTAGGTAAGCGCCCAGGGCGCGTCAAAGTAATTTTGCACTGACAGGCGTAAACGCTGCGCAAAGACACGGTTTTTATCCATATCGATGGCGGTACGAATGAATTTATGCACGTGACGATCGTAACCGATCCACAGATCGATTGCCTGCTGGCCCCAGCTGGTAATGCGGTCAAGTTTGCTTTGCAGATCAAATACCAGCTTGTCGACAAAGCCTAAATCGGGGCTGTTAAGCGTCGCATCCTGAATACGCAGCAGATTTTCCTGTAGCTTATCGCCTGCGGCTTCCAGCGTATCCTGTAACTCGCGCAACGTTCCTGAAGTTTCTGATAGCAGCATTTCACAGCTGGAAATCGCCGCGCGCCAGTCTTTGTTCAGCAGATCTGCGATGTCGTTTTTCACCGCTTGCTGCTGCTCATCCATCATGCGCTGGGTCATATCGATACTGTCGAAAATCTCAGCAACTGAATATTTCAGGGGGGCAAAGACATTGCGATGCCAGTGAAATTCATCACCGTTTTCCTGGGCGGCGTCGGCGGCGCGTTTCAACTCGCTGGCCACAATCGACAACTGCATGGATAGACGCAACGTAGAGAATTCACGCTGGCGGATATAGTAATCGGTAATCCCAATCGCCAGAGGCGTCAGGCGATAGATTGCACTGCCTTCGGTCAGTTCGCTGGTAAACCGGTTGAATAAACGCTGGCGCACCATATCATTGATGGCATTGTTAGCACGCACCAGCACGGTTTCATGGGTTTGTTCAAACGCTTTACTGACGTGACGAAATGCGTCAATCAGGTCGCCTTCACTCATTTCGCCATCCATCCGCTCACCATTCAGGGTGGCGACGGCCAGCAAAAAGGCCAGACGTTCTACGGGCAGCGCAAGAGAAAAGTCGTTCTTACGCGCCCAGGATACCAGTTCAGGTACCGTCTGGGAAAATTCACTCATAATTCGTCCTTCTGCCCGGGTTTGCGCGCGGTCACGTGAATGTAGCGCCCTAAGCTTAAAAAGGGTTCCTGACGGCAAAAACGCCGCTCCATCTCAATGATTTCATCATCGCTTTTCGGCTCGCCTTTAGGCGGTTTCATGTAATCACTGAATACCCGGATGCCGGCGCGTTGCTCAATGATAAATCCACAGGTTTCGAGCCAACGGTAAACCTCATCGGGGTTGCGCGGGTAATCAGGCGACAATGTACGCTTCTTGCGTTTCGTTAAATTGGTGCGTAAATAGCCGAAATTGCCGAGGGTCAAGGTGCGTAGCGTCAAACCATGCAGGTTATAAAACATCAGCGAAAGCACACCGCCAGGTTGCAATACATCAAACAACGCTTTAAGAGTTTTCTCAGGCTCAGCGACCCATTCAAGCACAGCGTGAAACAATACCAGATCCACCGGCGTATCCAAATGTTCGCTAATCTGCTGAGCGCTAATTTGTTTAAATTGCATCCGCTGGCTCACGCCCTGCGCTTCGGCATTTTCCTGCGCACGACGCAGCATCTCTGCGGATAAATCGCACAGCACGATCTGATGACCGCGCGCTGCCAGACCACTGGAGATTTGTCCTACCCCGCCGCCTGCATCAAGGATCTTCAGTGGCTGTGCCGGCAGGCTGGGAAGAATGGTCTCCAGTTCATCCCACAGGATCGCCTGGCGCACCAAACCCTTGGTCGTGCCGTAAATATTTTGCGAAAACTTTTCCGCGAGATCGTCAAAGTTGCGATCCTGCATGGCGTTGGCTCCGGTATGCTGCGGTAAGACTTATGCTATTTTGTCACAGGCACAAGAAGAATGAACCTTTCATCCTGTTCTTCCCTTCCGGCTGCTGTTTTTTCAGACAACAGGAGTGTTTTTTGATGTTTTTTATCCTGAAAAAAGTAGTGGGCAGCATGTTACTTCCCCTGCCATTTCTGCTGTTGCTGATGGCAACGGGCCTTTTGCTGCTTTGGTTCAGTCGCTGGCAGCAAAGCGGCAAAATCCTGCTCTCAGTGAGTTGGCTGTTGTTGCTGTTATTTAGCCTTCAGCCTGTAGCCGATCGTCTGCTTTTACCGCTGGAAAGTCATTATCCAACCTGGAATGGTGCAGAAAAGGTGGATTATATCGTGGTGCTGGGCGGCGGCTACACGTTTAATCCCAATTGGGCGCCCAGCTCAAATTTGGTCGGGAACAGTTTACCAAGAGTGACGGAAGGCGTGCGCCAATGGCACCGCTATCCTGATGCCACCTTGATTTTTACCGGCGCGGCTGCAGGTCAAAATCCCAAAAGCAATGCATGGGTGGCGGCGAACGTGGCGGAAAGCCTGGGCGTACCGCGTGAGAAAATTCATATTCTTGATCGGCCAAAAGACACTGAAGAAGAAGCGCAGGCGGTAAGAAGGCAGATTGGTTATCACCCTTTTCTGTTGGTCAGTTCAGCTAATCATCTGCCCAGAGCAATGCAATTTTTTCAGGCGGCTGGATTAAATCCTATCGCCGCACCCGCCAACCAGCTGGCGATCACATCACCGCTTAACGGCTGGGAACGCGTCATTCCTTCCCCGATTTGGCTGGGGCACAGCGAACGCGCTATTTACGAAACATTAGGGCAAGCCTGGCAGCGGCTAAAGTCTGATGATTTACCCTCAACCGAGCCAGGGAAATAACCCGTTGGCGAATAGGGTCAACACCCCGACTGACAAACTTTGCGCTGTGCGCTCGGGGCGATACGATCCCACCGGTAATACTCGCCAGAGCAAGCCTGCAGTTACTGGCGCGCGCTGCAGGAACGTCAGGCTTGCATGGCTAAACGCACGCGCGCCAAATCTTCTGGCGTATCTACGCCCACACTGGGAATGGTTTGCGCCACAGCTACGTGGATCTTTTCGCCGTACCACAGCACACGAAGCTGCTCAAGCAATTCGATTTGCTCAAGCGGGCATGGCGCCCAGGCAATATAGCGTCGAATAAAACCGGCACGGTAGGCATAAATACCGATATGACGCAGGAGACTGTCGCCAGTTTGCTCGCGAGATGCCGCGTAACGTTCCCGATCCCATGGGATGGTGGCGCGTGAGAAATAGAGCGCATAGCCTTGCGCATCCATCACCACTTTGACTGCGTTCGGATTGAACGCTTCTTCGGCATCCGTAATGGGCACCGCAAGCGTGGCCATGCCCGCTTCGGCCTGGGCCAGATTGGTTGCGACCTGACGTACAATTTCTGCGGGAACCATCGGCTCATCGCCCTGAACGTTCACGATGATTTCGTGATCGGCAAACTGATACTTTTCGATAACTTCCGCTAAACGTTCAGTACCGGATTGATGGTCGGCACGCGTCATGCACACTTCACCGCCAGCAAGTTCAACTGCCTGCGCCACATCAGGATGATCGGTGGCGACAATCACCCGGCTGGCGCCGGATTCACGCGCACGCTCCATCACGTGTACCACCATTGGTTTACCGTGAATATCGACCAGCGGTTTTCCGGGTAAACGTGTAGAGGCATAACGCGCGGGAATGATGGCGATAAAACTCATGGATGGATCTCTTCAACTGATAAGGTGCGGGCTTCATTTTCCAGCAGGACAGGAATACCATCACGAACCGGAAATGCCAGCGCATCCGGTTTACAGATCAGCTCTTGTTGAGCATTGTTGTAATACAGCTTGCCATTACATACCGGGCAGGCAACGATTTCGAGTAAACGGTGATCCATATATCCTCCATCAAGGACCGAATGCTAAGGCATCAAGCATACCATAGCGCAGGCTTTGCGGGTGTGTGGAAACACGTTGAAATGATGAGTAAGCCGCGGCAAATTTTAGCAATGAACGGTCCAGGATGACGTCCAGGCATCGAGTAAATCATGAGTAGCCTGCTCTACAATAACCTGTTCTGCCTCTTGCCAGGTTGCGAACCGATTAATTGCCCGCTGAACATCCTGGACAAAGGATTGCGTAACGCGTGTCGCCTCTTCCAGCCAGAGATTTTTAATGATGAGTTGTCTGGACTTGCGCAGCATACGCGCATCCAGCCGGCCTTTAATTTTTCCTCTGTGCAAAATAGGTAGTACAAAATAGCCATATTTGCGTTTCGCTTCTGGCGTATAGCACTCAATACGGTAATCAAAATCAAACAGTTCCAGCGCGCGTTTGCGATCCCAAACGACGGGATCAAAAGGGGACAGCAATGCGCTGTGGCGGGCGCTAACGGATGAATTAAGCAGCGGGAGATAATCGCGATGTAGCCACATCTCGCCGAGTGCTTCAACGTTAACCGGTACAATGTGACCCTCAGCCTGCGCTTGCATCAGAAAAGGTTTAAGCGCCACCCGCTTAAGACGGTAATAATCAGGTAGCCAGTTAGCACGGAAAATCCCCAGGCTGCGCGCACTGTTCAGCAACATTAATCTGATCGCTTCAGCTTCATTAATACTATGCAGTTCGTCTTGCCAGTCCGGCATTACGCGCGAGCGCAAATCGTAAACGCGCTGGAAATTTCGCCTTTCTGCAACCATCAACTCGCCTGCACTGAACAGGTTTTCCAGATGCCGCTTGTGGGGTTTCCATGCCCACCAGCCGGGTTTATGGTTGCCGTCACTTACAAAATCCGCCGCCCTGACCGGACCATTTTGCTGGATATGAGCAAGCAGCCCGGCAATCTCTTGCTGATGTTCTTTCACCCATGCTGCGTTGTATTTCCAGCCCAGCCGTTCTGGCGACAACATGCGATGTCGCAGCAATTTATAATCTTCGCGAGGAATAAAGCAGGCTTCATGCGCCCAGTATTCAAAAAAGTTACCCTGCGTCAGCGCCTGGTCCAGCCATGCCTGTGGATACGTACCCAGACGGCTGAACAACACCAAATAAGGGCTTCGGGCAACAACGTTAATGGTGTCAATTTGCAGCAGCGACATGCGGGAAACGCAATCAACAATATCCTGAAAGCGAGCGCGACGACTGGGGGTGCGCAACAATCCCTGTGCCGCAAGATGAAGGTTTCGAGCGTGTTGTAACGAAAGTGAATGCATCATGTTCATTCTCTTCCTTATCCGACACGCCTGATATTAATGATGCAGGTCAGGCGAGTATGTACGGCAAAGTTGTTCTATATCATTTAGCAAAGGCTCAACCCCTTCGCCCTGTAATTCAGCCTCTACCGGAAGATACCACCAGTCTGGCCGCGCAAATGATCGGCATTTGACTGCGTCTTTTTCTGTCATCAGCAAGTTCTGACCGGTGACCAGCAAACGCGCTAACTCAGCTTCGCTGTAAGCGTGGTGATCGGCGAAAGCGATTTCGGCGACCGGCGTTAATCCCTGCTGCTTTAGCGTCGTGAAAAAACGCGGCGGATGACCGATGCCCGCCATTGCAACAACATTATCCAGCTGGTGTATGGGCTTTTTCTGCCCGGTGAGTAAATTAGTCACCAGGCCCGGCTGTAAATGCATGGCCATTTCACCCACCTGCGCCGTGCCGCCATTGACGATAATGGCGTCAACATCTTTTAGGCGCGACGCGCGCTCACGCATCGGCCCGGCAGGCAACCACCATCCATTACCGAAGCGGCGCATGCCATCTACCACGACAATCTCTTTATCACGTTGCAGCGCGTAATGTTGCAACCCATCATCGGTGATAATGAGGTCAATATCACCCTGCTTAAGCAGCGCTTCAACGGCTAAACGCCGTTTCGGCGCTACTGCAACTGGCGCCCCCGTGCGTTGAGCGATCAATACCGGTTCATCGCCAGCTTGTTCAGCAGGGGTTTTCTCATTAACCAATAGCGGATAGCTGTCGGCCTTACCATTATATCCGCGTGACACTATGCCGACTTTTAACCCACGCTGCTGCAATGTCTGTACAAGCCAAATGACAACCGGCGTTTTACCGTTTCCCCCCGCAGTGAGATTGCCCACAATCACCACCGGAACGGGCGCGCGCCAACTTTTACGCCAGCCGCGCTGATAACTGTAACGAATCAACGCGGCAATTGCGCCATACAGCAGGCTTAACGGCCATAACAGCAGCCACAGCGGCGATTGCCCACTCCAGATACGTTCAATCATTGGCCAAACTGCATCTTGTGAAGCTGTGCATACGCACCTTTCTCCGCCAGTAGCGTTGAGTGGGTGCCGCGTTCCACAATCTGTCCGTCTTCAACCACGACAATTTCATCAGCCTTTTCAATAGTTGAAAGGCGATGCGCGATCACTAGCGAGGTGCGGTTCTTCTGTAATTCATCAAGCGCAGACTGTATAGCACGTTCTGATTCAGTATCCAGCGCTGAAGTAGCTTCATCCAGAATTAAGATTGGGCAGTCACGCAGCAGCGCTCGCGCAATGGCGATACGCTGGCGCTGTCCACCTGACAACAGTACGCCGTTCTCGCCAATAACGGTATCCAGGCCGTTATCCATCTTGTTGATGAAATCCATCGCATGGGCCATGGTTGCGGCTTTTTCGATCTCTTCACGGCTGTATTGTTCGCTACGCGCATAAGCGATGTTGTTCGCAATGGTATCATTAAACAGATGCACGTTTTGAGAAACCAATGCGACCTGATTACGCAGCGAGAACAGCGTGTATTCACGCAGATCATGTCCGTCCAAAAGAATCTCGCCCTGCTGGATGTCATAGAAGCGGGTCAGCAGGCTCGCCAGCGTTGATTTACCTGAACCGGAACGCCCCACTAACGCAACTGTTTTACCCGCAGGGATTGAGAGATTGATGTTACGTAAAGCAGGTATATCGCGCCCCGGATAAGTAAAGGTGACGTCACGGAATTCAATATCGCCTTTAGCACGGGTAGTTTCACGTGTACCGTTATCAATTTCTTGTTCGCTGTCGAGAATTGAAAACAGCGTTTGGCAAGCAGCCATGCCGCGCTGAAACTGAGCGTTGACGTTGGTCAGCGATTTCAGCGGACGCATCAATGCAATCATTGATGAGAAGACCACGGTAATCGTTCCGGCGGTTAACGTATCCATCACGCTTGGGAAACTGGCCGCGTAGAGCACAAATGCTAAGGCAAGCGAGGCAATTAACTGGATTACAGGATCTGAAATCGATGAAGCAGAAACCAGTTTCATACCTTGCTGGCGCATGCGATTGCTGACCCTGGCAAAACGCTCGGCCTCTACTTCCTGTCCGCCAAAGATCAACACTTCTTTATGCCCTTTAAGCATTTGTTCGGCGCTGGTTGTAACCTGTCCCATGGTGTTTTGCATGGTTTTACTGATGTTACGAAAACGCTTAGACACGGTACGTATGGCTAAAGATACGATGGGTGCCAGTAGTATCAGGATTAATGACAGCTGCCAGCTGTAATAAAACATCATGATAAACAGGCCAATAATCGACGCGCCTTCACGGACCACTGTAACCAGCGCACTTGATGAGGACGAAGCAACCTGCTCAGAATCGTAAGTAATACGTGACAGCAGTGTGCCCGTGGATTGCTGATCAAAGAAGGCGACCGGCATGCCCATCATATGGCCGAATAACCGGCGACGCATACCCATGACTACATTGCCCGAAACCCATGAAATGCAGTAACTGGAGATATAGCTGGTCACCCCACGCACCAGCATCAGCCCGATGACTGCAAGTGGCATCCACAGCATCACTGACTTATCTGCCTTACCAAAGCCGTCATCCAGTAAAGGCTTCAACAGTGAGAGCATCAGGGTGTCGCCTGCGGCGTTGAGTATCAGGGCTATCGCAGCCACAAATAAACCCGCTTTGTGAGGCGTGATCATCGGCCAGAGTCGACGAAATGTCTGCCACGTTGAGAGATCTTTATCTTGATGCATTATTTATTCACGTTGTTGGAAATAGCCGGCCATTCTACCTGGATTCGCGTTTCACGCCAAACCACTGATGATACCAACGGGGCATTAATTGTTCTCTTAGCCCTGCAACCTGCGTTTTTCCGTTGTTGATGGTGATACTTATCTGGCCTGACTGGCCGGTGTCGAACCAGTTAAAACCATTTTTGCGGTAATTTTCCAGTACCGATTTAGCTGGCATACGCCATGCATTGTAGCGTGCCAGAGAAGCTATCGCTGTGTGCCCATTGATATTTCGAAGTAACAGCGTAGTTGATGACGTCCGGCTGCCGTGATGCGGCACCTGTATGACATCTGCTTTTAGATTCTGCTTTTCCAGCTTCACTAACTGGCGCTCCGCTATAGCTTCAATATCACCAGTGAGTAAAAGTCGAACTTTTCCATCGTCTACGCTGAGCACACAGGAGTCATTATTATCGCCTGGTGTGGAAGCACTTAATGGCCACAGAACTTTAAAATGCAGTTGCCGCCATTGCCATTGGGCCCCTCGTGCACAGGGTAAGTGATCAGCATTATTTAGCGCGCTTCTTACCTTAATTTGTGGCCAGCGCTGCTTTATGGATTCAAGCCCACCGCTGTGATCAAGGTGTCTATGGCTGAGGATGATTTGCTGTAACTGCAACTGCTTGCGCTCAAGCCAGGGAACAACGACGCGCCTGCCGGCATCATCTGTTTGCCAGCGCGGGCCAGTATCATATAAAACGGCCTCTTTGCCCTGGCTAATCACGACGCTTAAACCATGCCCTACATCTAACATATCTATTCGCCAGCCTTGCTGCGCTTTTTCCTGACGGCTAAAGAGCAGCGCAATAGCAAGACTGCAGCAACTAAGCGGTACACAATAGAAAATCTGGGTACGCCAGATAAACAGCCCACCCCAGACGATGACAGCAAAAAATTCGGCGTGATACAGCGGCCACCATCCACTGGGCAACATTGTCAGGGCGTCGATAAGTCCACGTAGCGTTAAGTCAGCTAGCCACCAGAATATGGCAGAGCCTGAGGCAACAGGCAGCATCATGGCGATTAATATTAAAGGAACGGTCATAAACGAGACGACAGGTACAGCAATTAAATTGGCGAGCAATGCCGTTAAGCTAATCCCGTTGAACAGGCTGACCTGGAGCGGTGCCATTAAAATCATCATGCCAATTTGTAAATGCACGAGTCTCAGTAATTGCAGGAGTAGCCAGGGTTGTTGCTTAAAGCGTGCCGGTAAAGGAAACCAGTGATACCAAATCAGTAACATGCCGACCGCAGAGGTAGAAAGCCAGAAGCTATCGGAAAGTGTCGCTACCGATGTAAAACTGGCCCACCTGCCGATGTAAATCTGACCCACCTAGGGTAAAAATGGCAGTTTTAAGGCACTGCCAATGATGACATTGGAGACCAGAGTGGAGATTAGTGTTTTACACCGTCAGGGCATGTCGATACGCGCCATCGCGCGCCAGCTTTCATGCTCTCGTGAGACCGTTCGCAGATATATTCGTAGCCCGCTGCCCGTAGCGGATATGCGCTACAAGCCTCGCGCACCCAGACCCTGCAAGCTTGACCCGTTCAAGACCTATATCCTTGAGCGCGTGGCCGCTGCCAGGCCCCTCTGGATACCCGCCAGTGTGCTGCTGCGCGAGATCCGTCAGCGTGGTTACGAGGGTGGTTACAGCATGCTGACCGCTTTCCTGCACCCCATTAAGCAGCCCGTCACTGAAGAGGTAACACGCTTCGAGACCGAGCCTGGCTTTCAGATGCAAGTTGATTTCACCATCATCAGACTCGGTCATAACCCATTGCTGGCCTTTGTCGCCACGCTGGGCTGGAGCCGCGCGACTTTCGTCAAGTTTTACAGCAACCAGGACTCCGCTGCCTGGTGTGACGGCATTGAGTCTGCGCTCAGGTTCTTCGGCGGGACGCCGCATCAGCTGCTGTTCGACAACGCCAAGGCCATCATCATTGAGCGCGATGTCTACGGCCCCGGTAAGCATCGCTGGAACCCGCAGTTGATGCACGTCGCCGAGAAGTATGCCTTTACTCCCAAGGTCTGCCGACCCTATCGCGCCAAGACCAAGGGTAAGGTTGAGCGGTTTAACCATTACCTCAAGAACAGCTTTATCGTGCCTCTTACCGCGACCTTCCGGCAGGCCGGGCTGGTACTGGATGTACCTGCTGCCAACACACGCATCGGCGAGTGGCTGGTCACCGTCGCGAACACACGAGTGCATGGCACCACAGGCGTACCGCCTGAGCAGCGCATGCCGCGCGAGCGTGCTGCGCTATTGCCGTTACCGAAGGTCACGTTGGCATTGCCTGCACCTGTCCCAGCGCTCAGCCAGCGTCCGGTGCCGACCGAGAGCCTGCAACATCCTCTGGCAACGTACCAGGCCTTGCTCGAGGTGCCAGCATGAACCTTCAACATGATCGTATTGCCGCGCTCTGCGAGCAACTCAAGCTCGACCGCCTGCCGGCAGAGTGGCCGGGTGTGGCACAGGCGACCATCGACAACAGCGGCACGCATGCCGACTTCCTGGAAGCCGTTTTGCAGCTCCAGCATGATGGCCAGAACGAACGGCGTCGCCAGACCATTTTGCGGTTATCAGGCCTGCCGGTGATAAAAACACTGGAGCAGTTCGATTACGCCTATGCCAGTGGCGTTCCACGAAGTCAGATCCAGGAGTTGGCGGGTCTGACATTTATCGAACGTCAGGAGAACGTTGTCCTGCTCGGGCCTTCTGGCGTCGGCAAAACGCACCTGGCGACCGCCATTGGCTATAAGGCCGCGATGGCGGGTTTAAGCATTCGGTTCATTACCGCCGCCGACATGATGCTGCAACTGATGGCGGCACATCGTCAGGGTGACCTGAAGGGCTACCTGAACCGCGTCGTAGGTAAACCTAAGCTGTTGATCATCGACGAAGTGGGATATCTGCCGTTCGGTAAAATGGAGGCGAACCTGTTCTTCCAGGTAGTCGCTAAACGGTATGAGTCAGGCAGCGTGATCCTGACCAGCAACCTGCCGTTTACGCAGTGGTCCGGAACGTTTGGTGATGACGAGACACTGACGGCAGCGATGCTGGATCGGCTGCTTCACCATGCGCATATCGCCCAAATCAGCGGCCAAAGCTATCGACTGAAAGATAAGCTGAAAAGCGGTCAACTCCAGAAGAAAACGAAAGCAACAACGCTCGAATGATTCAAAGGGGGTGGGTCAGTTTTACTTTGGCAGGGTGGGTCAGAATTCGATCGGTATTGACAGGAAAGTACGGTTATGGGATCAATCGCTAATAATGAACCAATGCATAATGTCCATACTTGCCAGCTGCTTAATTGAATAGCTGTAATACGTGTCGCTATCCACAGCGTTAAAGCTAACAAGGCACGCTGCGCAGGCGCATGGCTGCCTGATAACCAGGTATAGATAGCCGCCAGAATCCAGCTGGCGAGCAGTGGATATAAATAGCCAATAAAACGCGCCGGTAAAAGAAACTGTGTGCCACGCGCAAGTAGCCAGCCTAATCCAGCTGCCAGCGCTATATGCATGCCTGAAATAGCCATCAGATGCGCGGTTCCCGTATCGCGTAGCAACTGACGAGTGGTTTTACTTAAATCATCACGGATACCAAATGCGAGTGCTTTAAGCGTAGCCTGTTGCGGAAGTAACCTTAACTGCACCTCATGATGCTGAATAAATCGCCATCGCCAGCTGCAAGTGGTTGAACTGGCAGTTTGCTTCACTATCCGGCCTTGCAACGGCGTGTGATTCGCCAATGCAAATCGCTGCGAATCAAACTCACCTTCATTTAGCCGTGCATGCACTGGCCTTAGCCGCAGTTGCATATTCCAGCGCTGGCCGGGACAGTATTCGTTTGTCGCATTATTAAAAGAAATCCAGGCAAAACGAGGTGGGAAAATATAGCGAGTTCCCTCTCTTAACAGCCTGACCTTAATTTGTTTATTTTTCTGGCGGACTTCATCAATGCGTACAGTGAAATTCCCCGGTTTGGCCGCTAACCCTTCGATATCAGTTTTAATATGCTGAGCGCTATTAAGCATCCACACCATTAATAAAATAGCGACGCCGACCATTCTTATCGGTTGAAAGGTGAACTGTAGGAAAACAAAGCCAGTACAGGCCAGGATTAACAATATTGCCGGGGTTGGCAGCTGCGGTAGCACCATTAACGGTAAACTGGCGATGATCGCCATTCGAGCCAATACAGTCCATTTCAGCATGATAAATTCCGTTTAAGAGATATTTTCATTCTGACAATGTGGCGAGTAATGAACAGGCCCGATGTGCTTCTATAGAATCTGTTACGCAGAAAGACGCGCTTTTTGCATTTCACATAACATTAATTTGGAAAGTGGTTCACATTGCAAATTTAAGCAAAAAAAACGACATCCGGAGATGTCGTTTATGCGATTCGGTATTGGCTTAGCCGTAGATATTTGCACGGTCGCGTAATTCTTTGCCTGGCTTAAAGTGAGGAACGTATTTACCTTCCAGATCCACTTTGTCACCCGTTTTCGGGTTACGGCCTGTACGCGGTGCGCGGTAGTGCAATGAAAAGCTGCCGAATCCCCGGATTTCAATGCGCTCGCCCTGTGCCAGTGTTGTGGCCATGTGCTCAAGCATTTCTTTTACCGCATCCTCAACGACTTTCGCCGGTATATGAGTATGCTGGCCCGCCAGTCTTTCAATCAGTTCTGACTTGGTCATGTAACCTCCGGTTAATCCCTATTGGAATGTATGACAGCTTTTTACCGAAACCGGGCAGTTTCCTGCCCGGTGCGTTAGGGAAATTACTCGCCTTTCGCCGCTTTGAACGCTTCAGCCATAGCGCTAGAGAAATTGCTTTCTTCCTGTTTGGTGTTAACAGTATTGATGGCTTCTTTCTCGTCAGCCTGGTCTTTCGCACGAACAGACAGGCTAACAACGCGGTTTTTACGGTCAACGCCGGTGAATTTAGCTTCAACATCATCGCCAACATTCAGAACCAGAGTTGCGTCTTCAACGCAATCCAGCGAAGCTTCAGAAGCGCGCAGGTAGCCTTCAACGCCGTCTGCTAATTCAACTGTAGCACCTTTAGCATCAACTGCAGTCACTTTACCGGTGACGATTGCACCTTTCTTATTCAAAGTGATGTAGTTGTTGAACGGATCTTCTGCGAGTTGTTTAACACCCAGTGAGATACGCTCGCGCTCTGCATCAACCTGCAGTACAACGGCAGCGATTTCGTCGCCTTTTTTGTACTCACGAACGGCTTCTTCGCCAGTCGCGTTCCAGGAGATGTCAGACAGGTGAACCAGACCGTCGATGCCGCCGTCCAGGCCGATGAAGATACCGAAGTCAGTGATTGACTTGATTTTACCTTCAACGCGATCGCCTTTGTTGTGGGTCTCAGCGAACTGCTGCCATGGGTTAGATTTACACTGCTTCAGACCCAGGGAGATACGACGACGCTCTTCGTCGATGTCCAGAACCATAACTTCAACCACATCGCCTACGTTAACAACTTTAGACGGATGGATGTTTTTGTTGGTCCAGTCCATTTCAGAAACGTGTACCAGACCTTCAACGCCTTCTTCGATTTCAACGAAGCAGCCGTAATCAGTCAGGTTGGTAACGCGACCGGTCAGCTTAGTGCCTTCCGGATAACGCTTAGCGATAGCAACCCATGGATCTTCGCCCAGTTGTTTCAGGCCCAGAGATACACGCGTACGCTCGCGGTCGAATTTCAGCACTTTAACAGTGATTTCGTCGCCCACATTCACGATTTCGCTTGGATGCTTAACGCGCTTCCATGCCATATCAGTGATATGCAGCAGGCCGTCAACACCACCCAGATCAACGAATGCGCCGTAGTCAGTGAGGTTCTTAACGATACCTTTAACTTCCATGCCTTCTTGCAGGTTTTCCAGCAGCTGATCGCGCTCAGCGCTGTTCTCAGATTCGATAACGGCACGACGTGAAACCACAACGTTGTTACGCTTCTGATCAAGCTTGATTACTTTGAATTCAAGCTCTTTACCTTCAAGGTGCAGAGTGTCGCGAACTGGACGTACGTCAACCAGTGAACCTGGCAGGAATGCACGAATACCGTTCAGCTCAACAGTGAAGCCGCCCTTGACTTTGCCGTTGATAACACCGGTAACAGTTTCTGCTTCTTCGTAAGCTTTTTCCAGCGTGATCCAGGCTTCGTGACGCTTAGCTTTCTCACGGGACAGCAGGGTTTCACCGAAGCCGTCTTCTACTGCATCCAGCGCAACGTCAACTTCGTCGCCAACCTGGATTTCCAGCTCGCCGGCTGCGTTCTTGAACTGCTCTGCAGGAATTGCAGATTCAGATTTCAGGCCCGCATCAACCAGAACAACGTCTTTGTCGATAGAGACAACAACGCCACGAACGATGGAACCCGGGCGGGTTTCGATTTCTTTAAGGGATTCTTCAAATAGTTGAGCAAAAGATTCAGTCATATTGATAATCTTCAGGATTCTTCAATTTAACGTCCATCTGACTTCATGTCGGATGGGGTTGTTTCACATGCCCAGCACCGGGTCCGTGGTACAGGGTTAATAAATTCTGTCATACCGAAATATTAAATGCCCAGTTTTTCTCGGGCATAGCGCAGCGCTTTGTCGATAACCTGTTCGATAGACATCTGTGTCGAGTCCAGAACCAGCGCGTCTTCAGCGGGAACTAAAGGCGCGATTGCGCGGTTACGATCGCGGTCATCGCGTTCTTTTATCTCGGCTAAAAGGCGATCAAAGTTAACACTAAAGCCCTTTTCCTGCAACTGTAGCATACGGCGGTGCGCACGCTCTTCCGGGCTGGCATCCAAAAATATTTTTACCGGTGCGTCAGGAAAAACCACAGTTCCCATGTCGCGCCCGTCCGCAATTAGCCCCGGGTTTTCCCGAAAACCGCGCTGGCGTCGTAACAGCGCTTCGCGTACACGTGGAAAGGCCGCAACCCGCGAAGCGGTATTACTTACTTCCTGGGTGCGAATTTCACCCGTTACCTCTTCACCTTCAAGGAGAACCTGCATATCACCATTTTGTGATACAAAGCGCACATCGAGATGCGCTGCAATCGGTACAAGCGCTTCTTCAGATTCAATATCAACCTGATGATGTAACGCAGCCAATGCCAGCACGCGATAGATCGCGCCTGAGTCCAACAAATGCCATTGTAAGGATTCAGCCATCGCTTTGCACAGGGTGCCTTTTCCCGCACCACTCGGCCCATCGATAGTTATAACCGGGGCTGTCGCCGTCATCATTCTCTCCTGTTGCTGCGCGTTTATTGGCCATCAAGCCTTAATAATGGCAAGCATTATACGCGGCCTGAGCCAGGTTCGTTACTCTTTAGCATAGACAGGCTTAAAAATTAGAGACAAATCAGAGGACTTCTAAGGAGGAGCGGTCAGTTAAAGCGAGAAATCCGACGCCTGAAGCGCCGGATAGATAGCCTTACGCTTTCTGGCTAATTTTAGCCAACTGCTCGAAATAGTCAGGGAATGTTTTAGCCGTACAGCCCGGATCCAGGATAGTTACTGGCGTGTCAGATAGCGCTACCAATGAAAAACACATTGCCATGCGGTGATCGTTATAGGTGCCAATCTCAGCGTGAATTAAAGAAGCGGGTGGCGTAATACGAATGTAGTCATGGCCTTCTTCAACTTCAGCGCCAACTTTACGTAATTCGATTGCCATCGCGGCCAGACGATCAGTTTCTTTTACACGCCAGTTGTAAATATTATTTAATTGCGTTGTGCCTTCTGCAAACAACGCTGTCGTTGCAATGGTCATAGCTGCATCAGGAATATGGTTCATATCCATATCAATGGCCTGCAGTTTGCCAGCGGTACAGGCTATATAATCATCGCCCCATTCAACGGTCGCGCCCATTTTTTCTAGCACATCTGCAAAACGAATATCGCCTTGCACGCTGTTTCGACCAATACCAGTAACGCGAACCGTGCCGCCTTTAATCGCTGCAGCGGCCAGGAAATAAGAGGCAGAAGAAGCATCACCTTCAACCAAATAGTCGCCCGGTGACTGATACTGCTGTTGCCCTTTAATAATGAAGCGCTGATAACGTTGGTTGTTAACTTCTACCCCAAAGCAGCGCATCAAATGCAAAGTAATATCAATGTAGGGTTTTGAAACCAGGTCGCATTTAATCGTAATGTGTGTATCTTGCTCAGCTAAAGGTGCCGTCATGAGCAAGGCGGTTAAAAACTGGCTGGATACACTGCCATCAACACTGACCTCGCCCCCCACGAAACCGCCATGCAGATGAAGCGGCGGATAATCAGCGTTCTCAAGGTAATCGATCTTTGCTCCGCCCTGGCGTAAGGCATCCACCAGATGACCAATTGGACGCTCTTTCATGCGAGGCTCACCAGTCAACACAACGTTTTGCTGACCTAAACACAGCGCAGCTGCCAGCGGACGCATCGCTGTACCCGCGTTACCCAAAAATAATTCTAACGGCGCAGATGACAGCAGTGGTCCTGCATTTCCCGTTACCTCGCACACGGTACGATCGTCGGAAAGCGTATAATTCACACCCAGCGCTTTTAGCGCATTGAGCATATGCTTCACATCGTCACTGTCGAGCAAATTAGTCAGCCGGGTAGTACCTTTCGCCAGTGCGGCCAGTAGCAAAGCTCGGTTTGACACGCTTTTAGAACCGGGTAAGTTAACGGTGCCATTAACACGAGCAATCGGTTGTAGAGTCAGGGAGTCCTGCATGTGAAACTAAATCCTCAAAAAAGACGAAAAACCCCGCCTGCCGACGGGGTCGATGCCAATACGAAAATTGGCAGGTCATTATTAATTAACCGTGGCGACGCTCGAAATCAGACATGAAATCTGTTAGCGCTTTTACGCCCTCTAACGGCATTGCATTGTAGATAGAAGCACGCATACCGCCTACCACCCGATGCCCCTTCAGCGCATGTAAGCCAGCCTTAAATGATTCTTCCAGGAAGAGTTTGTCCAGAGAAGCATCCGCCAACTGGAATGGAACATTCATGCGTGAGCGGTTATTGACCGCAACGTCATTACGGTAAAAGCCACTTTTATCAATTACACCATAAAGTAAGTCAGCCTTAGCTTGATTGATTTTATCCATCTCGCTTACGCCGCCCTTCTCTTTTAACCATTTAAATACCAATCCAGAGAGATACCAGGCAAAGTTTGGCGGCGTGTTAAACATCGAATCGTTTTCTGCCAGGACTTTGTAATCAAGGACTGACGGCACGTAGGGATGCGCCTTGCCTAATAAATCCTCACGCACAATCACCAGGGTTAAGCCTGCAGGTCCGACATTCTTTTGCGCACCGGCATAAATCACACCATAACGATTAACATCAATGGGACCTGAAAGAATAGTAGAAGAAAGATCTGCGACTACGACTTTATTCCCAAAGTCGGGTTGCTCATCAATGGCGATTCCATCAATCGTTTCATTTGGGCAAAAATGCACATAAGCAGCATCGTCACTGAGATCCCATTCGCTCATTGGCAGAATGGCGCGCTTACCATCAAGCGTGGTTTTTACATCCAGCGTACGTGGGGAACAGTACTTTTCTGCTTCTTTAATTGCACTATGAGCCCAATAGCCGCCATCAATATAATCAGCGCCTGATGCGTTGCCTAACAGATTACCAGGAACTGCAGCGAACTGAGCGCGCGCGCCGCCATGGCAGAATAAAACTTTGTAGTTGGGCGGTATTTTCAGCAGATCACGCAAGTCCTGCCCGGCCTCTTCTGCTACCTGTATGAACTCTTTACTACGGTGGCTGATCTCCATTACAGAGGTACCCAGGCCGTGCCAGTTTGTCAGTTCTTGTTCTGCACGACGGAGCACTTCTACCGGCAGCATCGCTGGGCCGGAGCTAAAATTATAAACTTGTGTCATTTCCCCTCACCACTGTCATATCGAACGGTTATGAATAATCTATCGGTTTTATCACTGCCTACTGGCTGCTGCAATCATAAATCGGAGAGCGGTCACATTTTCTGAATTTGCCTCGTGGAAGGTTATGTTGCGTATGCACAATGCAGCGAAATATTGTGAGGCTGCTCGTGTGAAATGATTTTATGGGCTGGGTTAACAACTAAAAGTGCGAAAAATAGCCAGCAGAAATTTGTGACGCCTTAATAGCGAACAAGCAGTAAAGTCCGTATCATTGCGCGCTTTACGCACACCTATAACAGAGAGAGCGGCACTATGACGCAAACTTTTATCCCAGGCAAAGACGCCGCACTGGAAGATTCAATCACACGCTTCCAGCTTAAACTGCAGGACCTTGGCTTTAATATTGAAGAAGCCTCCTGGCTGAATCCCGTTCCACATGTCTGGTCTGTGCATATTCGTGACCGTGATTGCCCACTTTGTTTTACCAACGGCAAAGGCGCCAGCAAGAAGGCGGCTTTGGCCTCTGCTTTAGGTGAATACTTTGAACGCCTCTCCACCAACTATTTTTTCGCTGATTTCTGGCTAGGAAATTCCATTGCTAATGGCGACTTTGTTCATTATCCCAATGAAAAATGGTTCCCCTTGCCTGCCAATAATGCGCTTCCTGAAGGCATTCTTGATAGTCGCCTTCACGCTTTTTACGATCCAGAGAATGCGTTAACAGCAGCGGAACTGGTTGATTTGCAGTCAGGTAACAGCGACCGCGGCATCTGTGCCTTACCTTTTACCCGCCAGTCAGACCTGGAAACGGTTTATATTCCGATGAACATTATCGGCAACCTTTATGTTTCTAATGGCATGTCTGCAGGTAATACCGCGAATGAAGCACGAGTCCAGGGTTTATCGGAAGTGTTTGAGCGCTATATCAAAAACCGTATTATTGCCGAAGCAATCAGCCTGCCTGAAATCCCGAAAAATGTTATGCAGCGTTATCCGGACGTCATTGAGGCTATTGCTCGTCTCGAAGACGAAGGTTTCCCTATTTTCGCCTACGATGCATCGCTGGGCGGCAAATATCCGGTTATCTGTGTCGTACTGTTCAATCGCGAAAATGGCACTTGTTTCGCCTCTTTCGGCGCTCATCCAGATTTTGGTGTTGCGCTGGAGCGTACAGTCACAGAATTACTTCAGGGCCGCAGCCTGAAAGATTTGGATGTCTTTACGCCGCCGACATTTGATGATGAAGAAGTCGCTGAACATGCCAATCTGGAAACACACTTTATTGATTCCAGTGGCTTAATCTCATGGGATCTGTTTAAAGAAACGGCCGATTATCCTTTCGTTGACTGGACGTTTAGCGGCTCCACGGAACAAGAATTCAATACATTAATGGCTATTTTCCGCGCTGAAGATCAAGAAGTTTATATCGCGGATTATGAACATCTGGGCGTTTACGCTTGCCGTATTATTGTACCCGGCATGTCTGATATTTATCCGGCAGACGATTTGTTACTGGCAAACAACAGTATGGGAGCCGGTATTCGTGAAACGTTACTGGCATTACCCGAAAGCAACTGGAATCCAGAAGAGTATCTGGATTTGATCGCCCAGCTGGATGAGGAAGGCTTTGATGATTTCACTCGCGTACGTGAGTTATTAGGCCTGGCAACCGGGAAAGACAACGGTTGGTATACGCTGCGTATCGGAGAACTGAAAGCGATGCTAGCGTTAGCGGGTGGTGATTTAGATCAGGCGCTGATTTGGACTGAGTGGACAATGGAGTTTAACAGCTCAATTTTCACCCCAGAACGCGCTAACTACTATCGTTGCCTACAAACTCTTTTGCTGCTGGCAATGGAAGATGAACGCGATCCGCTTCAATATCATCACGCTTTTGTCCGTATGTATGGCGCTAAAACAGTTGAAGCAGCCTCCGCAGCGATCTGCGGTGAAGCGCCATTTAACGGACTGCAACCTGTTGATAGCGATTTGAAAACTTTCGCTGCGCATCAGTCATTACTTGCAGCCTATGAAAAGCTGCAAAATGCCAAGCGCATCTACTGGAATAATAAATAAAACCCACCATTTTAAATGGGTGAAAATCAAAACAGAACAAGCATCAATGGCACTAAAATTATTTAGTGCCATTTTTTAATAACGCTAAGAAATTGAACCATTAAAAACGCACCGGCAAATGCTCTAATACGTTTAACATATTATTTTTCTTTAAAACCCGACTTCAGGCTGGGAAAATCCAGTCAGCCACGATAAAAAATATTTTATTTTTTAAAATAAATTTAAACAATGAAATTCAACAAGTTAAAAACAAACAAGCTTATTTTTTAAGCTAGTTTTTATCACCAATCCGGCAAACATGATCCATATCAAATCCCCTTCCCTGTACCTTTGTTAGTATTTTTACAGACAAATTTCGGAGATGATTAGCGTGAAAGCTGATAATCCTTTCAATCTGTTATTACCAGCTGCGATGGCGAAAGTGGCTGAAGATGCCGGCGTTTATAAAGCGACTAAACATCCCTTTACTACATTCTTTTTGGCCATCACTGCTGGCGTTTTTATTTCAATTGCTTTTGTTTTTTATATCACTGCAACCACAGGCAGTGCTGCTATGCCTGCTGGAATAGCAAAATTAACAGGCGGTATCTGCTTTTCACTCGGTTTAATGCTTGTTGTCGTTTGCGGCGCGGACCTGTTTACCTCAACGGTATTAATTGTCGTCGCCAAAGCGAGTGGACGCATAAGCTGGGGGCAACTGGCGCGTAACTGGGCCAACGTTTATTTCGGTAACCTGGCTGGTGCCCTGTTTTTCGTTGCATTGATGTGGTTTTCTGGCGAACACATGACCGCAAATAGCGCATGGGGTTTAAATGTTCTGCAAACAGCCGACCATAAAATGCACCACACCTTTATTGAAGCTGTTTGCCTCGGCACGCTTGCTAATTTGATGGTCTGCCTGGCAGTCTGGATGAGTTACTCTGGCCGAACACTCACCGATAAATTAGTGGTAATGATTCTGCCAGTTGCAATGTTTGTTGCCAGCGGCTTCGAACACAGCATTGCCAATATGTTCCTGATTCCTTTCGCTATTGTTATCCGCGATTTTGCCAGCCCAGCCTTTTGGCAGGCAGCCGGTGCAAGCGCATCAGAATTTCAGGCACTTTCCGTCAATAACTTTATTTTCGACAACCTGATTCCGGTCACCCTTGGCAACATTATCGGTGGTGGTCTGCTGGTTGGGTTGACTTACTGGGTTATCTACTTACGTAGCGATGACGCAGCGCATTAAACGTATCCGGACAGCGCAGACGCTTCTTTGCGCTTGAATGTAAAAGTCTTCTTCGATAAGGCAGGTATATGATGACCGAACTTAATGCAAAACTGGCTTCGGCCTGGGAAGGGTTCGCTACTGGCGAATGGCAACACAGCGTCAATGTGCGCGATTTTATTCAAAAAAACTATACGCCTTATGAAGGTGACGAATCTTTCCTGGCTGGCGCAACAGACGCGACCACAAAATTATGGGAAAGCGTGCTGGAAGGTATCAAAATTGAAAATCGCACCCATGCGCCGGTAGATTTCGACACTGATCTTGCCTCGACCATTACTTCACATGAAGCTGGCTATATTAATAAGTCGCTGGAAAAAATAGTGGGTCTGCAGACCGAAGCTCCATTAAAACGCGCCATTATTCCCTTTGGCGGCATCAAAATGGTCGAAGGTTCGTGTAAAGTTTATGGTCGCGAACTCGATCCCACGCTAAAAAAAGTCTTCACTGAATACCGTAAGACCCACAACCAGGGCGTGTTTGACGTGTATACGCCAGATATTATGCGTTGCCGCAAATCAGGCGTCCTGACCGGTTTGCCCGACGCATATGGTCGCGGGCGTATTATTGGTGATTACCGCCGCGTAGCGCTATATGGCATTGATTTTCTGATGGCAGATAAATTCTCGCAGTTTGCTTCTCTACAAAGTGACCTTGAGAACGGCGTTAACCTGGAAGCGACCATCCGTTTACGTGAAGAAATTGCAGATCAGCATCGTGCTTTAGGCCAAATTAAAGAGATGGCGGCTAAATATGGGCACGACATTTCTGGCCCGGCGACCAATGCAATCGAAGCCGTTCAATGGACTTATTACGGTTATCTGGCTGCTGTAAAATCGCAAAACGGCGCAGCGATGTCATTTGGACGCGTGTCCACCTTCCTTGACGTCTATATCGAACGCGACCTAAAAGCAGGCAAACTAAATGAAGAACAAGCGCAGGAGCTAATCGACCATTTAGTCATGAAGCTACGTATGGTGCGCTTCTTGCGTACGCCGGAATATGATGAGCTTTTCTCAGGCGACCCAATCTGGGCAACTGAATCTCTGGCTGGCATGGGTATGGATGGACGTACGCTGGTAAGTAAAAGTACCTTCCGTTTCCTGAACACGCTTTACACCATGGGTCCTTCGCCAGAACCGAACATGACTATTTTGTGGTCGGAGAAACTTCCGGTCAACTTCAAAAAATACGCGGCGAAAGTCTCCATCGATACGTCATCTCTGCAGTACGAAAATGATGATTTGATGCGACCTGATTTCGACAATGATGACTATGCAATAGCATGCTGCGTAAGCCCAATGATTGTCGGCAAGCAAATGCAGTTCTTTGGCGCACGCGCCAATCTGGCAAAAACGCTGCTGTACGCCATCAATGGCGGTGTCGACGAAAAGCTGAAAATGCAGGTTGGCCCGCAAGGCGATAAAATTACCGATGATGTGTTGAAGTTCGATACCGTAATGGAACGCCTCGACCAGTTTATGGATTGGTTAGCGAAACAATATGTGACGGCGCTAAATATTATCCACTACATGCATGACAAATACAGCTATGAAGCCTCCTTAATGGCGCTTCATGACCGCGACGTTTATCGCACCATGGCTTGCGGCATCGCTGGTTTGTCAGTAGCAGCAGATTCATTATCTGCAATTAAATATGCCAGGGTAAAACCGATTCGCGATGAAGATGGCCTGGCGGTTGACTTTGATATCGAGGGTGAATATCCGCAGTTTGGTAATAATGACTCGCGCGTTGATGATTTGGCCTGCGATTTAGTCGAGCGCTTCATGAAGAAAATTCAGAAATTAGCGACTTATCGTGATGCTGTACCAACCCAGTCAGTGCTGACCATCACTTCAAACGTGGTTTACGGCAAAAAAACTGGTAACACCCCAGATGGTCGTCGTACAGGCGCTCCTTTTGGACCGGGTGCTAACCCGATGCATGGTCGCGACCAGAAAGGTGCTGTTGCTTCCCTGACTTCAGTTGCAAAACTGCCGTTTGCTTACGCGAAAGACGGTATTTCTTATACTTTCTCAATTGTGCCGAATGCGTTAGGTAAAGACGATAATGTACGTAAGGCTAACCTGGCAGGCTTGATGGATGGTTATTTCCACCACGAAGCGAATAGTGAAGGCGGTCAGCATCTGAATGTGAATGTCATGAACCGTGAAATGCTGTTAGATGCCATGGAACATCCGGAAAAATACCCACAGTTGACCATCCGGGTTTCAGGTTATGCCGTTCGTTTTAACTCACTGACAAAAGAACAGCAGCAGGATGTAATTACACGGACTTTCACACAATCGCTTTAAAGGCCAGGCGTTACGATAATAAAAAGGCTCCTTAAAGGAGCCTTTTATCTAAAAATCGGCTTTGGTTGTTTTCTGTGGCAGGCACCAACCAAAATTGATTTTTATATTCTGAGCACAACACAGATTGTGCAGCCTGCTACGACAGGCTTATCTGGAGAATACATCGCAATGTCAGTCATCGGTCGCATCCACTCATTTGAATCCTGCGGTACTGTTGATGGTCCCGGCATCCGTTTCATCACTTTTTTCCAGGGCTGCCTGATGCGCTGCCTTTATTGCCATAATCGCGATACCTGGGACACGCATGGCGGCAAAGAAATTACGGTAGAAGCCTTGATGGCGGACGTTCTGTCGTATCGCCACTTTATGAATGCTTCCGGCGGCGGCGTAACCGCATCAGGTGGCGAAGCGATTTTACAGGCAGAATTTGTTCGCGACTGGTTTCGTGCCTGTCAGGCCGAGGGTATTCATACTTGCCTGGACACCAATGGTTTTGTCCGTCGTTATGATCCCGTAGTTGATGAGCTACTCGACGTAACCGATCTGGTCATGCTCGACCTCAAGCAGATGAATGATGATATTCACCAGATTTTGGTTGGTGTTTCAAACCACCGTACCCTGGACTTTGCACGCTATCTGCAGAAGAAAGGCAAGCGGACATGGATACGCTTTGTCGTTGTTCCGGGTTATTCTGATGACGATGAATCAGCGCATCGCCTAGGCGAGTTTACCAGGGACATGGATAATGTTGAGAAAATCGAGCTGCTGCCCTACCACGAACTGGGTAAGCATAAATGGATTGCGATGGGTGAGGAGTACAAGCTTGATGGCGTGAAACCGCCATCTAAAGAAACCATGGAGCGGGTAAAGAGTGTTCTGGTCAGCTACGGTCACAACGTTATGTACTAATTAGCGTTATGTCTTAATTAACTGTATGTCTTAAAAGGAGAGCATTTGCTCTCCTTTACATGTCTGGCTATTTAACTTCAGGCATGCGCCACAGGTGTGGCCTGCTGATCGGCTTTGCGCAACAGCATCACTAAATAGACCAGCGAGACTACTGCGATCATCACAAATAATAAGCGGTCAGAATAATTTTGCATCAGCATCGAAGTCATACTCGGGCCCACAAGACTGCCAACCGTATAGCTCATCAGTAATGCCTGATTCATTCCCACCAGTTCATGATGTGCAACGGTTTCGCATGCCCAGGACATGGCTACCGGATACAGCGTAAAGCCTGCCAGTCCTAATATGAAAAGCGCGGGTGCCATCGCAGCGCCGGATAGCATCGCTAACGCGCCAAGAATCACCACAAATACCTGCACACGCAGGACCAGCATACGCCCAAAGCGATCGGCAAGACGCCCAACCGGCCATTGCCCTACAATCCCCGCACTGACCAGCAAAGCCATCCAGTAGCCTACATTGGCGTCGCTCATACCCTGATGTGACAGATAAAGCGGCATCAGGCCATATAGCGAACCTAAAACAATGCCAGAAATGATGCAGCCATTAATACCAAGACGTGAACTGCGATGACGCAGCATGGGCCAGATTCGTCCCGGTGCTGCTTCAGTCGATTCACTTTCAGAAGCCACACGCATATAAATCAGTGGTAAGACAGCGCATATCACCAGCGTTGTCACCCAGGGAATAACGCTTACGACTTCAGTAGTAACCTTGCTTACCAACAGCTGGCCAGCAACCGTACCGAGATAATAAACAATCATATACGCTGCCAGCAGCTGACCGCGATTACGAACGGTGCCGCTACACAGCAAAGCGCTTTCTACAACCACCCATATCAACGCACAACCCACGCCAGCGATAAAACGCAACGCTGTCCAGCCCCAAAAACCATTACATAACGCCAGGCAAACCGTTGCCGCCGCAAATAACAGCGACGCAAGATAATAGCTACGATTAAAACCCTGTTTTTTTATCAGCCAGCCAGCCAAAAAAGTGCCGATCAGATTGCCGGTGTAATAAGAGGAGCTGACCATGCCTATTTGCCAGGTCGCCAGTAAATCATGCGTTAACCACAGCGGGACAAGCGTGTTAAGTACTGCAATTGAAACCGTCATTAACAGCAAGCCGCAAAGCAGCAACATCACAGGGCGTGACCAGGTAGACATAGTGGATAAAACCGAAAGGAAGAAAGGAAATTGCGCGCAGTTTGCCACTGCTTTTTTTAAAGTCAACGGGCTAAAAATCAACACAGCATTTTTTGCTGCACGACAATTTAATTTACTAATCTTCAGTAAGTTAGGCTGCAGCTGATCACTGCATCCGTTTTTCCTATCTCTATGAATAGAGAGATTTTTAAGCCATAAGCCCATCAAAATATCGATAACGTTTATTTGTGATAGGTTTGTGCTTCTAACTGCCTGAATAATTTCATTCAGCCATAAAAAAACCCGACCTGAGTCAGGCTTAATTAAAACGTCTGTTAACCAATAAACTCAATGCCCTTCATATAAGGACGTAACACTTCCGGCACTCTAATGCGGCCATCAGCTTGCTGATAGTTTTCCAGCACCGCAACTAAGGTACGGCCTACTGCCAGCCCTGAACCATTCAGTGTATGGACCAGACGTGGCTTTTTGTCTTGTTTACTACGACAACGCGCCTGCATACGACGCGCCTGAAAGTCGCCCATATTGGAGCAGGATGAAATCTCGCGATAAGTATTCTGTGCAGGCAACCAAACCTCCAAATCGTAAGTTTTGGTTGAGCCAAAGCCCATATCGCCAGTGCATAGCAGCACCTTACGATACGGCAGATCCAATAGCTGTAAGACTTTTTCAGCGTGACCAACCAGCTCCTCCAGCGCATCCATTGAGGTTTCGGGCGTCACGATTTGCACCATTTCAACTTTGTCGAACTGATGCATACGGATCAAACCTCGGGTGTCACGTCCATACGAACCGGCTTCAGAACGGAAACATGGTGTATGTGCGGCCAGCTTTATCGGCAGGCTTTCTTCTTCAAGAATTTCGTCGCGAGCGAGGTTGGTCAGCGGCACTTCGGCTGTTGGGATCAAGGCGTAGTTACTGCTGTCTGACTCTTCTGCCAGCGGTTTAGTGTGGAAAAGATCCTCACCAAATTTTGGTAGCTGCCCTGTACCGTATAACGTCGCATGATTGACCAGATACGGAACATAAGTTTCAAGGTAACCGTGCTGCTCACTGTGCAGGTCAATCATAAACTGACTAAGCGCGCGGTGCAGACGGGCAATCTGACCCTGCATCACGACAAAACGTGAACCGGTCAGTTTTACCGCCGCAGCAAAATCCAGCTCTTTGGCGGCTTCTCCCAGCTCTACATGATCTTTTACCTGGAAATCAAACTGGCGTGGCTCACCCCAGCGGCTGACTTCCTGATTATCGTTTTCATCTTTGCCCAACGGCACTTCATCTGCTGGCACGTTAGGCAATGCTAAAGCAAAGTCACGAATTTTATTTTGCAGCTCGTCCAGTTCTGCTTTAGCAGCGTTCAGGCGTTCGCCCAGCGCATTCACTTCCTGACGCAGCGGCTCGATGTCTTCCCCACGGGATTTGGCCTGACCGATGGATTTGGATCGTGAATTACGCTCAGCCTGCAGATTTTCCGTTTCAACCTGCAACACTTTACGACGCTCTTCACAGGAGCGCAGCGTTTCTACATCCAGTTTGAATCCTCGGCGTGCCAGTTTTTCTGCGACTGCGTCTGGCTCATTACGCAGCAGATTGGGATCGAGCATGCTTATCCTGTGTATTTGAAAGTTGTTTAAAAGAAAGGACGCGTTCCCGCTGGAACGCGTTGAAAACCTTGACCACATTACCGCAACGCCTGTTTTAGCGGTAGCGTTTTGTCGGGCTATTTTGATCCTGCTCAGCAAGCCAGGCTAGCTTTTCGCCAATTTTGCCTTCAAGCCCGCGCTGAGTGGGATGGTAATAGCGCGTTTGTGCCATTTCAGGGGGGAAATAGCTCTCACCCGCGGCGTAAGCATGCACCTCGTCATGCGCATAACGGTATTCCCTGCCGAGGCCCATCTCTTTCATCAATTTTGTCGGCGCATTACGTAAATGTTCAGGAACATCGTAATCAGGATTATCACGTGCATCTTGCATCGCGGCTTTAAATGCAGTGTAAACCGCATTGCTTTTGGGTGCGCATGCCAGATAAACAATCGCCTGTGCAATGGCGCGTTCCCCCTCCGCTGGACCGACTCGCGTAAAGCAATCCCAGGCGGCAATAGCAACCTGCATAGCGCGTGGATCGGCATTTCCCACATCTTCAGAGGCAATGGCCAGCAGTCGCCGTGCGACATAAAGTGGATCTCCACCTGCAGTAATAATGCGCGCATACCAGTAAAGAGCCGCATCCGGTGCCGAACCCCGAACCGACTTATGCAACGCTGAAATCAAATCGTAAAAGCGATCGCCTTTATTATCGAAACGAGCCGAACGTTCACCTGACACTTCATTGAGTAACTGTGGCGTTAATTCCCGCTGACCGGCGCTATTAGCTTCTGCCATGTCCGCCATCATTTCCAGCGTATTTAAGGCGCGACGCGCATCACCGTTTACCAGCTCAGCAATCATCCGCCGAGTGTTATCGGGTAATACAATGTCGCTGTTACCATAACCGTGATCTTTATCCTGCATAGCCTGCAGCAGGACCTGCTCAATATCCTGGCTGGATAATGATTTAAGCAGGTAAACGCGGGCGCGTGATAACAGCGCGGAGTTCAGCTCAAAAGAGGGATTCTCGGTAGTGGCACCGATAAAAGTGATGGTTCCATCTTCAATGTGCGGTAAGAAGGCGTCCTGCTGACTTTTGTTGAATCGATGCACCTCATCCACAAACAGAATGGTACGACGACCCACCTGTTTACTTTGGCGGGCGCGTTCAATCGCTTCACGGATCTCTTTAACGCCAGACGTCACAGCAGAGATACGCTCAACATCAGCCTTACCGTAATGGGCGATAATTTCTGCCAGCGTAGTTTTACCTGTTCCCGGCGGCCCCCAAAGAATCATTGAATGCAGATGCCCGGCTTCGATAGCGCGCGGCAAGGGCTTGCCCGGTGCCAACAGATGTTGCTGACCGATATACTGTTTCAACGTTTCTGGCCGCATACGCGCGGCCAGGGGTTTGAAATCTTCGGTGGAAAAATCCAGAGACAGGTTATTACTCACTACAACCTCATCAACGTTGATCGTCCACCGTTACGCCTTTAGGCGGTGTGAACGTAAATTTATCTGGACTGATTGCGCCATTTTTCTGGCTTTTCAGCTGATAGCTGCTGCGCTGGCCATCTTGCTCAATCGCGCTGAACTGGTTGATAGTCCCGTCCGGCGTCACCGAAATGGTGAATTGCTTCAGATTGCCGTCACTGTTTTTCGGTGACAGCTCGAAGTTATCGCCCTTCTGTTTAATATTATATTGCAGCCAGTCGCTGGACTGATTACGCGCAATAAGCATAAACGGCGTATTGCTGGTCGCATTCTTCAGTAAACTCACTGTCGCTTGCTCGACAAAAGGATTGTAAAACCACAGCGACTTACCATCAGAAATGATGACGCTTTCATCCGGTGCCGTCATGTGCCAGTTAAACAGACTGGGGCGCTTCACCCACAATTCACCTTCACCATCCTGTACGTTTGCGCCAGTGCCGTCTGTTACTTCCTGGGTGAAGCTGGCGTGAAAGCTGCTGACTTTATTAAGACGTTGCTGCAAATCACTTGAAGCATCAGCCAACACGCTGGCAGAAGCGAAAGTGGCCAACAGGCCAAAAGCCATTACACGTAATTTCATTTGCTTCAATTCCTTATCTCTTCGTTTCCCATTAATAGCGTCTTTAAGACTGAACGCCGTCCTGCCATTTAAACAGGAGAAAAAACCGAAATCATAGTCAAATATGGGGATGATCGGCTGATAAACAATGAGCCAGTATAAACTGGCTCATTGATTTAAGTTTCAACGCTTGTCTTGATCACGTTACATTTCATGTGGTGGCGGAGCCAACACCTCGCGGTTCCCGTTATGTGCTGGAGGAGAGACAATGCTTTGCGCCTCCATCTGCTCAATGATGCGCGCCGCACGGTTATAACCAATACGGAACTGACGCTGTACCCCAGAAATTGATGCCCGCCGTTTATCGACCACAAACGCTACTGCCTGATCGAACAGGGGATCGAGCTCTTCATCACTGTCCATTCCGCCTGCACCGCCTTCGCTTTCTTCGCCAGCGGTAATGCTCTCAATATATTGCGGACGACCACGCGCTTTCCAGTCCTGCACCACCGCATGCACTTCCTGGTCGCGAACAAATGCCCCGTGAACACGCACAGGCATTGATGAGTTCGGCGGCATATAAAGCATATCCCCCATGCCCAGTAAGGATTCGGCTCCGCCCTGATCGAGAATAGTACGTGAATCAATCTTGCTCGATACAGTAAAGGCGATACGGGTTGGAATGTTGGCCTTAATTAAACCGGTGATCACATCAACCGATGGGCGCTGCGTCGCTAACACCAGGTGGATACCAGCAGCACGAGCTTTTTGCGCCAGGCGAGCAATCAACTCTTCCACTTTTTTACCCACCGCCATCATCAGGTCGGCAAATTCATCCACCAGCACCACAATATAAGGGAGCTTTTCTAATACCGGCGGCGTCATGTCCATGCTGTCACCCGGCTTCCAGAACGGATCGGGGATCGGGCGGCCCATCGCTTCGGCCTGTTCAACTTTTTCGTTGTAGCCAGCCAGATTACGCACGCCCAGAGCAGACATCAGTTTATAGCGACGCTCCATCTCACCCACACTCCAGCGCAGCGCATTGGCGGCGTCTTTCATGTCGGTAACCACTTCGGTTAACAGGTGTGGAATGCCTTCATAGACAGATAGCTCCAGCATTTTCGGGTCGATCATAATAAAGCGCACCTCTTCCGGCGTTGCTTTATACAGCATGCTGATAATCATGGTGTTAACGCCCACAGACTTACCAGAACCGGTCGTACCCGCAACCAGCAGATGTGGCATTTTGGCTAAGTCAGCTACCACAGGTTGTCCGGCAATATCTTTCCCTAACACCACCGCCAGCGGAGAGGGATTGTCGCGGAACTTAGGACAATCCAGCACTTCACGCAGATAAACGGTTTGCCGGTGTTTATTTGGCAGCTCCAGCCCGACATAGGGTTTACCGGGAATAACTTCTACCACGCGAACCGCAACGGCCGAAAGCGAGCGCGCCAAATCCCGCGAAAGATTAGAGATACGCGCAGCTTTCACGCCAGGCGCCAGGTCCAGCTCGAAACGCGTAATGACTGGCCCCGGCGAAATGCCGACCACTTCGGCTTTCACGCGATAATCTCCTAGGCGTGACTCAACCAGGCGTGCGGTTTGCTCCAGCGCGAACATGTCTACCGGCTCTTCCTCTTCTGGCGGAGCCGTCAACAGGCCAAGCGTAGGCAACGGTGTGGATGGTTTCTCTAGAGGCTGTTCGTGACGCATCAGGAAAGGATGAATCAGACTGTCATGCAGCGAAGGTTTCGCTTCTTCAGCCGCTTGTGTAGGGACGGATGCTGCAAAAGGAGAATGCGCTTCCGGTGGTGGAACCGGTGCTGGCGTTTGAGGTGCAGCGACTTCCGCCTTTTGCTGCCACGGTTCATGTGATACCGCAGGTTCTTCCGGTTCAGGCATCGCAGCGATAGTAAACAGCGGCTCAGTTGGGCCGTCATCGACCAGATCTTTCATTGGTGAAAAATCGAAGGCGGAAGAGGTATCCAGATTAAACGCTGGCGCTGTGGCTTGCTCTTGCTCTTGCTCTTGCTCTTGCTCTTGCTCTTGCTCTTGCTCTTGCTCTGGAACATAGCGTTGCTGCTGTTGCTCTGCAAATTGACGAGCGAGCGAAGCCTGCTGCAGAGCGTCTTCATCCTCTTCTTCCTGCTGCCAGTTTTCCCCATAGCGCTGCTGTTGTCCAGACTGAAAAGCTTCACGCAGTTTAGCCTGTTGTAATGCTTCCTCGTCATCTGGCGTCCAGGTGGCATTTTCTTCCGCGGCCATGGTTGACTGAGTAGCACTGGACCTTTCCGCTTTAGCCTTCTCTTCCGCCATACGCTGTGAAGGCAATTTAATGCCATAAGATGCTAATTCACGACGCGTCGGCAGTTTCACCGGATTGGGACGTGGTAAAGATGGCCCGATCCCTTGCTTAACCTGCGGGTTGTGATTGATTTCAGGAGCAGGATCAAACGTCGGTGCCAGTGCAGACGCACGCGACGCGGCAGACGCAGCGGCAGTGCTGACAACGGCGGCGGCTGTCGCGGAAGGCGCTTCTGGCAATGAGGAGGATGTCTCACGCCAGTTGCCCATTTTAGGTTCATCATCTGTAAAAGCAGAAAACTGCGGCGCTGAAACTGGTTTTTCTTCAGGCACTTCAAAGCGATAAAGTGGTGGCGAACTGTCTGGTGCTTGCGAGGAAGCGGGTTTAAGGGGAGCCGCCTGGACTGTTTCAGATGGCGCAGCAGGCGAAGCCGGCGACGCCGCTGAAACAGGCGCTGCAGGTTGTACCGGTGCTAATTTAACCTCTGCGGCTTCTACTGTGGCGGTCACAGCAGCACTGGTTGCCGCCGCCGCTTTCGCTAATAACGGATCCTGCGGGTTGTTAACCTCGCTGGCAGGTGCGCTATGTGGTGCAGCCAACAGCACATCATCGTCATCCTGTGGGATAGCATACAAACTGGATGCAGGCGCAGATGCAGCGTCTTCGTCATAGTCCGCCTCATCTTCTTCCTGCCATCGTTCATCATGACGTGATCGATTGCTGGCAAAAGTCAGTACGCCCATGACTACGCCGCCAATTCTTTCGGCAATCGTCAGCCATGACCAGCCGGTATACAGCGTAACACCCGCCGCCCAGACGCACAGCAACGCTAGCGTACCGCCCGCTGGACTAAACCATGGCGCAATGGCGTTACTAACCAGGCTACCAATTACGCCACCAGACGCGAAATACCAGATGTCATCCGCGTTCAGTGCCGCCATGCCGCACGTAGTGACTACCAGCGCCAGCCCGCCGATTAAACGTAAGCCAACAGCAAAATAATCGAAATAATCCTGCTTATCACGCTGGCAAAAAGCGATCCAACACAACCCAAGAATGACCGGAGGAATGGCATAAGCCATACCGCCAAAAATAAAAAGCAAGGTATCCGCAAGCCAGGCGCCACCGCTCCCGCCAATATTGTGGATAGGTTCGTGCCAGGCCGTTTGCGACCAGCTCGGATCGGAAGGGTTAAAGCTGACCAAAGAAACCATCAAATAGATGGCAAAAAGCGCCACCAGGATGAGCAACGCTTCCAGTAGACGACGTCCACTGCTCAGCGATTGTAACGAAACGTCTTTATCTTCTGTGTATTCCTGGCTCAAGAGGACTCTCCAGGTGCCTGTAAAGTATGAAGCAACAGCGCCGGGCAACCCCGACGCTGATCCTGTATGAATTCACAGGAGTGTATCGAAATCCCACAGGTTTTGCACCTGCTCCGCATCAGCGAGTTTTGATCACCAGGCGATTGCTCTGTTTGACCTCTTCCATCACTACATAAGTACGCGTGTCGTTAACGCCTGGCAGACGCAACAAGGTTTCGCCCAACAGTTTGCGATAGGCAGACATATCAGGTACACGTGTTTTCAACAGATAGTCAAAATCACCGGAAACAAGGTGACACTCTTGAGTTTCCTCAAGTTTTTGCACAGCGGCGTTAAATTGCTCAAAGACGTCTGGGGCGCCACGATTCAGAGTAATCTCAACGAATACCAGCAATGATGCATCCAGATAATGCGGGTTTAATTGTGCGGTGTAGCCCAGTATAAAACCCTGACGTTCAAGGCGGCGCACGCGCTCAAGGCATGGCGTAGGCGATAGCCCTACGCGTTTGGAAAGTTCTACGTTTGAAATACGACCGTCTTTCTGCAGTTCATTCAGAATATTTCTGTCGATTCGATCGAGATCTTTCCCGGGGCGTTTCTTATTGTCTACCATTATTATTGTCTCTCTTCATTCCTTCCCTTTCCCTGCCACACCCTGAAAAACGCTCATTGTTCGGGGCATTTTGAAGTGAAGTATCAGAGCCTGTGCTAACGCACTCATCCGCATGACGCATGCTGTCTGTCCACATCATGCGTCATTACCAATGTCAGGCTGCATTTATTCGACGTTGCGCGCAAAACAAGACATAACGCCCTATTTTGTTTCGACTAACGCCCTTCGCTTCTGACACTGTTTTCGCAAATGCGCAGGCGATTGTCAAAGTAAAATGTCCAAATCCAGTACAAGATGCCAGACAGTCGTCTGGGTAACTGTTTTTAAATGAATATTTTTGAGCAGCTGCACCACAAAAAACCGATTTTTGCCCCATTGTGGCGCACAGGGGGAGCGAAAACCGGCTTCATCGTCTACGCCGTTTGCAGCTATCGTTAACAAAATCGCGCAAGCCTTGTCATTGCAACACGTTATTCCCTACAATCGCAGGCTATGTCAGCCGAATGAAACTGAGGAACGCATGAGTACGGCAAAACACAGTAAGTTACTCATTCTGGGCTCTGGTCCAGCAGGTTATACCGCAGCGGTTTATGCTGCACGCGCCAACCTGAATCCGGTGTTAATTACCGGGCTGGAAAAAGGCGGACAGCTGACCACAACCACAGAAGTGGAGAACTGGCCGGGTGACCCACACGATCTGACAGGCCCATCCTTGATGGAACGCATGCACGAACATGCGGAGAAATTTAATACCGAGATCATTTTTGACCATATTCACAGCGTTGATTTGCAGAGCCGACCGTTTCGTTTAACCGGCGACAGCGGCGAATATACCGCCGACGCGTTGATTATCGCCACAGGTGCCTCTGCACGCTACCTGGGTTTGCCCTCTGAAGAAGCCTTTAAAGGTAAAGGCGTTTCAGCCTGCGCCACCTGCGATGGGTTCTTTTATCGTAATCAAAAAGTCGCAGTCATTGGCGGCGGCAACACGGCTGTAGAAGAAGCGCTTTATCTGGCAAACATCGCTGCAGAAGTACATTTGATCCACCGCCGCGACAGCTTTCGCGCTGAGAAGATCCTGATCGATCGGCTGATGGAAAAAGTGCGCAGCGGTAATATCGTCTTACACACCAATCGCACGCTTGAAGAAGTGGTTGGCGATCAAATGGGCGTCACCGGCTTGACGTTACGCTCCACGCTTGACACTCAGGAAACAGAGGCGCTGGAAGTTGCTGGCCTGTTTGTTGCAATTGGTCATAGTCCGAATACAGCGATTTTTGCTAATCAGCTCGATTTAGAAAATGGCTACATCAAAGTGCAGTCTGGATTACAGGGGAATGCGACACAGACCAGTATCCCAGGCGTGTTTGCTGCAGGCGATGTTATGGACCATATTTACCGTCAGGCCATTACCTCGGCGGGAACCGGTTGTATGGCTGCCCTGGATGCAGAACGCTACCTGGATGGGTTAGTTAAAAACGATCGCTAAGTTGTTAATTCTCTGATCGTAATCAAAAGAGGCGGCTGTTTTTCAGTCGCCTTTTTTGTTGCCATCATGCTAGATTCATGCGCCTGGAGAAACAGTGCCTTCCCTGTTTTGCATTCCTCACTGGCATATTTACGGTCTCGCATGAATAAATCGCGACAACAGCATCTTACCCGCTGGCTTCGTCAGCAACGCAGGCACGCTGAACGATGGTTGCGTCTGACCACATTGCTGGGACTTGCCAGCGCACTGCTAATCATCACGCAGGCCTGGTTGCTCGCTTCTTTGCTGCAGGCCTTGATCATCGAGCAACAACCCCGCGATACACTGTTCTCTTACTTTTTGCTGTTACTGTTGTGCTTTGTGCTGCGTGCGGCTTTCAATTACGCACGGGAGCAGGCCGGCTTTCATGCCGGTCAGGCCATTCGCAAGGCTCTCAGAAAGCAGGTATTAGATCGACTGGCGGAACTGGGGCCTGCCTGGATTCAGGGGAAACCTGCTGGCAGTTGGGCCACGCTGTTGCTGGAACAAATTGAAGAGATGCAGGATTACTACGCGCGCTACCTGCCTCAGATGACGCTGGCAGTGTTGATCCCTTTTTGCATCTTGTTCACGTTATTCCCCTTAAACTGGGCCGCTGGTTTAATTCTGTTTGTAACGGCGCCATTAATTCCTTTATTTATGGCGTTAGTGGGTATGGGAGCCGCCGATGCTAATCGCCGCAATTTTATCGCTCTTGCACGGCTGAGCGGCGATTTCCTCGATCGTCTGCGTGGCCGTGAAACGCTGCGCCTGTTTCACCGTGGTGAAGCGGAAAAAACGGCGATAGCAAACTCAACCACCGATTTTCGCCAGCGCACGATGGAAGTTTTGCGTCTGGCCTTTCTCTCTTCCGCTGTGCTGGAGTTCTTCGCGTCGTTAGCTATCGCGGTGGTCGCCGTCTATTTTGGCTTTTCTTATTTAGGGGAACTGCACCTGGGCGATTACGGTAAAGGCGTAACGCTGTTTGCCGGTTTTTTAGCCTTAATCCTGGCACCCGAATTCTTTCAGCCCCTGCGCGATCTCGGCACTTTTTATCATGCGAAAGCGCAGGCCGTTGGCGCAGCAGATGCCCTTGAGCGCTTTATGCAAGAGGTGCCAGATGTCGCGTCTCAGCAAGAACAGCGGCCGTTTGCCATAAACGCCCCGATTGAAATGCAGGCAAAAGACCTGCTGATTTGTACGCCGAACGGTAAAACATTGTGTGGTCCTCTTTCTTTTAGCCTTGCTGCCGGTCAGCGCGTGGCATTGATCGGTCAAAGTGGTGCCGGCAAAACCGCGTTAATGAATGCGCTGCTGGGTTTTTTACCTTATCAGGGTTCGCTGATTGTTAATGGCGTGGAGTTGCGTGATCTTGCGCGCGACGACTGGCACAGACACCTGGCCTGGGTTGGCCAGAATCCGCATCTTCCGGCTTCAACGATTCGCGATAATATTTTAATGAGCACACCTTATGCAGCAAATCGCTTTGCAGAAGTTTTGCAAGCGTGTGGCATAAATGAGTTTCTGCCACGCCTGCCACAAGGTCTGGATACGATGCCCGCTGATGGCGGCAGCGGACTATCAGTAGGCCAGGCTCAACGCATCGCCGTAGCGCGTGCGCTGTATAAACCGGCATGTTTATTATTGCTGGATGAGCCCGCTGCCAGTCTTGATGCGCTTAGTGAAATGCACGTTATGCAGGCCCTGAATCAAGCCGCGGCGCAGCAAACCACCCTGATGATTACCCATCAGCTTGATAACGTTAAAGACTGGGATGTTATTTGGGTGATGCAGAATGGACAATTGATACAGCAAGGAAACTGGCAGCAGCTAAGCGAACAACCCGGCCAGTTTAAGCAGTTGCTGAAACATCGCCAGCAGGAGGTGAGCTAATGTCTGCATTGCGCCCTTTCCTTCGTCTCTGGAGCCGCCATCCTTATCGTTTAGCCTTAGGCATCCTGCTGGCTATCGTGACATTGCTGGCCAGCATTGGCCTGTTAACGCTTTCCGGCTGGTTTCTCGCCGCCTCTTCAGTAGCAGGTTTCGCTGGGCTGTATAGCTTTAACTATATGCTGCCCGCCGCAGGTGTGCGTGGTGCAGCGATTACACGTACCGTAGCCCGTTATTTCGAACGCCTGGTGAGCCACGATGCCACCTTCCGCGTATTACAACATCTGCGTGTATTTACCTTTAGCCGCTTAATTGCCTTGTCGCCGGGACAGTTATCAGGTTTTCGTCAGGCCGACTTACTAAACCGCTTTGTTGGCGATGTCGATACGCTCGATCATCTTTATCTGCGCGTTATTTCTCCACTGACTGGGGCTTTTGTCGTAATTGTGCTGGTTACGCTGGGGCTTAGCCTGATTGACCTGCAACTCTCCTTTCTCCTTGGCGGCACCATGTTAGCTACCCTGCTGATTATGCCCCCGCTTTTTTATCGCTTAGGCACGCCGGCAGGTCAGGCAATAGCACGTGGGCGTATGCGCTGGCGCATGCAATTAATGCACTGGCTGGGCGGTCAGGCGGAGTTAACCTTGTATGGCACGGCACATTCATGGCGTAAACAACTTGATAATGAAGAGCGTGGCTGGCAACAGGCGCAGCGTAAGCAGCAACGTTTACAGGCTTTAGCCCAAAGCCTGCTGCTACTCATTAGTGGAATGACGCTAACGCTTCTGCTCTGGATTAGCGCTGCTGCGATCGGTGAAAATCAGCTGCCAGGTTCATTTATTGCTTTGGTTGTGTTCTGTGCACTGGGCGCTTTCGAAGCGTTAGCGCCAGTAGCGGGCGCATTTTTGCCGCTAGCACAGGTTATAACAGCAGCCCGACGTGTGAATGACATTATTGTTCGATCGCCAGCAATTACTTTTCCTGCAGTCGCTAACGTACCAGCGGATACACTGAAGGTGTGCATTGAAAATCTGAGTTTCACTTATCCCGATCGACCTGATGCTGTTCTCAGTCATTTTTCATTAAATATGCAACGCGGCGAGCATATTGCATTACTGGGACCAACCGGCTGTGGCAAATCTACGCTGTTAGCATTACTGACGCGCGGCTGGGAAAGCCAGAGCGGCACTATCACGCTCAATGATTTACCGCTGCAAAACTGGGATGAGGCGCAATTACGCCAGCGTATTAGCATGGTGACGCAGCGGGTACATTTATTCAGCCAGACTTTGCGCGATAATTTATTGCTTGCCTGCCCAACGGCTCACGATGAGGCGTTAAAAGCGGTACTTGTTCAGGTCGGTCTGCGCCACTTATTTGATCAAGATGAAGACTTAAATGCCTGGCTTGGCGAAGGCGGACGTCCGCTTTCCGGCGGCGAACTGCGCCGTTTGGCCATTGCGCGCGCGTTACTGCATAACGGTGATCTCTGGTTACTGGATGAGCCTACCGAAGGTTTAGACGCCACGACTGAGCAACAGATCCTGACGTTACTTAATCAAGTGACGCAGGGGAAAACATTAATCATCGTAACCCATCGGCTCAGCGGTTTGCAGCATATGGACCGCATTTGCGTCATGGAAAACGGTAGAATTATTGAGCAAGGAAATCACGCCGAATTAATCTCAAAAGGTGGACGTTACTGGCGTTGCCAGCAGCGCTTTGCGCTATAGTTTTAGCGAATAGCTGACAGGTAGAACGATGCAATGAGACTGGTACAACTTTCACGGGAGTCACTGAATTTTCCGCCGCCTGAAATGGCTTTGCGTGAACCCAATGGTCTGCTGGCAATGGGCGGTGATCTCTCTCCTGCCCGTTTGCTAAATGCTTATCAACGCGGCATCTTTCCATGGTTTTCTCCCGGCGATCCAATCTTGTGGTGGTCTCCCGATCCGCGCGCGATTTTACTGCCTGAATATTTTCATCTCAGCCGCAGCATGAAGCGTTTCCATAAACAGTCGCCTTATCGCGTTACGATGAACGAAGCGTTTGCCGATGTGTTAGAAGGCTGTGCCAGCGGGCGGGAAGAAGGAACATGGATCACCTTCGAAGTTAAACGCGCCTGGTTGCGGTTGTATGAATTAGGCCATGCACATTCGATTGAAGTATGGAACGCGCATAAATTAGTCGGCGGTATGTATGGATTAGCGCTGGGGCAAATATTTTGTGGTGAATCGATGTTTAGTCGCCAGGAGAATGCTTCAAAAACGGCGCTCTGGGTGTTTTGCCAGCATTTCGTTAATCATCAGGGTCGCTTAGTTGATTGCCAGGTCCTGAATCCGCATACCGCATCGCTCGGCGCTCAGGAAATTCCCCGCGTCGATTATTTGCAGTATGTGCAAAGCCTTGCATGGCAACCGGTCAGTGAAGGCTGCTGGCGTACGCAAACCCTTTTTTAAGCCCGCACAGATGTTTTGCACACATAAAGCGTTAAAAGTGATATAATAATCGAGTTTGGTATGTCGTCCGCGCTTTGTAGTTGTAAGCCGGAATTGCCAGGCTGGGAATCTCAACGCACTCTCGGAACTGTTTCAATCGTGCGCGTGTAACCGGTTGATACAGATTCTTAGCCCGCTACTCCCCCGCAGACGTCACATAAAACACCCGAATTTAACCGAGATGCTCGCGTTATAACGCGAAGCACGGCGAAGCGTTGGCAAAACCGTCGACGGTTCTTTACATAAATCGTTGAATTGGGCATTATCTTGCCGGTTCAAGTGAAAGGTAGTACACCCAGAGGATTCGATGGCCAAAGAAGACAATATTGAAATGCAAGGTACCGTACTGGATACGTTACCTAACACCATGTTCCGCGTAGAACTTGAAAACGGACACGTGGTTACCGCTCATATCTCCGGTAAAATGCGCAAAAACTATATCCGCATCCTGACGGGCGACAAAGTGACTGTCGAGCTAACCCCGTACGACCTGAGCAAAGGCCGCATTGTCTTCCGTAGTCGCTAAGCTGCTCTTAGCTTGCTGTAGATAATATCTGACAGCAAAAAAAGGCCGGATTCGCATCCGGCCTTTTTCATTTCTGACATCGATAATTAATGCACGGTGCCTTCCGTTTTACGCTTTTCCGCGCTCAGGAAATGGTAGGTTAACTGGCCTTTTTCTTTATCCAGCCCAACGGATACCGATCCTCCCTCCACCAGTGAACCAAACAGCAATTCGTTAGCCAACGGTTTCTTGAGGCTTTCCTGCACGGTGCGCGCCATCGGACGAGCACCCATCGCTTTATCATAGCCTTTCTCAGCCAGCCAGTCGCGTGCTTCATCGCTCACTTCCAGCGATACTCCTTTCGCATCCAGCTGCGCCTGCAACTCAACAATGAACTTATCCACTACCTGATGGATGACGTCGGTAGACAAATGACGGAACCAGATAATGTTGTCAAGGCGGTTACGGAACTCTGGCGTAAAGATCTTTTTGATCTCTTCCATCGCATCGGTGGTGTTGTCCTGCTGGATCAGGCCGATAGATTTACGTTCCGTTTCACGCACCCCAGCATTGGTGGTCATGACCAGCACCACGTTGCGGAAGTCCGCTTTACGGCCGTTGTTGTCAGTTAGCATACCGTTGTCCATCACCTGCAACAGCAGGTTAAAGACGTCCGGGTGCGCTTTCTCAATCTCATCTAACAACACAACGGCATGCGGATGTTTAATTACCGCATCCGTTAACAAGCCGCCCTGATCAAAACCCACGTAACCCGGAGGCGCACCAATCAAACGGCTGACGGTATGGCGCTCCATGTATTCGGACATATCAAAACGCAGCAGTTCAATGCCCAACGCTTTCGCCAGCTGTACCGTCACTTCGGTTTTACCGACGCCGGTTGGTCCCGCAAACAGGAATGACCCTACCGGTTTCCGATCCTGGCCCAGGCCTGCACGGCTCATTTTGATCGCTTCGGTCAATGCCTCAATGGCATTATCCTGACCAAACACCAGCATTTTCAGGCGGTCATCCAGATTTTTCAACGTATCGCGATCGCTTGCTGAAACGCTTTTTTCTGGGATACGCGCGATGCGTGCGACAACCGTTTCAATGTCAGCCACATTAACGGTTTTCTTACGCTTGCTGACCGGCATCAAGCGTGCGCGCGCGCCCGCTTCATCGATAACATCAATCGCTTTATCCGGCAGATGACGATCGTTAATGTATTTCACCGCCAACTCCACCGCCGCACGCACCGCTTTCGCGGTGTAACGCACATCGTGATGCGCTTCGTATTTTGGTTTCAGACCATTCAGGATCTGCACGGTTTCGTCCATTGACGGTTCAGTGATGTCGATCTTCTGGAAGCGACGCGCTAAAGCGCGATCTTTTTCGAAGATATTGCTGAATTCCTGATACGTAGTCGAACCCATAACGCGGATCTTGCCGCTGGAGAGCAGCGGCTTAATCAGGTTAGCGGCATCCACTTGTCCGCCAGACGCTGCACCCGCACCGATGATGGTGTGGATCTCGTCAATGAACAGAATGCTGTTATTGTCCTGTTCGAGCTGCTTCAGCAGGGCTTTAAAGCGTTTCTCAAAGTCACCGCGATATTTGGTACCCGCCAGCAACGAACCAATGTCCAGTGAGTAAATTGTGCACTCTTTCATCACTTCCGGAACGTCGCCCTGCACGATACGCCAGGCCAGCCCTTCGGCAATGGCGGTTTTACCCACGCCCGACTCACCCACCAGCAGCGGGTTATTTTTACGGCGGCGACACAGCACCTGAATAGTACGCTCCAGCTCTTTGTCGCGACCAATCAGCGGATCGATTCCGCCGACGCGAGCAAGCTGATTAAGGTTGGTGGTGAAGTTTTCCATACGATCCTCCCCGCCTGCTTGCTCTTCGTTGACTGGATTTTCTGCGTTCGGCGCCTGACCGGGTTCGTCTTTACGCGTACCGTGAGAAATGAAGTTCACCACATCAAGACGGCTCACTTCGTGTTTGCGCAGCAGGTAAGCCGCTTGCGATTCCTGCTCGCTGAAGATGGCGACCAGTACATTGGCCCCGGAGACTTCGCTACGGCCCGATGACTGGACATGGAAAACCGCACGCTGCAGCACACGCTGGAAGCTGAGCGTAGGTTGCGTATCACGCTCTTCTTCGCTGGCGGGCAGCACCGGTGTGGTTTGCTCGATAAAGGCTTCGAGTTCCTGCCTTAGAGCCACAATATCTACTGTACAGGCTTCCAGTGCCTCTCTGGCCGACGGGTTACTGAGTAACGCCAGCAACAGATGCTCGACGGTCATAAACTCATGACGGTGCTCACGCGCTCTGGCGAAAGCCATGTTTAAACTGAGTTCCAGTTCTTGATTGAGCATTTGGCACCTCCCCCAATTATCGCTCTGACGATCTGTCTACCTATATGGAGACAGGATCAGGCTTTTTCCAGCGTACACAGCAACGGATGATGATTTTCCCGCGCATAATTGTTCACCTGGGCCGCTTTGGTTTCGGCGACTTCAGCAGTAAATACACCACATATCGCTTTACCGTGGTAGTGAACTTTCAACATCAGCTGCGTTGCACGTTCAATATCATAAGAAAAGAACTTTTGCAGAACGTCAATAACAAATTCCATAGGTGTATAATCATCATTGTTCAGAATGACTTTATACATTGAAGGCGGCTTTAACCCTTCGCGTACTTTGTCTTCGGCCAGATGTTCAAAATTAAGCCAGTCGTTTGTGTTTGCCATAATGATCCGTTGAGATTCCGCCTATCAAATATAAACCTGTTACCGTTCATCTTTAGAGTTTAACACGCCTGTCAAGCACCCCACCGACGATGAAATTTTATCCAGAAAACCCCGTGCGTGACCTGTATCACAAAATTTGCAATAGCGTTAACCACCTCAAATTTTAATGATTTTCTCCCTGTGTAGCTCGGCGCTTTGCTTGACGCCAGTGACTGTTTCTCTACATTCTACTGACACAAGCTGATTGAGATTTAATCGATCTCGACTCACAGCTTCAATGACCTCACCTACTTAATAGAATGTCTTGCGAGGGAAGTAAAAGCATGGAGACGGGTACAGTTAAATGGTTCAATAACGCCAAAGGCTTCGGCTTTATCTGTCCAATCGGGGGCGGCGAAGACATCTTCGCGCACTACTCTACGATTAAGATGGATGGTTACAGAACGCTAAAAGCCGGCCAACAAGTTCAGTTCGACGTCCACCAGGGTCCGAAAGGCAATCATGCCAGCCTTATCGTGCCAGTTGAAGCGCAGGCAGTCGCCTGACGTTTATCCCCATTCTGAACTCTTCCAAAAAAATGCCAGCCAATGCCGCTGGCATTTTTTTAATCGGCGTTACCGTGAGCCAGCCAATGTACACGTGAAAACATCTGACGCATCAGCGTGGGAATGGCTTCCGGCCCGCGTTCCGCCGCTGCCATCGCCACGGCAATCGCCAGTTCGGGTTTCGATGCATGATGAATGGCATGGCTAATAATACGCCTGGCGCTCATGGGCGCGTTTAACGGCAGGTGCGCCATTTGATGATAAACATCCTCGAAGCCGTGCTTATAAAGGAAGTGCTCCATATCCAGCGCCGGAAGCTGGGTAAGGTGATTTTGCTCTTTATCCTGCGCACACAGCTGGCTGCGCGTGGTCGCAGCATACTTATCTCCCGCCTCATCGCCATCCGTTAATACATGCCAGTCAATACCCATGCGGCGGGCAAATTTAAGCAACGGTTTTAATCCCGACTGCGCAAACTCAATCACTTTTACGCCTTCAGCGGCAAAGTGATACCCACATTGTTGCGCCAGCTCATTGATAATCCACACTTCGGTTTCACCTTCTACTAACAGCCAGCAGCGGGCAAACAGCGCGGAGGGTCGATTCACGCGTATATGAAAACCAATCCGACGCCTGTCTTCTGCGCTCAACCCTTCCGGACCAATTCGCCACGCGGCAACCCGCGCCGGTTCACGTACCAGCCGACAGACATTTTCTACCGGCACCTGCGACAGAAGTTCAGCCGAATTAGTGGTGGCGATTTTTTGCAGCGGCAGTAATTCCAGTAAATTCCACGCCACCGACAGCATAATAGGATGAAGCCGCGTTTCGGGATCTTCTATCAGCAGCAGCGGCCGGGCATCCTCAGCCAGCGGTTCGCTCCCACGAGCCTGCACCAGGAGCGTAAACATTCGCAGCAAAATCAGCTGGCGACTGCGCGAATCGGTTTCAGAGATAAACTGATTAAGCTTATCCAGCGAGCGCCAGCTCTGCCTGCCATCGCGCGCTTGCGGATCAACGCGTTTCGCCTGGCGGACATCGCTCGGTTGTTGCACCAGAAAATAGTGCTCCATCAGTTGCTGCATGGTCTGCAATCCCTGACGCAGCACATCATCGCTGAGCTTTTGCGGCTGCGTTACCAGGTCTCGCGTAAGCGTGTCGATTTCCAGCGTCAGCTGATCCAGTGTGGTTGCCTGCCCATCGTTATGGTTCTCGCTATGACGAGCACGACGACTGAAACGCGCATCGCGCAGCCGCAATACCGGATGCATACGCAGCAAATGACGAATGGCAATCTCTGTGCTGACTTCAGCTAACACATTGCCCTGCCGATCGATAAAACGCCGCGAGGTATGGACGTTCTCCTCACGCAGCCTGGCGCGAATGCTGTAACGCAGCCAGCGCTGGCCTTGCTCATCCCGCTGCCAAAATGGCGAAAAATGTTCATCATGATCGCTACCCGCATCACGAAAGTGGAACACAATCTGCAAGTGTCGCCGTTGGTCATTGACGTCGCCCGGCGTGAAGTGAAAATCACTGGCGCTAAACTGATAATCTTCCGTTTGCGGCGACAGTAACAGTGTCAGCGCATCCAGCAAGCTGGATTTACCCCAGGCGTTTTCGCCGATTAACAGATTAGTATGCGTTAATGGCAAAGAAAGCTGGTTAATGCCGCGAAAACCGCGAATGTCGATATGTTCCAGAATCATAGCGTGGCTCATCCTCTTGTTAACCGAAGCATGGTTGGCGAACGTAAACCGGTCAAGCCGCTTAAACCGTTGGTTTACTCTTTCCCGCTTTTTCGCTAGCGTGTTGTCACTTTTCGCATGGATGGCTTAAATATGTATTCCGGGCTTCTGATTATTCTGGTTCCGCTGGTCGTTGGCTGGCTTCTTTCTCTGCATAAAACCGCCGTTCTCCATTTGGTTAATCGCTTACTGAGCGGGATGGTTTATGTCATTCTGTTCTTTATGGGCATTAGCCTGGCGTTCCTTGATAACCTCAGCAGTAATCTGCTCACTGTTTTCTACACCGCTCTGGTTGCCGCACTTTGCATCATGCTATGCAACCTGCTGGCGCTGCTGTGGCTGGAGAAGCGCCTGCCGTGGCAATACACACACAAACAAGAAAAATTGCCATCACGTCTGCATATGGCGCTGGAATCACTCAAACTTTGCGGCGTTGTGGTGGTAGGATTTTTACTCGGCCTGACGCAATGGGCCTTTTTGCATCACGCCTCGGCAGCCAGTGAATATGCGCTAATTTTTCTGCTGTTTTTAGTGGGTATCCAGCTTCGCGGCAGCGGCATGACGCTGCGCCAGATTATTCTTAATCGTCGTGGCATGATGGTCGCCTGCGTGGTGTTGGTGAGCGCCTTAACCGGCGGCATCATTGCCGCACTGCTGCTCGGCTTACCCATAAAAACCGGTTTAGCACTGGCCAGCGGCTTCGGCTGGTATTCACTGTCCGGTATTTTAATGACGGAGGCGTTTGGTCCGGTCATCGGCAGCGCCGCTTTCTTTAATGACCTGCTGCGCGAACTTACCGCCATTATGCTTATCCCGGTGCTGATTACGCGTCACCGTTCCAGCGCGTTAGGATTGTGCGGCGCTACCTCAATGGATTTCACTTTGCCCGTGCTGCAACGCGCCGGTGGAACAGAGATTGTTCCCGCCGCCATTGTCCATGGTTTTATCATGAGCCTACTGGCACCGGTTCTTATCGCCCTGTTCTCCGCTTAAATTCTCCTGACAAAACGCAGCGCATTTTTTTCACAGCTGCGTTCTGACAACCTCGTCTAAGCTTCTCTTTTTGCGCTTTTGGTTAGCCATCGTCAGGATGGCCAACCACCAAAAGGAGAATACGATGAAAAGAACCGTTGCAGCGCTGATCGCAAAAACGCTTGAGAACGCTGGTGTCAAACGCATCTGGGGCGTCACCGGCGACTCTCTTAACGGCCTGAGCGACAGCTTAAATCGTATGGGCACCATTAAATGGATGCCAACCCGCCATGAAGAAGTCGCCGCTTTTGCCGCTGGCGCGGAGGCGCATGTGACAGGTGAGCTGGCCGTGTGCGCGGGCTCATGCGGTCCCGGCAATTTGCATTTAATTAATGGTTTATTTGATTGTCATCGTAACCATGTTCCGGTACTCGCGATTGCCGCACATATCCCTTCCAGCGAAATTGGCAGCGGCTATTTTCAGGAAACCCACCCCGAGGAGTTATTCCGCGAGTGCAGCCATTATTGCGAGCTGGTGTCTAATCCCGAACAGTTGCCGCAGGTGCTTGGCATTGCCATGCGTAAAGCGATCCTTAATCGTGGCGTGTCAGTAATCGTCATTCCGGGTGATGTAGCGCTGAAGCTGGCACCGGAAACGGCTAGCGCAAACTGGTATCCACCCCAGCCGCCGCAAATTCAGCCGCAGCCCGCTGCGTTAGCACAGCTGGCGCAAACGTTGAATGAAGCCAGCAATATTACATTGCTGTGCGGCAGCGGTGTTGCGGGCGCTCACAAGGAAGTGGTTGAGCTGGCTGCTACGCTGAAAGCGCCGATCGTTCATGCGCTGCGCGGTAAGGAACACATCGAATATGCTAACCCTTACGATGTGGGTATGACCGGTCTGATTGGTTTTTCATCGGGGTTTCACGCGATGATGAATGCCGACACGCTGGTGCTGCTCGGCACGCAATTCCCCTATCGCGCTTTTTATCCTGAAAAAGCCAAAATAATTCAGATCGATATTAATCCCGGCAGTCTCGGCGCCCATTGTCACGTTGAACAGGCGTATACTGGTGATGTGAAAACCACGTTGCAGGCTTTATTGCCGCAGCTGACGAAAAAAAGTGATCGTCAACACCTCGACAGCGCACTCGAACATTACGTTGATGCACGCAAGGATCTTGATGCTCTCGCCCAACCCAATGACAGGCAGGCGATTCACCCACAATATCTTGCTCAGCAAATCAGCCATTACGCCAGTGACGATGCGATTTTCACCTGTGATGTCGGTACGCCAACCGTGTGGGCGGCCCGCTATCTGAAAATGAACGGGAAACGCCGCCTGCTCGGCTCGTTCAATCATGGTTCAATGGCCAACGCTATGCCGCAAGCCCTGGGCGCACAGGCTATCAATCGCGATCGGCAGGTGGTTGCGCTGTGCGGTGATGGAGGATTTAGCATGTTGATGGGCGACTTCATCACCGTTGCGCAGCTGAATTTGCCGGTAAAACTGGTGATTTTTAACAATAGCGTGCTGGGCTTTGTCGCGATGGAGATGAAGGCTGGCGGCTACCTGACCGATGGCACTGAACTGGAGAATCCTGATTTTGCCGCCATCGCCCAGGCCTGCGGCATTAAAGGCATACGCGTAGAGAAAGCGTCCGACTTAAACGGCGCGCTGGAACAGGCGTTCGCCCATGATGGCCCCGTGCTGGTGGATGTGATCACCGCCAAAGAAGAGCTGGCAATGCCGCCGCAAATCAAGATGGAACAAGCCAAAGGCTTTAGCCTTTACATGCTGCGCGCCATTCTGAATGGACGCGGTGATGAAGTGGTTGAACTGGCGAAAACTAACTGGCTGCGGTAAAACGGGAGAATGCCATGCGCGGGCGTAATGCCCGCCGTTTTATTTCTCAGGAAAGCTCAGGAGCGCAACGTGATCGATTTACGCAGTGACACCGTTACCCGGCCAGGCGCCGCAATGTTACAAGCGATGATGGCAGCTGAAACCGGCGATGATGTTTATCGTGACGATCCAACGGTTAATGCACTGGAAGCCGAAGCCGCACGTCTGGGCGGCAAGGCCGCCGCGCTATTTTTCCCTACCGGCACTCAGGCCAATCTGGTGGCGTTACTCAGCCATTGTGAGCGCGGCGAGGAGTACATCGTCGGGCAGCAGGCTCACAACTATAAATATGAAGCCGGTGGCGCTGCCGTGCTGGGCAGCATTCAGCCCCAGCCAATTTTAGCCGCTGATGATGGCACGCTGCCGCTGGATGAGGTCGCGGCGGCGATCAAACCTGACGACATTCATTTTGCCCGCACCCGGCTGCTTAGCCTGGAAAACACCCATCACGGCAAAGTGCTGCCGCTCCATTATTTAGCCGAAGCCTTTCAGTTTACCCGCGAACATAAGCTGGCGCTGCATATTGACGGCGCACGCATCTTCAACGCGGTGGCCGCGCAGCAGGTTCCACTGGAAACGATTGCCCGCTATTGCGATACCCTGTCTGTCTGTTTATCCAAAGGGCTTGGCGCGCCGGTCGGCTCGCTGTTATGTGGCGATGCGGCCTGTATTGAACGCGCGCGCCGCTGGCGCAAAATGGTCGGTGGCGGTATGCGTCAGGCAGGTATCCTGGCAGCAGCCGGTTTGTATGCGTTGCAGCATAACGTTGCGCGTTTAAAAGAAGATCACGATAACGCCGCGTGGCTGGGGCAACAGTTGCACGAGACTGGCGTTGAGGTGGTCGATCAGCAAACCAATATGGTGTTTATACGTATCCCTGCCGGGCAGGTTGAACCGTTAAAGGCCTGGATGGAAGCGCGTGATGTGCTGATCAGTGTCGGCCCGTCAACGCGTTTAGTGACGCACATGGATGTGGATCGTGCCGCGCTGGAAAAGGTAGTGACCTACTGGAAGGCATTTTTACAGCAGTAATTACTCCGCCGCGCCATATTTCTCCAGCAGCGCGGCGGCAATCGCTGCGGTTTCCGCATCAGGTAGGCCGCGATAATCAGCCGGGCGAAAATGCATCTGGAAGGCAGCGATAACCGTTTGCTGCTGGCCCGGCGCCATTTCTGGCGTTACCGGATAGCCGTAACGCTGTAGCAAATCCATTATTTTCTCTACTGGCACCCGCGCTCGCGGTGTTTGGCCGGCTAAAAAGTGCTGAACACGGCTGGCATCTGGCCACGCCCCTACTCCCTGTTGCGCCAGGTATTGCCAGGGAAAACGCGGACCGGGATCCTGCTTGCGCTGCGGCGCAATATCGCTGTGACCAACAATATTTTCTGGCCGGATACCGTAACGCTGCGCCACCTCTTTTACTAATGCACTAAGCGACGCGATTTGCTGCGGGCTAAAAGCCTGCCATTCGCGCCCGGTTAGCGTGCTGCGATAACCGTTATTGACCAGCTCAATGCCAATCGACGTGTCGTTAATGCGCGTCGCCCCGCGCCAAAAGCTGGACCCGGCATGCCAGGCCAAATCCTGCTCAGGCACCAGTTGCCAGATAACGCCTTTACCGTCGCGTTGAGGAGGCTGACGCGGGATCAAATAATGGGCGCTGACCTGTTGGTCGGTCAGCGTGGCAAGCGACGTCGGGAAATCCTCAGCGGTGTAATGGATCACAATCACTTTGATGCGCGGACGTGCGCCCTGTGCTGGATGACGGAGATCCACCCAATAGCCATGACGTAATTCCACGCCGGACTGGCAGCCAACCAATAGCAGCCCTGCTAGTACCAGCAGCAGCTTTTTCAACGCACGATCACCGCAGTTCCGCTCACGCTGACCATTAACATGCTGCTGTCTTTACCCACGGTTTCGTAGTCAATATCGATCCCTACTACAGCATTTGCGCCTAACGCTTTAGCCTGTTCTTTCAGTTCTTTAAAGGCAATTTCACGCGCCTTACGTAACTCTTTCTCGTAAGCGCCGGAGCGTCCCCCAACGATGTCGCGGATCCCCGCGAAAAAGTCACGAAAAACGTTCGCTCCCAAAATCGCTTCGCCGGTCACAACGCCACAATATTCACTGATGCTGTGGCCTTCTAATGTCGGTGTGGTTGTCAGTTTCATGTTGTTCTCCTTTTCACCCTTGCGCCTAAAGCTCTTACGACTAAAAGCACGGCTATACTCTATGCTAAAAATGGCGCTTTGCCAGAGAACAATAAGGAAATCGAGATGAGAAACAAAGCCTTTGCGCTTTTGATCCCCGCAGCAATGCTGCTCAGCGCCTGTACCACCGTTGAGCCGGTCATCAAGGATAATGGCCCACGTACAGCGCCCTGTGTAGATGGCGGTCCCGATAGCGTCGCACAGCAGTTTTACAACCTGCGCATTGCCCGGCCTACACAAGGTTTGCCGGACAGCACTACGCTGGCAAAATACCGTCCTTATCTGAGCGAGCACCTCTATCAAACATTGCTCGCTGCCAGTCACGAGACCAACGCGGGTTCCTGGCGTGACGGCGATCTGTTCTCCAGCCTGGCGCAGGGGCCAACCGAAGCCAGCGTCGCGGATGCCTCCACCATTCCTAATCGCGATGCGCGCAATATTCCGCTGCGTGTTGATCTGAGCCGCGACGGCAAAAAATGGCAGGATGAAGTCCTGATGATCCACGAAGGCACCTGCTGGGTAGTGGATGACGTGCGTTATGCCGCTAACGTGCCGCATCCTGACGGTGGTAGCCTGAGCCAGATGCTGGAACACGCGAAGAAGAAATAATTGCTTATTTTCTGCGCGGTCAGTTTCCAGTATTAAGCGCGCTGCATCTTTGCGGCGCGTTTTTACTTTCTATCGCGGCAAAACCGTTGCGCTAAGCCCTTCTCAGCGTTGGACTACGCGATATTGTGCTACGCTTTTAGGATTTCCCTGCCGTTTAATAAATTTTAACTCACCTCAATTGCATAACTATTCTGGTAACGTTAAGATTCGCGGCATCAATTGCTATTCATATTTGGCGCATGAGTATTCAACTAAACGCAATCAACTGCTTCTACGGTGCTCATCAGGCGCTGTTCGACATCAACCTGGAATGCCCGCAAGGGGAGACACTGGTGCTGCTTGGTCCGAGCGGTGCAGGCAAGAGTTCTCTGCTGCGCGTTCTGAATCTGCTGGAATATCCCCGTTCCGGGCAGTTGTACATTGCCGGAAACTCATTCGATTTCAGCAAAAAACCTTCTGACGCCGCGATCCGCGAACTGCGCCAAAATGTCGGCATGGTTTTCCAGCAATACAACCTCTGGCCGCACCTGACGGTATTGCAAAACCTGACTGAAGCGCCCTGTCGCGTGCTTGGTTTGACAAAGGCAGAAGCAAAAGCGCGTGCCGACAAACTGTTGGATCGCTTGCGCTTAACGCCTTACAGCGATCGCTTTCCGCTGCATCTTTCGGGGGGTCAGCAACAGCGCGTTGCGATTGCGCGGGCGTTGATGATGGAGCCGCAAGTATTGCTGTTTGATGAACCCACTGCCGCTCTCGATCCCGAAATTACCGCGCAAATTGTCAGCATTATTCGCGAACTGGCGCAAACCCAAATCACCCAGGTGATCGTCACCCATGAAGTGGAAGTGGCGCGTAAGACCGCCAGCCGCGTGGTATATATGGAGAATGGTCATATTGTGGAACAGGGTGACGCCAGTCGTTTTTCACAGCCGCAAACCCAGGCGTTTGCTCACTATCTTTCGCACTAAGTCAGGATGCTAAAAATGAAAAAGGTTGTACTTGCTGCACTGCTTGCTGGATTAAGCCTGAGCGCATCTGCTGCTCAGACCATTCGCTTCGCCACTGAAGCCTCTTATCCTCCGTTTGAGTTTGTTGACTCAGAAAACAAAATCCAGGGCTTCGATGTCGATCTGGCGAATGCGTTATGTAAAGAGATGGATGCAACCTGCACCTTCACCAATCAGGCGTTTGATAGCCTGATCCCCAGCCTGAAGTTCCGCCGTTTTGACGCCGTGATGGCCGGTATGGACATCACGCCAGAGCGTGAAAAGCAGGTGCTGTTCAGCCAGCCTTACTATGACAATTCTGCCCTGTTTGTGGCGCAGAAAGGCAAAGTAGCTGACATAGCCGCGCTGAAAGGCAAACGTGTGGGCGTACAAAATGGCACAACACACCAGAAATACCTGACCGAGAAACACAGTGAAATTACCACCGTGCCTTACGACAGTTACCAAAACGCGGTGCTTGACCTGAAAAATGGTCGCATCGACGCGGTATTTGGTGATACCGCCGTGGTCAACGAATGGCTGAAGCAAAATACTACGCTGGCACCCGTCGGTGAAAAAGTGACTGACAAAGCCTATTTCGGCACTGGCCTCGGCATCGCGGTTCGCATGGGTAATACCGATCTGCAAGCGAAATTCAACGCTGCGTTGGACAAAGTGAAAGCAGACGGCACCTATAAAACCATCTACAGCAAATGGTTTCAGCAGTAACTTTCAATGAATGAAATGATTCCACTTGCAAGCGCCGCCGGTATGACCGTCGGCCTTGCCCTTTGTGCGCTTATCGCTGGCCTGGTGCTGGCGATGATTTTTGCTGGCTGGGAATCGGTGCGCTGGAAGCCCCTGGCCTGGATCGGCACCGGTCTGGTTACGCTGATTCGCGGGCTGCCGGAAATTCTGGTGGTGCTGTTTATTTACTTCGGCGCTTCGCAAATGCTACTGACTTTATCCGACGGTTTCATCCTGAACGTTGGCTTATTTAAGTTACCCGTTCAGATGCAGATCGAAAATTTCGACGTGAGTCCTTTCCTGTGTGGCGTAATTGCGCTGGCAATGCTCTATTCTGCCTACGCATCACAAACCCTGCGCGGCGCGTTGAAAGCCGTTCCCGCAGGGCAATGGGAATCTGGCCAGGCGCTGGGTCTGAAGAAATCGGCAATTTTCTTTCGTCTGATCATGCCGCAAATGTGGCGACATGCGCTGCCCGGCTTAGGCAATCAATGGCTGGTGTTATTAAAAGATACGGCGCTGGTGTCGTTGATTAGCGTGAATGATTTAATGCTGCAAACCAAAAGTATCGCTACCCGCACGCAAGAGCCGTTTACCTGGTTTTTAGTGGCGGCGGCCATTTATCTGGTGATTACTTTGTTCAGCCAGGCGGTATTACGTCGCATCGAGTTGCGCACCACCCGTTTTGAGCGGGGAAACAGCTGATGCTTGAGTATCTACCTGAATTAATGAAAGGGCTGCATACCAGCCTGACGTTAACCTTGGCCTCACTCATTGTGGCGCTGGTGCTGTCGTTGCTGTTTACCGTGGTCTTGTCCCTGAAAACACCGTTGCTGACGCCGTTGATAAAGGGATTTATCACGTTATTTACCGGCACACCGCTGTTGGTACAAATTTTCCTGATCTATTACGGCCCAGGCCAGTTTCCCAGCCTGCAACAGGTTCCGTGGCTGTGGCATCTGCTGTCACAGCCCTGGCTCTGTGCGATGCTGGCGCTGTCGCTGAACAGCGCGGCTTACACCACGCAACTGTTTCACGGCGCAGTGCGCGCTATCCCTTCCGGTCAATGGCAATCCTGCGCCGCGCTAGGAATGAACCGCCAGCACACGCTGCGTATTCTGCTACCCTATGCGTTTAAACGCGCCCTGTCATCCTATTCAAACGAAGTGGTGCTGGTGTTTAAAGGCACATCGCTGGCTTACACCATTACATTAATGGAAGTGATGGGCCATGGTCAGCTGTTATATGGTCGCACCTATGATGTCACGGTGTTCGCCGCTGCCGGTCTGGTTTATTTATGCGTCAACGGCTTATTGACGTTGCTGATGCGCCTAATCGAAAAACGCGCACTGGCATTTGAACGGCGAAATTAATGGTTAGGCGAGAAATCTCGCCTTTTCTACCTTTTTTCTCACAGATATTGCATAAAAATTCATTTTATGCCACCCTGTAATCCGTCATAACGCAGTTGTGCTGATGATGTTTTACAGGAGCTGTATCATGAAAAAATGGATTGTTGCCGCTGCACTGGCAGCCCTGGCAATGAATGCTCACGCTGCGGAGAAAATCCGTTTCGCCTCTTCGGCAACCTATCCTCCGTTTGAATCGTTGGATCGTGAAAATCAACTTGTCGGCTTTGATATTGATTTAGCGAAAGCGTTATGTCAGCAGATGAAGGCAGACTGCACTTTCACCAACAATGCCTTTGACAGCCTGATCCCCTCGCTTAAATTTCGCCGCTACGACGCGGTGATTTCTGGAATGGACATCACACCAGAACGCAGCAAGCAGGTCGATTTCACCCAGCCTTATTACGCCAACTCTGCCATTGTGATTGCCCGCCAGGGTAAGTTCAGCAATATCGGCCAGCTAAAAGGCAAACGGATTGGCGTCGAAAACGGCACCACGCACCAGAAATACCTGCAGGACAAGCATCCTGATGTGGTTATGGTGGCCTATGACAGCTACCAGAATGCGATTCTGGATATGAAAAATGGTCGCCTGGATGGAGTATTTGGTGACAGCGCCGTGGTTAATCAGTGGCTGAAAACTAACAGCGATCTCGCAACCGTTGGCAAGCATGTTACCGATGCCGACTACTTTGGCACCGGCTTAGGCATCGCGGTGCGTAAAGGCAACGACGCATTGCGCGAAAAGTTGAATAACGCGCTGGCCGAAATAAAAGCCAACGGCAGCTGGCAGCAGCTCAATCAGAAGTGGTTCCCCGAATAAGCATTATGGGCCAGCAAAGTGCTTGTCTGACCGGTTCTGCACTGTCCTCAGTTCAGACGGTAACTGCGCTGGCCCACCCTTGATGCGTTGCAACCTATCGCTTTGTCTCCGTTCGCTTAACCGTTCGCGTTTACGACGTCCCGCATTACACGATGTCACAGCATTACAAGCGATAACCGCTGTTAACCCACAATTAAGAACTTTAATGCTGCCTTTACTGCGAAGGGATGGCGGCAAATTTCAACGCCTCAGAAAAAATGCGCGACTGCTGGCGGGCAAGAAAAGCAGCAGCAACACCAGCAGATCCGGCAGCTTTTGCTGTAGCGTATGATGAATAATCTGCGCATTGTTTTCGCCGCTGATGCTAAAAATTTCTGGATAAATCCAGCCCGTTGATGCCAGCAACATATAAATCAGCACGATTATCTGCGTACCGACATATCCCCAGCGGCCACGATTGCTGCCACGCATTAAGGTAAAAGCACAGCGCAATTCAAACAGAAAGATCAGCTGACTCGCGATAAAGATAAAGGTAGAATCCCAGGCCTGGGCGCTGCGATGAACGAAGTTGATAATTTCGCTATAACCCAACGCATTAGCGAGCATTAATACGCTGAGGCAGCGCGTAACGATAATGGCTATCCCCGCGACTGTCACCGGGACAGGCGCATCCGGTAATACCGATCGGTGCTTGAGGGTTTCCGACATGTTTCATGCTCCGCACGCCATAGAAAATGGGCTGGAAAACCAGCCCATTTTTATAGTGGCAAACGTTACGGATTTCAGCCACGTTTTGCTTTCTGAATATCACTGACACGCTGTTTTTCTTCGTGTGCCATAACGCGCCAGGCAATAAAACCCACCAGACCGACCACAAACAAAATCAGCGAGGCCAGCGCGTTGATTTCTGGATTCACACCGCGCCGCACCGTAGCGAAGATTGCCATCGGCAGCGTGGTTGCACCAGGTCCGGTGACAAAGCTGGCAATCACTAAATCGTCCAGCGACAGCGTAAAAGCCAGCAGCCAGCCGGTGACAATCGCTGGGGCAATCATCGGCACGGTAATCACAAAGAACACCTTAAGCGGCGTCGCGCCTAAATCCATTGCCGCTTCTTCTATTGAACGGTCCAGTTCACGCAGGCGCGAGTTGATGACTACCGCCACATAAGCGGTACAAAACGTGACGTGCACCAGCCAGATGGTTAACATTCCCCGTTCGCTCGGCCAGCCGAATGCGTTGCCAATGGCCACAAACAGCAGCAGCAGCGACAAACCGGTAATCACATCCGGCATGACCAGCGGCGCGGTAAGCATAAAGGCGAAACCGTTATGCCCCCGAAAACGCCCAAAGCGAACGATAATCACCGCCGCCAGCGTGCCCAGTACTACCGCCATGGTGGCCGACAATCCGGCGATGCTCAAACTGAGCAGCACCGCATCAATCATCGCATTATCCTGGAACAGCACGTGATACCAGTGAAATGAGAAGCCTTCCCACACCGTGACCAGTTGCGATCGATTGAACGAATAGATCACCAGCAGCAGCATGGGAGCATAAAGAAACAGGAAGCAGCACGCCAGAATAGCGGTGCGCCAGGGCGAGCGGATCACGGGCAGATTATTCATCCCTTCTCTCCCATTTCACGGTTTTGATGCTTGTGGAACCAGATGATCGGCAGAATCAATATCAGCAAAATAATCACTGCCAGCGCCGATGCCACCGGCCAGTCGCGGTTATTAAAAAATTCCTGCCACAAGATACGGCCAATCATAATGCTGTCTGGTCCGCCGAGCAGTTCCGGGATAACGTATTCCCCCACCGCCGGGATAAACACCAGCATCGAACCGGCAATAATCCCCCCTTTGGTCAACGGCACGATAACGCTGAAGAAAGTTTTCAGCGGTCGCGCGCCCAGGTCCAGCGATGCTTCAACCAGCGAATAGTCAATACGGGTTAATGCGGTATAGATGGGTAGCACCATAAACGGCAGATAGCAGTAAACAATGCCAATATACACCGCAGTATTGGTGTAAAGAATAACCAGCGGATGATCAATAACGCCCAGCCACATCAGAAAACGGTTAAGGATACCGTTGTTATTAAGCAGACCCATCCAGGCATAAACGCGCACCAGGAACGATGTCCACGACGGCAGGATCACCAGCAGTAGCAGAATAGTACGCATTGATGGTTTGCTGTGCGCGACTGCCCACGCCAGCGGATACCCAATCAGCAGGCAGATCACCGTGGAGATGGCGGCCACCTTTAATGATTGCAAATACGCATCGACATATAGCGGATCGTCCGTGAGTTGCAGATAGTTAGCAAAGTTGAGAACGATGCTGAACTGATCGTCGGCCCACGAGATCAGGTCGGTGTAGGGCGGGATCGCGCGCGCAATATCGGCGAAGCTGATTTTCAGTACAATCAGGAACGGCAACAGAAAAAACAGCACCAGCCACAGGTAAGGTAATGTGTACTAGCTCAGACCTGATCTGACAGTTACCGGTTATTTATACAGGTGTCTGTCAGATTAAATCTGGTTCAGATTCTTTTCTGCCCAGACCCGTTTTCCATCAAGTAACGTGGCCATTGGCGTACGCCCGCAGCACATTTTCCCCTGATGAGTTCGCTCATTATTGTAATGCCACAACCAGTTGTCCAGATCCATTTGCAGGCTCTCCAGGTCTGCATATAGCTTCTTGCGGAACGTAACCTGATAAAACTCCTGCAAAATGGTTTTATGGAAGCGCTCGCAGATACCGTTCGTCTGCGGGGACATCGCTTTCGTTTTCGTATGGTCGATATCGTTGATGGCCAGATACAGCTGATAATCATGTTGCTCTACTTTACCGCAGTACTCTGTGCCCCTGTCGGTCAGTATTCTCAGCATCGGCAGCCCCTGAGCCTCATAGAACGGCAGTACCCGATCATTAAGCAGGTCGGCTGCAGTGATCGGCGTTTTACTCGTATACAGCTTGCAGTGAGCCATTTTCGAGTACGTATCCACGAACGTCTGCTGGTAGATGCGGCCAACGCCTTTCAGATTCCCAACGTAGAAGGTGTCCTGCGACCCCAGATAACCCGGGTGAGCCGTTTCGATTTCACCGCAGGCTTCGTCATCGTGCACCTTCTTCTCCAGTGCGGCGATTTGAGCATCGGTAAGCACAATGCCTTCTCTGGCGACCTTTTCCGTAAGCGCCTTCAGCCGCTTACGGAAGTTCTCCAGGTCATGTCGTTGCCAGATGGAGCGCACGCCGCTGCCGGAGATAAACACGCCTTTTTTACGCAGCTCATTACTGGTCCGGTGCTGACCGTGGGCCGGGAACTCAACGGCGTACTCAACAACCGCCCGTTCAGTGGCTTCATCGGCCCGATTCTTCAGGTTGGGTACCCGACGGTTTTGATTAACCAGCGCGTCAATGCCGCCTTCTTCAGCTAGCTCCTGGTAGCGGTAGAATGTGTCGCGTGACACCCCCATGATTTTACAGGCTTTTGATACGTTACCGAGTTCTTCGGCCAGATTGAGCAGGCCGGCTTTGTGTTTGATGATGGGATTGTTAGTATGAAGCATGAGAGTTACCTCGTGTTTTGTATAAGGATTAGACACCCATATCAAAACCGGTAACTCTCAACCTTTCAAGGTCCAGTGTCAGATCAAGTCGCGACTAATACAGGTAATGCAATGACCAGTTTGCGGCCATGCTGCATTTTGATACGCGTCACCCAGCGCTGTAGCGGCGTTCCCACCAGCCTGGCGGGCGCTTTGCTGCGTTGAAAAATCTGGCTCACTACGCCTCCTTAAACCGTTAATACCACGCAGCTGTCGCTATCCCAGCAGAGACGAACTTCATCGCCCCACGTCGGCAATCCTTTGCGATAGCGATGCGCGTTTTGTAGCTGTGCACTGATCATTTGTCCGCTGCGCAAACGTACGTGGAATATTGACAGGTCGCCAAGATAGGCAATGTGCACGACCTCGCCCACAGCAAAGTTGCAGCCATCCGCCGGAACCTCTTCACACAGCATCACTTTTTCCGGTCGCAGCGCAACATGCACCGGCACGTTGTCTATCACCGAGACGTCCGAATCCACTTTCAGCGGATGGACTAATCCCGGACTTTCAATGATGAAGCTATTTTCCTGACGCTCGCGCAGCAAGCCTTCAAATACGTTTACCGAGCCAATAAATTCGGCGCTGTAACGGCTGGTCGGGTGCTCGTAAATCTCTTCTGGCTCGCCAATCTGCACAAACTTACCGCGGTTCATAATGGCGATGCGCCCCGCCATGGTCATTGCTTCTTCCTGATCGTGCGTCACCATGACGCAGGTTGCGCCCACGCGCTCCAGAATATCGACCACTTCAAGTTGCGTACGGTCGCGCAGTTTTTTATCCAGCGCGCCCATAGGTTCATCCAGTAACAGCAACTTAGGGCGTTTCGCCAGACTACGCGCCAACGCCACGCGCTGGCGTTGGCCACCAGAAAGCTGATGCGGCTTACGTTTCGCAAACTCCTGCATATGTACCAGCGACAGCATCTCTTCGACACGGCTGCTGATTTCGCCCTTCGCCAGCTTGTCCTGCTTCAGGCCAAAGGCGATATTCTGTTCCACTGTCATATGCGGGAACAGGGCGTAAGACTGAAACATCATATTAATGGGCCGCTGATACGGTGCGACATGCGACAAATCCTGACCATCCAATACGATTTGTCCGCTGGTTGGCGGCTCAAAACCGGCTAACATGCGCAACAGCGTTGATTTACCGCAGCCAGAGGCGCCAAGCAGGGCAAAAATTTCACCTTTATAAATGGTCAGGCTGACGTCATCAACGGCGTGCTGACAATCGAATGATTTGGTCAGATTACGGATTTCCAGCAGCGGCGCTAACGCCTTTGCGTTTTTATTTTGAGGACGGGGAATGGCGTCGTTCACTAACATTCATCTCCGGGCCAGGCGGAACGGCACAGCAAAGCCAGCCGCTAAAAATGGCACAACAGAGGCCATGACTGCGCCTCTGTTGCTGTTGCGTTATAAGCTTATTCGTTCGAACGAATCACTTACCACTTTTCACTTTAGTCCATGCGCGCGTGCGCACACGATCCAGTTTTGGCTCCTGTACTTTCAGCACGAACAATTTAGACATGGCTTCAGGTGTTGGGAAGATGCCGGGATTGTTACGCACGTCAGCATTAATTAGCGGCAGCGATGCCTTATTACCGTTGGCGTAATTCATTTTGTTAGAGACATCGGCGTTCACTTTCGGGTCCATGATGTAATTCAGCCATTGATAAGCTGCATCAAGATTTTTTGCATCTTTCGGAATGGCCATCATGTCAAAGAACGCCAGGGCGCCCTCTTTCGGCACGCTATAGCCTAAATGCACGCCGTTTTTCGCTTCATCCGCACGGTTTTTCGCCTGCAAAATATCGCCTGACCAGCCAATCGCGACGCAGATATTGCCGTTAGCCAGATCGTTAATGTACTGGGAAGAGTGGAAATAGCGAATACTGGGACGCAGCTTCAGCAGCAAATCGGTTGCCGCACCGGAATAATATTTAGCATCTGAACTGTTCGGATCTTTGCCGAGATAGTTCAGCACGGTAGCGAAAATCTCTTCCGGCGCATCGAGGAAAGAGACGCCGCAGCTTTTGAGTTTTTCCAGATTTTCTGGTTTCAGGACTAAATCCCAGCTGTTTACCGGCGCTTCTGCGCCCAAGGCTGCTTTGACTTTATCGATGTTATAACCAATACCGGTGGTGCCCCACAGATAAGGAATGGCATATTTATTGCCCGGATCGTGCTGCGCGACTTTTTCCATCAGAGCCGGATCGAGGTTTTTATAATTTGGCAGTTTGCTCTTATCCAGCGGCTGAAACACGCCGGATTGTAGCTGACGAGCCAGGAAGCTGGAGGATGGCACCACGACATTGTAGCCGGTGCTGCCCGCCATCAATTTGCCTTCCAGCACTTCATTCGAATCAAACACGTCATAGACCACTTTGATACCGGTCTGTTTTTCAAAATTTGGCACGGTATCTGGCGAGATATAATCGGACCAGTTGTAAACATGCAGGGTTTTATCTTCCGCCATTGTGCTGGCAGAAACTGCCATCAGCACGCCAGCAACCACACCTGACAACCATTTCTGATGTTGGTTGAGCATTTTTTTCCTCCTGAGCGGGGTCATCACAACGCTGTAAACTTCTGATCCGAACGTTGCGTTCTGTGCGTAAAGTCAGTGACACAATGAATCATTATTCAGCGGGAGTTTAAGAGCAAAAAATCTGTACCTGCGCTGCGTTTACAAGGGTGATGCAGCCCCGCAAGAATAGCTGCCCGGCAAAAGGTTCACCAGACCCCGGCTTAAAAAACGCCTAATCGCGATAGTTTATGCATATTTGAATGATGAGGTTCGGCTTTGAGGCCATAAAGAACGCCAGTTATCTGGCATTAAAGGGCAAAATGCAGAATAAAACGTGGTAAGGCAGGCAAGAAAAACTGCTGCCGAAAGCAGCAGTAAGACAGGAAAGGATCAATGCAACATTGAGTGACCCAGCAAGGTCGCCGGACGTTCCTCTTCTTCATCGTCACTGCTCAGCAGCAGGTTATTCGCAAACGCTTCCATAATGACCATGGAAATTTGCGCTTCGCTCTGCTTCATAAAGTGCGCGAACTGACCAAAGGTTAGCCCGGCTTCGGTAAGCATTGACTGACACACGATCAGCTTTGGTAAATTATCATCCTGAATGTCGATAAACGCTTTTACCGTCAGGGAACTGGCATTGATTTGCGACAGGTCGCCCACCAAAGGAATTAACGCCGTCGGCTTCACTTCAGCCAGTGCAGAAAACAAAATGACGTTGTCGACCAGATCGATTTTGGCGTCAAACACCCCTTCGAAGTTCTGCATATGCGGCAAATGAAGGGCCTGACAGGCATCACATTCGAACCAGGTGATATTTTGCTGATCCAGCCAGCGACGCAACAGGTCAATATCCGGAACGACAAGAGAATCCATCGTAAAATCCCATGGGGTGAATAAACAGGCGACTAAGCTTACGGAAAAATTGTCAGAGGCGCCACGAAAACCGCTGAAAAGCACCGGTTAGCCAGCGGTTTTAGGAGGGTGGCCGGGTATGGCGTGCCGTTCAATCCAGTTGATCATCATGCCAGCAATATCCAGACCGCTGATCGTTTCAATGCCTTCCAGACCCGGCGATGCGTTGACCTCCATCACCAGTGGACCGCGATGAGCCCGCAAAATGTCAACGCCTGCGACCTCTAAGCCCAGGGTTGCCGCCGCTTTAATGGCAATATCGCGCTCCTGCCCGGTGATAATGACCGGATGCGCTTTGCCGCCGCGATGCAGGTTTGATCGGAAATCGCCCTCTTTCGCTGCCCGCTCAATAGCCGCCACCACCTGTTTGCCAATCACCAGACAGCGAATGTCGTGGCCCTGTGCTTCTTTGATAAATTCCTGCACCAAAATATGGGCGTTCAGACCGCGAAAGGCGTCAATAACGCTTTCTGCTGCCTGCCGCGTTTCGGCCAGCACCACGCCAATCCCTTGCGTGCCCTCAACCAGTTTCACTACCAGCGGCGCACCGCCGACCATGGCGATGAGATCCTGCGTATCATCAGGAGAAGAGGCGAATCCGGTTACCGGCATGTCGATACCTTCCCGCGCCAGCAACTGTAATGAACGCAATTTATCGCGCGCACACGTGATCGCAGCTGACTTATTGAGCGGATAGCTGCCGCACATTTCAAACTGGCGCAACACGGCAGTGCCATAAAAGGTGATGGGAGTGCCGATACGTGGAATAACCGCGTCAAAATGACCGAGCGGTTCGCCGCGATAGTGCACGGCGGCTGACGCTGGATTGATGTTCATGTAGCAGGAAAGCGGATCGAGGATTTGAATAAAATGGCCACGCTGCTCAGCGGCTTCGCGTAAACGACGGCACGAATAAAGCGATTCATCACGCGACAGGATGGCCATTTTCATTATCGTATTCCCTGGGTCAGATTAACGTGTCGCCCAGCCCTGCTGATGCAGGTAATCCAGCATAAACGGGCGCGTTTCTTTGATGATCAAGCGTTGAATCAGCTGGCTCCAGGTTTCACTACGTTGATTGCTGTCACGCTGCTGATAGTAAACCGCCGTGCGGCTGTCGTAATCGGCGAGCACCGCGGGATCCACCGAATGATAGCGATTTTCATGCACTAACATGGCCTGCGGTATACGGGGCTTCACGTCGGGTACGGATTCCGGATAACCGATACAAAAACCAAACAGCGGCAGCACGTATTGGGGTAACTCCAGTAATTCGGTGACCTGCGCAATGCTGTTACGGATACCGCCGATAAACACGCCGCCAAGATCCATCGATTCCGCAGCGATCATCGCATTTTGCGCCATCAACGCGGTGTCTACGCAACCTAGCAACAGTTGCTCAGCGCGGCCTAACTGGGCCTCCGGGCAAATCTGTAGGTGGCGGTTGAAATCAGCGCAGAAAATCCAGAACTCAGCCGCATCCGCGACCCAGGGTTGCCCGCCCGTAAGCGTGACCAACTGCTCACGCAAGGCTTTGTCGGTAATACGCACAATGGATGAGCACTGCAAAAAGCTGGATGTCGAGGCCGCCTGCGCTGCGGCAATGATCGCTTCACGTTGTTCTTCGTTAACGGGCTGTTCGGTAAAGGCGCGAACAGAGCGGTGGCTACACAGTAAATCAATGGTTGGTGTCATAAGTCTCCGGCAACGTTATCTTTTTTTATTGGTGCGATTAAACAGCTGTGGCGCCATCGCTTGTGCAGTACGCCACATAACCAGCCAGGCAGCAGGCAACATCAGAACGACGCCTGACAATAGCAGTACGGTCGCCAGCGTTTTCCTGCCAACAGAGGGAAACGCCGGCAGCCAGTGATTGACGACCAGCAGTGCGGCAGCAATCAGCAAGCCGCCCAGCATTTCCATCACCAGAATCGGTTTCGGTAATCTTGCTACGCTACGCATCGCCCTGCTTCTGTATCACACCTGAATGAAACGACAATTATGGTTAATCAGCACAAACTTGCATAGATGGCGGGCATTAGACTAACAGGCAAATCCTACTTTCTTTAAGCGGTACGAGCGGGCATGATGATTGCCATTCTTTATTGTGTTGCGTGATACCGATCACGCAATGGCCGCTGCAAGGAGTTCTCAATGATTGCTGTAATTTTTGGTCGCCCAGGCTGTTCTTATTGTGTTCGTGCTAAAGAGCTGGCTGATAAGCTGGCTGCCGATCGTGATGATTTTAGCTATCAGTACGTTGATATTCAGGCGGAGGGAATTACCAAAGCGGATCTGGAAGCCAGCGCAGGTAAACCGGTTAGCACCGTGCCGCAGATTTTCCTGGATGAGCAGCACATCGGTGGTTATACCGAATTTGCGGCCTGGTCTAAAGAAAATCTGGGTTTTAGCGCGTAAGTCCTTTCAAAGCGGAGCCGTGACAGCTGGCTCCGTCCTAACGGCAAGCATCGCCTTCTCGCCGCGTCGTACGGCAAACATTGTACGTCCATCCAATGAGCCTTAACAGCCGATGACAACCGTTGAGATACGTTGTTTAGCTGCGCCCGTTAATAGTGTGCCTGCAAGGTTATCGGCTGTAACTGGCTGGTTAAGCTGTACGTATGTTGTAAATCATCCACAGCCGAGCGCGCCCTGGTGCTTTATTTGCTGCTTCCAGGTGGAAATAAAAAGCAACAGCCCGCGCTTCGTATGAATGTATTCCCCCATAGCTGAAAACGGGTTTTCTGACTAGAATAGCCGCCGTTTTAACCGCTACCGCTTTTCGATGCGGGACGGGCACGGCTTGCGCTGCACCTCAATAAAACAAGCTACACTTCAATCGGTTACTTACACACAAGAAGTTAAACAGTGAATATTAATGTCGCAGAATTGTTAACCGGAAATGACATTCTGTTATTATTTGTCGTATTAACGCTCGGGCTTTGTCTGGGTAAATTGCGTCTCGGCTCGGTCCAGCTGGGAAACGCCATTGGCGTATTAGTTATTTCTTTATTATTAGGCCAACAACACTTCACCATTAATACTGATGCATTGAGCCTGGGCTTTATGCTGTTTATTTTCTGTGTCGGTGTTGAAGCGGGTCCTAATTTTTTCTCTATTTTTTTTCGCGACGGTAAAAACTATTTTATGTTGGCTATCGTCATGGTGGCCAGTGCGCTGCTATTAGCGTTAGGTTTAGGCAAACTGTTTGGCTGGGACATCGGCTTAACGGCTGGCATGCTGGCAGGATCGATGACGTCTACCCCGGTCTTAGTTGGCGCAGGCGATACCCTGCGACAAAGCATCGGCGACAGTAAACAGTTAGCTTTGATGCAAGATCATCTCAGCCTTGGCTACGCCATTACTTACCTGATTGGATTAGTTAGCCTGATTTTTGGCGCGCGCTATCTGCCACGCCTGCAACATCAGGATTTATCCACCTGCGCACAGCAAATTGCTCGTGAACGGGGTCTGGATGCAGACAGCCAGCGCAAAGTTTTTTTGCCGGTGATCCGCGCCTATCGCGTCGGCCCGGAACTGGTGGCCTGGAGCGGCGGTAAAAATTTGCGTGGATTAGGAATTTATCGCCAGACCGGCTGCTACATCGAACGTATCCGCCGTAACGGCATTCTCGCCAGCCCGGATGGTGACGCTGTGCTGCAAGCCGGTGATGACATCTCGCTGGTTGGCTATCCTGATGCGCACGCCCGCCTTGATCCCAGCTTCCGCAACGGTAAAGAAGTTTTTGACCGCGACCTGTTGGATATGCGCATCGTCACCGAAGAAATCGTGGTGAAAAACCATAACGCGGTGAATAAGCGTCTGAGTAAACTTAACCTCACCGATCACGGTTGTTTTCTTAACCGCGTTATTCGCAGCCAGATTGAAATGCCAATTGATGACAACATCATCCTGAATAAAGGGGATGTATTACAAGTCAGCGGCGAAGCGCGTCGTGTTAAAAGCGTGGCCGACCGTATTGGCTTTATCGCTATTCACAGTCAGATGACCGATCTGCTGGCATTTTGTGCCTTTTTTATTGTGGGTTTGATGATTGGCTTAATCACTTTTCAGTTCAGCAATTTTAGTTTCGGCATTGGTAACGCCGCCGGTTTGCTGTTTGCGGGGATTATGCTGGGCTTCCTGCGCGCCAACCATCCCACGTTCGGCTATATCCCGCAAGGTGCGCTGACCATGGTGAAAGAGTTTGGTTTGATGGTATTTATGGCGGGCGTTGGGCTGAGTGCAGGCGGCAGTATCAACCATGGTCTGAGCAGCGACGGTGTGCTAATGCTGCTATGCGGTTTGCTGGTCAGCCTGCTGCCGGTGGTGATCTGCTATCTGTTCGGGGCTTATGTATTGCGAATGAACCGTGCGCTGCTGTTTGGCGCGATCATGGGCGCACGGACCTGCGCACCAGCCATGGAGATTATTAGCGACACCGCGCGCAGCAATATTCCGGCGCTCGGCTATGCCGGGACTTATGCCATCGCCAATGTGCTGCTGACGCTGGCGGGCACCCTTATCGTTATTGTCTGGCCAATTCTGCCCTTATAAAATTTTTTTAGCTGAGTCCAGAACTTTTTTGTTAAGTCACAGTCTGATTAAGTGCCACTGCTTTTCTTTGAAATCCCCAGATTGTGGAGCCCGTTAACCTTTTAGTTAGCGGGTTTTTTTATGCCTGACATCACTCTCCTCTGTCGTCCAGCCTGCCCTTCATCCCGATGTCATCAAACCTAAACCGTTTTGCAACCTAAATAAAGATTAAGACTTTCTGCTATGGACGAATGTGCCTGTTACTTTCAGGATAGCGCGCTTATGTTATTAGCAATTCTTGCGTTTAGCTTTAGCCGATCGATAAACCCGAACCGGCATATTTCTGCCTGTTGCAGAGAACGCTGTCTGGGATCGCTGGGCCTAACGCCCTTTTCAATGAGGAATGCCACCCGTAATGGAAGAGTTAAACCGCAGGCTGTTTATATTGATCAACGCCACGTCAGATTCGCCGATCTGGATGCTGCAACTGGCGACATTTATTGCCAAAGACCTGATTGCTATCGTGCCGCTGCTGATCGTCGCGTTATGGCTATGGGGTCCACATACACAGGTTAAATCCCAGCGGGTGCTGGTATTGAAAACCGGCATGGCTTTGATTTATGCACTCGCGATATCCTGGTGCGTGGGGCAATTGCTGCCACATCCGCGCCCGTTTGCTATGGGCCTGGGGCATCAATTTCTACGTCATGCTGCTGACGATTCTTATCCCAGCGATCACGGCACGACTATTTTTACCTTTGCGCTGGCGTTCATCTTCTGGCATCGCCTGTGGTCTGGGGTAATTTTGTTAGGGATTGGCAGCGTTATCGCCTGGTCTCGGGTGTATTTAGGCGTGCACTGGCCCATGGATATGTTGGGCGGCTTTTTGGTCGGTCTGCTGGGGTGTCTGGCGTCGCATCTCGCCTGGCAGCACTACGGCAATCGCATGTTGAATGTGGTTAATTCGCTGTATCGCGCTTTATTCGCTTTACCGATTCGCAAGGGTTGGGTACAAAACTAAAAACAGCGGGACGCATCGCTGCGTCCCTGATTTTTATGAAAACCACTTCCCGAACCAGCCATTGAATTTCATCATCACAAAATCAATGATGCGGCTAAAAAAGCCGCCCTGCGGCATATCCTGCATCACCACCAGCGGACGCTGTTCAATGGTTTTACCATTTAGCTGGAAATTGATCGTCCCGACCACCTGATTTTTCTTCAGCGGCGCTTCCAGTTGTGGCGAGTTCAGCGTGTAGCTGGCCTTCAGATTTTTCATCTGTCCTTTTGGAATGGTCAAGGCGGCGTCTTTGGCTACGCCCAGGTTCACTTGATTTTGCTCACCAAACCAGACGCGCTGCTGGGCAAAAGGCGCATCCGCTTTAATTGGCGTAACCGTTTCGTAGAAGCGGAAACCCCAGGTCAACAGCTTCTCACTTTCGCGAAAACGGATTGCATCGCTGGCGGTGCCAAGCACCACCGAAATCAAACGCATGTCGCCTTCGGTCGCCGAGGCCACCAGATTATTCCCTGCCCCCGATGTGTGGCCGGTTTTGATGCCGTCAACCTTCAGGTTAGTGCTCCACAGCAGGCGATTGCGATTCCTCTGGCGGATATTATTGAAGGTAAATTCCTTCTCTTTATTCAGCGCATATTCTTCCGGCACATCACGAATAAGCGCCTGACCAATCAGCGCCATATCACGTGCGGTGCTGTATTGCCCCTCGGCATCTAAACCGTGCACCGTCATAAAATGCGTATTTTTCAGACCAAGCGCTTTAACGTAATTGTTCATCAAACCGATAAACGCATCCTGACTGCCCGCCACATAGTCCGCCAGCGCGATACAGGCATCGTTACCCGACTGAATCACAATGCCTTTATTCAATTCATGTACCGGAATGCGATCGCCCGGCTTCAGGAACATCAGCGATGAACCTTTCAGTTTTGGATTACCCGTCGCCCATGCATCCTGGCCTACGGTCACACTGTCATCCGCTTTTATCTTGCCCGCTTTGATCGCCTGACCCACCACGTAACTGGTCATCATTTTGGTCAGGCTGGCAGGATCGAGACGCTGGTCAGCATTGGATTCGGTCAACACTTTGCCGCTGGCGTAATCCATTAAAATATAAGCCTTAGCGTCGATCTGAGGAGCATCAGGCGCTTGTTCCGCGAATACGCTGACAGGCGCAACGAGTAAAGAGGTCGCAGCAAAGAGCCGCAGGCGAGAAGCAAAGTGTTTTTTTGTCATGGGCTTGCCGGAGTGTCCTTATTAAATCAGGGTTTAAGGCAGAAAATCTTCAGTTAGAACGCTAACCGCTGGCGTCAGCGAAAAAAACCGGTGAATCGTAAAGTTTTTTAGAGTTTAGTCGAGTAACCCTGGCATTCATGCTGCGTGCTTGCCAGTTTTCTCCCAGCGCGTCGTCAGAAAAAATACGTGAAAATCCGATTTTTCGCAGAACAGTTAAGGCCGTCACAAATTTCAGCTAACCTGATTTCAGTCAGCCTGAGGAGGATCCCATGGACTTAGCCCTGTTTGATCTGGATGAAACCCTGATTTGCGATGACAGCACCAGCCTGTGGCTGCGCTGGCTGGCTTCACAAGGTTTTGCATCTAACGACCTTATCGACGAAGAGCAGGCATTAATGGCGCAATATTATGCCGGCACCCTTTCTATAGAAGAATACATGAATAAAACTCTCGCTCCGCTGGCTGGCATGGCAACCATGACTGTGGACGGCTGGGTTCGGCGCTTTATCCATCGCGACATTATGCCTCGGGTCTTTCCGGCGGCCCGTGAACGTATTCAGTGGCATCAGCAACGCGGCGATAACGTAATGATTATCTCCGCCAGTGGCGAACATTTAGTTATTCCCATCGCCGAACGTTTAGGGGCATATGGCGCGTTAGCTATTGGCGTTGAGGTGGTTAATGATCGCTACAGCGGCCTGACTTACGGCACCATGACCTATAAAGAGGGTAAAGTGACGCGCCTGACTGACTGGAAAGCACTCCAGGAAGATGAAACCTATAACCGGACCTGGGCTTACAGCGATTCGATGAATGACCTGCCCTTGCTGGCCCTGGCCGATCATGCCCACGTGATTAATCCTGATGCATTGCTGCATCAGGAAGCTCTGGACCGGGGTTGGGAAGTGTGCCGCTGGGTGCGATAATTATCCGCGGGACGCTTTCGCGTCCTGTTCTAATCCGACCTTCAGCAGCTTGCCATTAGCTTCATCGGTGAGCACGTAAAGGTAGCCATCCGGCCCCTGGCGGACGTCACGAATGCGCTCGTTGCGATCTTTTAATAACCGCTGCTCCTCAACCACCTTCTCGCCGTTCACCCGCAAGCGAATCAAACTTTTTTCCTTCAGCGCGCCGATAAACAGCGAATTTTTCCACTGAGGAAAACGCGCGCTGTTATAGAAAGCCATGCCGCTGATGGCGGGAGAGACCTTCCAGTAGAAAACGGGCTGCTCAGTGCCATCAACATGTGTGCCCTTTGATTCCGGCACTTTCTCGCCGCTGTAATCAATACCGTAGGTCGCCAGCGGCCAGCCGTAATTTTTCCCTTTTTCTGGAATATTGACTTCATCGCCGCCACGTGGCCCATGCTCACTTTCCCAGATTTTTTGCGTCCAGGGATTGAGCGCCAGCCCTTGTGGATTACGCAGGCCATACGCCCAAATTTCGGGACGTATGCCGCTGTGATTAACAAACGGGTTATCTTTCGGCACGCTGCCGTCGCCATTCAAACGCAGTAGTTTACCTTGCAGCTTATCTGTATCCTGCGCGGCGCTGCTGACGAAGTTATCGCCAAAGGCAATCCACAAAAAGCCCTGTCGGTCAAAAGCCAGTCGTGTTCCGATGTTATTACCGCTCGACAATGCTGGGGTCTGGCGAATCACTTCATGAAAGTCGCTAAGCTGGCGATTATCTTTGCTCAGCGTGCCATAGCCGACTACCGCCCCTGCCTTACCACTGCTGTCAGCTTCGGTATAACTCAGCCAGACGCGACGGTTTTGTGCAAAATCCGGTGCCAGCACCACGTCCAGCAAACCACTTTGACGGTGCGCCCACACTTTTGGCACGCCCTGAATCGGTCTGGATAAACCGCTGTCCTGTCGCCAGCTGCGTAACTGACCGGAACGTTCGGTAATCAATACGGTTTGGTTATCTGGCAAAAATGCCAGTGACCAGGGATGGTCGAGCTTGTCTTGCAGCACCTGAACCTGTAGGTCTGCCGCCAGCGTCGAAAAAGAGCACATTACGCTGAAAACCAGCGCGGCGGGGAAGCGAGTCATGGCACTCTCCTGTTGGGATACAATGCCCTTAAGCGTAGACAGCTGTTACAGAACGATGTCTGAGATTTACAAAAGATTAAATCAGCGACCCCATATCATCGTCCTTAGCGCTTATTGCCGTGCATCAAAAGCCACGGCGTCACGTATCATCGTATCGAGGCCGGGTTTCAGGTCGGCAAAGGTAATGGGTGCGTTGCTGTTAGTGACTGTTTTACCAAACGCTTTGCGCACGACTTTGATCAACGGTTTGCCGGTTCGCGCGTCGCTGATTTCAACTTCCAGAAACAATTCACTGTTTTGTATGCGATAGCCGGAAGCCGCCATCGTACCGGCAACAACCGCGGCGATCGGCACCATTTCATAGAACTGCATGCCCTTATTTTCTGCGGTTACAGCAGTAATAGCACTGCGCACGCTTAACGAACGCGGGCCTTTTTGCGACACCAGCGGTTTACGGGTTGCAATAGCCCCTTTCAGCTGAATATCGATGTAATTGCGCACCTCATCCAGCGTTTGCTGACTGATACGCTGCGTCGGACGCGCTGCCGGATAATAAACCACGGGGGTGTAGACCACCTCGTTATAATTGCTGTTGTGATAGTCCGGTGAAATCCAGCGCAACGTAGGTTGGCCACTCGCCGAATCGCTGGGTTTTAATTCACTGTAATCACCTAAAAAACCTGAATATTGCTGCTTATCCGCTACCTGTGAAGTGCACCCCATCAAAAGCAGTGAAGCGACGACAAGCAATGCCGTAAGAGAGGAAGTACGCATAGCAAACTCACTTATGTAAAGAAGGCTTTACTAAGCATAGATAAGCTAAACCGTTTGTGCGGCGAAAGGGGGGAAAGGATGAGAACAATAAGCCCGCCGCAGGACGAGGCGGGCTGGAAGACGTTACTCGAAACAGGTATCAGGGTTATCAGCCAGCGAAATGAACTGCTTGCCACCTTCAGTCAATGCAATAATCTGCCCGCTTTCAATATCATAAACCCAACCATGCAGACGCAGCGCACCTTTACGCAGCGCGACCGCCACGGAGGGATGGGTTTTCATATTATTAAGCTGGGCGATAACGTTCTCTCTTACCATTTCGTTCAGCTTCTTCTCAGGCGAGTCATATTGCCGCCCTTCCACCACCGCTTTCGCCGCATCAGCGTAGCGCAGCCAGTGTTCCACCGCTGGCATGGTATCCATACACTGGCAAGATGCGATAGCGTTCATGGCTCCGCAGTTAGAGTGACCACAAATGATGATGTCGGTAACACCCAACGCAACCACCGCGTATTCGATGGTTGCCGAAACACCGCCCGGTTCAGGGCCAAATGACGGTACGATATTGCCCGCATTACGAATAACGAACAGCTGTCCTGGCTCCTGCTGGGTCACCAGTTCCGGCACCAGTCGGCTATCAGAACAGGAAATAAACAGCGCTTTCGGATTTTGATTCGACGCCAGGCTTTTGAAAAGATCCTTCCTTTCGGGAAACACATTCTGCTGGAAATTCAGAAATCCATTGATGATCTCTTTCATTATTTAGCTCTCACATTATCCACTTCGTCAGCTAAAGGATCGATGCCTTTAGTGTTGATTTGTCTGTCTATTATTAAAGCAAACAGCCAAATATCAACGAGGATTTAAGCAAACGTCCCCACTAAACACAACCTTTGCGTTATTTACCTCTGCCGGCAAACTGTGCGTAAAATTTGCCGGATTAAATATTCAGCTCGCATTTACCGAAAAAAAACCGCTATTTTAACCTGTGTTTTTCAGGTGTTAGCAGATCGTTTTTTCTCTGCCGCTTTACGGGATGTTGACCTGATAAACCCTTACAGATAACGCTACAATTTTCATTTCAACACAGGTAAAATCCCGCGCCATCGCTGTGCTGAACCGGAAATAAGGCTATGACTACCACTACAAAAAACCTGCCGCCGCGCGTAGGATTTGTCTCTCTCGGCTGTCCTAAAAATCTCGTTGACTCTGAGCGCATCCTGACGGAACTGCGCACTGAAGGGTATGAGGTGGTGCCGCGCTATGACGATGCTGAAATTGTTATTGTTAACACCTGCGGCTTTATTGACAGCGCCGTTCAGGAATCGCTGGAAGCGATTGGTGAAGCGTTGAACGAAAACGGCAAAGTGATCGTCACCGGTTGTCTGGGCGCCAAAGTCGATCAGATTCGCGAAGTGCATCCAAGAGTACTGGAAATTACAGGTCCACACAGTTACGAGCAGGTGCTGTCGCATGTGCATCATTATGTACCAAAGCCAGAGCATAATCCGTTCCTGAGTCTGGTGCCGGAACAGGGGGTGAAACTGACGCCTCGCCATTACGCTTATCTAAAAATTTCGGAAGGTTGTAACCATCGCTGTACTTTCTGCATCATTCCTTCAATGCGTGGCGATCTTGATAGCCGCGCCATCGGTGAAGTACTGGATGAAGCCAAACGCCTGGTCGAAGCCGGCGTAAAAGAACTCCTGGTCATCTCGCAGGACACGTCAGCCTATGGCGTTGATGTTAAACATCGTACCGGTTTCTGGAACGGTTCACCGGTAAAAACCAGCATGGTCAGCCTGTGTGAGCAGCTCGCTAAACTCGGCGTCTGGGTGCGTCTGCATTATGTTTATCCGTACCCGCACGTAGACGATGTGATTCCGCTGATGGCGGAAGGCAAAATTCTGCCTTATCTCGATATTCCGTTACAGCACGCCAGCCCGCGTATTCTCAAACTTATGAAGCGCCCAGGCGCGGTCGAACGCACGCTGGAACGCATTAAACGCTGGCGTGAAATCTGCCCAACGTTAACGCTGCGTTCGACTTTTATTGTGGGTTTCCCCGGCGAAACCGAAGCAGATTTCCAGTTGCTGCTCGACTTCATAAAAGAAGCGCGTCTGGATCGCGTTGGCTGCTTCCAGTACAGCCCGGTTGAAGGTGCTACCGCAAATCAGTTACCGGACCCGGTTGATGAGGCCGTGAAGCAGGATCGTTATGATCGCTTTATGCAGCTGCAACAACAGATTTCTGCCGAACGCTTGCAGGAAAAAGTGGGCCGCGAAATTCTGGTGATCATTGATGAAGTGGATGAGGACGGCGCAATTGGCCGCAGCATGGCTGATGCGCCAGAAATTGATGGCGCGGTCTATCTGAATGGCGAATATTCTGTCAAACCCGGCGACGTGCTGCACGTAAAAGTCGAGCACGCCGACGAGTATGATTTATGGGCAAGCCGCGTTTAATCGTCTGTCGTTTACCCTGCTTTAACCGTATAACTGCTGGTGCGCTTTCTTACGCGCCAGATAATCTTGATCAGCCCGTAACCGATCCCAATACGCTTTGAAAATGGCCGCCGCAGCGGCCTTTTCTTCAACTACACCCCGTGGCAGCTCTTTGCCTGCTGCATCATATTTCCTTCCCCCCTGATGATTGCTATAGCGTCGGGCGCGTGTATACCCCATCTGAATAAACTTGCGCGCCATATCCATGCCCACAAAATCATCCTGTGCGCGGTACTCTTCAAACAGCGCCATGATTTTTGCCGCCGACGCTTTGGCAATCGGTACGGTACGAAAGCGCCAGTGCGGTAAAATTTCGCCTTTGTAGGGCTGGACCAGCAGCACGCCCTGCTCACCGCGCCCCACCTGGTAACGTTCAGGATGTTTGCGGAAATCGATAGTGCTGAAGTCCTGATCGTAATCGAAAGGTTTCATGTTTTTATTTTAGGATCGAGCGCATCACGCAGGCCATCACCGAGCAGGTTAAAGGCTAAAACGGTGAGGAAGATCGCAAGGCTGGGGAAGAGGGCAACATGTGGCGCAATCACCATATCGGCGCGCGCTTCGTTGAGCATTGCGCCCCATTCCGGCGTCGGCGGTTGCGCGCCCAGGCCGAGAAATGACAGGCTAGCGGCGGTGATAATGGATGTGCCAATACGCATGGTGAAATAGACCACAATCGGCGACACCGTACCCGGCAAGACATGACGCGTCAGTATGGTCCAGTCAGACGCGCCAATGCTGCGCGCCGACTCAATATAAGTTTGATGCTTGAGCACGAGCGTATTGCCGCGTACCAGGCGAGCAAAAGCCGGAATGCTGAAAATGGCGACCGCAACCACCACATTGTTCATACCGCTGCCCATGATTGCCACCACCGCAATCGCCAGCAGAATACCGGGAAAAGCAAACAGCACATCGCAAACACGCATGGTGATACGATCCCACCAGCCTTCGTAATAACCCGCCAGTAAGCCAAAGAGCGTGCCAATAAACGCGCCAATCGCAACGGAAAAGAACCCCGCGATCAGCGAGATACGCGTTCCCACCAGCACCCGACTGAAAATGTCGCGGCCCAGCGAATCCACGCCAAACCAGTGCATCAGCGACGGTCCCTCATTCAGCCGGTCGTAATCAAAAAAATTTTCAGCATCGAATGGCGCAATATAAGGCGCGATAAACGCCAGAATAATTAACGCCACCACAAACAAGCCCGCCAACAACGCCACTGGTTGCCGCTTAAAGCGCCGCCAGAATTCACGCCACGGCGTGCGCACCCGACTTTCCTTTATCAGCGGCATGGCTTTTAATGCCGCCTCGCGTCGCCAGTTTTTCATCGCGACTCCTTATTTGTAGCGTATGGCCGGGTTGATGACCGCATACAGCATGTCAACAATCAGGTTGATCAAAATGAATTCCAGCGAGAACAGCAGCACCTCGGCCTGAAGAACCGGGTAATCGCGCATCTCTACTGAATCCACCAACAAACGGCCCAGTCCCGGCCAGTTGAATACCACTTCCACCACAATCGAGCCTCCCAGCAAGAAGCCAAATTGCAGTCCCATCATGGTAACTACCGGGATCAGAGCGTTGCGCAAACCGTGTTTTACCAACACCAGCGATTCCCGCACGTCTTTGGCGCGGGCGGTGCGCATATAGTCTTCCTGCATCACCTCAACAAACGAGGCGCGTGTGAAGCGCGCCATTACTGCGGCCACTGCCGCGCCCAGCGTGATGGAGGGCAAAATATAGTGCTGCCAGCTATCGGCACCGACGGTCGGCAACCAGCCAAGCTCAACCGAGAAGACCTGCATCAGCAGCATACCCAGCGCAAAAGCGGGAAACGAGATACCGGAAACTGCCAGCGACATACCGATGCGATCGGGCCAGCGGTTACGCCACACGGCAGAGACAATGCCAATGGTCATGCCAAAAATCACCGCCCAGATCATGCTGGCCAGCGTTAACCACAATGTCGGCATAAAGCGTGAAGCAATCTCATCCGCAACCGGGCGTTTCGATACCATTGACTGACCGAAATCGCCCTGCAACGCATTGAGAATAAAGTGCCAGAACTGCTGAGGCAGCGGCAAATCCAGCCCAAGCTCCTGACGCACCATTGCTACCACCGATGCATCCGCATCAGGGCCGGCAATCAGCCGTGCCGGATCGCCCGGTAGCAGATGAACAAACAGGAACACGAGCACTGCCACGATCAGCAATGTGGGGATCAGCCCCAACAGTCGTTTTAGAAAATAATTAAGCATGCAACATTCCGCGCAATCGCGGCCAGCCGGGCAGGCTGGCCTGCTCCGTTACTTCAGGCTGGCTTCATCAAAACTGAATGAGGTATCAGGCATGACGTAAAAACCGCTGAGATTTTTGCTGTTAGCCGACACCAACTGTTCGACCACCAGCGGGATCCACGGATGGTCATTCCAGATACGATCCTGCGCATCTTTATACAGTTTGGCCTTCTGAGTACGATCGGTGGTTTTCAGCGCATCCAGCAGGTCTTTATCCACCTGCGGATTGCTATAAAACGCGGTGTTAAAGATGGCTGGCGGCGCTGACGTGGTGGCGAAAAGCGGTGTTAACGCCCAGTCGGCTTCGCCCGTTGATGCGGCCCAGCCGGTGTAGAACATGCGCACGCCGTTTTCTTTCTGCCCTTTGCCCTCCACTTCAGCGGCACGTTGACCGGCATCCATGGCCGTGACTTTGACTTTCACGCCAACCTGCGCCAGCTGCTGCTGGGTAAACTGCAACACCTTCTGCGCGGTGCTGTGGTTGTGCGAGGACCAGAGCGTGGTTTCAAATCCATTTGGATAACCGGCTTCTTTCAGCAATTCGCGGGCTTTTGCCGGGTTGTACTGAATCGCTGGATAGGCCTGGGCAAAGTCGATAGTGGGCGGCACAATACCGGTTGCTGGCGTGGCGTAACCGGCAAAAGCGACTTTTGCCAGAGCCTGACGGTTTATTGCGTACTCCAGCGCTTCGCGCACTTTTGGATTATCGAAAGGTTTTTGCGTCACGTTCAGGCTAATGTAACGCTGCATGATCGACGGCGTGGTGACCACGTCAATTTTGCTGTTTTTCTTCAGCAACTTAACCTGCTCATTGGGCACCGGGAAAGCAAAGTTAGCCTCGCCAGTTTGCAGCATTGCCGCACGGGTATTGTTATCCACTACCGGACGCCAGGTAATGCTGTCGAGCTTCGGATACCCTTTCTTCCAGTAGCCGTCCCATTTCTTCACCTTCACGAAATCGGTCTGGTTCCAGGTCACGAACTCAAACGGGCCGGTTCCCACCGGATGAAAGCCGATGTCCTTGCCATACTTTTTAAGCGCGGTGGGAGAAATCATGGCCGCTGCCGGGTGCGCAAGGTTGTTGATAAAAGCGGAGAACGGTTGCTTCAGGGTAATCTTCACCGTGGTTGGATCAACCACTTCGGTGGTAGCGATATATTTGAACAGGTTGTAACGCTTCAGATGGTTGTCGGGATCGCTGGCGCGATCGAGGTTGACCTTCACTGCTTCAGCGTTGAAGTCAGTTCCATCCTGAAATTTAATCCCGGAATGCAGCTTAATGGTGTAAGTCAGGCCGTCATCACTGGCCTGATAGCTTTCTGCCAGGACGTTGATCAGCTTCATATCTTTGTCGAAGCCGAACAGGCCCTGATAGAAGGATTTCGCCACCGCCTGCGACAATGTATCGTTGGCATCGTAGGGGTCCAGGGTAGTGAAATTGGAAGCCACGGCAACCACTACATCCTGCGCCGCCCAGGCAGGCAGCGCCATCGCGCTGCTCAGCACACCTGCAGCAAGTAACCCTTTACGCATCGTAATATGCATTTTTTTCTCCTGTAATCCCTGTCTGGTTAGTCGTCGAAGCGACGTGCTTTCATTTTACTCAGGTCACGCTGATAACATGGCGGGCAACAAAATGACCCGGAGCGACCTCCAACAGCGGTGCGACTTCCGGTTCGTCACCCAACGAACGAATTGGGCTGGGAATTTCATCCACCATTAAAGCCCGCTCACGACGCCGGTGCGCCGGATCGGCAACCGGCACTGCAGCCATCAGTTTTTTAGTGTAAGGATGCTGCGGCTGTTCAAATACTGACTGGCGCGGTCCCATCTCAACAATCTGTCCAAGATACATGACGGCTACGCGATGGCTGATGCGTTCTACCACTGCCATATCATGAGAAATAAACAGAAAAGCGATACCGAATTCACGTTGCAGATCGAGCATTAAATTAATAATTTGCGCCTGGATTGATACGTCAAGCGCTGATACCGACTCATCGGCAATGACCACTTTTGGGTTGAGTGCCAGGGCGCGCGCAATACAGATACGCTGGCGTTGGCCGCCCGAAAATTCATGCGGATAACGTTGTGCATGTTCCGGTAACAAACCCACTTTTTCCAGCAGCCAGGCCACGCGCTGCTCTGCTTCGCGGCGTGGCATTATGTTATGCACCAGCAGCGGCTCCATAACAGAAAAACCGACCGTCAGGCGTGGATCGAGTGAGGCATAAGGATCCTGGAAAATAAACTGAATATCGCGTCTTAGGTGTGCCAGCGCCTGGCCGGACAAATCATCAATGCGCTGACCATTAAAGGTGATAGTACCCCCCTGGCTCGCGACCAGCCGTAGCAGGGATCGCCCGGTGGTAGATTTACCGCAGCCCGATTCCCCCACCAGCGCCAGCGTTTCGCCAGCGTAGAGATCAAAACTCACTTTCTCTACTGCGTGCACGCGACTTCTGACCCGGTTGAGCAGGCCGCTACGAATATCAAAGCGCGTGACCAGATCGCGCACCTGCAAAATCGGTGCCTCTGCATGTTGTACCGTATCCTGCGGCGTTGCTTCGCTGTTTTCACCCTGCAATAGCGGAAATTTTGCCGGTAAAGTTTGGCCGCTCATGGCACCGAGTTTTGGCACCGCTGCCAGTAACGCTTTGGTATAGGGCTGTTGCGGCGCGCTAAACAGCTGCTCAACCGGTGCGTTTTCAACCACATCGCCGCGGTACATCACCTGTACACGATCGGCCATTTCTGCCACTACGCCCATATCGTGAGTGATAAAAATCACTCCCATTTGCATCTCTTTTTGCAGCACGCGGATCAGCTGAAGGATTTGCGCCTGGATGGTCACATCAAGCGCGGTGGTGGGTTCATCAGCAATCAGCAGCGCCGGTTTACACGACAGCGCCATCGCAATCATGACGCGTTGGCGCATCCCACCGGAAAGCTGATGGGGAAAACGCTTCAGGACATTTTGCGCGTCGGGAATGCGCACCAAATCCAGCATACGACGCGCTTCGGCCAGCGCCTGGCTGTGGCTTTTACCCTGATGTAAGCGAATGGATTCGGCGATCTGTTCGCCCACCGGAAATACGGGATTAAGCGAGGTCATCGGCTCCTGAAAAATCATCGCCATGTCAGCACCGCGCACTCGCCGCATCTGGCCGGGTGAAGCGCGCATGATGTCCAGCATCTCGCCGTTGCGCCGCCGTAGCTGGATTTCGCCACTGACCCTCCCACCGCTTTGCTCAATCAGCCGCATCAACGCCAGCGAAGTAACGGATTTACCCGACCCGGATTCTCCCACCAGCGCCAGCGTTTCGCCACGATGGAGATCGAGAGAAAGCTGGCGCACCGCTTCCGTTATCACACCTTCATGCTGGAACCGCACATTTAAGTCGCGCACAGCCAGTACCTGCTCTGGCGCCATAAACACTGCTTGCCGATCAGTCATGCCTGCTCCTTAGCTTTCGCGGTAAATCGCCACTTCAACCGCTTCACCTACGCGCGCAAATCCCCGATACATGCCTTCGCTGTTAAACGGCAGTGCGACATTTCCTGCATGATCGATCGCGATCAGCCCGCCGCTACCGCCCATCTCCAGCACCTTATCATGTATGACACTGACAGTTGCCTGCTGCAAACTGCGCGCGCCGTAGCGCATCTGCGCGGCAACGTCATAGGCTGCTAGCGTGCGGATAAACACTTCGCCCGTGCCGGTACAGGAAACCGCTACGCTGTCGTTAGCCGCGTAACAACCGGCACCGGGCAACGGTGAATCCCCCACACGCCCGGCTTGTTTATTGGTCATTCCGCCCGTTGAGGTTGCGGCGGCAAGGTTACCGTTGCTATCCAGTGCCACTGCGCCGACCGTACCGAATTTATGGTCGGGGTTGAGCGGATCGTCGCTGTGGCTTTGCGCCTCGCCGTCATGATCGAGCACCAGCTGGTCGCTGTTTAGCGCACGTTGCAGCTGTTCCCAGCGCTCAGGGGTGGAGAAAAAGTCAGGCTCGACCTGCTCAATCCCCTGAGAGAGGGCAAACTGTTCCGCGCCTGCGCCGATAAACAGCACGTGTGGACTGGTTTCCAGCACAGCCCGCGCCGCCAGCACTGGGTTACGGATGCGCGTCACCCCTGCCACCGCGCCGACTTCCAGCGTGCGGCCATCCATGACGCTGGCGTCAAGTTCATGGGTGCCCCGGTGGGTAAATACCGCGCCTTTGCCCGCGTTGAACAGCGGGCACTCTTCCAGCAAACGTACCGCTTCGGTCACCGTATCCAGTGCGCTTGCGCCCTGCGCCAGCATTTGCTGCCCGCGCGTAACAATATGGGTTAATGCCTGACGATACTGTTGCTCTTTTTCGGCGCTCATCGCGGCACGCGTAATCGCGCCCGCCCCACCGTGAATGGCGATAACTGCAGTTACCATAACGCTTGCCCTGTCGTTGCATCAGGGTTGAAAATCCCTGATTTAGAATGGTTTTCACCCATTTTTGTTAATTTTTGACTATAGAAAGCCTGTTATGGGATGTAAAGCGGAAACTGTTAACCTGGTCATAACCTTTTATTGTGGCTTATGCCGTTGCAGCAAATACAAATGCCACCATAATAAGCAGCAAATGCACTAACCCCAGGTTGAATCCCAATGGAAAGCTTGACCGCAGAATTAATCTCTCTTGAGGATGCTCAGGAAAAAATGCTGGCGCAACTGACGCCGGTCACCGATTCCCTCAGCGTGTCACTGGCTGAAGCTGCCGGACGTATTACGGCCCGCGCAGTGACATCACCCATCGATGTGCCCCCCTTTGATAACGCCGCGATGGACGGTTATGCCATTCGCCTGGCTGATGCCGCCAGCAAAAAGCCGCTGCCCATTGCCGGTAAAGCCTTCGCGGGTGCGCCATTCACGGGCGAATGGCCTGCTGGCAGTGTAGTGCGTATTATGACCGGTGCGCCGCTCCCCGCAGGCTGTGAAGCGGTGGTGATGCAGGAGGAAACCGAACAGCATGGCAACGCCATAACGCTTACTGCACCGGTAACCCCTGGACAAAATATTCGCCTGCTCGGCGATGATATTCGCGAGGGACAAACGGTGCTGACGGCTGGCGTACGTCTTGGTGCGGCTGAACTTCCGTTGCTGGCTTCGCTGGGTATCGCAGAAGTCAGCGTGCTGCGTAAGCTACGGGTCGCGATATTCTCAACCGGTGACGAATTACAGCCGGTTGGTCAGGCGCTGGCGGCAGGCCAGATTTACGATACCAACCGCTTTACCGTGTCTTTGATGCTAAAAAAACTGAGCTGCGAAGTGATCGATCTTGGCATTATTAAAGATGATCCCCATGCGTTACGCGTTGCCTTTGAAGAAGCCGATCGCCAGGCAGATGTGGTGATCAGTACCGGTGGCGTCTCGGTCGGTGAAGCCGATTTCACCAAAACCATGCTGGAGACGTTAGGCGTGATCACCTTCTGGAAACTGGCCATTAAACCCGGTAAGCCCTTTGCCTTTGGACGCCTCACCAGCAGCTGGTTCTGCGGTTTGCCGGGTAATCCGGTATCGGCGGCGGTAACCTTTTATCAGTTAGTTGTTCCGCTGCTTGCCACGCTGACCGGACAGAAAAAATCAGCCCTGCCGCCCCGTCAAAAAGTTCGTGCCGCCACGCCATTGAAAAAATCCCCCGGTCGCCTTGATTTCCAGCGTGGCTTTTATCGTCAAAACGATCAGGGCGAATTAGAAGTGCATACCACCGGTCCGCAAGGCTCGCATGTATTCAGCTCTTTTGCGCAGGCCAACTGCTTTATCGTGCTGGAGCGTGAGCGTGGAGATGTCGAAGCGGGTGAATGGGTAGAAATAGAACCGTTTAATGTCCTGCTGGAGGGATAAATGCTGCCCGAACTCAGCGATAAGGAGATGCTGCGCTACAACCGGCAAATCGTGTTGCGCGGCTTTGATTTTGACGGGCAGGAACAGCTTAAAGCCAGCCACGCTCTGGTGGTGGGTTTAGGTGGCTTAGGCTGTGCGGCGGCTCCGTACCTGGCAGCGGCGGGCGTGGGCAATTTAACCTTGCTTGATTTCGACACGGTTTCGCTGTCAAACCTGCAACGACAGATTTTGCATCATGATGCCGATGTCGGTCGCGCTAAAGTGGCGTCCGCTGCGCAAAGTCTGGCGGCGATCAATCCGCACTGTAAGTTGCACCGCCTTAACGCACGCTATGACGATGACGCGATGCTGGCGCTGATTGCAAACCAGCAGGTTGTGCTGGATTGTACTGATAACGTTCAGGCACGCGAGCAGCTCAATCGACTTTGTCGTCAACAACGCGTGCCGCTGGTATCAGGGGCGGCGATTCGTATGGAGGGCCAAATCAGCGTTTTTTCCTGGCAGCCCGGCACGCCCTGCTATCGCTGCATCAGCCGCCTGTTTGGTGAGCAGACGCTAAGCTGCGTGGAGGCAGGTGTAATGGCACCGCTGGTAGGGGTGATTGGTGCGATGCAGGCGATGGAAGCGATTAAACTCCTGACAAACTACGGCACCCCCGCCACCTCGCGTCTGTTAATGTACGATGCGATGAGCGCAGAATTTCGCAGCATAAAGGTGGTGCAGGACGCACACTGTGAAGTCTGTGGACAGTAACAAACCGGGGCAGCGAACTGCCCCGGTTTGTTTTATACGATGCCCTGGCTACGCAGGTAATCTTCATAATTGCCGGTGAAATCCACAACACGGTCTTCTTTCATTTCCAACACACGGGTTGCCAGCGAGCTCACAAATTCCCGATCATGCGAAACGAAAATCAACGTACCTTCATACATTTCCAGCGCCATATTCAGCGATTCGATAGATTCCATATCAAGGTGGTTGGTGGGCTCATCCATAATCAGGATGTTTGGCTTTTCCATCATTAATTTGCCAAACAGCATACGTCCCTTCTCACCACCAGAAAGTACTTTAGCCGGTTTCTTAATATCATCCTGAGAAAATAGCAGGCGACCGAGAATACCGCGCACGGTTTGTTCATCATCACCCGGCTGTTTCCATTGACTCATCCAGTCAAATACGGTCAGATCGTTAGCAAAGTCTTCTGCGTGATCCTGGGCATAATAACCAATGCGCGCATTTTCTGACCATTTAACGCTGCCGTTATCCGGCGTGAGTTCGCCCACCAACGTTTTCAGAAAAGTCGATTTACCGATACCGTTAGCCCCCAGCACCGCTAATTTTTCGCCCACCTCAAGCATCAGATTTAAATTTTTGAACAGCGGACCGTTATCAAACCCTTTGGTTAATGCTTCTACTTCGAGCGCATTACGGAACAGTTTCTTGTCCTGCTCAAAACGAATAAAGGGATTTTGACGGCTGGACGCTTTCACTTCTTCCAGCTTAATTTTATCCATTTGCTTCGCGCGCGAAGTTGCCTGACGTGATTTAGATGCGTTGGCGCTAAAGCGACTTACAAATGATTGCAAATCGGCAATTTGCGCTTTTTTCTTAGCGTTATCGGCTAACAAACGTTCACGCGCCTGCGTTGCTGCGGTCATATATTCATCATAATTACCCGGATAAACGCGTAACTCACCGTAATCTAAATCTGCCATATGGGTGCAGACCATATTCAGAAAGTGGCGGTCATGCGAAATGATAATCATGGTGCTGTCGCGTTCGTTAAGAAACTGCTCCAGCCAGCGAAAGGGATCAATGTCCAGGGTGTTGGTGGGGTCGTCCAGCAATAAAATATTGGGATTAGAAAACAGCGCCTGCGCCAGCAATACGCGCAATTTAAAACCCGGTGCAATTTCACTCATCGGCCCATAATGTTGTTCAACCGGAATACCCACGCCAAGTAATAACTCTCCGGCACGAGATTCAGCACTGTAACCATCCATTTCACCATACAGCACTTCAAGGTCAGCCACTTTATAGCCGTCCTCTTCGCTCATTTCTGGCAGGGCATATATGCGATCGCGCTCTTGCTTAACTTCCCATAATTCATTGTGACCCATGATTACGGTATCAAGCACACTATATTGTTCGAAGGCAAACTGATCCTGGCGTAACTTACCGATACGTTCATTAGGATCGTAAGAAACATTACCGCCGCTTGGGACCAGATCGCCACCCAAAATCTTCATGAAGGTGGATTTACCGCTGCCGTTCGCACCGATTAAACCGTAACGATTACCGCCGCCAAATTTAACGGAGATATTTTCGAACAGTGGCTTGCTGCCAAACTGCATGGTGATATTGCTGCTAACTAACACGGCATTGACCTTTATGAAGAAGTGGATGAAAAAACGGCAGCTATTATGCCAGATGTGATGTAGCGCACGCCAGCGCAAGGCGTGCGGACCCAACAAGGTGTTTGATAAGTGGGAATATCCCTTGAAAATTTATGTGCAGACAGACGGCAATCGGTCAATTTGAGCAATGCGGTTAATAATGTGACGTCACTCAGAAGCAGCCAATGCACATGCAGCCTGGCGTAGAACAGCGATAAATAAAAAAGCCGAGACACCAATAACAGGTCCTCGGCTCCCACATTACAAGGAATGTGCCAATTAATCGATCAGGAAACTATCCAGGCTTTTACCAGAATCCAGCGCTTTTTTAATCGCAGCCGGGGTACGGCCCTGGCCAGTCCATGATTTCGTTTCACCGTTTTCGTCAGTGTAAGAATATTTTGCTGGACGCGGAGCACGCTTAGCGCGTTTTTTACCTGGCTCCAGAGCGCCTAATAATTCATTGGGATCAATACCGTCTGCCAACAGCATTTCGCGATATTTAGACAGCTTCTCTTCTTTTTCGCGATTTTGCGTTTCTTCCGCTTCTGCTTCTTCGCGACGTTCAGTCACGACAACGGTTAATTTTTCGAGAATTTCTTCCAGGTCAGAAAGTGGCAGCTCACGAGCTTGGGCACGTAATGTGCGAATGTTGTTCAGAACTTTAAATGCATCACTCATCACAATGTCCTTGTTTGAAGGGGGTAATTAAAACTGTAGCGATAAGATTACCTAATTCAAATAAAAAAATAAATTAATTTTACACTCCAGATAATCCCGAACCGTATTTTAAATGGTGATACATTTTTTAGTGGGTCATTTTAGATCTTTTATTAACGTGAAATTAACAGTCGCGCTGCGTTAATCCTGGCGGCTGGAATCGATTTCAGTCGTTAGAATTTTATGAAAAGTTACCGATTGTGCTTAAAGGAAAGCATAAAACTGTGTCAGCGTTATTCCTGTTATCCCCTGGTCAGCAAGGGATTTAACCAAGGCTAAAGTTCGACATTGCTCAGAAGCGCTGTACAACTTGAAGCAAAAAAATAAGCCTGGTTAATAAACCAGGCTTATTTCTCTTTGCGTATTCTTAACGTTAGGAGGTTTTTTTAATTACAGGCGTTAGCGTTTGCGCTTCTTCATTGGTTGATAACCAGTCATGCAAATAACGCTCAATCTGCTCAAGGCTGCGGTTACGCGTTTCCGGTACGCAGGCCACGACAAAAATTGCGCCGCCAATACCTATCACCGCAAAGATAAAGAACGCACCAGAAAGACCGACGCTTGCCAGTAAAAGGGGAAACATCAATGAAATAAGAAAATTAGCAATCCACATGGCAAACACCGCCCCGCCCATAAATATGCCGCGCAGGCGCGTAGGGAAAATTTCTGACAGTAGCAACCAGGTCACCGGTGAGAGTGCGCCTTGTTGAAAGCTAAGGAACATCAACATGCCCAGTAATACCATATAACTGCGTAAGACATCCGGCTGACCATTTACCGTCTCCGGCATTAAATAACTAACGGTGCCGATAAATAATAAACACGCCGTGTAACCAAACTGGCCGATCATTATCATGGTACGACGACCTATTTTCCCCAGCAGCCAAATACCGGCAAACGTCATCAGTACGGAAATTGCACCATTAGCAATAGTGGCAAACAAGGCGGCACTGTTGCTCATACCGACCGCTTTTAGCATCATCGGTGCGTAATACATAATGGTATTGACGCCAGTGAGCTGTTGAATGGCCGCGATCCCCACGCCAATCAGGAATAGCTTCAACAACCACGGCTTGCGTAGTTCACCCAGACCGGGATACTGTTGACTCTCTTCGCTCAGCGTCTCTTCAATTTCCGTCAGCTCCCAGTCAACGTCCTCTTTCGCACGTGTGCGCTCCAGAACCTGTCGCGCTTCAGCCAGACGGCCTTTCATGGCGTACCAGCGCGGCGTATCAGGCATAAACATCATGCCAAACCATAACAGCACCGCCGGAATGGTGGCGATTGCCAACATCCAGCGCCAGGTTGTTTCCCCTCCCCACGCGGCGTTAAAACCGGCATTAGAGATATAGGCGAGCATTTGACCGGAGACGATCATCAGTTCCTGCAGCGTGACCAGCTGCCCACGCTTATTTGCCGGGGCAATTTCTGCGATGTAAACGGGTACGGTCGCGGCAGCGCCGCCAACCGCAATTCCCAGCACTAGTCGGAAAAAAACCATCCAGTTCACATCCGGTGCTAACGACGAGCCCAATGCGCCGGTGGCAAAGATTACGGCTAAGATCAGAATGATTTTTTTTCGACCAGCGGCGGCGGCAAATTGTCCAGACGCCAGCGCGCCAAAAGCTGCACCAAGCAGCAGGCTGCTGGTCACTAAGCCGGTGGTGAATGGAATGAGATGGAGTTCCGGGCCCATAAACAGCAGCGCACCGGAAATGACGCCGGTGTCATAGCCAAACAGCAGGCCGCCAAGCGTGGCAACGACAGCAATCACTTTTACAAAGGGTTCGGTACGGACAGCGCTGTTTGGCCCGGAGGCTTTGTTAGGGGTGAGGTAGCTTTCTCTGGACATATTTTCTCCTGGTGATGTCACAACACCTAAAGAAAATGGATTATTTATGCCATTAACAATAAGAATGGAAAATTAATTTTGCGTAACGCGTCATAAAACCGAGTGAAAATTGCGCTACCCCTCACATTTTTTATGATAAACCCTTTACCCTCTGGCTAATTTTTCGCTGTTTTTATCAGAACAGCCTCAGTTTTAGAAATTTATATTTCATTAGCGTTAATTATTTTCCCTGCGTTATGCCGCCTGTTTCGACAGCAGACTGTGACGATACCTTTTCCCGACGCGCAATTCTGCGAAAATCCGGTATCGCCCTTATGTCAGTCGTCATAAAAATGCCGCGTTCCGCAGGATTAACGCTCGCTTATTACTCACCCTGTAAGGGCAGCATAACGGACCCACAATGCCAGACGGGGAAAAAGCAAATAAGAATAATTTCCTTAACGGGCTTCTTTGTGCTTTTCGGGAATTTGTCGCTTTTAAATTCTTTTGCTCTTCACCACCGAAAATTGCGCCAGAAGGTCACGGCACATATTGCCGCGCATTAGGTCAGACAAATAATTAACGGTCTGCTTATGAAAGCGTTACAGCCTGGTTCGTTTCACCTTTTGTCATAATGGCAGGCAGAACGGCGAAACGTGGCGGGAGTGACTCCCACTATTTCACTGGCGAGACTGATTTCAGTTATTGCTGCGTCCATAATAGCTAGCGCACCAGCGGAACGTTACCGTTGAATAAAACAGGCGTAACGTTGCTAATTTTTAAGCGCACGCTGGTGGTCGATCTGCTGACATAGCGAAAGTGAAAGAGGTTCTCTGCGCCTTCTTTGCAGTGTTAATTCACCTGCGTCGCCGGCCCAAAGACATCGTACTGCGGCAAAGTAACCTGTTGATAGGTTTCCCAGCCGCCGCCCAGGGCTTTATACAACGCGACTAAATCCAGCCCGCTTTGCATTTTTGCCTGAGTCGCCTGTTCCTGAGCCTGCGCTAACTGTCGCTGGGCATCCAGCACATCAAGGAAGGTAGAAAGCCCTTGTCGGTAGCTGTCGCTGGCTAAATCAAACGCACGTTGTAGCGCGCCGGTCGTTTCATCCAGTGCAGTCACACGCTGTTGATCGGCGCGATAACTTACCAACGCATTTTCAACGTCCTGCAATGCGGTTAGCACGGTTTGACGATAATCCAGCGCCGCGCTGGCCTGCTGCGCACGTGCCAGTTTTACGCTCGATACCAGCCGTCCGCCCTGAAAAATTGGGATCGATAATGAAGGGCCGTAGCTATAAAAATGGCTGCTCCAGTTATCCAGATAGCTGGCATCGGTATTGCGTACCCCAAGCTGTCCGGTCAACGACAAATCAGGGAACAGCTGCGCCACTGAAACGCCAATATTGGCGGTTTGTGCATGTAGCGTGGCTTCTGCCTGTCGAATATCCGGCCGACGGCGCGCCAGCGTTGACGGAATACCAACAGAGACAATCTTCGGCAGCGCCGGTATCGCTTTCGGCGTATTCAGTTCGGTATCCAGCGCGCCAGGGGTTTTCCCTAATAGCACGGCTAATCCGTTCATTGCCTGGCGAGCCTGGGCTTGATACTGCGGCAGCTGCGCCTGCAGCGTACTGAGCTGGGCGTGGGCATTTTCTACATCGGTTAACGGCGCCAGGCCGTGGCGCTGCTGGCTTAGCGTCAGCTGAGTGGTTTGTTGTGCGACATCGATCTGTTGTTGCAGGGTTTGTACCGTGGCTTGCGCACCGCGCAGTTGCAGCCAGGCACGCGCCACTTCGGCTTCTAATGATACTAACGCATCGTTACGCTGCTCAATAGCCGCCTGCGTCTGGGCGTTTGCCGCCTCGACCTGACGTCGTACTTTGCCCCATAGATCCAGCTCCCAACTGGCGTCAAAGCTGCCCTGATAAAGCGTCACCGGCTGCGTCAGGCTGTTAAGCTGGCTGGCGACGTCACTATCAAGCTGATCGTAAGCGCCATTTGACTTCAACAGGCCCTTCAGACCAGGCTGCTGGCGCATGACGCTGGCTGAGCCGTTCAGGCTGGGAAATAAGCTGCCCTGCGCCTGCGCCAGCTGCTCACGCGCGCCAGCAATACGCAACACAGCCTGTTGCAATGTCAGATTACCTTCAATAGCACGCGCAATCAGGCTATCAAGCTGGGGATCGTTAAAGTTGCGCCACCAGCGGGTATCTACCACCGAAGATTGCGGTTTCGAGGCTTCCTGGGAATCCAGCGAGTTATAGCCGCCCGGCATCTGTGGTTTTGGGGCCTGATAATCTGGCCCGACAGCGCAACCCGTCAGCCATATTGCCAGCGTCAATAAGCTCAACGGCTTCAGACCGCGAGAAAACATAACCTGCATGTCAGTGTGCTCCTGCACTGCCTTCGCTCTTAATCGGCGCCAGCAGCCAACAAAATGGAATCAATATCAGAGCGATAATGCTCAATCCTGAAAAAACGTCGATGTAGGCGAGAATACGCGACTGCGCGATCATCTCCTGATAAAGCTGCCCGGCCGCCAGCGTCATCGGATCGCCAACCGCCGAAGTGAAGTCGCGAATTGCCTGCGCCCAGTGCTGTATGGTGATGTTAAATTGCTCGTTAAGAGGCGTCATGTTGTGCACCATATGCGCGGACCGCACCTGTTCGCGTTCGGTGATGGCGGCGGTAGACAGCGAAATACCAATCGATCCGGCAACGTTACGGAACATAGTAAACAGCGCGGAAGCATCGGCATTCAGGCGCTGTGGAATAGTTACGAAAGCAATGGTGGTGAGCGGCACAAACAGAAAGCCAAGGCCGATCGACTGCGCACTACGCATCAATACCAGCGTGGTGAAATCAATATTTGGCGCTAAGCTCGCCGAATAGAAGAACGCGACGGCAAGACAGGAGAACCCAAACGCGATAATGTAACGCGTCTGCACGATCGGCATCAGTTTTAACACCAGCGGAATGGTCATTACAATTAACACCGCGCCCGGCGACAGCACTAAACCTGACCAGGTTGCGGTGTAGCCGAGATCCTGCTGTGCCAGCTGTGGCAATATCACTGAACTGCCGTACAGGATCATCGCCATACCAGCCATCAATAAGCCCGCTACCCAGAAATTGCGATCTTTCATCACCAATATATCAACCACCGGTTTACGTGCATACATCAGCCAGTAAACCGCGCCGACTATGCCGATCACCGCCAGAATGGCGAACAACACGATAAAGTGCGAGGCGAACCAGTCTTCATCTTCGCCGCGATCCAGCATCACCTGTAAACAGCCAAGCCCAAGGGTAATCAGTGATATGCCGATGTAATCGATTTTCAGCCGACCTTTAGCCCATTTACGCTCCCAGGGTGGATCTTCCAGCAACTGATAGATCGCCAGTACAGTAAGAATCCCTACCGGGATATTAATGAAAAAGACCCAGCGCCAGCTGTAGTTATCGGTGATCCAGCCGCCAAGCGTTGGCCCGATGACGGGCGCGACGATTATCGCAATTGAGGAAAGGCCAAAGGCCTTACCGCGATCTTCCGATTTGAAGTAGTCAAGCAGTACCGATTGCTGAACCGGCTGCAATCCCCCGCCAAAGAAGCCCTGCAACACGCGAAACAGAATGATTTGCCATAACTCGGTGGCGATGCCACACAGAAACGAGCACAGGGTGAACATTACAATACAAATCAAAAAAAACTGCTTGCGACCAAATAACCGGCTAAAAAAGGCAGAGATGGGCAGTACAATGCCGTTCGCCACCAGATACGAAGTCAGTACCCAGGTTGACTCATCGTAACTGGAAGAGAGCGAGCCGGCGATGTGCGGCAGCGCCACGTTGACAATGGTTGTGTCAAGAATCTCCATGAACACCGCCAGCGTAACTGTGACAGCAACCAGCCACGGATTACTGGACGGTTTCCAGCTCTGCGACGGGCTCATTCCACCGTCACCTTCGGTTCAACCGACAGGCCGAGCGGCAGCGGATGATTCGGATCTAAACCTTTATCGATGACAATTTTTACCGGCACACGCTGTACGATTTTTACGTAATTACCGGTGGCGTTTTCCGCCGGGAAAGTCGAGAAGCGCGAGCCAGAACCCATCTGGATACTATCGACATGCCCTTCCAGCTGCATATCTGGCCAGGCATCAACGGTGATCGCCACTTTGTCGCCCGGATTCATGCGTTCCAGCTGTGACTCTTTAAAGTTGGCGGTGATCCAGATGTCGGGTGATACCAGCGAGAACAGCGAGGTTCCGGCCTGCACCAGCGTGCCCAGCTGCACATTACGTTTGGTGACAAAGCCGTCATAAGGTGCCCGAACCTGGGTATAGGAAAGATTTAATTCCGCCGTATTCAGTTGCGCTTTCGCCTGCTCAACCTGCTGCTGACGCGCTTCCACGTTGGTTTCCTGCTGACGGATTTGCAAAGCAACCTGGGAAGCAACCTCCACTTGCGCTTTGGCACTTTGCAATTGCGCCTCGGCGGAACGCAATTGCGCACTGGCGCTATCTATGTTGCGCTGGCTGGTGGCTCGTGGATCGACGCCACGCTGGCGGCGGTAATCCGCTTGTGCATTAAGCAGATTAGCCTGCGCTTTAGCCTGATCGGCGAGCGCCTGATCGCGCTGCGCTGGATACTGCACGCGCGACAGTGCCAGCTGCGCCTGCGCCTGATGCAGTTGCGCCTGCGCCAGTCCCAGCTGTGCTTTTGCCTGATCGCGCTGCGCCATATTGTCCTGCGGATCGATCTCTACCAGCAGATCGCCTTTTTTCACGCGCTGGTTATCGTTGACTAAAAGTTTAACCACATAGCCTGAAGCTTTTGGCGCAATTGTCACTGCGTTGCCTTCGGTAAACGCATCGTCAGTGGTTTCTTCATTGCGGGTGCTAAACCAAAACCAGAAGCCAACGATCAGCATGATGACCACCACAATCGCCAGAATAACCAACGGCTTTTTGCCGGGGCGTTTGCGCTCGGATTCATCCTCATCGTTGTTCTGCTTTTCCTGAGTATCCTGGGTATCCTGTTTTTCTGTTGACTGACTGTTTTTATCCGCCGCGTTATCAGCGTCTTCCTGGCGTGGCTCGCGTTGATCTTTCTCGCTCATAATTCCCATCACTGGCTAAGGCCCTAATTCTCGGGCATAAAAGGTCAATTTAACCTTAGATCGTAAACTGGCAAATTCCAGTGTAACTTTACATAACTTGAGGAAAGGCGCACGTCTGGTCAATTTCACCTTTAGCAGGACGAGAGAATGAGCCTTATGCCAGCAGAAACAATAACAGCCAGCCGCTAAGCATTGCCCAGGCCAGTAACGGAACAGAAAACAGATGAAATTGCCACCAGACGCGGCGATCTTTCGCCATACGTAGCGCGATCAAATTAGCAAGCGAGCCGGGCAGCAGACCAACCCCGCCAATATTAACCGCCCAGGCGAGCAACTCGGTTGGGGGAACTTTTTGCAGCAACAGTATGGTGGCAGGCACGTTACTGATTACCTGCGATAAACCGATGGCCAGCAGATAAAGCGCACCCTTGTCATAATGCGCAATGGCACCAAAACGCGTCTGTAACAGCGGTAAATACGTCAGCAAATAAACATCAATAAACATGGCGATAAACACCGCCAGCAAACTCCAGTCGATATTGAGTAATACCGGACGCGCCAGCACTAAAAAACACAGCACAATGGCCAGCAGCGCCCAGCCGGTGAGATGCCATTCCAGCGCCATAATAAACAGGACATATAACAGCACGCTCACTATAAACAGTGGCTTTTGCCAGTGAAGGGTTTCGCTATTGCCATGTTTATGAATTTCACGCCTTGAAAAACACCACCAGGTTAGCGACATCAGAGTTAACATCAGCCAGACCGCCAACGGTAACATTTGCAAGATAAAGCCGGCCACACTGAGCGAACCGTGGCTCCATAACAAAATATTTTGTGGATTGCCAACAGGCGTGATTAACGATCCGGCATTCACCGCCAGTGCTTCAAAAATAATTAAACGTGAAATCGGTAAGCGGGAGAATTTACGTAACGTGAGCGTTAAAGGCACTAAAATAAACAGCGCCACATCATTAGTCAGAAACGTAGAAAGCAGTGCAGCAGCCAGAACCATAAACAGCGCTAGCGCACGCTCATGCCTGAAACGTGCGATTAACTTCCCGCCTAATACGTCAAAATAACCGCTGGTTTCTAACCCTTTAGTGAGGATCAACAGACTGGTCAGCGTCATCATGGTGTGCCAGTCCACCGCCTTCGGCAGATCTGGCCAGGAGAAATCGACCAGAAACAGAAGGATCGCGCCCGTCACTACCAGCAGATGCAAAATGCGGTCATGCAAAAACGAACGAAACACGATAGGCATGAGGGCCGGTCGCCTTAAGAATTAGCGGTTCTCGTAAAATTTCTGAAAAACCGCCAGCGTTTCATCACTGACATGATGCTCAATGCCTTCGGAATCACGACGAGCCGTTTCCGGGCTGATGCCCAGCGCTAACAGAAAGGTTTCAACAATATAATGGCGTGCACGGCTCTCTTCCGCGAGTTTTTCGCCTTCAGCGGTGAGAAATACGCCACGATAGGGCACCTGCTCAACTAACCCAGTGCTGCTAAGGCGCTTCAACATCTTAGCAACGGTTGGCTGAGAGACACCCAAACGTGCCGCCATATCAACCTGACGCGCTTCGCCAAACTCACCAATTAAATCAGAGATTAACTCAACGTAGTCATCAATAAGCTCACGACGATGCGCTTCACGCACCTGCCGAAAACCTTCGACATGCTCTTCAATATCTTTTAGTGGTCCTTGCGGGACAGAAACCACGCTTTTAGCACGACGACTCATTCAGCTTCCTCTTTATTATTTTCCGCCTTTAACCTGCTCTGCGGATTAGCTGCGCCTATTGTAAACCAGCTGCAACGAAGCTCAAATTTTTCCTGATTAGCATTGGCTAAACGGTATAGCCAATGCTATATTTGTTGGTAATGTAAGCAGGCCTATCAGCCGCGAGCTAAAGATCATATCGGATCCTTACCTTTTACTGCTGATTTTCCGGGTCTTATCCCTGGATCCTGCTTGCTTTTGCGTCAACATTAATTGGGAGGTGATGCGATGAGCACCCTGAAATGCTGTTTAGATTGCAGCAAATGCTTCCAGGCTGAAAAAATGGCTTCTGTGGATGTGAAATCCTGGTTGTGCCTGCTGACGCGTTCCCCGTTTACGCTGCGCCTGATGTTGATCGAGAAATTGCTGGGCAACAAACCAGCCGATCGCCGCTGCCAAAATTTGATCTGGCGCGGTTAACTCATCCCGCACCGCTGGCCTTTTAGCGCCCCGCTAAAAGGCTTTCCTCTCCTTCTGTACATTTTGTTACTCTCTTTCCGCTGGCCGTTTCGTTTGTTATTGAACTTTTTCCAACCCGCATAATAGCTAGAGCTGAAACGCTTCAATAAAAAGTCGCCTCATAGTTAGCCTGCTAATTTTCTTCTTGCAACCTTTTGTCATTCCTAATTAATCTCCCCATAACAAAAATTACAACCTTATAACAAACCACCCGTAATGGGTTTCCAAGGAAAAGCAATGTCAGCCAACAAGCCTGAAGAGCATCCCTCGGGCCGGAGACGTTTTTTACAAAAATCGCTCTCGCTCATCCCTCTCGCCGCTGCCGCCAGCACGGGTGTCGTTTCATTAACTTCCCCCGCAGCCGAAAAAACGCAAGGCGTAGTACAGGATTACGTTCCTGCCTACTTCAATGATAAAGAGTGGAAATTTCTGCTTGCCGCCTTAGAGCGTCTGATTCCCAGCGATGCAAACGGTCCCGGCGCCGTCAGCGAAGGGGTCCCCGTTTATATTGATAAACAGATGGAACTTCCTTACGGCTATGGCCGGTTGTGGTACATGCAGGCGCCGTTTGCCGAAGCCGCACCGGAAATGGGTTATCAGTCACATCTGGTGCCGCGCGACACTTATCGCGTCGGGATCAAATTAACCGATGACTACTGCCAGCAAAAATTTCAGAAAGATTTTTATCAGCTGGACGCCAGCCAGCAGGAAGCTGTGCTGCGCGATCTGGAAGCGGACCATATCCGCAATGAAGCCATTCACGGCAAGCTATTTTTTGAGCAGCTACTGGAAAACGCCAAAGAAGGGTATCTCGCCGATCCGATACATGGCGGCAACCAGACTCTGGCCTCGTGGAAGCTGATTGGCTTTCCCGGTGCCCGTGCCGATTTTATTGATACGGTCCAGCAACCTAATAAACCGTATCCGCTCGGTCCGGTCAGTATTTCCAGTAAAAGGAGTGTGTAATGGCTGCAGTAAAAAAAGATTCCGTCGATATTGTTATCGTCGGATTTGGCTGGACCGGCTCGCTAATGGCGATGGAACTGGCCAGCAGTGGCTTGAAGATTGTGGCGCTGGAGCGCGGCGAGAACCGGGATACTTATCCTGACTTTGCCTATCCCCGTATCGCAGATGAACTGACCTACGGCATTCGCCTGAAGCTGTTTCAAAACGCGGCTAAAGAAACAGTAACAATACGCCACAAAACCAGCGAGACTGCCCTGCCTTACCGCCGCTTTGGCTCTTTCCTGCCGGGCGATGGCGTGGGTGGCGCAGGGACGCACTGGAATGGTCAACTGTGGCGCCCGCTGGAAGCAGATCTCAAAATGCGCAGCACGGTCATTGAAAAATATGGAGCAAGCTTTATTCCTGAAGGCATGACGGTGCAGGATTATCCGTTTAGCTATGAAGAGCTGGAGCCGTTTTTTGACAAATTCGAGAAAATTTGTGGCGCATCAGGCAAGGCAGGCAATATAAACGGTGAAAAAATTGCTGGCGGTAACCCCTTTGAATCACCGCGTAAAAATGATTATCCCACCAGGCCGCTGCAAACGCTTTATGCGGGAGATTTGTTTGCACAAGCTGCACAAAAACTGGGGTATCACCCTTTCCAGTGTCCGGCAGCCAACTGTACCGAATCCTGGACCAATCCTTATAACGTCCAGCTTGGGGTATGTAATTATTGTGGTTACTGCGAGCGCTTCGGCTGTTTTAACTACTCTAAAGGTTCACCCCAGTCATGCGTGATCCCGGCGTTACGTCAGCATAGTAATTTTGAGCTGCGTACGCAGTCACATGTTATCCGTGTGAATACCGACAGCAGCGGTAAAAAAGCCACAGGCGTCACTTATATTGATGCGCAAGGTAATGAAATCGAGCAACCTGTCAATACCGATCGAATTCTGACCCACCCTGCCAAAGTAAAACTGACCCACCCCCTTTGAATCATTCGAGCGTTGTTGCTTTCGTTTTCTTCTGGAGTTGACCGCTTTTCAGCTTATCTTTCAGTCGATAGCTTTGGCCGCTGATTTGGGCGATATGCGCATGGTTAAGCAGCCGATCCAGCATCGCTGCCGTCAGTGTCTCGTCATCACCAAACGTTCCGGACCACTGCGTAAACGGCAGGTTGCTGGTCAGGATCACGCTGCCTGACTCATACCGTTTAGCGACTACCTGGAAGAACAGGTTCGCCTCCATTTTACCGAACGGCAGATATCCCACTTCGTCGATGATCAACAGCTTAGGTTTACCTACGACGCGGTTCAGGTAGCCCTTCAGGTCACCCTGACGATGTGACGCCATCAGTTGCAGCATCATGTCGGCGGCGGTAATGAACCGAATGCTTAAACCCGCCATCGCGGCCTTATAGCCAATGGCGGTCGCCAGGTGCGTTTTGCCGACGCCAGAAGGCCCGAGCAGGACAACGTTCTCCTGACGTTCGATACATGCCAGACCCGCCACCTCCTGGATCTGACTTCGTGGAACGCCACTGGCATAGGCGTAATCGCACTGCTCCAGTGTTTTTATCACCGGCAGGCCTGATAACCGCAAAATGGTCTGGCGACGCCGTTCGTTCTGGCCATCATGCTGGAGCTGCAAAACGGCTTCCAGGAAGTCGGCATGCGTGCCGCTGTTGTCGATGGTCGCCTGTGCCACACCCGGCCACTCTGCCGGCAGGCGGTCGAGCTTGAGTTGCTCGCAGAGCGCGGCAATACGATCATGTTGAAGGTTCATGCTGGCACCTCGAGCAAGGCCTGGTACGTTGCCAGAGGATGTTGCAGGCTCTCGGTCGGCACCGGACGCTGGCTGAGCGCTGGGACAGGTGCAGGCAATGCCAACGTGACCTTCGGTAACGGCAATAGCGCAGCACGCTCGCGCGGCATGCGCTGCTCAGGCGGTACGCCTGTGGTGCCATGCACTCGTGTGTTCGCGACGGTGACCAGCCACTCGCCGATGCGTGTGTTGGCAGCAGGTACATCCAGTACCAGCCCGGCCTGCCGGAAGGTCGCGGTAAGAGGCACGATAAAGCTGTTCTTGAGGTAATGGTTAAACCGCTCAACCTTACCCTTGGTCTTGGCGCGATAGGGTCGGCAGACCTTGGGAGTAAAGGCATACTTCTCGGCGACGTGCATCAACTGCGGGTTCCAGCGATGCTTACCGGGGCCGTAGACATCGCGCTCAATGATGATGGCCTTGGCGTTGTCGAACAGCAGCTGATGCGGCGTCCCGCCGAAGAACCTGAGCGCAGACTCAATGCCGTCACACCAGGCAGCGGAGTCCTGGTTGCTGTAAAACTTGACGAAAGTCGCGCGGCTCCAGCCCAGCGTGGCGACAAAGGCCAGCAATGGGTTATGACCGAGTCTGATGATGGTGAAATCAACTTGCATCTGAAAGCCAGGCTCGGTCTCGAAGCGTGTTACCTCTTCAGTGACGGGCTGCTTAATGGGGTGCAGGAAAGCGGTCAGCATGCTGTAACCACCCTCGTAACCACGCTGACGGATCTCGCGCAGCAGCACACTGGCGGGTATCCAGAGGGGCCTGGCAGCGGCCACGCGCTCAAGGATATAGGTCTTGAACGGGTCAAGCTTGCAGGGTCTGGGTGCGCGAGGCTTGTAGCGCATATCCGCTACGGGCAGCGGGCTACGAATATATCTGCGAACGGTCTCACGAGAGCATGAAAGCTGGCGCGCGATGGCGCGTATCGACATGCCCTGACGGTGTAAAACACTAATCTCCACTCTGGTCTCCAATGTCATCATTGGCAGTGCCTTAAAACTGCCATTTTTACCCTAGGTGGGTCAGATTTACATCGGCAGGTGGGCCAGTTTTACATCGGTAGCGACAGCAACCGGCTGCTTTAGTGGTATTAAGCGCCTTTCAGCTCCATAACGTGCGCCTGCTGCTCTTATCCAATATCGGCAAACCTTACAACCCAATGACCGGCGAAGGCGTGGTAGGCCGTAATTATGCCTATCAGATGACCGGCGGCATTAAGTTGTTCTTCGATAAAGACACTTATTTCAATCCGTTTGCAGCTACTGGCGCAACCACCACAATGATTGATGATTTCAACGCAGAAAATTTCGATCACAGCAAGCTTGGTTTTGTGGGCGGTGCCACAATTTCCGCCGCCTTCTCTGGAGGTCGTCCGATTCAGCAAATGGGCATTCCTAAAGATGCACCGCGTTGGGGTTCCGGCTGGAAGCAGGCCATCAAAGACAATTATCTGCATACGATGAACGTAGGTTCATCGGGTTCAGTGATGCCATATCGTCAATGCTATCTCGATCTTGATCCGACCTATAAAGATATTTATGGCCAACCGCTGTTGCGGATGACGTTCGACTGGCAACAGAACGAGTTGAAGATGACGAACTTCATTAAGGACCGGGCTGAAGAGATCGTTAAAACCATCAATCCCAAAACCTATGAAGTGGCCTTTAAGACCCTGAATAGCCATTACGATGTACGTCCTTATCAATCCACACACACCACTGGCGGCGCGGTGATGGGTGATAACCCCTCCACAAGCGTAGTGAATAAGTATCTGCAAAGCTGGGATGTGCCAAATCTGTTTGTTACTGGCGCATGCTGCTTCCCGCAGAACCTTGCTTACAACCCAACCGGCATTGTTTGCGCCACGACACTGTTCGCCGCCGAGGCGATTCGCACGCGCTACCTTGCCAGTCCCGGTCCGCTGGTTCAGGCTTGATAAGGAGAGAGACGGTGAAAAGATCTCAGGTAGTTTTTGCACTCGCCGCGCTGGCAGGTATAGCGAGCGGTGCGCAGGCGGCTACGCCGGAATCCATTGCGCACGGTAAATATCTGTCCATAGCCGGGGATTGCGCCGCTTGTCATACCGCCGCTGGTGGCCAACCCTTCGCTGGCGGATTAAAAATGAGTACGCCTGTTGGTGCGATCTATTTCACTAACATCACGCCGGATAAATCAACCGGTATTGGCGATTACAGCTATGATGATTTTGCTAAAGCGGTGCGCGGCGGCGTGAAGAAAAACGGGTCCTCCCTTTATCCCGCGATGCCCTATCCTTCCTACGCCAAAATCACCGACAGTGATTTGCATGATCTTTATGACTACTTTATGCAGGGCGTCAAGCCGGTCAGCCAGGCCAATCACGACAGCGATATTCCGTGGCCGCTCAATATGCGTTGGCCGCTTTCGCTTTGGCGCTGGGCATTTACCGATGATAAAACTTTTGCCAGCACGCCTGACAAATCCGCTCAATGGCAGCGCGGCGCCTATCTCGTCCAGGGATTAGCGCACTGCGGCTCTTGTCATACCCCACGCGGCATTGGATTTCAGGAAAAAGCGCTGGATCAGTCCGATAAAGCCTATCTAGCCGGCGGCACGCTGGAAGGCTGGCATGCGCCTGATCTCACGGCGACTCAGGCAGATGGCCTCGGTCGCTGGTCGCAACAGGATATTGTCGAATTCCTGAAAACCGGCGCCAATACGCAAGCTTCAGCATTCGGTTCAATGACGGAAGTGGTGAATCACAGCACGCAATTTCTGACCGATAACGATTTGAATGCTATTGCCATTTACCTGAAATCATTACCCGCCAGCCATGTTATGCCGGCGCCACAAAACAGCGATGCTACCGCGCAAGCGTTGTTTAAAGGGGATGTCAGCCAGCCTGGCGCTCAAATTTATCTTGATAACTGTGCAGCCTGTCATCGTAGCGACGGCAAAGGCTATACGCGAACGTTCCCGGCGCTGGCCCATAATTCAGCCGTGCTCAGCGATGACCCCTCATCCGTCATCAGTATGATTTTGCAGGGCGGTAAGCGTGTCAGCACTCAGTCGGCCCCAACTGGCTTAGCCATGCCGGATTTCGGCTGGCGTCTGGACGATCAGCAAGTAGCCGATGTGGCAACGTTTGTGCGTAACGGCTGGGGTAATCATGCGAAGCCGGTTACGGCCGATCAGGTGAAAGATATACGTAAAATCACCATAGAAAGCGAACCAGGACAAGAACCGCAGAAATAAAAAAACGGCCCGATAAGGGCCGTTTTTCTGTAAACAGTCTACGCTAACTTAGAAGCTGTAACCTACGCCAGCGATCCAGGTGCCAACGTCAACGTTACGAATGCGGCTCTGCTCGTAGCCTACATCGACTGCAAAGTTTTCAACTGGGTTGAACTGCAAGCCTGCGCCGTAAGAGAAGCCTACGTCGCTGGTATCAGATTTGTCACGCACCACAGTCGAGTTCTGCTGGTATTTGCCGTAGCCGATACCCACAACACCGTAGATGCTTGCCCAGTCGTTCAGACGGTAAGCAGGACCACCGGTAACGCCGTAATATTGGCCTTTGTCATAAACGTTACCGCCGCCATGATGATCTTTCTCGGTGTAGGTGAAAGATGCGATCCAACCCAGTGGGTTAGAACCGTCTTCGTAGCGGTATTTCAGGTTGAAGCCGTTTGCTTTGTTAGCAACGCCTTGGTAATCACTCTGCGCATAGCCACCGGTTACGGTGCTTTGAGCCATTGCAGAACCTGCGGATACAGCCAGAACACAGGCCAGTGCTGAAAGACATGCAATTTTTTTCATAACCACCTCAAATGTGAAAGTACTACTCTCCTGACAACGCTGGAAATATAACAAAAAATAGCAAGAAACTCTGCCCGGATTTTGTTGTCTAACAGAATGTTTGGTGTAACAGGACGTTAATACACGATCGTATGTCATTCTTTTTTCTTATAAAAAGCATCATATTCCTGCAATATAATTTTTGTCATTAAATCTTCGCTTTAAGTAAAATCCTAAAAAATCCTGACGTTTCTTTACCTAAACGGCACTAAATTTGTTCATTTTTTACCCGGTTAAACTACATTTAAAGCGCGCGTTATCATCTCTTTTATCTGCCAATTCCATTACACTGTTCGCCTTGTTACATACATGATTAAGGATGCGCTCACAGGATGTCCCTTAGCTCCCGCACCAAAAATTTTGCGCCTGTCTTTATGCCTGTCGCTGTATTGCTGCTCGCCATGCTATCGCTGCAGGGAGGCGCATCACTGGCAAAATCCCTGTTTTCTACCGTAGGCTCAACAGGGATTACGGCTTTACGTTTGGGTTTAGGCACGCTTATTCTCTGTACGATTTTTAAACCATGGCGGCTGCACTTTACGCGTGAACAGCGGGTGCCGCTGTTAATATATGGTTTAGCGCTTGGCGCAATGAATTTCATGTTTTATTTATCGATTCGTACTCTGCCGCTTGGCGTAGCCGTTGCACTGGAATTTACCGGGCCATTAACGCTGGCATTACTGGGTTCGCGTCGTCTGCTGGATTTTGTTTGGGTCGTGCTGGCCGTGATGGGGTTGTGGTTCCTGTTGCCATTTGGCGCAACGATGACGGCAATCGATCCGTTTGGTGCGGCATTAGCAATAGGCGCAGGTGTCTGTTGGGCATTTTATATCCTGGCGGGACAGCGCGCAGGCGCAGAGCATGGGCCGGCTACCGTTGCGATGGGTTCGCTTATTGCTTCCATAATTTTTGTACCACTGGGTCTGGCATTCGCAGAAAGCGGCATCTGGCACTGGAACATCTTGCCCATCGCTTTACTGGTTGCTTTGCTCTCAAGCGTCATTCCCTATTATCTTGAGATGATGGTGCTTACGCGTCTACCTGCACGTATTTTTGGCACGCTGATGAGTCTGGAACCGGCGATGGCAGCGTTGTCGGGTATGCTATTTCTCGGCGAGACCTTAAGCGGAAAACAGTGTCTGGCGCTACTGGCGATTATCATTGCTTCGGCTGGTTCAACCCTGACAATGAAGCCCAAAAAGAGCCAGTTAAGTGAAGTGGAAATAAATAACAAAGCGGAAAAATAATTAACTGGCCTGCTAACCGGGTGGGCCAAATAATAATGAAATCAGTCTTAATGATTATTCTTAATTAAAAGCGAATCGTTACTATTATTATTTTGAAACAGTCCAGTACACTCTGTTGACGAAACAAACCAACCCTTTGTAAATAAAAACCTTTTTCTAACAAGCCATTTAACACTGTATTAACCCAGTCGGGTTAACTTGTTATTTCCGATAAGAAATAATCTATTTCAATCATTGCTATTGTCGTTACTGCAAATTCTAAAATCGCTGCTATACTTATTTCCGTGTTTCATTTAGGACAACCATCAAAGAGAGGACCGAAACGATGAGTACCGCTAAATTGGTTAAAACAAATTCTTCTGATCTGCTTTACACCCGTAATGACGTAGCTGAAAATGAAAAAAAAGCTACCATTGAGGTGCTCAACCGTATGGTAGTCGAATTTATTGATTTGTCGCTGATCACGAAACAGGCGCACTGGAACATGCGCGGTGCTAACTTTATCGGCGTACATGAAATGCTGGACGGCTTCCGTACCGTCATTACCGATCATCAGGACACCATTGCAGAGCGTGTGGTACAGCTTGGTGGCGTCGCGCTGGGTACCACCCAGGTCGTTAATGACAAAACGCCGCTGAAAAGCTACCCGCTAAATATTCACAGCGTGCAGGATCACCTTAAAGCCCTGGCAGATCGCTACGGTGTGGTCGCTAACGATGTGCGTAAAGCCATTACTGAAGTCAAAGATGAAGATACCGCTGACATCTTTACCGCTGCATCACGTGATCTCGATAAATTCCTGTGGTTTATTGAATCTAATATCGAATAAGACGTTTGAAGATAAAACAGGCGGGGAAACCCGCCTGTTTTACGTCCTGCCTGCCGCTTTTTATGACTTCGTTAACAATTTTTCCTTCCTGATTTTCTCCGTCCTTTTTTTTACGTCACACTTTCCGTTGCACTAAAAAAATGTCACGCACCACAATGAGTCACCAAATTAGTGCAACTTTTCTTTGCAAAACAAAACGGTGACAGGTGGTGCATTTAACCTACTGATCTCATAGATTTTGCGAAGTTGGCATAATACTTTCATAAGACAAGCCGCAAACCCAGGCCTGCAGCCTGATAGTAATAAGGAAAATTGATGAAGTCACTGTTTAAAGTCTCTGTGGCCGCGCTGGCGCTGGCCTTCTCATTCTCTTCTACCGCAGCAGAAAAAAAACTGGTTGTCGCAACCGACACCGCCTTCGTTCCTTTTGAATTCAAGCAAGGGGATAAATATGTCGGCTTTGATGTGGATTTATGGGATGCCATCGCTAAGGAGCTGAAGCTTGATTACACCCTGAAGCCCATGGATTTCAGTGGAATTATTCCTGCACTGCAAACGCGCAACGTTGATCTGGCGTTAGCCGGCATCACCATCACCGAAGAACGTAAAAAAGCGATTGAATTTTCTGACGGTTACTACAAAAGCGGTTTACTGGTAATGGTGCGTAATAACGAAAACGACATTAAAAGTATTAGCGACCTGAACGGCAAAGTACTTGCCGTAAAGAGCGGTACAGGTTCTGTCGATTACGCAAAAGCCCATATCAAAACCAAAGATCTGCGCCAGTTTCCAAATATCGACAATGCTTATATGGAGTTAGGCACCAACCGCGCTGACGCGGTGCTGCATGACACACCAAATATCCTGTACTTCATCCACACCGCGGGGAAAGGCCGCTTCAAAGCAGTAGGTGATTCCATTGAAGCTCAGCAATATGGCATCGCTTTTCCAAAGGGCAGCGACGATCTGCGCACCAAAGTAAACGGCGCGCTGAAGACACTGAAAGAGAACGGTATCTATAACCAGCTGTATAAAAAATGGTTTGGCAGCGAACCTAAATAACAATTCGAGGTAATGCTCCCAACTTACTGATTTAGTGTATGATGGTGATTTTGAGGTGCTTGCGTGGCTTCCATTTCCATCAGATGTCCTTCCTGCTCCGCTACTGAAGGCGTGGTGCGTAACGGCAAAAGCACTGCCGGACATCAGCGCTATCTCTGCTCTCATTGCCGTAAAACATGGCAACTACAGTTCACTTACACCGCCTCTCAGCCCGGTACGCACCAGACAATCATTGATATGGCCATGAATGGCGTCGGATGTCGCGCCAGTGCACGCATTATGGGCATTGGCCTCAACACGGTTTTACGTCACTTAAAAAACTCAGGCCGCAGTCGGTAACCTCGCGCATACAACCGGGCAGTGATGTGATTGTCTGCGCTGAAATGGACGAACAGTGGGGCTACGTCGGTGCTAAATCACGTCAGCGCTGGCTGTTTTACGCGTATGACAGGATACGGAGGACGGTTGTGGCACACGTCTTCGGTGAACGCACTCTGGCCACACTGGAGCGTCTTCTGAGCCTGCTGTCGGCCTTTGAGGTCGTGGTATGGATGACGGATGGCTGGCCGCTGTATGAATCACGCCTGAAGGGAAAGCTGCACGTTATCAGCAAGCGTTACACTCAGCGCATTGAGCGACATAACCTGAATCTGAGACAACATCTGGCAAGGCTGGGACGGAAGTCACTGTCGTTCTCAAAATCGGTGGAGCTGCATGACAAGGTCATCGGACATTATCTGAACATAAAACACTATCAGTAAGTTGGAGTCATTACCCTTTATTACCCTGTTTTTATTTTCGATTTTCAATCCCGGCGACAGCCTGAAATTTATGATGTCTGCCACGGTACGTAGCCTGGCAATTATTGGTATCGCCGCCTTTGCTTCCGGCATGTTGACGCGCTGGATTGGTAAAACCATTACTTTGTCGCCCGAGCTGCGCCGTAACTACCCTGAACTGCAAAATCGCGTAAATGACTGGGTGCGCGCAATGCTGAAACTGGCTCGTATTATCACTGTGTTTGCCACTGTGCTGCTCCTGCTCAATGCCTGGAATCTGTTCGATCTCTGGCACTGGTTAACGGTAGGCGCAGGCGAAAAAATGGTGGATGTTCTGATCCGCATCGTGATGATTCTGCTGCTGTCGGCTATCGGCTGGACAGTGCTGGCGAGTTTGATCGAAAGCCGTCTGTCCTCTGATTCTCACGGTCGTCCAATGCCCAGCGCCCGTACGCGCACCCTACTGACGTTATTTCGTAATGCGCTGGCGGTCGTCATCAGCACCATTACTATTATGATTTTGCTGTCGGAAATTGGGGTTAATATCGCTCCGCTATTAGCGGGTGCAGGTGCATTGGGGCTGGCAGTATCGTTCGGTTCACAAACGCTGGTAAAGGATATTATCACCGGTATTTTTATCCAGTTTGAAAATGGCATGAATACGGGCGATCTGGTTACTATTGGTGCAATTACTGGCACGGTGGAACGCATGTCAATTCGTTCGGTGGGCGTGCGCCAGGATACCGGCGCGTATCACATCATTCCATGGTCGTCGATCACTACTTTCGCCAACTTTGTGCGCGGCATTGGCTCATTTGTCGCCAACTATGATGTCGATCGTAGCCAGGACACGGAGCGCGCCAATCAGGCGTTGCAATCGGCGGTCACTGAACTGCTGGAAAATCCAGAAATTCGCGGCATGGTGATTGGCGAGCCGAATTTTGCCGGGCTGGTGGGGTTGACTAATCAGGCATTTACTGTTCGCGTCTCGTTTACCACTCAGCCGCTCAAGCAGTGGACGGTGCGCTTTGCTTTGGATGACAAGGTGAAAAAACATTTCGACGCTGCGGGCATTAAAGCGCCGCATCAAACAGTGGAAATAATGCAAACTGGCCCAGACATGGCGGGTGCAAGCTTACCCACGCTACCCGCACCACAATAACCGCCACATCAGGCAGCGTATTATTTAAGCCGTTTCGTGCGTAGCGCCGCTGGCATAAAAGTCCAGGCCAGAAAACGACTCTGTTTCTGGCCTTGTGCCATATTGACCACGCGCACTTCTGCATCCAGCGCCTGTAACTGTTTTTCCAGCACAGGCAGGTTTTCTTTACGTGAGACCAGCGAAGTAAACCACATGCATTGGCGCCCCAGCGCTACGCTTTCTGCAATCATCTTACTGACAAACGCCTTCTCTCCCCCTTCACACCATAATTCATTATTCTGACCGCCAAAGTTAAGCGGTGCCGTTTTTTGCAGGCCAAGGTTGCGTACTTTACGCTGCGAACCGGCGGCGGCTTCTGCGGCGGAGGCATGGAACGGCGGATTACACATCACAGCATGAAAGAAGTCATTTTTACCCACGATGCCTGACAGGATCGCCTCGCTGTTTTTTTGCTGACGCAGGCGGATCATTCTTTGCAAACCAGGATTAGCCGCCACGATGCGGTTAGCCGCTTTTAGCGCTCTTTCATCAATTTCGGTGCCGGTAAAGCGCCAGCCATATTCAGCCTGGCCAATCAGCGGATAGATGCAGTTAGCGCCGCAACCAATATCCAGTACATCGGCCACGGGAATCGTGCCATGATTATCCAGCGCCAGCAGATCAGCCAGATAATGCACATAATCTGCCCGTCCCGGCACTGGCGGGCACAACGAGCCGGGTGCAAGCTGCCAGTCGAGACCAAAAATAGCTTAATCAGCGCCTGGTTCAGCAACATCACCGCATCAGGATCGGCAAAATCCACGGACTGCGCCCCATAACCATTTGGCCGCACTTTTGCCGCCAGAGGCGGGTGCGCAGCGGTTAACGCGACAAAATTATATTCGCCCTGATGACGATTACGGACATGGAACGGTGACGGGCTGGCTGACTTTTTCATACTTTCTCTCAATTATTCTGGCGCGCGTACAATACGCTGTGACTCGCTGAAAATAAACCTGCACGATCCGCTTACACAATTCTCTCGCTTTCAGGCGATGCTGTGACGCTAAGATAAACTAAAAACCGCCCCGGAGATGTCATGACGCATAAACGTTACTCTTATCAACCCCACGTCGGTCATGGACTACCGCATGATCCGCTTAACGCCATTATTGGTCCACGCCCGATTGGCTGGATCAGCTCAATCAGTGCCAGCGGTCATCGTAATCTCGCCCCTTACAGCTTCTTTAACTGCTTTAACTATCACCCACCGATAATTGGCTTTGCCAGCAGCGGCTGGAAAGACAGCGTACAGAATATTTCTGAAACCAAAGAGTTCGTCTGGAACCTGGCGACACGCTCGCTGGCGGAGGCGATGAATGAGAGTTCCGCCTCGGTGGCCGCCGATCAGGACGAGTTTGCGCTCGCTGGCTTAACGCCTTTAAGCGCATCACAGGTCAAAACCAGTTTAGTGGCAGAAAGTCCGGTGAATTTTGAATGCAAACTCTCCCAGCTCATTCAGTTACAAGACGCACACGGCAAGCCAATTAATAGCTGGCTGGTGCTGGGTGAAGCGGTGGCGATCCATATTGATGAAACACTGCTGGAAAACGGTATTTATCAAACCGCCAAAGCCGAGCCGGTGCTGCGCGCCGGTGGACCCAGCGCCTATTACGGCATCAGCGAAGCCCAGCGTTTTGACTTAGTGCGCCCGGACGCACGCCGGATATAAATTATAACAGGCACCCGCCCGCGTTTTCATGATGGCGCGGGCCACGGCAGCGGCCGCCAGCGAATCCCCTGCTGTTGCCCACGTCCGACGCAGCCGTCAGCCCTGCAGATTATTAACCCGGACCGATCCCTTTCCCGGAAAAACAGGCTGCGTCGAAGCAGTACAAACGCTGTAGAAGCTGGGTGCAGTTAAATTAACACTTTCCCTTTTCGATAAACGCATGCATCAGCGGCTTAAGCACCTTTTGCAGCTGCGACGCACGCTCTTGCCGCCAGGCGAAAGGTGGCGTCTCATCCATATAATTGCATTGTGCCAGTTCCAGCTGTACCGCCTGTACATTCTGATCCGGCTGACCGTAGGCGCGGGTAATATAACCCCCTTTAAAACGTCCATTTACTACCCAACTGTATTGATCTTGCGCGGTGCAGACGTCCTGAATGGCATTAATTACCGCCGTGCGACAGCTGGCACCATCGTTAGTGCCGATGTTTATATCCGGCAGCCGCCCTTCAAACAAGCGCGGAATCACGCTGGCAATGGAGTGCGCATCAAACAGCAAGGCATAGCCGTGCGCGGCTTTGAGCCGAGCCAGTTCTTGCTGAATCTGCTGATGATAAGGCTGCCAGATGTTATCGATATAGTATTGGCGCTGCGCTGCGCTGGGCGTCTTGCCGTCGGCAAAGGTCGGCGTGCCGTCAAACAGCGTTTCAGGAAACAAACCGGTTGTTGCGGTGGTGTACAGCGGCTGGTTATCCGGTGAGCGATTGAGATCAACCACAAAGCGTGAATAGCGGCCAATCAATACGCTGGCCCCCAGATCGCGGACAAAATCATATAGCAGAGGAATATGCCAGTCGGTATCGGGCAAACCGCGTGCGGCCTCGCTTAATCCTGATTCGACTTCAGGCATGAGCTGCGTTCCGGCATGCGGAATGCTGACCAGCAACGGCATTTTACCAGGGGTAAAATGGAAAGGCGTTATTGCATTACTCATTTGGCTTCTCCGCGATAAATAACTTTGCAGGGCAGTTCGCCGCCCAACCAGTAAACCAGCTCTGCCGGACGTGATAGCGGCCAATGTACAAAGTTCGCCACTTTCCCCACTTCCAGAGAGCCATGTGTCTGCTCTAATCCAAGCGCTTTAGCACCCCAAATCGTCACGCCTGCTAACGCCTCTTCCGGCGTCATACCGAATAGCGTGCACCCCATGTTTAACATCAACCTTAACGATAATGCAGGCGAAGTACCGGGATTTGCATCGCTCGCCAGCGCCATCGGCACACCGTAACGGCGGAACAGATCAACCGGCGGACGCTGTGTTTCACGCAGCAGGTAAAACGCTCCTGGCAGTAAAACCGCTACCGTATTGTGCTGCGCCAACGCTTTGGCATCGTTTTCTGTTGCATACTCCAGATGATCGGCAGACAGTGCCCCATAGCTTGCGGCCAGCGTCGCGCCCCCCAGCGAGGAGAGCTGCTCCGCATGTAATTTAACGGGCAAGCCCAACGCTTTTGCCTGGTCAAATACCCGTGCCACCTGCTGTGGAGAAAAAGCCAGATGTTCGCAAAAGGCATCCACTGCATCGGCCAGCCCTTCGGCTTTTACTTTTGGCAGTAGCCGATGACAGATGATCTCGATCCAGCCCTCGGGATTTTGTTTGAATTCTGGTGGGAAACTGTGCGCTGCCAGACAGGTCGATACAACATCCGCCGGTACGCTTTCGCTTAACTCGCGAATTGCACGCAACATGCGTAGCTCGCTTTCTTCATCAAGGCCGTAGCCGGATTTGATCTCAACCGTAGTAACGCCTTCTGCCAGCAAACGATCCAGCCGCCAGCGCGCTGATGCAACCAGCTCTGGCTGGCGGCGCGCGTAGCGCGTACCGTCGAAAGAATGCCGCCGCCCTGCGCCGCAATTTCGGCATAACTGGCGCCATTCAGCCGCTGCTCAAACTCCTGGCTGCGATCGCCACCGAACACTAAGTGGGTATGGCAATCGACTAAACCTGGCGTAATGATGCCGCCGGGAAGCTGATGCTGTTCGCGGGCCGTAAAAGCGGGCATTGCTTTACGTGGCCCCAGCCACACCAGCTTGCCTGACTTCACTGCCAGCGCGCCATCCTCAATGGTCTGGTATTTACCACCCTGCATGGTAACAAGGTCGGCCCCCAGCCACAGGCTGTCTATGGATAAATCATCTGCTGTTATCACCTCATCGCTCCCGACATTTACACTGTGCATTAAAGTATGTATATGTATATACAACCACATCCGTTGAGGATCAACCATGGCGACTTTTTTTGCTTCACGCGCATTGCTGGCTGACGGCTGGCGCAAACAGGTTCGAATTTCAGTCAACCCGGCGGGCTTCATTGAAGCGATCGCTGCTGATAGCCACGCGCAGAATGCGATTTCACTGCAAGGCGAGATAATTCCCGCTATTGCAAATCTTCACTCTCATGCGTTTCAGCGCGTAATGGCCGGACTGGCCGAAGTTGCGGGCAATCCGCAGGACAGCTTCTGGACCTGGCGCGATTTAATGTATCGCATGGTGCAGCGTCTGTCGCCAGAACAGGTGGGAGATATTGCCGCACTGCTTTATATCGAGATGCTCAAAGGTGGCTACAGCCAGGTCGCAGAATTTCACTATTTGCACCACGATCCGCAAGGCATGCCTTACCCCGCAGATGCGATGCTGCAACAGCTGATTGCCGCCGCTGAGACCGCAGGCATTGGCCAAACGTTACTGCCGGTGTTGTACAGCTACAGCGGCTTTGGCGCACAAAAGCCAACCGACGGGCAAAAACGCTTTATTCAGCAAACCGATCGCTATTTGCAGCAGCAAACCTGGTTGCAAAACGCGTTGCACGACAAGCCGCTGCACAATCATGGGCTGTGTTTCCATTCGCTACGTGCGGTGAGCGAAGCGCAAATGCATGAAGTATTGTCTGTCAGTCCTGCCACACTGCCGGTGCATATTCATGTCGCCGAGCAGGAAAAAGAGGTTAACGACAGTATCGCATGGAGTGGCGAACGACCGGTTGCCTGGTTGATGAACCGTTTTGAAGTCGATAAGCGCTGGTGCCTGATTCACGCTACGCATCTTGATGACGACGAGATTCGGCGGCTGGCAGCCAGCGGCGCGGTTGCAGGTTTATGCCCTACCACCGAAGCCAACTTGGGCGACGGCATTTTCCCGGCGGTTGAATATATCGCTCAGGGCGGACGCTGGGGCATCGGTTCCGACAGTCACGTTTCACTCAGTACTCAGGAAGAGCTGCGCTGGCTGGAATACGGTCAACGCCTGCGCGATCGTCGGCGTAACCGCATCACCACGCCAGATCAGGCCTCAGTTGGCGATCTGCTTTGGCAGCAAGCGGCGCAAGGGGGCGCGCAGGCATGCGGCATTCGCAGTGGTGAAATCGCCGTTGGGCAACGCGCCGACTGGCTGGTTTTAAAAGATGATGCCTGGCTCGACGGCATTGATGACAACGCCCTGCTCAATCGCTGGCTGTTTGCCGGGCAGCGCGATCAGATACGCGATGTGTATGTAGCGGGCAAGGCGGTTATTCAGAATGGCTGTCACGCGGCAGAAGAAGCCTGTGCCAGACGTTTCAAACAGACAATGGCAGCGTTACGATGAAGCGTTTCTCTTACGATGATTTGCCGGTAAGTCGCTGGCGCAACGGCGGTGGTGAAACGCGCGAAATCATGAGTTTCCCGCCCGGCAAAGAACAATTTGGCTGGCGCGCCAGCATTGCGACCATTTCAGCTGATGGACCGTTTTCGCTTTTTCCCCATGTGGATCGGGTTATTACCTTGCTGCACGGCGACGATGTGTTGCTCAGCGCGCCAGGCGTGCAGCATCGCTTAACGCCGCTTCAGCCGTGGGCCTTTTCCGGTGAACTGGCCTTGAGCGCTTGCCTGAATGGTAGTGCCAGCGAGGATTTTAATATCATGACGCGCCGCGACAGCTGGCAAGCCACGGTTGCAATAACCTCAACGCTGGCTTGCAGTGAAAACGGCGTAGCGTGGGTATTAAGCGGAGAATGGCAGCTGGCGAACGGTGAAAAACTCTCTCGCCAGCAGGGCGTCTGGTGGACGGATGAAACGATGCAGCTGAGACCGGGTAGCGACGATGCACAGCTGCTGTTTATCTGCCTTAGCCGTGTCCTTTAAATCGCCCCAGCAATTTGTAACGTGAACACGGATACAGCAAACGCGCATAGGTCACAATTTTATTATCACTCCACGTCTGGCGGCGAATCAGCAGACAAGCTTCATGCTCATCCAGCGCCAGAGGTTTGCGCTGACGCGCATCTGGCAGCACCGCTTCAACAATATGTTCCCCGGCGGTCAGCGGCGCGACACGCATCAAATAGGTGTAGGGCGTCAGGCTGTGATAATTCTGGGTGAGGTAATCTGGTGCCACTAGCGGATTAACTAAACGATCTTCCAGCTGTACCGGCAGGTCGTTTTCATAATGCACAATCAGTGAATGATAGACAGTCTGGCCGGTGCTCAGCCCTAAAATAGCCGCCTGTTCGGGGTCGGCCTTGTTCTGGCCGATGGCGAGGATTTGACAGCGGTGCTGATGCCCACGCTGAGCAATTTCATCGGCGATATTATGTACTTCCAGCATCGCCGTGTAGCCTTTCATCTCCGCGACAAACGTGCCTACACCCTGCATACGTACCAAAAAACCTTCACTGGTAAGCTCGCGTAACGCACGGTTAATCGTCATACGGCTGACGCCCAGCTCATTCACCAGCTCGCTTTCTGACGGTACACGCTGATTAGACTTCCAGTGTCCTTCACGAATCTGGCTGACAATGGCCTGTTTAACACGCTGATAAATCGGCGCGGGTTCATTGCTCATGGCCGCAGCCAGTTGGGCTATCGCCGTATGTTCAACCATGTCCGGTTCCTTATCCTGATAATGTCCCGAGTTTACCGTCTCAGGGCGGAAATGTATATACATCTAAATGGCGCAAAAGTGCACTGTTGGTGCACTACATGCCTCATTACAGTGCAACCCTTGCCGTTAAAAACTCTACGGGCCTGACGCAGCAAAGCATAATTTTTGTGATCGGTTTGGCACAGCACTTGCTACTTGTATAGACAAGATTAGACACTTATGCTTCACTCGCTTTAATCCGCTGGCCAGGAAGCAGCTATTAACAGTGGCAACGCCAGCAAACTTGTATATACAGGAGTAGGCTATGTCAGGTGCATCTCATCATTTATGCCTGGTTCCGGGCGAGGTTGATCTCGCGACGTTGCGTGCTATTTATTACGGCAACGTGTCTCTCAGACTTGATGAACGTACGCGTATCGCTGTTGCACGGTCACAGGAAACAGTGGAAGCCATCGTTGCTTCCGGCAAGGTGGTTTATGGCATCAATACCGGCTTCGGCAAGCTGGCGCAGACGCAAATCCCCGCTTCGCGCTTAGCCGATCTGCAACGTAATCTGGTGCTGTCGCACAGCGTCGGTTTAGGCGATCTGCTGCCCGATAATGTCACGCGCTTGATTTTGGCCAGCAAGATTATCAGCCTGGCGCGGGGTCATTCTGGTGTGCGCATCGAACTGATTGATGCGCTGCTGGCGCTGTTTAACGCAGGCGTGATGCCGTGCATTCCTGCAAAAGGTTCGGTTGGCGCTTCCGGCGATCTGGCACCGCTGGCACATATGTCGCTAATGTTACTGGGCGAAGGCCAGGTACGGGTTAACGGTGAAATGATGACTGCCGTTGAGGGTCTGGCCAAAGTGGGGCTTAAACCTTTCATCCTCGGCCCGAAAGAGGGTTTGGCGCTGCTGAATGGTACACAGGTCTCCACCGCGTTGGCACTGCGTGGCCTGTTTGAAACCGAAAATCTGTTCGCCGCCGGATTAATGGCCGGCGCGTTGTCGCTGGAAGCAATTAAAGGCTCGCTGAAGCCCTATGATGCACGCATTCATCTGGCGCGCGGTCAGCAAGGCCAAATCGCCGTTGCCGCTGCCGTAACAGCATTGATTGAAGGCAGCGAAATCCTCGTTTCGCACGTTAACTGTGGTCGGGTACAAGATCCTTACTCTATCCGCTGCGTGCCGCAGGTGATGGGTGCCTGTCTGGATAATCTGAACCACGCCGCGCGCATACTGCAAATTGAGGCCAACGCCGCCTCTGATAATCCGCTGGTGTTTAGCGAATCCGGTGATGTGATTTCCGGTGGCAATTTCCATGCCGAACCGGTGGCCTTCGCCGCTGACATTATCGCGTTAGCTATTGCCGAAGTGGGTGCGATTTCTGAACGACGTATGGCGCTGTTGCTCGATACCGGCTTGTCCGGTTTACCGCCTTTCCTGGTGCGCGACGGCGGCGTGAACTCAGGCTTTATGATCGCCCAGGTCACCGCAGCGGCGCTGGCTTCTGAGAACAAATCGCTGGCACATCCTGGCAGCGTTGACAGCCTGCCCACCTCCGCTAATCAGGAAGATCACGTTTCTATGGCAACGTATGCCGCACGTCGCCTTGGTGATATGTGCTTTAACACCGCAGCGGTTGTCGGCATTGAAGCGATGGCGGCGGCACAAGGCATTGAATTCAACCGACCGCTACAAAGTTCTGCGTTACTCGAACAGGCGATCAGCACCATCCGCGAGCAGGTGGCTTTTCTTGATGAAGACCGCCTGCTGGCCCCCGACATTGAGACCATGCGTCAGTGGGCGAGCCGTGCCGACTGGCCACAACCATTGACCGCGCTGCTGCCCAGCATGCGTTCTATATCTTCCGCTGAATAAGGATTCTGTAATGAGCGAAACTCTGTCTCAGGCCGTGGCACGCGAAATCCGTGCTCCACATGGTGATAAACTGCATTGCGCTAACTGGCTGATTGAAGCTGCCTACCGCATGATCCAAAACAATCTCGATCCTGACGTGGCCGAACGCCCGGAAGATTTGGTGGTATACGGTGGCATTGGTAAAGCGGCGCGCAACTGGGAATGCTTCGAACAGATCTTACGCTCGCTGAAACTATTAAAACCGGATGAAACGCTGCTGATTCAGTCAGGCAAACCGGTTGGCGTTTTCCGTACGCATGCCGATGCACCACGCGTCTTGCTGGCAAACTCGAATCTGGTGCCGCACTGGGCTAACTGGGACCATTTCCACGAGCTGGATAAAGCCGGATTGATGATGTACGGCCAGATGACCGCCGGTTCGTGGATCTACATTGGCGCGCAGGGCATTGTGCAAGGCACTTATGAAACTTTCGTCGAAGCGGGTCGTCAGCATTACAACAATGACCTCAGTGGACGCTGGATTTTGACTGCGGATTTAGGCGGGATGGGAGGCGCGCAACCGCTGGCGGGTGTATTAGCGGGGGCTTGTGTGCTGGCAATTGAGTGTCAGGAATCACGCATCGATTTCCGTTTGCGTACCCGTTACGTTGATCATAAAGCCACCTCGCTGGATGAGGCGCTGGCGCTGATCGAAGAAGCCACCAAAGCGAAAAAAGCGATTACCGTGGGCCTGCTGGGTAACGCGGCGGAAATCCTGCCTGAGCTGGTAAAACGCGCTAAAGCAGGCGGACCAAAACCGGACATTGTGACCGACCAAACCTCGGCGCATGACCCGATTAATGGTTATTTGCCGATTGGCTGGGATCTGGCCCGCTGGCAGCAAGAGCGCGTCAGCCAGCCAAAAGCGGTAGAAAAAGCCGCACGCGCCTCTATGGCAGTGCACGTACAGGCGATGCTCGACTTCTGTCACATGGGTATTCCAACCGTGGACTACGGCAACAACATTCGCCAGGTCGCGCTGGATGAAGGCGTGAAAAATGCGTTTGATTTCCCAGGTTTCGTGCCAGCCTATATTCGTCCCCTGTTCTGTGAAGGCAAAGGCCCGTTCCGCTGGGTGGCGCTGTCTGGCGATCCAGAAGATATTTACAAAACCGATGCCAGACTAAAAGCGTTGTTCCCCCATAACAAGAACCTGCACCGCTGGCTGGATATGGCGCAGGAACGTATCGCCTTCCAGGGCTTACCGGCGCGCATTTGCTGGCTGGGCCTGGGAGAACGTCACCTGGCCGGGCTGGCATTTAACGAGATGGTGCGCAACGGCGAACTCAAAGCGCCGGTCGTTATTGGTCGCGATCATCTGGATTGCGGTTCTGTCGCTTCACCAAACCGCGAAACCGAAGCGATGAAGGACGGCTCCGATGCTGTTTCTGACTGGCCGCTGCTCAATGCGCTGTTAAATACCGCAGGCGGTGCCACCTGGGTGAGCCTGCATCACGGCGGTGGCGTAGGTATGGGTTTCTCGCAGCACGCAGGCGTAGTCATTGTGTGTGATGGCAGCGAAGCTGCTGATGCACGTTTGGGTCGTGTATTGTGGAACGATCCCGCCACTGGCGTGATGCGTCATGCCGATGCGGGCTATGAACAGGCACAGGCTTGCGCGAAAGAGCATGGGCTGACATTACCCATGCAGGCGTAAACCTGACGTCTCCCCTTTCCCCGGCGCGGGAAAGGGGAACTGCGTACACCCTTTCCTTATTACTTATTCCATTTTGATTTAGCCTATAGCCAAATTTAGAACCTATCCCAAAAGGATTTTATTCCAGACAATGATGCTGCAAGCAAAATGCAGCATCGCCTCGTAGTTTTCGACTTTCTTCTCCCATCGCGTCAGTATGCGGCGAAAGCGATTCATCCAGCTATGCGTTCTTTCCACAACCCAACGATGAGCCCTGAACTCGCTGTTTTTAATTGCCTCAGACTCCTCTTTCCCCGACTGGATATGAGGTTCATAACGACGAGCTTTCAAACAAATTTCCACCCATTCAGCCTCATAGCCTTTGTCCATACACAGATGCAGCCTGCGACCCGGCCTGCCGGTCTGTAGCGCGTCCAGCGTATCTTCAACCAGTTTTATGTCGTGGGTATTTGCCCCTGCGACAGCCAGCGAGAGCGGAAGCCCGTTCCCGTCGGTCATCAGGCTCCGCTTTACTCCCTGCTTCCCCCTGTCAGTCGGGTTGCGACCTGTTTTTTTGAGCCTGCAAGGGGCGATTTTGTCATGCAGCCATCCATCGACAACCATGACCAGTCAATGGCATCCCGCTTCTCGCAGGCAAGCAGCCCGTTTTGCCAGAAGCGTTCAAATACTCCAGCATCCCGCCATTCCTGAAAGCGGCGGTGGGCTGAGCTGGATGAGCAAATATCCGAGGCATTCAGGGCATTCCATTGGCAACCGGTTCTGAGCACAAAGAAAATGGCGTTCATTGCGGCACGATTATCAACACGTCTACGATGCGTGCCCAGCGGATGGTGGGTTTTATGTTCCGGGAGAAGTGGAGCCATTTTCTCCCAGAGTTCATCGCTGATCTGCCACTTGTTGCCCGCCATACTTCGCCCTCAAAAATTGCCATTATTTACGATCTGACAATTCCTTTTGGGATAGGTTCTTAACCGTTTCGGCAATAGACGTGCGCGTGTCAGACCACTAAAGTGAAATCTCCTCAATCCGTAAGGAGCGCGTTTCTGCATGACCCTTTCCCCTGCCCTGCTTGAAGATGCCCTGCGCTGGCGCCACCAGTTTCACCAGGAGCCTGAACTTGGCTACCAGGAGCATAAAACCAGCGATATTGTCGCTCAACAGCTCGAAGTCGCTGGACTGCGCGTATTTCGCGGCTTAGCAGGTACGGCTGTGATCGGCACGCTGGAGAACGGTCCGGGGCCGGTGATTGGCCTGCGGGCGGATATGGATGCCTTACCGATTACGGAAAAAGGCGACGTGCCATGGCGCTCCTCACAGCCTGGCGTCATGCATGCCTGTGGACACGATGGCCACACCGCGATTCTGCTCGCAGCCGCCAGACAGCTAGCCGCAACGCGTCAGTTCAGCGGCACGGTGCATTTTATTTTTCAGCCTGCCGAAGAAAACCTCGGCGGTGCGCGCAAAATGGTGGAAGAAGGACTGTTCCAGCGCTTTCCGATGGATGCGGTCTACGCCATGCATAACTGGCCGGGTATGCCGCTCGGCACGCTGGCGGTGAATCCGGGCGCGATGATGGCTTCGCTCGACTCGTTTGAAATCACGCTCAACGGCAAAAGTTGCCACGCGGCGATGCCAGAAAGTGGTGCCGATCCGATGGTGGTAGCCGCTGAATTAATTCTGGCGCTGCAAACCATTCCTTCGCGTCGTCTGTCACCGCTGGCATCTGCCGTGGTGAGCGTGACCCAAATTCACGGGGGCGAAGCCATCAATGTTATCCCGGAGCAAATTGTGCTGCGCGGCACGGTGCGCTGTTTGCAAACCGATGTGCGTGATCGGGTACGCAGCCTGATCGGGAATTTTGTCAGCACCTTACCAAAGCCGTTTGGCGTGTGCGGGAAGATTGAGTGGTTGCCTGGGTATCCGGTCACTGCAAATCATGCGGGTCCGGCTGAACAGGTGCGCACGGTGGCGCGGGATATGTTTGGCGCAGAGAGCGTGAAATGGCAGGTTAATCCGTCGATGGCGTCGGAAGATTTTGCCTGCATGATGGAAGCCTGTCCTGGCGCCTATTTTTGGCTGGGTGCCGACGGCGAAACGCCTTCTGCTCCGTTACACAACGCGCGCTACGATTTTAACGATGATTTGATCCCGCTGGGCATCGAATTTTGGCAGACCCTGGTAGAAAAAGCGCTGCCAAAAGCCGACGTTAGTAGCCCACGTCGCTAAGGCGCTGTAATCCCGCGTCCAGCGAATCGCACTGACCGCTGGCGCGTAAACAGCAGGCAATCTGCAAACGCAGCGCCTCTGGCACCTTCCGCTGTTTCGCCAGTACGTCTTCAGTCCAGCGTGCCGTTACCGCTGCCGTTTTATCGCCAGGCAATGCCAGTGCAACTTCTGGCTGTCGTTCAACCCATATCTGTGCTGGTGCCGCTGCGCCGTGAACGTAGCTGATTGCCGGACAGCGTAGCGGATTGGCATACACTTCACCCTCGGTGCCGTTCAGCAGAAGGGCTGGCGCATTAATGTCACTGAAAAACTGACCCACGCGTGGCACATATTCAGGATGAGAAACGCTCGACAAACGCAGCGCCTCGCGTTCACCAAAGGGTGTCGCCAGTTTTGCCAGCGTATGCGCACTGTTACGCACGCCCATGCGCCAACGCAGCGAAAGCTGTTTCGCCATTGGCGGACAAAGATTGTCGATAGTAATAAACGCCAGCTTGCCGTTGTCCAGGCATGCCTGCGCCTGTGATTGCGTGGTTACCGGCTGCACGCCAAGTTCAGCAAAAACCGCCTCGCTGGTCACGCGAGTGGCATCGTCGCTCACGCCATGCATCAGCACCGGGAAGCCAAGCTGGTTCAGCAACAGCGCCAGTAACGGCGTCAAATTGCCCTGACGGCGTGCGCCGTTATAACTGGGAAGCACAACGGGCATCAGACGACTGGCTGGTGCACGTAACGTCATCATCCGTGCCTGCATCGCCTGGTAAAAGCCGCGCATTTCGGCCTCGCCTTCGCCTTTAATACGCAGCGCAATCAAAATACCGCCCAGCTCAAGATCGGGCACGTCACCGGCCAGCATCGCGCTGTAAAGCGCGACCGCGCTATCGAAATCGATGTCACGCGCGTGATTTTTTCCACGCCCGATCTCTTTAATAATTTTATTTAGTTCCATCACTCGCTTCCGTTAAAGTACGCGGCCCTTTAGCGCCGCGTGGGACGTTTTTTACGCACGGCTGGCGTGGGTGCGCTTTTTATTACCGCATGTTCGGGTGTTGCTGGCTGCACAATAGGAAACACCGGCAGCGCCGCAAGTAACCGGCTGCCGTAAGCCTTGCTCAACAAACGGCGATCGTAAATGACAATTTCGCCATAACATTGATGGCTACGGATCAAGCGGCCGACCTGCTGAATCAGCGTGAATGAAGCGCTGGGTAAACTCTGCACCTCAAACGGATAACGCTTCAGGCTTTTTAGCCATTCGCCTTCGGTTAAAATTACCGGACTGTCCACCGGGGGAAAAGCGATTTTATGAATATGTACCTGGCTCAGCAGCTCGCCTTTCAAATCCAGCCCTTCTGCAAAAGACTGCAGGCCAATCAGAATACTGGTATCGCCCTTTTCTACGCGCTTGCGGTGCAGTTCGACCAAACGACTGCGTGGCTGATCGCCCTGCACCAGCATTGTCAGCCGTAAATCTGGCAGGCAGGCGACAAATTGCTGCATGGCTCGTCCGCTGGCAAACAACACCAGTATCCCTTTGTGCTTCTCTTCTGCTATTTGCTGACGGAAGAACCCTGCCATTTCGGCAATGTGTTCCGCTTCATGGGCCATCAACGGCTCGTAACGCATTTGCGGTATCACCAGTTTGCCCTGATCGACATGATTGAATGGCGACGCAAGCGCGACAAAACGGTCGCCCGCTTTCTCATTCAGGCCAGACATTTCCTGCAGGCGATGAAAGCTGTTCAGCGAACGCAACGTAGCGGACGTCACCACCACATGCGGGATCTTCCGCCACAACATTTTTTCAAGCTGATCGCTAACGCGAATACCCGCGCAGTGAAACAGCAGGTGCGCCTGACCATCACGCAATTCGCGAGTGATCCACTTTGATCCCGGCGCGCCCGACGCTTTCTCTAGCGCCGCCAGCCGCCACAGCTTACTCACCGATTCAAACCAGCCAAACTGCCGGTTGAGCTGTAAGAGATTACGGTGCAGCCGCACCATATCGACTTTGCCGGTTTGCTCGCTCAGGGCATTGATCAACCCTTCGCTTAAACCGCGTAGCGCATCACAGCGCCTGAATAACTGGGTACAGAGTTCCAGAATTTCCTGTGGCAGCTCGCCAAGCACGAAACGGTATTCACCCGGCTGGTTATGCGCCGGTAATAAAGGCGTTAAAGCGTTACTGATAATCGTTAATAATTCACGTAATTCGTCGCAATGAGCTTTAAGCCGTTCAGGATTTGCCAGCGGCGGCGGCGATTTAGGCCGCATCTGCGTCATAATGCCGTCGACTAATTTTACAAACAGATCGAGCTGTAAGCTGTTCCAGCCAGGGGTAATATCAGCACTCATCTCCAGCGCGTCGCGTGCGACTTCAGGTAAATGATGTCCTTCATCAAGCACCAACATCAGCTGTTTGGCGGGCGGCAACACCGATTCGTTTTCCATCGCAGCCATAACCAGCGCATGGTTTGCCACTACCACATCAACCTGCTCGATTTCACGACGCGCCACAAAAAATGGACATTCGCGATACCAGCGGCAATGCGCCCCCAGACAGCTGGCTTTATCGGTAGAAAGCCGCTGCCACAAGCTATCGCTGACGTTCTCTTCGCTGTGATCGCGCAAACCGTCCCACTGATAACGCTCAAGGGATTTTTGCAAACGTCCACACTGGATTTGCTCTTCTTTGGTGCTGCTGATCGCCTCATCATCCAGATACAACAGGAGATCGCCCTGCTGATCGTCATCTGCGGCCATTGCCGCTAAATTGCGCGGACAAATATAGCGACCGCGACCAAAGGCAGCGGTAAAGGTAAGATCGGGGATAATTTTCTTCAGTAACGGCAGATCCTTAGTGAAGATCTGGTCCTGTAACGCTACATTCGCCGTGCTTATCACCAGCCGCTTCTCTTCAGCCCGGCTGACGGCGATGCCAGGAATTAAATAGGAGAGCGTTTTACCGACGCCGGTTGGCGCTTCAACCGCCAGATGACGGCCATCGTCACCCGCCAGGCATTTCGCCACCGCAGCAATCATCTGTCGCTGCGGCGGGCGGGGAATAAAGTCAGGCACCTGTTGCTGCAGCGCTTTATACCACTGCGCTATCTGACTTTTTAATGCTGCTGTCAGGGCCATTATCTTGTTACCCGCAGAAAAAATTGCCTGTATTTTTACACAGTATCCGGGCTACGTCAGCTTTCGCTGTGTTTTTTTCGTCGCGTAAAATCCTCAAGCCAGGGGTAGTTATCAACCGCAATAAGCCCTTGCAGATGCCGTCGGCAAAACAGCGTGTCGCTGTCGCGCCTGTGTTTTTCCTGATCCGTCATGGTATCTCGCCGATAAATAGCGTGCACCGTCTGTCAGATGTGCAGCAAAAGAGGGCTTGCCTGCTAAATGAAAACGTAAACAGTCGTCCGCTTTTAATGTCCCCTGCAGTACTTTTATGCTGAAGGTCAGGCCGTCTTCGCACAGCCAGACAGGCTGTTCCATTCCATCTTGCAGTGATGCGTCATCATCAATATGCGCGCCGGGATGCAGCCGTGCCCCCTGCCCGCTCACAGTGAAAGTGGATGGCGGGGGCGATACGTTACGGCGAAGGAAATCGCTGTTTCATTCTGGCAGACTGGCGGCTGGTCACGCGTAAGCAGCCGATTTCTATTTCTCTGCGCCTCCACTCCGCTCAACAGATGCGACATAGAAAGCCCAACGCAGCGCGGCTGTTGGGCTGGCCTCACTGCGCTCAATGCGCAATAATGACGCCCGGCTTATTCTGGTTGCGGTTGACAGCTCATTGAACGACAGCCGCATTGTAGACTGAGCGCTGTCAGACGAGCCGCTAAGCGTCGTTTCGTCTCCTGATTCTGCATAATCCCTGCTCATTTATGAGATTTTATTCTCATAAATGAGAGTAGGCTAAAGATAAGCCTGGCAACACGTTGTACAGTCAGGAAACTATTGTCCGGCTTATCCTGCCTGGTTATGGTGTTTCGAATCAGGTCGCCACAAAGAGGAAAGTATGACCTTAAGTATCGGTGATGTGGCCGAACGCTGTGGGATCAACCCGGTAACGTTGCGCGCATGGCAAAGACGCTACGGTCTGCTGAAGCCACAACGCTCTGAAGGCGGGCATCGTCAGTTTGATGAAAAAGATATAAATCGCATTGAAGAGATCAAACGCTGGATTGAAAGCGGTGTGCCGGTGGGCAAAGTTAAAGCGTTGCTGGAAGGCAGTGATATTGAGGCGCATGACAGCTGGACTTCTCTGCAGGATGAGCTGGTTAGCGTGTTACGCCACGTTCGCCCGTCAAAGTTACGTAATAAAATTTCGCAAATTGGCCGTGAATACCCGGTTGATGGCTTGATCGATCACGTTTTTATGCCGGTGCGTCAAAAGCTCGGGCTGGATCAGAATACCGCCCGCCCCCTGTGCAGTTTGCTTGACGGCGCATTGATTGATTACATTGCTTTTTGTCTCGCTTCAGGCCGTAAAAAAGCCGGTAAAGATGCCGTGATTGTTGGCTGGGGCATTGACGATCGTACGCGTATCTGGCTTGAAGGCTGGCGTCTTTCCCAGTTTGGCTAGCGCATTGATGTGCTTGCTGAGCCTCTTAATTTGCCGCGCCCGGAGCTGTTTCCGGGTTTGAATATGTTTGTCTGGACCGGCAAAAAGCTGACGCGACGTCAACAGGAACATTTGGCCCGCTGGGAAGAACAAGGTTACCCGGTACGCCTGCACGAAACGCTTTGATAACAAAAACGCACGCTGGGCGCTTTGCCTGTTCCCTTGCGCGCGCTATTATTCCCCGCTCCATGTTACACACTCAGGCTTCTGCATGAACTGGCAAAAAATTTTCTTCGCAACACTGTTTTTCATCATGGCCGTTGGTGGCACCGGCGGATTGATGCTGGTGGGCTACAGCATTATTGTCCACGCAAACTAAACCAACGCTGCAAGCGCTCAAACAGGCGATCGCTGACAATCGCTAACAGCGCTACCAGCAATGCTCCCTGAATCACGTAAGCGGTATTAAAGCCGCTCAGACCGATGATGACCGGCGAACCGAGACTTTTTGCGCCGACGGTTGAAGCGATCGCGGCAGTGCCAATATTGATAATCACCGAAGTCCGTACACCCGCGATGATCACGGGCGCCGCCAGCGCTAATTCCACCTGCCATAAACGTTGCCAGCCACTCATGCCGACGCCTTGAGCGATTTCACGGCTGCTGGCGGGCACGCTGTCAATACCGGCCAGCGTTCCCTGGAGAATCGGCAATAATCCATACAGCAGCAGCGCTATCACCGCAGGCCAGGCACCAAATCCCATCACCGGTACGGCAATAGCTAAAACTGCCACCGGGGGAACGGTTTGTCCGGCAGCCACTATCGTCTCCATTAACGGGCGGAAAGCGCGTCCGTGGCGACGCGTCACTAATATACCGCTAGTTACGCCAGTCACAATCGCCAGCAGGCTTGCCGTGACAACCAGAAAAAGGTGTGCCAGTGTTAGCTGCCAAAAACTGTCCTGCTGATAGAGCGGGCGCGCCAGTTCTGGAAACCAGTGCGCAAACAGCGGCCCGCTGTACGGCATGGCGCTGAGCAGAGCGAGATAAAAAATCATCAGCCACAGCAGCGGATCTTTCAGCCAACGCATTGCACGCCCTCACGCAAATTGAGTAAATCGGTGAAGTGCAGCACGCCAAGGGGTTTTTGCTGATCGTCAACGACCGGCAACTTGTCGGTGCGACGGGTAATAAATTGCGATAACGCTTCGCGTAGCGTCAGACCCGCCATAATCGGTTCGCCCTCCAGCCATTCACCGCGCCGCGCCGCGTTACCTGCCTGGCCCAGCGCCAATAGCCGCACGCCCATTTCGCTTCGCCCCAAGAAGTCGCGCACAAAGTCATTTTTGGGCTGAGTCAGCAACTCAACCGGCTTACCCTGCTGAACAATTTCGCCGTCATCCATCAGCACAATGTTATCTGCCAGCGTCAGCGCTTCGTCAATATCATGAGTGACCAGGACAATGGTGCGTCCCGATAAGCGATGAATGCGCAACATTTCCTGTTGCAGCGCACTGCGTGTCACCGGATCGAGCGCACCGAAAGGTTCGTCCATCAGCAATACTTCAGGATCGGCGGCCAGTGCGCGCGCCACGCCGACGCGCTGCTGTTGCCCGCCGGAAAGCTGGTGCGGATAGCGGCGCAGCAGCGGAAGGTCCAGGTTAAGCAGGCTGAACAGCTCCTCGACACGTTCGCGCACCCGTTTTTTTGACCAGCCGAGCAGCGCGGGCACGGTGGCGATATTTTTTTCCACCGTCCAGTGCGGAAACAGGCCGATGGACTGGATGGCATACCCCATGCGGCGGCGCAGCATCCGCGCATCTAACTGACGAATCGCCTCACCCGCAAAACGGATTTCCCCTTCATCAGCTTCAACCAGCCGGTTAATCATTTTTAGCGTGGTGGATTTCCCTGAACCCGATGTGCCAAGCAGCACGCTAAATTCGCCTTTATCTATTTGCAATGACAGGTTTTTCACTGCCGCTTTACCGGAGAAATACTTACTCACGTTATCAAACTGAATCATCTTTTTTCTCCAGCAGAGAGATCAGCAGCCGGAACAGAGCATCAATGGCTACCGCCAGCGCAATAACCGGTATGACACCCAGCAGCACCAAATCAAGTGCGCTGCTTAACAGACCCTGAAAAATAATGGCGCCAAAGCCGCCCGCGCCAGTCAGCGCGGCAACCACCGCCATTCCCAGCGTTTGCACCACCACCACGCGCAAACCGGCCAGCCACACCGGCAGCGCCAGCGGTATATCAACGGCAAAAAACTGTTGTCGCTCGCCCATGCCCATGCCGCGTGCACTTTCACGCACATCGTGCGGCACCTGCTGTAGCCCCACCACCACGCTACGCACCAGAGGCAGCAAGGCATACAGCACCAGCGCAATGAGCGCAGGCGCCATGCCGATACCGCTAACCCCCCACGCGCCCAGCCACGGAAAGCGTTTTACCAGGCCCGCCAGCGGCGCGATCAGCAGGGCGAACAGCGCCACCGACGGCACGGTCTGAATAACGTTAAGTACGCTGAATACGCTGCCTTGCCAGCGGGTCCGACGGTAGAGCACCACCCCCAGTGGCAGCGCGATAATCACCGCAGGCAACAACGTGCCGCCGAGCAGCGCCAAATGCCGCATTAAAGCCGCATCAAATACTGACTGGCGATTGGCATACTCTTTTAGCAGCGAGAGGTGATCGAGCGTGCCGCTCGTCAGCAGTATTACCGGAATAATCCATACCTGAATATTCAGCAGCAGCCGGGCGAGGCTATGGCGAGTATATCGTCGTATCACGTCTGTCATCAGCAACAGCGTTAATCCGCTGGCGCACCACATGCCGCTGGCAAAACTGGTTCGTGCCAGCGGACTCCCCTGACTCGCCATCAGTGCCGCCTGATTACCGCTCAGCCAAATCATCCCCGCCAGCAGCAACTCGCCGGCAAGCAGCGATAACAGCAGCGTCACGCGCGCCGGTTTACACCACAGCAGCACAATCAGCAGCGCCAGCGGTAAGAGCAGTACCGCCGCATGGCTGGTTTGCCACAGCATCAGCGCTTGCCCGGCAACCAGACGGTTGGCGGCATAGTTGAGAAACGGTAAGCCCGTCAGGCTGATGACGATCATTATGACCAGCAGCAGCGCAACCGGTGAATGGCGTGGCCGATACATCGCATCCCGCGATAAAAACATCGCTACAGCAGCTTCTTCTGTTGCAGCCATTGCGTTGCTACGCTGCTGGCATCTTGTCCGTCCACGGCAATTTTGGCGTTAAGCTGTTGCAGCGTTTTCTCGTCCAGCGCGCTAAAAACCGGTTTTAGCCAGTTGCCTGCCTCCGGGTAGGCTTTGAGTACCGCTTCACGGATCACCGGCGTGGGGGCATAAATGGGCTGCACCCCTTTTGGATCGCTCAGCGTTTGTAAACCCAGCGCCGCAACCGGGCCATCAGTACCGTATGCCATTGCCGCGTTGACGCCCGAGGTTTGCTGTGCGGCTGCACTGATCGTGACTGCCGTATCGCCGCCTGCCAGTGACAGCAGCTGATCCTGCTTGAGGTGAAAACCGTAGGCTTTTTCAAACGCCGGTAACGTATCGCCGCGTTCAATAAATTCAGCCGACGCTGCCAGTTTGAAAGTGCCGCCTTTTTTCAGATAGCCGCTGAGATCGTCCAGTGATTTCAACTGATTTTTAGCGGCGAGATCGTTACGCACCGCAATCGTCCAGGTATTATTAGCGGGCGCAGGCGTTAACCAGATCAGATGGTTTTTTTCGGCATCCAGTTTTTTTACTTTTTCGTAGCCCTGTTGAGCATTTTTCCAGGCGCTGTCTTTCTCATCATTAAAGAAGAAAGCGCCATTGCCAGTGTATTCCGGGTAAATATCCAGCTCACCGGCGGTAATCGCACCGCGTACAACTTGTGTATTACCTAACTGAATTTTGTTTATGGTTTTGACGCCATGATTTTCCAGCACCTGCAAAATGATGTTACCCAGCAGCGAACCTTCAGTATCGATTTTGGAGCCTACGCGCACCGGATCGGCCGCATGGGCGACGCCCAGGCTCAGTAACAGCGCACTGATGCTTATCCACCCCTGAATTTTTTTCATTACGTATTCCTTGTTCTTAGAAAGAGAGCTTTTAGTCATATGCATTAAAAGCGTAGCCTGGCACTGCCGTTGCGTGACAGACGATCATTGATTCGGTTAACAGTTTCAGACCATTGGGATCTGACTTATAACTGAATGGAATTTACGTCTAGACGTCCGCAGATTATTCTGCTTACCCAGTTTAATAAGAACAGACAACATCATGTCCGACTTAACATCTTCAGCCCATGTGGCAACAGCAGGGAGCGCGCCTACGGGCGAAACGCAATGGATCCGCAGCGCGTCAGACGTTTCAAATCTGATCAATCATAGCGATAACGCCCGTAATAACGCACGCATCGTGGTGGCTATCGCCCTCGGCGGGGTATTTCTCGATGCCTACGATTTGGGCGCGCTGGCGTTCGGTATCAAAGATATGGCGCGGGAATTTAATCTGTCTCCGACCGGCACGGGTTTGGTGGCCTCATCCATCACCTTCGGCGCGATTGTTGGTGCGTTGATTGGTGGCTACCTCACCGACAAAATCGGCCGTTATCGTGTATTTATGGCCGACATGTTTTTCTTTGTAGTGGCCGCGCTGGCTTGTGCCTTTGCGCCGAATGAATACGTGCTTGGTGGCGCTCGCTTTGTGATGGGATTGGGCGTTGGCATTGATCTACCGGTGGCGATGGCATTCCTGGCGGAATTTTCGAAGCTGCGTGGCAAAGGCAATAAAGCCGCCAGCGTGGCGATGTGGTGTCCAACCTGGTACGCCGCCATCAGTATCTCTTATCTGCTGGTGCTGCTGCTGTACGGCGTCTTGCCGGAAAGTCACGCCGACTGGCTGTGGCGCTTAATCCTTGGTTTCGGCGCCGTGCCCGCGATTCTGATCATCGCCATTCGCAGCCGCTATATGAGCGAATCGCCGGTTTGGGCTGCTAATCAGGGCGATTTGCAAGGAGCCGCCAGTATCCTGCGTAGCGCGTGGAATATTAATGCCCAGGTGGCGAAAGATGCATCCCTGACGCCAGAAAAACCCGCACGCCGCGCCAGCTGGCGCAACTATAGCGCGCTGTTACAGGGCATCTATCTGCGTCGTACCCTGCTGGCTACCATCACCTCGATTGCATCGTCGTTTGCTTATAACGCAGTGGCTTTTGGCCTGCCGGTGATTATTTCCAGTTTCTTTGCCCAGTCTATGCTAACCACAATTTTGGTTTCGCTGGCGCTGAACCTGCTGTTTGCCTTTATCGGTGGGGTGCTTGCGGTACGTCTGGTGCCGCGTCTCGGTGCGTGGAAGATGTCGGTGGTGGGTTATAGCTGTCAATGTATTGCGCTGCTGGGGCTGGCCTTAATCGGTCGCCCGGAAGGCGGCCAGGAAGCGGCACTGGCTATCGCTATGCTGGCGCTGTTCCTGTTTGGCCAGGGCTTTGGTCCAGGTTCGCATACCATGACGTTTGCTTCACTGAGTTACCCGACGTCACTGCGTGGCGTAGGAGTCGGATTTAACCAAACGTTGATGCGCGGCAGCTCAACGGTATCCCTGTTTCTGTTCCCGGTGTTAGTCGCCGCGTTGGGTACCGGCGTGTTTTGGGTGATCTTCCTGGCTCCGCTGGCCGGCTTACTGGCACTGCTGGCGATTCGCAGGGAACCGTCAGGCTATGATGTGGATGCGGAAGATTTTAATCAGTAAGCGACAGGCCGCACCCAATGAGGTGCGGCTTTTTATGAAGCAGGAAAGCTAAACGCGTCGAGACAGGCCGGGATACGCGGAAAGGTATATAAAAACCACGGCGTGAACTGTTGCGGATTCTGCGTCATTTGCTGCTGGATTTCCTGAACCGAACGATAGTCAAACGCATCCGCTTCCTGCGGATTAAGATTCGGCATTTCATCGCAGACGGCAAAAAAGACGTGCCCGTATTCGTGTTCGGTCAGTCCATTGCTCAGCGGCAGGTTGTAGCTCAACTCAAATATCGGCGTTAGCGAGACATTCATCCCCATCTCTTCACGCAGGCGACGTTCAGCCGCATCCTGCGTTGATTCATGCGGATAAGGATGACCGCAGCAGGTGTTGCTCCATAATCCACCGCAGTGATATTTATTGCTGGCGCGACGCTGCAGCAGCAACTCATGCCGGGAGTTGAATACATAAACCGTTACCGCACGATGTAATAATCCCTTCTCATGCACTTCCAGCTTTTCCATTTTGCCAGTGGGGCGATCAAGATGGTCGACGAGGATAACTTCAATAACAGACATGTCGGTTCCTTGCGATTAATCCTAACTATTTTGGCACAGGATGTGGGGTTTGCAGCGCATAAAATCGTGCTTTTTCTGAGGAGGCCGTATCAGCCACGGCTTGCGGATGGGGAACGTTATTCAGGCCAGCGGGATAGCTGACCTGTTGAAACAATTACAGCCTGAAGCTTTGCACTATTGATTCCAGCTGCACGCTTTGCGTTTCCATTGCCTGAGCGGCGGCAGAAACCTGCTCAACCAGGACGGCGTTCTGCTGCGTGGTGCCGTCCAGCTGAGTAATGGCGACGTTAACCTGCTCAATACCCATACTCTGCTCCCGACTGGCCGACATGATTTCACCTATTAATGTGGTCACGCTACTGACGCCCTGCATCAGCTCATCCATGGTGTTACCCGCCTGCTCTACCAGCTGGCTACCGGTATCGATATTGGCTACCGACTCTTCAATGAGCTTTTTGATTTCACGCGCCGAATTCGCCGAGCGTTGCGCCAGGTTACGCACTTCTGACGCCACCACTGCGAAGCCGCGGCCTTGTTCACCGGCTCGCGCCGCCTCTACCGCCGCGTTCAGTGCGAGAATATTGGTCTGGAATGCAATGCTGTCGATGACGCTAATAATATCTACGACTTTACGTGACGAGTGATGGATCTCGCCCATGGTGCTGACCACCTGACCTACCACGTCGGTGCCACGCGCCGCGACTTTTGACGCATCGTCTGCCAGTTGGTTGGCGTGAGTCGCATTATCCGCGTTTTGACGTACCGTGCCGGTCAGTTGCTCCATGGATGCCGCCGTTTCGACAATCGAACTGGCCTGATCTTCCGTACGCGACGACAGATTGGCGTTGCCGCTGGCGATTTCACGCGAGGCTGCGCTAATCGTCAGCGCACTTTCACCCACCTGGCGCATCAGCCCTTGCAGGTAGCTAATAAACTGGTTGAAGCTTTGTGCCACCGCGTTGAACTCTGGGCTGCTGCTGGCGGGCAAACGCTGGGTTAAATCGGCGCCTCCCATCGATAACGCTTCGATATTTTTATTCAGCACATTAAGGCGTTTCATCATAGTGCGCACAAAACCGAGTAACACCAGTAACAAAATCGCCGCCAGCGGGATCTGCACCAGACCAAGACACGTCAACATCGTGTTGGATTGCGCATTCAACAGACTGGTTGGTACGCTACTGGCGAGATACCACGGGCTGCCAGGAATGGCTTGCAGCAACAAGCTTTGCTGACCATTGTCGCTGTCAAAAGTGGTTTCTGCTGGTTGAGTTCCGGCATCCGCCAGCATCGCCTTTAACGGCGCGGCCATCGGCATTTTCAGGTCGGCCAGGTTCTCCAGCTTCGGTGTGGCGCCCACCAGCGCGGCATTACCGACGACTTTACCGTCGGCTTCAACGATCAGTACCTTGCCGTGGATCGCTTCGCCCATCTGCTTGGCTAACTGATTAAAGAAGCCGAGGGTGACGTCAATCGTCGCAACCCCCCATACGGAGCCACCGCGATAAATCGCCATGGCACAGTTAGTACGCGGCTGCGGGCTGGCGGCATCCTGATACGCTTTTGCCCAGGCGCACTGGCCTTTTGCCGCTGCCATACCGTCTTTATACCACGGCTGCTCCCAGTATTTATCGGCCGCCTCTGAGTTCCAGTAAGTGTTTACCCGTAGTTGATTACTGGCATCACGAGCAAAAAAGCTGCTGGCTTTCTCTTTGTCTGCGTCACGGCGATTCGGTAACGGCCAGATGCCGCCGCCGAAGACATTGCTGTCTTGATATTGGTTAACCAGAGCAGGCAACACGGTCTCGATGGTGGCGCTTTCCATAACGGATGCGGCTTCAGTAATGGCACGTTGCTGCGCCTGCACCCGGTTCATCTGTTCAACGATGCTACTGGCGAGCGAGTTAACCTGGTAACGCACCAGCCGACTTTCATTGTGGATCAGCTGTGGTGCGACAAACTGGTTGATCACTAATACGGTAATCAACATCAGCAAAATAAAGAACGCGATGAGTGTTGCGGTGAAGCGGGATTGGGTTGTTTTGAACATCTTTGTTCCCTCAAGCCTGGTGCGGCGCAATTGCCTGATCCGATTTAACGGCTTGCGGCTGGAGAACTTGAGACAGAGAAGATCACAGTTTGGAGAAATTATTGATTAGGGTGAGAATTTAGTTTGCGGGGATCAGGAATATCTCCCACAAACTAAAAAATTATTCCGCCGAATCCACGACCTGCTGCCTTGGCCGGAAAATGTGATTGCTCCCTTGCGCGGTCAGCAATTCGCGTAGACGCTGGCCGCCATGCTCATCTGCCTGAGCGAAAATCCGCTCGGCTTCCGTTACGGGGGTGGCCCACAGTAATTTAGGCCGGTCACTGTCGCGTTTCGGTAATTTAAACTGCGCTTTATCTTCTGCCAGCTCGTTCGCCAGCAAAAAACTTTCAAAACCAACCGGCGCAACTTCTGACGCTAACGTATGCCCTTCGCCCAGCCATGTCAGGCGTGCCCAGGGAAGATGAACAAACTCTGCCAACGCGCTGGCCATTTGTACCGCGTTACCTTCCGTCATCACTTCGCCGTCAACCGCCATCGCCAGTTCAACCCGGCGATACTGAGGAGCCAGCTCATCAAACAGATAATCCACTTGCGGCATAGGACGAATGCTCATCCCCAGCGTCAGGAAATACCACGCGCCCTGATACCAGTGCTGGGAAATCGCCATAGGTGGCCAGCTTCCCTGATCGATAGCGTAATATTTTACCGACTCGCCGAAGTGCGCCTGATAACACGCCATCAAATCTTTTTGCACCCTGTCCCATTCGCTGCCGTCGTGCCATTCGCGCCAAAACTGACGCTGCTGTACGGCACGGGCATAGTAATCATTGGTAGATGCGGAACCCAGCGGCGCAGTCAGCCGGTTCTTTTTAATGCAGCCTGCGGAAAAGCTGACCTGTTTGTCCTGATACAGGCTCCACCCTGGGATCACCGCCAGCAGTTGGCCGTAATACCACAGTGCAGCGCCATCATCACTCGGTTCCCACAGCACCTGCAAACCCGCAGGATCGAGTGCCGGCTCGGCTTCCAGCGTGCGGCAAAACTCTGCGCTCAGTAGCGGTGCAATACCCTGCTCCATCGCTTCGCGATCTTCCTGGGCGGGCGCGGGCGCAAGATTACGCAGCCAGCAACCGCGCACTGCATACTGACTGCGAAACAGATCCGTCGGCCAGATGTAGTGTCGCTACCGATGTAAAACTGGCCCACCTGCCGATGTAAATCTGACCCACCTAGGGTAAAAATGGCAGTTTTAAGGCACTGCCAATGATGACATTGGAGACCAGAGTGGAGATTAGTGTTTTACACCGTCAGGGCATGTCGATACGCGCCATCGCGCGCCAGCTTTCATGCTCTCGTGAGCCCGTTCGCAGATATATTCGTACCCCGCTGCCCGTAGCGGATATGCGCTACAAGCCTCGCGCACCCAGACCCTGCAAGCTTGACCCGTTCAAGACCTATACCCTTGAGCGCGTGGCCGCTGCCAGGCCCCTCTGGATACCCGCCAGTGTGCTGCTGCGCGAGATCCGTCAGCGTGGTTACGAGGGTGGTTACAGCATGCTGACCGCTTTCCTGCACCCCATTAAGCAGCCCGTCACTGAAGAGGTAACACGCTTCGAGACCGAGCCTGGCTTTCAGATGCAAGTTGATTTCACCATCATCAGACTCGGTCATAACCCATTGCTGGCCTTTGTCGCCACGCTGGGCTGGAGCCGCGCGACTTTCGTCAAGTTTTACAGCAACCAGGACTCCGCTGCCTGGTGTGACGGCATTGAGTCTGCGCTCAGGTTCTTCGGCGGGACGCCGCATCAGCTGCTGTTCGACAACGCCAAGGCCATCATCATTGAGCGCGATGTCTACGGCCCCGGTAAGCATCGCTGGAACCCGCAGTTGATGCACGTCGCCGAGAAGTATGCCTTTACTCCCAAGGTCTGCCGACCCTATCGCGCCAAGACCAAGGGTAAGGTTGAGCGGTTTAACCATTACCTCAAGAACAGCTTTATCGTGCCTCTTACCGCGACCTTCCGGCAGGCCGGGCTGGTACTGGATGTACCTGCTGCCAACACACGCATCGGCGAGTGGCTGGTCACCGTCGCGAACACACGAGTGCATGGCACCACAGGCGTACCGCCTGAGCAGCGCATGCCGCGCGAGCGTGCTGCGCTATTGCCGTTACCGAAGGTCACGTTGGCATTGCCTGCACCTGTCCCAGCGCTCAGCCAGCGTCCGGTGCCGACCGAGAGCCTGCAACATCCTCTGGCAACGTACCAGGCCTTGCTCGAGGTGCCAGCATGAACCTTCAACATGATCGTATTGCCGCGCTCTGCGAGCAACTCAAGCTCGACCGCCTGCCGGCAGAGTGGCCGGGTGTGGCACAGGCGACCATCGACAACAGCGGCACGCATGCCGACTTCCTGGAAGCCGTTTTGCAGCTCCAGCATGATGGCCAGAACGAACGGCGTCGCCAGACCATTTTGCGGTTATCAGGCCTGCCGGTGATAAAAACACTGGAGCAGTTCGATTACGCCTATGCCAGTGGCGTTCCACGAAGTCAGATCCAGGAGTTGGCGGGTCTGACATTTATCGAACGTCAGGAGAACGTTGTCCTGCTCGGGCCTTCTGGCGTCGGCAAAACGCACCTGGCGACCGCCATTGGCTATAAGGCCGCGATGGCGGGTTTAAGCATTCGGTTCATTACCGCCGCCGACATGATGCTGCAACTGATGGCGTCACATCGTCAGGGTGACCTGAAGGGCTACCTGAACCGCGTCGTAGGTAAACCTAAGCTGTTGATCATCGACGAAGTGGGATATCTGCCGTTCGGTAAAATGGAGGCGAACCTGTTCTTCCAGGTAGTCGCTAAACGGTATGAGTCAGGCAGCGTGATCCTGACCAGCAACCTGCCGTTTACGCAGTGGTCCGGAACGTTTGGTGATGACGAGACACTGACGGCAGCGATGCTGGATCGGCTGCTTCACCATGCGCATATCGCCCAAATCAGCGGCCAAAGCTATCGACTGAAAGATAAGCTGAAAAGCGGTCAACTCCAGAAGAAAACGAAAGCAACAACGCTCGAATGATTCAAAGGGGGTGGGTCAGTTTTACTTTGGCAGGGTGGGTCAGAATTCGATCGGTATTGACAATGTAGAAATAAGCGGTGCGCGCATTTTGCTCGACAATCGCTGTCAGGGTATGTTGCTGATTGTGGACTTCAGCAATCAGGGGTTGATACGTCATAGAGCCTCAACAAAGCGGGAGGAATTCTTTTTCCCCGAGATTAGAGCAGGATCCTGACTGCTGCCACATGAGGCAAGGGTAAAACTCTCAAAGTGTGAAAAGCACAGTTTAAGGCAGGCGGTTTAAAGCCAATTCGTTATAAGCCCTCAACCTGCCCATTGTCTGTAGGTACGTTAAACCGGTAAGCGAGCCTGGCAGAATATTAAGGCTCTCTTCCCATCCGCAGCATAGCGCGCTGATAAGCGCCACGCTGAATTGACCAGCGCAAGGTGCCAGCAACCAGATTAATTTGCCGATCAAGCCAGTATTGCTGCCAGCGACCAACACGATAACCTGACATTTGCTGCGCCCAGTCCGGCATCAAACTTATTCCCGCTTTCAGCATAACATTCATCACCGGCCTGGCCTGCCAGCCTGGTGCAGGCGCGTTCATCAGCGTGTGCGTGACGTCGGCGGTGCGCGCATCAAAGCGCAATTCGCTACGCATGACCTGCAGATAATGTTCGACTTCCGCGCAACTTTTAGGCACCTGCTGCGCGCCCAGTGCTTCGGCGATACTAGCCGCCTCATGGTAGTAGCGGTCTTGCTCGGGCAGCGTAAGAGAGGGATTTTTATAGCGCAGGTGAGCGGCAAGGAATCGACTGGTTTCTGCTACGTGCACCCATGTCAGTAAGTGCGGATCGCTGGCGGCATAAGGTTTGCCTGCGCTATCAACGCCGGTCACTTTCAGGTGGATACGCTTTACCCGCTCAATAAGTAGCTGCCCATCGTGGCGGTTACCAAAGGTAGTTACCGCAATGAACTGGCTGGTACGACGCAATCGTCCCAGCATATCTTCACGAAAGTTTGAATGGTCCCACACGCCTGCCAGCGCGGCGGGATGCAGCATTTGCAGCAGTAGCGCGCTGATACCGCCACACATCATCGAAGTGAAATCGCCATGTACACGCCAGATAATGCTGTCCGGGCCAAACAGACCTGGATCGCCGGGTGGCTGAGAAATGTCGAATTCGTTAAGTGAGAGGCCGTTCAGACGAAAGACGTGTTGCTGAATGCGTTGCCGAATGTTCATGTTATATCGTGTGCGTTGCTCCCTTACTTCATCATAAGCATAAAGAGCAACGCACCTCCGCCTCTTACAAATAATCGAACTGTGCATCCTGGGTTCGCACAGAATCCAGTCCGATCATGACATTGAATTTGCCCGGCTCCGCCACGTGCTGCATTTGCTGATTCCAGAACTTCAGCGCATCAACATCAATCTTAAACGTCACCGTCTGCGATTCGCCCGCTTTTAGCATGATGCGTTTAAAACTGCGCAATTCCTGCACCGGACGACTCAGGGACGCCACCGGATCATTCAGATACATCTGCACCACAGTAGCGCCGTCACGTTTGCCGCTGTTGGTTACCGTCACGCTGGCGTTAATCGTGCCGTTACGCGGCATGGTGCGCGACGACATCGTAACCGGCGAGACCGTAAAGCGGGTGTAGCTCAGGCCATAACCAAACGGATAAAGCGGACCGTTAACCGCATCGTAATAATGCGAGGTGTACTTATTTGGCTTTTCAAAATTGTAAGGACGGCCCGTAGGCAAATGGTTGTAATAAATCGGGATCTGACCCACAGAGCGGGGGAAAGAGACCGGCAGTTTGCCCGATGGATTGTAATCGCCGAACAGCACATCAGCGATAGCATTACCGCCCTCGGTGCCGCTAAACCAGGTTTCCAGCATCGCATCCGCCATGCGATCTTCATTGGCGACCGCTAGCGGACGACCGTTCATCAGCACAATCACCAGCGGTTTGCCGGTAGCCTTCAGCGCGGCAAGCAGTTTTTGCTGGCTCTGTGGAATCAGCAGCTCACTACGGCTGGATGCTTCGTGTGCCATGCCCTGCGCTTCACCGATGGCAGCAACCACCACATCAGCCTGCTTAGCCTTTTCTACCGCTTCATCAAGCAGCTGCTGCGGAGAGCGTTTATCAACGGATACCGCTTGCTCATACAGATTCAGGAAATCCTGAATGCCTTTGTTATCAGAAATATTGGCGCCTTTGGCATACAGCAGCGTCGCCTTGCCCGCCGTGGCGTTACGCATACCTTGCAGCAACGAAATGGATTGCTTCGCCACGCCTGCGGCTGACCAGCTTCCCATAATGTCGCGCTGGCTGTCTGCCAGGGGGCCAATCAGTGCAATGGTGCCCGTTTTTTTCAGCGGCAGGGTTTCCAGACGATTTTTCAACAGTACCAGACTTTTACGCGCCACGTCGCGCGCTTCAGCACGGTGTAAGCGGCTTTCGGCATTGGTATCCGGCGGATCGCTCTCCTTCGGACCAAGATGGCTATAGGGATCGTTAAACAGCCCCATATCGTATTTCACGTTCAACACATGGCGCGCCGCATCATCAATTTCCGCCATGCTCACCGCCCCCTTTTTCACCAGGTCCGGCAGATATTTGCTGTAATACTCATCGCTCATACTCATATCGACGCCAGCTTTCAGCGCAATGCGCACCGCATCTTGTGGATCGCTGGCCACGCCATGCTTAATCAGCTCTTTAATTGCGCCATGATCGCTGATGGTGATGCCTTTGAATTTCCATTGTCCGCGCAGCAGATCCTTCAACAGCCAGCCATTGGCGGTCGCCGGTACGCCATTAATGGTATTAAGCGACACCATCACGCCACCACTGCCTGCCTCTAGCGAGGCTTTATAAGGGGGCAGGTAATCCTGAAACATGCGCTGCGGACTCATATCAACCGTGTTGTAATCACGCCCGCCTTCCACTGCACCATACAGCGCGAAGTGCTTTACGCTGGTCATAATGGAATAGCGATCGGCCGCGCTTTTGCCCTGCATGGCTTTCACCATGCTGCGACCCATTTCCGCAGTGAGATAAGTATCTTCACCGAAGCCTTCCGAGACGCGTCCCCAGCGCGGTTCGCGGCTGACATCGACCATCGGTGCCCAGGTCATATTCAGACCGTCATCAGCAGCCTCATAGGCAGAAATGCGGCCCACTTCACTCACCGCATCCCGATCCCAGCTCGCCGCTAACCCCAGCGGAATCGGAAAAATCGTGCGCTGTCCATGCACCACGTCATAGGCAAAGAACAGAGGGATTTTCAGACGGCTGAGGTGCATGGCCTGGTCCTGCATGGCGCGAATGTCCTGACGCGTCACTGTATTAAAAATCGCGCCGACCTGGCTTTTGCGAATCATCTCGCGGATTGCTTCTTTAGGATTATCGGGGCCAACGCTTATCAAACGTAGCTGGCCGATTTTTTCATCCAGCGTCATTTTTTTTAGCAGATCGTTGACGAAGGCGTCGCGCGCCTGTTCCGTCATGGGATGATGACTAATCAGCTCCTCTGCCAGTGCGGGTTGCATAGCGAGGGAGACAGCGAGACTAACAGAGTAAATCCATTTCATCAGATCGGGTTCTCTTAAGTGACTACGCAGTATCGAATTAACAGGCGGCAGTGTGCCACAAGTTCAGAATAGCGGGTAGCTGACGCTGGCACACTGGTCCCGTGCGCCTGACGTGCTACATTAATGACGCACGAATAAGACAAGGGAATTGCCCATGATAAACATCTCTGCCCTACTTTCCGATTTACGCAGGTTAGTCGGCCCCTCCCATCTCCTGACTGAAGCAGCACAGACGGCACGCTACCGTAAAGGCTTTCGTTCAGGCGAAGGGGATGCCTTAGCCGTGGTTTTTCCCGGTACGCTGCTGGAATTGTGGCGGACCTTACAAATACTGGTAAATGCCGACGTTATTATTTTGATGCAGGCCGCAAATACCGGACTGACAGAAGGCTCGACGCCGCACGGCAACGATTACGATCGGCCATTAGTGATCATCAGCACGTTACGGCTTGATAAGTTACAGCTGATCGAGGATGGCAAACAAATTTTAGCGTTTCCAGGCAGCACGCTGTATCAGCTGGAAAAAACGCTCAAGCCGCTGGGCCGCGAGCCGCATTCGGTGATCGGCTCCTCATGCATTGGCGCATCGGTACTCGGCGGTATCTGTAATAATTCTGGCGGTTCGCTAATCAAACGCGGTCCGGCTTACAGCGAAATGGCGCTGTTCGCGCAGATTGATGCGCAGGGTAAATTAAAACTGGTGAACCACTTAGGTATTGATTTAGGTGCGTCACCAGAAGAGATTTTAGGTCGCCTGGATGATGATCGCTGGCAGCCCAAAGATGTACAACATGATGGCCGCCACGCATCGGATAGTGAATATGCCGAGCGGGTGCGCGAAATCGACGCCGATACCCCGGCGCGTTTTAATGCAGATGCGCGTCGGCTGTTTGAAGCTTCAGGTTGTGCGGGTAAGCTGGCTGTCTTTGCAGTGCGACTCGACACCTTTCCCATCGAACCGCAACAGCAGGTTTTCTATATTGGCACCAACGATGTTGGGGTGCTGAGCGATATGCGCCGTCATATTCTGGCGCACTTCAAAAACCTGCCGGTTGCTGGCGAATATATGCATCGTGATATTTATGACATCGCTGAAGTTTACGGCAAAGACACCTTCCTGATGATCGACAAGCTCGGTACTGACAAGATGCCGCTGTTTTTCACCCTGAAAGGTCGCGTTGACGCCTGGCTGGCAAAGCTATCTTTCGTTAAGCCACATTTCAGCGATCGTGTATTACAGCGTTTGAGCCGCCTGTTTCCGGCGCATTTGCCGCAGCGAATGAAACAATATCGTGATAAGTACGCGCATCATCTGATGCTGAAAATGTCCGGTGATGGCGTGCAGGAAGCGCGTGATTATCTGAAAGACTGTTTTCGTGAAGGCGGGGGCGAGTACTTTGAGTGTAAAGGCACAGAAGGTGCACACGCGTTTCTGCATCGTTTTGCCGCCGCGGGTGCTGCGGTACGCTACCACGCGGTGCATTCGGATGATGTCGAAGATATTCTGGCACTGGATATTGCTCTGCGTCGCAACGATCGCGACTGGTTTGAAACGTTGCCGCCGGTAATCACCCAATCGCTGAGCCACAGCCTCTACTATGGCCATTTCTTCTGTCATGTATTCCATCAGGATTACATCGTGAAAAAGGGCGTAGATGTGCACGCGCTGAAGGAGAAGATGCTGGAAATCTTACAGGCGCGCGGCGCAGAATATCCGGCAGAGCACAACGTCGGGCATCTGTATCAGGCCAGGCCGCAACTGGCTTCGTTTTATCGCCAACTTGATCCGACCAACAGTTTTAATCCCGGCATTGGAAAAACCAGCAAACAGAAAGGCTGGGCGGTAAAGCAAATTTAAGCTATTTTTCTTAAAAAATTTATAGAAAAGGCATTCTTTATAGTGAATGCCTTTTTATATTTACGGCATCGGCTCTTCAGCCGCCGCTTGTTGCCGACGTTCGATAATCATTGTCTGTGGCGCTGACAGCACGATGCCCTCTTTACGCAATCGGGTAAGAATGTCGAACAGCAAATCACTTTTCGCTCCAGAGATCTGACGCTGGCTCGACACATTACCGGTGACGCTGAGCACAATGCCCTCCGGCGTCAAATCTTTAAACGATACTGACGGCTCAGGTGTTTCCAGGATGCGTTCGTTTTCGTTATACACTTCCAGCAAAATTTCACGTACCCGTACCGGATCGATGTTCAGTGGGAAAGTCAGCAGAATGGTGACCACCCCTTGCGCATTGCCCATGGTCGCGTTGCGTACGTTTTGCGAAATAAGCTGCGAGTTCGGCACAATGACCGTTGACTTGTCGCTAAGCTGAATCTCGGTAGCACGCACGTTGATGCGGCGAATATCCCCTTCTATTCCGCTAATGCTCACCAGATCGCCCACTTTCACCGGACGTTCGGTCAGCAGAATAAGTCCTGAGATAAAGTTCTTTACGATCTCCTGCAAGCCAAAACCGATACCGACCGACAAGGCGCTAACAATCCAGGCCAGCTTGTTCCACTGCAAACCCATGATCGACAGCGTCAGCAGAATAATCAGTACATAGCCGACATTGCTGAACAGCGTTACCAGCGAGACGCGCATACCAACGTCCATGGTCGTTTTCGGCAGAAAATCGCTATCCAGCCAGCGACGTACCGAACGCAGCACATAAATACCGACGATCAGGCAAACCAGCGCATTGACCATGTGCGCCGGAACAATATTGAGCGATTCCAGCCCCTTACCGCCCCAGAATTCGATGGCTTTTTGCAACAATTCAATCGGGGTTGATGAGGCGAAAGTGGCGTTCAGTAACGCCAGTACCACAAACAAAATCAGGAAAGTTTTGCCAATGGCCGCTAATACCGTTGCCGTTTGTTGCAGGTGGCGCTCATCAATATTTAGCGAACTTTGAATACGCCTGCCGGATGGGTTGTTGGTGGAAAATAAACTTTCACAGCCGTCGTTGAACAGATGACTGAGGAAATAAAACGAGCCGAACAGAATACCGCACCAAATTACCTCGTAACTCAGAAAGCGAGCCAGCGTAACGTATCCGATAATCAACGATAGCAGAATTGCAATCGCCATCAGCGTCAGCGCCATATGTATCAGCCCGACTAACGTCGAGCGCGCTTCGGGCGGCGTGGCTGCCTGCACCATACGACGGCGAGCGCGATTGGTGCGTATGCTGATAGCCAGCGCGGTGCTACCAATCAGCAACGCGGTCAGGCCGTTAGCAAAAATGGTGGTATTCAGGCTGGTGCCAACGCTGTAGTTAAACGCTTCTACCGTCTGGAAAATAAACACCAGCAACGCCGTAATCGGCGGGAATGGCTTCAGTGCCAGAGCGACGTCGTTAGAAATCGCCGGTAAGCGCCAGCTTGGACGACGCGTAGATAAGAAGGCACGTCCTAAACCCGCAATCAGTCCACAATAGACGCTAAGCTGCACCAGACGATCCACAAAGTCCTGTACATCGGTAGACACTTCATCACGGCGTGTAAAAGCCAGCGCAATAAAGTTGAACGTCAGCACCACCGCAACCAGGGTCGTTAGCGCAATAGCCGCAGCGAGAAAGCTGCGGCGCAGTCGGCCTTCAGGCATTTTATGAATGCTGATGCTGGCGAGAAACTCTTCGCTGTAACGACGGCCCGGCACCATCACCAGTATGGCGGCAATCAGCCAGGCGATAGTGCCGAAACGCCAGCCCGGTTCCCAGGACAGCCCGGCGGTATCTTGCAACTCGTCAAGGAAATCACTGATCTTTTCGCCATCAAGATCCTGGCTATTGAACACCGGGGCCCAGAAACGTGGGCCGAAAATACTGCCGGAGTTTAGCGCCAGCTGACTTTTCAGCTGATCGCGACGCAGGTTAACGATTTGCGAAGAGAGCGTCAGTGCGCCGTTTTTAATGCCTTCGGCCTGCTTGATCTGCGCGTCCATTTTGCTCTTTTGGCTCTCAAGCGCGTTACGTTTACGCGTGACTTCCGCGGTCTCTTTCATATCGCTGTCTGACTTCGGTGCCGGTCCAAGCACCGCCAGCTGGGCTTCCAGCTGCTGACGATCCGGCAGCAATGCCTGTCCCAGCGTATCGGCATTACCTGACAGCTCCAGCGCCATCTCATTCAGCTGACTGAGTTTGCTTTCACTGGTTTCACCCGACACCTGACCTTTAATCTTGTCGAGGATCTTTTGCATTTTTGGCAGCTCAACCGCGGCATTCACCCTGGGTTGCGTCTCTTGTTCCTGTGCGGCGCTCGCCGCATCGTCCGCTGCCAGGCTGAGTCCAGGGGCAAAGAACACCAGAGCCAGCATTAATAGCATAAAAAAGGATTTTAACTTAAACATGAGAATGAGATTCCGGCACAATAATCAGGCGATATTCCCTCGCCGTTCGCGCGTAGTGTAGGATTTTGCGGGTCATGAAACTATAGGAATAGGGGGTAATTCTCATGGTGCCCACCGAAGTGAGCACCGAATGACTTTACTCAATTGCGGAGCTGCTGGCCGCATTGCTGGCCACCTGCGACGCCTTCTGTTTTTTATAAGCCAGCGCAGCAGCAGGGACTGGCGCGGCCTTGCCCGTTTCTAACCAGTCGCGCAGGCGATTCGCATCGGCAAAATGCGTGTATTTACCGAACGCATCCAGCACCACTAACGCAACCGGACGATGGTTGATTTGGGTGCGCATTACCAGGCAATGCCCCGCTTCATCGGTGTAACCCGTTTTGGTCAACTGAATACGCCAGTCATCTTTATAAACCAGGTGGTTAGTATTACGGAATGGCAGCGCATAAGCGGGATGCGCAAATACCGCAGTGTCTTGTTTCGTCGTGCTGAGCTGTCCCAGCAGCGGGTATTCACGCGTGGCTTTCAGCAGCTTGATCAGATCCTCTGCGCTGGAGACATTCTGAATGGACAAGCCCGTTGGTTCGACGTAGTGGGTGTGGGTCATGCCGAGGGCGCGCGCTTTAGCGTTCATCGCACGAATGAAGGCGTTATAGCCGCCGGGATAGGCATGCGCGAGGCTGGCTGCAGCACGGTTCTCTGATGACATCAACGCCAGCAGCAGCATATTGCGGCGGCTGATTTGGCTGTTGAGCTTAACGCGAGAAAATACGCCGCGCATTTCAGGTGTCTGACTCACATCTACCGTCAGCATTTCGTCCAACGGTAAATGGGCGTCCAGCACCACCATCGCTGTCATTAATTTAGTAATAGACGCAATGGGTCGCACACGATCTGGATGGCTGGAGAACAGCACTTTATTAGTGCTGAGATCGACGATCATCGCACTGCCAGAAGCAATTTGTGGCTGAGCAATCGGTGCCAGCTGCGACAGCGACGTCGCCGCATGAGCCGGAAGCGCCTGTATCTGCCCGGAAACGAGCAGCGCCAGCGACAGCAGTGAAAAACGAATTTTTGCAGGCATCGTAAGAAAAAGACCCGGTTAAGATTGTGCGCTGTGTTCAGACACAGGCCGCCCGCTCCCGATCAGTCAGTGAGCACGCGGGCTGGCTGCAGCATCATACGCTGAAGTCTCCCCCTTTTCCTGGCGAGATTGTTTCCGGGCGTTAAAAAAGCTGCCGCCAGTGCGGCGGCAGCGACAGGATTAAAACAGTCGTGGTCCGTAACCCCACAGGATCACGGTCATGGCTAACAGCACTTCAAACACCAGTACGCCAATGGCCAGCGTTGAGCCAGAAAACCGCAGGCTCTCTTCACGATCGATATTCAGGAACAGCGGAATACCGACATACAGCAAATAACCGGTATAGACCAGTGCCAGTGCACCAACAAAAACACACAGCCATACCAGCGGATAGAGCGCCACCAGCCCGCTCAAAAACAGGGGAGTCGCCACATAGCCTGCAAACACCGTACAACGCTGGACGTTAGGACGTTGCGGGTAATCACGCGCCATCCAGTGTATGACCCGTCCCATAACCGCCACGCCGCCCAGAATAATCAGATAAAACAGAATACCGAGCCCAATCCCGGTCAGCAGATTAAGTTGCACAAAACGCCCTTCGCCCAGATTCCAGCCCAGCTGTGTTGTACCAATAAAGGCGCAGATCACCGGAATGGCAGCCATTAACAGAACATGGTGGGCGTAATGGTGCGAAACGCTTTCGTTCTCTTGCTTGATGTTGCGCATTTCCTGGTTCGGATGCGACAGAAGACCCCAGACATGATTCATACAAACACTCCTCTGATGCGATGGGCCGCCCCTTCTCACCTGCAGACTTGTCTTAAGGGCAGCTTCATTTTCAAGTATAAACGTCGCCGCAATTTCTGCGGCGATTGCTGAATAAATCAGCTGAAAAAGGCCATTACCTACGCTACTGAGCGGAAGCCCAGGCGGTTAGCGTATAAACTGAAGCTGGCGATCATCAAACAGGGAGGTCAGTTTTGCATTTTGATATTAATGGGTTAATCACCGAATACGGTTATCTGGCGCTGTTTATCGGCTGCATTGCTGAAGGAGAAACCTTTACCCTGCTCGGCGGGGTCTCGGCGCATGAAGGCTTGTTGCATTTTAGCGGCGTCGTTTTAGCCGCGATGGCGGGCGGTGTGGTGGGCGATCAGTTGTTGTACTGGCTGGGCCGACGCTATGGCAGGCGCATCTTGAGTCGGTTTAAAAAGCATCAGGATAAAATAATTAAGGCGAACCGCCTGATAAAGCGTCGTCCCAGCCTGTTTGTCATTGGCGTGCGCTTTATGTACGGCTTTCGTTTGATTGGTCCGATTATTATTGGCGCCAGTCGGCTCAAACCCATGAAGTTCTTTCTGCTGAATGTCGCTGGAGCGGCGATCTGGGCACTGATTTTTGTCACGCTGGGTTATTTTGCTGGCGGCATTATTACGCCATGGTTGCACGCACTCGACCAGCACTTAAAGCATGTGCTTTGGCTGGTCGGCGCGATAGTATTTGCGTTCCTTGTACGCTGGGTGATTCGCCGCTGGCACACCAAACGGGCAGATCAGTAACCTTTGAATTGCGGATTCGCCAGCATAAATCCGCCATCGATAATAAACGACTGACCGGTCGTGTATGTTGCCCATTCTGAACATAGCCACGCCACCATACTGGCAATTTCATGCGTGTCGCCGGGCCGGCCTGCCGGTATTTCCGGCATTTTTATCTTATGCACGTCTGCATCGGTCATATCATTCATCGGTGTGGCAATGGCACCGGGCGCAACAGCATTCACCAGAATATTGTGTGGCAGCAGGCTTAACGCCATTGATTTGGTTAAGCCGCCGATAGCGTGTTTGGATGAGGTATAGGCCACGGAACCAGGTAGTGGCGTGTGTTCATGTACCGATGTGATGTTGATAATACGGCCCCCTTCGCCCTGCTCTACCATTTTTTGCGCGGCAATCTGGCTACAGACAAATGCGCCATCAACATTGACGCTAAAAACGTTGCGCCAGTCCTCGAACTTCACATCCAGGAAATCGGCTTTAATATTTGTCCCCGCGTTGTTGACTAACACATCAATGCGGCCAAATTTATCGATAAGCTGTTGCAGAGACTGACCGCCCTGTGGCGGATCGGCAAGATCAAGCTGAATGACTTCGGCACGACGGCCTTGTTCACGTACCCGCCGCGCAGTGTCCTGTGCGCCTTTTTCATCCGAGCGCCAGGTAATGCCAATGTCAAAGCCCTGTGCTGCCAGCATTTCAGCACAACGGCTGCCGATACCTGAATCCGAAGCGGTAATCACGGCTACTTTAATGGATTGCGTCGTCATTGCTTGCTGCCTCCTTAAAAAGTGTGTCAAAGAAGTATAGAACTTAACTATCTGTGCCCAAGCGGAGCCGCATTGCGTCTCCTGGCTATAGTTAGGGTTAACACTAACCGGGAGTAATGGATGAGTACGGTAAAACGCAAAATTGAGGATCATGGTGTTATTGGCGATTTGCGCACCTGCGCCCTGGTCGCCAACGACGGTACGATTGACTATCTCTGCTGGCCAGAACTTGACAGTCCTTCGGTATTTAGCGCGCTGCTTGATGGGGAAACCAGCGGCTTGTTTTCTCTTGCACCGGACTGGAAAAACGTTCGCCGCCAGCAGCTTTATCTCCCCGACACCAATATCCTGCAAACGCGCTGGCTGGGTAATGAAGGCGTGGCTGAAATCACTGATTATATGCCAATTTGCGATGATGCCGATAAACTGCCCCGCCTGATTCGACGGGTAAAAATGGTGCGTGGCAGCACGCATTTCACCATGCGTTGTGCACCGCGTCATGATTATGCGCGTGCACAGACCCGCGCCGAAGCTCAGCGCGGCTGTATTGATTTTCACGCTGACGGCCAGCCGTCGTTGCGCCTTGCCGCGACGGTCGTGATGACGCTGGATGACAATGCCGCCACGGCCAGATTTGTCCTGAAAGCCGGGGAACACGCCGAATTTGAATTGGGTAGCGTTGACGATGCGCATGTTGAAGCCATTGCCACTGAACGCTGCTTTGAAGAGACGCTGGCTTACTGGCGGCGCTGGTGCGCGAAAAGTAATTATCGCGGTCGCTGGCAGGAAATGGTGCAGCGCTCGGCACTGGCATTGAAATTACTGACCTCACACCGGCACGGTTCCATTGCTGCCGCTGCTACCTTTGGTTTGCCAGAAGAGTTAGGCGGAGAGCGTAACTGGGATTATCGCGCCTCCTGGATCCGTGACGCGTCATTCAGCATGTATGCCTTAATGCGTCTCGGCTACGTTGGTGAAGCTAAGCACTTCACCAAATGGGTTGGGCGTTGTGTTGAAAACAGCCATCATGACGAGATGCGTTTACAGGTGATGTATCGCCTCGACAGCAGCACCGAACTACACGAAATGGAGCTGCTTAACCTTTCGGGTTACGGTCATTCCCGGCCAGTACGCATCGGGAATGACGCCTGGCAGCAAATCCAGCTGGATATTTATGGCGAACTCATGGACGCCATCTATCTCGCCAATAAATACGGCGAAGCGATTTCCCAGCGCGGCTGGAGCCAAGTCTCGCAAATGATTGATCGCCTGTGCGACAGCTGGAATCAACCGGACGCCGGAATTTGGGAAATGCGCGGCGAGCCGGAGCATTTTCTGCATTCCCGGTTGATGTGTTGGGTAGCCCTGGATCGTGCATTACGCCTTGGTATGAAACGTTCATTACCGATGCCTTATGAACGCTGGGATCGCGCGCGCCGCGATATTCGCGAAGATATTTGGCAGAACTTCTGGAACAGCGATCGCGGTCACTTTGTCTCAACGCGTCACGGTGAATACCTTGATGCGTCAATGCTGTTAATGCCGCTGGTGCGTTTTGTCGGTGCCACCGATCCTGACTGGCTGGCCACGCTCGACGCGATTAAAACCCAGCTGGTCAGCGACGGCATGGTACGCCGCTACAATATTAGCCAGACTCCTGCCGATGGGCTGAAGGGATCGGAAGGTTCGTTTGGTGCCTGTTCGTTCTGGTACGTCGAATGCCTGGCGCGTGCCGGACGCATTCAGGAGGCGCAATTTGAATTTGAAAAGCTGCTCAGCTACGCCAATCCGTTGGGACTGTATGCTGAAGAGTTCGACAGCCGTGGCCATGCGTTGGGCAATTTTCCGCAGGCGCTCACCCATCTGGCGTTGATCAGTGCCGCTTTTTTCCTGAACCGCAAACTCAGCGGTGAAGTGACATTGTGGCAGCCTTGAAAGAGGGATATTTCGTCTAAAATAGCTATATGAAACACCTGGTTAAGGTGAGAAGTTTCGTAAACTGTGTCAGGACAGCTAAGATCCTGATTCACAACATCAGTTTAATGAACATATAATGCGCAGCGGGTCACCCTGACCGGCACGCTTTCAATACACTGACAAGCCTGAAATATGGCGATAACGACTTGTAAAATATGAAAATGAGTATTCGCGCGTTCGCTACAATCGCTTTGGCCCTGGCCGCTTTCAGCCAGTCTGCCTTCGCTGTGGTTTATCCTTTACCTGCGGCAAACAGCCGGCTGGTTGGGGAAAATATTGAAATTACCGTCCCACAAGACAGCAAATTGCCACTGGAAGCTTTTGCGGCGCAGTATCAAATGGGCCTCAGTAATATGCTGGAAGCTAACCCAGGCGTTGACGTTTATCTGCCGCAGGCTGGCCGTAAAATAATTATCCCGCAACAGTTGATTCTGCCTGACGCACCGCGTGAGGGCATTGTCATTAATAGCGCGGAAATGCGTCAGTATTACTATCCGAAGGGCAGCAAAACCGTCGTGGTTCTGCCTATCGGTATCGGTGAACTGGGTAGAGATACGCCCATTAACTGGACCACTACCGTACAACGCAAAAAAGATGGCCCGACCTGGACACCCACCAAAGCGATGCATGCAGAATATGCTGCACGCGGTGAAAACTTACCGGAAATGTTCCCGGCTGGCCCGGATAACCCAATGGGCCTGTATGCGCTGTATATTGGCCGTCTGTATGCCATCCACGGTACTAACGCCAACTTTGGTATCGGCTTACGCGTAAGTCACGGTTGCGTACGTTTACGCGCCGACGACATCAAATGGCTGTTCCAGAACGTGCCAGTGGGTACGCGCGTACAGTTCGTCGATCAACCGGTGAAAGCGACGGTGGAAGCCGATGGCTCACGTTATGTAGAAGTGCACAATCCGCTTTCTACTACCGAAGAACAGTTCAATTCAGGCGAGCTTGTACCGATTACGCTGACCCAGGCGGTAAGTAAGGTGCTGGTTGATAACAGTGTGAACCAGGACGCAGTTAACCGGGCGATTCAGCGCCGCTCCGGTATGCCGGTTAAAGTTAACGCTGTTGCGAATAATGTGCAGACTACGCCGGTCGATGTGCCAGAAGGTCAGAACGCACAGCCGAAAGAAGAACCGATGACGCCAGTGACCGCCCAGGGCGCAAACGCCATGGATCCAAACGCTGCCCAGCAAACACAACCTCAGCCCGCCGCTGCTAACGACGACAATTCATAATCATTGCTTCGTTAGCGATAACCCGCTGTGCCATGAACCCCGAAAGTTGAACATCCAACGAGTAGGGGTTTTTCATTATGAATAAAAAACGCCGTTAATTACAGGCATCAGGCTGCCTGCCATACTCTGAACAATAGCGGTTGCAGAAAGGTGCTCCGCGCCGACGCCGATCATTTTACTGTCATACAAAGCGTGTATCACACTGCCCATAGCGGATGCAAACTGACATCTGGCATGTGAAACCCGAGGTGTGCCATGAGCGAAAATAGTCTGTCGTCTACTCCCTCAACACCAGGACGTCCTGATTTCAACGGTAAAGGTAGCCGATTCTCAAAACCGCTGTTTCTCACTCTTCTGGCGGCAGGTCTGCTATTTGCCGGGCTGAATTTATTCAAGGATGTTGAGGAAACAGGCACGGCGGTGACCAGCTATGTTCCCTTCCTGCTGCTGGGTCTGGCGCTGCTGATAGCGCTGGGTTTTGAGTTTATTAATGGCTTTCACGACACGGCGAATGCCGTGGCAACGGTGATTTATACCCGCTCCCTGACGCCAGGCGTCGCGGTGATATGGTCGGGAATATGTAACTTTCTCGGCGTGTTGCTCTCCAGTGGCGTGGTGGCATTCGGCATAATTTCCTTGCTGCCGGTGGAGCTGATTCTGCAGACCGCCAGCAACAATGGCTTCGCCATGATTTACGCCCTGCTATTTTCTGCGATTATCTGGAACCTCAGTACCTGGTATTTTGGTTTGCCATCATCGTCATCGCACACATTAATTGGTTCAGTTATTGGGGTAGGCGTCGCAAATGCCATGTTGCAGGGACTGAGCTGGACAACGCCACGCGTTTTATCCCAATGTGGGTCAAAGTGGTGGTGGCAATTGCGCTGGGGCTGGGAACCCTGGTTGGCTGGCGCCGAATTGTGGTTACGGTGGGGGAGCGCATCGGCAAAACTCATCTTACCTATGCGCAGGGAGCAAGCGCCGAGCTCGTGGCGATGATAACCATTGGGGCGTCTGACAGCTTCGGCCTGCCGGTATCTACAACGCATGTTCTCTCTTCAGGCGTTGCCGGCACTATGGCAGCAAACCGCTCAGGATTGCAGATCGCTACCCTGCGCAACCTCGCCATTGCCTGGGCGCTGACGCTACCGGCTTCCGTCCTACTTGCCGCTCTGCTTTATGGGCTGTTTATCCACTTTTAATCAGCGACCGCTGTAAGCGTTCTGCGACAGCCATGATCGGGAGATTTACGCGTCGGTGCACGGCATCAGGTTGTGCACCGATTAACGTCGGGTGCTTTGCAACCGCAACCGCAGCGTAATTAACAGCGCGCCCAAAACCATCATTGCCGCCGCCAGATACACCGACTGCATGCCCCAGTGACCGATAAACAAGCCCGCGACCGGCCCCGTTAATCCCAGCCCCAAATCCAGGAATGCCGAATAGGTGCCCAGCGCCGAGCCGTGATCCTGACGTTCAACCTGTTTCACCGCTTCAACACCCAGCGCCGGGAAGATCAGCGAAAAGCCGCAGCCGGTAAGAAATGCGCCACCCCCCACCAGCAGTGCGCTGTCAGCTTGCCAGATGATGATTAATCCCAGGCATTCCAGCAGGAAGGAAACAAGCGATACGTTAAGGCCACCAAAACGGGTAATAAAGCGACCAAAACTCAAGCGCACCAGCACAAACCCAAGGCTAAATACCGACAGCGCCAGCGCCGCTCCATGCCAGTCACGGCTGGCAAAGTAGAGCGTAATAAAGGTGGCGATAACACCAAAACCGATAGTGCCAAAGCCCAACGCCATGCCATATAGCCAGACACGCGAAAAGACACGATGAAAAGGAATGCGTTCACCCACACTAACGCTGACCGCCGGTTTGCTGTTAGCCAGCAGATAACCACCTATACCCATTAAGGCAATCAGTCCGGCGAAGCCGCTCATGCCAAACCCTGCATTAAGCATCACCCCGAGCGGCGCACCAATTGCCATCGCCAGATAGGTCGCGACGCCATTCCACGAAATGACGCGAGCGGTTTGCATCGGTCCGACAATATTCATGCCCCACAACGTTGAACCCGTGCTGCTAAAGCTTTCACCAATGCCGAGAAACAAACGGCCCAGCGCCAACAGGGCCAGGCTGAGCATCGGTAAATGGCGCACTAACGCCGCAATAATCGTCAGCACCCCGCTCATGCCGCAGCAGATCAGCCCCAGCATAACCACACGTTTTGGCCCAAGGCGATCGGCAAGGCGGCCCGACTGCGGGCGACTGAGCAACGTTGAGAAATACTGCAAACTGATAATAAGCCCGGCGATAAACGAGCTGAAACCCAGCTGGTTTTTGACAAAACCGGGCAGCACCGCCAGCGGCAGGCCAACAGAAAGATAACAAAAGAAGGTAAAAACAATGACGGAAAGAATACGTTTATTGAGCTGGCTGTTACTCAATACGGCGACGTCAGACATGGCGGACTTGTAAGCTATGTGAAAATTTCATCCATCATACCTTTAGCCTGCTACCCAGTCGCCTGATTTTTTTATCACAAACTGCCAGCAGCCGCATGACGATTGATGGCGCCAGCTATGGCACTGGAAGTTTTTAACGTGCGGATTTCACTGAATAAACCCTCTGCTTCGCCATAGGCTTTGCGTAGATAGCCCAGCCACTGCTTGATACGGGCAACATGATAAAGTCCGGTATCGCCCTGCTTTTCGAGGTGAGTGTATTTTTGCAGTAACGCGACCACGCCAGGCCAGGGCATCGGCGCTTCGTGGTACTTCACCACCCGGCTCAGGTTCGGCACGTTAAGAGCACCGCGTCCGAGCATAATTGCGTTACAGCCGGTAATACGCAGACAATCTTGCGCGCTTTGCCAGTCCCAGATTTCACCGTTGGCGATAACCGGGATGCGCAATCGCTGACGGATTTCACCAATCGCCTGCCAGTTAATGGCTTCGGCGCGGTAACCGTCCTCTTTGGTGCGGCCATGTACCGCCAGCTCGCTGGCCCCGGCCTGCTGTACCGCATCAGCAATTTCCATGCTACGCGCGCTGGAATCCCAGCCAAGACGTACTTTTACCGTTACCGGCAATTCGTCAGGCACGGCTTCACGCATCGCTTTAGCAGCGCGATAAATCAGCTCAGGATCTTTGAGCAACGTCGCTCCGCCACCGCTGCCATTTACCACTTTGGAAGGACAGCCGCAGTTGAGATCGATGCCCCAGGAACCCAGTTCCACCGCGCGAGCAGCATTTTCGGCGAGCCATTCAGGATACTGCCCCAGCAGCTGTAAACGCACCCGCGTGCCGGAGGGCGTGCGGCTGGCGTTATGCAACTCGGGGCAGAGGCGATAAAAGGATTTTACTGGCAACAGCTGATCGACCACGCGCAAAAACTCGGTAATGCACAAATCGTAATCGTTGACTTCCGACAACAGCTGACGCACCAGCGAATCGAGCACGCCTTCCATCGGCGCCAGTAAGACCCTCATCGCTTAGCTATTCCCGGAACGTTTCACTGCCGGGCGACGTGGACGTGCCGGTTTATCAGCCGAGGCCGGACCCTGACGACGTGCCTGCTGAGGCCGTTTGTCACCAGAAGGCCGTGGCATCGATGAGCCGGGACCACGCCCACGCCCGCCGCCGCCACTACGCGTTTGCTGCTGGCGTCCGTTTTGAATCGGTTCCGCTTTGATTCCTGGATCCGGGTCGTAACCGGCAACGGCCAGACGCGGAATCTCACGCTTCAGCAGACGCTCGATGTCACGCAGCAGTTTATGTTCGTCAACGCATACCAGCGACAGTGCTGCGCCAGTTGCCGCAGCACGCCCGGTACGACCGATGCGATGGACGTAATCTTCTGCGACATTTGGCAGCTCGTAGTTAACCACGTGTGGCAGTTCCTCAATATCGAGGCCGCGTGCGGCGATGTCCGTCGCGACCAGCACGCGAATGCCGCCTGACTTAAAGTCAGCCAGTGCACGTGTACGTGCGCCCTGGCTTTTATTGCCGTGGATCGCGGCGGCGGTAATTCCATCTTTACCAAGCTGTTCAGCCAGATGGTTTGCACCGTGTTTGGTTCGGGTAAACACCAGCACCTGTTGCCAGTTACCTTCACCGATCAGCTGCGACAGCAGCTCGCGCTTGCGCTTTTTATCAACAAAAACCACCTGTTGCGAAACCTGTTCAGACGCGGTGTTACGGCGTGCGACTTCCACCTGTTCCGGGTTGTGAAGCAGCTTTTCTGCCAGCGTTTTAATCTCATCAGAAAAGGTGGCAGAGAACAGCAGGTTTTGACGTCTGGCTGGCAGTTTTGCTAACACGCGACGAATGTCGTGGATGAAACCCATGTCAAGCATGCGATCCGCTTCATCCAGCACCAGCACTTCAACCTGCGAAAGGTCCACTGCATTCTGATGTGCCAGATCCAGCAGGCGGCCTGGCGTCGCAACCAGAATATCGACGCCGCCACGCAGTTTCATCATTTGCGGATTGATGCTGACACCACCAAACACCACCAGTGAACGCAGCGGTAAATATTTGCTGTATTCGCTGACGTTTTCGCCGACCTGCGCCGCCAGTTCACGGGTTGGGGTCAGAATTAGCGCGCGCACCGGGCGACGGCCACGCGCAGTACCGGCTTTCGCCGACAATTTTTGTAACAACGGTAAGGTAAAACCGGCTGTTTTACCGGTGCCGGTCTGGGCGCTTGCCAGCAGATCGCGGCCTGACAGCACCACAGGAATCGCCTGGCGCTGAATCGGTGTGGGTTCGCTGTAGCCTTGTTCGGCGACCGCACGCAAAATATCGGCACTCAGGCCGAGAGAGTCAAAAGACATTAAGTGTTTTACTCCGGTCCGCTCTGGCCGTGATTCACGGTGTAGTTTTCAGAGGGATAGTGACGCCAGCTGGGGCTGACGCGTGAAAAGGGCACAAACTACGATGCGTAAGCGAGCCAGTGTAGCAGCTTTATGGCGGCGGGGCGAGATAGCTCACATTTCCTGACAGAACGTGCAACGCTATAAACAGGAAGGCCACCGTTAGGTGGCCTTCGGCTTAGCTACGTTTTTTCTCGACGCGCCCTGTTGGCTGTTGGCTCTTTCGCCAACAGCGACACCAGCGCCGGCCCCACTAACATCACCAGGCCAAGGCAGGCCAACAGCAGACTGTTATGAAAGACGCGCGACACTAAAAACAGCGTCATCATTGCCGCCCCAAAATAGTAAGTGGTGGTCGCTTCTTCAAGGTAATCGCCCAGGGTGCGCAAACGAGCACTACGCTGCGTGACCAGCATGGTGATAAACACCCCCGCATAGGCCACTACCAGTGTACTGCACACTTCAACCAGCGCGTTATGTTTCCAGCCCCAGACCAGCGCCACAATTACCAGCAGATGCAACGCGATATGTGCATACGTTTGACCGGTGATAATTTGAATACGATTAGACCATTTCATTTTCTTCTCCTGGCAGACCCAACAGGTCGCCCAAGTACAACCGGCACAGGCCGGTGACGGATTTCCTCAATGTAAAGCAAATTTCGGATAACGCCCTAAATGTCGCCCTTCTTCACCACCTGTTTGTGACAAAGACTACACTTTGATCCTGTTGATGATGAAAAGGAGTGCGTCGCGAGTATGCCACAAAACAAGCAAGGATTTTCATTTAAAGTCCTGACGATCAACACACACAAGGGTTTTGCCCCCTTCAATCGCCGCTTCATCCTGCCGGAACTACGCGAAGCCGTTCGCGCGACCTCAGCGGATGTAGTTTTTTTGCAAGAGGTGATGGGTACGCACGCCATCCACCCGCTGCACCATGAAAACTGGCCGAATATGTCGCATTACGAATTTCTGGCCGACACAATGTGGAATGATTATGCCTATGGGCGCAACGCCGTTTATCCCGAGGGACATCACGGTAACGCCATTTTGTCACGTTTTCCTATTATCGATTATGAAAATCGCGATATTTCTGTTGCCGGAAGTGAAAACCGCGGCATGTTGCACTGTAAAATTGCCCTGCCTGAACCACACGGCTTGCTGCATGTGATCTGCGTACATTTGGGGCTGAAAGAGGCGCATCGCCATGCGCAAATGAAAATGATGTGCGAGATGATTGCTTCCCTGCCGCCCGATGCGCCGCTGGTGGTGGCAGGTGACTTTAACGACTGGCAGCATCGCGCCAATAAGATCCTGAAACAAGGCGCGGGATTAAAAGAAGTTTTCAGCATGAAAACCGGACGCCCGGCGCGCACCTTCCCGGCCCGCTTCCCTTTTCTGCGGCTGGACCGTATTTATGTGCGTAACGCGACGGTAAGTCATCCGTGGGCGCTACCGCGTAAACCCTGGTCGCACCTGTCCGATCACGCACCGCTGGCTGTGGAGATCCATCTATGAATTTTCACTGGCAAGAGGGGAATAAACTGCGCCTGCTGGAAAACGGCGATGAGTTTTTTCCGCGGGTATTTGGTGCTATTCAGCGTGCCGAACGCGCGCTAATGCTCGAAACGTTTATCCTGTTTGAAGATGAAGTTGGAAAAGCGTTACATCGTGAATTACTGGCAGCAGCAGAACGCGGCGTGAAAGTTGAAGTCATGGTATACGGCTACGGGTCGCCAGATCTGTCAGAGGATTTTATCAACAGCCTGACCGGTGCAGGCGTGCGCTTTATCTATTACGATCCGCGTCCGCTGGTCATGGGTATGCGCACCAATGTATTCCGCCGCCTGCACCGTAAAATCGTGGTCATCGATGACGTTATCGCCTTCGTTGGCGGAATTAATTTCTCTTCTGAACACAACACCAGTTACGGGCCGGAAGCAAAACAGGATTATGCAGTAGAAGTTAAAGGCCCGGTGGTGGCAGACATTACCCGCTATGTGCAATGTGCCATGGGCAGTGAGCAGGCGACGCGCCGCTGGTGGGGAGCGCGCTCGCATCGTCCGGCAAAAAATGCCACGCCAGGGGATGCCCAGGTCCTGTTCGTTTATCGCGACAATGACGCGCACCGCGACGACATCGAAACGCATTATCTTGATATGCTGCGCAGCGCCAGAGAAGATGTGATTATTGCCAATGCCTACTTTTTTCCTGGTTACCGTTTGCTGCGTGAGATGCGTAACGCGGCTCAGCGTGGCGTGCGCGTCCGGCTGATTGTGCAGGGCGAACCGGATATGCCGATTGTGAAAGTCGGCGCAGAAATGCTCTATAACTACCTGGTGGATGCAGGGGTTGAGATTTATGAATACTGTCGTCGTCCGCTGCACGGTAAAATTGCCGTGAAAGATCAGCAATGGTCAACGGTCGGCTCCAGCAACCTTGATCCGCTAAGCCTGTCGCTAAATCTGGAAGCGAACCTGATTATTCACGATCGCCAGTTTAACCAGACACTGCGCGAAAATCTGGGACATTTACTGGCGGAAGAGTGTCAGCGCGTGCAGGACGATAAATTGCCGCCGCGCACCTGGTGGCATCTTACCAAAAGCGTGATCGTGTTCCACTTCCTGCGTCACTTCCCGGCCATTGCCGGTTGGTTGCCCGCCCATACGCCGCTTTTGGCTCAGGTTGATCCCCCGGTTCAGCCAGAAATGGAAACGCAAGACCGGATCGAAACGGATAATGAAGGAGCGAAACCCTGATGGCGAAAAAGCATCCTCGCTGGCGACTGGCGAAAAAAATCCTCACATGGCTGTTTTTTATCGCGGTGATCGTGCTGCTGGTGGTCTATGCACGTAAGGTGAACTGGGAGGATGTGTATAAGGTCATCGTTAACTATGACCGTTTCGTGGTGTTAATTGCCGCCGGGTTAGTGGTAGCGAGTTACCTGACTTATGGCTGCTATGACTTGATTGGCCGCGCTTACTGTGGCCACAAGCTGGCGAAGCGTCAGGTTATGCTGGTGTCATTTATCTGTTACGCCTTCAATCTGACGCTAAGCACCTGGGTTGGCGGTGTAGCGATGCGTTACCGGCTCTATTCTCGCCTGGGCTTAAACAACGGCACGATTACGCGCATTTTCTCGATCAGCATTGCGACTAACTGGCTGGGCTACATTCTGCTGGCAGGCGTGATATTCACGGCGGGCATGGTTCCGGTTCCCGCAGGCTGGTTTATTGGCGAGACGACGCTGCGATTAATTGGTGCTGCGCTGCTGGTGATGGTGGTGGTCTACTTGTGGGCCTGTGCCTTTTCAAAGCGTCGCCGCTGGACAGTGAAAGGTCAGACATTGCAGTTGCCATCGCTGCGCATGGCGCTGCTTCAGTTTGTGGTCTCCTGCGCCAACTGGATGGTGATGGGCGCAATTATCTGGCTGCTGCTGGGCCGGAATGTAGGCTATCCGGTGGTGCTGGGTGTGTTGTTAATCAGCAGTATCGCAGGCGTTATTATCCATATTCCGGCAGGCATTGGCGTGCTGGAGGCGGTATTCCTGGCGTTACTGAGCGGGCAACATGCAACGCATGGCACAATCATTGCTGCGCTGCTGGCCTATCGCGTATTGTACTTTATTTTGCCCCTGCTGCTGGCGCTGGTGCTTTATTTGCTGCTGGAGAGTCGGGCTAAGCACCTGCGTGAGAAAAATGAGAAGAAGTTGCAGAACGTACAGAAATAAGACGGGCCATTTTAACCCTCTTGCGTATTGCCAGAGGGTTAAAATTTCAGACAAGCCAGGCTAGCGGCGATTACCAAAAATTCGCAGTAACATCAGGAACAGGTTAATAAAGTCGAGATACAACGTCAGCGCGCCCATAATTGAATAGCGACGCAGGTTTTCTGTATCACGTACATCGATCTGCGCACCCATGTTTTTCAGTTTCTGCGTGTCATACGCTGTTAAGCCTACAAACACCACCACACCAATATAGGTAATGGCCCACATTAACGCCGGGCTTTTCAGCCAGAAGTTCACCAGCGACGCCAGCACGATGCCAATTAACGCCATAAACAGCAAACTGCCAAAGCCACTCAGATCGCGTTTAGTGGTGTAGCCGTAGCAGCTCATCGCGCCAAACATCCCAGCGGTGACGAAGAAGGTACTGGCAATCGAAGAATAGGTATAAACCAGGAATATGCTCGCCATCGTTAACCCGGTCAGCGCCGAATACAGCATAAATAATCCGGTTGCCACCGCGCCGCTCAGGCGATGCACCATGCCGGAAAGGAAGAAAACCAGGCCGAGCTGTACGATAATCAAACCAAAAAATGTGATGCGATTAGCAAACACCAGCTCCATTATCGCTGGCGTGCGGGCAGCAAACCAGGAAACAAAGGCAGTGAGCAGTAAGCCACAGGTCATCCAGCCATAGACCTGCGCCATATATACCTGCAGCCCGCGGGTCGCAGGCTGCACTATTGAATCATTGCGTGGATATCGGTCCATGATGCACCTCTTGTAATTGGATTTGGACACACTCCGTCAAACGGAGACTCGCTAAGTGTGGCACAGCTCCGCTCAACTATGCCACAACCTATGCACTAACGACGCAACAGGCATTGTTGATAACGACTATCAACACGCTGCGCAAACCAGGCAGTGGTGAGTTTACGGGTAATTTTGGGGCTTTCCAGCTGGATGCCAGGCAGCATTTCTCGCGGCAAACGGCGCCCGGCCATTTTATCAGCCAGCGTGAACACCTGCTTCCATACATCGCTGTCGCTAAAATCTGCCTGCTCCCCTTTTTCTAAATCATCACGAATTTCGCTGTTACTCATATCAATGCGCTTCGCCAGCGTGCGCACCGCCAGTTCGGTAGAACCGGCTTGTTCTGAGCCATAAAGAATAAGATCGCCATCCAGCGCCAGCTTCATGCCAGTAACACGTGCTACAGCGGCCTGGAAGGCCGCGTTACGGCTGGCGTACCAGCCCGCATTAAAATCGGCGAAACGATACAGCGGCTGGCTGTAATCGGCCGAATAGCCCAGCAGATGCATAATACCGAAATACATACCGCCGTGGCGGGTAAAGACTTCCCGGCGGATCGAGCCGTCCACCGGCCACGGATAGCCTTTGGCATGCGCTTCAGCAAAGGCAATACTGACCTGCATCGGCCCCCCCGTATGGATTGGATTAAGATTGCCAAACAGCTTCTGCCCCATCGGTATTCTGTCAATAAAGTCATCAAAGATAGCGCTTAGCTCTTTTTCACTACGGACTTTATCCAGCCGCGCAGCATAGCTTTCTCCATTGGAGGATTTGATCAACAGCGCAGTACGCACCAGGAACGCGGGTACATGAACGCTGGCGGCACGGCGATCGATTTCACCCCAGGCAATTTTAGTCAAGCCCGGCACCGCCGCTTCGGCGCTGAAATTAGACTCCTGATCGGCAATGGCGATCGCTGCGCACAGGTTACTGCTGCTGGGATCGATCTGCTGGGTGCGGAACGCGGTGTAAATATCGTCGGCCCAGTCTGATTTATGCGTGACGTGTAAAGGCAGCAACTTCTGAATTTGTGCTTTGACATCAGCAGGCTGGCGAACCGGTACTTGCGGTGATTTTTTGGTGCTACACCCCGCCAGCATCAGGGCGGTAATCAACGCCAGCCGCTGCAAAAGAGTCGTGGATGACATGCCTGTCCTCTGGTGAAACGAAACGCCTACCTTATCATTGCAGCGCATCAGGCGGCAGGTCTGTTTTTCTGAACTACTTTTAATCTTTTACGCTTAAAAGGCTGCAACATGTTGAAACGCTTACCTCTCGCTACGCTTAGTTTGCTGTTGGTTGGCTGCGGCGGCAATAATTCTCCGGCCAATGTCCACGCGCCAGGCGCGCCTGCCTCGGCTTCCCTGCAAGTGCTGGAAACCGGCGCGGCCGCCCTGCAAGCCCGTCCCCCCATTGATGCGATTAGCGCCTATCTGGATGGGTTTCATTTCTACAATGGCGACCAGAATGGACAGATGGAAGCGCATCATTACGTGACGGTGCTAAATGAAGATGTGATGCAGGCCGTGATTTACGACGGCAATACGCGTGATGCAAAACTCATGGGTGTGGAGTACATCATCAGCGAACGGTTATACAAAACCTTACCGCCTGAAGAGAAGAAGTTATGGCACAGCCATCAATATGAGGTGAAATCAGGTTCACTGATTGCGCCAGGTTTACCCGCCACAGCCGATCACGCATTAATGAAACGCATCGCCAATACTTACGGAAAAACCTGGCATACCTGGCACACCGATCGCGACAAAGCCTTGCCGCTGGGCATTCCGGCGTTAATGATGGGATTCACCGCCGATGGACAGCTGGATCCACGCCTGCTGGCCGATCGTGATAAGCGGTTTGATATAGAGACGAAAACGATCCGTGCCGAACGCGCCGATATTGTGACGCATCCGGTGGTGCCAGGAGCGAATGCCTGGGAACAAGGACAGGTGATCCAACTGAAACGCGTGGCGGGCGGCGGTGAACACGCGCATGGCGAAACACATTTCGCTCCCGCCGAGCAGCTTAAAAAACCTTAATCCCAGCGCTGTGCTGCCTGCTGGTCGCTGACGCGCGCATCAACCCAACGTTCGCCCTGTCCGGTCGTTTCACGTTTCCAGAAAGGAGCGCGGGTTTTAAGGTAATCCATAATAAATTCCGCAGCGGCAAATGCGCTGCTGCGATGCGCGCTGGTCACGCCGACAAAGACGATTTCATCGCCTGGAAACAGTTCGCCAACACGATGTATTACCGTGATACGCTGCAGCGGCCAGCGCTTGCGTGCATCATCCACGATATCCTGCAACGCCTTTTCGGTCATGCCCGGATAATGCTCCAGCGTCAGCGCCACCACATGATCGCCAAGATTATGGTTGCGCACCTTGCCGGTAAACGTCACCACTGCGCCATCTTCTTCACAGGCCGCCAGCCAGCTGTACTCTTCGGCCATATTAAACGGTGCGCGGCCAACACGAATTTGCGTTTCCATCTTATCCTCCGGTAACCGGCGGAAAGAATGCCACTTCATCGCCTGCCCGCAACGGATGCGTCATCGGCACCAGAGTTTGATTCACCGCCGCCAGCAGTTTGTCGGAGTCCAGCGCCAGCGCCCAGCGATCGCCCCGCTCAGCCAGCGCACGACGCAACGCGGCAATGTCGGGATAAGCTGGGGAAATGTCTATTTCGCCCGCGCCGATTAATTCGCGGACCTGCGCAAAAAACAGCACTTTAATCATGCCCTACCCGCCTGAAAATCACCAGATTTACCGCCGCTTTTGCTCAGTAAACGCAGCTTTTCGATAACAATATCTTTCTGCACCGCTTTGCACATGTCATAGATCGTCAGAGCCGCCACAGAAGCCGCAGTTAACGCTTCCATTTCAACCCCGGTTTTGCCCCTCAGGCGACACAGCGAGGTAATGCGCACCCGATTAAACGCCGGCTCGGCAATCAGGTTTACCTCAACTTTGCTCAGCATCAGCGGATGGCACAGCGGAATCAATTCCCAGGTCCGTTTAGCCGCCTGAATACCGGCAATGCGCGCAGTGGCAAAAACATCCCCTTTATGGTGGCTGCCTTCGACAATCATTTGCAGCGTTTCCGGTTGCATCAGCACCAACGCTTCCGCCTGCGCTTCGCGCACCGTGTCCGCTTTGGCTGAGACATCCACCATGTGAGCTTCACCGGCGGCATTAATGTGTGTGAGTTGTGTCATATTTACAGCTTCTTCAGATGTGAAACGAAATTACACGGGCGCGTACGCGCATCCACTTGATCGGCAATAATGCGCTCCCAGGCACTGCGACAGGCAGGCGTGGAGCCGGGTACGGCGAAAATCAACGTTTGATTCGCCATACCCGCTACCGCACGCGATTGCAGGGTTGAACCACCGATGTCTTCATAGGAAATCATGCGAAACAGCTCGCCAAAACCGTCAATCTCGCGGTCAAAAAGCGGCAATAGCGCTTCCGGCGTACTGTTTTTGGGGTTAAACCCCGTCCCCCCATTCACCATCACCACCTGCACATCTTCGCTGGCGATCCAGCGCGAAACAATAGCGCGTACCCGGTAAAGGTTGTCCGGCACAATGGCGTGATCAACCACGCTATGCCCGGCTTCGCGAGCCGCTTCACGTAGGTAATCACCAGATGTGTCATTGTCGGCATCGCGGCTGTCCGAAACGGTTAGCACGGCAAGCTGCAACGGTTGAAATTCGGGGGTTGGTTTACCCATGGTGGCTCCTGAATTATCCGCCAATATAAGAAAGATTTTGTGTCATGCCGGTATTACCCTGATGCAGAAAATGCGTCTGCTTTTTCTGACCGAGGCTGCTGGCGATACGCGCTTGCAGTTCCAGCTGCTGATCATCAGCGGCCAGCAAATCGCGCAGCGGTATGCCACCTTCGCCAAACAGGCAAAGATGCAGATTACCCTGGGCAGACACGCGCAGACGGTTGCAGCTGGCACAAAAATCTTTGGCATACGGCATGATTAAGCCAATTTCGCCAATATAATCCGGGTGAGAAAACACCTGGGCCGGACCATCGCTGCGTCCGCTTAAGCGACGTTGCCAGCCCTGGGCGATCAATTGATCGCGGATCACGGCGCCAGAGACATGCTGCTGACGAAACAGCGAGCCGCCGTCGCCGGTTTCCATCAGTTCGATAAAACGTAGCTGAATGGGGCGAGGTCGAATCCAGTCAAGGAAGGTAATCAGGTTGTGACTGTTAAGATCGCGCATCAGCACGCTGTTGACTTTGACCTGCTGAAAACCCGCGTCAAAGGCCGCATCGATTCCTGCCATCACCTGATGGAATTTATCCTGACCGGTAATAACATGAAACTGACGCGCATCCAGGCTATCAACGCTGACGTTGAGCGCGGTTAAACCGGCATCGCGCCACTGTCTGACGTCGCGCGCAAGGCGATAGCCGTTGGTGGTAACAGCAATATGGCGAATCGAAGCGTTTTCACGTACTGCAGCGATGATGTCGGTGAAATCGCGCCGTAGTGATGGTTCGCCACCGCTCAGGCGCACTTTTTCAGTGCCTGCGGCAGCAAATGCGCGCGTCACACGACGAATTTCATCCAGCGAAAGAAAGCTTTTATTACGGATGCCGTGCGGTTTGTAGCCGTCCGGCAAACAGTAGGTACAACGGAAGTTGCATACGTCCGTGACCGACAAACGCAAGTAATAGAACTTACGTTCAAATGCATCAGTAAATTGTGGCACCGGAACACCTTTCCAGATTCGGGAGATGCAGGCATTTCTTTCTGCACCCTGGTAGCGCGAAGGCTACGGCCTGAATCCCCTATCTTGCGACTTAGGCACTCAGGCTAGAGTGTACGCTGACCTTATGATCAACGCGGTTAGAGTGATGGTAGCGCGAAATTTCATACTATTCCATCGGCTGTTTTCGCTATATATTTAGTAACATAACGAACTTTCACCGCATTTTCGCGACAGGATACGTTAAAATGCACAGCAGAAATTGATGATTGTCATCCTCGTCCGGCCCTGTTTTTAAGAGGTCAGGCACCCGGCGCGTTTTAAGGAGAAGTATGAATCGAACACTGGCCTATCTCGATCGCGTCGTGGCTTTAGGTGGCGGACATGGTTTAGGACGCGTGATGTCGGCGCTTTCCCCGCTTGGTTCGCGCCTGACCGGCATTGTTACGACCACGGATAATGGTTGCTCGACCGGGCGTATCCGTCGCTCAGAAGGCGGTATTGCATGGGGTGACATGCGTAATTGTATTAACCAGTTAATCGCTGAACCCAGCGTGGCGTCAGCGATGTTTGAGTATCGCTTTGCCGGCAACGGTGAGCTGGCAGGTCATAATCTGGGCAATTTGATGCTGAAAGCGCTCGATCACCTTAGCGTGCGTCCACTCGAAGCCATTAATATTATTCGCAATTTATTAAAAGTAGATGCGTTTCTCATCCCGATGTCCGAGCAGCCGGTTGACCTGGTGGCGCTGGATAACGAAGGCAATATGGTTTACGGCGAAACCGCCATCGATGAGATGAAGCAACCGCCGCAGGAAATGATGTTGCATCCTAACGTGCAGCCTACCCGTGAAGCACTGGAAGCCATTGCTGAAGCCGATCTTATTCTGATTGGTCCCGGCAGTTTTTATACCAGCCTGATGCCCATTTTACTGATGGAAGAAATGGCTCAGGCGCTGCGTCGTACGCCCGCGACCATGGTCTACATTGGCAATCTGGGACGTGAGCTAAGCCCCGCCGCCGCCAGCCTGACCGTTGCCGATAAGCTGGAAATGATGGAACGTTATATTGGCAAACGCGTCATTGATGCCATTGTGATTAGCCCGGCAGCCGATACCCGCAACATTGAGAACCGGCTAATTGTGCGCGAACCGCTGGAAGCCGCTGACATTCAATATCGTCATGACCGCCAGCTGTTACGCGTCGCATTAGAACACGCCATCCAGGGGTTAAACTAAATTACGATGCAGCAATAAAAAGCGTGCGCAGTTCATGCAGCTGATCGCGCACGTTAGCCGCCTGCTCAAATTCCAGGTTCTGCGCATGCTGCTGCATCTGCCCTTCCAGCTCGTGGATCTTTTTCTGCAGTGCCTGCGGCGACAAGGCCAGATAATCGGCTTCCGCTTCGGCTGCACCACGTCGTGTTGACCTGGCTTTGCCGCGCGTTTTCACCACGTTATTACCCAACTCCAGAATATCAGTGATCTTTTTATTCAGGCCCTGCGGTACGATGCCGTTGGCTTCGTTATATTGCTGCTGTTTTTCACGACGACGCTCAGTCTCTTCAATGGCGCGCGCCATTGATGGCGTAATTTTGTCGCCATAAAGAATCGCTTTCCCATTGATATTACGTGCGGCACGGCCAATGGTTTGAATCAACGAGCGTTCGGAACGCAGAAAACCTTCTTTATCCGCATCCAGAATCGCCACCAGTGACACTTCTGGCATATCCAGACCTTCACGCAGCAGGTTAATCCCCACCAGTACGTCAAATTCGCCCAAACGCAAATCGCGGATAATCTCCATACGCTCAACGGTATCAATATCCGAGTGCAGATAACGCACTTTTTCGCCGTGTTCTTCAAGGTATTCGGTAAGATCTTCTGCCATGCGTTTAGTCAGCACAGTCACCAGGACGCGCTCGTTGATCGCCACGCGCTGGCGGATCTCTGACAGCAGATCGTCAACCTGGGTCGCGACCGGGCGCACCTCAAGGATCGGATCCAGCAAACCGGTCGGGCGCACCACCTGATCGATAACTTCGGAGCCCGATTTTTCCAGTTCATAATTGCCTGGCGTCGCGGAGACATAAATCGTTTGTGGGGCCAGCGCTTCAAACTCTTCAAACTTCATTGGGCGGTTATCCAGCGCGGACGGCAAGCGGAAACCGTATTCGACCAGCGTTTCTTTACGCGCCCGATCGCCGCGGTACATGCCGCCGATTTGTGGAATGGTGACGTGGGATTCATCCACCACCAGCAACCCATCCGCAGGCAAATAATCAAATAACGTGGGTGGCGCTTCGCCCGGTCCGCGCCCGGAAAGATAGCGCGAATAGTTTTCGATACCGGAACAATAACCTAATTCGCCCATCATCTCTAAATCAAACTGGGTACGCTGAGTAATACGCTGCTCTTCTAACAGCTTATTGTTTTCCAGTAATACTTTGCGACGGTCAGCCAGCTCAACTTTAACGTCTTCCATCGCCTGCAATATACGCTCGCGCGGCGTGACATAGTGCGTCTTGGGATAAATGGTAAAACGCGGGATCACCGACTCCACCTGACCGGTCAGCGGATCAAATAACGACAGCCGTTCGACCTCTTCATCAAACAGTTCCACACGCAACGCGATGTCATCGGATTCTGCCGGAAAGATGTCGATCACCTCACCGCGCACGCGGAACGTGCCGCGCTGGAAAGCCTGATCGTTACGGGTGTATTGCAGCTCCGACAGACGGCGCAGAATACTGCGCTGATCGATAATCATGCCGCGCGTCAGATGGAGCATCATTTTCAGATAGAGATCGGGATCGCCCAGACCGTAGATCGCTGAAACCGACGCCACCACAATCACATCGCGGCGCTCAAGCAGCGCTTTGGTCGCGGAAAGGCGCATCTGCTCGATATGTTCGTTTACCGAGGCATCCTTTTCAATAAAGGTATCGGAGCTGGGAACATAGGCCTCGGGCTGATAATAGTCGTAATAAGAGACAAAGAATTCCACAGCGTTGTCCGGGAAAAATTCTTTCATTTCACCATAGAGCTGCGCCGCCAGCGTTTTATTCGGTGCCAGTACCATCGTAGGCCGATTAAGATCGGCAATGACGTTGGCTACGGTAAACGTTTTCCCCGAGCCGGTTACGCCTAGCAGCGTCTGATGAGCCAGTCCATCCTCAAGCCCTTCTTCCAGGCGACGGATCGCTTCAGGCTGGTCGCCAGAGGGCTTGAAAGCAGAATTTAATTTAAAGGCTTTACTCATGAATGTGGTTCCTGCTGAAGAAGTCGGCGGGCAGGCGATAAGTTTACTCCGCTATGGCAATTTTACCAGAAAAAAATACTGGATATAACAACAGTAATTCTGCACTGTTATGAGGAAAGTCGCCGTAATCTGTAAACAGAATGTATAAGCCAGACACGGCATCTTTGTTGCGCAAGGTTATCCCCAGATGGAGCGTCATTTTAACATTTGTCAATAGAGCGTCATAAAATTACGGTTTGATGAACTGACGGATAATCCTTAGGCTTGTTTTTTATTAACTTTTTGAATTTATTCATTAAGGCCGAAAAGCCCAGTTTCTCAGCATAATGTGAACAAGCCGCGTATTTCCTCGCTTTCAACCTGTTTTCATTACCTAATGCACAAGGTTATCCACAGGAATAGTGGATAACTAAAGTCAGCCCTGTCGCCATCGGCTGTGTATAATTTTTCCCCCAGCAAAATCCCGCTTAGAAATACATTTTTTTCGGCTAAATTTGCCCCTTTCTGTAAAGCTTTAACTATCCTTTTGGAGCCTTGATGAAAAATTTACTCGCTGAAAGAGTCTTTTAAAGGCCGGTCATCATCAGGTGCGGTGCTTCGTCACAGCACAGCTGCACCAGAACCGTTAAGCATCCGGCACTGTCTGAGTGCAATGTTTTTATCACTTCAGAAATGGTTAAACATTTCTCATGTTTGGCCGCCATTTTATCGCTTTCTCAGGCTAGAACAGGCCATATTTTGAATCTGGCCTGAGAATTGCAAGTTCTGGTATCGGTAAGCGTCCCCGCGCTCGTTGGCGTACTGTGCGGCAATGGCGGAAGCGCCATTGTTGATGTCTTGTTTGCCAGACGACAAAGAGCGGAAGCATTCAGGCCAATTATCTGGAAGGAGTGTATAAGATGCTGAGTTTACGTTCGGTAAATCAATTTTACGGTCAAAATCACATACTGTGGGATATGGATCTGGATCTCCCCCCCGGCACCTGTACCGGCGTTCTGGGTCGCCCCGGTATGGGCAAAACCACGTTAGTGAATTGCATTATGGGCAAACTGCCGATCAACAGTGGCTCAATATTCTGGCAGGAAAATGGCGCACCGCCGGAGGATTTGCTGCTGCAACCGGCTGAACAACGCGCGCGCAGAGGCATTGGCTATGTACCTCAAGGAAGCCATATTTTCACGCAGATGAGTGTTGAAGATAATTTATTGATCGCGCTACTGGCAGGTGCGGATCAGGCAGATCGCCATCGCGCTATCCCTGAAATGGTATTTGATCTGTTTCCTGCCCTCTATTCTTTACGCCAGCAGCGCAGTGGCGATCTGCCGGTTGATCAACAACAGCAGCTGGCGCTAGCGCGGGCGCTGGTATTACAGCCCAAACTGTTAATTCTGGACGAGCCCACCGATGGCATGTCGCCATGGCTGGAAGAAGAGATGGGAAATTTGATCCGCCGCCTCAATCTGGATTACGGCATGACGATATTGCTGCTGGAGCAGCGTGTGTCACTGATTCGTCGGGTTGCCGATTATTTTCTGCTGCTGCACCGCGGGCGCAATGTGGCGCAGGGCAAAGTGGCGCAGTTAGATGATTTCACCGTCAACAAATGGCTGACGGTGATGTGATCAGGCAGGCAAGGTCAAATAGCGGCCACAGTCGGCATACTGGGCGGCATCGGTGAGATACGGAATCTCGCCGAGACAGGGTGCCGGTAAACGCTGTTTCAGCGTAGTAAGATACTCCTGGTGGCGTTTGCCCGGCGGCAAAACGGTATTGGCGATCCAGCCCGCCAGGCGCAGCCCACGTGCTTTTATCGCATCAGACGTAAGCATAGCGTGATTAATGCAGCCCAGTTTCACGCCCACCACTAAAATCACCGGTAGCTGTTCCGCTTCCACCCAGTCGGCGTAAGTTTCACTTGCCGATAGCGGCGTATACCAACCGCCTGCGCCCTCAACCAAAATCCACTCGGCTAGCGGCTCCAGCTGACGTAACCCTGTCGATAACGTATCAAATGTAATTGGCCTTTCCTCTTCGGCGCTGATGATATGCGGTGAGGTTGGTTCAATAAACGCCAGCGGATTGACCTGTGGGTAATCCAGCGCCACGCTGCTGTAGCGCAGTAAGGCCAGCGCATCGCTATTACGAATGCCTTCAGGCGTAACGTCGCAGCCTGACGCTACCGGCTTGTAACCCGCGGTACGAAAACCCGCTGCGCTTGCCGCTTGCAGTAACGCGCTGCTGGCAACGGTTTTACCGACTTCGGTGTCGGTGCCGGTGATAAACCAGCGTTTCATCATGAACTGACTCCATACATCAAATGGTAACTAAGGCGAAATCCTTGTGCGTCGCGTGGCCAGTGTTTTTCCAGCTGCGCCAGACGCTGACGTGTTAATAAGTGGCTTTCACGCCCCTGATGCAAATGCGTTGCGCCAATACCTTTTAGGGAGCGCATTGCGCTAAGCGCATCCGGAAAATGCAACGTAATCACCTGCGACTGACATTTCAGGTGATATTCAGCACAGGTAGTCGCGATCTCCTGTTCATTCAGGAAATGATTGGCATGGGCGCCATTATCAATATGCGACCAGGCATGATGCACTTCATACAGCGAACCGGCACTTAACGTAGAAAACAGCAAGCAACCTTCTGGCTTCAGCACACGCGTAAACTGGCTCAGCGCTGCACGTAACGTGTCGCTCCACTGCACCACCAGGTTGCTCCACACCATGTCCATACTGGCGCTGGCAAACGGTAGAGCATCAATATCCCCCAACAGGTAATGGTCGGCCGCGTTATTTTGTCGGGCCTGTTGAAGCATCTGTGCTGACAAATCGAGCGCAGTGACTTGCTTGCCACGCTGACGCCAGACATGGCTATACCAGCCCGTCCCACATCCGGCATCCAGCACCTTTTTACCGGTGTGCAGCGGTGCCAGCGCCAGCAGTGCATCGCCGCTTAAGCGTTGCAATGCCGCGTGGCGATCATAATGTGTGGCCGCACGACCAAAAGCGCGTGCCACGGCGCGTTTATCCACCAACAGCGTCATGCAGCGCCTCCAGTAATACGTCTATATCTTCAGGCAAATGCGCGGCGGTTAAGGTTATACGCAACCGGGCTGTGCCCGGCGGCACGGTGGGGGGGCGTATCGCGCTGACCCAGCAACCCGCATCGGCCAGTTTTTGCGATAACGCCATTGCCTGAGCATTGCCGCCGACAATTAACGGCTGGATAGCGCTGTCGGCATTCATCAATTGCCACGGTAGCGAAGCCGCGCCCGCACGGAAGCGCTGAATATTGGCGTTGAGCTGCTGGCGCAACGCGTCACCTTGCTGAATCTGTTGCAGTGCCGCCTGCAACGCACAGGCTTGCGCCGGTGGCATCGCCGTTGAATAAATCAGGTGGCGAGAGAACTGCAGGAAGTAGTCTGCGGTTGCGTCATCACACAGCAATGCCGCACCGCTGACACCAAACGCTTTGCCAAACGTCACTACTAACAGTTCCGGTTTTACCTTTTGCTGCCAGCAGCTACCGCGTCCCTGCTCGCCTGTCACACCAATGCCATGCGCATCATCCACCAGCAGCCAGCCGTTAGCGCGACGCGTTTGTTCAGCAATTGCGCTTAGCGGCGCGCTGTCGCCATCCATACTGAAAATGCCTTCTGTCACCACCAGCGTTTCGCCGACACAGGGCGCATCTAAGCGCGTCGCGAGGCTCTGGACATCGTTATGACTGTAACGACGCAGTTGCGCCGGGCTATGGCTGGCCGCATCTAATAGCGACGCGTGCGCCAGTTTGTCCGCCAGAATGCGATCGTTTTTTTCCGCCAGCAGATGGATCACCGCCTGGTTGGCAGCAAAACCAGAAATAAACAGCAGCGCACGCGAATAGCCCAGCCAGTCGGCAAGCTGCGCTTCCAGATCGGCATGCAGACGATGGAAGCCGGTTACGTGGCCCGATGCGCCCGCCCCTGCACCGGCTTGCTCAGCGCCCTGCCGCCAGCCCGCAATCACCGCAGGATGCTGGCTCAATCCGAGGTAATCGTTGCTGGAAAAGTGGCGATAATGCTTACCCGCCAGCAGCAGCGAGCGGGTGTGGTTGCCTTCGGTGATATGGCGCTGGCGCCAGCCATCGACTGCGCGCCGCTGCGTCAGCGCCTTGGTAATGCGATGCTGCCAGCTCATTACACCGCCGCGTTATAGAACTGTTCGGTATCGGCTTTAAACAGCTGCTCGCTTAAATGCTGCTGCTGTTCGTTATCGCCGTTTTGCGTATGCGTATGTTCTGGGTTCAGTCCCAGTTTGCGGAACAGTAGGTGATCTTTGTCTTCTTCCGGGTTTGGCGTGGTCAACAGCTTGCAACCGTAAAAGATGGAGTTAGCCCCGGCCATAAAACACATCGCCTGGGTTTGTTCACTCATCTGTTCACGGCCTGCGGAAAGGCGTACGTGCGAAGTTGGCATCATGATGCGCGCAACCGCAATGGTGCGGATAAAGTCGAAAGGCTCAACGTCATCGTTATCTGCCAGCGGCGTGCCTTTCACCTTGACCAGCATATTAATTGGCACGCTTTCTGGTGGCGTTGGCAGGTTTGCCAGCTGCACCAGAAGCCCGGCGCGATCGTTAACGGTTTCGCCCAGGCCCACTATGCCGCCTGAACAAACTTTTATACCGGCATCACGGACTTTACCCAGCGTATCCAGGCGCTCCTGATAGCTGCGGGTAGTGATGATGCTGCCGTAAAATTCCGGTGAAGTATCAAGATTGTGGTTATAAAAATCCAGTCCGGCACCGGCAAGACGCTGTGCCTGCGTGTCGCTAAGCGTGCCCAGCGTCATACAGGTTTCCATCCCCATCGCCTTTACGCCCTCGACCATTTTTTCGAGATAAGGCATGTCGCGGTCGCTGGGGTTCTTCCATGCTGCGCCCATACAGAAACGGCTGGAACCCGCGGCTTTAGCCTTGCGGGCGGAGGTTAAGACTTCATCCACTTCCATTAGCCGCTCGGACTCAAGCCCGGTTTTATAGCGCGCACTTTGCGGACAGTATTTGCAGTCTTCCGGACAGGCGCCAGTTTTGATGGATAACAAGGTGCTGACCTGTACCTGGCGCGGATCGAAGTGCTCACGATGTACCTGCTGCGCTTCAAACATGAGTTCGAGAAACGGTTTATCAAATAGCGCCTGTGCCTGCGCGAGTGTCCAACGTTGTGCCATTGCTTGCTCCAAAAAAGGGTGTCATCCCGACGATTAACGTGGTTATACTTGTAAACTATATTTTTTATTTTTGGTTTACAATACCCATGTTCACTCAAAGCGACGCCGAATTTGATCGCCAGCATATCTGGCATCCCTACACATCCATGCAGGATCCGCTGCCGTGTTACCCGGTGGTGGCAGCGCAAGGGTATCTGCTACAGCTGGCTGATGGGCGCGAGTTAGTGGACGGCATGTCGTCCTGGTGGGCAGCCATTCATGGCTACAACCATCCCCGTCTGAACCAGGCGTTACAGCAGCAAATGACGCAGATGTCACACGTGATGTTTGGCGGCTTTACCCATCCCTCAGCAGTAGCGCTGTGTCGCAAGCTGGTGGAAATGACCCCCGCCGCGCTGGAATGTGTTTTCCTTGCCGACTCCGGTTCGGTTTCAGTAGAAGTGTCAATGAAAATGGCGCTGCAATACTGGTTAGGACGCGGCGAAACCCGCCAGAAATTTTTAACCCTCAAGCGTGGCTATCACGGTGACACTTTTGCTGCGATGTCGGTGTGCGACCCCGATAATTCGATGCACAGCTTATGGCGTGGCTATCTACCCGAGCATGTTTTTGCGGCGGCACCAGAATGTGGTTTTGATGATGAATGGAATGCGCATGATTTCGACGATTTTGCTCGCCTGATAAAGCAGCATCATCAACAGCTAGCGGCCGTTATTCTTGAGCCAGTTGTGCAAGGCGCGGGGGGAATGCGTTTTTATCACCCGCGTTATTTACAACGCGTACGTGAATATTGCGATCGCTACGGCGTTTTACTGATAGCTGATGAAATTGCCACCGGCTTTGGTCGCACCGGCAAGCTGTTTGCCTGCCAGCATGCGGGCATTGAGCCTGATATTTTGTGTGTCGGGAAAGCATTAACCGGCGGCACCATGACGCTGGCCGCAGCCCTGACCACGCGCGAGGTAGCCGATACCATCAGCCGTAGTCCGGCAGGCTGTTTTATGCATGGCCCAACCTTTATGGGAAATCCGCTGGCCTGTGCGGTTGCCGTGGAGAGCTTGCGCATGTTGCAGGAGGGCGCATGGACAGCGCAGGTTGCCAGCATCGAGCATCAGCTGCGTGAACAATTACTGCCATTGCAAGCGGCGTCGCAGGTGAAAAGTGTTCGTGTATTGGGCGCAATCGGCGTGGTAGAAACCCATCAGCCGGTCAACATGGCGGCGTTACAGCAATTTTTTGTTTCACAGGGTGTCTGGATACGGCCATTTGGTCGATTGATTTACCTGATGCCGCCTTACATCATCGCCCCGGCAGCCCTGGAAAAGCTTATACAGGCCATAGGCGTGGCGCTTGAGCATCCTTCCCATTTTACTTCGTGAGTTAAGCTAACAACTGGAAGTGGCACCCTTTTTCGCTAAGATGAGGGGGAGTTTAACGACAACAGAAGGAGAGGTGATGCGAATTTATAGTCAGGACTTTAACGAGGGCGACAAACTGCCTGAGAAGCATGTGTTTAATGGCATGGGTTATCAAGGCGAGAATGTGTCGCCGCATCTTGCCTGGGAAAACGCGCCGCAAGGCACCAAAAGTTTTGTCGTGACCTGCTACGATCCCGACGCGCCGACCGGTTCCGGCTGGTGGCATTGGGTGGTAGCGAATATCCCTGCCAGTACCACCGCCCTAGCGCAAGGGGCGGGATCAGGCGTAGTTTCATTACCTGCGGGTGCCGTTCAGACGCGTACTGATTTCGGCCAGGCCAGCTATGGCGGCGCAGCGCCACCGAAAGGCGAAAGTCATCGTTATATCTTCAGCGTACATGCGTTAGACGTGGATAATATCGACGTAGACGAAGGCGCAAGTGGCGCAATGGTGGGTTTTCATGTGCTGGCCAGCGCGTCGTTAACTGCGATGTATTCGTAATCCTTTTCATGTCTGTTAACGCTGTAAAAAAGACGTGACGACAGGATAAATATCGCCCGCATCTATTGCGGGCGTTGAGGGAAATGAATCAGGCTGCAAGCTGATGAATGACTACCCACATCGGGCCCTGGCCTACCGCGTAACGGCCTAATGGTTTTAATAAACCCTGTGGCTCAGTAATGCTGTAAATCTCAACATGATGGGATTTCTGCCCCGCCGCCACCAGATACTTGCCACTGGTATCAATGTTAAAACCGCGCGGTTGCGTTTCGGTTGGCTGGAAACCTTCTATCGCCAGCAATGCGCCATCTTCACTGACACTGAATACCGCCAGCGTGCTACTGGTGCGATCGCAGGCGTACAGGAATTTCCCGTTTGGCGTAAGATGAATATCCGCAGCCCAGCGCGTACCGGTAAAACCTGGCGGCATCAAATCTAACGTTTGTACCCGTGCCACTTCACCCTGGGCATTACTGAGCGCCCAAACATCCACGGTGCTGTCCAGCTCGTTCACGCAATAGGCGTAATTGCCGTTCGGATGGAACGCCATATCTCGCGGCCCGGCACCTTCAACCGTCGTGACCTGCGCCTGCTTACGCGGCGTTAACTGGCCTTCTGCGCTCAGTTCGAACAGGCAAATACGATCCTGCTTCAGAGCAGGAACAAACAGCGTCTGGTTAGCGTTATCAATATTAGCGGAATGACATCCAGCCAGACCGTGAATGACCTGTGAAGGCGCCTGTGGTAAACCATCGACACTGATCGGGCTGACGCTAACGCATTCGTCATTATATGATCCGCAGAACAGGAACTTACCGGCATGATCGGTGGAGAGGTGTGTCGGACTGCCCGGCAAAGGTGCCTGCCCCGCCTCGGTCAGGGTACCGTCGGCTGCAATACGAAAGGCTAAAATGCGGAAACTGGGCCGCACGCCAACATAGAGAAAATCTTTTTTCGGACTCACCACCATCGGCTGAACCTGACCGGCGACATCTGTCACCTGAAGCAGAGTCAATGCGCCATCTTCATTCAACTGCCAGACGTGAATCTGCTGACTCTCTGGACTGGCGGTGTAGACAACTTGTTTCATGCATTCTCCTTTTACGCTGCCTGCTTAACTTCAGGAAATCACTTTAGCGCGTTTTCCGTGCCGCCGCTGGAATCATTTGTGCCTTGTTTTTTGTCTCTGCCCCGCCCGCAATGTAGACTTGACGCCTCGCTAACTGATACAGACGGAAGGATTAATGAGCTATCGTGTCATTGCCCTCGATCTCGACGGCACGCTATTAACGCCAGCAAAAACCATTCTGCCGCAGTCCATCGAAGCGCTGAAGCGGGCGCGCGAAGCCGGTATTAAGGTCGTCATTGTTACGGGTCGCCACCACTGTGCGATTCATCCTTTTTACCAGGCACTGGAGCTGGATACACCCGCAATCTGCTGTAATGGAACCTATCTGTATGATTATCAAAATAAAAAAGTATTAGCTGCCGATCCGCTGGACAAACAGCTGGCGTTACGCGTCATTGAAATGCTGGATGAACAGCGAATCCACGGCCTGCTGTATATCGATGAGGCGATGCTGTACCAAACGCCAACCGGCCATGTTACCCGCACCTTAAACTGGGCCGAATCGCTGCCGCCCCACCAGCGTCCGGTATTTAAGCAGGTGCCGGATCTGGCACAAGCGGCGCGTGAAGCTGAATCTATCTGGAAATTTGCGCTGTCTCATGAAAATATCGCCGAGCTGGAGCTGTTCGCAGAGAAAGTGGAGGCAGAATTAGGGCTGGCATGTGAATGGTCCTGGCACGATCAGGTCGATATTGCGCGAGGCGGTAACAGCAAAGGCAAACGGCTGGCACAATGGGTAGCATCGCAGGGTCTGAAGATGAGCGAGGTGATCGCGTTTGGTGATAACTACAATGATCTCAGCATGCTGGAATCCGTTGGTCTGGGAATAGCCATGGGCAATGCCGATGAAGCCATCCAGCTCCGGGCGAAAAAGGTCATCGGCACCAATCTCGAAACCGGCATTGCCGATACTATCTATAAAGAAGTGCTGTAATCAGGATGTTATCGAGACGCTTTTGATCTGGGCATAAAGCCATTGTTCTGGCCGAATGCCCAGTTCATCCCGCGCCCATGGCGAAATGCGCGCCCATAGTTCGCTGATACCGATACGCAATTTCACTTCTACCTGTTCGCCAACTTCCATCAGTTCCACCACCTGTGCGGGCAAGATATTACGGATCGAGGTGTTATGTGGTGGTTGCAGCGCCAGCGAGACATCCGCTGAGGCAATGCGAATACGTAGTGGTGTTTTTACGGGATGGTTTATCCGGCTGACCCAGATGTGCTGATCGCCTAACGACAGCGCGGTCATCGGATAATCCGGATGCTGTTTCAGCACCTGCACGCGCAGCACGCTGGTCAGTTCACTTATCGGCAGCCACGGACGCATCGCGCTGCTGCTCCAGACACACTCCAGCGGACCAAACGCTTTAACTTTACCGCTATCCAGCACCAGCACATTGTCGGCTAACTGCAGGATCTCTTCGAGGCTGTGCGACACATACAGCAGTGGAATTTCGACCTGCTTCGCCAGCTTTTGCAGGTAAGGCATCAGCTCACGTTTACGCGGCAGGTCCAGCGACGCCAGCGGCTCATCCATCAGCAAAATATCTGGCGCGGTGAGTAAAGCGCGTCCAATCGCCACGCGTTGTTTTTCGCCACCAGACAGCGATACCGGAAAGCGATTCAGTAGCGCTTCCAGACCAAGCAGCGAAACCAGGTGGTTAAACTGCCCTTTCATCTTCGGAGCCATGCCATATTGCAGATTGCCGCGCACGCGATAATGCGGAAACAGGCGCGCATCCTGAAAGACATAGCCAATGCGGCGTTTTTCCGGCGGCAGCACGATCCGTTTTTCCACATCAACCAGCACGCGATCGTTAAGATGGATATATCCATGCTGTGGCTGGGTTAATCCACCAATAGCATTAATGAGCGAGGTTTTCCCTGCGCCCGATACGCCGAACACCGCCGTAATGCCTTTAGCCGGAATCTGCGCGCTGACGTCAAGAAGATGATCGCCCAACTGCTGGGAAAAATTAAGTGACAGCATCAGGCCCCCATGCGCTTACGGCCCCAGCGCGCCAGCCATTCCGAAACCATTAACGACGCCAGCGCCAGCACAATCGCAATCACGCATAATCGCGCTGCTGCGCCTTCCGCACCGGGAGTTTCAATCAGGGTATACATCGCCAGCGGAATGGTGCGCGTCTCGCCGGGAATATTTGAAACGAAGGTGATGGTTGCGCCAAATTCGCCGAGCGAACGCGCAAACGCCAGTACAGTGCCAACAATAATGCCCGGCAGAGTCAGCGGTAACGTGATGGTGAAAAATACCCGCCAGCGACCCGCGCCTAACGTTCGGGCGGCTTGCTCCAGTCGCGTATCAACGGCCTCCAGCGCCAGACGAATCGCGCGCACCATCAGCGGAAACGCAATCACCGCCGACGCCAGCGCCGCGCCGCGCCAGCTAAAAGCGAAGCTAAAGCCAAACCAGTCATACAGCTTTTCACCGATTATCCCCCGCCGTCCCAGACCAATCAGCAGCAGATAACCGACAACCACTGGCGGCAGCACCAATGGCAGGTGAATGAAACTATCAAGCAGGGTTTTGCCCGGAAACCGGCAACGGACCAGAATCCAGGCCATCAGGATGCCAAATGGCAGGCTGCAGAACACGGCAATGCCAGACACTTTCAGGCTGAGCATCACCGCCTGCCATTCGAAATCGCTAAATATCATGTCTTGGGTGTGAATCCGTAATGTTTAAACACGGTAGCCGCTTCCGGCCCTTTTAAGTAATTATAAAAAGCAGTAACGGCACTACCGTCGTGATCTTTAACGATTGCCATTGGATATTCCACTGCTTTATGGCTCGATTCAGGGAAAGTTCCGACGACCTGCACTTTATTGCTGGCTACCGCGTCCGAACCATAAACAATGCCATACGGCGTTTCGTTACGCTCAACCAGCGCCAGCGCGGCGCGCACGTTATTGCCACGTGCCATGACCGGCGATACGGTCTCCCATGCGCCTAATTTCTGTAACGCTTCTTTCGCGTAAATACCGGCTGGCACGTGATCCGGGTCGCCCACGGCCAGCCGCTCGCCTTTCAGCAGGCTTTTCCAGTCGGTTTTTTCGTTGATGGTTACCGCTTTAGCCGATGCGCTGCGGGGCGCCACCAGCACCAGGTCATTACCTAACAACGTGAAGCGCGTGTTGTCGATCATGCTCTTTTTCGCGACTGCATCATCCATCCATTGCTGATCGGCAGAAATAAACAGGTCGGCCGGTGCGCCCTGCTCAATCTGGCGTGCCAGCGTGGAAGAAGAAGCAAAAGAAGACACCACTTCGACGCCGCTTTTTTTCTGATACTGGGTGGCAATATCCTGTAAGGCATTCGTCAGCGACGCCGCTGCAAATACGGTAATTTTTTCTGCCGCCACGGCCTGACCAGCCAGCGACACGCTTAATACAGCAGCCAAACCCCAACGGGTTGATGATACAGACATGTTCTTCTCCAGCAGTTCGTTGTGTAGGCGATAATACAACGCAAATTCCCGCAGTGTCATGAAATTATCGGGTGAAAATCAACAAGGCTGAAAAGGAAGAGAGGAGCGCATCAACGCCCGTAACAATGACGGGCGTTGTGGGAAATTAATTGTGCGAGCGGGATGAAGCGTTTTCGCGATGACCAAATTTTGAGATGACGTTAAACACTTCGCCCAGGCCATAAATCAGGCCAAGCATCAGGGCCATTATGATGGGCACCATAATTACCGCCACGGCGAGGCTTTTTAGCAATTCCAACATGGAGCGTCTCACTTTGCGAACAAAAAAGGGATTGTAACGGTTCAGGTAAAATTTGCGCAGCCCTTTTCGTGCTTTTACTTTTTCAACAAAACGCCGCTATCATCACAGGGTTTTCCTGAATTGATCTTTTGCCGGAGCTGTCATGCAAGCCGAACTTTCTCTTCATATCCGCTTACAGCAGAAACTTTTTGCCGATCCACGCCGCATTGAGCTGTTGAAACGCATCCAGCAAACCGGTTCAATCAGCCAGGGCGCTAAGCTTGCAGGCATCAGCTATAAGAGCGCGTGGGATGCCATTAATGACATGAACCTGCTGGCGGACGAAACGCTGGTTGAGCGCGCCACCGGCGGTAAAGGCGGTGGCGGTGCGAATCTGACGCGTTACGGCGAACGACTGATTCAGCTGTTTCAGTTGCTGGAGCAGATTCAGCAAAAAGCCCTTGATGCCTTGCAGCAAGACTCTCTACCGCTCGACAGCCTGCTGGCGGCAATTGCCCGTTTTTCCTTACAAACCAGTGCGCGCAATCAATTATTTGGCACGGTTATCGCGAATGATGATCAACCGATAGTGCAACATCTGACTATTTTACTGGCCGATGGCCAGACCCGGCTGAACGTAGCCTTAACCCAGCGTAGTGCAGAACGCCTGCAACTGACGGCGGGCAAGGAAGTGCTGGTGCTGGTCAAAGCGCCGTGGATCCGGGTGAACTACCAGCCGGGCAAGGAGGATAACCAGCTGGCAGCGCAGATTAATGCCATTGAGCCCGGCGAGCAGGTCAGCGAAATTTTGATGACCTTAGCCAGCGGCGAAACGCTGTGCGCCACGTTGCCGAATGACGAGGTAAAGCAGCTAAAGCTACATGACACTGTGATCGCCAGTTTCAATGCCAGGCATGCGATTGTCGCTACGTTACTTTGATTTACAGGTCGTGATTTGACTTCATCGCAGCCAGTGGTTACAACTCAGTAACACTGATGCATAAAATGGAATATATCATGGCTTCATTGCAAATTTTGCAAGGTACGTTTCGCCTTAGCGACACGCGAACCCTGTCCCTGAACGATATACAGCTGCACAGCGGCGAAAGCTGGGCCTTTGTTGGCTCCAACGGTAGCGGCAAGTCATCGCTGGCACGGGCGCTGTCCGGTGAACTGGTGCCATTAACAGGCACTTTTAGCAGTCATTACCAACGTCCGACCCGCCTTTCTCTTGAACAACTGCAAAAGCTGGTTTCCGATGAATGGCTGCGTAACAACACCGATTTGCTAAGTGAAGGCGAAGATGATACAGGCCGTACCGCTGCAGAAATTATTCAGGATGAAGTGAAAGATGCGTCGCGCTGCGCACAACTGGCAGAACAGTTTGGCATCAGCTATTTACTCTCGCGTCGTTTCAAATATCTTTCCACGGGTGAAACGCGCAAAACTTTGCTGTGTCAGGCGCTGATGAAGCAGCCAGACCTACTGATTCTGGATGAGCCGTTTGACGGCCTGGATGTCGCCTCCCGCGCCAGTCTGACCGAAACGCTACAAAGCCTGGAACAGCCCGACTTCACATTAGTGCTGGTATTAAATCGCTTCGATGACATCCCTGATTATATCCAGCAGGTCGGCGTATTAGCGGAATGTACGCTAACCCACAGTGGCGCACGTAAATCTATTTTGGCTGAAGCGCTGGTGGCACAGTTAGCCCACAGTGAACAGCTACAAGGCATGGTATTACCAGAAGCAGATGTTCCCGATCATCTGCCAGCGCTGGCAGATGATGCACCGCGCGTGATCCTGCGTAACGGCGTAGTGTCCTATAACGATCAGCCCGTGATTGATGGGTTGAGCTGGCAGGTCAGCGCAGGTGAGCACTGGCAAATTACCGGACCAAACGGAGCCGGAAAATCAACGCTGCTGAGCCTGGTTACTGGCGATCATCCGCAAGGTTACAGCAATGATTTAACCCTGTTTGGTATTCGTCGCGGCAGCGGGGAAACCATCTGGGACATTAAACAGCATATCGGCTACGTCAGTAGCAGCCTGCATCTGGATTACCGTGTCAGCGTGAACGTGCGCACAGTGATCCTCTCCGGCTTTTTTGATTCGATTGGCCTGTATCAGGCGGCTTCAGATCGCCAGATTTCGCTGGCACGTCAATGGCTGGCGCTGCTGGGCATGGATCATGACAAAGGCGATGCGCCTTTCCATAGCTTGTCGTGGGGCCAGCAGCGTCTGGTTCTGATTGCGCGTGCGCTGGTAAAACACCCCACTCTGCTGATCCTTGACGAACCGCTGCAAGGGCTTGATCCCATCAACCGTCAGCTGGTGCGCCGTTTTGTTGACATATTAATTGGTGAAGGTCGCACTCAGCTGCTCTTTGTCTCGCATCACGCCGAGGATGCGCCGCACTGTATCACTCACCGTTTGAGCTTTGTCGCTCGCGATGGCGGCTACGATTACCGTCAGGAATCACTGCGTTAACTTCTCTAAACGCCGCCCTGTCGGCGTTCTTTTCATTTTATGGTGTAACCGCTACCATTTAGTCAGAATTTTTTTAGCCCGCGTTCATCACATAAAGCCTAAAAATAAGTATAGTCAGCTTGTGTAAACGATACCATTTATCCAGGCTCGATCACGCTTTCGTGCTAGCTGATGTGCTACTTTTTATGGATGCCTAACCGGCTTTTAACGCTTACCAGGATTAAACATGGAAAAATTTAACCCGGTCGATCACCCGCATCGCCGATATAATCCCCTGATCGATCAGTGGATTTTGGTTTCTCCTCATCGTGCTAAACGTCCGTGGCAAGGTGCACAAGAAACCCCTGCGGCCCATACGCTTCCCGCACACGATCCCGATTGCTTTTTGTGTGCGGGTAATACACGCGTCACAGGTGATAAGAATCCGGACTACACCGGCACGTATGTTTTCACGAACGACTTTGCCGCATTGATGACCGACACGCCGGATGCGCCGCCCAGCGATGACATCCTGATGCGCTGCGAAAGCGCGCGCGGCACTAGCCGTGTTATCTGCTTTTCGCCTGATCACAGTAAAACGTTGCCGGAGATGACGCTCAACGCGCTGGAACAGGTGGTGCGTACCTGGCAGGCGCAAACGGCCGATCTCGGCCAGCATTATCCCTGGGTGCAGGTTTTTGAAAACAAAGGTGCGGCAATGGGCTGCTCCAATCCTCATCCTCATGGGCAGGTATGGGCCAACAGCTTTCTGCCTAATGAAGCGCAACGTGAAGATGATCATCAGCGTGCCTATTTCGCCAAAAACGGCTCGCCAATGCTGTTGGATTATACCGCTCGTGAACTGAAAGATGGCAGCCGCAAGGTCGTTGAAACCGATCACTGGCTGGCTGTCGTTCCCTGGTGGGCGGCCTGGCCATTTGAAACGCTGCTGCTACCGAAAGCGCATGTGAAGCGTCTGACCGATTTGAATGAGGCGCAGCGTAAAGATCTGGCGCTGGCGCTGAAGCAGCTCACCAGCCGTTATGACAACCTGTTTCAGTGTTCTTTCCCCTATTCCATGGGCTGGCACGGCGCGCCGTTCAATGGTGATACCAATGAGCACTGGCAGCTGCATGCCCACTTCTATCCGCCGCTGCTGCGTTCTGCAACGGTGCGTAAATTTATGGTCGGATATGAAATGCTGGCCGAAACCCAACGCGATCTAACGGCTGAGCAGGCTGCTGAGCGGCTGCGTTCTGTTAGCGACGTTCATTTCCGTGAGGCACAATAATGAGCTTAAAAACTATCACCCATCAGGTTTTTTCGGATGTTTACGGCTATGCGCCGACACATACTATTCAGGCACCGGGTCGCGTGAATCTGATTGGTGAACACACCGACTACAACGACGGTTTTGTGCTGCCCTGCGCCATTAATTATCAAACAGTCATCGCCTGTGCCCGACGTGACGATCGTCAGGTACGCGTAATTGCAGTGGACTACGACAACGCGCAAGACAGTTTTTCGCTGGATGAGCCCATTGTCCGCACGGAAGAGCCCATGTGGGCGAACTATGTGCGCGGCGTGGTGAAACACCTGCAAAAACGCCATGCGGATTTTGGCGGAGTCGATATGGTGATCAGCGGCAATGTGCCGCAGGGCGCGGGATTGAGCTCCTCGGCATCGCTGGAAGTGGCGGTTGGCACCGTATTGCAGCAACTGTATTCCCTGCCGCTGGATGGCGCGGCAATTGCGGTAAATGGCCAGGAGGCAGAGAACCAGTTCGTCGGCTGTAATTGTGGCATCATGGATCAACTGATTTCCGCCCTGGGCCAGAAAGATCATGCCATGCTGCTTGACTGCCGCACGCTGGGTACGCGTCCGGTTTCTATGCCAAAGGATGTCGCCGTGGTGATCATCAATTCTAACTTCCGCCGCAACCTGGTCGGGAGCGAATATAATACGCGTCGTCAACAGTGTGAAACAGGTGCGCGCTTCTTTGAGAAGCCAGCACTGCGTGATGTTGATCTGACGCAATTTGAAGCAGCCGAAGCCAAACTGGATCCGCAAGTCGCCAGGCGCGTTCGTCACATCCTGACTGAAAACGCCCGCACATTAGAAGCCGCTGACGCGCTGAGCAATGGGGATTTGAAACGCATGGGTGAGCTGATGGCCGAATCACACGCATCAATGCGTGATGATTTTGAAATCACCGTGCCGCCCATTGATACGCTGGTGGAAATCGTGAAAGCCAAGATTGGCGATCGCGGTGGCGTGCGTATGACTGGCGGTGGCTTCGGTGGTTGCGTCGTGGCGTTAATGCCTCTCGACCTGGTCGATCAGGTTAAAGCCGCCGTAGAAAAACAGTACGAAGCGAAAACCGGCATCAAAGAGACCTTTTATGTCTGTAAATCCACAGAAGGAGCCGGCCAATGCTGAATGATATAAATTCGCATGCGCCAGATGGTCAGCCGTGGCGCATTACCGTTTTACGCAACGCCAATGGCATGATCGCCACCTTTATGGACTGGGGAGCAACCTGGCTGTCGGCTCGCGTGCCGATGCATGACGGCAGCGTGCGTGAAACCCTGCTTGGCTGCGCCACACCATCCGACTATCTGCATCAGGACGCCTATCTCGGCGCGACGGTGGGCCGATATGCTAACCGCATCGCGCAGGCCAGACTGAAGAAGCTGGATTGCCAGCTGGCCGCGAATCAGGGGGAAAACCAGCTTCACGGCGGCCCGGAAGGCTTTGATAAACGCCGCTGGCAAATTGTCAGCCAGTCTGACAGCGAAGTGCATTACCGCCTGGATTCGCCAGAGGGCGATCAGGGCTTTCCCGGCAATCTGATTGCCGATGTACGCTTTCAGCTTGATGACGATAACTGTTTGTCGATCCGCTATGAAGCACGCTGCGATAAAGCCTGTCCGGTCAATCTGACCAATCACGCTTACTTTAATCTTGATGCACAACATGGTGACGCACGCCAGCATGTCTTACAGTTGCACGCCGATCGTTACTTGCCGGTTGACAGCGCGGGTATCCCTGATGCGCCACTGAAAGCGGTAGCGGGCACCAGCTTCGATTTCCGTCAGGCTAAAACCGTGGCCCAGGATTTCCTCGCGGATGACGACCAAAAAGCGGTGAAAGGCTATGACCACGCCTTTTTGCTCAATAGCGCCGGTGACGCCAGTCAGCCTGCTGCTGAATTATGGTCAGCAGATGGCAAGCTGCAACTCAGCGTGACGACATCTGCGCCAGCCTTGCAGCTTTACTCTGGCAACTACCTCGACGGCACCCGCGCCCGCGAGCAGGAAAGCTATACTGCTTTCCAGGGCATTGCGTTGGAAAGTGAATTTTTGCCGGATTCACCTAATCATCCTGAATGGCCGCAAGCTGATTGCTGGCTGCAACCGGGTGAATGCTGGGAGTCGGTAACACGTTACCGCTTTACGCCACGCTGAGTTACCGCCTGGAAAACGCGCAATGCGTAACACACAGGCTTACGCGGTGCGCTGTTTTCCGTTATGGTATGGCGTTATCAATGCGCCGCTCGTCGGGCTGGCAGCAGCAGGTTTCCATTATCATAGAAACATTAAGTATTAAGGAGTTAAGCTATGGCCGTAACTAAGCTGGTTCTGGTGCGACACGGCGAAAGCCAGTGGAACAACGAAAACCGCTTTACCGGATGGTATGATGTCGATCTTTCTGACAAAGGTCGCACTGAAGCCAAAGCAGCCGGTCAGCTGCTGAAGAAAGAAGGTTTCGTCTTTGATTTCGCTTACACCTCTGTGCTGAAACGCGCTATCCATACGCTGTGGAATGTTCTTGATGAGCTGGATCAGGCCTGGCTGCCGGTTGAAAAATCCTGGCGCCTGAATGAGCGTCACTACGGTGCGCTGCAGGGTCTGGATAAAGCCGAGACCGCTGCGAAATATGGTGACGAGCAGGTTAAACAATGGCGTCGCGGCTTCGCAGTGACCCCGCCAGAGCTGGATCGCAGCGATGAGCGCTTCCCAGGACACGATCCGCGTTACGCCTCTTTGACCGCTGAACAGCTGCCAACCACCGAAAGCCTGGCGCTGACTATCGATCGCGTTATTCCTTACTGGAACGAAAGCATTCTGCCGCGCCTGAAAAGCGGTGAGAAAGTGATTATCGCTGCACACGGTAACTCACTGCGTGCCCTGGTAAAATATCTTGATAACATGAGCGAAGAAGCGATCCTGGAACTGAACATCCCAACTGGCGTGCCATTGGTGTATGAGTTCGATGAAAACTTCAAACCGCTGAAGCATTACTATCTGGGCGATGCTGACGAAATCGCTGCGAAAGCAGCCGCCGTGGCAAACCAGGGTAAAGCAAAATAAGCTAACGCTGCAATGCAAAAGGCCAGACGCGAGTCTGGCCTTTTTAGTCTTAGCGCTGCGAAGCGTTAACCGCGGCGCTGTTTTACCGCGGCTGCTAACTGGCGCAGCACTTTATCGGTGTCATCCCAACCAATGCAGGCGTCGGTCACGCTTTTGCCGTAGATCAGCGGCTCACCGTTTTCCAGGCTCTGGTTACCTTCCACCAGATGACTTTCAATCATCACGCCAATAATGCCCTTCTCGCCCGCGATAATCTGCTGCGACACATCCTCCGCCACCAGCATCTGCTTTTGATACTGCTTGCTGCTGTTAGCGTGGCTAAAATCGATCATGACCTGCTGCGGCAAACCGGCTTTTTCCAGCCCCGCTTTAACTGCGCGAACATGGTCTGTGCTGTAATTTGGCTCTTTACCGCCACGCAAAATAATATGGCAGTCGCCATTGCCGCTGGTTTCAACAATGGCGGAGTGGCCATATTTGGTCACCGACAGGAAACAGTGAGGAGAACCTGCGGCGTTAATGGCGTCGATTGCTACTTTGATAGTGCCATCGGTCCCGTTCTTGAAACCAACCGGGCAAGACAGCCCTGAAGCCAGCTCGCGGTGAACCTGTGACTCAGTGGTACGCGCGCCAATCGCGCCCCAGCTCATCAGATCAGCGACATATTGGGGCGTGATCATATCAAGGAATTCACCCGCCGCCGGCAAACCGCTGTCATTGATGTCCAGCAGCAGCTTTCGCGCCATACGCAGGCCATCATTGAGTTGAAAGCTGCCGTCCATATACGGGTCATTAATTAGCCCTTTCCAGCCTACCGTGGTACGCGGTTTTTCAAAATAAACTCGCATTACCACTTCCAGCTCGCCTTGCAGCTCATTGCGCAACGTCAGCAGGCGGGTGGCGTACTCTTTTGCGGCTTCGGTGTCGTGAATTGAGCATGGGCCAATCACCACCAGCAGGCGATCATCCTGGCCTTGCAGGATCCGGTGAATCGCCTGACGTGCCTGAGACACGGTCTGAGCGGCGTTATCGCTCGCGGGGAATTTTTCAAGCAGCGCAACAGGGGGTAACAGCTCTTTAATTTCTTTGATGCGTAAATCATCGTTCTGGTAATTCATACTGATTCCATATTATTTCTGGCCCAGCGCGCGCCGGGCACAACCCGAACAATGTAGCCCGTTGTGCTGGGGGTGTAAATTCCCAATCGGTTTAAAATGTGCGCATGAAATTTGCATTTATCAGCTTATCAACTAAGAACCTATCCCAAAAGGATTTTATTCCAGACAATGATGCTGCAAGCAAAATGCAGCATCGCCTCGTAGTTTTCGACTTTCTTCTCCCATCGCGTCAGTATGCGGCGAAAGCGATTCATCCAGCTATGCGTTCTTTCCACAACCCAACGATGAGCCCTGAACTCGCTGTTTTTAATTGCCTCAGACTCCTCTTTCCCCGACTGGATATGAGGTTCATAACGACGAGCTTTCAAACAAATTTCCACCCATTCAGCCTCATAGCCTTTGTCCATACACAGATGCAGCCTGCGACCCGGCCTGCCGGTCTGTAGCGCGTCCAGCGTATCTTCAACCAGTTTTATGTCGTGGGTATTTGCCCCTGCGACAGCCAGCGAGAGCGGAAGCCCGTTCCCGTCGGTCATCAGGCTCCGCTTTACTCCCTGCTTCCCCCTGTCAGTCGGGTTGCGACCTGTTTTTTTGAGCCTGCAAGGGGCGATTTTGTCATGCAGCCATCCATCGACAACCATGACCAGTCAATGGCATCCCGCTTCTCGCAGGCAAGCAGCCCGTTTTGCCAGAAGCGTTCAAATACTCCAGCATCCCGCCATTCCTGAAAGCGGCGGTGGGCTGAGCTGGATGAGCAAATATCCGTGGCATTCAGGGCATTCCATTGGCAACCGGTTCTGAGCACAAAGAAAATGGCGTTCATTGCGGCACGATTATCAACACGTCTACGATGCGTGCCCAGCGGATGGTGGGTTTTATGTTCCGGGAGAAGTGGAGCCATTTTCTCCCAGAGTTCATCGCTGATCTGCCACTTGTTGCCCGCCATACTTCGCCCTCAAAAATTGCCATTATTTACGATCTGACAATTCCTTTTGGGATAGGTTCTAAGCTTTTTACCTGTAAGCACTGAGGAACTGGCTGCTTGCACAATTAATATTTGCTGTTAAGCCAAACGGCGGAATTATATTTCGCCCGAGCGACTTTTCTTCTCAATCTGCACTACTGGATATGAGACAAGCAACTGTCATTAATTAACAGGAGCATAATGATGAATAAGTTTGCAATTATCTTTTTGACGGCAGCGATGACCCTGGGCAGCGGTGCGGCAATGGCGGCAGACAGCAGCAGCAACAACGGTACCGCAAATCAGGCTGCTGACGCTGGCGCAGCGGCAGGTGGTGCAAAAGAAAATCTGCCACCAAACAAGGTTGATAACAGTAAAATCAACAATTCTGGTGTGAATAGTCATTCTGCGGCCACAGGCGGTAGCAGCGGCAAGAATATGTCCGCTGATGAAATAGACCAGAATAGCCAGTGCAAAGACGGCAAATGTCCCAATATCAACAAAAAAGTTGAGACTAAAAAAGGTGGCGGCGAGGTTAATACCAAAACCGACGGCACCACACAGTAAGCGTTTATTAAAGGAGAGCAAAGGCTCTCCTTTATATTATCTCCTCATTTCTTCCGCTATGCTGAACCTGTGAAATTAACAGGGACTTTCTCATGGCTTCTTTACTTCTGATTGACGATCATCCTCTGGTAGGAGTGGCGCCGGAAGCTGCGTTAAATAATGCTCCCATCCTATCCGTTTATTAGCCGCCAGCAGTGAAAAAGCCGCACGTCCGCTATTACTGCATCCCCTCGACATTATTGTGCTGGATATAGGTCTGCCGGATTGCCCGGTACTCATCTATTCTGGTCAGCAAACCAGCCACTATGTGCGCAGTGCGCAAGCACTGGGTGCCGCCTGATACTTTGAATAGCGATAGCTGGTTTAGCAGTCCGCTACGTATTTATCGTAATCAACAAAACCGGCGTGCAGTAATGTTCAACAGTCAAAATGCCCAGCTCGCCATCAGCCAGTCAACGCTCGGGTACGCTGGCTCTTGCGCATCACTGGCGTAACTACAGCAGCGATCTCCAGGCCTTGTATACCCTGCTTAATCAGCAAAACGATTACGTGGTGGCGGATGAAACCAGTGCCGGTTTTCTGCTCAGCCAGCTTCAGCAGGGTCAGATTTATCAAATTGCTTCGGTCATCGAAACCGGTCAGCTTAACCTACGCGCATTTGCCCGCGATCCGGCTCTTATACGCTGGCTTAGTCAGAGCTTACGTCAGTTGCCAGCCGAATTGTTGAGCTCACTACAAAGCCGCTGGCGCACCCCATTACCGCGTTATCAGGACACACAAACCTTGATGCTTAGCACAGCGGAGCTGTCACTGGATAAGCGCGCATCCCGTCATTTATTACGCTGCCGAACGCGATAATTATCCGTGGAGTTATCGCGACAGCAGCGGTACCGCGCGCGGTTACGGCATCGACCTGTTAAAAGCGGTGGCACAAAGCGCGGGCCTGCATTTTGCACCACGCTGGGTGAATAATCCGCAGCAGGCGGCAAATATGCTGGCGCAACATCAGGTAATGCTGCAACTGATGCAGCCATTGACCGGCACAGCGATGCCAAACGTCAGCCTGCCGGTTTGGCGCGCCTTATGAGCAATTTACACCACCAGTCACGCCCCGCTCGTTCACTGGAGCGATCTGCGCGACAAACGCATTGGCATATTACAAGTCGATTTGGCTTCGCAGTTTCTGACCGCCGATTTACAGGCGCAAACCTTTGCCGATCGCACCCGTTTGTATGACGCGCTGACCCATGGACAGATTGATGCTTTAGTCGATAACGTGCTGTCGGCGCGCTGGCGTATTGCCAGCCGCAACGACAGCAGAATACATCTTGCCTTTGCTGCCAGCGATATTGCCTGGCCGATAGCGTTAGGTGTAGCGCCGAATCAGCCCCTTTTGCATTCGTTGCTTGATCGCGCGCTGCAGCAAATCCCTGCCGATACGCAAAGCCAGATGCGTGACCGCTGGTCGATGCCACCGCAGCCGGGTAGCGTGATGGCGATGCGTTCGCTGCCCCTGATGGTGCAGATAGGTGCAGGCGTGGCAATTATCGTTTTGCTGCTGTTGCTTGCCCGACGTTACTGGCAGCAGCGCCGCGAACGTCAGCAGCGTGAGCAGGCCGAGCGCGCTAACACAATGAAAAGCCAGTTTTTAGCTACCGTCAGTCATGAGCTATGCACGCCGATGCAGGCGATTATTGGCCTGCTGGAGTTAGAAAAGCAGCAACATCCGAGCGCCAGTCTGGCTTTATTACACAGCAGCGCGCATTCACTCATGACATTATTAAATGATCTATAGAATCATGCGCGTATTGAGAGTAACAGTTTTGCCCTTGCGCCACGTCAACTGGCGTTCGCACAATGACTGGCGCAGCTGCAGCACTATTATCATCCCTGATGCGCCAGGACGGGCCAACAGTAACTTTTCAGGCGCTAACGCCATTGCCGCAGACGGTATTGATTGATGCCGATCGTTTACAGCAAGTGGTGAATAACCTGATGATGGATGCGCTGAAATTCTCTCGACACGGCGAGATTTTCCTGACGCTGGCCGCTGAAAGTCATCTCATTCTTACGGTAAGCGACAGCGGCAGCGGTATTCCACTGGATGAGCAACAAAAGTTGTTCGATCCGTGGTATCAGGCGCCATCCGGGCAATCCGTATCGGTTCAGGGGAGCGGGCTGGGGCTTTTCATCTGTCGTGAAATCGTGTCACGTATGGGGGGCGAAATCAGGATTAACTCCCGGCCCGACGCGGGGACACGGGTCATCGTTACGCTGCCGTTGATGCTTTGCGATACGCCCGAAATAAGCGATGAAAATGTACTCCCGCTTTATCCACATTTGCGTGTAGCTGTCGTTGATGATCATCCTGCTAATCTGCTGGTGATGCAGCAGCAGCTGGCACGTTTTGCTATTCAGGCGGATGGCTATGAACAGGGGCGCGCTTTGTTGCGGGCCGACGCACAACAGCCGTATGATTTGCTGTTTATTGACCAGATGATGCCACGTCCGAATGGTATGCAGTTGCTCCGCCTGCTGCGTCGTCGTGATCGCCAACGCAACCGTCAGCCGCTGCGCATACTGTGCTCAGCCAATTCGCAACGGCTTAGCGTGACGCTGCAGGAGAATGAACAGATGCTGACTAAACCGGTTTTACTGCGGGACATAGCCGCGCTACTGCAACGGTTATAGCATGATCTGTTACAGGCTCTGGATGATAACCTGTGGTAGCTGGCACAGCAGAACGAGCAATTTCTGCTGCGCTTAAGTCGCACGCTACGTGAAACGTTAGAATCTGACCTGGCACAGATGAAAACGGCGAAGGAAACCGCCAACTGGACACGGCTGGCAGAAGCTGCACACCGGATGAAAGGAAGCTGGCTGCTGATTGGGTTAAGCGAAGGCGTAACGCTAAGCCAGCAACTGTCTGAAAGGGCAAAACAGCATCAGGACGTGACTGATGAATGGAATTTGCTGGTATCATTAACTAACAGGTTGCTGAAAAAACTGGATTCTTATGGCTCATACCCACTCACATAGCGGGCAGAACAGCAATCGCAAGCGCCTTGCTGCGGCCTTTGCTGTTACCGCCGTGTTTATGCTCGCCGAAGTTATCGGCGGCTGGCTTTCTGGCTCGCTGGCACTGCTGGCTGATGCCGGACACATGTTAACGGATGCCGCCGCGCTGTTAATGGCGCTGCTGGCGGTGCAATTCTCACAACGTAAACCCAATGAGCGGCACACCTTTGGCCTTCTGCGCCTCACCACACTGGCCGCCTTCGTTAATGCCATTACGCTGTTAGTGATTACGGCGTTAATCGTTTGGGAAGCGATACGGCGTTTTTATCAACCGCAGCCCGTGGCCGGCGGTTTAATGCTCGGCACTGCTATCGCAGGGTTATTTGCCAATATGTTGTCGTTCTGGTTGCTTCATCACGGCAGTGAAGAAAAAAATTTAAACGTTCGCGCCGCGGCGCTGCACGTAATGGGAGATTTACTGGGTTCGGTTGGTGCTATTGTTGCCGCAGTGGTTATTATGCTGACCGGCTGGATGCCGATCGACCCGATATTATCTCTGGTGGTGTCGTTGCTGGTCTTGCGCAGCGCGTGGGCATTGCTGCGTGAAAGCCTGCATGAACTGCTGGAAGGCGCGCCACGTTCGCTGGATGCCAATAAACTCGCGCGCGACCTGACGCTAAACCTTCCTGAAGTGCGCAACGTTCACCACGTTCATTTGTGGCAGGTCGGTGAGAAACCCGTCTTAACGCTGCATGTGCAGGTCATCCCTCCCTACGACCACGATGCGCTGTTGCAGCGTATTCATCACTACCTGCACCAGCACTACCAGATTGTCCACGCTACGGTGCAGATGGAATATCAACCGTGCGCCGGTCATGATTGCGAGCTGGGCCTGAATAATGATTCAGCCGCCAGGCATCACCATCGTCACGCAGGACATAGCCATCCTCACTGATTTGACAGCGCGTGTGAGCCATGCTCGCGCGCGCTTTTAATCCACATTCGCGAACCGTTCAAAGCAATCAGCGTCAGGATAATGTACTCCAGCGACATCGCATAAACCCCCTGTCGGGCAAATATCAGCACGCTAATCACGTTGATAATCACCCACAGTAGCCAATTCTCAACGTATTTTCGCGTCATCAGGACCATTGCCACAATCGACAGAATCATCATGCAAGAATCCCAGAACGGGAAGGCATCGGGCTGCAGTTGCGGCATTGCCACTTCCAGCCCTAAACCGTTCATCAGACTTACCGCTGCGCGCGTCAGCACGGCAAATACCGGATCGATGTACTTCGTCATCATACCGATAGCGATGACACAGACCGCACCCCATATCAGCGCCTTAGGCAGCGGCAGCCAGCGAATTTTCAATGCCGCCTGGTTATCTGACGTCTGCCGACTCCAGGCATACCAGCCATAAACGTTGGCAACGAAGAAGAACAGCTGTAGCAGCAGGCTGGCGTAGAGCTGGATTTGAAAAAAGATCACCGCAAACAGCGTGACGTTGATTAATCCGAAAGGATAGTTAATGACTTTTTCCAGGCTGGCAAGCCAGATACACACCAGGCCAGCCAGGGTGCCAATGGCTTCAATCCATGACAAGTCGTAACCGCCTGCACCCAGAGGTATGTGCACCAGAATATTTTGTGTGCTTAAGAAGTCCATAACAGGCACCAGTAAAAGGCGTACGTCAGGCGTTGCCTTTTACATTAAGTTTAAGTTCCGCTGCAAAGGATAGCATGCGATTCAGGGGCAGTAATGCCGCTTCCCGTAATCCCGCATCAACATGGATTTCATGCGCCTGCCCGCCGGATGCCAGCCCATCCGCTATCGCTTTTAAGCCGTTCATCGCCATCCACGGACAATGCGCACAGCTGCGGCAGGTAGCACCCTCGCCCGCGGTTGGCGCTTCCAGTAATTCTTTCTCTGGCACGGCTTGCTGCATTTTGTAGAAGATACCGCGGTCGGTCGCCACAATCATTTGGGGATGCGGCAACGTTTTAGCCGCCTGAATTAGCTGGCTGGTAGAACCCACCGCATCAGCAAGATCAACAATGGCCTGCGGTGATTCTGGATGAACCAATACCGCCGCATCAGGATAAAGCCATTTCATCCGCTGAAGCGCCTGGGTTTTAAATTCATCATGCACGATACAGGCGCCTTGCCAGCACAGCACATCTGCGCCGGACTTTTGCGTGACGTAGCGGCCCAGGTGACGATCCGGCGCCCAGATAATTTTTTTGCCAAGGCTGTCGAGATGTTCGATCAGCTCAACCGCAATACTTGAGGTGACAACCCAGTCGGCCCGCGCTTTAACTGCCGCTGAGGTATTGGCATAAACCACTACGGTACGATCAGGATGCGCATCGCAAAAGGCGCTGAACGCTTCAATCGGACAGCCAAGATCGAGCGAACATTCAGCCTGTAAGGTTGGCATCAAAACGGTTTTTTCCGGGCTGAGAATTTTTGCCGTTTCGCCCATAAAACGCACACCCGCGACCAGCAACGTGGTCGCCGGATGGCTGCTACCAAAACGCGCCATCTCCAGTGAATCTGCAACGCACCCGCCAGTTTCTTCTGCCAGCGCCTGAATGTCGGGATCGGTGTAATAATGCGCCACCATCACCGCATTACGCGCTTTGAGTAACTCTTTGATCTTTGCACGATAAAATTCTTTTTCATTATCGCTTAAGCGGGCAGGTTTTGGCGGAAAAGGATAAATGGCGCTTTCAGGATCGAACATTACACTCATAACACCGCTCTCGTTTTATCTAATTAACAAAAGTCGTCATTTATAACGACTTATGGCGTTCGCTTCGCCATCATGTTTTATATGCTAAACACGATAGCGGAAAAGCGTACAAGTGTCGTGCTTTTTTTGCGCATGTTTTTTAACGATGCGAGGCGTTATACATCTGGCGTTGTCTCAAGCTGCAACAGAAATGCTTTTACGTCGAGCCCGCCAGCAAATCCGGTCAGCTTGCCGTTAGCACCAATTACCCGATGGCAAGGCGCAACAATAGAAAGGGGGTTTTTCCCGTTTGCTGCACCCACCGCGCGCATCGCCGTCGGGTGGCCGATCTGCTCGGCAATCTGGCGATAGCTTCTTGTTTCACCGAATGGAATCGCCACCAGCGCTTGCCACACTTTCTTCTGAAATTCAGTGCCGGCGAAATCCAGCGTCAGGGTAAATTGCTGACGAGCGCCGGCAAAATATTCCAGCAGCTGTTTTTCAGCTTCACATAAAACCGGATGCCTGTCGTTGCGTTCCAGGGGGGCCAGACGCACCCGTTTAGGATTGTCGTTCTGCCATAAGATCGCCGCAAGGCCAAGATCGCTGGCAATTAATTTCAGTTCGCCAACTGGCGTGACAACAGATTTGTAGTAGTACATGGTGTATCTCCCGCCAATGTGATGACACGCATTATCGCACTTTTATCATGACAAACTGGCTGTTTCCGGTCATCGCGATAAACTAGTGTGCTGTCCGAAAACAGCCAGTTCGTGACGTGTTGCGGGTATAGGCTGGCGCTTTATTTAGCGGAGATTTTTCATGCTCGATCCCGATAGCGCTTATCAGGCGTTAACCTCGCGTGATACGCGATTCGACGGCGTTTTTTATGTTGGCGTGACATCGACCGGAATTTATTGTCGGCCCGTTTGCCCGGTAAAAGCGCCCATGCAGAAAAATTGTCTGTTCTTTGCCAGTGCCGAGGCCGCAGAAAAGGCGCATTTCCGTCCCTGCTTACGCTGCCGTCCTGAACTCGCGCCGGGTAACGCGCCAGTCGATCAACCTCACCGGATAGCCGATCGCCTGGTTCAGCGTATAGAAGAAGGTTTGCTGGAAGAGCACGAAGGGCTGGACGAAATTGCCGCCGAGTTTGGCCTGAGTTTACGTCAGTTAAGACGCATTGTTCAGCAAGAGCTGGGAGTATCACCGCTGGAATTGAAACAGACGCGCCGCATGCTGTTAGCCAAGCAGTTGCTTACTGAAACTCGCCTGCCCGTTATCGATGTTGCTTACGCCAGTGGATTTAGCAGCCTGCGCCGCTTCAATGATGTCTTTCAGGCACGCTATCGCATGACGCCGAGTGCCTTACGCAAAGAAATTGCACAACCAACCCAATCGTATCCCGGCGATACCGCACAACTGCGTCTCAGCTATCGTCCACCTTATGACTGGCTGGCTATGCTGAATTTTTTACAGATTCGGTTAATGAAAGAAGTGGAAGCGATTGAAGGAGAAACTTATCGCCGTACTGTCGCTCTGGGTAAGTATCGCGGCTGGATCAGTGTTTCACATCTGCCCGCTAAAAACGCGTTACATGTGACGTTTACTACCTCATTAATACCGGTATTGCCTGCTCTTTTACGTCGGCTGCGCGACCTGTTTGATCTGAACGCCCAGCCATTGCTGATTGCAGCTCATCTTCGCCAGGATCCTTTATTAGCTTCCAGTATTATTACCTTTCCCGGCCTGCGCGTACCGGGCGCATTTGACGGGTTTGAGATGGGCGTTCGCGCTATTCTGGGTCAACAAATTACGGTTAAGGCGGCAACGACACTAAGAACCTATCCCAAAAGGATTTTATTCCAGACAATGATGCTGCAAGCAAAATGCAGCATCGCCTCGTAGTTTTCGACTTTCTTCTCCCATCGCGTCAGTATGCGGCGAAAGCGATTCATCCAGCTATGCGTTCTTTCCACAACCCAACGATGAGCCCTGAACTCGCTGTTTTTAATTGCCTCAGACTCCTCTTTCCCCGACTGGATATGAGGTTCATAACGACGAGCTTTCAAACAAATTTCCACCCATTCAGCCTCATAGCCTTTGTCCATACACAGATGCAGCCTGCGACCCGGCCTGCCGGTCTGTAGCGCGTCCAGCGTATCTTCAACCAGTTTTATGTCGTGGGTATTTGCCCCTGCGACAGCCAGCGAGAGCGGAAGCCCGTTCCCGTCGGTCATCAGGCTCCGCTTTACTCCCTGCTTCCCCCTGTCAGTCGGGTTGCGACCTGTTTTTTTGAGCCTGCAAGGGGCGATTTTGTCATGCAGCCATCCATCGACAACCATGACCAGTCAATGGCATCCCGCTTCTCGCAGGCAAGCAGCCCGTTTTGCCAGAAGCGTTCAAATACTCCAGCATCCCGCCATTCCTGAAAGCGGCGGTGGGCTGAGCTGGATGAGCAAATATCCGTGGCATTCAGGGCATTCCATTGGCAACCGGTTCTGAGCACAAAGAAAATGGCGTTCATTGCGGCACGATTATCAACACGTCTACGATGCGTGCCCAGCGGATGGTGGGTTTTATGTTCCGGGAGAAGTGGAGCCATTTTCTCCCAGAGTTCATCGCTGATCTGCCACTTGTTGCCCGCCATACTTCGCCCTCAAAAATTGCCATTATTTACGATCTGACAATTCCTTTTGGGATAGGTTCTAAGTAGTCGTTTCGCTCAGGCTTTTGGCGAGCCATGTCTGACGCCTTTCGCCGACTTATCGCGCTATTCAGCCCATCCACAGCATATCGCTGAAGCCACGATCGATGATATTGCCAGGCTCGGCATTGTCAGCGCGCGTTCTAACGCTATTTTGGTCTTTGCTACCGCCTGCGCTGAAGGTGCGCTGCGCTTTAACGCGACGCTATCGCCTGATGAAATGATGAGGCTGCTGGTGAGCTTGCCGGGCATTGGTCCATGGACAGCGCATTACATTGCGATGCGGGCGCTACGCTGGCCTGATGCTTTTCCAAAGGAGGATATTGCGATTCGCAATAATCTTGGTGGGCTAACGCCGCGTGCCGCAGAAGAACGCTCGCAACAATGGCGCCCCTGGCGCAGTTATGCGGTGATGCATATATGGAAGAGTCTGTCTTAACTCAAAACCTCGCTGGATAAATGCACCTTCTGGCATGGATGGTTAGCTCAATTTATCGTTTTGTTTTTCAGGCGTAAGCGTCTCATCCAGACCGTCTTTTATTTTTGCCCGCGTTTCCTACCATGGACACTTTCGCGAACATGGACACTACCGTGGACAAAAATACGCCTTACACCAGAAGACCATGGATCTTCACAGCGCTGAGCCTGCGCTTTAATGAGGCTCTGACTTACCGTGAAATAGCAGAACAACTGAACCTTAGCTCATCTGCCATACATAAAATGTTCACGCGTTTTCGACGAACCGGAATTAACTGGCCATTGTCGGAAGAATACACGCCTGAACGCCTGGAGGAAGAGCTCTATGCCTTCAATCTTGAGACAAATCTTCCTGTAAAAAAACGCCGGCCGGACTGGCCTCTGGAATTCAAAATTCGCATGGCGGAGCTGACCCTGCAGCCGGACGCCTGTGTGGCTCAAATTGCCCGTGAGCATGGCATTAACGATAATCTGCTGTTCAACTGGCGCAATCTGCATCGTCAGGGGCTACTGGATCCGGCCAACAGAGCGACTCTGATTCCGGTTACTATGGAGCCTGTTGTCCCTCCGCCCAGGCAAAACGGCGTCGTATCAGCAGACCTGCCACCGGTCATCAGCTGCAGGCTGACGTTGCCAGGTGGAAGCCTCAACCTGACTGGCCCGCTGACGCCTGAACTTCTGCGCGCACTGGTCAGCGAACTCAGGGAGGGTGAGTCATGATTAGCTTTCCGGCAGGTTCGCGGATCTGGCTGGTTGCTGGCGTGACAGATATGCGCTGTAGCTTCAACGGGCTGGCAGCGAAAGTGCAGAACACGCTTCGCACCGATCCGTTCAGCGGTCATCTGTTTATCTTTCGCGGTCGTCGCGGCGACATGATAAAGGTGCTGTGGGCCGACCGGGACGGCCTGTGCCTGTTCACCAAACGACTGGAGCGGGGGCGCTTCGTCTGGCCGGTGACCCGTGACGGAAAAGTGCATCTGACGCCTGCGCAGCTCTCCATGCTGCTGGAAGGCATTAACTGGAAGCACCCACAGCGGACTGAACGGCCTGGCCTGCGGATATAACCTGCTGTAAAATGGGGTTATGGACGCATCCCTTCCCGATGAAAACGCCCGGCTCAGGGCGCTGCTGCTGGAGCAGCAGACCACCATCCGCAAAATGGCGGAGTATAACCGCCTGCTCTCACAGCGGGTGGCGGCGTACGCCAGCGAAATCAACCGGCTGAAGGCGCTGATCACTAAGCTTCAGCGCATGCAGTTCGGCAAAAGCTCCGAAAAGCTGCGTGAGAAAACGCAGCGCCAGGTGCGCGAGGCTGAAGAGCGCATCGGCGCCCTGCAGGAGGAGATGGCTGAGGCGCTGGGTGAGCAGCATGACCCGGTGGTTCCGCAACCGCTGCGCCAGTCTTCTGCCCGTAAACCATTACCGGCCACACTCCCCCGCGAAACCCGCACGCTGTCGCCGGCAGAAACCGCCTGCCCGTCGTGCGGCGGAGAGCTCAGCGCGCTGGGCTGCGACGTATCGGAGCAGCTGGAGCTCATCAGCAGCGCCTTTAAGGTTATCGAAACGCAGCGGCCAAAACTGGCCTGCTGTGGATGTGACCACATCGTTCAGGCGACCATGCCGGCAAAACCCATAGAGCGCAGCTACGCGGGTCCCGGGCTGCTGGCGCGCATCGTCACGGCAAAGTTCGCAGAGCACACGCCTCACTATCGTCAGTCAGAGATATACCGGCGTCAGTGCGTGGAGCTGAGTCGTGCCACACTGGGGCGCTGGTCCGGTGCGGTCAGCGAACTGCTGGAGCCGCTGTATGACCTGCTGCGCCAGTACGTGCTGATTCCGGGCAAGGTGCATACCGACGATATCCCTGTGCCGGTTCAGGAGCCGGGCAGCGGTAAAACCCGCACGGCCCGGCTGTGGGTCTACGTGCGGGACGACCGTAACGCGGGCTCACCGCTTCCCCCGGCGGTGTGGTTCGCGTACTCGCCGGACCGTAAGGGGATACATCCGCAGCAACACCTTGCCGGATACAGCGGTATCCTGCAGGCCGATGCTTACGGCGGCTACAACGCACTGTACGAAGACGGCCGTATCGCCGAAGCGGCCTGCATGGCGCACGCCCGGCGAAAAATCCATGACGTTCACGTCCGCACACCGACCGACGTCACAACCGAAGCGCTGAAGCGCATCGGTAAACTGTATGCCATCGAGGCGGAGATACGCGGCAGCCCGGCAGAGGAGCGGCTGGCGGTCCGGAAAGAGCAGACGGTCCCGCTGATGCAGTCGCTGTACGACTGGGTACAGGCACAGATGAAGGTGCTGTCGCGCCACTCGGATACGGCGAAGGCGTTCTCGTACCTGCTGAAGCAGTGGGATGCGCTGAACCTGTACTGCAGCAACGGCTGGGCCGAGATAGACAATAACATCGCAGAGAACGCGCTGCGTGGCGTTGCCCTGGGGCGGAAAAACTGGCTGTTCGCGGGTTCAGACGCGGGCGGGGAACGTGCTGCGGTACTGTACTCGCTGATCGGCACCTGCCGGCTTAACGGCGTGGAACCGGAGGCGTGGCTGCGTTGCGTCATCGGTCATATCCAGGACTGGCCGGTGAACCGGGTCCGTGATCTGCTGCCCTGGAAGGTCGATCTCACTTTTGTCTGAGCGTCAATACGGTCTGGATGAGACGCTTACTGATCGCCTCTCCGACACTCACCGTATTTTTGGCGAGCGTATTTCTGCGACGACGCCGGGTACGTATGTCGGATTCCGCTACCCTACCCAGCACCGCATCAGCCGGATTGTTTACGGTTTCCCAGCCAAGAACCGAACTTGCCACCCGGACAAGTCCACCGGCCCCACAGCCTACTGGCCCGGTTTTAACCGAGCGCATATCACCTTTTGTTACCCCATCATTCCCGATAATCAGTACGCTGGTCGTTTCAAACGCATCCCCTGCCTGCGTTTCGGCCAGAGAGCCTTTCGGTATCAGAGTCTGTGGTACGCCTGCAAACTCCACATTCGTCAAAAAAGAATGCGTTGCGGACAGCCGCTGCCCGCCCATCAGCGCCCAGATAGCATCGAGAAAGATCCCCCCGGCTATGTCCGGGTTAATCTGGTTCGCCAGTTCTGCGTTATTGCGGGCGATGGCGTCCCGATTTTCCACTTCCATTGTGACAAGTGCGCCCTGCGGTGTTTCCGGCGACAGGTCAATTTCCTGACCAAAGACATCCCGGAACTCATTTTCAACCTGCTCCCGCAACGTGGAGGTGTCAGGGATGATCACTCCTGTGCTTGCTATAAACTGATAATCAGACATTAAGCGTTATCCTCCCGTAGAGGGTGCTGATCACGGCGGTGTAATGAAGCTCGTTGTTTTCAATCGATGCAGAAAAGGAATCGACTGCCAGAACTTGAGAAATTTCCCGCATACGGTCGCGGAACGCCGCCTCAAACATTGGCAAATCAGCATCGCGGCCAAAGGTGGTTTTCCAGTAAGGTATTCCCTTGTCCATCCTGTGCAGCATTTCACCCCGTAACGCTCTGGCATAGTGCATACAGCAATTTTTCACCGCCGCTTCATCACGAACCAAAGCCAGGTTGCCATCGTTTCCGAGGTAAATATCATTACCTTCAGTAACATCAAACGTCATCATACCGGCACCCCACTGTTGCCCGATCCCGGCTGAACACCGCTATGCTGGTGATCAGCGCCAATATTTTTACCGTTATGTCGCATAGTCCCGCCGTTTGACTCACTGTTACCGTTGGTCTGGTGATTGCCGTTCACCGTCACGTTGCCGTTAAAAATGCTCTCAGCAGCGTTAACTTCAAACACTGGCGTATCCAGCACCGCCTGCCCGTTATGCAACGCCAGACACACGCTGCCATCCAGCGACTGGATCACCAGCGCATCAATATTTTTGCCATCCACCATCCAGCCTTTAACGCTGTCTGGAAAAAACATCGCATCACTGAATGATTTCAGCCGGTGGGTATTAGGCTCATCCTCCAGACCGCCGCGCTGAAAAATCAGACTGATATCGCGATCATTGGCTTTCAGCCAGCCAAAATCCCCCGGTTTTAGCGGCACCCGGATAAAGAACCCGCCGCCGCCAAAGCGGAAAACAGGAATATTATGAACAGGAGCGCGGGGTATTCTTTGCCCTTCGGTTGACACCATCATCACCAGCGGTTTAATCACCGCGCGGTTCGTGGCGTCGTCATAACTGACCACCGTTGCGGGTAACATATCGTCGGTGTTCATCATCAGGTTACGAAAAGCGCCCATAAGCTGCCCTGCCAGACTGGATTCACTGGCAATATCGGTATTCGGTTTATTCATTGGTTAAGCCCGTTTACAGGTGGCCTGATAAAAGAAGGGATCGTCGTGTGAGGCAACATCGAACTTAAGCTGCTCGATGATGTAATCACCATCTAAAGAAGGGTTAAATTTACTCTCCAGCCGTAACGTGCCGCCCAGGCTGGATTCACCGTCGATAAGCCAGGTCACGTCCAGGCCTTTTTCGGTGGCTTTGGGTAGCCCGACCATCCCGGTATTCTGGTTGATAATTTTGACTCGCCCTTTGACCGCACCGGCTTCGTCCTTCACATACAGAACATCATCATCGATAAAGGCTTTAACGCCACCACCATCCTGCAACCGCTCGACCTGTTTCAGCTTTGAGCCGCAAAAATACCAGTTAGCAATATTTTTATCCGTGGCCTGAAAGTCGAGACGTACACCGCAGTCCCGCGCAATCCCTGCGGATATTTCACTCAGCTTACTCTTCGCACCGGAGGACGTTGCCACAATATCCCGCGCACTGCCGTTACCCGTTTTTGCTTTCAGCGTTAACGTCACGTCAGGCGGGCTGGAGGGTTCAGCACTGACAATATCACCCACGAAAAGGCGAAATACGCCGGTACTCGCCCTCCCGGCTTCCAGTATAAGCCGGGAGGGTTGCTTGCTTTTGTTATAAGGGCTGGTTTCCGTCAACAGCATATTGCGGGTGGTCGCATTCAGCCCATCAATGCTGACCGTGCATTCATTCTGCAACGGATTCGCATATTTGGTGCCGCTTGCCTTTACGCGCATCCCTTCATACCACTGTATATGCCCGCTGACTTCTACCCCCACCCTGATCCGCCTTAAATCAATCATCCGACCCCCAGAATACCAGGCTTTGCGTTTTGCCGAATTCCTCATACCAGGGCAGGGCATCGCGTTCTGTGATAAACGCAAAATTACCGGCTGGGGTCAGATAAGAGTAGGGTATTAAGGGTGCATCGGTCGTCGCTCTGGTTGCCAGCATGACAACCTCATCGTTGCGGCGTATGTCACACACCATCATATTTCTCGCGACTTTGATCGTCAGATCCCAGCGGTTATCATCAATGGTAATTTGCAGGCGCTGGTTCGGCACCGGGTTTAACGGTATTTCACGCATCGTGCTTATCCTCCCAGAACCCTGACCAGAACCGATTTTTTCCGTTCTTCGGATACCGATTTTGTCTGTGCACCGCCCCTTTTAACGGTACTGGTCTGCAATGGCTTCTGAACTTTTTTGGGCGGTAGATCTCCGTATTCGGGTGTTACACTGCGCCACTCGGTGAACCGTAAAGACAACTGGATAGCATCGGCCATCTCAGCGGTCTCATCGTGGTAGAAATTGACCAGCAGCATAGGCTGGTAGGTTTTGACTCTGGTCTGAATGCCTACCAGCTTGTTTTGTTCCCAGGCTTGTTGCATCAGGCCAAAAGCATTTTTAAGCTCACCGGATAAAATCAGATCCATGCCAATTTCCACGGCCTGCACAACAACATGATCGCTACGGGTTTCCCCTGACTCGACCTGAAAAGTGGTGGCTTTGTGCTCGTCGCGGATATTGATTTTTATCGGGCTGGCGGTTTCAAACAGCGTGGTAAAACTGTCGGTATCGAAGATTTTTACATCAGTGATCATATTGCCAGCCCCGTTTGCGTTTGCTGCCCCAAATCCTGCAACTGTTCCTGCAATGCGTCTTTCGTGCCCGCCGCCATGCCTTTAGCATCGGTTGCTTTGGTTTCAACCTTCACTTCCCCAATATTCAGGGTGGTTTCATTTTTCACGCTGGAACGATTGCTGATAGCAGTGCTGGTCACGGGGTTAAGGGGGTGATTATTCGCCGCTGCAATTTGGGCTTTTCCCTGCTCGACCATATTCTGTGTATCCTGCTGTGGTGAAGGATGTTCAGCTTCAGGAATACGGTGCGTCACCTCTCCCTCAGCGCTGATTTTACGCTCTACGGTGAGTTCTTTTTCATCATCAGCACCAAACCAGCCCGCAACGACTGACCAGCCTTTCTGGATGGTATCCAGACCGCCGCTTATCCAGCCAATCACCTTCTGCACCTGCTCCCACATCCAGGTAAATATGCCGACAACAGCATCCGCCACGTTATCGAAGACGCCCCCGAACTGTGCGCCCCATTTAACCAGACTTTTTATTGACTCCAGCAACCAGCCAATAAACTGGTTCAGGGCATTATTCATTGTGTTGTAAGCATCAACCACTACATCAGCAACGAATTTAGCGGCGATTTTCAGGTACTCAAACAGGGTCTTGAATGCTTCCCACAGCGTCATAATGACCTGTTTAAGCTCAGGATAGGCATCAAGAATTCGCCCGATCATTGAATCATTACCGTCGATAAAATTCATGATGTCGTCGTAAACCAGCGCGAACGCTGCGGCAAGCGCCGCAATGATGGCGATAATAGCGAGTATTGGCCAGGTTGCTGCCAGCGTGGCAGCAGCGGCGGCAAGCATCGGAGGAACGTAGTACGCTGCAACAGCCACACCGATCGCGAGGAAAAAACCGATGATGAGGTTCTTATTTTCCCGGCAAAAACCAACAAATTTACTTAAGAATTCCATGCCCTTAGTCAGGTAAGGCAACACCATTTCGAGGAAGCTGTTTTTTAACAGGCCGGATGATTGCCTGAACCCCTGCATGGCCTGATTAAAGCGCCGGGACTGTTCAATACTGTCTTTGGTAATGCCAGAGTATTCTTTTTGCAGGCCCATCATGCGTTCCATCTCATGACGGCCCTTCATCATCAACTCAATCGTTTTGTCGTCCGTCACCCCAAGGTTTGCAAGGTGCGATTTGGCTTTATCAAAACTCATCCCCTTTACTTTATCTGCTGTAGCGAGGATTTTTTCCATAGAGTTCGTGGTGCCGCCAAAGGCTTTTGCCATTGCCGACAAATCAGCCTGAGCACTTTCCCTCGCGCCCCCCAGCTCGGCAACTGAACCGGCGAAAGCATCCACATCCGCCGTCGCCACATTGATCTTCTTGCCCAGCTTATCAAGCGCCTCCACTTCCTCCGCGCGTGAAACAGACTCGCTGAAAATGGAAGATACCCCCAACAATACGCCAAGTACCCCAAGGGTTTTCTGGGCTAATGCGGCAACGCTGGTTTCCGTGCCGCTGGCAAAATCACTGACGCTTTTTGCCGCTTTATCGGCTTCATGCTGGGCCTGTTTCATACCATCAATAATATCGTCGGTAGAACGCTGAACATTTTTAAACGCCGCGTCGGCCTGCCGGGTGTCGAATTCAAACACCTGCACAAAGGTATCTAACAGAGACATTATCGGTTTCCTGCGGCGGCGAGCGCCTCGTTATAGCGGTTAGTCACAGCGATTTCCCACAAGTCCATCGCCTCTTCCAGGTCTATTGAGGTTTTGAGTTCTGTGAAGCTGGCGAGTTTTTCTGAGATGATGACTGCAAAGAATCCATCAGCGTTTTTATAATCGACGGGAGTGAATCGCTGATTTTGCCCAGCAGGTAAGGCAGGAAACCTTTGCTCCCGGCGTTGCCGAAAAAACTGGTGTTGTACCTCAGCATCTCCAGTTCAAGGCGGATCAGCGCTTCACCGTCCGGTACATGGTTATCAATCAGCGTCTGGGTTTTCAGGCAAATTTCTGCACCATCCCGCACGACTGCCACATTAGCCATCATTTTCAGCATGGCTTCTTTACCGATTTCGTAGTCGCCAATTTTAGGTGCGTTCGACAGCGGATATTTTGCCAGGATTTCACGCCCCAGCGTGGCGGGCAGACGGCTGATCACAAAGGTGTGCATCTCACCATCAACATCTTTAATTTCAATATCTTTCGGCTTAATGAGCATAATGGCCCCAATAAAAAAGGCGGGATGTTCCCGCCTGATAGTTAACGAACGCGCGTACTGTCAAAGTCCTGGAACACAAAGGTATAAGCCTTTGATTTAAGACGCCCACCGCTGGCAGCTGAGTTACCCCGACTACCGTTGGTAATTTTTCCGTTTCGCGCGGTAGTGGTCGCGCCGTCACCGTAGGACGCCACGAGCGTAATAATATCTCCGGCGTGTCTGCGGCCACGTTTCGCCGTGTTGGCTTCCAGCAGGATCGCCAGATTCTGATCTTCTTCACTCCCCGGTAGCACGTTTATCGTCACAGCCTGCGGGGTTGGTGTTGACCAGGACACCAGATTGCCATTGATATCCATGCCGGTCTGGGCGATATCGACAGCAGGCAGATCGAACGGGTCGGCATCATCGGCGAAAGCCGTTACCAGTATTCCTGCCGGAAAGGTTGTACTGGCCTGAACCAACAGACTGAGGCCAGTTGCAGATACATCATTCATCATTTAGTCCTTATACCAGGTTGTGCGAGCCTTCGACCTTACGTACCCAGTCGCCTTTACCGTAAATCAGTACGTATTTCATCACGTATTCCGGCAAGCCAGATGGCCCGGTACTTTCAACAATCTGCGCGTTGTACCAGTAGCCCTTGTCCTGAATATCGTGCCACGCTAAATCGTCACCAGACGCATCAGCCACCGCGAGTTTCTGTACATCCGAGAGCGTTTTGCCGGGGAGGATGGTGCCGTTATTCACTGCTTTGGTCACGGCTCCGGCGATAATCATCATTGCCCTGGCCTCACCATCGCGGTTTGCAGGTACGCCGCGCGTCGCCAGCAATAAAGAAAACCATTGCTGTGCAATGTAGGCTTTTAACCATTGCTCATTGGCATGAACGCTCATGTCCAGCGGTGCGGTACCCGGCCCGCACAGGAAACCACGCTGGTAAAACGCAATATGTGAACCCGCCACCGCCGTTTCGCCGTAATAGTTGACGCGCAACTTATCCAGCTTGTCGGCATCCAGATCGGCGGTTACCTGTGCCGGGGACGGCACGCCCAACTGACGAAACATATAGTTGGTGGGGGGGGTTGTTCGGTCATAGTCCGTTGCCGCCATAACCGCCATCGGTAACGCCTGAGCATAAAAATTATCCTCGGTTTTAAGATTCAGCGCCGTTGACGCTGTACCTATCAACGCCGCGCTAAAAGCCTCCGCATCTGTTGCGGAAATATTCAGATGTAGCTGGTATTTCACGTTCTCACCTGCCACATACTGAGCAAGGGCAACGACCTGTTCGAGCGTCAGTGGGTCGATAAAAGTCGCACTGCCGAATGAATCCGAGATTTTCTCTGCCGCCATAAAGGCTTCTAGCGGAGTTTGTGCGGTATTTCCGGGCAAGGCTTGTCCGCGAGATAAACCCATCGCATCCGCAAGAGCGGAAGACTCAACGTTAATGTTTGCTCGCTCCGGTACCCCACCACCGAGTTCAAACGTGCCGCTGATAGCGATAAAAGTCACTCTGGCAGAAGCGAAAGCGGGTTCAGATTCAGCATTTAGCTTTTGCTGTACGGTCGAGGCTACATCGGCGTAGGACTTGGCCGTAGAAAGATCGATTTCGGTGAGTTCTTTACGAATATTACCGATAATCACCGTGAGTGTTCCGGTAGTGATCGCCTTCAACTCGTCCAGACTGGCCGCATCCCCTCCCGAAAGCGTCGGTGCCCGACCGGTTGGTACCCAGGGTGCTACCTGCAATTCTCTCGGCTTATTGACGGGGGCCGGGCTGGTATAGCTGAAATATTGCCGGGCAAAATTCGCTTCGGGAGAGCTGGCCCCCAGAAACTCATCAATCTGACCGCTGGCGAATTCCAGCACATCACCGGATGGAATTTTTGCGTTTTGAGAGAATATGCGGCCCGTCAGTTTGCGCATCGGTACAGCAGACGCGCCAATGACCGCACTCGCAATGCTGACATAGCGTGTTTGTTTGATTGGCATGGTTAAACCTTAATTAAATGCGGTGAATATCAGGATAAAGCGCTTTTACTGCTGTGGTGTTTGGGAACATTTCGCGGTGGAATGTGACGTTAAAATCAAACGAGGGGTTCTGTTCATAATCCCCCTGGTCATTGATAAAATAAGGCGTTCGAATACCAGAAGCACGTTGTACCCCCACACCCTGTTTTTTTAGCGCATCAATAAAAGGTAGTGAGTTCACTATCATTCGAACCGTGGCAGTCAGGTCGGTTGCTGTAAGTTCACTGGCATCGGAAACCAGCCCCTGAACCTGCAACGTTTTTTCTACCAACTGAGTTTCTTTGTGATTCGCATCAGTGCCAGCAACCTGATAGTTTCGCGCCTGCCATCCGTGGCCTGCCTCGTTGATGGGAAAGAACATAACAAAGCTATCTTCCCTCCCCTGCTTTGTTGACTGGAAACCGGCAACAACAGGTATCGAAAGCCCCGCATCATTCATTTGCGCCAGCATCTGGTGCCGGATGACAATGTAAACCTCGTTATCCGTCATAGCTTCCAGCCTCAATGCAAAGAACAGACTTCCAGCCGTCCTGCGCGTACCAGTCTGCATCACCAGTGACGTCATAGCGCTTGCCGTTGAACACCAGATAATCCGGTGCATCCCCCCGCTGGATGGCGTGAATATCGTGCGAAGTGTAGAGCCGCCGATAAACTTTGCCGGTCACCAGCCCCATTTCCTGTACATCCTGCGTATCCACCGCCTGCCAGCTACCCGTGACCGGTTCGGGCGAATGGTACTGCGCTACCCATTTGCCAAGGTCGTCTGTAGTGCGCGACTTAAACCGATACCAGAAAGCCGTCTGCTGTGGGATCACCCGTGCGGCCACATTGTAGAGATTGCCAAACATTATTTGTCCTCCACTGTATAAGTGACCGTCTGCAACATCTGTCCGGTATCTACCAGCGGTTTTGTTGAGGCTTTACCTTTGCTGTGTCTTCTGGCTCTGCCCCGGATGGTGGATGTATCCAGCGGAGGCGTTGTCAGGGTACGGATGGCATTCTTTACATCCCCCGCAGCTTTGGCTCCAATCTGATTCAACCCATCGTTAAGCGCAATACTGCCTGCAACAGAAGCATTAACGGCTTGCGAGATGAGATTTTTGTAACCAGCGGCATTCTCTGTCATTGCCGGACGCAGGAAAGGCCGGGGCGGGATGCCGCCAGCCGGATACCCAAGTTCCTGAATGGCCGCGACATAAGCAATCGGCGTACCGTCAGGGTATTTACTGTGCTCAAAAAATCCGATCTTCAACTGCTTTTTGTTCAGTTCATCGTAGACCGCTTTCAGCCTGGCAAAATTACTCATCGTCTCAGCCTCCCGCGCATCGGAAACCGGCCACCCACGCTACGAAAGGCCGCACGTTCTCCCATGCCACCGATATAGCGCGGTACACTACAGCGTTTAATCAACGCCAGATATTGCTGGCCGAATGGCGTCAGGTTGTACCAGTGTGACCAGTTTGAACTCGTCGGCGGGGCAGCAAATGATACGCTCACTTTATCGATCGTGGCGCTGGTCACCGCCCCTGAAGGGGATTCTCCTTTAGCCGCCATCTGGCGCAGCGTCAACATATGCGCAACCACCAGCATCCACAGTTCACTGGTGCAGATCCCGTGACATTCCGAGAAATAACAGGTTGCTGATTTGGCGATAATAAAAATATCATCAGCAGGCACATCGTTAAACTGTGGGTAAAGCACACGAAATGCTTCGAGGGGAAAGGTGCCAGCATCCATAATCATTTACCTTTTTTGTTGTTTTTCGGAACCTCTTTATTTTCTGCTTCAAGAGATTCAGGCGTATCTGGCGCTGACAGATCGCTGGCTTCCATATTGGTCGCCACTTTTTCGGGATCGGCTTTTATTTCTTCAACCGCGATAAAACCATTTTTTTCATGTAGCTGAAAAACATGATTCTTTCTAAGTAGGGCGTACTGCTCATCGGTAATTTCAGTAACACGACCACGTGGGGTGTACATTTGTCTGGTCATGATATTGGCTTTTCCAGCAATAAATAACGCTCCACCCGCTTCCAGTGAGTAATTCTGGTCACTGGAAAGCGTGGAATAAACGTAGATAGGCATGGGTAATCCTTAAAGATTAAGCCCTCAAAAATTGAGGGCTGTTATCAAAGACCGGTCAGACGGGTGATCGCCCAGGGACGGGTGACAATGACACCAGCAGTGGCATTAGTGGCATCTTCCAGATAGCCCTTGATCTGATTCTCAGACCCCAGCAACTGGTATTTCACCGGCACAACCTGCAAAATTGTTGCACTGGTTGCGGTAGAACCATCATCCACGCTATCGGCAAACATATAGGCAATATTTGCCCCGCCATTCGCACCTTTGAATTCAGGTGAAAAGACCTGGCGCATATTGGAATAGTTGTTGTTGATCCACTCTTTGACGGTTTCACCTTTAGCGACCGGATTAGAGATGTTCAGCGCAGAACGGAAACCCAGCGGCAACGTCAACGTGATCGGCGTATCATCGCGAATAATTCCGCCTGAATTTGCTTCCAGACGTGAAAACATCGCGGTGATGTCACCAGTGATTTGCGCAAATGTTGCGCCCTGCCACGGTGCTGTCGCAGTTTCATAGGATGGCAGGTTTGGGTCATTTAACAGACCAAAAACACGGGTAGTCGGGCTGTTAAAACCCTGATAGCCGACTCGCTCACGCCCCTGCTCCAGTGACTCAGTAGCAGCAACGCGTTTTTCTGCTGCCGCCTCAAAACCCGCCGCCGACTGGCGAGCCTCCTCCAGCTTACCTACCTGAAAACCTTGCTCAAAACGTACAATACCGCGACGTTCCTGATCCTGCGCATAGGAAGCCAGCGGGATATTAGTGTGGTCACCGTACAGTTCTGGTTTGCCTACCGGCGTTGCCACGTTCAGGATGATCTCTTCATCGTGCCACTCACCCGCGTTCATTACTCCGGTAATTTCATCAAGAACACGAACACGGGTCGCCGTGCGGATAAGACCCGGTAAAACATGTTGCAGCATTTCACGATGAATAAGACCACCGCTTACCGCAGGGCCGGTTAACGCGGAGTCCATCGCCGCAAGGCCACCGAAGCCAAGTTGCCCCAGCTCGTTGTACGTCCACTTTTGATCGGGCTTAATATTCAGCGGCCCACGTCTGCGGATCTCGCGGCCAGACATATAAAATTTTTCTTTGCTTAACGCCATTTTATTACTCTCCGATTACGGTTCAGGGGTTATGGCTCGATCTGGATATGGGATCTCGGTCAGGCGAACAAGACAGAGATGGGGTGTTTCAGCAGAACCAACGTGACGTGATACAAAGCCAATCGCTTTGTCTCCGGCGACCAGTGTGGCTTTAGCGGTCAGTTCGCCGTCAGCGTTAAACACCACTGGCATGTTAATTGCGTTAGCCGATTCGCTAACTTCGACGTATACCTCTCCCATAGTGAGAAACTCCCCCTGAGTCCCGTTGCGGGCATATTCGGTCTCGATACGATACGCTTTCGGGTTAATCATGATCCCCGCAAACGCCCCATTACCGCCCGGCTGCACAGATTCAACACTGGCGTCTTTGTAGGTATAGGCCAGACCAAACAGATTCTTTTTTTCGTCGGCTGAGTCCAGAACGGCACTGGTGGCGCGAAGTGGGCCAAAGTGGCTGACTTCACCGACTACGCCGGAGATCATGCCGTTTGCTACAGATTTAGGGATTGCCATTATTTATCGCCCCATTTATCTAAAATTGACTGGTTGCTGACGGCCTTATCCATCGCAACAGACGGCTTTTGGGAATCCGGTACTCGTCCCTGCATCCACGCATCAAGCGCGATAGCCTCAGTGCCTTTACCACACTGGATACCCAGCTTTTCAACGCCATATTCTGCGACCTGTTGCGCAGTCATGGGCGCATGATCGAACACACCAACGAATGGCGTTAACTTACGCGCCAGTTCATCGCGGGCACCGATTTGTTTCAGCAACGCACCGGTATCCATTGTCGGTTTGCTTTTCTCCAGTTTTGCCACCTTGCGTTTCAGCGCGGCGATGGTATCAACCGTGCCAATACTTCTGCGCAGGCGTTTAAGCCGACGACTGAGACTGTCAGTGGTAGCCTGGTCGAGCTGCTCTTTCGCCTCCTCGATAGCCGATTCTGCCGACTCGATAGCCGTTTCAGCATTTTCGATAGCGCCAGGCTCCCCGGTTTCTGCTGCCTCCGCTGCTGCCTCAGCCGCTTCTACCGCCGCCTCCGCGCCTTCTTCTGCCGCTGCTGCCCCTTCGGTTGCTGCTGCCGGATCAACGGGGTCAGCAGGGTCTGCGGGTGCAGTCGGATCGGGATCGTCCGTAGTTGGCTTACCCGCCGCCAGCGCTGCCACAACAATCTGTTTGATTTGCTCAACCTGTTCGGGGGTAAAACCACCGTCATCAGTTGTGGGCTTGTTTTTGTCATCATCTGGATTCATGCGAATGAGTTCCTTGGTATCTATGGTTATAACGTGATCCTGCACGGAGACATCGGGGCCAGTTCGCCCCTCGTCCACCAGCGCAAGGTGGTTTGCTCTGATATGCCGCTGAACAGCGTCATAGGGCTGGCCGTTGAAATTGCCAGGGGTGAAGTCATAGCGGCATCGATAGCCGGGAGATAAATCTATTTTTCCGCTGCTGATATTGCTCAGGGCGGAGTTAGATAGAATTTTGATGTTTCCCCGTAAGTAGGGGTAATCGAACCAGATATTTTCACCAATGACGCCCTGTATCCCTTTTTTCTCAGCAGGGGTGGCGTCTTTACCCAGCATTTCGTGCTCATCAATGAAGGGCATCAGCCGGAAAGAGTTAATCGTATCGATGCTACGTAGCTCCTCCTCCGGTCGATAGACACGATAGATACGGCTGGGGTCAGGAGCATTAATTTCAGCCCCCAGATAATCAAAAACCCCAACTTTTGAGATGGGGTTGTCTTTTACTTCCAGCCAGCCATTGAGGTCATACGTTCGTTTAGTTTCGTTCATGAGGTGTCACCAAAATCCACAACCGGCGTCCAGAAGCATTTGCAATTAGGCAACGTACCGGGTAGGCCACGCTGACCGGTTTTTTCATCAATAACAGGAGGGTTATCCAGATCGAACGTCTGGCCGTCTAACCTGAGATGCAGTTCTCTGGGTTCAGCGCTACCGGCTGAGTGATGCCAGACTGCTTTACGGATACCGGCTGATTTCATCCGCTCATAGTTAGATACCGTGGTGATTTTCCGGCTCTGATCCACAGCGATAAACTGCGCCCGTTTTTCTGTCACCGTGCCGGTTTGCCTGATTTCGTCGAGAAGGGTTTTGGCTCCCTCGCCTGGGTGGCTGACGGATCGCAGCGCAGCGCCTTCAATCCTGCGATGAATCTGTTCAGGAATGGTTTTAATCAGCGCGACGTTCTCTGCGGTGGCAGCGGTTAAACGCTCTTTCATCTCACCCGGCATATCTGGCGTCTTTATTGTCAGCCCCCCGGATAGCGTTTTTAGTGAATCGTCCAGGTTGCGTTGCGCGGCCAGATCGGTCTGGGAAACAAACTTATCCGCTATTTCTGCCGCTTTTTTGTTGAAAATACCGTCCCATTTACGTTTCAGGCGGTTCAGCCAGATACGGGTCTGGCTGGCAACGCTGGCATCCATACCAACCGGCGCAAAGTCGTCATTCAGTTGGGTAAAGGTTGCCTGATAGTCAGCTATCATCTGGCGCACCAGTTGCGACATAGCCTGGCTGTAGCGTGTTGCCGGGGCGGCTGGATAGGCCAGCGGTTTCCCCTTCATTACCGCCTGACGGGATGCCGCCCATCGCGCCCGATTCTCCCGGAATCTGATTTTCTTCTTCATCGGTCATGTCCAGCCCGTAGTAACTCGACTCTTTATCCGCCGCCAGCTTTTTACGAATGTCGTAGCCGTCAATGGCTCCGGCTGTAGCATATGCAGAGGCTGTTTGTGCCTGTTTCAGTTCAATATCGGCATATTCTGCTGCGGTCGGGCTATCCAGCGGTTTCCAGTTGATACTGACCTCAACAACGGGCAGGCCCGCGCTACGCAACAACATATCGAAATGGCGCTGTAACAGTTCTTCAAGGTCGTTCGACTGAATACTCTCCAGTTCCTCGCGATAGCTGGCTTCCTCGTACTCCCCCGTGGCGTTAAAGCCTTTCGGTGTAGTGCCAAGAAGTTTTGTGGCCGGAACATTCGCACCCGCCGCGACCAGTTGATATTGCGTCATAATGGTGGCATCGAGATCGGCCAGTGAGGTATCAAACTGCTGCACGGTATCCTGACTTCCGGTAACGTGAACGCCGTAGTTGTCACGCATTTCAATGAAATAGGACATATTCTCGCTGACGGTCGCTTTATCTGCGCTTTCCAGATCGCTGATACCCATCGTCAACAGACGCTTGGTCATCGCCAGTTCAGGGGCTTCGTTAGCTGTACGTTCTGAGGCATAAACGCGCTCGTAGATGCGCTCAGGCACGGATACGCCAAAATAGTTGTAGGTCGGCTTGAGAACATTCGGTACCGGGAAGGGCACGAATTTAACAAAATGCGATTTATGGTACCGGCGACCGGCGATCACGTAATACGTGGGTTCGTAAAAATCCAGCCCTGCCGGATCTTGCAGATTGGCCTCCGTCAGTTCAGGCGTCACCCACTGCGGGTCGATCTGCTTGATACCCTTGTAACTTCCTCTGACCACACCATCGATGTTAAAGGGGTTTTCATACCACTCTTTGGGGTTTGAAGTCTCAACGACAAACAGCGCCAGACGACCACCATATACGCGACCAAAATGGATCAACTCTTTCATCGCCTGATTGATGCGGTATTTTTTGCTGCGTTTTATGAGCAATTTAGCGACATCTTTATCGTCGCAGTCCAGGTCATAGCCCTGCCGGATAGCATCACGCGCGGGCATATTACACGCCTTATCCACCAGCCAGTGTTTGGCTATCACCGCGCACATATTGTTGCCGATAAAGCCCTGGCTGGCGTACCACATAGCCTGTGCTTCGGGAACACCGTAAACATTCCCACCTTTAAATGCAGGCACGGAACCATCGATGGAGTCCATCGCCACACCGCTAATAACAGGTTGCGGTAAGTCCAGACCGTTAAATCCCTCCGAACGCGCCAGTGCGGGGTAAAGCTGAGTGGTGAACGCCGACCGTTTAACCGGCGCGACCTGATTTTTACGCCTCTTAAACGGCCACATAGTTACCTCTTCGTTGTAAAGAAACTGCCTTTTTTGGTGTATAGCTTGCGTAGCGCCTGGGTCATGGCATCAACCGTATCGTCGTGAGCACCAAACGGGAATGTGGTAATTTCCTCGACGGTTTCAGTTATCCAGGGGGCCGTACTCGGGTGTGGCAGGAGTACGTTGCCTGATTCCCACTCAGCCGTTACCGCATGAGCACGGGCGACTTTGCTACCATCCGGCTCGACAGGGATCAGGCCGGATACCGTGGACTTCAACGAATCGATAACAGCAGGCCCGTTAGCTTTGTCCTCAACGTATTTTCGACGACCTTCCGGGAACATATCAGACTGACGTTTAACCGCTTTTAACGTCTGTGTGAAGCTCATGCGGGCGCGTGTCTGATACAACAGGTAGGCGTTGGCGTCTTTTTTGCCCCATACCTGGCCGACAACATAGTCCGTTCCTTCGCTGTCTTTAAAGGTCATATCCCAACTGTGGATAACGGTATCGAATTTGGCTGGCAGATCTTTAGGTAAGTAATATCTGACCCAACCTTCCTGGAATATCTGTCCGTCACCCGGTTTGGGCGATTGCTGGTACATTGCCGACCAGAAATAGTCGCCCAAAATAGCTTTCGTCTCTAACAGCTTATCGAGCGGGTGTAATTCAGGAACCAGCGCTTCGCCCTGCGCATTAATAGCGGGAAAGGCTAACACCTTAGCTTTCTGCGTTTTCTCTATTACCTGGCCGGATAAATCATCGGTAGCCCAGCGGGTTGCCATAATGATTTCACCGCTATTTTTCGACAAACGGGTTTTAAAAGTCGAAACATACCAGTTCCAGATAGATTTTTTAGTGGTAGGGCTAAGTGCTTCCTTAGAGTTCTTTATTGGATCATCAATAATACCAAGGTCGACTTTTTTACCCGTTAAAGGCCCACCGACACCCGCACAAACATAGCTACCCTTGTAGTTAGCTATCCCAAATCCATCAGAATTACGTTTAACTGCTACACCGTCTTTGGCTTTATTACCAGACCAGCTTTCAGGAAATAATAACCGATATTCATCTGATGCCATGATACGTTGCACATCGGCATTCATATCCCCGGCTAAATCCGATGAATATGATAAAGCACCGATACGCTTATCAGGATATTTACCAAAGAAGTACGCCGGAAGATAGCGAGAAACAATATCAGACTTTCCATGTTGCGGCGGCGCACCCAGTATCAAAACGGGACGCTTACCTTCCATCATCTCCAGCAGAAATTGATCCACTGCTTCACAAACTGTTTTAGAAAACGGGCTGGTAATATATTCTGGGTTAATGTACTGAATAAATTCATGCAGACCTCTGCGAGCATGACGGCGCTTTAACAGTTCTTTGGCAGCATCTTCTTTACTGATTACCGATGATTGCTGCAAGTTGTTCATCTGTTAACTCCGATGCGGTATGGGTATGCTGAATAGGCCCACCGTTTGCACCTGTCAGTTCGTTGCTAATCTGATCACGAAATGCCTGCACACTCACATGCTTACCAAGCAACTCAAGGTTTTTCACCTTATCAGGCCACTTTATTTTTTTGAGGATACCAACCATTTCACGCTCATCCCCCCTGCCCTCAAACATTTCAGCCAGGTCGAAACCGCTTAAATATCGACGCCAGACCAAAGGCCAGTCACTTACCGGCTTAATGGTCATATCTTCATTGAGAATATCCAGTGTATCCATCTGATCAATTTCAACCAGACGTAGCAAAACGTAGTTGGCATCAACGCCTAATTGCTCTATACGTTCCTGTTTCAGTTGGTTGATACGCTGAACAACTTCAGGTTCAAGTAACAGGCGAGGCCCCGCGCTATAGGCTGTTTTTTTGCTATATCCCGCCCGGATCGCTGCCGGGCCAGCTTTTAGGTCAACAATAAATTCCCGGCAAAAAAGCTCTTTCTTAGCGTTGAGTCTTTTTGCCATAAAATAAATTTCCTCTACTCTTTCGGTGCAAGACATACATTACGAATATAATCCTGCAACCCTGCTATTTGACTTCGTGCTGTTTCGATTCGCTTTCTGAGGGTGAAATAATCCCGTTGAGCGGTGTCTGTAAGTCCGGCGCGGGTTCCATCATCCAGGCCGCTGGTGGTGGTGTGACTGGACACGGATTTGCAACTGGCGTTGACACGCAGCCGCTGAGTACCAGCGTTAACGCTACGCTCAAGCTGATTGATAGTAGCCTTAGCATCTGTTAGCTCTCTTGTGTATTTAGCATCAATATCCGCCACAACGCGCTGTCTGGCCTGCATATCAATGATGGCTTTTTGTCTGGTTTCAGCCAGTTGAGCAAACTCGCGCTGCTTGTCGAGGGCGTGGTGGTAGTTTTCGCGGTAGTGGAACGCTAACCGGCCCGCAACGACGATCCCAACGACCAGTATTCCGACAGCCATCGTTCGCCAACTGAATGAAATATTCATGCGGGATAATCCCGGTGTGGTAATTGGAAATGGGGGCCGTCTTTAAGCGTTTTCCAGTCTCCGCCCCACTCAACAGGAATATTAAGTTCCGCTGCTGCTGCTTTAAATGCGGAAGCGATCTGTTCGTAGTATTTCCACTCCCAACTAACCTGACTACCGAGATATGCCACTACGTCAACCGCATGGCCCGTAATATGACGGCTATTCATAGTCTGGCTTTTCCCTTGCGCTAATAATTGTTTCTGACGCTCTCGGCTGCGCAAGCCCTCCGTAATACCAAAATCAACAGTGGTTAATGTCAGCGCAAGCCGTACTATTTTCACCAGATCGGCGTTTACTCCCACCAGATTATTTTCACTACGTTTACTAAATTTATAATCAGGCATGGGATCACCTTAATGGTTTAGCAAAACGCATAACGTTTCCGCGAGCAGCAAGAACAGCGGCACAAAATGCCAGATTGATAAAAGTCTCTGACCAGTCCGCACAACCGTACTCACCTGTCAAAATACGGACAGGTACCGATGCGGAGGCAATAATAAGGAAATAGGCACACCAGGCAGCAAGGGGACGGTGTGTCCCCCCAGCCCTGCGAAAGGTCATCAACCTCAACGCAATCACAGCGCAAGCCAGTGCATTAACAATGAGGAAAATTTCATTGACCATCACCGCCACCCCCTCGCAGTTTTTTAAACCACTGCCCCGGATTCTCTGACTGCTTGCTGATATACATGAACACGCGTACAGCAATAGCCGAAGCAACTACAGCCCCCAGAGGGCGCTCCGCATGAATAACTTCTGGTGTCACATAGTTGATAACATCTGTCACAAACCCCGCCGTCTGCCCCCCGATAAGGAACGAGGCAAGAAACGACAGCAGGCGTTGCCAGATAGACAAATCAGACGCCGACAAGACATAAATGACTGCACCAGAAAAGGCTCCGATGATCACCCCCGTATCTCCACCAGCGAATAAACTTGCGATAGTGATACCGCCGATCATATAGGTTGCCGCACTGGTACCTGTGGTTAGCGGTTCCGGCATTGTTCTTTCTCCTTTGTTCGCCGCAGGGCAGAACGCCGGGCGCTAGACATGAAAAAGGCCACGCTTCAGCGCAGCCCTGAAATAATTGCGGGAAACACTACCCCCGCTTTAAACATTGTTCCGGCATTAGCTCCTGAAACAGCACTTCGATCCCCAGCTTTTCAGCCAGAGCGTATTCAGCGCGTGCGCCAGCACTAGAACGCCAGCCATCAAGCAGATAAATCGCATCTGCGCGTTGCAGCATCGCGAGGGAAATCGCCATGTAATCAGCCTCACTAAGCCCATCGGGTAATACAGCAGGATTCAGTGGGGTATCGCCAGATGCGGCAATTTCCGCTGCCGCTGCGAAGAAAGCTGGCCGGTTAAACTCAGGCAATACCCACCATAGCGCGGACGGTAACCCATTTATCAGATGGCAGAAAGTGATACACGGCGGCGGCGGTTTCTGTCATATCCTGCTGATTTAACATGTCTTATTCCTGAATTAATTGCGTTGGCACACAAATAACTCTGACCAGAGAGCACAGCAAGCGGTAAGTCGCATTCAGGCGGAAAAAATCAGCAAAACGGGGGCTATTTAACATAATGGTTCTTAACCGCACCGGCAAAAATGCACTCGTTTAAAATGTCACCCTAACGCCGCAAAAGTACATGTTTTCCTGGCGTTATTTGACTAAAAACGGCAGCAACATTTTTATAACAAAACGCCACTATTAGCGTTCAACCAAATCAGCATGTGAACGGCTCATTTTTGACAGTTTTATGTTTTCAGTAGCCCGGAAACACGAAAGCCCCGCATCCGAAGAAGCGAGGCTTTGAAATTGAGGTCGTAAAATTAACTTATAATTCTAGATGCTAGAAGATTAGCACAGGTTTTTGGGCGCCCGCAAGAGGTTCAGGCAAAACAACAATCGGGTCCATATCAAGTCGAACAGCCATCGCAACTAAACATCCCTCTAAAAACTCCTCTGACGCATTGAGAGACGCCCTAACCTGCATCCTAGGGATATCCATAGCCTCTGCGATAAATCGTGTTGAATGGCCCCCGATGAAACGCTGCCCCAGGATCAGGATGTCTTCTGCATGGCGTACCGTGCTCATATGCGCGACGCAGGTATCAATTGCCATTCCGTCCTCGTCGGAGCAGCCCGGCTTACCAGCTTCGGGTTTGCGTCCGGGTGTTACCGACATCGCAGGCCAGTCCACCAGTGAGCAGTATTCTTCACTCGCAGCCCACCGGCCCCACCGTTCTAAAACTTCTTGCATATTTCTGCGCATAGCTTTTGACCTCAACATTTCTCAACAAATCTGGTGTTATTCGCTGTCAGGTGTCCAGGTTATATAAAACTGGCTTGGTGCAACGTTTACGGGGCAACCCACCAGCATATCGGGAATTTGTATCTCCGCATTCTCTGGGATTTCAGCAAGTTCCACTACCCGTCCATTAGTAAGTTCTAAGCCGCCGCCTTCTTCCTCAAAAACCAAAGGACGTGTATCCGTGACAAAGGTCTGATAGTTGCTTTCCAGCACTGTGGCCCACGCAACCACTTTCCGAAAACAAAGGCATTTTGACGCATCACCGGTATCTACAGTCGATACCTCCCAATATTTACCGGATGGTTCTGTCACTATTGAACGAATTGCTGCTGCTGATCTCCCGTAGCCTTGTGCTACTTCCAACTTTTCCATTTCGCTAATTTTTACAGTTTCCATTTTGTAACTCCTTTGTGGGTTAAATAAATTTCAGGCATTGCATATGTATATTCGGTGAATGAAAAACGCAACGGCTCGGGCGCAACAACCCCCTCCCCCCTAAAGGGGGGAGAGGGGTATTGTGTTGCGCCGCTACGCTTGCCGTCATGTTGCGCTTGTTGCTCTTAAAAAATCCTTTGAAATCAGTGGAGCAACAATTTTTGTTGCGCTGTTGCGCTTTGTGTTGCGCCTGTATGCCAAAATCTTGGTTGCACTGATTATTTATGCGCATATTTTGCATAAGATTTGCATTCGTACTTTTATGCAAATTCGTAGTTTTTTGCGAATTGGTAAGATTAAACAAGTTTATCCCCTCCAGCTGGCACGCTCTCGCCAAGAGAATCTTTAATAACGCCATCATGCTCTACAATGTAATCCTTCTCTTTCATGCGTCCTAAAACAGTACGGAACTGGCCCGCGCTCTTATCTGTCTCATCTTTCCACATCTCGCGAAGTACCGAACGGTTAATAGTACCGCCAGAGGCTTCAAGTTTTTCCCACACCCACGATTCATCGCTGCTGCCTTTGATATCTGCATCGGTTTTAGCCATCAGCGGATCAATCTCAGCCAGAGGAACATCTTCGAAAACGCGTTCGGTTGTCAGCCTTACGGGGTCATACACATCCCCCTCGGTACTGGTGTACTCATCATCGTACATCTCATACCCGGCGATAACTTCATCAGGCAACTGGACGGTTGGAACCAGATAGCCCCGGACGGGCTGCGCCGGGCCGGTACGCTGCTTCTCATTTATAAGGTTCACCGCGTCGTCAATGCGCTCAACGCGAATAACCGCATCGGCGTTAGCAAAAGCAGCAGAAGAGCCACGCATTCCTTTGCTGCTGTCCTTACCGCTATGATGTACTGGGATCACCGCTGCGCCAGTCTCATTAACGATCCGCGTCGCACCCGCCATAAACTTTGCCACGTCGCTGGCGCTGTTTTCGTCGCCCTGCATCATTGACTGCGACAAAGTATCAACAGCAACAATCCTTACAGATTCACCGGTAACTTGCTCAATCCGCCTGATTTCTTTGATGATGGCACTGACCCGTGCCGGAACAGAGAGATCGACCGCCAGCGGCAACGTGTAGAAAAGTTCAACCGGTTTACCGCCGTTATATTTATCCGCCCAGGCACCAACACGCGACATAACTGAACTGCCACCTTCAGCAGCAACATACAAAACCGCACCGCCTTTGATGTTTCGCCCGGCCCAGCGATGCGTTTTCATCGCTACCCGACAAAGAATCGATATGATGCAATACGATTTAAAAGAGGATGAAGGGCCGTAAAACATGGCAACGCCAACGGGTACCAGCCCTTCAACGATAAACTTTCCCGGCTTACCGTATCCACCTGAGTGAGGAAATGATCGGGGTTGTTCGGGTTCTTCTGGCGGGAGTTCGTCAAAGTCCTCAACGCTGGCGACAGAGGACTGGCGCATACGTTCAGCCGCAGGATTTTTCCATCCGGCTTGCTGCGCACGGGTAAAGATAGCCTGGAAACCAGTGCGATCTGCCGTCAGCTTACCTTCATCCCAGCGGCGTTCAGCCTCCGCAATATCCGCAGCACTCCCACCACCGGCAGCAGACCATTCCAGCCAAAGATCTCTGGCCTGTCCTTCAAATTCAGTATCCATAAACCATGCGAGGCGACACCCCATTGACGCCCAGGCGTTATGCCTGCCACATTCAGGTTGTGCGTCAGCCAGCACAGTGGGATGCCACATCGCAGAACGCAAATCGTCAAAGGTCTGCTGGGTTACGTGATTCAGATCGACGAGACGCGACAAATCATCACTAGCGTGATCAGATACAGACGGAGATGGCACATCGCCAGCCCTTGCCAGCAGCATATCAACGTCAATTACCTTGCCTGAAAAATCAATAAAAACGGCGCTTTCATGGGGGGCATACACCATGTGATCAAGGTTATATACCGATCTGTCCCATTTAACCGGGCCATCGCCAATCAGGCTGTAGCAGTCCATCAACTCCCGCTCAATCGCTTCACACAGGCGTTTATAATCGGATGTTGCTACGGTGTGGGAGAGCGCGAAACACAGACGCCAGCGTTGTTCTCCGTTTACAGTTGGGTGCTCATGGCTGGCGGTGGAATAGGCAAATCCAAGATATACCGACGCGGAATCGCGTAACGCGGGCCAGTCGGCTTCTGAACAACCATCCATATCCAGCCATATTACATCGCGGTCACCCGCATTAACGGCGCTACGCCCGTTCGACGTGTCGCGCATCGCCCCCCAAAGGTAAGACAGGCGCTTTTTTTTACGGGACAAGATGTCCTTTGAATCATCGTGAGTGACGCCAATATTTTTCCGCAAGCGTTCAACTTTCGTCCGATAGTCGGCAAAGTCTTTCGCCCGCGCGGGGGCTGGTCGGCTATCTGTAGCTCCCTGCCCCACTGAGTAGTGTATAGGCATGGGTTAAGCCTTTTGTTCTGCTGTTTGAGCTTTCACTTCTGAGAATAGATTTTCCAGCGTACGTACAACAGATAACCTTGGGTCAGCATTTTTACCCGATACGATACGGCTTATTGATGCCTGGCTAATGCCTGTGCGGGCCTGGATTTCAACCTGCGTAAGGCCTGATGCAATCAATGCCTTGACCGTTTCTTGGGGAGAAAGAGGTTGCATAGAGAGTTCCTCACTACTTTTAAATTCAATACCGGATTAAATCATAATTCAGTTTTGAATTAAAAGCCAGAGTACACTATTCAATATAGAATATTCAGCCTTGGATACCCCAACAAGGACACAGGCATGAACAAATCAACAGATCAACTAATCGCCAATATTACCCTCCTGATGCAACGTAAAGGGGTGGCGAACGTAACTGAGTTAGCAAAAAGTACTAAAATCCCACAACCCACTATGCACAGGCTGATCGCGGGAGACATTAAAGAACCGAAGTATGCGCTGCTGAAGCGTATTGCTGATTACTTTAAAATTAAGGTTGAAGAACTAATGGAAAAGGATCTCATTGACTTAAAACCCGAATGTAATGTTAATAGTTCACCTGAACTGCTTCATTTCACAAAGGTTCCTGTCGTAGGAGGTGCACAACTGGGTAACGGGGGGCATTGGGTAAACCTTCAGTATCCGGTTGGCTATGGGGATGGCTTTATCAACTGGCCAACAAAGGACCCGGGGGCCTATGCTCTTCGCTGTTCTGGTGATTCCATGAAGCCACGCATCAAAGACGGTGAGTATGTCGTTGTTGAACCTGGCCACGGCTACCTGCCGGGAGATGAGGTACTTGTCATTACCAAGGATGAACAAGTAATGGTAAAAACCTTTCTTTACGAGCGCGATGCCGAAGTCATGGTTATGTCGATAAACGAAGAACACCTTCCTATACGCTTTGCCCTTAAAGAGATCGAAAGCATTCAGTATGTCGCAGGAATAGCAAAACCTTCCCTCTACATAGGCGATTGATTCAACTATCCTTTCTTCCCGCCGCCCTGTGAGGCGGTAATTTTTTGCAAAAATAAATTCACTTTTGAATTGACAGGGAATTCATGTTTCACTATAAATTCATTATTGAATTTTTCCAGAATTCAAAATTGATAGTCGAACGGCGCGACTTTAAACCATGCGTCGGAACCGCTCTTTAACAATCTGGAAACTGACGCTGCATACCGGACAAACATTGCGCAGTGCGATCGCTCCCTGCGACATCAAGGAAGGTGCTACAGGCGAGGCAAGACATACGCCAGCATAGCGATCAAAGCGGAGGGCATAACGGTACGTAGAGTCAGTTAAAAGCATTTTTCAAGCGCCATCGCGGCGCTTCATAAAGTGCTTTTATTTCTTTTTGCCCTGCCCAAACGCCCCACCAGATAAAGGTTGGGATGCGTAATAGTGCTGCTTTCTATGCGTCATCACATCGGTAGCACTGTTGTTTTTTATCCCAATGCTAGCGCTGATCGCGGAATTTCGTTCTTCCATCATAGATTTGCTAGCGGAATCTATAGCGGCATTTCTAATTAAATCTTCTTGCTCTCTGGTAATGCCCTTGTGGTGATTGAGATGACGCACAAGCCTTCCGATTCTGAATTTATTTTTACAGATGGGGCAGACAGCATATTTTTCCCAAGAACTCGTATCCATTTCTTAACCCTTACCACTAATGGTGTGAACGAAGATAAATCAGACACCATCCGGTTTCCAGCACGTCAGGAGGATTCAACCAGATGCAACAGCCTGAAAAAGTTAAAAACGCCCCGTTAGGCACTGCCCCCGTAAATAACACCGTTCGCCGCCTGCGCTGGTTGCGTAAGCGCGATGAACTGGAACGAAACCCCAACGCCCACTTCCCGATCACCCTTTATATCTGAGGTACCCCATGAGCCTTGAATTAGTCATTAAAGAAAATACCGAGGTAATGCGCCAGCTAATTGCCGCAATGCAGAGCGGCAAAACCTTTGCGCCTGACGCACCGCCGCAACCGAAAACAGACAGCGCCAAAAAAGAGGAACGAAAGGGGCCTTTCTGGTGGAAAAGCCTGGACGGACTAAAAACCGGCGTGGCGGATGATACTACCGCGCTGAAAGCGATAATCGACGCCAACGCTGGTATTGAGATCACCAAAGTCGAATACCTGCAATTGCAGGAGAAGCCCGAAAAAGAAGCACCTGATATTGAATCACTTGATATCCGCATTATCACAGCGCTGGCCAATCTGTTCGGCGCGAAAGCTAAGAACCTCACGACTGAACAGGTAGATAAAGCACGGGCGTATGAGAATGGCAACAAACGCGATCAGTTCACTGACGCACTGAGCCTGGCGCTGATCGATTGCAAAGCGGTGAAAAACACCACACGTGCGGTACTACTCGATCTCTGTATCGTCATGCTGGCGCACTGGAGTGCGATGGAAACCATCGACGAACGTCAGGCGTTTGCCGAATTGTACATCAAAACACCGTACAACAAACGCGCTGGCCTGATACCTCAGAAAGCTGAACCGGAGGCAACACCAGAACCGGAAACTACCGAGCCTGAGCAGGACACCGCAGCACTTTTTGAACAGGCCAGGACTCTGGTCATGAAGCTGACAACAGGCGGCTATCGTAATGAAGCGGTGGAAATCCTGAACAAATTCGGCGCTCAGAAGCTGGGTCAGGTTCCCCAGGAAAATCTGGCAGACGTTGTGATGCTGGCAGAACAGGCGCTGGCGGAGGGGTAAGCAATGCCGGAACAACATGCGAAATTATCCCCCTCAGCAGCACACCGCTGGCTCAACTGTACGGCGGCACTGGCCGTAGAACAGTTTGAGACTGACGAAACAACGAGTTATGCCGAAGAGGGCACAGCAGCCCATACTCTGGCGGAGATTGTTCTTCGTAACCGACAGAAACACCCACCAGAATATGCAGGCTGTGACGTTGGCACCTATCTCGGAACCTATCCGCTGGCGCATCCATCAAAACCGAATCCGGGGCCGCAGGTCAGTCAGGAAATGGTTGATAAGGTGGGTGAGTATGTTGAAGCGGTCTGGACGCTGGCGCAGCAACCCAGCGCGATACTCATGGTGGAGCAGAAGTGTGACTTCTCTCACATAGTCGGTATACCCGATCAGTTTGGTACCTCTGATGCGGTAATCATCATCGGCGACGAATTGCAGATCCACGACCTCAAATATGGCTATGAGAAAGTGGATGCGTTCGAAAACCCCCAGCTAATGATTTATGCGCTGGGAGCACTGGAACAGGTCAGTCTGATCGCCGACATCAATCGTGTACGAATGTTTATCCACCAGCCGCGCATCAACCACGTCAGCGAGTACGAATGCAGCGTACAAAATCTGGAAGAGTTCGGGCAGAACGTGAAAGCCATCGCTGCCGATGTGCTGCAACTGGCAGACCACGCAGGGGATAACGGCCCCGATGTTATTCCGGCAACGGCATTCCACCCCGGAGAGAAAACCTGCCGTTGGTGCAAGCGGCGAGGTAAATGCCAGGCGCAGGCGGAATATGTGTCGGCTGCGCTGATGAATGATTTCAGCGAAATATCCGACCCGCCGCCTCTGGAAGACGCATTGACCACCGCCCGTCAGAAGCTGGCTGAATCGGATGGGAAATGGCTGGGTGAAACGCTACCACTGATTGACCATATCGAAAGCTGGTGTAAAAGCGTCCGCTCTGCGGCATTTAACATGCTGCAAAATGGCCACTCCGTTTCCGGCTATAAACTGGTTCAGGGTAAACAAGGTAACCGTTTGTGGAGTAGTGAAGAAGAGGCAATTTCCCTGCTTAAAGACCAGTTCCGGTATAAAAAGGAAGAAGTTTATACCTTCAAAGTTATCAGCCCGGCGCAGGCTGAAAAACTCATTAAAAAGGCCAACCCGCGCCGCTGGGCGAAGGTAGAAGCCATTATTACCCGCCCTGATGGAAAACCAACAATAGCACCAGAGTCCGATCCCAAACCAGCTTTAAACATCAATCCTGCAAACGACTTTGACGATGTTGAAGCCGCTGAATCCCTCATTTGAATTAAAGGTAAATATCTATGAAAGTAAAACTGAATAACGTGCGACTGGCATTTCCGGCATTATTTGAACCTAAAACTGTTAACGGTGAAGGTGAGCCACGTTTTAGCGCCGCATTTATTTTCCCACCAGACCATCCCTGCGTGAAAGAAATTGAAGCGGCTATCGCTCAGGTAGCTAAAGAAAAATGGGGGCCGAAAGCCGACAGCGTTCTTAAATCCTTACGCACCGGCCTGAAAGTCTGCCTGCACGATGGCGATGAAAAAGCCGAATACGAGGGCTACCCCGGTAATAAATTTGTCTCTGCCAGTAATAAAGCACGGCCACTGGTTATCGACCGCGATCGTTCCGCGCTGACCGCCGCCGATGGCAAGCCGTATGCCGGTTGCTATGTTAACGCCACCATCGATATCTGGGCGATGGATAACAACTTTGGCAAACGTATTAACGCTTCGCTCGGCGGTGTCCAGTTCTGTCGCGATGGTGATGCATTCGCTGGCGGCGGCGTGGCAACCGAAGACGATTTCGACGATGTGAGCGAAGGCGCTGACGCCGAATCGCTGATCTAACCCATCCAGCCCCGCCGCCAGCGGGGTTCAACCTTCAAAGGTGAGCACATGATGAATACCACCCCATTTAACCAACAACTGGTTTACCTGAACAAAGGCACCCTGAATGAAGAACTGACCGAAGTTCTGGCCGAGGTAGTGAAAGCGGTACGCGAAACCGGTAAAGCGGGTTCCCTGACACTGACACTCAAAGTGGCAATGTTCAGTAAAGCCAACGAAGACGTAGTGAAAATCTCCCCGGTTGTCGCCAGCAAAGTACCAGAGGGCGAACGCGCCGAAACCATTATGTATTCGACAGCGGATGGCGATCTGCTGCGTGACGACCCCAGCACAGTACGCACCGAACTGAAACAGGTTGATGCCGGACAACAGGAACGGCGCACCCTGCCAGAACAGGAAACCAGCCTGCGTAAAGTTATCTGACCCTTTTAGCCAGTACCAGGGGAAACCACTCACCCGGCCAACGCGCCGGGTTATTTTTATCCAAAACAGGAACAAAGAAATGACCGAAGCTCAAACTATTCAGGACATTGTAAAAAGCCAGCAGGTTTTTGATATCCACGGTAACCCAGCGGTTGCCCTACCAGAAGGTTACGAACTGGCCGATCTTGAGCACTTTCTTCCAGCGCCGCGCCGCATCCGCCAGAACGTAAAACTCTTGTCCGCTGATAGTTTCATCCAGTACTGCGCAAAGTTTGCAACCGATGCCTCGGTGATCCTGGCCGATGCCAACCAGACAAAGTTAACCGCCCAGCTAGACTACCACGCCGATCCTGCCACACCAGACTGGTGTAGCCACTCCGCTGTTTATCAGTGCGTGAAGTCCAAACCCTGGAAGATTTGGGAAGAACATGATGAAACCGCTATGGGGCAGGAGGCTTTCGCTGAATTTCTGGAAGACCGCGCTGGCGACATTGTTACCCCAACCGGTGCGGAACTGCTGGAAATCGCGACTAAATTCCAGGTGATCCGCAAAGCAGTATTTGGTTCCGCTATCCGCCTCGCCACCGGGGAGTTTCAATTCAACTACAGCGATGAAAACGACAAAGGCACCATTGAGGTACCGGAAGTTATCACGCTGGGCCTGGCACCTTTCCATAACGGTGAATCATATGAGGTGCAGGCTCGTCTGCGTTACCGCCTGCGCGAAGGTAAGCTGGCCTTTACCTTCAAGCTCATCAACCCGGAGCGCGTGATCGAAGATGCCTTTAACTCTGTCGTTGAGAGTGTTAAAGCCGGTGTGACCGAAGCAACCGTCTACGACGCGCAAGCCTAAACGACAACACCCCACCCGGCGAAATGCCGGGTGTTTTGCAAAGAGAGGAATTAACAATGTTGCCCGAATGGAAGTATACCAAGGGTAGCCCACGGCATTTTATAAAAGCGCCAGAATGGGTAACAGTTAGAACTCGAATATTTAAGGATGGGAAAGTGATAGGGGATGCGTGGCTGGAAAAGCATGAGATTGGCTCTCGTGCTCTTTCAGTCGGCCATCGAAAAAGAGGTGAGTTCACTGTCGAAAACCTTCCTTATAACCCGTACATAGAAGAAATTATCGCAGTCCGCGAAAAGCACTATCCCTGACACCCGTAAATATACCGACCATCCAACTCCGAAATAATCCATACGGAGATTAACCATGTCTGAAATATGGAAATCTATTCCCGGCTATGAAGATCGATATGAAATCAGCGATCAGGGTAACGTTCGAAGCCGGGTATTTATGCAGAGATATTTACTTCGAAACGGTTTAGAAGCATTCCGCCAAACTAAACCGCGCATTATTTCACAGCAGGTGACAAACAGTGGCTACGCACTCGTTCATCTGCATCTGAACGGCCATCGCCAGGCCAAAACGGTACACACTCTTGTCGCCAGCGCTTTTATTAGCGGTAAGGGCGCAACAGTAAATCACATCAACGGCAACAAACTTGATAATCGCGCCACCAATCTGGAGTGGGCCACTTACAGCGAGAACCATCTCCATGCCGTTGCTACTGGACTAAACCAACAGGCCGTGCGCGTTCAGAACCCCGATACTGGCGAGATATTCCCCTCAATCACCCAGGCGGCAAAGGCCAGCCGATGCAATCACAGGAAAGTAGCCAAATGGGAACGAGTGTAGAACCTCTTTTTTGCGACCTTGAAACGTACAGCCCAACGCCAATTAATTGTGGTACCCACCGCTATGCTGAGAGTGCCGAAGTAATGTTGTTCGCATGGGCTATCGGCAATCAGCCTGTTCAGGTTTGGGATTGTACAACTAAAGCCCCCATGCCTGAAAAGCTAAAGTCCGCACTTGATGATCCACAGGTGCTGACCGTCTGGCACAATGGCGGCATGTTCGACACAGTGATACTTCAACGCGCTATGGGGATCACTATTCCGCTAGATCGTGTTCACGATACGCTGATACAGGCGCTGGCGCATGGACTCCCCGGTTCGCTTGGTACATTGTGTGGAATACTGAATGTCCCGGTAGATCAGGCAAAAGATAAAGCTGGTAAACAGCTAATTCAGCTATTTTGCAAACCCCGTCCGAAAAACAGCAAGATTCACCGTGCCACCAGCCAGACCCACCCCGTCGAATGGCAACGATTCGTTGAATATGCCAAGTCTGATATTGAAGCGATGCGGGTAATCTGGAAGCAAATGCCACGATGGAATCTCAACGCCTTTGAAACCCGACTCTGGCATCTCGACCAGCGTATTAACCGGCGCGGAATCTGCATGGATGTTGAATTAGCTAACGCAGCGATTGTAGCTATCGACGCAGAACAATCACGGTTGGCGGGACTGACACATACTATGACAGATGGCGATGTTCAGGCAGCGACACAGCGTGATGCCATGCTCCGCCACATCTCCGCTGCATTTAATATCCAGTTACCCGATATGCAGGCCAGCACGTTACAACGGCGAATTGACGATCCCGAAACGCCACCAGCTTTGCGAGAATTACTAACAGTACGTCTGCAATCCTGCACCACCAGCACCAGTAAGTATAAGGCGTTGCTTAAAAGTATCAGCAGCGACGGACGCTTGCGGGGGACAAAACAATTCTGCGGTGCCTCCCGCACGGGTCGCTGGGCAGGGCGAATATTTCAGCCCGATAACCTCCCCAGACCTACGCTAAAACAGGACGACATTGATTTTGGTATTGAAGCACTGAAAGCCGGGTGCGCCGATCTGCTTTACGATGATGTGATGCAGTTGACCAGTTCAGCCTTGCGCGGCTGCATCATGGCCCCTGCGGGTAAAAAACTGGTGGTATCTGACCTTAGCAACATCGAGGGACGCGTACTGGCGTGGCTGGCCGGGGAGAAGTGGAAGCTACAGGCATTTCGAGATTATGACACCATCATCGGCACCGATGAAAAAGGTGAAGCAATCCGCGCTGGCCATGACCTGTACAAACTGGCCTATGCAAAATCTTTCGGCGTCCACCCGGATGAAGTGGACAAAGATCAGCGTCAGGTCGGCAAAGTGCAGGAACTGGCGCTGGGCTATGAAGGGGGCGTTGGCGCATTTCTGACATTCTCTCTGGCGTACAACATCGACCTCGAAGAAATGGCCTCTGCCGCTATCGACAACATTCCGCGTCACATACTGGATGAAGCCGTTCGTGCATATGAATGGGCGGTAAAACAGAAGCGAACCTACGGGCTGTCAAAACGCGCTTATGTTGTTTGCGACTCCTTTAAACGGCTCTGGCGCGAAGCACACTCGGCAACGTTCAGCTTCTGGAAGGAGATCGACCAGGCCACCCGCCGCGCCATTGCTACACCCGGCATAACAATTTCCTGCCGAAAACTAAAACTTCGCCGTGATGGAAGCTGGCTTCGTATCCAGCTTCCCTCCGGCCGAGCGGTCTGTTACCCCGGCGCACGTATCGACGACAGCGGCAAGATCAGCTATATGGGCATCAACACCTACAGCCGGAAATGGCAACGCCTGCAAACCTACGGCGGCAAACTGGCGGAGAACGTTACCCAGGCTACCGCCCGTGATGTGATGGCAGCGAATATGCCCTGTGTGGAGGACAACGGTTACGACATCATACTGACGGTGCATGACGAAGTGCTGACGGAAGCCCCCGACACCGCCGATTACTCCCACGAACACCTGAGCACTCTGCTCGCAACTAACCCCGCATGGGCTTTAGATCTGCCGCTATCTGCTGGCGGATTCGAGGCGTATCACTATCGTAAGGACTAACCCTATGAAATACCTGTATGTGGTGATGGATGGCCGCGCACAATTCGACATTAACCGGGCCGCGATACTAGAGTGTTGCGGTAATAAAAAACCATCCTGGAAATCCCTGCGTGAAGATTGGGGTGAACAGGGAGCCGTGCTCGTCCGGTGCCACCAGTCTCAAATTAACGGCGAAAATGTTTACACCGATGAGGAAGTCGTCGGCGTTATCAACTGATCGAGGCCAACCCTTATGTCTTTTAAAAATTACGACAGCCCCCTGTATTACCGGGCTGCGCGTGAGGCTGCGCAAATTGAACGTGAAGGTGACTATCGCCGCGCGGCAAAGGTATGGACAAAAGCCAGCCGCTTATCACGCAACGGAGTTAACCAAGAGTGGAGCGAAAACCGCTCCGACTTTTGCCTGATGCAGGTCGGGCGGGAAAAACTCAAAGAGGCGGTTATCGATGGCCTACATCCGTGAATCCACCATCGAAAAACATCTGGTAGCGGGAGTGAAAAAGGCTGGCGGCATCGCGTACAAGTTTTTATCTCCCGGTCGCCGTGCGGGGCCGGATCGGGTGGTACTGCTACCGGGTGGCCGGGCAGTCTTCGTCGAGTGCAAAGCCCCCGGCGAAAAGCCACGCCCCGAACAGTTGCGCGAACATGAACGGCTTCGGGCGCGGGGCTTTACCGTAGTGGTGCTGGATAGCAAAAATCTGGAGGGAATATTGTGAGTAAACGTGATGATCCGCAATTGCGGGTACGAATCCCGCAAGAACTTAAAGATGCGCTGGAGAAAATAGCTTCTGATAACGACAGAACACTGACCGCCGAGATCACAAGGCGGCTACGTGAAAGCCTTGAACAGGATGGGGTCACTTTCTCTTACTGAGGACATTGTGGAGTTTTTCGACCGCATCCCGCAATTCATCTTTATTAGCATCGGCCCAAGCCAGACCAAATTCACGTTCGTATTTTTCTTCTAATTCCTCACGCGCCATAACCTCAGCCTCATGGACGTCAACCATGACATAGTACCCGGTCGAAGTGTTACCAAGATGGTTGTCTTGTATCAAAGTGGCTTCCAACCGGTCAACGATTTCCGCAGTCAAAGTTCGCTTATTTAAACGCGCTTTTTCCTCAAGCTCACTCTTGAGTTCTGCGGGGATACGCACCCGTAGTTGTGGATCATCTCTTTTGCTCATCGCTGCCGCCTGAAAAAATTGTGAGAACAACATGCCTCACATTTGTGTTGACTTCAAGCCTCACGGAGAGTACTAATATTTTAGTTCTCACATTGAGTACTAAATGAGGTATTGGATATGGCTATAAAACCGTCACAACTTCATCATGCGGATTTACTCGCACATCTGGCCAGCCTACTTGAAGCTGCGCAGTTGCTGGTGATCTTCAATGGTGGGTATCAGCTAGCGTTAGAAATTATTAATTTTGTACAACAGGCTGCGAAGGAGGCCGCAAATGCAGATGAGCAGTTTTGAAATGAAAAACGCACCAGTAGCGCCAACTACCGATGCGTCAGTAAAACATTCAAGCTTAGGAGGCTTAACGATGTATACCTCACAGGATAATAGCGCGGCCCCCATAACTATGTCCAGCCGGGAGATCGCCACTCTGGTTGAATCCCGACATGATAAGGTCAAGCAATCCGTTGAACGCCTTGCCAATCGTGGTGTTATTAGTCTTCCCCCAATGGGGGAATACCTCGACCGCCTGGGCCGAAAAGCTCACGAATACCACCTTACCAAACGTGACAGCTACGTAGTTGTCGCGCAACTCTGCCCGGAGTTTACCGCCAGACTGGTTGACCGTTGGCAGGAACTGGAAGCCCGCAACGCTATACCTGTTATCGATCCGATGGTTGCTCTTAACGACCCGGCTACAATGCGCGGTTTGCTGCTTGGTTATACCGAAAAGGTGCTCACCCTGGAAAACCAGGTGCAGGAAATGAAACCGGATGTTGATGCCCTGTGCCGCATCGCAAAATCTGACGGTGGCAGCTGCATCACCACTGCGGCCAAAGATCTGCAAATTCGGCCAAAAGACCTCTTCGCTTACCTCAGCGCCAATAACTGGATCTACCGCCGCGCCGGGGGCAAAAGCTGGCTTGCTTACCAAAGCAAGATCCAGTCTGGTTTGCTGGAGCATAAAGTCACCGTTGTCACCAGGGGGGATGGTTCAGAAAAGACCGTCGAGCAAGTACTGGTAACGCCAAAAGGATTAGCCAAACTATCACAGTTGCTGAACCAGCAGGCAGCATAAGATAACCGGCCCCGCCACAGTGCGGGGCTTTTTACAGGAACAACAGCGTGCAACAGGCATTTACCCCCCGCCCTTACCAAAACCTCATTATCGACCATTCCCTGAACCTACCCCGTACCAATATTTGGGCTGGTATGGGTATGGGAAAAACCGTTGCCACACTGACCACGCTGGAAGATCTCTTTATGTGCGGTGCCGAAACACAGCCGGTGCTGGTTCTCGCCCCCCTGCGTGTTGCACGGTCAACATGGCCGGATGAAGTCAATAAATGGAACCATCTCCGCAATATTGAGATGCAGCCAATTGTAGGAACAGTTAAAGAACGGCTGGCGGCGCTGCAAAACACCAATGCCAGCGTGTATACCACCAACTACGACAATCTGGTCTGGCTGGTTGAAACGCTGGGGGATCGCTGGCCGTTCGGTACGGTAGTCGCCGACGAGAGCACCCGGTTAAAGTCATTCCGGTTACGGCAAGGCGGCAAACGCGCAGCGGCGCTGGCAAAGGTAGCGCATAAGCACGTAAACCGCTGGATGAATCTCACCGGTACGCCTGCACCGAATGGCCTGATCGACCTGTGGGGCCAGGCATGGTTTGTTGATCAGGGCCAGCGTTTGGGCCGTACCTTTGGCGCATTCACTTCTCGCTGGTTCAACAACATTCAGTTTCCCGGCCAGCAGTGGTCAAAGCTGGAACCCCGCCCCTTTGCGCAGGAGCAAATGCAGGCAGCGCTAAGTGATGTAACTATCTCGCTGGATGCAGCCGACTGGTTTGATATTGAGGAACCGATCCACAACGTTATCCGGGTGCAGATGCCAGCAAAGGCGCGGCAACAGTATCAGGAAATGGAAAAGCTGATGTTTCTGGAACTAGACGGCACCGACATCGAAGTGCAGAACGCCGCCGCTAAAACGGTGAAGTGTCTGCAAATCGCCAGCGGTGCTGTCTATACCGACGACAAAGGTACGTGGTCAGAGATCAACGACGCCAAATTACAAGCGCTGGAAAGCTTGATTGCCGAATCTGCCGGTATGCCGGTGCTGGTTGCCTACCACTTTAAAAGCGACTTAGCCCGTTTACTGAAAGCTTTTCCAAAGGGTAAACAGCTTGATTCCGATCCGCAGACGCTGCGCGACTGGAACGCTGGAAAAATACCGATGCTATTCGCTCACCCTGCCAGCGCAGGCCACGGCCTCAACTTACAGGATGGCGGCAATATACTGGCGTTTTTCTCCCACTGGTGGGATCTGGAGCAATACCAGCAAATTATCGAACGTATAGGGCCAACGCGCCAGATACAGGCAGGGCATAACCGTCCGGTCTGGATACACCACATTATCGCCGCCGATACCGTAGACGAACTGGTAATGCAGCGGCGCGATTCAAAACGCGAAGTGCAGGACATCCTGCTCGAAGCCATGAAGAAGCGAGGTATGTGAAGATGGCTACTCGGTATATTGGTTACCCTGAAATGAAACGCTTAACCGGGAAGAGCAAGCCGACCCTATGGCGGATGTATGCAAAGAAAAAAGAGTTCCCTAAGCCAGAGCGAACGCCCAGCGGAACATTTCTCGGATGGCCCGAATCGGTCTATGAAGAGTGGGTTAGGAAAGAAAAAACGTAGAAGTTATAACTTGACCCACAACTTGACCTCGGTCGGTTGTGGGTTTTTTCTTTTTTACATCTAACTCATTGTTTTAAATGGCGCGCCCTATAGGATTCGAACCTATGACCTACGGCTTAGAAGGCCGGTGCTCTATCCAGCTGAGCTAAGGGCGCGTGGAGATGGCGTGGATTATACGGAGCGACCCGGTTGAGTCAACGGTTTTGACCTGCCAGTCAGCATGGTTGTCGAAGATTAAGACAATGTCAGCAATTCAAAACCTGACAGCGCGATGCGCTTCTGACAAAATAGGCGCCTTCCCCGTTTCAACACAATACAGTGGATTTCCTCTCTGATGGCAGCAAAAATTATTGACGGTAAAACGATTGCGCAGCAGGTGCGCCTTGAGGTTGCGGAAAAAGTAAAGCAGCGTCTGGCAGCCGGAAAACGCGCGCCGGGTTTGGCGGTCGTTCTGGTAGGTGAAAACCCTGCATCGCAGATTTATGTTGGCAGTAAACGTCGCGCCTGCGAAGAAGTGGGTTTCATCTCCCGCTCTTACGATTTGCCCGCCACTACCCACGAAGCCGAATTGCTTGAGTTAATTGATAATCTTAATAACGACCCGGAAATTGATGGCATTCTGGTGCAGCTGCCGCTGCCAGCAGGCATCGATAACGTCAAAGTTCTGGAACACATCACTCCAGATAAAGATGTCGATGGTTTTCATCCCTATAATGTGGGTCGTCTGTGCCAGCGTGCGCCAAAACTGCGCCCCTGTACGCCACGCGGTATCGTAACGTTGCTTGAGCGCTACAACATTGATACCTATGGCTTGAACGCTGTGGTGGTAGGCGCATCAAATATCGTAGGACGCCCGATGAGCATGGAACTGCTGCTGGCGGGCTGTACGACTACCGTTACGCATCGCTTTACCAAAGATTTGCGCCATCATGTTGAACATGCGGACCTGCTGGTGGTTGCGGTCGGTAAACCAGGCTTTATTCCGGGCGACTGGATTAAACCCGGCGCGATTGTGATTGATGTGGGTATTACCCGTCTGGAAAGTGGCAAAGTGGTGGGCGATGCCGATTTTGCCACCGCCGCTGAGCGTGCTGCCTATATCACACCAGTGCCCGGCGGCGTGGGCCCCATGACGGTTGCAACCTTAATTCAGAATACGCTGCACGCATGTGAAGCCTTTCATGATAGTGAGACAAAATAATGGCGAACTTCTCTCTGGGAAAATTCCCGCACGTTGATCTCTGTGATTTGCTTAAACTGGAAGGCTGGGTAGAAAGCGGGGCACAGGCCAAGGTGGTGATCGGTAATGGCGAAGTGCTGGTCGATGGAATAATTGAAAGCCGTAAGCGTCGCAAAATCCTTCCCGGTCAGACGGTAGAATTTGCTGGGCAGCGTGTAACGGTTATTGCCTGATAGACCCGGCGTCCCTGTTCTATGGGGGCGCCTTAAATCCGCTCAGCGCCTGCCACCCGCGTTTCTCCGTCGATTTGCGCTAACTCAATATGATTCAGCGCCGTATGCTGGCGAATTAACGTCGCCAGCCTGGGGGAATGACTGGTAATCCAGAGCTGGCTGAACTGGCTGGCTTCTGCAATTAAACGTGCCAGTGCAGGCAATAAATCCTCATGAAGACTGTTTTCAGGTTCATTAAGCGCCATAAACTGCGGTGGGCGCGGACTCAGCAGCGCAACCACTAAACAGAGAAAACGCAGCGTACCATCAGAAAGTTCAGCGCTTTCCAGCGGGCGTAAAATACCACGGCGCAACATCAGCATCTGAAAACGTCCGTTTTGCACATCAACCTGAAATTCGCTGTCAGGAAAGGCTTCATCCATTACCTGATAAAGTAATTCGTGATGGCCACGCTCAACAATGGTAGCCCAGGCCGCCGCAAGGTTACTGCCATCATGAGACAGAACCGGTGCGCGCACGCCAATTTGCGGAGCGCGAATGGGCGAGCCCGGCCAGACGGCAAATTCATGATAAAAGCGCCATTGCCGCAACCGTTCACGCACCTGAGATAATTCGGGATAGCGATGCGGCTCTCCCAGCTGGCCAAACAGCGACTCTTCCGGATGCAGAACTGACGGATAAGCGACGCGTTCGCCTTCTATATTATGCAAAAATGCCGTTTGGTTTTGACGCTGCATAAGGCAGGACGAAGGGCGGCGCTGATGACCGCTCAGCCATAAATGCTCTTCTTTTACCAGTGGATCGCGGTTGAATAAACTGGTGGCAAGCGGCTCGGGAAAGCCGACATCCAGTTGATAGTCCATATCGTCCATTTGTACTGCCAGCGAAAGCCGTTTGACATCCTGGCGACGATCGCCCCGGCGTAAGCCGCCCGCCCACATGACTTTCTGGATACCGCCTTCTTCCGCCAGCGCCAGCGCCAGCCGACCACTGGCTGCTTCGTGCAGCAGGCGTACCGCTTTATAGAGATTGGACTTGCCACAACCGTTCGGACCGCTCACCACGTTTAGCTGATGCAGCGGCAGCGTTAAATCTCTGACGGAACGGAAACCGCGAATCTGGATCTGTGCAATCGGCATAATAAAAAAGGCGATTTCTCGCCCTCTCCGGTTACTTACGGCGCCAGGTCGATCCCTGCGGGCCGTCTTCAACAATGACGCCAAATTCATTGAGCCTGTCGCGGGCGACGTCAGCTTGCGCCCAGTTTTTCGCCGCGCGAGCTTCGGCACGGATTTTTACCCAGTGCTCAATTTCCGCCACTTCCTCTGCGTTAACCCGCGCCCCGCTTTGCAGGAATTGCTCTGGATCTTGCTGCAATATGCCGAGAACGTTTGAGATTTCTCGTAATTTTGCAGCCAGCGCATTCGCCGCTGCGACATCTTCGCTTTTCAGACGATTCACTTCACGCGCCATATCGAATAGCACCGAATAGGCTTCTGGCGTGTTGAAATCATCATCCATTGCCGCACGGAAGCGTGCATCGAAATCTTCGCCACTGCTCGCCGCCACGCTGCTGTCGGTATGACGCAGCGCGGTATAAAGACGTTCTAATGCCGCACGCGCCTGATTCAGATTATCTTCGCCATAATTGAGCTGGCTGCGGTAATGACCAGACATCAGGAAGTAGCGCACGGTTTCGGCATCGTAATGCTGCAATACGTCGCGCACAGTAAAGAAATTGCCGAGCGATTTAGACATTTTTTCGCGATCCACCATCACCATACCGGAATGCATCCAGTAATTGACGTACGGACCGTCGTGAGCGCAGGTTGATTGCGCTATTTCGTTTTCATGGTGCGGAAACATCAAATCAGAACCGCCGCCGTGAATATCAAAATGTTCGCCAAGCTGTTTACAGTTCATGGCTGAACATTCAATATGCCAGCCTGGACGGCCATCCCCCCACGGCGAAGGCCAGGCGGGTTCGTCAGCTTTGGACATTTTCCACAGCACAAAATCCATCGGGTTACGTTTAACGTCCGCGACTTCGACACGTGCACCGGCCTGTAACTGTTCCAGATCCTGACGTGATAAGGCGCCGTAATCGGCATCGCTCATCACATCAAACATCACATCGCCGTTATCCGCAACATAGGCATGACCACGCGCGATCAGCTTCGCAACCAGCGCAATAATTTCCGCAATATGGCGCGTGGCGCGCGGCTCCAAATCTGGCGGCAAAATACCTAACGCCGCAAAGTCCTGATGCATCTCGCCGATCATGCGATTAGTCAGCGTTTCAATACTTTCGCCATTTTCGTTGGCACGTTTGATGATTTTATCATCAATATCAGTGATATTACGTACATAATTCAGCTGATAACCGCAATAGCGTAAATAGCGCGCCACCACATCAAATGCCACAAACGTCCGCCCGTGACCAATATGACAGAGGTCGTACACCGTGATGCCGCAAACATACATACCGATCTTACCGGCATGAATGGGTTTGAATTCCTCTTTCTGTCGACTCAGGGTGTTATAAATCTTAAGCATTGAACATTTCCGTATTGACGTATGTAGTTGACACTTATTTTGGGTATCCCGACATTGTGCCGTATTTTTAACGCTCGCGCGACGCAAAGCAAGCCAACTGCGCCTCCCTGCTGACGTGCCATTGCAAATTATGATATAAGAACCGTCGAGAAAAAGAGGCACGCCATTAAACGATGCGGCCTTAGCGACTGACGACAACCTTTACAGGACAACAAAAATGGTAACTTTCCAGACGAACCATGGCGATATAGTGATTAAAACCTTTGATGACAAAGCGCCGGCAACCGTACAAAACTTTCTGGATTATTGCCGTGAAGGCTTTTACGACAACACCATTTTTCACCGCGTCATTAACGGCTTTATGATTCAGGGCGGCGGCTTTGAGCCGGGCATGAAGCAGAAAGCGACCAAAGAAGAAATCCGTAACGAAGCCAACAACGGCCTGAAAAACACCCGCGGCACGCTGGCTATGGCGCGGACTTCCGCTCCACACTCCGCTACCGCGCAGTTCTTTATTAACGTGGCTGACAATGATTTTCTGAACTTCCGTGACGAAAGCCTGCAAGGCTGGGGCTACTGTGTATTCGCTGAAGTGGTTGAAGGTATGGATGTCGTTGAAAAGATCAAAGCCGTTTCCACGGGTCGCAGCGGCATGCACCAGGATGTGCCAAAAGACGACGTGATCATTCAGAAAGTGACCGTCAGCGAGTAATGTCGCGCACGCTGTTTATCGCAGATCTCCATCTGTGTCAGGAAGAACCGGCGATTACCGCCGGTTTTCTGCATTTTTTACAGCGCGAAGCGGTGCATTGCGACGCGCTGTACATCCTTGGGGACCTGTTTGAAGCCTGGATTGGCGATGACGATCCTAATCCGCTGCACCAGACAGTTGCCGAGGCTTTGCACGCCCTGCCAGTGCCTGTTTACTTTATACATGGCAATCGGGATTTCTTGATTGGCCGCCGCTTTGCCCGTGCCAGCGGTATGATGTTATTGCCGGAAGAGCATGTTTTAGCGCGCTACGGTCACCGTGTATTGATCATGCATGGCGACACCTTGTGTACTGACGATCAGGGTTATCAACGCTTTCGCGCAAAAGTACATAACCGCTGGATCCAAACGCTATTTCTCGCCCTGCCGCTGTTTATTCGTAAACGCATTGCGGCGCGTATGCGTGCCGACAGCAAACAGGCAAATCAACACAAATCTGTCTCCATTATGGATATTAATCGGCAAGCGGTTGAAGCAACGATGCTGCGCCAGCAGGTTCGTATGCTGATTCATGGTCATACCCATCGCCCGGCCATACATTCCCTGACGATACAGGGCGAAACCGCCGAGCGCGTCGTTTTAGGCGCGTGGCATACAAAAGGGTCAATGATTCAGCTGGATGACAGCGGTGCTCAACTGATCGAATTCGACTTTTAAAAAACGAGCAGAACCGGACCAGTTTAGCCCGACGCAACCGTTTTCCTTGCTGCTTTCTCATGCTATTCTCTGTGCCCTTCAAAACCTGTCCGCCCGGCCAGGTCTGTTTGTTTATTCACAGGAGCTGACCGCATGTCATCCAACGCCGCCCCGGCCCGTATTGCTATTGTTATGGGTTCCAAAAGTGACTGGTCCACCATGCAGTTCGCTGCGGAAATTCTTACCAGCCTGGACGTGCCCTTCCATGTTGAAGTGGTTTCAGCGCACCGCACCCCAGATAAGTTATTTAGCTTTGCCGAAACGGCGGCTGATAATGGTTATCAGGTAATCATCGCAGGTGCTGGTGGCGCGGCACATTTACCTGGCATGCTGGCAGCCAAAACGCTGGTTCCTGTGCTGGGTGTACCGGTACAGAGCGCCGCGCTGAGCGGCGTTGACAGCCTCTATTCTATTGTGCAGATGCCGCGCGGTATTCCGGTTGGCACATTGGCAATCGGCAAAGCCGGTGCCGCAAACGCAAGCCTGCTGGCGGCACAGATTCTGGCGATTCACGACAGCGCTCTGTCCTCCCGCCTCGCCAACTGGCGTCAGACCCAGACCGATGAGGTGCTGAACAACCCGGACCCGCGGGAGGAAGCATGAAGCCGGTTTGCGTTTTAGGTAATGGCCAGCTTGGTCGTATGATGCGTCAGGCCGGTGAGCCTTTAGGCATTGCGGTGTATCCGGTGGGGCTGGAAACCGATCCTGATGCGCTGCCCATCGCTGAAAGCGTGATCACCGCTGAAATTGAACGCTGGCCTGAAACCGCCTTAACGCGCGAGCTGGCATGTCATCCCGCCTTTGTGAATCGCGACATTTTTCCACGTCTGGCGGATCGTCTGACCCAGAAACAGTTGCTCGCTCAGCTCAGTCTCGCCACCGCGCCGTGGCAGTTGCTGGCAGATAAGCGTGAATGGCCAGAGGTATTTAATACGCTGGGTGAACTGGCAATTGTGAAGCGTCGCACAGGCGGTTACGACGGCCGCGGTCAATGGCGTTTACGAGCCAGTGAAACCGCTACGCTGCCTGATGAGTGCTATGGCGAATGCATTGTCGAACAGGGCATTAACTTTTTAGGTGAAGTCTCGCTGGTCGGCGCGCGTGCGCAAGATGGCAGCACCGCGTTTTATCCGCTGACACATAATTTGCATCAGGACGGCATTTTGCGCACCAGCGTAGCTTTCCCGCAGGCCGATGCTGCACAACAGCAACAGGCTGAAGTGATGCTCAGCGCAATTATGCATGAGCTGGAATATGTCGGCGTGATGGCAATGGAATGTTTTGTCACACCGGAAGGCCTGCTAATCAACGAGTTGGCTCCGCGCGTACATAACAGCGGGCACTGGACGCAAAATGGCGCTTCGATCAGTCAGTTCGAGCTGCATCTGCGGGCCGTACTGGGCCTGGCTTTGCCACAACCGGTGGTGATGGCTCCCTCAGTGATGGTGAATCTGATTGGCACTGCGGTAAACCTGGACTGGCTACAACAACCGCTGGTCCACCTGCACTGGTACGACAAAGAGGTGCGTCCGGGTCGCAAAGTAGGTCATTTAAATCTCACCGACAGCGATCAGCCGCGCCTTCAGGCTGCACTTGAAGCGCTGATACCACAGCTGCCGGAAGCGTATGCCAGCGGCATTGCCTGGGCCGTGGAAAAACTCTGATCGTATATTTTTTATCCCCATAACGTTCAGTTGCCAGATAAGGGGAAACCGGGTGAGAGCTACCGCATGCAAAGAAGTAAACATGCCGCAGCCCTCACCTGTTGCCCACCGTTAAGGGTTCTGGTTCATCATCCTGCCTCAAACCCTTTAAACAGCGCTTTCCCTTTCAGTAACCGAACGCCCAGCCAGCCGCCGCACAACGACAATAACAGCGCACCGCCGAGCGGTAACATCAGCCACAACGTCCAGTCCGGCTGCCAGGGGAAATCAAACACTTTACGCTGCAAGCCTCATAATGCTGCTTCTGCACCCAGGGCTGCCGCCACGCCTGACACGACGCCGAGCAAGGCAAACTCACACCACAGCGTGCTTCGCAGCAGCCGCTTACTGGCCCCCAACGTACGATATACCACCAGTTCCTGACGGCGCTGCCGCATCCCGACCTGAATTTGCGCTAATAACAGCAACACGCCACAGGCCGTTACCAGTACGACCATGATCTCTAGCGCCTGGCTGACCTGCGCCAGCAGCTGGCCGATCTGCCGCATAATACTGCCAATGTCCAGCAGGCTAAGCGTCGGGAATTGACGGTTCAGTTGCGCCAGTAATCGCGGGTTGGGATCCATACGAAAACTGGTCAGCCAGGTTTGTGGCTGCGCATCCAGCGCGCCCGGCGGGAAGATAAAGAAGAAATTAGGCCGTAAACTTTCCCAGTCCACTTTACGCAGGCTGGTAATTTTGGCGCGGAATGTCTGTGTATCGCCGTCAAAGGTCAATGAATCACCCAGCTTCAGGCCTAAACGCTCAGCCAGCTCAACCTCCATTGAGACTTCGCCCGCTTTCGGTGGCCAGCTTCCGGCGACCAGCGGATTATGATCGGGTCGCTCTGTCAGCGAAGTCAGGTTTAATTCGCGGTTCAGCGCGTTATCCATCTTCGGATCGGCTTTTTTGCCGTTCAGCTCACTCAGGCGCACACGGGCAATAGGGTAAAACATTTCTGGCTTGATCCGGTGAACTTGCAGAAAATCGCGTACCTGCGGCACCTGATCTTCAGTCATATTCAGCAGAAAAAAATTTGGACTGTCCGCTGGAAGCTGTTGCTGCCAGCGATCCAACAGATCGCCACGCATCACCAGCAGCAAGGCCAGCAACATGAATGACAGCGAAAACGCTGCCAGCTGGCTCAGCGTTATACCCGGCTGACGCAGCAGGCGGTTGATTGCTAACCGTAGCGCCAGATTGCGCAAAACTAAGCGTCGCAACAGCAGTAACGTGCTCCAGCCGAGCAATGCCAGTAATCCCGCCAGTAACACCACGCCCGTCAATAGCGCCCACAGCATTTTGCTGCCTCCCATCAACAGGGCCAGCAGCGCTACCACCAGCACACCCACCACAGGAAGGTAGATTTTCATCGGCCAGATACTGGCTACCGCGTCCCGACGCAGCACCCGCAGCGGCTGCGTCGCCAACAGCAAACGATAAGGACGCAGCCCCACCAGCAATGAAATAACGAATAAAGATCCCACTGACCACATCCATGGCCACACGCTGGCAGCGGGCAGGCTTGCCGGCAACACCGGTTTCAGCATCGTCATTAATATTGCTTCAACGCCCTGCCCCACAATGCTGCCGCCGATTGTCGCCAGTAATAATACCGCCAGCCATTGACCAATCATCAACTTTTGCAATGCGCCACGGGTGGCGCCCAATGTTTTCAGTACCGCCACCAAATCATAACGGCTGCGACAGTAATGGCTCATTGCGACCGCCACAGCCGCAATCGCCAGCATTAACGTTAACAGCGCTGAAAGCAGTAAGAATTGCTGCGCACGCTGCATGGAGCGCCCCAGCGCATCTTCAGAATTTTCAATGCTCGTCCATCGCTGTTCGGGTTTTAACTGCGGTTGGATCCAGCGGTCATAAGACGCCAGCTGCGTGGGATTACCGGCAAATTTGTAGCGCCAGGTCAGGCGGCTACCCGGCTGAATCGCGCCGGTCTTGTCCACATCGGCAAGGTTAATTAGCAAACGTGGCGCCATCTGAAACGGATTAAATCCTCCATCCGGTTCCTGGATCACTTCTCCGGCAATACGCAATGTAGTATCGCCCACCTCCAGCCGATCGCCGACTTTCAGGTTGAGGAGCGCCATCAAGCGGGGAGCCGCCAATGCCGTGCCCGCAACGGGTTTCAGTCCCGACGGCTGCGTTTGCAGTACGCCAAACATCGGATAACGGTTATCCACCGCTTTTACCGCCGCCAGCTGCGGCGTTTGTCCGGCAAACGTCATGGTCATAAAACTCAGCTGTCTGCTAACTGACAAACCTTCTTCGCGCGCTTTCTTCAGCCACGCTTCTGGCACAACATCGCCGCTGCGTAAGGTTCGGTCACCCGCCATGAAATCACGGCTTTGCTGGTTCAGCCCTTTTCCCATGCGATCGCTGACAGAACCCAAAGCCAGCACGCAGGCCACCGCCAGCGTTAATGCCAGCCAGACAATAAGCAGCGAAGGCGAACGCCACTCGCGCCAAAACCAGCGCCAGATCATTGCTCCTCCCACAATTTGCCGTCACGCAAACGTAATCGGCGATCGCAACGCGCTGCTAATTGTTCATCGTGCGTAACCAGAATCAAGGTGGTGGCGAAATCGCGGTTGAGTGAAAACAGCAAATCAGCGATGTGATCGCCCGTTTTGCGGTCCAGATTACCGGTCGGTTCATCTGCAAACAGTAAACCAGGACGTCCGCTGAAAGCGCGAGCCAGCGCGACACGCTGTTGCTCGCCACCCGAAAGCTGGGCAGGAAGATGATGCAGACGTTCCCCTAAACCCAGCTGAATAAGAAGCTCGCGGGCCTGATCGCGGCTTTGACGATCGCTGTCGCCGCGCAGTAGGGCAGGCAACTGCACATTTTCTTGTGCATTAAGTGTCGGCACCAGCATAAAAGCCTGAAAGACAAACCCCACCTGCTGTGCGCGTAACGCCGCGCGTTGTTCTTCATTCATCTGCTGTAACGGCTGGCCCAGCAGCTTAACCTCGCCGCTGCTGCCATCGTCAAGACCGGCCAGGATGCCTAATAATGTGGATTTACCGGAACCGGATTCTCCAGTCAACGCGATGGTTTCAGCTGGTTTGACAACTAACTCAACTCCGGTAAGGATGGTTAGCTGATGCTCTCCCTGACCGACGGACTTAGTAAGATCATGAACTTCAATAATGTTTTCCGCTGGCATTATCCCTTCCTGTTATTGTGCCTTTTGCTGGTGTCTCGCCTTGCTGCGGCTGACACCCTGATGATTTTGGGTGACAGCCTGAGCGCCGGTTACCGGATGTCAGCCTCTGCTGCCTGGCCCAGCCTGCTCAATAAGCAGTGGCAGCAGCAACCCAGAGTCGTCAACGCCAGTATCAGCGGCGATACCGCTGCACAAGGACTGGCACGTTTACCTGCTCTATTAAAACAGCATCAACCGCAGTGGGTGTTAATCGGACTGGGCGGTAATGATGGTTTACGCGGTTTTACGCCTGATGCTATTGCGCAAAATTTACGTAAAGTCATCGACGACGTGAAAGCTGCCAATGCTAAACCGCTGCTGATGCAGATTCGTTTACCGGCCAATTATGGACGTCGTTATACGGAAGCGTTCAGCGGGATCTATCCCGATCTGGCACAACAGTACGACATCCCTCTGGTGCCCTTTTTTATGGAGCAGGTTTACCCGAAACCTGAGTGGATGCAGCAGGACGGCATTCATCCCAATCCTGATGCGCAACCTTTTATTGCCAACTTAATGGCAAAAGAACTTGCTCCGTTAGTTAAGCAGTAATCGTCACATCCAGCGCAAAAACAGGTAAATAAATGCAAAAATCTGTCCTGATAACCGGTTGTTCCAGTGGCATTGGCCTTGTCGCAGCAAACGATTTGCTGGCACGTGGATATAACGTTATTGCCGCCTGCCGCAAAACTGAAGACGTGGCACGCATGAACGCGCTCGGCTTTGTTGGATTGCAGCTGGATCTCAACGATCCCGCTAGTGTCGATCGCGCTGCGGACACGGTGATCGCCCTGACTAACAACACACTTTTTGCTTTGTTTAACAACGGTGGCTTTGGCGTTTATGGCCCGCTGCAAACTCTCTCCCGCCAACAGCTAGAACAGCAATTCGCCACCAATCTTTTTGGAACACATCAGTTTACGATGCGCCTGCTTCCTGCCCTGCAGGCCTGTGGCGATGGTCGCATCATTAATACCAGTTCAGTGCTGGGTCTGGTGTCTACACCCGGTCGTGGTGCGTATGCCGCCAGCAAGTATGCGCTGGAAGCGTGGAGCGATGCGCTACGCCTGGAAGTTTGCCGTAGCGGCGTGCATGTCAGCCTGATTGAGCCCGGTCCACTCAAAACGCGTTTCACCGACAACGTCACCCAGGGTGAGCAAGAGAAACCCGTGCGCAACCCCGGTATTGCTGCCCGTTTTACCCTGCCGCCGGAAGCCATTCTGCCTAAATTACGCCACGCGCTGGAGAGCAAACATCCACGTTTACGCTATCCGGTGACCTTGATCGCACACGTTATGGGCTGGCTGAAACGCTTGCTTCCGGGCTGGATGATGGATCGCATTTTGCGCAGCCATTAACCACTCAAGCCGAATTCAACTTGAAGCGCGGCTCGTTGGCCCCATATTCTTAGAACACTTTCTGCAAAGAGACTTATTCATGTCACCACACGCTTCGATTATCGACATCAACGAATCCAACCTGCATCAGACACTTGAGCAGTCGATGCAGCTGCCGGTGCTGTTTTACTTCTGGTCCGAGCGCAGCCAGCATTGTCTGGAACTTACGCCGCTGCTGGAACGTTTAGCGCAGGAATATGCCGGACAGTTTATTCTCGCCAGACTGGATTGTGATAAAGAGCAAATGGTGGCTTCGCAGTTTGGCTTGCGATCGATTCCGACGGTTTATTTGTTCCAGAATGGCCAGCCGGTTGATGGCTTCCAGGGACCGCAGCCAGAAGAAGCGGTCCGTGCGCTGTTAGAAAAAGTACTGCCGCGGGAAGAAGAACTTAAAGCGCAGCAGGCAATGGCACTGATGGAAGAAGGCAAGCCGCTTGATGCACTGCCGCTGCTGAAAGAGGCGTGGCAGTTAAGCAACCAGTCGAGCGAAATCGGTTTCCTGCTGGCTGACGTGTTGATTACCTTGAACCGCAGCGACGAAGCAGAAGCGGTGCTGAAAGCGGTGCCGCTACAGGATCAGGATACGCGCTACCAAAGCCTGATCGCGCAGATCGATTTGCTGAAGCAAGCCGCCGATACGCCGGAAATTCAACAGCTACAATCTCAGCTGGAGAGCGAGCCTTTGAATGCCGAGTTGGCTGCTAAACTTTCGTTACAACTCCATCAGGTGGGCCGCAACGAAGAGGCGCTGGAGCTACTGTTTAGCTTCCTTAAATCTGATCTGAATGCCGCTGATGGCCAGGCGCGGAAAATGCTGCAAGAAATTTTGGCTGCGCTAGGTACCGGCGACGCACTTGCTGCACGCTATCGTCGCCAGCTCTACTCGCTGTTGTATTAAGTGAGGGACAACGGGCCGAAGCGACTCGGCCCGTCAGGCTGACAATCTGGAGGTTATATGTTGACTGTTATTCCGGTGCTTATCGTACTGGCGCTTGTCACCGTGTGGGCGGGCGTCAAAATTGTGCCGCAAGGCTTCCAGTGGACAGTAGAGCGTTTCGGTCGTTATACCCGTACGCTGCAACCCGGCTTAAGTCTGGTGGTCCCGTTTATGGATCGTGTTGGTCGTAAGATCAATATGATGGAGCGGGTGCTGGACATCCCTTCGCAAGAGATCATCTCCAAAGATAACGCAAACGTCACCATTGATGCGGTGTGTTTTATTCAGGCCGTTGACCCGGCACGGGCCGCTTATGAAGTCAGTAATCTTGAGCTGGCCATTATCAACCTCACGATGACCAATATGCGCACGGTGCTGGGCAGCATGGAGCTGGATGAAATGCTGTCGCAGCGTGACAGCATCAATACGCGGTTGCTGCATATTGTCGATGAAGCGACGAATCCGTGGGGCGTAAAAATTACCCGCATTGAAATCCGTGATGTACGCCCACCGCAGGAACTGATTGGCGCGATGAATGCGCAAATGAAAGCAGAGCGCACCAAGCGCGCCGATATTTTGGCAGCAGAAGGGGTTCGCCAGGCCGCAATACTGCGTGCTGAAGGTGAAAAGCAGTCACAGATTCTCAAAGCGGAGGGCGAACGCGCTTCTGCGTTTTTACAGGCGGAAGCGCGTGAACGTCAGGCGGAAGCCGAAGCGCGTGCCACTAAAATGGTATCTGAGGCAATTGCTGCCGGTGATGTTCAGGCGATCAACTACTTTGTGGCGCAGAAATATACCGATGCGCTGCAAAAAATTGGCGAGGCGAATAACAGCAAAGTGGTGATGATGCCGCTGGACGCCAGTAGCTTGCTGGGTTCCGTCGCGGGTATCAGTGAATTGCTTAAAGATGCACGCTCCGAGTCGAAACGCTAATGCTGGTTGATATTATTGCTCATCCGCACTGGTTCTGGCTGACCCTGGGAGGCTTGCTGCTGGCGGCAGAAATGCTGGGCACCAGCGGATACTTATTATGGAGCGGCCTGGCGGCGGTAATGGTGGGCATTATCGAATGGTTTATTCCGTTCAGCTGGACGGCACAGGGCTCGATGTTTGCAATACTGACTCTGGTTTGCGTGTTCTTGTGGTATCGCTGGATGCGCTACCGCGAAAACCTACAACAGCCGAATGCACTGAACCAGCGCGGCAACCAGATGATTGGTATGCATCTGACACTGGAGACCTCACTCAAGGATGGGCTGGGTCATGTACGCATTGGTGACAGCAGCTGGCGCGTACAGGCTGAACAGGACTTAGCAGCGGGCACTCAGGTCGAAGTGATTGCTGTGGAAGGCATCACGCTGCGTATTCAACCGCGCTTCCCTTCCGAATGATGACAGCAACCCGCCAGGTTATTAATGATGGGGCATTCGGCGCCGTCATCGCCCGGACAGGCTTCTGCCAGCGCTAATAAACGTGCACGCATGGCGTGGAGTTCTTCAATATGCACCGCAATTTCGTCTGCCTTTTGCAACGTGCGCGCTTTCACATCCGCGCTATGACGCGCAGGATCGTTGAATAACGTGACCAGTTCGCGGCACTCGTCAAGCGTAAAGCCCACCTGACGCGCCTGGCGCAATAAATTCAGCTCTTCGACGTGATGCGGATTGTAGCTACGGTACCCGTTCTCACTGCGCAACGGTGGTGTGACAATGCCCTTCTCTTCATAAAATCGAATTGCTTTGCTGGTAAGCCCGGTTGTTTTTGCTACATCGCTGATATTCATTTTCTCTTTCCCCTTCCCTCCCGAAGGCGGGTAACAGAATGACGCAACCCATAGAGGCGCTATGCCCGTTTAATTATTTACCTGCTGAACCTCTCCTGAACTTCCCGGTTTGCCACGCTTAAGTGAGCGCAAGGTAGACATACGACTAAAAAGGATTGTAGCCCACTATGCCTTGTAAACAGCAGGCACAGCGTGAATACAGCGTCTGGCTTCCGATATAGCGGAGTGGTCGTTCGTTGCAGTGCAATATTGTTCCCGCCCTGCGATGAACGAGTTGCAAACGGGTATTGCTATCCCGCGCTGCCTCCGTCTGGCAAGCCCGATGTCATTACTCAGAGGAACCGGGTATGCCCAATGCGAAGCCCTTTACCCGATTCGCCGTAATGTATATTCATTGCGCTGCCCCCAATGTTAACGCATCTGCCAACCTTGCCAGCTTCCGCCGAATGCGTTTTCCTTCGCACTCTCGCCGCCCTGTTTGCATTTCATCGCTATTCTTACGTTTTGCGGAAAGCCTCCAACAGCCAGCCAGTTAAATGCTTGACCTTCCCCTTGATGGAAGGTCTAACCTTTAACACTCATCGAAAATGACCACACGATCAAATAGCATGAAACGAGGAGTTGAATATGTCACAGACTATTTCCCTGACGCTGGACGGATTGTCTTGCGGTCATTGCGTCAAGCGCGTGAAAGAGGCGCTGGAACAGCGTAGCGATGTCGAACAGGCAGAAGTTACCCAGCAGGAAGCGCAAATTGTAGGCGATGCTGAGGCCGCTGAACTGATTGCGACGGTTGAGCAAGCGGGCTATCACGCCAGTCTGAAAACAAATAACAGCCACCCAAAGTCTGAGCCGTTGACAGCAGCAGAGCCGCCGCCGGAGGCGCTGACAACGGAATTTACTTCTCAACCGGCAGAAAAAACGTTGCCGGCCCATTTTCTGTTAATTGATGGCATGAGTTGCGCCAGCTGCGTCAGTCGGGTTGAGAAAGCGCTGCAACAGGTAGAGGGAGTGAGCCAGGCGCGCGTCAATTTAGGTGAACGCAGCGCGCTGGTGCTGGGTAACGTCGAACCACACCAGCTGGTCGCCGCAGTTGATGGTGCCGGTTATGGCGCGCAGATCATAGAAGACGAGCAGGAACGCCGCAAGAAACAACAAAGCAGCGCCCGTAAAGCCATGCGCCGTTTCAGCTGGCAAGCTGCGGTTGCGCTGCTGTTTGGCATCCCGCTAATGCTTCGGGGCATGCCCGGCGACAATATGATGTTGACCGGGAATAACCATACGCTCTGGCTGACGCTGGGTATTGTTACGCTGCTGGTGATGATCATTACCGGCAACCATTTTTATCGTAGTGCCTGGCGCAGCCTGATGAACGGCAGCGCCACAATGGATACGTTGGTCGCGCTTGGCACAGCCGCTGCGTGGATCTACTCCTTCAGCGTAGTGCTGTGGCCGGATTTTTTCCCGATGCAGGCACGCCACCTCTACTTTGAAGCCAGCGTAATGATTATCGGCCTGATAAATCTTGGCCATGCGCTGGAACAGCGAGCGCGTCAGCGTTCATCGAAAGCGCTTGAGCGCCTGCTCGATTTAACGCCGGACCAGACACGCGTCATCACCGATGATGGCGAAAAATTACTGCCCGTTAGCGCAGTGCAACCAGGCATGATACTGCGATTAGTTACCGGCGATCGCGTACCGGTTGATGGCAAAATTCAGGACGGCGAAGCCTGGTTAGACGAAGCCATGCTGACCGGCGAAGCCGTGCCACAAAGCAAATCTGCGGGCGATACGATTTTTGCCGGTACGCTGCTGCAAGATGGCGCGGTGCGCTTCGTTACCAGCGCGACCGGCAATCACACCACACTGTCGCGCATTATTCGTCTGGTTCGTCAGGCGCAAAGCAGTAAGCCAGACGTTGGTCGTTTAGCCGATCGGATTTCAGCTGTCTTTGTCCCGGTCGTTGTTGCTATTGCCGTTATTAGCGGGCTGCTCTGGTATTTGTTTGGGCCACAACCGCAAATTGCCTACACGCTGGTGATTGCGACCACGGTATTGATTATCGCCTGCCCCTGCGCCCTGGGTTTAGCGACGCCAATGTCAATTATTGCCGGTGTGGGTCGCGCTGCGGAACTGGGCATACTGGTGCGTGATGCCGATGCGCTTCAACGCGCCAGTAAAATCGACACGCTGGTATTCGATAAAACCGGTACGTTAACCGCCGGTACGCCACAGGTAACTGACGTTATCCCCCTCGGTCCTGCTGACCGTCAGGCTGTTTTGCAGGCCGCCGCCGCACTTGAGCAGTCAGCCAGCCATCCACTGGCGAAGGCGATTGTCGCAGCAGCGGGTGAGGCAAAACAATCGGAGGTAGAGCAGTTTCGTACCCTACGCGGTAAAGGCGTCAGCGGCCTACTCGACGGCAAAAAAATGCTGTTGGGCAATGCGATGCTAATGCACGAGCAAGGCATTGATTGCCCGTCTGTACAGGCCGACATCGATCGGTTGACACAGCAAGGCGCAACGCCCGTTTTACTGGCGCAGGATGACAAACTGACGGGCTTAATTGGCTTGCGTGATCAGTTACGTGACGAAAGCCACGCGGCTCTCCAGCGGCTGCATCAAGCCGGTTATCGGCTGGTTATGTTGACAGGCGATCATGAAAAAACCGCGCGCGTTATTGCCGCTGAAGCCGGAATTGACGAAGTGATTGCCGGGGTATTACCAGAAGGCAAAGCCGATGCGATAGCAAAAATGCAGCAGCAGGGCCGCGTAGTGGCAATGGTCGGCGATGGCATTAACGATGCCCCTGCGCTGGCACAGGCCGATGTGGGTATTGCGATGGGTGGCGGCAGCGATGTCGCCGTGGAAACCGCGGCCATTACCTTAATGCGTGCCGATTTAAACAGCGTTGCTGATGCCTTAGCCCTCTCCTCTGCGACCTTACGCAATATTCGGCAGAATTTATTCGGTGCGTTTGTTTATAACAGCATCGGTATTCCGGTCGCGGCGGGAGTGCTTTATCCGCTGACCGGCACGTTGCTAAGCCCCATTGTGGCGGGCGCAGCAATGGCACTGTCATCCATTACCGTGGTAAGCAATGCTAACCGACTGTTGCGTTATCATCCGCCGCGTCAGTAATCGCCACTACAACGCTATTTTTCACGTTCTGAAATCGCTAGCATGGCGTTTTAAGCGAATTAAGGACAGGGAATGACAGGTAGCGTTTGGCATACTTTGCGCAGATTAATGAACCGACTGTTTCCCGTCAGCTATCGTTGGCCTGCCATCGATGTGCGGCTTGGCAATCGCACACTGCATCTGGTAGGCAGTATTCATATGGGCACCCGCGATATGCAGCCGTTGCCCGATCGTTTACTACGCCAGCTGCAACAGGCTGATGCGCTGATTGTCGAGGCGGATATTACTCAGGGCGGCTCGCCTTTTGAAAACAGCGGTGAGCGCGCGCCCTTAGCCGAACGTATTGATACTGACGCTCTGGCAAAGCTTGACGCTCTGTGTAACGAACTTAATCTTACTGTCAGCGTCTTTGACACCCTACCCGCCTGGCAAATAGCGCTAATGTTACAGGCGCAGCAGGCTCAACGATTAGGGCTTCGACCCGATTACGGCATCGATTATCAGCTCTTACAGGCAGCAAAAAACTGGCAGAAGCCGATAATTGAACTGGAAGGCGCGGAGACGCAGATTTCGCTGCTAAAAACGCTGCCGGACGATGGCATGATGTTGCTGCAGGATACGTTAATGCACTGGCACACCAATGCACGGCTGCTACAGATGATGGTGAGCTGGTGGCTGGATGCGCCGCCGCGTCAGTCACACATTGCCCTGCCGACCACCTTTAGTCAGGCGCTTAACGACACGTTAATCAGCCAGCGTAATACCCAGTGGCGCAGCACGTTACAGGCTCTGCCTGCCGGGGAATACATTGTCGCCGTGGGCGCGTTGCATCTCTACGGCGAGGATAATTTGCCGGATCTGCTTAAGATTTTATAAAAAAAGAGAGCCGATAGTTTTATCGGCCCGTCAAAGAGGAATTTGTTTATGATTTTGGTTATCGCTCAGCAATTGCGTTGCTGGCGCGGGGCCAATTTTCACCCAAAGAACAAACTTTCGCCACCTTTATTCACTATTTTTTGCCATAAGATTATGGTGATCACCTCAGCAAAACAGGTACAGCTATGACACCCGCGGTAAAACTACTTGAAAAACAAAACGTCAGCTTTACATTGCATCCTTATGATCACGACAGCCAGGAAACGCATTTTGGTGATGAGGCGGTCCGAAAACTCAATCTAAATGCACAACAGGTTTACAAAACGCTGCTGGTGGCGTTAAACGGTGATGCAAAACAGCTGGCGGTTGCGGTCACACCGGTTGCCAGCCAGCTTGATTTAAAGAAGGTCGCTAAAGCGTTCAAGGCAAAAAAAGCCGATATGGCCGATCCGCAAATGGCACAGCGCATTACCGGCTATTTGGTGGGGGGGATCAGCCCGTTAGGCCAAAAAAAGCGTCTGCCAACGGTGATCGATCATTCAGCCGCTGAATTTGCCACCCTGTTTATCTCTGGCGGCCGACGGGGTTTAGACATTGAGTTAGCTCCGCAGGATCTTTCTCGTCTGTTGGATGCGCCGCTCGCCGATATTGCTCGCCGCGACTAAACGCGCGGCTGAGCGCAGAGTTGATCGATCATCCAGCGTCCGGCGGGTCCTGGCGGATTGCGCCGCGACCAGATCACTTCTATCGCAATATGTTGCGGCCAACCCGCTAAAGGTAGCTCTTGTAAAACCCCATGACCAAACTGATTTACCAGCCAGCGCGGTAAAATACTCCAGCCAAACCCCTGCTCGGCCATTTCCAGTAATAAAAGATAATTGGGTGCCGACCATACACGCCCCAGCGGCAGCGTCTCACGCTGATCAACCCAGGTGTTCAGGCGCAAATGACGCACTTCTTCTAGCTGGCTTTCGCGAAGAGTGGCTTGTTGCGCCAGAGGATGATCGCGATGCAGGTAAATCGCCATCTGCGCTTCAACCTGTAAACGTGCCATCGCAATATCCGCAGGCAAGCGTGGCTGGGTGCGAACCACGCCTAAATGCACCCGGCCAGTTTGTAACAGATCGAGCACATCTTCGTCTTCCGCCATCATGCATTCCAGCTCAATCTCCGGGTAACGTGCATCAAACTGCCTGAGAAGTTGTTCATGATGATCGGTTTGCCAAAAATCAGATACGGCAAAACTCAGACGAGGCTCAACGCCTTGCGCCAGCTGCACCGCCAGCGTATCCAGACGTTCACTGGCGGCCAAAATCTGCTGCACCTGCGGTAACGTCCGCCGTCCTTGTTCGGTAAGCAGCGGCTGCCTGCCGCTGCGATCAAACAGCATAAAACCGAGATCGTCCTCCAGATTCGCCACCGCCGTACTGATTGTTGACTGACTTTTACCCAGGATACGCGCAGCAGCAGAAAACGATCCGCTGTTCACGGTTTGCACAAAAGCTTCAAGAGATTCGGGGGAATATCGCATTTTATCCATCGCTTTTATCGATAGTTATTCATTTTATCCTGGCATTTTTTCGTGAGAAGCTGCACGGCTAATTAAGAGGAGATCATTATGCGTACCCGCTCAATGAAAGAACGTTTTTTACATGCCGCTGGATTTGAGATTTTAGCGATCCTTACGGTATCGCCGCTTGCCGCCTGGGTAATGGAAAAGCCGCTGTTTCAAATGGGCACGCTGGCAATAATGCTGTCGAGCATCGCTATGCTGTGGAACATGGTCTATAACAGCGGCTTTGACCGCCTTTATCCGCCCGATCAGACTCGCCATTTCTCCTTACGTGCCCTGCATGCGCTGGGTTTTGAGGGCGGATTTATCCTGATTGGTTTACCGATTGCCGCGTGGATGCTAAGCATTACGCTGTTACAGGCGTTTCTGGTGGAGGTGGCATTTTTCCTGTTTTTTCTGCCCTATACCCTTGGTTACAACTGGCTATGGTATAAGCTACGTCAGCGCTGGATAGTGCGTAAATCTTGCGAAGCCCGCTAAAAAGGAGGCGCTTACGCCTCCTTAAGTTCAATACGTTGACCCGTCCTTACGACCAAATCCACGCCAGGATCATCTTTGGATAGCTGCGTTTACGTGACTTTTCCGCCGCTTTGTCGCGTGCTTTAATCTGCGACTCCGTTAAATGAATAATCTCATCTTCCGGCATGTAATCGCTGGCTTTGATCGGTGAATGTGCGTTAATCCACGCGCGTAAGACTTGCGCATCGACATCGCCGCTATTCACATAACCGGCATGGTTATCCAGACGCGGATAGCCATCGCCGCCAGCCGCATTAAAGCTGTTAGTTGCCATGCGATAGGTTTGTTTATCATCGATCGGCTGGCCGTTAATCTGCACATCACTTACCGTGCTGCCGTCAGCAACCAGACTCACATTAGCAAACTGGGCAAAGCCACCAGAATCAGGTTTGAGGTTGGCAACCACCGCCAGGTACTTTTTAATCTCAGCCCCAGTCAGGGGGACCGACACCACCTGATTACCAAACGGCTGCACCTGCAACAAATCACGCCAGGTCAGCTTGCCCGGCTTCAGAGAAGTGCGAATGCCTCCGCCGCTCATCACGGCAAAATCGGCGTGAGTATGCGCCATCTGCGCCCGCAAAATAAGCTGCCCAAGATTGGTTTGTTCAAAGCGCACTTTTTCGTTTTCACCCTCGAATACGCCTTCAGCGCTGCCCACATTAATCTTCAGCTTCGTCTCTGCGCGTTTCTGGTACGGCATCAACAGCTTCATCATGGCGGTGTTTTTCGGGATCGCTTCCTGCCAGGTCAGCCAGGTTTCGCTGCCATCCATATTCTTAATTTTATGCTTAAGATTCACCGACACCAGTTGATACGACTCTAGCGAGATCTCACCATTTCGATAGGTAAAGTCGCCGCGACCCACATATTTGCCCCATTTATCGGCCTGCATAATCCAGACCCCGTTTTGTTTATCGGGCTGGCAGGGCTGGCCCGGCTGATAATTTTTGACGCTGACATTCTCTTTTTCCATGCACACTGCATCATGTGAATGACCGCCAACAATCATATCAATCGTGCCTTTCGGCAGGCTACGCGCCAGCGTCACATCGCCAGGCGCGTTGCTGCCGTGCTTGCCATCGGCGTAGTAGCCAAGGTGCGTCAGTGCGACGATCACATCGGGCTTTTCACTGGCACGCAGTTCAGCCACCGCTTTTTGGGCTTCGCTAATGGGATCGCGGAATTCGATGTCGTTCAGACCCGCCGGATTCGACAGCCGCGGGGTGTCTGGTGTAATCAAACCGAGCACGGCAATTTTTAATCCCATACGTTTAAACACCGCCCACGGCTTAAACATCCTTTGCCCACTGCTTTTCTGATAAACATTTGCCGCTAAAAACGGGAATTTCGCCCATTTCTCCTGCTTGCGTAGCACATCAAGTGGTTTATCAAATTCGTGGTTACCTAACGTCATGGCATCGTAGCCAATCAGGTTCATGCCACGAATATCAGGTTCGGCGTCTAATTCATCGGATTCAGGCACACCAGTATTCACGTCACCGGCAGACAGGATCAGCGCGCCACCGCCTTTGGCCTGTATGTCGTAACGCAGCGTATCCATTAACGTCTTTTGTGCAGCCAGACCGTATTCGCCCTGATCGTTAAACCAGAAATGGCCGTGTTCATCGTTGGTGTGAAGGATGCTGAAACGGTAAGTGCGATCCGGCACAGCCGCCTGAGAAAGCATCGGTGTCAGCGCCAGCAGCAGCGCGATTCCTTTTTCTGACCAGCGTGGTAACAACAAAGCCACTCTCCTTATTCACCCATTTGGCCCGTTTATCTGCGGGCTAGCTTGCTAAATCGACCTTCTGTTTCGCACATTCCTCTCTTTAACTCAAGGCCAAACGCGATCAGAAACCATTCAGCCCGTTATATCTTCACTGGCCGAAACAGCGCGAGCGTTAACAGATATTTGCCTTTATGCTGGGGCGACCAGGCGGGTGTTTACATGGCGGGCGATGGGGAATATGCGTTATTTATTTCTTACCGGCAGTCTGGACGCTGCAGCGCCTGCGTGCCAGCACATAGTTTTTACATTTACGGCTGACAGCCAGTAACGAGACGTACAACACCTTTCCTGCCTGTTAATCGTCGCAATTATCGCTTTTCCGACAGGAATATTTTTTCATTCCCTTCCTTTATAAACCCGGCTTACGGCCGATATTAGAGATAATGCGTTAAAACAGGCGTTAGATTGCGCTTTCATCTTAATTAATCACTTTTTTACCTTAGAACCTATCCCAAAAGGATTTTATTCCAGACAATGATGCTGCAAGCAAAATGCAGCATCGCCTCGTAGTTTTCGACTTTCTTCTCCCATCGCGTCAGTATGCGGCGAAAGCGATTCATCCAGCTATGCGTTCTTTCCACAACCCAACGATGAGCCCTGAACTCGCTGTTTTTAATTGCCTCAGACTCCTCTTTCCCCGACTGGATATGAGGTTCATAACGACGAGCTTTCAAACAAATTTCCACCCATTCAGCCTCATAGCCTTTGTCCATACACAGATGCAGCCTGCGACCCGGCCTGCCGGTCTGTAGCGCGTCCAGCGTATCTTCAACCAGTGTTATGTCGTGGGTATTTGCCCCTGCGACAGCCAGCGAGAGCGGAAGCCCGTTCCCGTCGGTCATCAGGCTCCGCTTTACTCCCTGCTTCCCCCTGTCAGTCGGGTTGCGACCTGTTTTTTTGAGCCTGCAAGGGGCGATTTTGTCATGCAGCCATCCATCGACAACCATGACCAGTCAATGGCATCCCGCTTCTCGCAGGCAAGCAGCCCGTTTTGCCAGAAGCGTTCAAATACTCCAGCATCCCGCCATTCCTGAAAGCGGCGGTGGGCTGAGCTGGATGAGCAAATATCCGTGGCATTCAGGGCATTCCATTGGCAACCGGTTCTGAGCACAAAGAAAATGGCGTTCATTGCGGCACGATTATCAACACGTCTACGATGCGTGCCCAGCGGATGGTGGGTTTTATGTTCCGGGAGAAGTGGAGCCATTTTCTCCCAGAGTTCATCGCTGATCTGCCACTTGTTGCCCGCCATACTTCGCCCTCAAAAATTGCCATTATTTACGATCTGACAATTCCTTTTGGGATAGGTTCTTAATCCCATAAATTATTCAGCGAACGGCTGCGGGTTGCATTAAACTCAGTTGTTACAAGCGGATACATTTGCATACAAGGAGACAACCATGCATCACACCACACCGTTGATCACTACCATTGTCGGGGCATTGGTTCTGGCTTTTCTCCTTGGCATGCTGGCAAACCGCCTGCGAATATCACCGTTAGTGGGCTATCTGCTCGCGGGCGTGCTGGCCGGTCCGTTTACGCCCGGCTTTGTAGCCGATACCAATCTGGCGCCCGAACTGGCTGAATTAGGTGTGATTTTGCTGATGTTTGGCGTCGGCCTGCACTTCTCCTTAAAAGATTTGATGTCGGTAAAATCGATCGCCATACCCGGCGCCATCGCGCAAATTGCGGTGGCAACGTTATTAGGTATGGGCTTGTCGTGGGCGATGGACTGGTCATGGATGACCGGTCTGGTATTTGGCCTGTGTCTTTCTACCGCCAGTACCGTGGTGTTGCTGCGCGCGTTAGAAGAACGTCAACTTATTGATAGTCGGCGCGGTCAAATTGCGATTGGCTGGTTAATTGTCGAAGATCTGGTGATGGTACTGACGCTGGTCCTGTTGCCCGCAATTGCCGGAATGCTGGAACAGGGCAACGCCAGCGCGGGGTTGCTGGTCTGGGATCTGCTGCTGACCATCGGCAAAGTCGCGGCGTTTATGGTGTTAATGATGGTGGTTGGGCGCCGTGCGGTGCCGTGGATCCTTGCCAGAAGCGCCGCCACCGGTTCGCGTGAACTTTTTACGCTGGCGGTGTTGTCGCTGGCGCTGGGCATCGCTTTCGGTGCCGTTGAATTCTTTGACGTGTCTTTTGCCCTTGGCGCATTTTTTGCCGGGATGGTGCTCAACGAATCTGAACTGAGCCACCGCGCCGCACACGATACCTTGCCGCTGCGCGATGCCTTTGCCGTGCTGTTTTTTGTCTCAGTCGGCATGCTGTTTGATCCGATGATTCTGCTAACGCAGCCATTAGCGGTGCTTGGCGCCCTGGTGATTATCGTGGTGGGTAAATCCGTCGCCGCCTGGCTGCTGGTATCGCTGCTCGGTCATTCACGTCGCACTGCCTTAACCATTTCCGTTAGCCTGGCGCAGATTGGCGAGTTTGCGTTTATTCTTGCAGGACTGGGCATCTCTTTGGGCCTGCTGAGCGCGGAAGGACGCAATCTGGTGCTCGCCGCAGCGATTCTTTCCATTATGCTCAACCCGATTCTGTTTACGCTGCTTGAGCGGTATCTGGCGAAAACCGAGACCATAGAAGAACAGACGCTGGAAGAAGCCATTGAGGATGAGAAACAGATCCCGGTGGACATATATAATCATGCGGTCATTGTTGGCTATGGCCGCGTGGGCAGTTTGATTGGTCAGAAACTGCTGGAAGCCAATGTGCCGATGGTAGTGGTGGAGAATTCTCGTCCCCGGGTTGAAGCGTTGCGTGAAAAAGGAATTAAAACCGTGCTGGGCAATGCCGCCCGGGCCGATACCATGGAGCTGGCGCGTCTGGATTGCGCTCGCTGGCTGCTGTTGACCATTCCCAATGGCTATGAAGCAGGTGAAATTATTGCGGCGGCACGCGAAAGGCACAAAAGCATTGAGATTATCGCACGGGCGCATTATAACGACGAAGTAGACTACATCTTAGAGCGTGGTGCTACGCGCGTGGTGATGGGGGAACGTGAGATCGCCAATAGCATGTTGCATATGCTGGCAGAAGAAATGGCGCAGGATCGCCAGGATCTGGCGGGTTAAGGCACGCCGTAGCCCGCTTTTGCACCAAAGAGGCCCCTGCACTTTCCCTTCTCCCGCTTCGGGAGAAGGAAAGGCTCGCACAACGTTATCGATCCCAATAAGACTCTTCCAGGCTGTCTTCTCGCTCTGGCAAGCCACGCATCAGGCGTGGTGAATGCTGATTTAGCACCTGATAACTTACGCGGTTGGCGTATTTACACACCTGGGCCAGCGAAGAGTAAGTCAGATAAGGCCGGGCGTGTTTACTGGAGTTCGGCACTTTCAGGCGGTGATAATTGTTTGCGGTGATGTCATGCTGTCAATACCGATCGAATTCTGACCCACCCTGCCAAAGTAAAACTGACCCACCCCCTTTGAATCATTCGAGCGTTGTTGCTTTCGTTTTCTTCTGGAGTTGACCGCTTTTCAGCTTATCTTTCAGTCGATAGCTTTGGCCGCTGATTTGGGCGATATGCGCATGGTGAAGCAGCCGATCCAGCATCGCTGCCGTCAGTGTCTCGTCATCACCAAACGTTCCGGACCACTGCGTAAACGGCAGGTTGCTGGTCAGGATCACGCTGCCTGACTCATACCGTTTAGCGACTACCTGGAAGAACAGGTTCGCCTCCATTTTACCGAACGGCAGATATCCCACTTCGTCGATGATCAACAGCTTAGGTTTACCTACGACGCGGTTCAGGTAGCCCTTCAGGTCACCCTGACGATGTGACGCCATCAGTTGCAGCATCATGTCGGCGGCGGTAATGAACCGAATGCTTAAACCCGCCATCGCGGCCTTATAGCCAATGGCGGTCGCCAGGTGCGTTTTGCCGACGCCAGAAGGCCCGAGCAGGACAACGTTCTCCTGACGTTCGATAAATGTCAGACCCGCCAACTCCTGGATCTGACTTCGTGGAACGCCACTGGCATAGGCGTAATCGAACTGCTCCAGTGTTTTTATCACCGGCAGGCCTGATAACCGCAAAATGGTCTGGCGACGCCGTTCGTTCTGGCCATCATGCTGGAGCTGCAAAACGGCTTCCAGGAAGTCGGCATGCGTGCCGCTGTTGTCGATGGTCGCCTGTGCCACACCCGGCCACTCTGCCGGCAGGCGGTCGAGCTTGAGTTGCTCGCAGAGCGCGGCAATACGATCATGTTGAAGGTTCATGCTGGCACCTCGAGCAAGGCCTGGTACGTTGCCAGAGGATGTTGCAGGCTCTCGGTCGGCACCGGACGCTGGCTGAGCGCTGGGACAGGTGCAGGCAATGCCAACGTGACCTTCGGTAACGGCAATAGCGCAGCACGCTCGCGCGGCATGCGCTGCTCAGGCGGTACGCCTGTGGTGCCATGCACTCGTGTGTTCGCGACGGTGACCAGCCACTCGCCGATGCGTGTGTTGGCAGCAGGTACATCCAGTACCAGCCCGGCCTGCCGGAAGGTCGCGGTAAGAGGCACGATAAAGCTGTTCTTGAGGTAATGGTTAAACCGCTCAACCTTACCCTTGGTCTTGGCGCGATAGGGTCGGCAGACCTTGGGAGTAAAGGCATACTTCTCGGCGACGTGCATCAACTGCGGGTTCCAGCGATGCTTACCGGGGCCGTAGACATCGCGCTCAATGATGATGGCCTTGGCGTTGTCGAACAGCAGCTGATGCGGCGTCCCGCCGAAGAACCTGAGCGCAGACTCAATGCCGTCACACCAGGCAGCGGAGTCCTGGTTGCTGTAAAACTTGACGAAAGTCGCGCGGCTCCAGCCCAGCGTGGCGACAAAGGCCAGCAATGGGTTATGACCGAGTCTGATGATGGTGAAATCAACTTGCATCTGAAAGCCAGGCTCGGTCTCGAAGCGTGTTACCTCTTCAGTGACGGGCTGCTTAATGGGGTGCAGGAAAGCGGTCAGCATGCTGTAACCACCCTCGTAACCACGCTGACGGATCTCGCGCAGCAGCACACTGGCGGGTATCCAGAGGGGCCTGGCAGCGGCCACGCGCTCAAGGGTATAGGTCTTGAACGGGTCAAGCTTGCAGGGTCTGGGTGCGCGAGGCTTGTAGCGCATATCCGCTACGGGCAGCGGGCTACGAATATATCTGCGAACGGTCTCACGAGAGCATGAAAGCTGGCGCGCGATGGCGCGTATCGACATGCCCTGACGGTGTAAAACACTAATCTCCACTCTGGTCTCCAATGTCATCATTGGCAGTGCCTTAAAACTGCCATTTTTACCCTAGGTGGGTCAGATTTACATCGGCAGGTGGGCCAGTTTTACATCGGTAGCGACATCATGCAGCAACGCGGCCAGTGCGCCATCTCCTGCCCCGTTGGTATTCATAATTTTCTCCGGACCGCCCATGTAAGGTGCAATATGGGAAAAAATACGCAACGGTTGCTGGAAGTCTTGCTGGCGCATCACCCGACTGAATTCATACTGGTTAAATTCTGCAATCGCCCCCGGCAATAGTGGATGATTAGTTATGCGCTTGAATTCGTCTTCAGTGTAGCCTGCCATGTATAAGCCGGTCGGACCGGCGGTACACAGCACCACATCCACCCAATTCAGTGCCATATTGGCAGCTAACAGTGGATCCGCTTCACCGGTCAGCGCGAACGCTTCTTCTTCATTCATGGCGACAATTGAAACGTGATCGCGTAAGAAATCGCGCCAGAACGGCGGATTGGCGCCAATCACATGTTTCGTCCCCAGCGTCAGCACCACCGGCACGTTGTGTCGTTTGGCGTATTCAATCGCCTTGAGCGTAGCCTGCGGCATCGGCTCGCTGTCGTGGCAGCGCACCAGATACGATGTCAGCACCAGCGCCGAGGCCCCTGCAATCACCTCTTCAGGGATGCTGGCAGGCTGCAACTGGTTCATCTGCCCTGGACTGATGGCGAAGGTGCGCTCTCCCTGCTCGCTAATCAGTGTAAAGCAGCGACCGATTGCGCCATCAATTCCCTGCAGATAGTTGAGATCCATGCGGCTGGAGGTATTGCACAAATAACGATAAGCGTAGCCACCAATCTGAATGTTATTGCACATCACGCCCAGCAAGACTGAGCGATCATCGGCCAGCACCGAGTAGTTATGCAGCGTATTGCCGATAGTGCCGCCTGCAAACTGATGACTGATCAACGCGCCACGCATCAGCTCTGTATACAGCGCCTCAGCAACAGCATCCTCGATCACTGATGAATGGCCGGCGCTTAAACCGTAGCGCGCCAGAAAGGTGTCATCTACTTTGGCTTCAATATCGACCAGGGTCTGATCGATACCCACTACCCAGCAGCCCTCCTCAACTTCATGCTGAGTCGGCTGCAATAAGGGATCGCGTGCGCTTACGGGAAAATAGTGTTTGGATTTGCGTTTGCCAGGGAATTTCATGGAGGCTGCCGTAGGGGAAAAACAGGCAGAGAATGATACCACATTCTCTGCTTGTGCTTTAGCGGCGTGCGGTAATCAGTTGCACCATCATGTCGATATGCGCTTCATCATCATTTAAAGCCGGGATGTACTCAAATTTCTCACCGCCGGCATGCATAAAGAACTCACGGTTCTGCTCACTGATCTCTTCCAGCGTTTCCAGACAATCAGCGGAAAAGCCCGGACTCATCACCTGCACATGCTTCACGCCTTTGGCTGGCAGACCTTGCATGGTTTCGTCAGTGTACGGCGTTAACCAGGGTTCGCGACCAAAACGTGACTGGAAGGTCAGCTTAACTTGATCGTTGCGCAGCCCGAGCGCTTTTGTCAGAGCGGCGGTAGTATCGGCACAACGCTGCGGATAATCATCGCCTTCATCGGCAAAGCGCTGTGGAATGCCGTGATAAGACATGACCAGCAAATCTGGCTGCCCGTGCTTAGCAAAAGCGCGTTCGACCGAGGCTTTCAGCGCCGCAATATAAGCCGGATGATCGGCATAATCGCGAATAAATTCAACATCCGGCAGCGAGCGGTAATTTTTGAATACAGCCGTTAAGCCATCCCACACCGCAGCAACGGTGGAGCAAGAGAATTGCGGATAAAGCGGCAGAACGATCAAGCGTGTGACGCCTTGCGCCATCAGGCTGTCAACCGCGCTTTTCAGGCTGGGATTACCGTAGCTCATACCCAACGCTACCGGCATATCAAGTTGCGCGGCGAGCGCATCTCGCTGACGCTGGCTATAAACCATCAGCGGCGAGCCGCCTTCCATCCAGACCGATGCATACAGTTTTGAGACGCGCGGCGATCGGAACGGCAAAACAACGCCAGTGAGAATCGGCCACCAAAGCCAGCGCGGTGTATCGACTACGCGCGGATCGCTCAGGAACTGTTTCAAATAACGTTTAACTGCAGGTGTGGTTGGGGCGTCTGGCGTACCTAAATTTACCAGTAACACGCCGGGCTTATCTTGCCTCATTGTTATTCCTTGCTGACGACGGGGGTGCGTGAAAACGAGGGAAATTGTAGCGGAAATAAGAAGTGGTAACAGCGATTACTGCAAGAGGGGCCAGTTAAACCAGCCCCAACGCGCTTAACCGAGGATGTCGGCCAGTTCTGCGCTTACTTCAGATACGCTACGCGTACCGTCAATTTTGCGATAGGCGGTGTTGCCCGCTTTGGCTTCTTTGCTGTAGTAAGCAATCAGTGGCGCGGTCATCTGATGGTATTCCACCAGGCGCTTGCGCACGGTTTCTTCCTGATCGTCTTTACGGGTGGTCAGATCTTCCCCGGTCACGTCGTCTTTACCTTCCACTTTTGGCGGGTTGAAGGTGACGTGATAGACGCGGCCAGACGGCGCATGAACGCGACGACCCACAATACGTTCAACGATCAGTTCATCCGGTACGGCGAATTCCAGCACGTAATCCACGTTAATCCCGGCTTCCTTCATCGCATCTGCCTGAGGAATGGTGCGTGGGAAACCGTCTAACAGGAAACCTTTTTTGCAGTCGTCCTGCGCGATACGTTCTTTTACCAGCGCAATAACTAACTCATCGGTAACCAGCTTGCCCGCATCCATAATGGCTTTCGCCTGGTTACCAAGATCAGAACCTGCTTTCACTGCAGCACGTAACATGTCGCCGGTGGAGATTTGCGGAATGCCATATTTCTCCATGATGAATTGGGCCTGAGTCCCCTTACCTGCGCCCGGAGCACCGAGCAGAATAATACGCATTGCGTAAATCCCCTTGCGAATCGCATTGATCAATCTGAGAAGGCGAAGAACATACCATTATGATCCGCGCATCACAAGGAAGGCACGGATCCTGTTGCGGCTACTTTACTGGCTTTCTGGTCAGATACCAGCCTGCCGGTTCAGGGTGACGCCCTTTTCGGATTTGTGGCCAGCGGCAAATAAGTTTTGTAGCTGCTTACTGACATCATGCGTGACGTTAATGCCTTTTTTGCCGCCACCACGTACATTCGCGTTAATCTGTAAACTCTCGTGGTTCGGCCATATCACCAGTTCTTCTGAACTTTTTAGCGTGGCCAGCAGCGAGGCCGGTAAGATAAAACTGGCAAACGGTAAGCCGGGCTGGTGGCTGGAGTTTAGCATGACCGGTGAAGTAAGCGCAATAATGGCCGTGTTATAGGATCGCCAGTCATCTTCATCCAGACGTTTGAGCGTATTTTGAATGGCTGTTCCCAGCGTCAGGCCGTGTTCGAACAGGCGTAATTCGCTGCGCACCAGCGTGCTGAAATCCTGCGTGCGTAACGCCACCAGCACCAGCTCATTGCCCAGCTCAGCATGACGATCAAGGCGTGTAACAAACAGCTGTGCTTCATTTATCAACCGATGGTGCAACATGCTGGCGAAGCTTTCGCTGGCGTCGGTAACGCCCCGCTGCTGGCAATCGCTTAAGGATCGCACCATACCCTGTGGCACATCAATATGCGGCACCAGCGTAATGTTACCCGCCATCAGCGGTATCGCGGGCAGTACGTTAAGTTCGGTGACAGGATAATGAGAAGCATAACGTGTCTGATTGCGTGCCTGTTCCTGACGTAAAAAAAGTTGAGAGAGCAGGACGCGCGCCACATGTAACGATGGTGTGAAGAACAGATCAAAATGTTCCAGCCTGTACAGTCGTGACAATATGAGACGCAACCTATCTCGTGCCTCTGAAGTACTTTCAGATGAAGAAGATAAGGGAGCCATCGTATTTTTTTCTCATAATAATTGCGGTGTGATGGCAAGCGACTCGTCCTAAGCCAGGCGGAGCAAAGCCGAATAAAGGCACAAACAAACTCATCGGTCAACCCGCCAAAATTTGCTCAGAAGGGTAGGCCAATGCGACTAGACTTTAAAATGATATAAACTGACAATCCCTGTTAGGTTTTTACACAGGGGCTGAGTATGACCGGACTACCACCGCTGAGAGCGCTGCACTATTTTCACCAGGCAGCTTTAAACAGCAGCTTTAGTCTGGCGGCCGAACACCTGCACGTCACACACAGCGCCATCAGCCACCAAATACGCCAGCTTGAAAACTGGATGGGCAAGCCGTTATTTATCCGTACTCATGGGCGCGTCAAATTAACCTCACACGGTGAACGCTTACTTATCAGCTGTCAGAAAGCCTTCGGTGAGTTGCGTACTACCAGTGAAAGCATTCGTACCGGGATGCGTCACCATTTAAACGTGTCATGTTCGCCCAGTTTTTTGTCGCAATGGCTGATCCCGCGTATTGCCACCTTTTATCAGCGCCATCCTGAAATCGAAGTTCAGTTTCAGGCGCTGGCAGAAATCGATCAGCTACGCAGTGAACATATCGATGTGTTAATTCTCAGCTACGAACGGCCCCCGGATGGCGATATTGATGCCACGCTGGTAAGCGAAGATTATATTGGCCCACTGTGTTCGCCGCACTTCGCGCAGCGTTTTCGCAATGTACATGACCTGGTGGAGTTACCGCTGCTGCATGCTGACACCCGCCTGCACGCCTGGTCAGAGTGGGCAAGCAGCGCCGGGGTGCGAGGAAATTTTCTTGCGGGTAAGCATTTTGAGAATCTGACGTTAGGTATTCAGGCGGCACGTAATGGGCTGGGCGTAATCATGGCGCCGCGTTTGCTGGTTCGTCAGGAGCTGGAGGATGGCACGTTGATAGCACCCATTGGTTTTGTCCAGGTTGCGCGCGCAACCTGGATGATGACCAAAGAGAGTCGGCGACACAACGCGGAGATAAGCCTGTTTCGCCACTGGCTACGCGAAGCGGCGCAGCCATAAAAAAAGCCGGTGAACCTTGTCACCGGCTTTTTTTTTAGGCCGTCAGCAGCTGATTCATGCGACGGATAAACTGGTTCGGATCATCCAGCGTGCCACGCTCAGCCAGCAGCGCCTGATCCAGCAACAATTCGACCCATTCGCCGAAACGCGCTTCGTCCGGCGTATCAGCAACACGTTTCACCAGTTGGTGATCCGGGTTGAGTTCAAAGATGTACTTCACTTCCGGCACTTCCTGACCCGCCGCCGCAAACAGCTTCGCCATCTGCGTGGTCATTTCATTCGCGTCGGTGGTGACAATCGCTGGCGTATCGGTCAGACGATGCGTTAAACGCACCTCTTTCACGCGTTCGCCCAGCAGCGTTTTCACCCGCTCAACGAACGGTTCCAGCGCCTTTTCAGCTTCTTTCTGCTCTTCGGTCTCTTCATCTGCCAGCTTGCTCAGCGACTCATCCGCTTTGCTCACCGACTGGAAAGCATGTCCGTCGAACTCGGTCAGATAGCTCATCATCCATTCGTCAATGCGTTCAGACAGCAGTAAAACTTCAATGCCTTTTTTGCGGAACAGTTCCAGATGCGGGCTGCTCTTCGCGGCGGCATAGCTGTCGGCGGTGATGTAATAAATCTTCTCCTGACCTTCAACCATACGGCTGACATAGTCTTCCAGCGAAATAGTCTGTTCTGCACCTTCGCTTTGCGTCGTTGCGAAACGGAGCAATTTGGCGATAGTTTGCTGGTTGGCATGATCTTCCGCCGGGCCCTCTTTCAGCACCAGACCAAACTCTTTCCAGAAAGTTTGATATTTATCGCTGTCATCCTTCGCCAGTTTTTCCAGCATTTGCAGTGCACGCCGGGTCAGCGCACCACGCAGGCTTTGGGTCACGCGGCTATCCTGCAAAATTTCACGCGATACGTTAAGCGGCAGATCGTTGGAATCAATCAGTCCCCGCACGAAGCGTAGGTAATTCGGCATAAACTGCTCAGCATCATCCATGATGAATACACGCTGCACGTACAGTTTCAGACCGTGTTTATGGTCGCGGTTCCACATATCAAACGGGGCGCGCGCCGGGATATAAAGCAAGCTGGTGTATTCCTGCTTACCTTCTACGCGGTTATGGCTCCAGATGGCCGGATCGCTGAAGTCATGCGCAATGTGCTTATAAAACTCGGTGTACTCTTCATCACTGATGTCAGCTTTATTACGCGTCCACAGCGCCTGGGCTTTGTTGATCTTTTCCCAATGAGTGGTATCGTTTTCTTCGTCTTTGCTTTCGATTTCCACTGGCAGTGCAATATGGTCGGAATATTTACCGATGATATTGCGCACGCGCCAGGCATCAAGAAACTCATCTTCGCCTTCACGCAGGTGCAGCGTAATTTCAGTGCCGCGATCGTCTTTAGTGATGTCTGCGATAGTGTAGTCACCCTCGCCCGCCGATTCCCAGAATACCCCTTCGTCGGCTGATGCACCCGCCGCGCGGGTACGCACGGAAACTTTGTCCGCGACGATAAACGCTGAGTAGAAACCGACACCAAACTGACCAATCAGCTGGCTGTCTTTGACCTGATCGGAACCCAGCGACTCCAGAAACGCTTTAGTACCGGATTTCGCAATAGTACCGAGATTCTCGATCACCTCGTCACGGCGCATCCCAATGCCGTTATCGCTTAGCGTGATGGTGCGGTTGTCCTTATCAACAGAGAGACGCACGCGCAAATCGCCATCGCCTTCATATAAGCTGGCATCAGACAACGCACGAAAACGCAGCTTATCTGCCGCATCCGAGGCATTGGAAATCAGCTCACGCAGAAAAATCTCTTTGTTTGAATAGAGAGAATGGATCATCAAGTGCAGAAGTTGTTTTACTTCCGATTGAAAACCACGTGTCTCTTGTCCTTTCATGGTCATTGCTACCTCAACAAAACAGGTTGAACAAACGTTGAGGAAGATGTGGGGATGGGAGCGAAAATTTCAAGCCGGTGTCAGAGATAACACCGGCAAGCGTTTAAAATTTAATCTTGTGACGACCGGCCAGCGAATGCGACAGCGTGGTGCCATCCACCATTTCAAGCTCGCCCCCCACCGGTACACCATGTGCAATGCGGCTGGCATCAACACCATACTGCCCGCACAGCTCAGCGATGTAGTTAGCGGTTGCTTCGCCTTCCACGGTTGGATTGGTGGCGAGGATTACTTCCTGAATGGTTTCTTTTTCTAGACGCTGTTCAAGCCGATCCAGACCAATATCGGCCGGGCCAATGCCATCAAGCGGCGAAAGATGGCCCATCAGTACAAAGTAGCGACCAGCGAACTGCCCGGTTTGCTCAATGGCATGAATATCTGCCGGGCTTTCTACTACGCAGATCAGACCATTTTGCTGACGCCGGGGATTGGCGCAAATCGTACAGATTTCCTGTTCAGTGAAAGTACGGCAATCAGCACAATGACCGATTTCCGACATTGCCCGCGTCAATGCCTGCGCCAGCCGCATGCCACCGCTGCGATCGCGCTGCAATAGCTGAAAAGCCATACGCTGTGCCGATTTCGGCCCAACGCCAGGCAAACAGCGCAGCGATTCCATCAAAGATTCAAGCAGTGGACTGGTTTGCATCAGAACGGCATCTTAAAGCCAGGCGGCAGTTGCATGCCGGAAGAGACGTCTGCCATTTTTTCTTTCTGCGTTTCATCAATGCGGCGTGCTGCATCGTTGAAAGCCGCAGCGATAAGATCTTCCAGCATCTCTTTGTCGTCTTCCAACAGGCTTGGATCGACTTCCACACGACGGCAGTTGTGCGCGCCGTTGATCGTCACCTTCACCAGACCTGCACCTGATTCACCGGTGACTTCCAGTGCGGCGATCTCTTCCTGAACTTTGGCCATTTTGTCCTGCATTTGCTGGGCCTGCTTCATCAGGTTGCCCAATCCGCCTTTACCAAACATAGTTTTCTCTCTCAGCTGTGGCCACAACGCTATCTCCCGGACAGCGGCAGCGTGATCAAACGGGTCGGATACTCTCTTCATCCAGATCAGCGTCAAAAAAGCGACGCAGCGTCTGAATATGAGTATCACTGGTGATCGACTGGCGCGCCTGCGCCAGCTTCTCTTCATAAATGGCCTGACGCCACTCCAGTGGCGTCAACACCGTCGAATTATCATCTTCAATGACCGACAGTTCAACTGCCAGCCCGGCGGCCTGACTTAATGCTGCACTTAATGCCTGTTGCGCGGCGGACGAATTCAGATGTCGCTGGCTGGAACGCAGGTGCAAACATATGCCGTTGGCCGTGGTTTCTTTCCAGGCGTTTAACGCCAGCTGCTGCACCAGTTTTGGTAGCTGCAGCGCCGCAATTTCGGCGGCCCAGGCGTCGCGCTGTTGCGCCTCTTCCGCCAGCCGTGCCGCCAGCTCAGGGGTTTTCTCATGCTCTAGCGCAGAACGCAAGGCTTTTGGCGTCGCCACTGGTTCGGGGGTATTCACTGGCTGGGTTTGCGCTTTCCAGCGGTAGGCTTCTTTTTTTACCGGCGTCGCGGATGCGTTATCGCGAATGCGCTGTTGGCTACGCTCGGTAACCGAGGCCAGCCGCTCCAGCGCGGGGTTGGCCGGCCGCGCTCCAGGCGCCGCCGGCTCACTCTTTTTTAGTTTGTTCGCTCCCCGGCGCAGCAGCTGCGTGCGCGCCTGCAACAGCTGACTGGTGGAACCGGGTAACGAAGGATCCGGTGCAGCCACAGGCGATGTTTCATGATGCTGAGTAACGGATGCCGCATCATCGGGAGGGGCCATTTGCGGTTGTGCCGCTTGTGGCTGCGCAATGTTTGGTTGTGCCTGGGCCGTTTGCGGCTGCGTAGCGGCGATTTGCTGCAGTAACGCCGGACGTGCTAATGGCTCAGCTACCTGCGCTTTTGGATGAAACGCGAGCGCACGCAGCAGCGTCATTTCAACCCCCATGCGGCGATCGGGCGCCATGGGCAGTTCTTTGCGCCCCATTAACAGCGTTTGGTAATAAAGCTGCACATCCGTGGGCGGGACTACACGCGCTAATTCGCGCAACCGTAACGCATTGCTCTCTTCATCATCATTTAAGGAGGTTGGCAGCAGTTGCACCATCGCAATACGGTGTAGCAAACGCAGCATTTCAACCAACAGGGCTTCCCATTCCACGCCGCGTGATGCGGCCTGACTGAGCAACGCCATCACCTGTTCACCGTTACCATCCACCACCGCTTCGATCAGGCCCAGCGGCTGTTCATCATCCAGCGTGCCCAGCATGGCGCTAACGGTTGCGCTACTGACCGCACCCTGCCCCATCGCGATGGCCTGATCGGTCAGACTTAACGCATCGCGCATACTGCCATCCGCGGCGCGTGCCAAAAGTTGCAGTGCTCGCGATTCGCTCTGAATCTGCTCCTGCTGTAAGACGTACTCAAGCTGCTGGCGGATTTGATCGACATCCAGCGCTTTGAGATGGAATTGTAAACAGCGAGAAAGAATGGTCACCGGCAGTTTTTGCGGATCGGTGGTTGCCAGCAGGAATTTGACGTGCGACGGCGGTTCTTCCAGCGTTTTCAAGAGGGCATTAAAGCTATGGCGCGACAACATATGCACTTCATCAATCAAATAGACTTTGAATCGACCTCGTGCGGGCGCGTATTGCACGTTATCAAGCAGATCGCGCGTATCTTCCACTTTGGTACGCGAAGCCGCATCGATCTCAATCAGATCAACGAAACGGCCTTGTTCAATCTCACGGCAGTTGTCGCACTGTCCGCACGGCGTGGCGGTAATGCCGGTTTCGCAGTTAAGCCCTTTGGCCAGCAGACGCGCAATAGTGGTTTTCCCTACCCCGCGCGTGCCGGAGAAGAGATAAGCATGATGGATTCGTCCCAGAGACAATCCATTCGCCAGCGCCGTCAGAACATGTTCCTGACCGACTACGTCAGCAAAAGCCTGGGGACGCCATTTTCGCGCAAGTACCTGATAGCTCATGTGGATTCGACGAATTTAGATGGAAAGGTGAGCGCAGATGTTTTGCAACTCCTGTATAGCGTTGCAGTAGTCTAACAGCGAGAAATGTATCTGCCTATCACTGGTTATCCCGATGACCCGCAAGAAAGCCCTACCTTACGATAAGGCGCGCAAAATAGCTTAGTGGCCTGGAAAATTGACCAGGCTATAGCACTCAAGACCGAGCGCTTTCAGACGTGTTTCACCCGTCAAATCAAACAGGTTGATAATAAAAGCGGCATGTTTAACTTCACCACCTGCGCGACGGATCAGTTTTACCGTCGCTTCAATGGTGCCGCCGGTTGCCAGCAGATCATCCACCACCAGCACCATGTCGCCCGGCTGGATAGCATCTTTATGCAGCTCCAGCTGATCGGTGCCATATTCCAGCTCATAAGTTTCGCTGAAGGTTTCGCGCGGCAGCTTACCGGGTTTGCGCACCGGAACAAATCCTACGCCCAGGCCTAACGCTACCGGCGCGCCAAACAGAAAACCACGCGCTTCGGTGCCCACCACTTTGGTGATGCCTTTATCGCGATAACGCTCCACCAGCAGCGCAATGGCCGTGGCATAGGCTTTTGGATCTTCCAGCAGACTGGTTACGTCACGAAACAGAATGCCTGGCTTTGGATAATCAGAAATACTTTTGATGCTGTTTTTAATGTATTCAAGCTGCTGCGCAGTGTCGGTCATAATGATACGCCTGGTAAAAAATTCTGTTTTGCGCAGCTCTCATAGCGCCAGTCTCTGATAAAAGGCTCAGCGGGAGAGTATTCACAAGGGAAAGCCACGCACGAAGAGGCCCAAATCTAAGCAAATGATCGCATAAATGCAACTTTATCGCGGCGGCTGGCGCGGCTCTGGCGTTTCAGCGACGACCGGGATGCGCCACATAAATGCCACCAGCAAAGCTAACATTGCCAGCAGCATGCTGCGAACCCAAAGGATCTTGACCAACGCAATCGAAATAGCAAAGGTAAGAATAATCAATGCGATAGCACGTCCTTTCGTCCTGGGCGGCATAGCGCGATGCTGCTGCCAGTGACGAAGATAGCGACCAAACGGCGAGCGCCACAGCAGCCATTCATGAAAACGCGGAGAGGAACGGGCAAAGCACCAGGCTGCCAACAGCATAAATGGCGTGGTAGGTAATAAAGGTAATACAATACCTAACGTGCCCAGCACAATTGCCAGCCAGCCGAGGATTAATAACACAATGCGTTGCATGAATATCGCCCAGAAATTTTCTTTTCCGCACACGTTAGCACAAATGACAGACGCGTTATGAGCCTCAGTTCCATTCAGTTACGACTGCAGCAGCGCATTCTTGGTTTGCATCAGGAGATTGCCGGTCACCCTGATGGACGCTGCCGCCAGCCCCGCTTCGATAGTCAGCTGTTTCGTTGTAAAGGCACACGACTAACGGATTATCTGCAGGAAATTGAGCAAAATTTTCAACGATTATGCGCCCACGCAAACGATTTGTCGCGCATCACCTGGCTGGCTGAACATCTTGTTGACCAAATCGCAGCCCTGCAACGGGAAGCCAGTACGCAACAGTTACGGCTCCCGCGTGAACAGCCGCACAGCAATCCGCGGGAAGCGAAGCTGCAGGAATATCGCGAATACGAGCGGCGCTTACAGGCAATGCTTGATCAGCGTGAACAGCGGCTGGCGCTGGCTGAAACGCTGGCGGTACAGCAGCAGTTAAAGCAGGATCTGGAGATCCTTGAAGGTCGTATGATGCGCTGTCGACAGGCAATTCGTTCCGTAGAATGGGGGTTATCGCTGCGCGCCAGCAATGAAAGGGAATAAGCGCAACAGCGGGCGCTGCTGTCTGTAAATAATGATGCGTTTGTGCTAATGAAAGTGCCGTGACGTAAAAACGTCTTAAAAGGAGTGGTTATGGCTTTAGAAAATGCCCCTGACGATGTCAAGCTGGCGGTGGATTTGATTCAGCTGCTGGAAGAACATCAGCTGCCTGTGGAAACGGTGCTTTCGGCGTTAGCGATGGTACAGCGGGATTATGAAAAGAAACGCGACGCTAGCCACACGGACTAATCATGAGCGGTTAAGGTCGGACTCAACCGTAACATATCAATAAAAGCGTTGACTAATTCCGGCGCATCGCCAGCTAAATCGAAACTTTCAGGCGTAAATAGCCAGCTTTCCATCATGCCATTGACATAACCGCGCATGATGAGCGCCGCCTGGCGCGTATTGAGGCGCGGCGACAACTGTGCTGCTTCAATACACTGGCGCAGGACATCTTCAATTCTGTCGTAACATTCAAGCAGTAAATTTTGCTGAATGTTTTTCAGCGTCGCCATTTCACCCACAAATTCACATTTATGGAAAATGATTTCCATTAAAGCGCGACGTTGCGGATCGTTTGCTGTTGCTTCAAAGATATAGACTAGCATGGCACGTAACACTGAAAGTGGATCGCCGGGATATTTTGTTTGATACTCAAGTTCCACGTTATCTAGCCCGGCGTCGCAACGTAGCCAGATTTCATGCAAAACGTCAGCTTTATTTTTGAAATGCCAGTAGATAGCGCCCCGCGTAACACTGGCCGCAGCAGCAATATCTGCCAGTGAAGTGGCTGAAACGCCCTGTTGTGAGAACAGGATGATGGCGGCATCAAGAATTTGATGTCGGGTTTCAAGTGCTTGCGCTTTGGTTTTTCGTGCCATAGGGTACTTTTTTTACAAACGGGAAAGTTTACATACATTTGTGAATGTATGTACCATAGCACGACCCGCGATTTGACGCAGCAATGGGTTCTTCGGTTTGTGAGCCATTGATCATTTGTTATCGGACTCTAGAGGTTTATTTATGAATAAAATCAGAGGATTATCGCCTCTGGCGGCCGTCCTGATGCTTTCAGGCAGCTTTATGTTAACAGGATGTGATGATAATAAATCCCAACAAGCCGCCCAGCAACAGCCGCCAGAAGTCGGCGTTGTCACGCTAAAAAACGCGCCTTTAAAGATTTCCACCGAATTACCCGGCAGGACTTCCGCGTATCGCGTGGCCGAAGTGCGTCCTCAAGTTTCCGGTATCATTCTGAAACGTAACTTTGTCGAAGGCAGTGATGTAAAAGCAGGACAATCTCTTTACCAGATCGATCCGGCCACTTATCAGGCGGCCTACGACAGTGCTAAAGGCGACCTCGCGCAGGCTGAAGCTAATGCGCGCATTGCTCAGCTCACGGTCAAACGTTATAAGCCGCTGCTGGGTACAAAGTACATCAGTCAGCAGGACTATGACACCGCCGTTGCTACCGCCGCGCAAAACGATGCTGCAGTACAAGCCGCAAAAGCAAATGTCGAAACGGCTCGCATCAATCTTGCCTACACTAAAGTCACTTCGCCAATTAGCGGACGGGTGGGTAAATCTTCTGTCACAGAAGGCGCGCTGGTGCAAGACGCGCAAACAACTGCACTGGCCACCGTGCAGCAGCTTGATCCAATGTATGTGGACGTGACTCAATCCAGCGACGATTTTTTACGTCTGCGCCAGGAGCTGGAGTCTGGCAAGCTGAAACAGAATGATGGTAAAGCCAATGTCACTCTGCTGATGCAGAACGGCAAAAGTTATGCTCAGCCTGGTACGCTGGAATTCTCCGATGTAACCGTTGATGAAACCACCGGTTCTATCACTCTGCGCGCTATTTTCCCGAACCCCAACCACGCTCTGCTGCCTGGCATGTTTGTACGTGCACGTCTGGATGAAGGAACCAACCCAGACGCGCTGCTGGTGCCGCAGCAGGCTGTTGCCCGGACGCCAACCGGTCAGGCGACGGTGATGGTTGTTGGTGCGGACAACAAAGTAGAATCCCGCAACATAAATGCAGCGCAGGCTATCGGCGACAAATGGCTGGTGACCGAGGGTGTGAAAGCGGGTGAGCGTGTCATCAGCACCGGTTTACAGCGTGCTAAACCAGGTGCGAAGGTTACGCCACAAGAAGTCTCAGACGATGCTAAGTCCGCGCCAGAGTCCCAATCGCAGGCCCAGTCTGAAAAATCATCGTCATAACAGGAGCCGTTGATACATGGCTAAGTTCTTTATCGATCGTCCCATCTTTGCGTGGGTCCTCGCCATCATTATTATGATGGGTGGTGTGCTATCGATTATCAATCTACCGATTGAGCAATACCCCAACGTTGCGCCGCCGTCAGTTGAAATCCAGGCCACCTATCCAGGAGCGGATGCAAAAACGTTGCAGGATTCCGTGACGCAGGTCATCGAGCAAAACATGAATGGCATCGATGGGCTGATGTATATGTCCTCGAGCAGTGATTCATCCGGCACGCTGACGCTGACCATCTCTTTCGAATCGGGAACCGACGCAGATATTGCCCAGGTACAGGTGCAAAACAAACTGCAACTGGCAATGCCTCTGCTACCGCAGGAAGTGCAGCAACAGGGAATTCAGGTTAAAAAATCCTCTAGCAGCTTTCTGATGGTGGCAGGTTTCATCAGTGAAGATGGCAGCATGACGCAGAATGATATTTCTGACTATGTTGCGTCAAACATCAAAGATCCGATCAGCCGTACGCCAGGTGTAGGTGATACGCAGGTATTTGGTGCGCAATATGCGATGCGAATCTGGATGGACCCGCATAAGCTGAATAACTATCAGCTCACGCCGGTGGATGTCATTAGCGCCCTGGATACGCAGAATGCTCAGGTTGCGGCAGGCCAGTTGGGTGGTACCCCTCCTGCGCCAGGTCAGCAACTCAACGCATCGATTATTGCACAAACGCGTCTGACGTCTACTGAAGAGTTCGGCAACATTCTGCTAAAAGTGAATTCGGATGGCTCACAGGTACGTTTGCGTGACGTGGCGAAAATTGAACTCGGCGGTGAGAACTATGAGATCATTGCGCGTTACAACGGCAAGCCAGCATCCGGTATCGGTATCAAACTGGCCACGGGTGCCAATGCGCTGGATACCGCAGACGCGGTAAAAGCTGAACTGGCTAAGCTGCAGCCCTTCTTCCCTGCCGGGATGAAAGTGGTTTATCCCTACGACACGACCCCGTTCGTTAAGATCTCTATCTTCGAAGTGGTGAAAACCTTGCTGGAAGCGATCGTGTTGGTGTTCCTGGTAATGTACCTGTTCCTGCAAAACTTCCGCGCCACGCTGATTCCGACAATTGCCGTGCCGGTCGTGCTGTTAGGCACCTTTGCCATTATCAGCGCCTTTGGCTATTCGATAAATACCCTGACGATGTTCGGGATGGTGCTCGCCATCGGCTTACTGGTGGATGACGCCATCGTGGTGGTTGAGAACGTTGAGCGCGTCATGGCGGAAGAGGGATTACCGCCCAAAGAAGCGACCAAACGCTCGATGGAGCAAATTCAGGGTGCGCTGGTCGGTATCGCGCTGGTGTTATCAGCGGTGTTTGTGCCGATGGCGTTCTTTGGCGGCTCGACTGGGGTTATTTATCGTCAGTTCTCCATCACCATCGTTTCTGCAATGGCGCTGTCAGTATTAGTGGCGTTGATTCTGACGCCTGCGCTTTGTGCCACCATGCTGAAGCCAATTGCAAAAGGCGACCACGGTAAAACCACCGGTTTCTTCGGCTGGTTTAACCGCCTGTTTGACAAGAGTACAAACCACTACGTTGACAGCGTGGGCCATATTGTCCGCAGCACCGGTCGCTATTTAGTGATTTATCTGGTGATTGTGGTCGGCATGGCTTACCTGTTCCTGCGATTACCCTCCTCCTTCCTGCCGGAAGAAGATCAGGGCTTACTGCTGGCTCAGGCACAGCTGCCCGCCGGCGCAACGCAAGAACGTACTCAGAGAGTGTTGGATCAGGTAACGGATTACTTCCTCACCAAGGAAAAAGACAGTGTTAACTCAGTATTTACCGTAAACGGCTTCGGTTTTGCCGGTCGCGGCCAGAATACCGGTATTGCATTTGTCAGCCTTAAACCGTGGGATGAGCGTGCGGGTAGCGATATGAAGGTGCCGGCAATTGCCGGTCGTGCTATGAAAGCGTTGGGCAAGATCAGAGATGCGATGGTTATCCCGTTTAACCTGCCAGCGATTATCGAACTGGGTAATGCCACCGGCTTCGACTTCGAACTGATCGATCAGGGCAACCTGGGCCATGCCAAACTGACCGAAGCGCGTAATCAGCTGCTGGGTATGGTGGCGCAACATTCAGACTCGCTGGCGGGCGGGCGCCCGAACGGTCTGGAAGATACGCCACAGTACAAACTGATCATCGATCAGGAGAAAGCGCAGGCGCTGGGCGTGTCGCTAAGTGACATCAATACTACGCTGGGCGCCTCCTGGGGCGGATCCTACGTTAACGATTTTATCGACCGTGGACGTGTGAAAAAAGTGTATGTCATGGGCAAAGCAGATTCGCGTATGTTGCCGGATGATATTGGGAAATGGTACGTGCGCAACAGCAGCGGAACTATGGTGCCCTTCTCTGCCTTCTCGTCGGCGAAATGGCAATATGGTTCTCCGCGCCTTGAACGCTACAACGGCTTACCTTCTATGGAGATTCTGGGCCAACCCGCAGCAGGCAAAAGCTCCGGTGACGCGATGAATCTGATGGAACAACTGGCCTCGAAGCTGCCAACCGGTATTGGCTACGACTGGACCGGCATGTCTTATCAGGAACGTCTGTCAGGTAACCAGGCGCCAGCGCTGTACGCCATCTCGCTGATTGTGGTGTTCTTGTGTCTCGCTGCACTGTATGAAAGCTGGTCCATTCCGTTCTCAGTCATGCTGGTTGTTCCGCTCGGGGTCATTGGCGCATTGATCTTTACCACGCTACGTGGACTGAGCAATGATGTTTACTTCGTGGTGGGATTACTGACTACCGTTGGCCTCTCAGCGAAGAACGCCATTCTAATCGTTGAATTTGCGAAAGATTTGATGGAGAAAGAAGGCAAAGGTTTGATAGAGGCAACGCTGGAAGCATCACGTATGCGTCTGCGTCCTATTCTGATGACATCGCTTGCCTTTATTCTTGGCGTGTTGCCACTGGCAATTAGTTCCGGTGCGGGTTCCGGCGCGCAAAACGCCGTGGGTACAGGCGTGATGGGCGGTATGGTGACCGCAACAGCGCTGGCTATTTTCTTTGTTCCGGTGTTTTTTGTCGTGGTACGTCGCCGCTTCAGTAAGAACAAAACGGAGCTGGAAAAAGGCCATCCGGTTGAACACGACCAGTCACACTAAAGTGTGATGCCTGAAAGGCCGCGCAAGCGGCCTTTTTTATTGCCTGTCTGTCTTCATTTCTGCCTTGTTCCGAATCCCTTCCCCTTTATTTCCGGCCTTCCTTACGGTTGCATTCATCAGGAAGGAGGTGCATACTATTGTAATATTATAACATTACATGAAGGTGGGAATATGAAACCCCATATCCATCCGCATTATCGGCAGGTTGTGTTCCACGACACTTCTGCCAACGCCTGGTTCAAAATCGGTTCAACTATCAAAACCGATCGCACCGTGGAATTTGAAGGAGAAACGCTGCCCTATGTCCCGCTTGACGTTTCATCAGCCTCCCATGTGCATTACACCGGTAAACAAAAAGATTTCACCAAAGAAGGCAGTACCGCACGCTTTAATCAACGTTTTGGCCGCTTTCTGGGCCGTAAATAGAGAGGGAAACATGCAAGTATTGAGCTCGTTGCGTTCAGCTAAAAATCGCCATAAAGATTGCAAAATCGTCCGTCGCCACGGGCGCGTTTATGTGATCTGTAAATCGAATCCGCGCTTTAAAGCGGTACAGGGAAGGAAATAAAAAGTCAGGACGTGTCGTGATGATATTGGCCGGGAAAATTCCCGGCTTTTTTTTATGCTTAACGCATGCTGCCTAACATGGCGTTGACGTTGTGTTTGAACGCGGTTACATAGGTTGCTGCCGGCCCCGATGCGTCAGACAGTGCTTCAGGATAAAGCTCGCCGCCCGGTTGCGCACCGGTTGCGCTGGCAATCTGCTTCACTAAACGCGGATCGGTTTGGTTCTCAATAAAGTAACGGTTGATATGTTGCTGCTTCAGCTGTTTGATCAACCCCCCAACGTCGCTGGCACTGGCCTCAGCTTCAGTAGAGAAGCCAACGGGCGCCAGAAAATTCACCTTATAACGCTGACCGAAATAGCCAAACGCATCGTGGCTGGTTAATACTTTACGTTTAGCGGGTGGAACAGCTTCGAAAGCGGTTTTTGCCCAGCTATCCAGATTTTTGAGCTGTTGAATATAATTTTCGCCACGCAGACGAATATCGGTCGCATCCTCGGGATCGGCTTTAATTAATGCATTCATGATATTAGTCGCGTAGATCACGCCATTTTGCAGGTTGTTCCAGGCATGTGGGTCAGTGATATTTTTACCGTCCTCTTCCAGGGTGCGCGTGGTCACCCCTGTGGAAGCAATAACGGGTTGATTTTTGTATCCTGATGCCGTGACCAGACGATTCATCCACCCTTCCAGCCCCAGGCCGCTAACAAATACCACGTCGGCTTTCGCCAGCGCCTGGCTGTCCTGCGGCGTGGGCTCGAAAGTATGCGGATCACCATTCGGCCCGACCAGACTTTTTACGTGCACATGATCACCACCGACTTGTTTAACCATGTCCGCCAGTACAGTAAAGCTGGCTACCGCTTCCACGGTTTTCGCCATGGAGAAGGGGCTAACCAACATCGCACCAAGCGCCAGACTAACCGGTAACTTTTTCATAAAAACTCCTTAATTTAATGGCGGCGTAAAAGACCGCCGCACGGCCCTGTCAAAATTGAGAGAAAGAACAGAACAGCAGCACTCAGTACCACCGCAGGTCCGGCTGGTAATGAGAAATGCCAGGAAAGGATTAAACCGATAAATGACGACATTCCCGCCAGCAACATGGCAATGCCGAGCATGGCGGCAAGATGGCGACTCCAGAAGCGTGCGCTTGCGGCGGGTAACATCATCAACCCGACTGACATCAAGGTGCCTAACACCTGGAAGCCCGCCACCAGATTCAGCACCACCAGCATCAGAAAAAGTCCATGCACCAGCGGCGCACTCCATTTGCCCTGGGCGCGCAAAAAGTCCGGATCAAATGCGTCAATGACTAAAGGCCGGTAAATAAGCGCCAGCATCAGCAAGGTAAAAGCAGCAATACCACTCACCAGCAGCAGCGCCGGGTTATCCACCGCCAATAGTGATCCAAATAGCACATGTAAAAGATCTACGCTTGAACCGCGCAACGATACTAACGTCACACCCAACGCCAGCGAGCCGAGATAGAAACCGGCAAAACTGGCATCCTCTTTTAACGGCGTATAGCGGCTGACGGCACCGGATAACAGCGCAACGGCTAAACCCGCGATCACTCCGCCAATCCCCATCGCCACCAGCGAAAGTCCTGAAATGAGATAACCAATGGCGGCGCCCGGCAGCACCGCATGTGATAACGCATCGCCAATCAGGCTCATGCGACGTAGAGAGAGAAATACGCCAAGCGGCGTGGCGCTAACGGCTAAGGCGATACAGGCCACCAGCGCGCGTCGCATAAAGCCAAACTCCATGAAAGGGTGTATCACTATCACGACGCGACTCTCCGCAGCGGAGTGGAAGCTATTTGTGTCTGGCGATGAGACGCATCGTCCATTGACAGTACATCGTTAAAGTAACGGGCAACCAGAGGACGATCGTGTAGCACCACCAGCAGAGTCGTTCCCGCATGCTGCTGTTGTTGCAGAATCGACATTAATAGCGTGACGGTTTGGCTGTCGATCCCATTAAATGGCTCATCCAGCAGCCAAAGGCGGCTGCGCTGTAACATCAGGCGAGCAAACAATACGCGCTGTAGCTGACCGCCTGATAATGTGGCAGGTTGCGCATCGGCATGCTCTGTCATGTGCACCGCTTCAAGCGCCTGCCAGATTTCTTTCCGCAAAGCGCGAGTGATGCCGCCGAACCAGCCGCAGCGCGGCCAGCAACCTATCGAAACCAGCTCAAAAACAGTCAGCGGAAATCGCGTTTCCAGCTCAGTGCGTTGTGGTAACCAACCCAGCTCTTTGCGTGGTAAAAAAAGATCGCAATGCCCGGCGATGGGAGGCAATAAGCCAGCGATAGTCTTTAATAATGTCGACTTCCCGCTGCCATTAGCGCCCACCAGCGCTGTCATACTGCCTGCCGCTAACTGGCCATTGATGACGGGCGTTACCGTCTGACCCTGATAGCCGACACAAAGATCGCTGAATTTGATCATTTTTGTATTCCCCACCACATCGCTAGCCCCAGCAATGCAATCAGTGTCAGGGCGACACATAATCTGCCGCTTAGCGACAGTAGTAGTCCGCTGTGATTCATCACTGCCACCTTATAATGTTATAACATAACACTAATAATACCTGTTTTTATGAGCAGCGAGAGAGAGTAAAATGTTTCAAAAAATAACGTTGCAGCAATAAAAAGGCGGGAGCTATAAGTATAAAATCAGTTTAATCAAAGAGTTAACGGGTTACGAATCCCAATGACAGGTCAAAGCAACCGTAAGTTACTTGCAAACTTCTTGCAGAACACTAATGATAGGATTATCAATTATTATTACAAACATCTGATATGCTACATCTTGAATGTGATATTGCGCCGGGTGAAAATGACTGCGCAAAATTAGAATCAATTATTCAGCGGAATATTCTCAAAATAGCAGAACCGCTAGCGGGCGATTTACAGTGGTATTCACAAAATGCCCGGATAGTTCCTGAAAGTTTTAAAATTATTTCTGTTGAGAATGGTGGGCCTAATAGATTTAAAATGCTTTACCATTTTGAGTGGAATGTATTTAACCCCTGCCTGGATCTAAACGAGACAGTAACGCAAAAAGAACAGATAATGTTTCGCGTTGTGCCTGGTGCGCTTGCGTTTGAGGTCATCGATAATACGCGCCCTTCTCCAGGCGATGAATTGTAATATTTAGTAATGGAGGTGAGCATAACTAATGGTTTTACTCTATATTTAAAGCACTCCGTTTATTAATAGCTCTAATTATCGCTTCCTGGCCGCTTTATCTTATCTTGCCGCATCGCGGTACCTGTGCTAGCTACGGAGGGGAAAAAGATGGACGAATACTCACCGAAACGGCATGATATTGCCCAGCTTAAATACCTGTGTGAGAACCTGTTTGACGAGAGTATGGCAGTATTAACTGATAGCCATCACGGCTGGGTTAATGATCCGACTTCTGAAAGCAACTTGCAACTTAATGATCTGATTGAGCACATCGCTTCTTTCACGATGAATTACAAAATTAAGCACGTTGAAGATGAAGCGCTGATTTCGCAAATCGATGAATATCTTGATGATACCTTTATGTTATTTAGTAATTACGGTATCAATCCGCAAGACCTTCAACGATGGCAACGTTCAGCTAAACGCTTATTTAATCTGTTTACTGAAGAGTGCGCTTTTCTCCAGCAACCAAGCCATTCATTATAGTACTTATGTGAGAACGGTTTATTTATGAACAAAGCCTTAACCAAAACGGATTATTTGATGCGACTGCGTCGTTGTCGCTCAATCGATACCCTTGAAAGGGTTATTGAAAAAAACAAGTATGAATTATCTGACAACGAATTAGCGGTTTTCTATTCTGCGGCTGATCATCGTTTAGCTGAGCTGACGATGAATAAGCTTTATGACAAAGTTCCCGGTTCGGTATGGAAATTCGTCCGTTAGTCTGTCAATACACTACGTCTTTTCGCGGTAATGTCTTTAATCATCTAAAAAATCTCGCCTGCATACAAGGGATTGATCTCAGGCGAGCTTCGCCTGTCTGTCGTTTCTGAAGGGATTGTTTGAGAAAGCAGAAATGGTGGAGGCCCTGCCAGCTACATCCCGGCACACGCGTCACCTGCTGCGGCTGCTTCCTTCCGGACCTGACCGAGTTCACAAGCTAGCATTGCGGGAGAACCAACAGGGCCTCCATTGACAAGCTCTCATCACAAGAGCGCAGGCATTATCGGGGAAGGCTCCGGCAATTGCAAGTAAAGGCCGGATGACCGTTGTTTTCTTGAACAACAGACCTTTTCCGCGCTTTCTACCCGCCCCGGCCATGCTAAAGTTGCAGCCATTTACTGAGACAGGATCAGCCGATGGATCAACCTGACAGCTTTCAACAACGTATCTGGCAAGTCGTCGCTGCCATACCCCGCGGTAAAGTCACCACCTATGGTGAAATCGCGCAACTGGCAGGCTCTCCGCGCGCGGCGCGTCAGGTTGGTGGAGTATTAAAACGTTTACCTGCAGGCAGCTCGCTTCCCTGGCATCGGGTGGTAAACCGCCATGGTTCAATTTCTTTGCAGGGAGAGGATTTATTTCGTCAACGTGATGCGCTGGAAGCTGAAGGCATTGAAGTCAGCGATGACGGACATATTGAGCTGGAGAAATATCGCTGGATAGGTTAAGCGATGAAAAGGGGCGAACCCGTCGCCCCGAAATCATTACATATTAGTTGGTGCAGGTACTGAAGATGATGGCGTAACCTGCGCTGGGGAGGTAGAGGGCACGGTTGTTGCCGCTCCCGGCTGCGTTGGTATCGCTCTTTGTGGAACCGGAACCAGCAACAGCTCAGCCTTAGTGCCGCCCTGGTTGATAACCGGCTTCACGTTATCAGTGATAAAGGCCAGCTTACCGTCAACAGCAATCGCTGCGCTTAGCAGAATTCGTGCGTTAGATTGAACATCGGCGGGGTTAAACGGCAGCACAAACTGGAACGGTGCTTGTTTACCTTCGGTACGCACAACGCGCTGCGACAGCACTTTCGAGGGTCCGCCCGCTACAGAAGCATCCGACAGCGTGACGGTTAAAACCGCATCCGGTGGCAACGCAACGCGTTGACGAATATACACCGAACCGCTAACGTTTGGCTGGGTAATGGCCGCTTGCTGCCCTGCTACTGCGGCACCTAAAGTTGGCGTCGGAACCGGCCTGCCTTTGTCGGCACACCCTCCGACAGCCACCGCCAATGCTAATCCACTGAACACTTGCCAGAGTTTCATTGATGTCGTCTCCATTTGATCAAAATGATTATCAGCAGCGAATCTGCGATACAGCGCTTCATTCGCTGTATGTTCCTAATACTGGCACAAATATCGAAAACCTGCCTGGCTGGCACCAGCGTTAAAGACTGATTGACGACAACTGGTCGGATCTTTCAAACTGAACCAGACATTATTTTGAGGAATACGCGATGAGCCAGGCACTGCAAAATCTGCTGAATTTATTGAATCTGGAAAAACTCGACGAAGGTTTATTCCGTGGTCAGAGCGAAGATCTGGGTCTGCGCCAGGTATTTGGCGGTCAGGTGGTAGGCCAGGCGCTGTACGCTGCGAAACAAATGGTGCCGGAAAACCGCATAATTCATTCATTCCACAGCTATTTTCTACGTCCTGGCGATAGCAAAAAAGCTATCATTTACGATGTTGAAACTTTACGTGACGGCAAAAGTTTTAGTGCCCGCCGCGTCAGTGCGATACAAAACGGGCAGCCTATTTTTTATATGACCGCCTCGTTTCAGGCACCTGAAAGTGGTTTTGAGCATCAGAATCAAATGCCAGCCGTTCCCGGCCCGGATAATTTATTGTCCGAGCAGTTTATGGCGCAAAAAATGGCGCATATGTTGCCAGAAAAGGTACGCGAAAAATTTATTGCTGAGCGTCCGCTGGAGATTCGACCGATACAAATACACAACCCGTTAAAGGGACATGTAGATGAACCGGTGCGTCAGGTCTGGATCCGCACGAATGGCGCTTTACCAGACGATTTACGGCTGCATCAATATGTTTTGGGCTACGCATCCGATCTGAATTTCTTACCTGTTGCGCTTCAACCGCATGGCAAAGGTTTTTTAGAATCCGATATGCAGGTTGCCACCATCGATCATTCGATGTGGTTCCATCGCCCGTTTGATTTTAGCGAATGGCTGCTTTACAGCGTGGTCAGCACCTCGGCGTCTGGCGCGCGCGGGTTTGTTCGTGGAGAATTTTATAATCAGCAGGGAGTGTTGGTGGCATCGACGGTGCAGGAAGGAGTGATGCGTCAGCGCAGCGAGTAAAAAAGGAGGGCGATTCCTCGCCCCCCTTTTATGTTTTCGCACACAGCTCTTTTTGAGCGGATGTATTATTGATTGTAAGCGTTTTCGCCGTGGCTGTTCACATCCAGACCTTCGCGTTCCTGCTCTTCCGGTACACGCAGCCCGACAATCATGTCAGCCAGTTTAAAGCCGATAAATGCTGCCACACCTGACCAGACGATGGTGACGCCAACGCTGAAGATTTGTACCCAAACCTGATGGCCCATGGTTACACCTTCTGCATAGCCCACACCGCCCAGTGAAGAAGAGGCAAACACACCGGTCAGAATACAACCTACGATACCACACACGCCATGCACACCGAACACATCACAGGGATCATCAACGCGCAGCCATTTTTTCAACGTCGTTACGCCCCACAGGCCAGCCAGGCCCCCGACCAGACCAATGATCAATGCCCCGCCGACACCCACATAACCACAAGCCGGGGTGATTGCAACCAGACCACCAATGAAGCCAGAACATGCTCCCAGCAGGGAAGGATTGCCACGCAGCGCCCATTCACCGAAAATCCAGGACAATACCGCACCCGCGGTAGCCATTACCGTATTCAGGAATGCCAGCGCAGCGATTTCGTTAGCGGCTGAAGCAGAACCGGCATTAAAGCCAAACCAGCCGACATACAGAATGGCAGTACCGGTGAAAACCATTGGCAGGTTATGGGGTTTAAACGCTTCTTTACCGAAACCGGCACGCTTACCCACCAGATAAGCACCCACCAGGCCAGCAATGGCCGCGTTGATATGCACCACAGTGCCACCAGCAAAGTCCAGCGCGCCGTCCTGTGCCAGATAGCCGCCTCCCCATACCATGTGAGCGATGGGCAGATAAGCCAGCGTCAACCATACCACCACAAAAATCAGTACCGCTGAGAAACGAATACGTTCCGCTATCGCACCAACAATCAGGCCGACGGTGATACAGGCGAAAGAGGCCTGAAACGCAACGTGAATGTATTGATAGAAGCTGCCCATTACCGCAGTCAGCTGGATATTTTTCAGCATCGCCCACTCAAAGCCACCAAAGAAAGCGTTACCTTCGCTGAAGGCGAGCGAGTAGCCGTAAACCATCCACAGCACACAAACCAGAGAGAAAGTCACTGCAACCTGCGTTAACATTGACAGCACGTTTTTGGCACGAATCAAACCGCCGTAAAACAATGCTATTCCTGGAATCGACATAAACAGCACCAGCGCGGTGCAAATCATCATAAATGCATTATCAGCCTTGTCCGCAACGGCAGGTGCAGCCATCGCGAGCGATGGTAACAGTGCCAGGCTGGTCAGGCCCAACTTCGTTAAAATTTTATTCATTTTTTCCATCCCATCACATTACTGAATCTGGTTTACAGCGCTGCTTCGTCGGTTTCGCCGGTACGAATACGGATTACGCGCTGCAGTTCAGCGACGAAAATTTTACCGTCGCCAATTTTACCGGTGTACGCCGCCTTGCTGACTACATCCACGACTTCATCAAGCTGATCGTCAGCGATAGCGACATCAATTTTCACTTTTGGCAGAAAATTCACGCTGTATTCAGCGCCACGATAAAGCTCGGCGTGCCCTTTTTGACGCCCAAAACCTTTAACTTCGGAGACGGTAAGTCCCTGAATACCAATAGAGGATAAAGCTTCACGTACATCCTCCAGCTTGAATGGTTTAATCACGACGGTAACCAGCTTCATAGGATCCCCTCCAGCTATTAAATGAATGAATCTTTCGGACACGCAGTGATATAAGCAAAGCGCGTGCCATAAATAAAAAAAGCGATGAATCAGTAAGGCAAGCGCGCTACAACTTGCTTCGTTTTGGGATGGATAAGACGGAGGATAGATGAAGCGGATTGAGAATGGGTGACTGTCGCACCTCTTTGGTGCTTCAGACCTCAAAGAAGTGCATTTATACAGAATATTCCGATAAAGACGGGCTAAAAAGGTGCAATTTACCCTTCTGTTGTTAAGGTTATGCCCGAAGCAAGTTCATCTCCCGCTTGCTGAAGTTGATACATTTGCCAGTAGCGGCCTTGCTGCGCAAGCAGCTGTTGGTGATTGCCCTGCTCCACTACTTGTCCACGATGCAGGACTAAAATGGTATCGGCCTCAATAATAGTTGAGAGACGATGCGCGATAACCACCAGCGTGCTGTGCTGGCGTAAGGCGCGCAGTGTTTGCTGGATCGCCTGTTCAGTGCCGGAATCAATATTTGCAGTGGCTTCGTCGAGGATCAAAATTTTTGGCAGCTCGACCAACACGCGTGCCAGTGCCAGTAACTGTTTTTGCCCGACAGAAAGATTATTGCCCTGCTCGCCCAGCCGGGTATGGATGCCTGCCGACATACTGCGGGCTAAAGGTGCGAGCTGGACCTGCTCCAGTACCTGCCAGACAGCCTCTTCGCTAATAGCGCGCCCTAAGCGCACATTCGCTAACAGCGTGTCGGCCAGTACCACCGGGTCCTGCTGTACCATGGCGATACCACGTCGCAATACCGCATGGGTTAACTGACTTATCGGACGTTCATCAAGGCGAATTTCACCGCGCGTTACCGGATAATATCCCATCAATAAGTTTGCCAGCGTACTTTTGCCGCTGCCGGTATGCCCCACCAGCGCGACAAATCCACGGGAAGGCACATCCAGATTGATTTCACTCAGCACATCACGATCTTCACGGTAGGCAAAACTCAAATGGTTCAGCGTGATGCGGCCTGAAGCCAGCGGACGATTATCCTCCCCGTATTGCTGCTGCGCAGCGTCCATCAGCTCAAAGATACGCTCGCCGGAAACCACCGCCTGTTGCAGCATTGATTGCTGCGTGGTGAGCTCAATCAACGGCTCATTCAGACGCCCCAGATAAGTGATAAAAGCGTAAAGCACGCCAACTTCAAAGGCGCCCGGCACCGAAAAGCTGAACAGCAGCAGCAGGCCGCACAGCACCAGCGCTGAAAACAGGCTTAACAAGGGTCGCAACAGAAAACCATCTAACCGCAGCGTTTCCATGCGCGCCAGATAGTGCGAGCGGCTCGCCTCCCCCATACGTTCACCAAAACGCGCCTGCTGGCGGAATTGCTGAATTACGCTCATGCCGCTGATCACTTCGTTGAAACCATTATTGATTTCGGCGAGATAGCTGCGCACGCGTCGTGCAATTGGCGTGCTGTAGCGCTGATAGATCAGCATGACCACCAGCACCATTGGAAATATCAGCATTGCCACCAGTGCCATGTGCCAGTCGAGGCTAAACATCGCTACCATCATCGCGCCAACTAATGCCGCGCTGCGCAGTACTGTTGCAACGACGGTAACGTAAAGATCCCGGATCACTTCGGTATCGTTAGTGACACGCGAGATGATCTGGCCAACCGGCTGAGTATCGAAAGCGCTCAGTGGCTGGCGCAGCGCTGCATTCATCACGTCGCTGCGAAGCCGCTGCACTACGCCAATCGCGGCACGGTTAAATAGCAGCGCCTGCCCATAATGCAGCGCCGCAGCCAGCAGTTGTAACAGAACAAAACTCACCACCAGACCGGCCACCAGCGCCCACGGCATCTGATGTTTCGTCACCAAATTATCGATAAAGTAGCTGACCAGAACCGGGCCTGTGACTTCGGCGGCCGCGGCGATCCACAACATCGCCACCGCTAACGACAGCGATCTGCGCCAGGGTTTGCCGTAACTCAACAAGCGTTTTAAGGTTGGCCACAAGTGCCGCGACTTAGCCATGTGGCACTCCTTTTTCATGCTCATCCTCATCCAACGCGGCTTCCAGCTGCTGATAACGATACATATCGCGATACCAGCCAGGCTCTGTGGCCAATGCATCGTGGTCGCCGCGTTGTGCGACCGCACCGTGTTGTAACACTAAAATTTCGCTGGCTTCGGTTAAAGCGGACAAGCGATGAGCGCTGATAATCAAGGTGCGGCCCTGGCCCCAGATCCGCAGGTTATGCAGAATTTCATGTTCCGTTCGCCCGTCAACCGCCGACAGCGCATCGTCAAGGATAAGCATCTCCGCGTTAAGCAATAACGCACGGGCAATGGAAATACGCTGTTTCTGCCCGCCCGATAACATCACGCCACGCTCACCGACTTCGGTTTCATAGCCTTGCGGCAGACGCAAAATATCATCATGAACGCAGGCCATTTTTGCCACGCGCTCAAGCTCTGCCTGAGTGGCACTGGGTTTGCCTAGGGCAATATTATGCGCCACGCTATCCGAGAACAGGAACGGCGTTTGACTCACCACCGCCAGACGACTGCGCCAGCTATCAATGCGTAGCTGAGATAACAGTGTGTCGTGATAGCGAATATCGCCTTGCTGAATATCAAAGTGGCGCTGAATAAGGCTGAGCAGCGTGCTTTTTCCGCTGCCCGTTGGCCCACACAACCCCAACATTTCGCCCGGCTTTAGCTGAAAATTCAGATGGCTTAACACCGGGCCAGAACTGGCTGGATAGCGAAACTCGCGAATGGCGGCCTGAAGAATGCCCGGCTCTGAAGGCAGGGTTTTTTGACCGTCCTCTACCGCAGGCGCTTCCGCCAGTAAGGTGCGAATACGGCTCCACGCTGCGCTACCGCGTTCAACAATATTAAACATCCAGGCCAGTGCCAGCATCGGCCAAATCATCAGGCCAAGATACATGACAAAGCTGGTAAGCTGGCCCAGGGTCATCTGATCATGCCAAACCAGCCAGCTTCCACCGCCGACGGCCAACAAATTAGAAAAGCCAATGGCAATGTAAATGGTGGGATCGAAACGCGCATCAACGCGCGCCACGCGCAGATTTTTTTCTCCCGTATCACGTGCGATGTCGGAAAATTGCTGCGACTGATGTTCTTCGAGGCCAAAAGATTTGATCATGCGGATGCTGGTCAGGCTTTCCTGCGTCTGATCGTTGAGACTGGAAAAAGCGGCCTGTGCCCGTTTGAAACGTTGATGAAGCTGATTACCGTAACGATGGATCACCAGCGCCATAATGGGCATTGGCACCAAAGAGAGCAAAGTGAGTTGCCAACTGATTTGCGTGCTCATCACCAGTAATACCACGCAGCCCATCACCAGTGAGTCTACCAGGGTTAAGACGCCTTCACCCGCGGCAAAGACTACGCGATCAACGTCATTTGTGGCACGCGCGATTAAATCCCCGGTACGATGACGCAGGTAAAAGGCCGGGTGCTGACGGCTTAGCTGGCGATAAAAATCCTCTCGCAACTCAACAGCAAGCTGATAGGAGGCGCCAAATAACAGCCCCCGCCAGACGTAGCGCAACAGATACCCCACAACCGCCGTGAGTAACATAATGCCAATCCACATGATGATTTGACCGGCACTCATACTGCTGCGCGTTACGCCATCTACGATGATGCCTACCACACGCGGTGGCAACAGTTGCAGGACAGCAATGATGATCAATAAGGTGACGGCACCGAGATAGCGTCGCCATTCACGGATAAAATACCAACTTAACTGGCTGAATAATCGCACAACGCTATTCTCAATCTTTTGCCCTTACGGGGCGACAGGTAAAGCCGTGGTGTATTTAATCTCTTCCATGGCAAAGCTGGAGGTGACGTCAATCAAGCCCGGCACGCCGTTAACTAAGCGCTTATAAAAGTTGTCATAACTTTTCATATCTGCAACCTGCACGCGTAACAGGTAATCGTGTTCTCCAGCCATACGATAAAAGGCCATCACCTCGGGCATGCTTTGCACTACCGAGACAAAAGTCTGATACCAGTCGCTGCTATGCTGCTGGGTTTTAACAAACATAAAAGCAGTTAAGGATAAGCCGAGCTTCTCGCCATCAAGCAACGCGACGCGTGCGCGAATAATGCCATCAGCTTCAAGCTTTTTCAGGCGTTTCCAGCATGGCGTTGTGGTGAGGTTTACCGCATCTGCCAGCTCCTGCAGCGATAATGTACAATCCTGCTGCAGCAGCGCCAGCATTTTAAGGTCAGTTTTATCTGGCATTGGTGAATTCCGGAGAAAGGGTTTCTCTATTAACGCCATTTTAGCGGCAATATAGCCAACCCTTTTTTCCGTGCGTGCCTTAAACTAACGCTGCTGAATGCGCACAGGGTGCGCTTACCGGGCTCACGACGTCATAAAAGAGACGAATATGGATCGTTAACGTCTTGCTGAAACACATTCGATTCGCCTGGATCAGACAGATGTTAACAGCAAGAGGTAAGCGTCCATCCGCGCGAAGACTGAAACAGAGCCTGGCGCGTAATCAACAGATCGCTGGCGCAGTTTTAATCATGGCTCATCGTCTTTTCACAATCTTCGTTTATCCTTGCGCCATAACAGTAAATTGATCCGCAATGATAACCATGCTGGCGGCCTCAACAAGGCAAAGCATACATCGGCGACTCAACAGTACCCTGCCGACTTTTTCTGTGGCAATAAGCCCGCTCACGCTTTTATAGCAACGTAAGCAACAGCTGATGACCTGTGGCTTATAGTTGCTGCGATGTAGCTCTCGCTAGCAAATTTTTGCGCCACCGGATATTGAGAAGCTCCGGCTTACTTCCCTGGGCTGGTTCGATTTCAGCCGCGTCTGGTTTCCGCCGTCGATTAACGCTTCACACAGCTGTTCAGCAGCGAACGGAAGCATTACCATACGCACAAATTGCTTAACAGGAAAACACCATGAAACGCGCTGTCGTCGTTTTCAGTGGTGGACAAGATTCCACCACCTGCTTAATTCAGGCGCTTCAGCAATATGATGAAGTATATTGTGTGACCTTCGATTATGGTCAGCGCCACCGCGAAGAGATCGAAGTTGCGCATCAACTTTCGCTGCAGTTAGGGGCTTGCGCGCATAAAGTGCTGGATGTCACCATGCTAAACGAACTCGCGGTTAGCAGCCTGACGCGCGATAATATTCCGGTTCCCAGCTATGATCCCCATGCTAGTGGCTTACCCAGCACCTTTGTTCCCGGACGCAATATTTTGTTTCTGACCCTGGCGTCAGTTTATGCCTACCAGGTAGAGGCTGAAGCGGTTATTACGGGGGTTTGCGAAACCGATTTTTCAGGCTACCCCGATTGCCGCGACGAATTCGTTAAAGCGCTCAATCATGCTGTGAATTTAGGTATGGCGCGCAATATCCGTTTTGAGACGCCTTTAATGTGGCTCAACAAAGCCGAAACCTGGGCGCTGGCTGATTACTGGCAACAGCTGTCACTGGTGCGTAAACAAACCCTGACCTGCTATAACGGCATTAAAGGTGATGGCTGTGGCGACTGTGCGGCCTGTCATTTACGCGCTAATGGTCTCAACGCTTATCTCAACGATCAGGCCGGTGTTATGGCATCCATGAAAAGTAAAACCGGTTTGAACTGATTTATTTCGAACAGATGACAAGCGGCGAGATTTCGGTTTTGCCGTCTTATCATCGTTCCATTAAATCGTGTAAGCGTTGACGCAATTCGCCATTAAGCGGCACCGCTTTCTGACTATGCAAATCAACGCATACAAAGGTCAGCGCCGCGTCTGCAATCACTGTTTCATGTCCGGCTAACAGTACACGCTGCGCGAGAATACCGCTTTTACCGTTCAACTGCGTTAACTCACTTTCAATTTCTAATACGTCACCCAGCACGGCCGGGCGACGATAATTGATATTAATATTGACCACGACAAAAGCCAGCTTCTGCGTTACCAGCCAGTTGAAAGCGTTGACTTCTTCCAGCCATTGCCAGCGCGCCTCTTCCAGGAACTCCAGATAGCGCGCATTGTTAACATGTTGATAGACATCCAGATGATAGCCACGTACTTTAATAGCGGATCGCATTTTCTGCTCCTGTCACAGCGAATAACTGGTTGGACCTGCTCACTCTAGCAAAGTCCAACCGCTGCGGCTGGCTATATCGTCAAGATGTGTATCACCTCACAATTTCAGACGCGAAGCATTTCTTTCTACTAAGGCATTGCCGATACCGGGCACTTCTTTTAGCTGCTCAATCGCCGTAAAGGCGCCATATTGTTCGCGATAATTCACAATCGACTGCGCTTTTTTCAAACCGATACCATTCATCCCGGCTGACAGCTGTTCTGCCGTAGCGTCATTGATACTGATTTTTTCCTGCTGCGGCACTGAAACCTGAGCTGCCTGATCTTCGCTTGTGGTTTCTGCGGCCTGCAGTGCAGTTTGAAACAGGGCACCGCCAAGCGCCAGTGAAAGACAAAGTGCATATAAAGTAGGTTTTGCCATGCTGTGTTTCTCCTTGTGTTTAACAGCAGGCTCAGAATGTCACGGCGAAAAGACAGGCTCAAAAGGCGAAGTTTAAAAATGGAAAAGGCCGCGAAAGCGGCCTTTGTTTATTTCAGCGATTACTGATTTTTTGCGAGGCTTACTGCATTTGTGCCGCGGCACCGTATTTAATTTTTGCCTCTTTACGCAAGTTTTGCAGCAGCGCTTCGAAGGCTAACTGAGCATTATTTTGCGTCACGCCTTTAACCATTTCGGTAATCTGTGGCTGAGGCATACTGCCGGCGCTGACTTTATCGACAGCCACCAGTACTACATTGCCTTGCATATCTTCGCTAACGCCCCAGGAGGGTTTGTTATCGGCAGGCTGTGGCAGATTGAAAGCTGCCTGCGCAACGGGATCTTGCGCGTTACGGTCCACCGTTGTCACGCCGCTCAGCGTTAAGCCAGCGACAGATAACGCTTCCTGCTTACCGGCTTTCAGGTCTGCCAGTAATTTATTCGCCTGCGCTTTCGCCTGCTGTTGCGCTTTATCGTGCTTCAGCGTATCGGTGATTTGCGCTTTAACCTGTTCTAATGGCTTCACCGCTTCTGGTTTATGCTCGCTGATACGCAGCACAAACGCGCGATCGCCCTCAACACTGATAATGTCAGAGTTATTGCCCGGCGCACCGTTTTGACCAACCAGACCGCCGTTAAAGATGGCCTGTTTTACCGCATCGAAGTTAAGTTCTTTCGGTAGATCGTCATGGCTGAACCAGCCCGTTTCAGTGGCTTTTATACCTGACGCTTGTTCAGCACCTGCCAGCGATTCATTGTCATTGCTGGCTGCTTCACTGACTTTCTGCTGCAGTTTATAGAAGGCATCAACGCCTTTTTCCTGCTTCACTTTGTCTGCCACGCTATCGCGTACGTCAGCCAGCGATTTAACCTGCTCTGGCTGCACGTCATCAAGACGTACGATCAGGAAGCCAACCGATGATTTGATTACGCCGGATAGCTGGCCTTTTTGCGTCAGCGCGGCATTTTTTAGCTCATCAGGTGTGGTTACGGGTTCCAGCCAACCCATATCGCCGCCTTTGCGGGCTGAAATGGGATCGATAGATTTGCTTTTCGCCAGTTCGGCGAAGTCAGCGCCGCCTTTCAGCTGCGCTAAAAGCGCATTCGCATCAGCTTCAGTTTTGGTCTGAATCACGCTATAGCGATTACGCTGCGGCTGAGAATAATCAGCTTTGTGTTGATCATACCAGCTCTGGATTTCTGCCTCGCTGGCGGCTTGCTGCATACTGGCTGCATCAAGTTTGATATAGCTGACACGGAACTGCTCAGGCGCCATAAAATTGTTTTTATTTTGTTGGTAATACTGACTTATTTCCTCATCAGTAGCGGCCTGCTTAGCGGCAAGGGCATTTACATCGATTGTCGCCTGGCGGATAGCACGCTTCTGTGAGACCAGATCTACCAGCTTGCTGGTTTCGCCTTTCAGCATAAAGTCGGTATTCGCTACTGCATTGATCAGCTGCTGATTCGATAACTGTTTGCGCAACGCTTCCGCATATTGATCGGCGGTATAACCCATGCTGGAAATCAAACCGTTATATTTGCCGTTATCGAATTTGCCATTGGTCTGGAAAGCCTTCTGATTAAAGATGGCTTGTTTAACCTGGTCATCACTGATGTCGATATGAAGATCTTTGATATATGCTTCAAGCAACGCCTGATCGACCAGCTGAGACAGCGCCTGTTGACGTATCTGCTGCATATAGCCATCGTTGCTTGCCAACTGAGAAAACTGATCGCCCAACATTTGCTGTTGACGATTACGCTCATTATTGAACGCCTGCTCCAGCTGTCCCCGACTGATCTCCTGACCATTAACTTTGGCCGCATAATCATTGTTGCCGCCAATCAGGTAGTTGCCAACCCCCGTCAGCACAAAGGAAAAAATGATCAATCCCAAAATAATCTTGAGCACGACATGGTTCGACGCCGCGCGTAAATTGTCCATCATGGTATGACAGCACTCCGCTATAGTGTGAATATAAAGCTCGGCCATAATGCACCGTTTTGCTGGCACATTACGAAGCTGCAAGTTTAGCTGGCAGCATTAATCCTGCTGAGATGCGTCTCACGACCTTTTTCTGCGCTACAAAATAAAAAAGCACATCTCAAAGATGTGCCCGTATATTACATGAGAACGCGTTAACCGTCCTCTAATCCACTGAAGAAAATGCTTCAATGAATGGATTCGTTAACATTAATTGACCGCGTCTTTCAATGCCTTACCCGCACGGAAACCCGGTACTTTACCTGCTGGAATGGTGATTTCTTTACCCGTTTGCGGGTTGCGACCGGTACGTGCAGCACGCTCGCGCACAGAGAAGGTTCCGAAACCAACCAGCGCCACTTCATCGCCGCCTTTCAGCGCGTCAGAAACAGAACCCATGAATGCATCTAAAACACGTCCCGCTGCTGCTTTAGAAATATCAGCGTCCGCAGCAATTTTGTTGATCAATTGTGACTTATTCACTCTCTTCATCCCCTCTTTATTATTTCACTTCGTATCCGTGCTTCCCGCCGGGTACGAACGCGCAGCAAGTTATATCAAGCCTGTTGAGCCGAAACAACGGTAATTCTCTTAGAACGTTGCTCCTGCAACCACCTAAAGTAGCGGCACAAAAAAAAGCTGGCAAGCGCCAATTGCCTTGCCAGCTCTGCTTTTTAACGGTTTTTGCCGTTAATCACTATTTCGCGGTTGCGACCTGCATACCATAAGGCGCATTTTCCAGTGCCAGGTTAAGCACTTCTTCAATACGTTTCACCGGATGAATATCCAGATCGGCAATGACGTTTTGCGGGATCTCTTCCAGGTCGCGCTTATTGTCATCCGGGATCAGCACAGTTTTAATGCCGCCGCGGTGCGCTGCCAGCAGTTTTTCTTTCAGGCCGCCAATAGGGAGCACCTGTCCACGCAATGTGATTTCACCCGTCATCGCGACATCAGCACGCACCGGGTTGCCGGTCAGACAAGAAACCAGTGCGGTGCACATAGCGATACCGGCGCTCGGGCCATCTTTCGGTGTCGCGCCTTCAGGTACGTGAACGTGAATGTCACGTTTCTCATAGAAGTCGCCGTTGATTCCCAGTTTTTCTGCGCGCGCTCGCACCACCGTTAAGGCTGCCTGAATGGATTCCTGCATAACTTCACCCAGCGAACCGGTGTAGGTCAGCTTACCTTTGCCCGGTACGCAGGCAGTTTCAATCGTCAGCAGATCGCCGCCTACTTCTGTCCATGCCAGACCCGTTACCTGACCAACCCGATTTTCGCTGTCAGCACGACCATAATCGAAGCGCTGTACCCCGAGGAAATCCTTCAGGTTCTCACCATCAATGGTGATGTGCTTCGTGGCTTTATCCATTAATAGCGATTTCACTGCTTTACGGCAAAGCTTTGATAATTCGCGCTCAAGGCTACGCACACCGGCTTCACGCGTGTAGTAACGAATAATGCCAACGATAGCGCTGTCTTCAACGGTAATTTCGTTTGCTTTTAAAGCGTTACGTTCAATTTGTTTCGGCAGCAAATGCTGTTTGGCAATGTTAAGTTTTTCATCTTCGGTATAACCCGACAGACGAATCACTTCCATACGGTCCAGTAAAGGCGCCGGAATGTTCATTGAGTTCGATGTTGCCACAAACATAACGTCTGAAAGATCGTAATCAACTTCCAGATAATGATCGTTAAACGCAATGTTCTGTTCTGGATCAAGGACTTCCAGCAGTGCGGAGGCGGGATCACCACGCATATCCGAGGACATTTTATCGATTTCATCCAGCAGGAATAGCGGGTTTTTCACCCCAACTTTCGCCATTTTCTGGATCAATTTACCCGGCATTGAACCGATGTAAGTACGACGGTGCCCACGAATCTCTGCTTCATCACGTACGCCGCCCAATGCCATGCGTACATATTTACGGCCGGTTGCTTTTGCTATCGACTGGCCCAGTGAGGTTTTACCTACCCCCGGTGGTCCAACCAAACACAAAATTGGCCCTTTGATTTTGCTAACACGGCTTTGCACTGCAAGGTATTCAAGGATGCGATCTTTCACACGCTCAAGGCCGTAATGATCGATGTCCAGCGTTTCCTGGGCTTTACGCAGGTCTTTTTTCACTTTGCTGCGTGCGTTCCAGGGAACCTGAACCATCCAGTCGATATAGCCACGCACAACGGTCGCTTCGGCTGACATCGGTGACATCATTTTCAGCTTTTGCAGTTCAGCTTCCGCTTTTTCACGCGCTTCTTCCGGCATTTTTGCTGTATCAATTTTACGCTTCTGCGCTTCGTACTCGTCTGGCGCGTCATCCATTTCGCCCAGCTCTTTCTGTATGGCTTTCATTTGCTCATTCAGATAATACTCACGCTGGCTTTTTTCCATCTGCTTTTTAACACGGTTGCGAATGCGCTTCTCAACCTGTAACAGATCGATTTCAGATTCCATCATTGCCATCAGATATTCCAGACGCTCGTTCACGTCTGACATCTCCAGCACTGATTGTTTATCCGCTAATTTCAGTGGCATATGCGCAGCGACGGTATCAGCAAGACGGGCCGCATCGTCAATATTGTTTAGAGAAGTAAGGACTTCAGGCGGGATCTTTTTATTGAGTTTGATATAGCCTTCAAACTGGTTGATCGCCGTGCGTACCAGAACTTCTTGCTCACGCTCTTCAATTTCTGGCGAAGCCAGATATTCAGCCTGAGCAACAAAATGATCGCCATTGTCTGCCAGCGTCGTGATGTGCGCACGCTGTAAACCTTCGACTAATACTTTAACCGTGCCATCAGGCAGCTTCAGCATCTGCAAAACAGATGCAACGGTCCCTACCGAAAAGAGATCGTTAATGCCAGGTTCATCCGTTGAAGCCTCTTTCTGCGCGACCAGCATGATCTTCTTATCATGATCCATTGCGGCTTCAAGGCACCGAATCGATTTTTCCCGACCGACAAACAACGGAATTACCATGTGCGGATAAACCACCACGTCGCGCAGCGGCAACACGGGGATTTCAATGCGTTCAGAACGCTCAGGATTCATAGAGCTCTCTCTTAGTTTAGTGTCCGCCAGGTGATGGGAACCGCATCATGCAGGAAGTATGCAATTACCCACAGGTATCTGAGTATATGGGGTTGATCGTCCGACATTCAACGTCACGGAGGCGAGAAAAACAAAAGGGGAAAGAATTTTCCCCTTTTTTAAGATAACAACGTGGACGGATTGTTTATTTATTCACCAGAAGCCTGGGCTTCGTGCTTACCATAAATCAGCATCGGGTCTGACTGCCCCTCAATAACTGACTCATCAATGACCACTTTTTCAACGTCATCCATTGAAGGCAGGTCATACATGGTTTCCAGCAAAGCCCCTTCAACGATGGAACGCAGACCACGTGCGCCGGTTTTACGCGACATCGCTTTTTTAGCGATAGCGGTTAACGCCTCGTCACGGAATTCCAGCTCAACGCCTTCCAGGTTAAACAGCGACTGGTACTGTTTAGTTAATGCATTTTTCGGCTCACGCAGAATCTGAATCAACGCTTCTTCGCTCAATTCGCTCAGCGTAGCAACAACCGGCAAACGACCAATAAACTCAGGAATCAGACCGAACTTGATCAAATCCTCTGGTTCACATTGAGCCAGGAGTTCGCCTTCGGTTGCTTTCTGCGATTTGCCTTTCACCGTTGCGCCAAAACCGATGCCTGATCCGGTTTCTACACGCTGTGAAACCACTTTATCCAGCCCTGTGAACGCACCGCCACAGATAAACAGAATCTTTGAGGTATCAACCTGCAAAAACTCCTGCTGTGGGTGTTTACGACCACCTTGCGGTGGCACCGCAGCGACAGTGCCTTCAATCAGCTTAAGCAAAGCCTGCTGGACACCCTCGCCGGACACGTCACGCGTGATAGATGGATTGTCAGACTTCCGTGAAATTTTGTCGATTTCATCAATGTAGACAATACCGCGCTGGGCTTTTTGCACATCGAAATCACATTTCTGCAGCAGTTTCTGGATGATGTTCTCAACATCTTCACCCACATACCCGGCCTCTGTCAGGATCGTTGCATCGGCCATGGTAAATGGCACATCAAGCAGACGCGCCAGGGTTTCCGCCAACAGCGTTTTACCGCTACCGGTTGGACCAATCAGTAGAATGTTACTTTTACCCAACTCAATGCCGTTGCTGGTGTCACCGTTACGCAGACGTTTGTAGTGGTTATACACCGCCACAGCCAGCACTTTTTTCGCCCTTTCCTGACCGATAACGTAATCGTCGAGGTGACGGCGGATTTCATGCGGCGTAGGCAATGCGCTACGTTCGCGATGCGGGGCGACTTCTTTAATCTCTTCGCGAATGATGTCGTTACACAGATCAACACACTCATCGCAGATATACACTGACGGCCCGGCAATCAGCTTACGGACTTCATGCTGGCTTTTGCCGCAAAAAGAGCAGTACAGCAACTTTCCTGAACCGTCTTTGCGCTTATCTGTCATCAGTTAACCTCTTCTAGTTCTCAGGCCATACCGGCGTACGGCGCTGGCCGTGTAGTCACGGCCGAAATTCATTCAACCCATAATATAACCGTTATCCTGATAACTATAGCGTAAGGATAAGGGTAAGTTGGGTCTTATTGGCGATGCGTCAGAATAGAATCGACTAATCCATACTCTACCGCTTCACTCGCTGAGAGGAAACGGTCACGCTCAGTATCGCGCTCAATTTGTTCCAGCGATTTGCCGGTGTGCTCTGCCATCAGCTCATTCATGCGCTGTTTTACTTTAAGAATTTCACGCGCATGAATTTCAATATCCGTTGCCTGGCCCTGATACCCACCTAAGGGCTGGTGAATCATGACGCGTGAATTTGGCAGACAGAAGCGTTTACCTTTTGTCCCTGCCGTCAGCAGAAAGGCCCCCATTGAGCACGCCTGACCCATACAAATGGTACTGACGTCCGGCTTGATAAACTTCATGGTGTCATAAATTGACATGCCAGCGGTAATAACGCCACCCGGAGAGTTGATATACAGGTAGATATCTTTTTCTGGGTTCTCTGCTTCCAGAAACAGCATCTGCGCAACAATCAGGTTCGCCATATGGTCTTCAACCTGGCCGGTCAAAAAAATCACACGCTCTTTGAGCAGACGGGAATAGATGTCGTAGGAGCGCTCGCCACGCGAGGTTTGCTCGACCACCATTGGCACCAGCGCATTTTGCGGTGCAGTAAATTCACGATCGCCACTGTATGACATTACCGTCTCCTGATTAAATTTCATTGGCAACATTCTGTACCGATTTTACGTAAGACGAGCAGGGAAAACGATGCTCCGTCTCTTTCCGACACCTTCAGGACGGTTAATCAGCCAGCTCAACTGTTTTATTTGCATACTCCCTCAATCTGGGGATGCTGCCCAGTTGTTTCAAGCATAACAACCTTTTCCTTAATCGCTAACCCGGAAAAAGCAATGCGCGAATAATTTGCCGGTTAATTAGACAAATAGCGATAAACTCTGTGCGCTCAATCGCTAAAAACAAAAAACCCGCGACTTTACAGCCACGGGTTTAGCACGTCCGGTTAAATCTGAAATCAGGCTGTTTGAGTCTGATTCATCAGATCCTGGAAGTTAGTGGCTTTTTCGGTCACTTTGGCTTTCGCCAGAACCGCTTCAACCGCTTGCTCTTCCAGCGCAACGTTGCGCATATTGTTCATCAGCTCATTATTTTTGCTGTAGAACTCGATCACTTCCTGTGGATCTTCGTAAGCAGATGCCATTTCTTCGATCAGCGTGTTTACGCGTGCTTCATCAGCTTTCAGCTCATGAGTACGGATCACTTCGCCTAACAGCAGGCCAACAACAACACGGCGTTTTGCTTGTTCTTCAAACAGTTCGCGTGGCAGTTCCAGCGCTTGCTGCTCGTTGCCACCAAAACGCTGGGCAGCCTGACGACGCAGAACATCAATTTCGCTGTCGATCAGCGCAGCGGGTACGTCGATTTCGTTGGCATCAACTAAGCCATCAATGGCCTGGCTCTTAATGCGGTTACGGATTGCACCTTTCAGCTCACGATCCATATTTTTACGTACTTCAGTACGCAGACCAGCAACCGAACCATCTTCAACGCCGAAACGCTTGATGAACTCTTCAGTCAGTTCCGGCAGTTCGCGCGTTTCAACTTTCTTCAGCACGATCTCGAACTTCGCCTCTTTACCTTTCAGGTTTTCAGCGTGGTAATCATCCGGGAATTTCACGTCAATGGTGAACGTTTCGCCCGCTTTGTGGCCCACAACGCTTTCTTCGAAACCAGGGATCATGCGGCCCTGGCCCATCGCCAGCACAAAGTCAGACGCCTTGCCGCCTTCGAACTCTTCGCCGTCAACAGAACCGGTGAAATCGATGGTTGCGCGATCTTCAGCTTCTGCGGCAGCTTCTGTTTCGATCCAGTTAGCCTGCTGCTTACGCAGGGTGTCCAGCATGGTATCAACATCAGCGTCGGTCACTTCAACCAGCGGTTTTTCAACTTCGATGTTTTCCAGGCCTTTCAGTTCAACTTCCGGGTATACTTCAAATTCAACCGAGTAGGTGAAATCCTGGCCTTCTTTATATTCACCCGGCACGTAGTTAGGCGCGCCAGCTGGATTGATTTTTTCTTTAATGATGGCATCAACGAAGTTGCGCGTCATCAGATCGCCCAGCACATCCTGACGTACAGACGCACCGTAGCGCTGTGCCACGATGTTCATTGGCACTTTGCCTTTACGAAAACCATCGATACGGACTTTTTTTGCCACATCAACCAGTTCTTTTTTTACGGCGCTTTCGATGCTGTCAGCAGCGACAGTGATCGTAATGCGACGGCCCAGGCCTTGGGTGGTTTCTACTGAAACTTGCATCTTGTTACCTCAAAAATCACGTGCTCGGTCAACTTCAGACACTACACATTGTAAAATGCACCGTATCTAACAACCGGGACGGCTTCCGTGAAGAGTACCTAGTCCCTGTTACCAAAAGCATCCCGAAGACATTACGGAAAAATAGACGCAGCATTATAGCGACATCGCTGAGGTGAGTCGAGGCTGCTAACTCACCACTTTTTATCAGGTTTGCTGCTTTTTTGCGCTGGAGATCGCGTTTATGTCTAAACCGAAAAGAAAAACGACCCGCAGGCCGTTTTTATTAAGAAGGAATTAAGCGAGGGTTCCGGCTCCGTGACAGTTCGGTGAAGCAAGCACAGTGTCTTGTAAACCTTCCCACTCTTTAACTGTGTAAGTATGTAATGCTAACGCATGAACGCTACCCGCCAGTTCCGCCGCCAGTTCACTGTAAATGACACGGTGGCGAGCCAGAAAACGTTGCCCCGTAAAACAGTCGCTGACGATCACCACCTTGAAATGGCTTTCGGAGCCGGCAGGGACATTGTGTCGATAACTTTCATCGTGTACTTCCAGATGAGCCGGCTCGAAGGCCAGGCGCAGCTTTTCTTCTATTTGTTCGCGAATCATTGTTTTATTCCTCAATGGCGAGCGCTGTGCCCCATCTGTTTAAATATTAGTAGGTTTTTCGACGCTTTTTGTAGCGAAGCGCGGAAATATTCCCGTTAACAGCGGCATCTTAACGTAGCTTGTGTCCAGAACAAATGGGCATAATAATCAGACACAATGAAAAAAGCCTTTACAATCAACTTCCCGCTGACCGGGGCTTTTTTCACTGCCGCGCAATGCTATGATGGCGACAGTTTTTGCAATCCAACCCACTATGCTAATGAGAACAAGTATGTTGAAAAAACTGTTATTCCCGCTGCTGGCTGCGTTTATTTTGGCCGGCTGTGCCTCCAGTAATAATACATTAACTATTCAACCAAAGATTCAGTTGCCACAGCAAGATCCAAGCCTGATGGGCGTCACAGTAAGTATTAATGGTGCCGATCAGCGCAGCGATCAAGCCCTGGCAAAAGTGAATCGTGATGGCCAGCTCGTCACCTTAACGCCTTCACGTGACCTGCGTTTCCTGCTACAGGAAGTGCTGGAGAAGCAAATGACCGCACGCGGTTATATGGTTGGTCCAAACGGGGTCGTTGACCTGCAAATCGTTGTAAACAATCTCTACGCCGACGTAACGCAAGGCAGTGTGCGCTACAGCATCACCACTAAAGCGGACATCTCGATCATCGCTACAGCCAAAAACGGTAACAAGCAGGTTAAAAATTATCGTCAAACCTATAGTGTAGAGGGTGCCTTCAGCGCAACGAACCAGAAGATCACCAATGCCGTTAACGCCACCATGAGTGATGTCATCGCCGATATGGCCCAGGACACCAGCGTGAATAGTTTCATCAAGCAAAATTCGCATTAATTCTGTTCTTCCCCTGCCCGGCTTATCGCCGGGCAACGCCTTAAGGTCAGCATGAATCACTATCTCCGCATCTTTACCCAACGAAATGCCGCCGTGTTGTTGCTGCTCGGATTCGCCTCCGGTCTGCCGCTGGCGTTAACCGCAGGCACGTTACAGGCATGGATGACGGTCGAAAATGTTGATCTGAAAACAATCGGTTTTTTCTCGCTGGTTGGTCAGGCTTACGTCTTTAAATTTCTCTGGTCGCCGATGATGGATCGCTACACGCCGCCATTCCTGGGCCGTCGACGCGGCTGGTTGCTGGTGACACAACTGGCGTTAATTGCCGGTATCGTGGCCATGGGTTTTATGCAGCCGAGCCGCGACTTAACCTTAATGGCCGCGCTGGCGATGCTGGTCGCCTTCTGTTCGGCTTCGCAAGATATTGTTTTTGACGCCTGGAAAACCGACATTTTACCCGCAGAAGAACGCGGCAGCGGCGCGGCAATCACCGTTCTGGGCTATCGCCTGGCGATGCTGATTTCCGGCGGGCTGGCGCTGTGGCTGGCTGACCGTTATTTAGGCTGGCAAATGACCTACTGGTTGATGGCGCTCATGATGCTGCCTGGCATTATCGCCACCTTTATTGCCAAAGAGCCTGACACGCGTATCTCAACGCCACACTCTTTGCGTCAGGCCGTCGTTGATCCACTAAACGATTTCTTTCAACGTAATAATGCCTGGCTGCTGATTACGCTGATTATTCTTTATAAGCTCGGCGATGCCTTTGCTGCCTCGCTGACGACGACGTTTCTCATTCGCGGCGTTGGTTTTAACGCCGGTGATGTTGGTTTAGTCAACAAAACGCTTGGCCTGACGGCCACTATCGCTGGCGCCTTATACGGCGGAGTAGTGATGCAGCGTCTCAGCTTGTTTCGTGCGCTGATGATTTTTGGGCTACTGCAGGCGGTGTCCAACTTCGGCTACTGGTTACTGGCAATAACCGATCAACATTTGTGGAGCATGGCCAGTGCAGTGTTCGTTGAGAACTTATGCGGCGGCATGGGAACGTCAGCCTTTGTCGCATTGCTGATGACGCTGTGTAATAAATCTTTCTCAGCGACTCAGTTTGCGCTGTTGTCAGCGCTATCGGCTGTAGGCCGTGTTTATGTGGGTCCGGCGGCAGGTTGGTTAGTGGAGCTTTGGGGCTGGCCGACGTTTTATGCCTTCACCGTTTTAGCTGCCCTGCCTGGCTTGCTGCTGTTAGCATTTTGCCGTCAAACGCTGGATGCGATGCAGCATAGCGGCGAATTTTTACCGCGCAGCGGGTATCGAAATGGGTATCGCTGGGCGCGCCGTTTGTTTTCCACGGGTTGCCTGCTGTTAGCGGTTTGGCTGGTAGCACTGGCACTAAAAGCGGCAGGTTTGCAGCTTGTACCGCACCTTTTATCGCATCTGTTTGAGCCTGGTATTGCCCTAATTTTACTGGGTGTATTGTGTGGTGTGGTGCTGGATTGCCGGGCGATGAAAAAATCATCCATTAGTGAGGCCGCGTTACGTTAAGAAATAATCATTTCTGACTTCACTGGCTTAATTTTCATCAAAAATGGCGAATGTGCTATTTTACACATGCGTGTTATTTTTTTAATACAGGCAAGAGATGAGAAAATTAATACTCATCAGGAATATTAAAAAACCGGCCGCAATTACATTGTTTCTTTTTGGTCTATAAAATGATGCGTATTTGTTAAATAATTGAGAGGTAAAAGTAAGGGTTATTCCTTTCCCTGTTTTTTTTACGGATACCTCCATCATCTTTTGTTATATTAGAGCCAACTACTTGTCTGCGTTAATAATTTATCACCTTAAGTAACATCTGTGACCCCCTTAGCAAAAGGTGTCAACATACCTCTGACACATCCTTAAGCTGGTTTACACTATCTAAACCTTCCCGTAAAATGCGCGCACACTTAAACGACAATAGAGCCCTTTGTCATTGAGGTCGTTAAATGAGACTCAGGAAATACAATAAAAGTTTGGGGATTTTGTCATTAATTGCAGGCACTTTATTAATGAGTGGCTGTAATAGTGCATTGTTAAATCCCAAGGGACAGGTTGCACTGGAGCAACGTTCGCTGATACTGACCGCCTTCGGCCTGATGTTGATCGTCGTTATTCCCGCAATCTTGATGGCGGTGGTGTTTGCCTGGAAATATCGGGCTTCCAACACTAATGCGAAGTATAGCCCTAACTGGTCACACTCTAATAAAGTGGAAGCTGTGGTTTGGACCATTCCAATCCTCATCATTCTCTTCCTTAGCGTATTGACCTGGAAATCAACTCACTCACTCGAGCCCAGCAAACCGCTGCAGTCCGATGTGAAACCGATTGAGATCGATGTGGTCGCGCTGGACTGGAAATGGCTGTTCATCTACCCGGAACAGGGTATTGCAACCGTGAACCAGATTGCCTTCCCGGCAAACACGCCAGTGAGCTTTAAAATCACGTCTAACTCCGTCATGAACTCCTTCTTTATTCCGACGCTCGGAAGTCAGATCTACGCAATGGCTGGCATGCAGACTAAATTGCACCTGATTGCCAACGAACCGGGAATTTTCGACGGTATCTCTTCGAACTTTAGTGGTCGCGGTTTCTCTGGTATGAAGTTTAAAGCCATTGCAACCCAAAACGAGGCGGAATTCCAGCAGTGGGTCGCCAAAGTTAAAGCAGCCCCTAACACGCTGACGACTATGGATGATTTCGAGAAAGTGGCTGTGCCAAGCGAAAACCATCCGGTGGAATATTTCTCTACAGCGAATCCAGACCTGTTCTTGCAAGTCATTGACAAGTTTAAGATGAGCCACGGGAAAATGGACATGCCTGAGCACGAAGGCATGGACATGAGTCACGCCGCTTCCGCGGGAGCCGAGGAATAATACGATGTTCGGAAAATTAACACTGGATGCAGTGCCGTATCATGAACCGATTATCATGGTTACGGTCGCCGGTATCATCTTAGGTGGTCTGGCGCTGATTGCGGCCATTACCTATTTTGGTAAATGGCAATATCTCTGGTCTGAATGGCTGACGTCTATCGACCACAAACGACTGGGTATCATGTATGTCATCATGGCATTCGTCATGCTGTTGCGTGGCTTTGCTGATGCAATCATGATGCGTACTCAACAGGTGATGGCTTCGGCTGGTGAAGCCGGTGTCCTACCGCCGCATCACTACGATCAAATCTTTACCGCGCACGGCGTGATTATGATCTTCTTCGTAGCGATGCCTTTCGTGGTCGGTCTGATGAACATCGCCGTTCCGTTGCAGATTGGTGCGCGCGACGTTGCGTTCCCATTCCTCAACAACCTGAGCTTCTGGTTTACCGCAATCGGTGTGATTCTGGTTAACCTGTCGCTGGGTGTGGGCGAGTTTGCACAGACGGGTTGGCTGGCTTATCCACCCCTTTCCGGCGCGGAGTACAGTCCTGGGGTCGGGGTCGATTACTGGATCTGGAGTCTCCAGCTATCCGGTATTGGTACGACCTTAACCGGTATTAACTTCTTCGTGACCATTCTGAAGATGCGCGCTCCAGGCATGAGCCTGTTCAAAATGCCCGTCTTTACCTGGACTGCACTTTGCACCAACGTCCTGATCATCGCTGCGTTCCCGGTACTGACCGTTACGCTGGCGCTGTTGACACTTGATCGTTACCTCGGCTTCCATTTCTTTACCAATGATATGGGCGGTAACATGATGATGTACGTCAACCTGATCTGGGTTTGGGGTCATCCGGAAGTGTATATCCTGGTTCTGCCGGTCTTCGGTGTGTTTGCAGAAGTCACTGCAACTTTCTCGAAGAAGCGTCTGTTTGGTTATACCTCGCTGGTTTGGGCAACCATCGCCATTACCGTTTTGTCGTTTATCGTTTGGCTGCACCACTTCTTCACCATGGGTGCAGGCGCTAACGTTAACGCCTTCTTCGGTATCATGACGATGATCATCGCTATTCCGACCGGGGTTAAAATCTTTAACTGGCTGTTCACTATGTATCAGGGCCGCATTGAGATGCACTCTGCCATGTTGTGGACGGTTGGCTTCCTGGTCACCTTCTCTGTGGGTGGTATGACCGGCGTTCTGCTGGCCGTTCCGGGCGCTGACTTCATTCTGCATAACAGCCTGTTCCTGATTGCGCACTTCCATAACGTAATTATCGGCGGTGTGGGGTTCGGGTGTATGGCGGGTGTGACCTACTGGTTCCCGAAAGCGTTCGGCTTCACCCTGAACGAAACCTGGGGTAAGCGCGCTTTCTGGTTCTGGATTATCGGCTTCTTCGTTGCCTTTATGCCGCTGTACGCACTGGGCTTCATGGGTATGACCCGTCGTATCAGCCAGGGCATCGATCCACAGTTCCATCCGCTGCTGGTTGTTGCTGCATGTGGTGCTGGACTGATTGCACTGGGTATTATTTGCCAGCTGACAATGTTCTACGTCTCTGTGCGCGATCGCGATCAGAACCGCGATCTGACCGGTGACCCATGGGGCGGTCGTACGCTGGAGTGGTCAACTTCTTCTCCACCACCGTTCTATAACTTTGCTGTTATTCCGCACGTGCATGAGCGCGACGCTTTCTGGGAAATGAAAGAGAAAGGCGAAGCGTACACACAACCGGAGAAATATGAAGAAATTCATATGCCGAAAAACAGCGGCGCTGCGATTGTTATCGCTGCCTTCGGTACCATCTTTGGTTTCGCGCTGATCTGGCATATCTGGTGGCTGGTGGGGCTTTCTTTCCTCGGCATGATCGTTACCTGGATCGTGAAGAGCTTCGACGAAGACGTGGATTACTACGTACCGGTTGCCGAAGTCCAGAAGATTGAGAAGCAGCACTTTGACGAAGTCAGCAAAGCAGGTCTGAAATAATGTCAACTGAAACTGTGATTAAAAACCACCACGACGCCCATGCGGAGCATGGGCATCACGATACAGGAGCCAATAAAGTCTTTGGTTTCTGGATCTACCTGATGAGTGACTGCATTATTTTCGCAACGCTGTTTGCAACCTATGCAGTTATGGTCAACAACACTGCCGGTGGTCCGGCAGGTAAAGACATCTTTGAACTGCCGTTTGTTCTGGTAGAAACCGCCCTGCTGCTGTTAAGTTCCATCACTTACGGCATGGCTGTTATCTCAATGAATAAGGAAAACAAAGGCGCCGTTATCGGTTGGCTGGCGTTAACCTTCCTGTTCGGCCTCGGCTTTATCGGGATGGAAATCTTTGAATTCCATCACCTGATTGAAGAAGGGTTTGGCCCGAACCGCAGCGGCTTCCTGTCTGGATTCTTTACGCTGGTCGGCACGCACGGTCTGCACGTGACCTCTGGTCTGATTTGGATGCTGGTACTGATGTTCCAGATTTCCAAACGCGGTCTGAGCGCCACTAACCGCACCCGTATCATGTGTCTGAGCCTGTTCTGGCACTTCCTGGACGTGGTTTGGATTTGCGTATTTACCGTTGTTTATCTGATGGGAGCCATGTAATGAGTCATTCTGTTAACGAACATGGCGCGTCACACGGTAGCGTGAAGTCATACATGATCGGTTTCATCCTTTCTATTATCCTGACCGGTATTCCGTTCTGGATGGTAATGGATGGCAGTGCATCTCACGGTACCATTCTCGGTGTAGTTCTGGTGTGTGCAATCGTCCAGGTGCTGGTTCACCTGGTGTACTTCCTGCACCTGGACAGCAAGTCTGAGGGTGGCTGGAACATGGTGGCCATTGTGTTCTCGGCAATCATTATCCTGATTGTCGTTGTAGGCTCGCTGTGGATTATGTGGAACCTCAACTACAACATGATGGCCCACTAAAGAGTCGCTCGTAATGATTAAGCAATACCTGCAAGTAACAAAACCAGGAATTATTTTCGGGAATTTAATTTCTGTCATTGGCGGATTTCTGCTGGCATCCAAAGGCAGCATTGATTACGCCCTGTTCTTCACCTCGCTGGTTGGCGTGTCATTAGTGGTTGCATCAGGTTGTGTATTTAACAACGTGATCGATCGCGACATCGACATCAAGATGGAGAGGACTAAGAATCGAGTGCTGGTAAAAGGCCTCATTTCCGCGAAAGTAAGCCTGGTTTATGCCGCTGCGCTGGGTATTGCTGGCTTTGCGTTACTCTATTTCGGCGCCAATCCGCTGGCCATGTGGCTGGCGGTGATGGGCTTCGTGGTATACGTTGGCATTTACAGCCTCTACATGAAGCGTCATTCAGTCTATGGTACGCTGATTGGTAGCCTGTCTGGCGCCGCGCCGCCAGTGATTGGCTACTGTGCAGTAACCAATGAGTTTGATGCTGGCGCGCTGATCCTTCTGGCGATCTTTAGCCTGTGGCAGATGCCGCATTCGTACGCGATTGCGATCTTCCGTTTCAAAGATTACCAGGCAGCGAACATTCCGGTTCTGCCGGTAGTGAAAGGCATTTCCGTGGCGAAAAATCATATTACGCTCTATATTCTGGCGTTCATGATTGCCACGCTGATGCTGACGCTGGGCGGTTACGCTGGCTATAAATATCTGGTTGTTGCTGCGGCAGTTAGCGTGTGGTGGTTGGGTATGGCGCTCTCAGGTTACAAAACGTCAAACGATCGCGTTTGGGCGCGTAAACTGTTCGTCTTCTCGATTGTTGCCATCACCGCGCTGAGCGTAATGATGTCGGTAGATTTCATGGCTCCGGCATCCAAAGACCTGCTGACCTACGTGTGGTAATCAGCACCGCTACAGCATGAAAAGGGCGCGATTTTCGCGCCCTTTCTTTTTGTTACCCTTACTTAAAAACTATTGTTTTACCCGCCCTGCCCCGCTCCTTAGAATGACTGCAGCACATTAACAGAGGTTGGAATGAACGATAATAAAATGACGTCAGTGGAGCTGCGCGCCACATGGGGTCTTGGTACGGTATTTTCCCTGCGCATGTTGGGAATGTTTATGGTCTTGCCGGTACTGACGACTTACGGCATGGCGTTACAGGGTGCAAACGAAACCTTAATTGGCCTGGCGATTGGTATTTACGGTCTGGCCCAGGCAATTTTCCAGATTCCCTTTGGTTTGCTGTCCGATCGTATAGGGCGTAAGCCGCTGATTGTCGGCGGTTTGCTGCTGTTTGTTTTGGGTAGCGTGATCGCCGCTAACAGCGATTCCATCTGGGGCATCATTCTGGGTCGCGCCTTACAAGGTTCCGGTGCTATCGCCGCCGCAGCGATGGCGCTCCTGTCCGACCTGACGCGTGAACAGAACCGTACTAAAGCGATGGCATTTATCGGTATCAGTTTTGGTATCACCTTTGCGATTGCGATTGTGCTTGGTCCGATTGTCACTCATGCTTTAGGGCTGCATGCACTGTTCTGGATGATTGCTCTCCTCGCATCACTCGGCATTGTTATCACCTTGCTGGTGGTACCAACAGCCACACATCATATATTGAACCGCGAATCAGGCATGGTGAAGGGCAGCTTCAGCAGAGTGTTGGCTAATTCGCGCTTGCTGAAGCTGAACTTTGGTATTTTCTGCCTGCACGTTCTGTTGATGTCGAGCTTTGTGGCGCTGCCCGGCCAGTTTGAGCAGGCAGGTTTACCGGCGGCAGAACACTGGAAAGTCTATCTTGTCACCATGCTGATTGCTTTTGCGGGCGTGATCCCCTTCATCATTTACGCCGAAGTGAAACGCCGCATGAAGCGCGTGTTCACGGGCTGCGTGGGCATGATTGTAGTAGCAGAAATTGTACTGTGGGGCGCAGAGGGACATTTCTGGACGTTAGTCGTCGGCGTACAGCTCTTTTTCTTCGCCTTTAACCTGATGGAGGCCATCCTGCCTTCGCTGATCAGTAAAGAATCCCCGGCGGGTTACAAAGGCACCGCCATGGGACTTTACTCCACCAGCCAGTTTCTTGGCGTTGCCATTGGCGGCAGTATGGGCGGTTGGGTATTCGGTCATTTCGATGCACAGACCGTATTTTTAGTCGGCGCGCTGGTTGCCGCGCTCTGGCTGTTTGTCAGCATGACAATGCAGGAACCGCCCTATGTCAGCAGCTTACGCATTGTGTTGAGCGATGCCGCTTTGGCTACTTCAAATCTGGAAAAACGGCTTAAAGCCCAGCCCGGCGTTTCATCGGTATTTATCGTGCCAGGGGAAAAAAGCGCTTACATCAAAATCGACAGTAAGATCACCAGTCGTCCAGAGATTGAAGCGTTAATCGCCAGCAGTTAACTGAAACCCGGCTTCCGCCGGGTTTTATTTTTACAGTGACATATCGACCACGATACGCCCTTCGATTTTGCCTGCATGCATACGGGCAAAAATGTCATTGATATTAGTTAACGGCTCAACGGCAATATTGGCTTTCACCTTATGGCGATCAGCGAAATCCAGTGCTTCCTGCAGATCCTTACGCGTGCCGACAATCGAACCGCGCGCCGTAATACCATCCAGCACCATATCAAAAATCGACAAGTCAAATTTGCCCGGAGGCAAACCATTCAGCACCATGATGCCACCGCGACGCATGGTGCCAATGGCTTGCTCGAATGCTTTAGGTGAAACCGCCGTTACCAGCACGCCATGTGCACCAACGCCATTGGCACCGCGCTGGCAATTGACGATGGCTGCGAAATCGAAGGCGATCAGCACTTTCTTACCAGTAATCACGGGCTTTATTGCGCTGCCATGCTGCTCCAAACGCCAAATGGTCAGATTGCAGGTGTGCTGGATATTTCAGGCCCGGCTCACTTTCCCCATACCCATACGCTCACATGGGTAAAAGAAGCCGCCAGACAGATTGAGTATTTGTGGATCAAACAAAGTCTGCATCCACAACAGTGGTTGATGAGTCTGCATTCTCAGCCGCAAAAGCTCGATAGCGTTGAAGAGTTTCTGCTGGCTTTTTCTGACAATATACTGACCGCCGCCAATCGATTAGCGATGCGTGAATTAGCATTACGCGCCGAACAGCTCGATCAGCTCACCTTTCAGCAGCTTGAGCAGGTCGCCAGCAGCGTACCATTGCCAGTTCATACGACGCAGCAGCAAAAATATTATTTTCGTCTTCGCGCTCCGACCCGTCGCAGCTTTGCCGTTGCGCCTGCGATGAATACCACGCTTCCCTTCTCGCTGCGTAACGACGGCGACAAAATGGTACGCCTGCTGAATGCGGGCGTTTCGCTGTGTATCCACGGTGAAACCGGCTGCGGTAAAGAGTTTGTCAGCCGCCAGCTGCATCAGCAAAGCCGCTGGCGCGACGGCAAATTTTTCGCTATTAACTGTGCGGCTATCCCGGATAGCATTAATTGAAACTAAGCTGTTCGGCTATCAACCCGGTGCGTTTACCGGTGCTAATAAAAATGGCTACATTGGAAAAATACGTGAAGTTGACGGTGGCGTACTGTTTTTGGATGAGATAGGTGATATGCCGCTGGCGCTGCAAACACGCCTGCTGCGTGTGTTGCAGGAAAAAGAAGTCGCGCCGCTCGGCTCCAGTCGCAGCTGGGCGGTGAATTTTGCCGTGATTTGTGCCACTCATCGCAATTTATCCCAGCGTGTGGCCGACGGTGAATTTCGTGAGGATTTACTGTATCGCTTGCAGGAATATGCATTAACCATCCTGCGGCAGTGGCCGGCATTGCCTGCTTTTATCGCCCAGCTATGGCATGAGTTAGATGGACAACAACGTGGCATCCAGCTTTCGCCCGACCTGCTTACGGCCCTGGCCCGTTATTCGTGGCCGGGAAATGTCCGGCAACTACGCAGTGTAATGAACGTCTTGCTGGCGCTGGCAGACGATGGCGAAACGCTCACTGTGGAACAGCTTCCCGTGGAATATCGTCAGTCACAAGCGGAACCAAACACAGCATTGCAGCAGCATGATGAGCAGATCATTGCAGACACACTGCAGCGATTTAACGGTAATATCAGTAAAACCGCGCAGACATTAGGCGTCGCGCGCAGCACATTGTATCGTCGTGCTGCACGCGAAAAATAGCGATTAGTCGCGGAAATTTTTGAACTGGAACGGCTGTCCCAGGTTACCACCGCGCACCAGCGCCATCGCCCCTTGTAAATCGTCGCGCGATTTACCGGTGACGCGCAGTGATTCGCCCTGAATTTGTGTCTGCACTTTCAGCTTGCTGTCTTTAATCAGCTTCACCAGCTTTTTCGCCACATCAGTCTCAATGCCTTTTTTCATTTTGGCATCCAGACTCCAGTTTTTTCCACTGTGTTCGATCTCTTCAGGAACATCTAGCGCCGCGCCTTCGATACCGCGCTTAAGCATTTTCTCGCGCAAAATATCGACCAGCTGTCTTACCTGAAAATCAGATTCGCTGAGCACTTTGATGGTTTCATTTTTTTCGTTGAGCTCGAAACTGGCGCTCACGTTGCGAAAATCGAAACGGGTAGATAATTCACGGTTAGCATTTTCTACCGCGTTACGAACTTCCTGCATATCGATTTCTGAAACAATATCGAAAGATGGCATCTCTTCTTCTCCTGACGCTAAAGTGGCATGCATAATACCCGTCTCAGGGCGCTAAATAAAATCACGCTACGCACGACGCTATACTGAAGTGTGACAGTAAAGGCTAAAACGATAAGCTCGCCAGCGGGAGGCAGTATGAAAATTACCGTGTTAGGTTGTGGGGCATTGGGCCAGGTCTGGCTTTCCGCGCTCGCTCGCCAGGGATACGACGTTCAGGGTTGGCTGCGCGTGCCACAGCCATATTGCTCGGTGAATGTGGTTGATCCTCAGGGTAATGTGACAAATAAAACCTTTATTGCTAATGATCCACTGTTTCTGGCAGAAAGTCAGTTGTTGCTGGTAACGCTTAAGGCGACCCAGGTCTCTCCGGCGGTAAAAAATCTTGAAAGCGTGCTGCCGGAAGGTTGCCCGATTCTGCTATTACACAATGGTATGGGTACGCTTGAAGAACTGAAAGGCCTGACACAACCGCTGCTGCGCGGTATTACTACACATGCAGCAATGCGCGATGGCACCGTGATCAAGCATGTCGCGAACGGCATCACCCATATCGGCCCTGGCAACCGTAAAAGTGCCGCTTACAGCACGATTGCCGACATCCTGCATCTTGCGCTGCCAGATGTTGCCTGGCATGACAACATCCGCGCCGCCTGCTGGCGTAAGCTGGCCGTCAACTGCATCATTAATCCGCTTACGGTAGAATATGACTGCCAAAACGGCGCGCTGCGTACGCATATCAGGCAGATCGAGACGTTGTGTGAAGAGATTAGCTGGGTCATGGAGCGTGAAGGCCAGAGCATCGCCAGCGAGAGTTTAAAAGACATTATCTTTGATGTGGTTGAAAGTACCGCTGCCAATACCTCCTCCATGCTGCAGGATGTACGCGCTCAACGGCGAACCGAGATTGATTACATCAGCGGTTTCCTGCTGCGTCGCGCTCGTACCCATGGTCTGGCGCTGCCAGAAAATACCCGTTTGTTTGAAATGATTAAACGCAAGGAGTCACATTATGACCGCGAACGCATCGGTACTGGTTTGTCTGGCACATGGCAGTGAAGAAACCGAAGCCGTTACCACTATCGATTTACTGGTACGCGGCGGCCTGAAGGTTGTCACCGCCAGCGTTGAGAGTGATGGCTCGCGTGAAATTGTTTGTTCACGTGGCGTGCGCCTGCTGGCCGATGCCGCGTTAGTCGATGTGGCTGATAATGATTACGCCGCGATTGTGTTGCCAGGCGGCCTGAAAGGGGCTGAAAATTTCCGTGACAGTCCGCTACTGGTAGAAACCGTGCGCCAGTTTCAACTTTCTGAGCGCATCGTTGCGGCGATTTGCGCGGCGGCAGGTACGGTTCTAATCCCGCATAACCTTTTCCCGGTCGGGAATATGACCGGTTTTCCCGGCTTAAAATCGACCATCCCGGCGGATAAATGGATGGAGCGCCGCGTCGTCTGGGACCCGCGCGTCAGGCTGTTAACAAGTCAGGGGCCAGGTACGGCAATGGATTTCGCCCTGAAACTGATTGATTTACTGGCAGGAAAAGAGAAAGCGCGCGAAGTCGCTTCTCAACTGGTGCTGGCGGCAGGCATTTATGATTACCAGGCAAGCTAACGCTCCCACACGCCGCAGCCAGGCGGGTACTGTCGGCGTTCAGCCCCCGTCACAGAGTGGAATACGTGACGGGGACGAGGTTCAGAATGGCAGGTAAATGCGCGGGTTACGGTCGGTAGACCTTCACATTTCTGAACCCTTGCTCATGGAGATAAAGCGCCTGCAAACGACTCATTACGCCGCGATCGCAGTACAACAGCCAGGTTTTGTTCTGGTCGAGATCGCCAAACTGCGTGCTGAGCTTGTAGAATGGCATCGACTTCACTTCCGTCTCCGGCAGTTGCAGCGGCTTATCTTCCTGCTCATCACTGGCACGAATATCCAGCACAATATCATTAGCGCCCAGCAAGGCCACTGTTTCAACTTCCACGACGTCTTCTACCGCTTTTTCAGCGATGTCGCGTATATCAACGTTGGTCGCCTCTTCCACGACGCGGTCCAGAATACCAAAATCGAAATGACTTTCTTCTGTTTCAATCTTCGATTTCACCGCTTTGATGGTTGGGCTTTTGGAAATCACGCCGCAATATTCCGGCATTGTGCTGGCAAAATCTTCAGTGCCAATTTCACGGGCCACGTTGATGATGTGCTCTTTGTCGTGTGAAATCAGCGGCCGCAAAATCAATGTGTCTGAGGCGTTATCGATTAAGCGTAAGTTGGTTAACGTCTGGCTGGAAACCTGTCCCAGCGCCTCGCCAGTAACCAGCGCCTGCACGCCGTAGCGTTCGGCAATCCGGGACGCAGCACGCACCATCATACGTTTCAGCACGACGCCCATCTGGCCATCATCCACTTTTTCGAGAATTTCACCTACTACTGGCTCAAAGTTGATTGCCACAAAACGCACACGATGCGAGCGACCAAAGCGACTCCACAGATAGTAGGCAACCTGACGGACGCCAATTTCATGGGCCGCGCCGCCGAGGTTAAAGAAGCAATAATGCACGCGGCTGCCACGGCGCATCAACATATAGCTGGACACGCCGGAATCGAACCCGCCAGAAATCAGCGACAGCACATCTTCCTGCGTGCCGACCGGGAAACCGCCCAGCCCCTCGTAGCGCGCCGTCACCAGCGTCAGGCGGTTCTCTTCAACTTCAAGATTTACCGTTACTTCCGGCTTAGTCAGCTGCACTTTTGCCGTTTCAATATGCTGATTGAGGCCGCCACCCACGTAGCGTTCTACATCCTGCGAACTGAAGCTGTGCTTGCCGCGACGCTTCACGCGCACGCAAAAGGTTTTGTTTTCCAGGCTGTCGCGATACTGCGCCAGCGTCTGTTCAAAAATATTATGGATGTCGGTATATTCACGCTCTTCTACAGCCAGCACGTGGTGAATACCTGGGATGCGCGTTAACTCATCGGCAATCGTTGCTCTCAACATCTCGTCTTTTGAGCGCACTTCAATATGATCCCAGTGACGCACCACCGCGATGTCTTCACTGATCGTTTTCAGGACGTTGCGAATATTGCTGGCAAGAATCTTAATAAAGCGCAAACGCACCGACGGACTCTTGATTGTGATTTCAGGAAATAACTTGATGATAAACTTCATGGCGACACAGCTTCGTTGGGCAAATAAGTGCTAAAACAGGCGGCACTTAGCTGGTAAAATCATAATAATTGCGGGCTGCGAGGCGCATCCGCATCCGAGGCGCGAGAGTATATCACCTTTGACTGATGACTGCTTCTGCAACCGCAGTCACATTGATTATTTTGCTAATCATTTCGTCTCAGCTACCATGTCCGATTGCGAGATGATTCTTAACCGCGAGTCGACACCTAATTATGCCGAAAAAAGCCGAAAAGCCAGCCAGTTTCGAAACTTCATTACAGCAGCTGGAACAGATTGTCAGCCGCCTGGAAAGTGGCGAGCTGCCGCTGGAAGAGGCGCTGAATGAGTTTGAGCGTGGCGTGCAACTGGCACGTACCGGACAACAAACGCTACAGCAGGCAGAACAGCGCGTACGCATTTTACTGAACGATGATAAAGACGCCGATCTCACCTCTTTCACGCCGGAACAAGACTAATGGATTTTGCCAACCTGCTCAGCGCTTATCACCACCGGGTGAATGCTGCGCTGACGTGCTTATTAGATCCACTCCCTTTTCAGAGTTCTCCTCTGGTGAACGCCATGCAATATGGGGCATTATTAGGCGGTAAACGTCTGCGCCCCTTTTTGGTTTATGCCACCGGCAAAATGCTTAACGCCGATCCGGCAAGTCTGGATGCGCCCGCTGCGGCAGTTGAATGCATTCATGCGTACTCTCTGATTCATGACGATCTTCCTGCGATGGATAACGATGCGTTACGCCGTGGGCAGCCAACCTGCCATATTCAATATGGCGAAGATACGGCCATTCTGGCGGGTGATGCGTTGCAAACGCTGGCGTTTTCGATTCTTGCTGATGAGCCGATGCCGGGCGTAAGCGCAGAATATCGCCTCGCGATGGTATCCGAGCTGGCTAAGGCCAGCGGCGTGGCAGGCATGTGCGGCGGCCAGGCGCTTGACCTGGCGGCCGGAGGGAAAGCTGTCGATTTGGCCCAGCTGGAACAAATACATCGCCACAAAACGGGTGCGCTCATCCGTGCCGCGGTGCGTATGGGCGCCCTGGCAGCCGGTGAAAAAGGCCGTGCGGCGCTGCCAGTCCTTGATCGTTATGCCGATGCCATCGGCCTGGCATTTCAGGTACAGGATGACATTCTCGACGTGATCGGCGACAGCGCCATTACCGGCAAGCGTCAGGGTGCCGATCAGGATTTAGGTAAAAGTACCTATCCTTCTCTCATGGGGTTGGATAATGCCCGCGCTAAAGCCTGGGATCTGTATCAGGAAGCGCTTGATGCGCTGGAAATTCTCGCCGCACAATCCCATGACACCGCAGCTTTGCAGGCACTGGCGAGCTTCATAATTGAACGCGACAAATAACCTCCATAATGAGTCTCTGATGAGTTTTGATATTGCTAAATACCCGACAATGGCGCTGGCGAACACGGTTCAGGAGCTACGCGCTCTACCGAAGGACAAACTGCCTGTGCTGTGCGATGAGCTGCGTCAGTATCTGTTAGACAGCGTTAGCCGCTCCAGCGGTCATTTTGCTTCGGGGTTGGGCGTCGTTGAACTGACGGTTGCGCTGCATTATGTCTATAACACGCCGTTTGATCACCTGGTGTGGGATGTGGGTCACCAGGCCTATCCGCACAAAATCCTGACCGGCCGCCGCGATCGCATCGGTACGATTCGCCAAAAAAATGGTGTGCATCCGTTTCCGTGGCGCGGTGAGAGTGAATACGACGTGCTGAGCGTCGGCCATTCATCCACTTCAATCAGTGCCGGTCTCGGCATGGCCGCAGCGGCAGAGCGAGAAGGCAAAGGCCGTCGCACTGCCTGCATCATTGGCGATGGCGCCATTACCGCCGGCATGGCATTTGAAGCGATGAATCACGCCGGCGATATTAAGCCGGACTTGCTGGTGATCCTCAACGACAACGAGATGTCGATCTCGGAGAATGTCGGTGCATTAAATAACCGGCTGGCGCAAATTCTGTCGGGTAAAACGTATGCGCGCCTGCGCGAAGGCGGCAAACGTGTTTTAACCGGCCTGCCGCCCATCAAAGAGCTGGTGAGACGTACCGAAGAGCATCTGAAAGGGATGGTGGTGCCGGGTACGTTGTTTGAAGAGCTGGGCTTCAACTATATCGGTCCGGTTGACGGGCACGATGTGCTCACGCTGGTTAACACCTTAACGAATATGCGTAGCCTGAAAGGGCCCCAGTTCCTGCACATCATGACCAAAAAAGGCAAAGGCTACGCACCTGCCGAGGAAGATCCTATCACCTGGCACGCCGTACCCAAATTTGATCTGGCTAACGGCGCGCTACCTAAAAGCGCCGAAGGTTTGCCGAGCTATTCGAAAATCTTTGGTAACTGGTTGTGCGAGATGGCTGCTGACGATCCGCAATTAATGGCGATTACGCCTGCGATGCGCGAAGGGTCGGGCATGGTGGCTTTTTCACGTGAACACCCAAATCAGTACTTTGACGTGGCGATTGCCGAGCAGCATGCGGTGACGTTTGCAGCAGGCATGGCGATTGGCGGTTACAAACCGATCGTAGCGATCTATTCAACCTTTTTGCAGCGCGCCTACGATCAGGTGATCCATGATGTAGCGATCCAGAAGCTGCCGGTATTGTTTGCTATCGATCGCGGCGGCATTGTTGGCGCAGATGGACAAACGCATCAGGGCGCATTCGATCTCGCTTATCTGCGCTGCGTGCCAGACATGGTGATTATGACGCCAAGTGACGAAAATGAATGCCGCCAAATGCTCTATACCGGCTATCACTATCAGGATGGTCCCAGCGCGGTGCGCTATCCACGCGGCACCGGTATTGGCACTGAACTGACCCCGCTTAAATGTTTACCGCTCGGCAAGGGCGTGGTGAAACGGGAAGGCGAGCAGCTGGCCATTCTCAACTTCGGGACGTTGCTACCGGAAGCCGCCGCCGCCGCTGAAGCGCTGAACGCGACGCTGGTGGATATGCGCTTTGTGAAGCCGCTGGATGAAGAATTAATTGCTGAACTGGCGAGCCAATACGAAGCCCTGATTACGCTGGAAGAAGGCGCGATCAAAGGCGGCGCGGGCAGCGGCGTCAATGAATTTGTTATGGCAAAACGGCTGCGTGTGCCGGTATTGAACCTGGGACTGCCCGATGAGTTTATCCCGCAGGGTACGCAGGAAGAAGTGCGTCACGATTACCAGCTGGACGCAGAAGGCATCCAGCAGCAAATCACGACCTGGCTCGCACAGTAAATAGCGCCCTTCCCTTTCGCTCCCCAACTGGGGAGCGATGCGCCTGCTATGCTTTATGATTCTTTCGAATCATCAGTTACTTTGCGCAGGAGCCATCATGAAAACCATCCAATTAGGTAACACCGATCTCCAGGTTTCGCGTCTTTGTCTGGGCTGCATGACCTTTGGCGAGCCGGAGCGTGGTAAACATGCCTGGACTCTGCCGGAAGAGAGCAGCCGTCCACTCATTCGTCAGGCGCTGGATGCCGGCATTAATTTCTTTGATACCGCCAATAGTTATTCCGATGGCAGCAGCGAAGAGATCGTCGGTCGCGCGTTAAAAGAATATGTTCCCCGCGATAAGGTTGTCGTTGCTACCAAAGTCTATTTCCCCATGAGTAATTTATCGCAGGGTCTCTCGCGTAAAAATATTCTGCAATCCATTGATGACAGCCTGTCTCGCCTCGGCATGGACTATGTCGACCTGCTGCAAATCCACCGTTGGGACTATGACACGCCACTGGAAGAGACACTGGAAGCGCTGCATGACGTAGTGAAGGCAGGTAAAGCGCGTTATATTGGCGCGTCATCCATGCATGCCAGTCAGTTTGCGCAAGCCCTCGAAACACAGGAACGCAATAACTGGGCAACTTTTGTCAGTATGCAGGACCAGTACAACCTGATTCAGCGTGAAGAAGAAAATGAAATGCATCCACTGTGTCTTGATAAGCAGATCGCGGTGCTGCCGTGGAGTCCACTGGCACGCGGTAAACTGACGCGTCCGTGGGGCGAAACGACGGCACGTTCGGTATCGGATGAATTTGGCAAAACGTTGTATAGCGCAACGGAAGAGAATGACGCTGCAATCGCTAAGCGAGTTGAAACAATTGCGGCGGATAAAAATATTAGCCGTGCGCAGGTGGCGCTGGCGTGGCTGTTGCATAAACCCGCCGTCACTGCACCGATTATTGGCGCATCGCGGGCAGAGCAGTTAAAGGATTTGACCAAAGCGGTGGAAGTCGAACTGGAGCCAATGGAAATTGCCGAACTGGAAAGCGTTTATCAGTCGCATCCAACGGTAGGGTTTGAATAAAGCATTGGTTATAAAACAGCCTGAGCCAGCACCGCAACGTTCCCTCTCCTGTTGGCAAGGGAATATTTATTACGGAGTTTAATACCCCAACCAGTAATGCCCCGCCCCGTACAATATCGCCGCCGAAATCACCCCGGCGATAATATCGTCAACCATAATACCCATGCCGCCATGGACATTGCGGTCAAACCAGCGAATCGGCCACGGTTTCCACATATCCAGAATGCGAAACAGCACAAATCCCGCGAGCACCCATTGCCAGCTGTTAACCGGGATCGCCATCAGGGTGATCCACATACCAATGAATTCATCCCAGACAATGCTGCCGTGATCGTGAACGCCCATATCTTTAGCGGTGCGATGGCAGAGATACACGCCAACGCTAATACCCAGCAGCACGACCAGTGAATAGAGATCCTGCGGCAATCGGGTCATCAGCCACCAGAATGGGATAGCGGCCAGCGACCCCATGGTGCCTGGCACAAAGGGGCTTAAACCGCTGCCAAAACCTGTCGCCAGCAGATGCCATGGATTGCTCATACGCAAACGACTTTTCGCTACGTCTTTATCAAGCGTCAAAATGGTCAAATCCTTTATGACTGAAGGTTGCCGGTTTGCCATTATCCAGCAGCGTCAGGCCGTCTGATTCCGGTGACATCTGACCGATACAGGTGAAAGGCACGCCAAGGTGACCTAGCGCCACTTCCAGCGCACCACGATGCACTTCCGGCACGGTAAAGCACAGCTCGTAATCTTCGCCGCCACTTAATGCCCAGCGCAAAACCTGCTCTGGCTCGAAATGATCGCGCAGCGCAGACGACAGGGGCAGCGCATCCAGATTGATCCGCGCGCCGCAGCCGCTGGCTTTCAGTATATGGCCGAGATCGGAAATCAAACCATCGGAAAGATCGATTGCCGATGAAGCCAAAGGACGCAGTGCCTGGCCCTGCAAAATGCGCGGCATCGGGCGTAAATGGCGCTTAATCAGCGCTTCATACACTACCGGATCGTCAATGCGCTTGTGATGCTGCAACAGCGCCAGTCCTGCCGCGCTGTCGCCTAATGTGCCGGTCACATAAATCCAGTCGCCCGGCTTTGCACCGGAACGTTTTAATGCGCGGCCTTGTGGCACCAACCCGTGAATGCCGAGCGTCAGGCTGAGTGGTCCGCGCGTGGTATCGCCGCCAATCAGCTGCATATCGTAGTATTCCAGCAGTTCGAACAAACTTTCGCTAAACGCCGCCAGCCAGGATTCATCCACTTCAGGCAACGTCATTGCCAGCGTCAACCATGCCGGATCGGCGCCCATTGCGGCAAGATCGCTAAGATTTACCGCCAGCGCTTTGTAGCCTAAATCGGCAGGATGAATATCGCGCAGGAAATGTATGCCAGCCACCAGCGTATCGGTGCTGATCGCCAGCGTCTGTTTTTCTGGCACGCCCAAAAGCGCACAATCATCACCAATGCCGGTTTCGACATCACGGCGGCTGCGCGTTCTGCGATTGAAATAGCGTGCGATGAGTTCAAATTCACCACAAGACATGTTTGCGTTCCGCTTAACCATTAAAGAAAAAAGGCCGGCAAGCCGGCCTTTTTATTTACTTACGATTGGGTCGAATCTGTGGAGCTGCTTTATCCAGCACGCCGTTGACGAACTTATGGCTGTCTTCAGCACCAAACACTTTCGCCAGCTCAATACCTTCGTTGATGGCCACTTTATAAGGCACATCGGAACGTTTGCTTAGTTCGTACAGCGAAATCCGCAGAACAGCTTTTTCTACCTGGCCCAGCTCTTCCAGCTGACGCGACAGGTAAGGTTGCATCAGCCCATCCAGATACGCGCTGTTGGTCGCCACACCGGACAGCAGTTCGCGGAAATACGCAATATCGACGTCTTTGACGTCTTGTTCCGCCAGGAACTGGTATTCCACATCGGCAATGTCGTTGTTAGACAACTGCCAGGAGTAAAGCGCCTGGACAGCGCACTCACGGGCGCGACGACGAGCAGCAGGTTTCACAAAATTCCCCTTACAAAAATCAGGCTTTGATGGCTTTCAATACATTAATCATTTCGAGCGCGGTCAGGGCTGCTTCGGCGCCTTTATTACCGGCTTTGGTGCCAGCACGCTCAATGGCCTGCTCGATATTTTCGGTGGTCAGTACGCCAAACGCGACAGGAATATCGCTGTTCATGGCCACGCTGGCAATACCGGAGCTGGCTTCGCCTGCAACATATTCGAAATGTGCAGTGCCGCCACGAATGACCGTTCCCAGCGCAATAACGGCGTCATATTTGCCGGTTTTTGCCAGTGCACGCGCCGCCAGTGGCAGTTCGTAAGCACCTGGAACCCAGACGACGGTGATATTGTCATCTTTAACCTGGCCGATACGCTTCAGGGCATCGACCGCGCCATCCAGCAGGCTGTCATTAATGAAGTTGTTAAAACGCGCAATAACGATGGCAATATTGGCCTCTGGCGTTGCAACAGCAGCTTCGATAACTTTCATACTTATCCTTTCAGGGGTTTGTTTGGCCCCGCGCAGGGGGGCGGATTCTATCATACTCTTCGGCGACGTGCTCTCGCTTTTCCATCGGCGTTATTGGGGTATCAGCGTCAGGCGCAAATCACTGCCAACCTGCCGGACATCGCTGAATGAAAAGGCAGGTGCATCAGCAAGTTGATGTAAGCCGGGTAACTGGCACAAGCCACGTCCGCTATCACCCAATAGCTTCGGCGCCACATACACAATCAGCTCATCGACCAACCCGGCTTGCAGTAACGCTCCGGCCAGCGCTGCGCCCGCTTCGACCCAAACGCTGTTAATCTGGCGCTGGCCCAGCAACATCATCATTGCAACCAAATCAAGTTGCTGCTCACGCAGCGGGGCAGCAATTTGCGTCACGCTTCCAGGCCAGACCTGCTGGTCTGGTGTGTGTCGCATCAGCCAGGTTTCACCCGGCTGGTTGATAACGTTATGGTGCGGCGTGACGCGATTTTGACTGTCAACGATCACCCGCAGCGGCTGACGCAGTGAATTCTCATCCAGCAGCGATCGCGTTTCTTCATTAAGTTCTGACCAGCGCACCGTGAGCGAAGGATCATCGGCTAACACTGTAGCGCTGCTACTGAGAATAGCCGCGCTTTGCGCCCGCAGTCTTTGCACATCGCGCCGTGCATGCGCCGACGTAATCCACTGACTTTCACCGCTGGCCATCGCAGTACGACCATCCAGCGAGGCGCCTGATTTAAGCTGCACCCAGGGAAAACCGGTGCGCATACGTTTTAGGAAGCCGCGGTTGAGCGCTTCCGCTTCACTCATCATTAAGCCGTGGCTGACGTCAATTCCTGCCTGATGTAAACGCTGTAAACCACGTCCCGCCACTTGTGGATTGGGATCCTGCATCGCAGCGACAACACGCTTAACGCCCGCAGCAATTAACGCATCGCAACATGGCGGCGTGCGCCCATGATGGCTGCAAGGTTCCAGCGTGACGTAAGCTGTCGCGCCACGCGCTTTATCCCCGGCCATCCGTAATGCATGTACTTCAGCGTGCGGTTCACCGGCGCGCTGGTGCCAGCCTTCGCCGACGATGTTGCCATCACGCACGATCACGCAACCCACATTGGGATTGGGCAGAGTAGTAAAACGACCACGCCGCGCCAGTTCCAGCGCGCGTGCCATATAGCGTTCATCGGTCATGCTTTAATCCTGTAAGCGTGCGATCTCTTCGCCAAAATCACGAATATCTTCAAAGCTGCGATAGACCGAAGCAAAGCGAATGTAGGCGACTTTATCGAGCTTTTTCAGCTCATCCATTACCAGCGCACCAATCAGTTTACTGGGAATTTCACGCTCACCGGTGGCGCGCAATTGGGTTTTGATATGGTTAACCGCACTCTCAACGGCATCAGCGCTCACTGGACGTTTCTCCAGCGCCTTCATCATGCCGCTGCTGAGTTTGGCCTCATTGAAGGGCTCGCGTACATCGTTGCTTTTTACCACGCGCGGCATCACTAATTCAGCCACTTCAAACGTGGTAAAACGTTCATGACACACCAGACACTGACGACGACGACGCACCGACGATCCTTCACTAACCAGACGAGAATCAATCACTTTGGTGTCCACAGCGGAGCAGAATGGGCAATGCATGACGTTACCTGACGCAAGATAAATAAGTCATACAGTGTAGCGCGAACTGCAATTCAACAAAATCTATTCCCGTGCCTTTCCGTTGCCCAACGCACAGCCAGGCAATGCCTGCCTTACATTTTCTGAAAAACCACTACGCTTATAAAGCTGCATAGCAGCACACAACCACTAACAATCGGAGGTTTTATGGGTCTGTTTAATTTTGTGAAAGAAGCTGGAGAAAAGTTGTGGGATGCGGTCAGTGGCAGTGGCGATGACCAAAGCAAAAAACTGCAAGATCACATTAACAAATTAGGGCTACCAGACAGCGATAAGGTCAATGTCAAGGTGGATGGCGATACTGTAACCGTCAGCGGTGAGGGCGTTTCCCAGGAGCTCAAAGAGAAAATCATGGTAGCGGCCGGTAACGTAGCCGGTATCACCAAAGTCGATGATAAAGTTACCGTGAAAGACAGCGCACCAGAAGCCGAGCTGTATACGGTGAAAAAAGGCGATACCCTGAGCGCGATTTCCAAACAGGTTTACGGAAATCCTAATGAATACAATAAGATTTTTGAAGCGAACAAGCCAATGCTGTCGCATCCTGATAAGATCTATCCTGGCCAGGTTTTACGTATTCCAAAATAACTGACAAGGATAATTTATGAACAGGACGGTTTGGGCGCCGATGGCGATGTCACTGATCATTCTCAGCGGCTGTAGTAGTACGCCTTCGGCACCTAAAGTGAACGCGCTGCATCAGGAGGTGAGCCAGCTGAATCAACAGATGCAGCACTTGACCACCCAGGCCAGCGCGCTGGAAATTCAGGGCCAACTGAATAGCCACTCGCAACAGGGCGCATGGCTGGTTCCTCAGGCGAACACGCCGGTGGAACTGCAAACCCAGCTCGGCACATTGCGCTTATCCCTGTCACGGGTAGAAAGTGAAGCCAACGGTTCACGCGCTAATCTCAATATCCGTGCAACTGGCGATCAGCCCCTTTCTGCGCTGCGCGCCACAGTGGTATGGGGCGAGCTGGATCCGGCCAGTGGGAAACCGCTGAATGCCGATAGCCTGAATCAAACCATTGAGGTGCCCGCCTCGCTGTTGCCCCAGGCCTCGGTCAGCGTTCCGTTGCGTCTTAGCGGCATCACGCCTGAACAATTAGGTTACGTGCGCGTGCACGATGTCACGGGCGAAAGCGCCACTTCTACCGTTCCTGCTGCGCAATAAGCGCAAAAAAATGGGCTGCCACTGGCAGCCCATTTCATTTTACATGCCATGTTTAAGGCAGGATTGAAGGCTGATCGGCGCCCTCTTTCTCCACTTTCTGCACCAGCATATGTTCACGCTTCATGCCCAGTTTCAGCGCCAGCGCTGAAGAGACATAAATCGACGAAATCGTACCAATCGTCACACCGATCAACATGGTCAGCGAGAAGCCTTTCAGCAACGCTCCCCCAAAAATGAACAGGATCAGAATCATGGCCAACGTTGTCAGCGAGGTAATTAAAGTACGGCTCAGCGTTTGGGTCAGCGACACGTTGGTAATATCGTAAGGCGAACCGCGACGGATTTTGCGGAAATTTTCACGAATACGGTCGGATACCACGATCTTATCGTTGAGTGAGTAACCAATTACCGACATCAGCGAGGCGACAATGGTCAAATCGATTTCGATGTGGAACAGCGCCAGCAGGCCGCAGGTAATAATAACGTCATGCGCCAGTGCCAGTACCGTACCGAGCGCCAGACGCCACTCAAAGCGAAAACCGATATAGAGCAGAATCGCTATCAAGGCTGACAGCAGAGCCATCGCCCCCGCTTGCGCCAGATCGCTGCCCACACTTGGACCGACGAACTCAATGCGCTTGACGGTGGCGTTTTGCTGAGTGGTCTGGTTAATGACCGAGACCACTTTATTGCCTAACTCGGTGCCCGCTGGACCTGAAACGGGCGCCATGCGCACCATCACATCGCGGCTGCTGCCAAAATTCTGCACCAGCGGCTCATCAAAGCCCGCCTTCACCAGATCACTACGCAGCATATCGAGATCGGCGGGTTTTTCCAGGTTGATCTCAATCACCGTACCGCCGGTAAAATCGAGACCCCAGTTGAAACCACGCACGCCAACAATCGCAATCGCGGCAACAATCAGTAGCCCCGAAATGATAAACGCCAGCGTGTCCCAGCGCATAAAGTCAACGACTTTACGACCGTGGTTCAACTGTTCAATATTATAATCCTGTGCCACAACGCACTCCTCAGATAGACAGCTTGTTGATGCGTTTGCCACCGTAAACCAGGTTAACAATGGCACGGGTTCCAATAATCGCAGTGAACATGGAGGTTGCGATACCAATTGCAGTGGTAATTGCAAAGCCTTTGATCGAACCCGTACCAACCGCGTAAAGAATGATCACTTTGATGAGCGTGGTAACGTTCGCATCGACAATACTTGAAAAGGCGCCTTTGTAGCCTTCATGGATTGCCTGCTGAACGGAACGCCCGTTGCGCAGTTCTTCTTTAATACGTTCGTTAATCAGTACGTTGGCATCGACCGCCACTGCCAGCGTCAACACAATCCCGGCAATGCCTGGCATAGTCAGCGTCGCACCCGGCAACAGGGACATGATACCGACAATCAATATCAGGTTAACCAACAGCGCACTGGTCGCAATCAGGCCGAACTTTTTGTAGAACACCACCATAAACAGGATAGAGGCGAGCAGGCCCCACAAACAGGCTTCCAGCCCCTGGGTTATGTTTTGCTGACCCATGGTTGGACCGATGGTGCGCTCTTCAACGATCTGAATTGGCGCTATCAACGCACCGGCACGCAGCAGCAGCGACAGCTGACGGGCTTCGTTAGGGTTGCTGATACCGGTAATGCGGAAACTGTTACCCAGTCGGGACTGGATATTGGCAACGTTAATCACCTCTTCCTGTTTCACCAGGATTGAGCGACCGTTTGCATCTTTTTTGCCGCTGTCTTTATATTCCACAAACAAGGTCGCCATCGGCTTGCCGATATTGTCCTTAGTGAAGTTAGACATCAGGTTACCACCCGCACCATCCAGTGAAATATTCACCTGCGGCTGGTTGTACTCATCCATGCTCGACGTCGAATCGGTAATGTGATCACCGGTCAAAATCACGCGTTTATACAGGACAACGGGCTGGCCATCACGCATGTTTTTCACTTCAGAATCGCCTGGCACGCGTCCGTTAGCCGCAGCGCCTGGATCAACGCTGGTATTCACCAGACGGAACTCCAGCGTTGCGGTTGCGCCTAAAATCTCTTTGGCGCGAGCGGTATCCTGAATACCCGGTAACTCAACCACGATACGGTCAGCGCCCTGACGCTGCACCAGCGGCTCGGCAACACCTAACTGGTTTACACGGTTACGCAGAATCGTGATGTTCTGCTGGACAGCATACTCACGTGCTTCGCTGAGACGGGCATCGCTCATCGTGGCGCGCAGTGAATCTGCCCCGCTGTTATTAATCACCAGGTCCTGATGACGTGAGCTCAGCCAGCTTACCGCAGCATCGCGGCTTGCAGCATCACGGAAACGAATTCCCACACCGTAATTAGCGAGTTTATTAACGTTGGTATAAGGGATATTTTTCTCGCGCAGATCGCTGCGCAGGGTATCGGCGTTCTGCTCTTGCAGTTTGCCTAACGCGGTATCCATATCCACTTCCATCAGGAAGTGTACGCCACCACGCAGATCGAGGCCAAGTTTCATTGGCTCTGCCGCCAGCATAGACAGCCAACGCGGCGTCGCAGGCGCAAGGTTTAACGCAACAACATAGTTCTCGCCAAGCGCTTTCGTAATGGCTTCACGGGCACGTAACTGGACATCCGTATTAGCAAAAAGCGCAGTGATTGCACCGTTTTCCAGCGCAACCGATTTGCTCTGAATATTATTTTGTTTTAATGCGGTCTGAATCTGATCCAACGTTTGCTCACTGGCGGCGCTTCCGCGCGCACCAGTGATTTGAACGGCCGGATCCTCACCATACAGGTTGGGAAGTGCGTACAGCAGGCCGACAATAAAGACGACGACCAGCATGATGTACTTCCACAAAGGATAACGATTTAACACGGCAGTTCCCTTAGGGAAGTAAAAATTACAGCGCCTTCATAGTACCTTTCGGCAGGACGGCAGCCACGAAATCACGTTTGATCACTACTTCAGTCGTGTCGTTCAGCGCGATAGCAACATAGCCCGTTTCCGCCACTTTCGTCACACGTCCCACTAAACCACCACTGGTCAGCACTTCGTCACCCTTAGAGATGGAATCCATCAGCTTCTTGTGCTCTTTTGCACGTTTCTGCTGCGGACGCAGGATCATGAAATAGAAAATCAGACCAAACACCACCAGCATGATCACCAGAGAATACGGACTTCCCTGAGACGGTGCGCCTGCTGCAGCTACAGCGTCAGAAATGAAAAAGCTCATTAAATTTCCCTCATTGATGAATTATCAGACGTTAAAGGCGGAACTTCTTTGCCCGTCCGTTGGTAGAACTCGTTAACAAAGCGCTCTAATTTACCCTCTTCGATGGCCTGGCGTAAACCTGCCATCAGGCGCTGGTAATAGCGCAGATTATGGATAGTATTCAGTCGCGCGCCCAGTATTTCGTTACAGCGATCCAGATGATACAAGTACGCACGGCTGTAATTGCGACAGGTGTAACAATCACACTCGGCATCCAGCGGTGAAGTATCATCTTTATGCTTAGCATTGCGAATTTTTACTACACCGTCGGTCACAAACAGGTGGCCATTACGTGCGTTGCGCGTTGGCATGACGCAATCGAACATATCGATACCGCGACGAACGCCTTCCACCAAATCTTCAGGCTTGCCGACGCCCATCAAATAGCGCGGCTTATCGTGCGGAATTTGTGGACAAACATGCTCAAGGATGCGGTGCATATCTTCTTTCGGTTCACCCACCGCCAGGCCGCCCACAGCGTACCCATCAAAGCCGATCTCTACCAGACCTTTCACCGAGACATCTCGTAAATCTTCGTAAACAGAACCCTGGATAATGCCGAACAGTGCATTTTTATTGCCCAGGCTGTCGAAGCGGTCGCGGCTGCGTTGTGCCCAGCGTAGCGACATTTCCATCGAACGTTTCGCGTAATCCCAGTCGGCAGGATACGGCGTACATTCATCGAAAATCATGACGATGTCAGAACCGAGATCAAACTGAATCTCCATGGATTTTTCGGGATCGAGGAAAATCGCATCGCCATTGATCGGATTACGAAAATGTACGCCCGCTTCGGTTATTTTACGAATATCGCCCAGGCTGAATACCTGAAAGCCACCGGAATCCGTAAGAATCGGCCCTTTCCACTGCATAAAATCATGCAGATCGCCGTGCAGCTTCATGATCTCCTGGCCCGGACGCAGCCAGAGATGGAATGTATTACCCAGGATAATCTGCGCCCCGGTAGCCTGAACTTCTTCTGGCGTCATGCCTTTCACGGTGCCGTAAGTGCCAACCGGCATAAAGGCCGGGGTTTCTACCACGCCGCGATCAAAAATCAGACGGCCACGGCGCGCGCGCCCGTCTGTGGTATCCAGTTCAAATTTCACATAGCCTCCACCAGAGATACAGTCTGATGATTGGGTTAAATAATCAGGCGCCGACTGTTTCCTGCGGTGCCTGCGGGTTTTTACTGATGAACATCGCATCGCCATAACTGAAGAAACGATATTGCTCAGCCACAGCGGCGCGATACGCCGCCATGGTGTGCTGATAACCGGCAAAGGCCGAGACCAGCATAATCAGGGTTGATTCGGGCAGATGGAAATTAGTGATCAACGCATCGATCACCTTATAGTGATACCCTGGGTAAATAAAAATTTGCGTATCATCAAAGAACGGGGCAATTAGCGCGTCCTGGCTGGCTTTGGCCGCGCTTTCCAGTGAACGGACGGAGGTGGTGCCCACCGCAACCACCTTGTTGCCGCGTGCTTTACAAGCCAGCACCGCATCCACCACGTCCTGCGGCACTTCAGCATATTCGGCGTGCATGTGATGCTCTTCAATGGTCTCGACACGTACCGGCTGGAAGGTGCCCGCCCCCACATGCAACGTGACGAAGGCCATCTCAATGCCCTTATCCTTCAAAGCCTGAAGCAGCGGTTCATCAAAATGCAGGCCAGCAGTGGGTGCAGCAACCGCACCGGGACGTGCACTGTAAACCGTTTGATAAAGCTCACGGTCAGCGTCTTCGTCAGGCCGATCGATATACGGCGGCAGCGGCATATGGCCCACGCTGTTCAGTATATCCAGCACAGCACGATCATCTGCAAAGACAATTTCAAACAGCGCATCGTGGCGCGCTACCATGGTCGCTCTGACGCTCTCGTCATCCCCTAACAGCAGCTCCGTGCCAGGCTTAGGCGCTTTCGAAGCGCGCACATGCGCCAGTACACGTTTATCGTCGAGCATGCGCTCCACCAGCATTTCGATTTTGCCACCGCTCGCTTTACGGCCAAAAACGCGCGCCGGAATAACGCGCGTATTATTGAATACCAGCAAATCGCCGGGGTTCAGCTTATCCAGCACATCGGTGAAAACGCCATGCGTCAGCGCGCCACTTGGGCCATCCAGCGACAGCAAACGACAGCCGCTGCGCTGCGCCTGTGGGTAATGGGCGATAAGGGATTCAGGCAATTCAAAAGCAAAATCGGCAACACGCATGCAAGACTTCTTTCTCAGGCAAAAACAGGCGGCACAGTTTAGCGGAAAATCGACCAATTCTGAACAACTGGCTGTGCAAAGGCAGTTCAGCCTATAATGCGCCATGAACTTTCTTGCCCATCTTCACCTGGCCCAACTGGCTAACAGCTCATTGCTTGGCAATTTGATGGCCGATTTCGTGCGCGGAAACCCGTATCAACACTGGCCAACGCCGGTGGCTGACGGTATTCTGCTGCATCGTCGCCTCGACGTCATGACCGATTCATTGCCGGAAGTGCGCGAAGCGCGTCAGCTGTTCCGCCCTGAGACTTATCGCGTGGCGCCTGTCACACTTGATATAATCTGGGATCATTTCCTGGCGCGTCACTGGACAACATTCCACCCTACGCTGACGCTGGCACAATTTTCTGCCATAGCAGAGAAAGAGATCGTGCCGCAGCTGGCGCCAACGCCTGAAGCATTCAAAGCGCTGAACGCCGTGATGTGGCGCGAACGCTGGTTTGAACATTATGCGACTCCCGCACGGCTGGAAGGCGTGTTGAATAACATGGCGAGGCGTCGTCCACGCTTAGTCGCGCTGCGCGACTCCTATCAGGATTTTGTCACGCATTACCTTGCGCTGGAGAAACTGTTTTATCAATTCTATCCCCGGTTGATGGCGCTGGCGCAAACTCAGCAATTATAATTTTATCCGGTTCTTCATACGTTTTACCGACGCCATCCCTGCGCCCGGTTGTGATAACCGCCTACCCGGCGGGCGTAAATAAGTCCGTCCGTCGCATTACGCCGATCTTGTCGTACTGTTAAGCAGGTTCAGCCTTTCATCTGATGGCCGTTCTGTACCACATCTTAAATTGTCCGTTTACTGTAAAAAGCCTGCGGATGAACTTCTCCCCTTCTTGCCATCGGTTCTCATCTACGGCTTAATGAAGCCTTTCTTAACTTTTGTTAAGTAGGCCACACAGCCAGACCGCCTGTTCAGGCGTTTCTTCCGTTCGATATGTCTTAAAATCATAAGAGGGAAAGATGTCATCCGCTTCTCATTCTGAAACAGACGTGCGTTACCGTTATGCCTGCGAAATTGCTCAGGCGGCAGCCAGCCGCGCTTATTCCTGGTATCAACAACGCCAAAAATTAGTGGTGGAACATAAGAGGGATCTACAGGACGTGGTCAGCGAAGCCGACCGTAACGTGGAGGATTTAATCAAAACGCTTATCGCTGAACGTTTTCCAGAGGATGCCGTGTTAGGCGAAGAAAGTGGGGGCGATACTCAAGGCGCAACCTATGTCTGGGTGGTCGATCCGATTGATGGCACTGCCTGTTTCGTTAATGGCCTGCATAACTGGTGCGTTTCGCTAGCAGTATTGTGCGAAGGCGAAGCAGTGATTGGCGTCGTATGCGATCCTAATCATCAGGAGCTGTTCCATGCACGCCAGGGGCAAGGCGCATGGATGAACGAAACGCGCATTCAGGCGCACAGCGCACAGCATTTAAGCGAGGGCTTATTTGGCTTAAGTAATTCAGGTCGCGTGCCGTCAGAAAGCGTGACCACGCTGATCACCGCTTTAATGCTGGAGGGCGGTATGTTTATCCGTATCGGGTCTGGTGCGTTGACCAGCGCCTGGGCTGCGGCGGGACGGTTGATTGGCTATTACGAAGCACATATGAATCCGTGGGATAGCCTGCCGGGCATCGTTCTGATGCGGGAAGCTGGCGGGATCACCAATGATTACTTGCGTAATGATGGTCTGAAAAACGGAAACCCGGTGCTGTTAGCCAATGCCGCGCTTTATCCACGGCTAAAAGCATTGATCAATAACAACGCGCTACACGATTAGGAACAGAAATCTGTCATGGCTTCCTCACTATTCCGTTGGCGAGCATGGATATTTTGCTCGCTATGGCTGCTAACCAATCCATTACATGCGGAGGGGCGTTATCAGCTGGAGAAAGTGGTGGAGCTAAGCCGACACGGCATACGTCCTCCTACAGCCGGTAATCGCAAGGAGATCGAAGCAGCCACGCAACGTACCTGGACGAAATGGCGAACGCCAGATGGCGAATTAACCGAGCACGGTTACAGCGCGGTGATGAATAAAGGACGCTGGCAAGGCGAACATTATCGGCAGCTGGGCCTGCTCAGTGCCGGTTGCCCTTCTCCTGCGGATATCGCTGTTCGCGCCAGTCCCATGCAGCGCACGATTGCCACCGCTAAGGCCTTGGTTAACGGTGCGTTTCCCGGCTGTAGCATCCCCGTTCATCATGTAAAAGACGATATCGATCCGCTGTTTCAGGCAGATAAGCTGGAGGCGACGCAAACAGATCCCATCAAGGAGCTGGCCGCGAAACGGGCGAAGGCGGGCAATCTTCCTGCGCTTCAGCAGCGTTTACAGCCCACCATTCAGTTACTGAAGCGGGCCGTTTGCGCATCGGTTAAGGATTGTCCTTTCTTTGACCGTCCCTGGCAGTTTAAGCAGACCAGAAGCGGTCACACTTATGTGCAAGGGCTGAGCGCCATGGCCAGCATGGTAGAAACGTTGCGCCTGGGCTACAGCGAAAATTTACCTTTTGACCAACTGGCATGGGGCCACATTACCTCAGCCGCGCAAATTACCGCATTGTTACCGCTGTTAACTGCTAATTACGATCTGAGCAACGATATATTCTATCTGGCGCAACGGCGCGGTTCAGTTTTGCTTAATGCGATATTGCAGGGTATTAACCCCGGCGCTGACGCACTGCCCAAAACACGCTGGCTGCTATTTGTCGCGCATGATACCAATATCGCCATGGTGCGAACGTTAATCGATTTCCACTGGCACTTACCCGGTTATTCGCGTGGGAATATTCCACCAGGTAGCAGCCTGGTGTTTGAACGCTGGCGCGACAGCCAGAGCGGCGAACGTTTTATACGTATCTATTTCCAGGCACAAAGCCTGGATGCACTGCGTCAGTTGCAGCCAATTGATGCGGCCCACCCACTTTTACGGGAAGAGTGGTATCAGCCAGGCTGTAAGCTGACTCCGGTCGGTACGCTTTGCCCTTATCAGTCCAGCATCGAACAACTGCGTAAGCGGCTGGATCCAAAGGCGATCGTCCCGGTCGATTACGCTCTTCCCTCATCCTGATCCTGAATGAACAGCGGGCAAATGGACAGTAAACTTCACAATCAGTTAATTAAAAATGATTAATCCAGACGATACTTTCTGGTATTTATCTCATTTTCGTTAAAAACATATCCAGCTATATTTTTTTGATTTAGGATAGCGCTGTCAATCATCCCTTTTTATTACTCTTTTTTGTTAACACTTCGGCGACTGGATTCGCCGTTTTTATTTATTAATAAGCCTGTTTATTAACTTCAATGTTCATGTAAACACTAACATTAAAAAATATAACGTTTTGACCGGCCCAGAGGCGGGCAATAATGCTTCATCGCGATTTCCTGCAGACAGGCTATTTTCTTTTGGTATCAGTTTATTATCGGGCAGACTGAAAAAGCTTTTTTATTTTCGACGGCCCTTACCGCAATACGGCCAGCTGGCGCCGGCAGCATGGGACGATTCCTTTCTGTACCTGATGGTATCTTTATTATTTCATTCCACAGCCGTTGTTAAATTTGCTATTAATAAGCCGTTATTACGTGCTGAAGCACAATTTTAATAATACTGTTTTTTATGAGCGGCAAAAAAAGTAAAACGCCCCTGTTTTAGAGGGGCGTTTCCGTTTATTTCGCCTGCTTACGTACCAGCTTATAGCCCAGCAGTAGCAGCACAATCCATACGCAGCCAGCGTAAAGCGACACACGCGTATCCGGGAAATAACCGATCAGGCCGATAATAAAGGCCAGAAACGCTACCCCTACCCCGGCGGTCCAGCTGCCACCAGGCAAGGCGAATTGCAGCTTACTGGCCGCTTCCTGACCAATTTTGCGACGAAAAGCCATCTGTGACAGCAGGATCATGATCCACACCCAAACCGTAGCAAAGGTCGCCAGTGAAGCGATTACCAGGAAGATTTTTTCCGGCATCAGGTAGTTAAGGTATACCGCGATCAGCATGGCGAACATCATCACCACCACCGTAACCCACGGAATACCGCGCCCGGAGACTTTCATAAATACTTTCGGTGCATGGCCCTGCTGCGCCATGCCGTGCAACATGCGCCCTACACCAAATACATCGCTGTTAATCGCAGACAGCGAGGCAGTCAGCACCACAAAATTTAGGACAGAAGCCGCAGCGGCAATGCCAAGATGCTGGAAGGTCAGCACAAACGGACTGCCGGATGTACCGACCTGGTTCCACGGATAGATCGACATGATCACAAACAGTGTGCCGACATAAAACACCAGAATACGCAGCGGCACCGAGTTGATAGCACGTGGAATCGATTTGGCGGGATCTTTGGCTTCACCGGCTGTAATACCGATGATTTCGATCCCCCCGTAGGCGAACATCACCATTTGTAGCGACAGCAACATCCCCACGATACCGTGAGCGAAGAAGCCGCCGTTACTCCACAGGTTATGAATGCCGGTTGGCTGTCCGCCATTGCCGATCCCCCAGAAGATCATGGCAAAACCGGCCACAATCATCACAATGATGGTGGCGACCTTAAAGAAAGAGAACCAGAACTCAACTTCGCCAAATACCTTCACGCTCATCAGGTTGACCGCACCGATAATCAGCACCACGCTCAGTACCCAAATCCAGTGCGGCACATCGGGAAACCAGACGCCCATGTAAATGCCGAAGGCGGTAACGTCAGCAATGGCAACAATCAGAATCTCAGAACAGTATGTCCAGCCCGTGATATAACCCGCCATCGGGCCGAGATAATCCTGGGCATAACGTGAAAACGAACTGGCCTGCGGATTGTTCACCGACATCTCGCCCAGCGCACGCATAATAATGTAAGCCACCGCGCCACCGATGATATAAGCGAGCAATACGCTCGGTCCGGCCATTTTAATGGCATCTGCGGAGCCGTAGAACAGCCCGGTTCCAATCGCCGATCCCAGCGCCATAAAACGGATATGGCGCGTGCTCAGTCCGCGTTTGAGCTTGTTGATTTCTTGCATAACAACACTACCTTGCAAATGAAAAAACCACGGGCAAGCCCGTAGTTAGAGAAAAAACGTTTACTGTTACGAGTGAATCTTGACCTGTGCGCGTCCTTTCACCCGGTCCACCAGCGCAACAATCAGCAGGATAACCAGCGAGGGCGGCAACCAGGCAAGCCCCTGATCCGCCAGCGGCAGGTTCTGACTAAAGGCCGGCAACACCGCTTTAAATTCGGTAGTTTTAATGGCATCCACAATACCGAACAGCAGGCTAATCAGCATGGTTGGCGCAATAATGAGGCTACTCTTGTTCCACCAGCGCAGGGTGAAGCTCAACACGACCAGCACGATGCACGGCGGATAAATCGCAGTCAGTACCGGAATCGAAATCTGAATCAGATGGCTCAGACCAAGGTTCGACACCACCATTGAGAACAGGCCGAGGACGAACACCAGCGTTTTATACGACAGCGGCAGGTACTGTGCAAAAAATTCAGCACAGGCACAGGTCAGGCCTACGGCGGTAACCATACAGGCAACAAAAATCAGTGCCGCCAGGAAGAAGCTGCCCATACTGCCGAACGTCTGCTGAACGTAAGCGTGCAGAATAGCGGCACCGTTAGCGTTCTGATCGACCAGCGAGCCGCTACCTGAACCCAGCCTGAACAGGCTGAGATAAACCAGCGTCAGGCCAATACCGGCAATCAGCCCCGCCAGCACGGTATAACGCGTCAATAAGACTGGATTTTTAATCCCGCGTGACCGTGCGGCGTTGACAATAACAATACCGAAAACCAGCGCACCCAGCGTATCCATCGTCAGATAACCATTAACGAAACCGCTGGAGAAAGCCGCACGTTGATAATCAGCCGTTGCCGGAATAATATCGCCCGCTGGCCATATCAGCGCAGCAAGGCCAAGCACGGTCAGCGCAACAATTTTCAGTGGCGCGAGGAAATGACCAACGGTATCCAGCAGTTTTCCCGGATAGAGAGAAATTCCGATGACCAGTGCGAAGTAAATCAGACTGTAGCTAAACAGCGGCAGCGAGCCGTCTCCCGTCAGCGGCGCAATGCCCACCTCAAAGGACACTGTGGCGGTACGCGGGGTCGCGAACAGCGGACCAACGGCCAGATAGCACACCGTTGCCAGCACCAAACCGGCTACTTTGCCAATCGGCGAACTGAGCGCGTCGATGCCGCCGACCACGCGCGCCAGCGCAATAACGGTGATCACTGGCAAACCCACAGCGGTAATAAGGAATCCGATCGCGGCGGTCCAGACATGTTCGCCGGACTGAATGCCAACCATCGGCGGGAAAATAATGTTGCCCGCGCCCACAAACAGGGCAAACGTCATGAAGCCCAGCGCGAGAATATCTTTCGAAGTTAAACGGTGTGTCATACGGCCTGTCATTGTTGTTGCGGTGGAAGTTGAATTTGCATTGCCCTCGCTGCGTCAAAACAACGATTTGCCAGCCAATATCAGCGCATTATGCTCGTCGTGAGATGAAGCGCAGGTGATTTAAGCTGCTTTTTTTCTGTTCACGGAGGGTTAAATCGACAGCGGCGCTAAGTAGAACGTTTATAGCGAAGAAAGGCAATACAGGATCGGAAAACCAGAGGTTTATTGTGAATTTATATGTATAACCAGATAATGGCTCTAATATTTGGCGTAAGCACATCAGATGATGTGCTTATTTTTTCTTCAGGCCGTAAGAAGTTCCAGCATTAACGGAGGTTAATCTGCACAAAAGGCGCGTTTTACGCGCCTGTTTGCGTAACGTTACAGCATCACCACACCTGATTCGCAATATCGACAACCAGACGAATCTTTTGCCATTGCTGCGCCTCGCTCAGGCTGTTGCCCTCTTCCGTTGAGGCGAAGCCGCATTGTGGGCTGAGGCAGATCTGGTCGAGACTCACAAACTTCGCCGCTTCAGCCAGACGCGCTTTCACCTGGGCCGGATCTTCCTGTTCACCGTTTTTAGTGGTAACTAATCCCAACACGACTTGCTGATGCCCTGGCTTGATGAAGCGCAGCGGTTCAAAACCGCCAGAACGCTCGTTGTCATATTCGAGAAAAAACGCGTCAATATTAACCGTACCAAACAGGATTTCAGCCACCGGCTCATAGCCTCCTTCTGAAATCCAGGTTGAACGGAAATTACCGCGACAGACATGCAGCCCAACCGTCAGATCGGCGGGCTTACCTTCCAGCGCTTTGTTCAGCACGTGGGCGTAGATACGAGCCAGCTCTTCGGGATCATCGCCGCGCTCACGGATCTGACGTTTCTGATCTTCAGAACACAGGTAGGCCCAAACAGTGTCATCCAGCTGTAAATAGCGGCAACCTGCGGCATAAAAAGCGCTAATTGCGTCTTTATAGGTTTGTGCCAGATCGTCAAAATACGCAGCCAGATCCGGATAAACAGTGGAATCGATCACATTGCGACCGCCACGGAAATGCAGCACGCTGGGGCTGGGAATGGTCATTTTAGGCACTGCATCACCCGCGATGCTTTGCAAAAAGCGGAAATCTTCCAGCATGGGGTGATTGCCAAAGCTCAGTTTGCCCGTTACTTTCACGCCACGCGCTTTAGTCTGTACCCCATTGAACTGGATGCCCTGACCGGCCTCATAACGTTCAACGCCTTCCAGACCATCGAAAAAGTCGAAGTGCCACCATGCGCGACGAAACTCACCGTCAGTAACCACTTTCAGGCCATTTTCGCGCTGTTTTGCTACCACATCACGAATAGCTTCATCTTCTACACGACGCAGTTCAGTGGCATCAATTTCACCGGCGGCGAACTGTTCGCGTGCCTGTTTGATAGCGGCAGGACGCAGAAAACTGCCAACGGTATCGGCACGGAAGGGGGCGGTATTTCTTTGCATGATCGCTCCTGGCTCACCTGTCACATAATTGCGGCAGGTAATAATTTCATAGAGTTAAGTATAGCCATCCGGATGGCTATATGGCCAACGAAAGAGTGACATGCGAGCTTCTCAGCCGCAACAGAAGAAAATTCAACGTGCGTGAGGAAAATTCATGTTGCAGCCAGGGAAATTAATTATCGTCAAGGATGGCGCGCGTCTGCGCCAACTGGCGGTGCGATAAAGGCAGATAGCCCGCCTCGCTCACGCGGTGCTGACCTTGCGATGACAAAATCTGCTGTAAAAATGCCGCCACCAGCGGTGGCAAAGGTTTGCCGGGTGCTTTGTTTACATAGAGGTAAAGCGGACGTGCCCAGGGATAATGGCCGCTGCGAATACTTTCCGCATCAGGCATCACCGCATCTCCGCTGGCATTGACCACAGACAACATTTTCACACCGCTGAGGTGAAACCCAAAGCTGGTGTAGCCGATACTGCGCAGGTTGCCCGCCACTGCCTGTACCACTGCGGCTGAACCGGGAAACTCTGCAACATCACTGCGAAAATCACCGTTACACAGCGCCTGCTGTTTGAAAAAACCCCACGTCCCGGAGGCCGAATTACGGCCATAGCGCTGTAAACTACGATCGGCCCAGTCAGCCTGTTTCACGCCGAGATCTCCCCAATGGGCGGGGATGTGGGTTGCGCCGCACAGACGCGTAACAGAAAAAATCGCATCAAGCTGGCGCGGATCGATCTGCTGCAACGGGTTGCGCTGATTCACCACCACCACCAAAGCATCCATTGCCACCGGTACTGCCAGCGGCGGATAGCCGTATCGCGCCTCAAACGCCTGGCGCTCGTCAGCCTGCATTGGTCGGCTCATTGCCCCAATCTGAGCGGCTCCCGCAGCCAGCGCAGTAGGTGCGGTAGACGAACCGGATGCCTGCACCTGCACATTGACGCCTGGCGCCTGACGGCTGAAATCCTCCCCCCATAACGTCATTAAATAACCGAGGGTGTCTGAACCGACACTGCTTAAATTGCCGGAAAGCGTACCCGGCTGTGCCTGGGTTACCGCAGGCAGCAAAAACAAGAGGGAGCAAAGAAACGTGCGCATGAGAAGGTCCCTTAACCGTTAATGAACGGCATTCTCCTGCATCCCGACGCTGACAATCAACCTTGGTGCCAGCGTAAAGGTAAAGCAGGTTTCCTGGTAAGGGATGCTGGTGATGTCCAGCCGTGCGTTGTGATGGCTGAGCGCATGTTTAACAATAGCTAATCCTAAACCGCTGCCGCCGGTGGCACGCGAACGCGCTTTATCAACCCGATAGAAACGCTCAGTCAAACGCGGCAGGTGTTCTGGCGGAATGCCCGGTCCGTTATCGCACACTTTGAATATCGCGCCTTGCGGGCCGCGCAACCAGCTAATATCAATGCGCGTGCCGTCCGGTGTATGGTTAACCGCGTTGTACACCAGATTAGAGATAGCGCTGCGTAGCTGTTCATCGTTGCCAAACACTTTCAGATGCGGATCGGTGTGAAAATGGATCTCGTGACGCCCGGCGCTCAGGGTTTCAGCCTCACGTTGTAGCAGTTTGAGCATTATCGGCACATCGACTTTTTCTTTCATATCGATGACTGGCGCAGCTTCAATGCGCGACAGCGTTAACAATTGTTTCACCAGGCTGTCCATACGGCGCGTCTGCTCTGACATGGTATGCAACGCCTTGCCACGCGATTTTTCGTTCATCACCGAATCGTTCATCATTTCCAGATAACCTTGCAGCACCGTTAATGGTGTGCGCAGTTCGTGACTCACGTTAGCAAAGAAATTACGTCGCGCGCCTTCCAGCTGATGCATTTGCGTTACATCACGCGCCACCGTCAGCCACTGGCCTTCGCTGTACGGCATGACGCGAAATTCCATATGATGCTGATTATTTAGCACCAGCGTCAGGGGTTTATCAAAATCGCATTTACGAATATAGCGGGAAAATTCGGGGTAACGCAGCAGGTTAAGGATGTTCTGCCCGTTATCTTCCGGCCAGCGCAGGCCCAGGTGTTGCTGCGCTAAGCCATTACACCAGAAGATGGTGCCTTCTTCGGTAGTCAGAATGACCGCATCCGGTAGCGACTCCGCACCGCTGCGAAAGCGCTTGATCAGGCTGCCTAACTCCCGGCGCCGTCGTCGGTTACGCAGCTGCATCTGATATAACCCATAAAACAGCGGCTCCCAACTGGCGCGCCCGGTGGGCGGCGTCATGGTGCGATCCAGCCATAACCAGTGCGACAGGCGCATCAAATTATGAAAATGCCACCCCAATAGCGCCAGTACGCTGAACAACAGCCACCACGGTAAATAGCCGAATAGCAGGCCGAGAATCAGCGCAGGCAGACACGCCAATACCAGTTCTGACAGTAATCTCTTCCAGGAGAGGCGTTCCAGCACGGTTAAGGCTCCGTTTAGTAGCGGGCAGAGAAACGATAACCTGTTCCGCGGACGGTTTGCACCATGCGATCGTGCCCGGAGACTTCCAGCGCTTTACGTAAACGGCGAATGTGAACATCAACGGTGCGATCTTCAACATAAACATTGGTGCCCCAAACGTGGTTCAGCAGCTGTTCACGGCTGTAGACCCGTTCCGGGTGAGTCATAAAGAAATGCAATAACTTATATTCAGTCGGTCCCATTTCCAGCGGGGTCGCTTCCGACATAACGCGATGCGATGAAGGATCCAGACTTAGCCCCTGCATCTCAATTATCTCTTCCACCGCCATTGGTGAAATACGGCGCATTACCGCTTTAATACGCGCCATAAGTTCTTTCGGCGAAAATGGCTTAGTGACGTAATCATCAGCACCTACTTCCAGGCCGCGAACGCGATCCTCCTCTTCACCACGCGCTGTCAACATCATTACCGGGATGTCGCGCGTCATTGCTTCGCGTTTCAGATGCTTAATAAATTGTATGCCGCTGCCGCCGGGCAACATCCAGTCCAGCAGAATTAAATCTGGCCAGGGTTCAATCAGTTTCCCGACCGCGCTGTCATAATCTTCCGCCTCAATTGGCTGATAGTCGTTCTGCTCCAGGACAAAACACAACATTTCACGGATGGGGGCTTCATCTTCCACAACCAAAATGCGCTTAGCCATTAGTACTCCTGCTGATATGACGGCTTCTTGATATTTGCGGCGCCATTATGCGTCAGATTTGTGACACTTTTATGAAAAACATAGCCCGTTAAACAAGGCTTTAATAGCCATTTATGACAATAACGCGGCATTTTTTCTTTTTGGTCACCGTCGCGCATTTATCGAAAATTTTTTGTGCAGCCGTCAGCGGACACCTGCATCTTTAAACATGATGGGTATAATCGCCGGGCGATTTGTTACGGCAGGGAGTTTTATGCGCATCATTCATACTGCGGACTGGCATCTGGGGCAGTTCTTTTATAGTAAAAGCCGGGCAGCTGAACATCAGGCTTTCCTTGACTGGCTGCTGGTAAATATTGAGCAGCACCAGGTCGATGCGCTGATTGTGGCGGGTGATCTGTTTGATACCGGGACACCGCCGAGCTATGCCCGTGAAATGTTTAATCGCTTTGTGGTGGCGCTGCAACCCAGTGGCTGCCAACTGGTTGTGCTGGCTGGCAACCACGATTCGGTTGCTACGCTGAATGAATCACGCGAACTACTCGCCTGCCTGAATACCCGTGTGATCGCAACGCCGCAGGGCAACGACGATGTGCTGGTGCTAAATACGCGACGCGGCGAGCCGGGCGCGCTGCTATGCGCTATCCCTTATCTGCGTCCGCGCGACATCATGCGCAGTCGGGCCGGTCAGTCGGGCCGTGAGAAATAAATCAGCCTGTTAGAAGCCATTTCGGAACATTATCAACGTCGCTTTAGCGCCGCACAGGCACATGCGCTGTCATTACCCATTATCGCAACAGGCCATCTCACCACCGTGGGCGTGAGTAAAAGCGAGTCGGTACGTGATATTTATATCGGCACCTTAGATGCCTTCCCCGCCTCCGCTTTTCCCGCCGCCGATTATATCGCATTAGGCCACATTCATCGTGCTCAGCGCGTTGCCAATAGCGATCACATTCGCTATAGCGGTTCGCCGATCCCATTGAGTTTTGATGAGCTGGGCACGGAAAAAAGCGTATTTCTGCTCGATTTTTCACCTAACGGTTTGCAGAGCATTACGCCGCTGGCGGTTCCGCAGTTTCAACCCATGCAAATGCTCAAAGGCTCGCTGGCGCAGATCGAACAACAGCTGGCGGATTTCCAGACATATCAGGATGAGAAACCGGTGTGGCTGGATATTGAAGTCACGACGCAAGAATATCTCAGCGATTTGCAACGGCGGATTGAAACGTTGACGGACGGATTGCCGGTAGAAGTACTGTTACTGCGCCGCAGCCGCGCGCTGCGTCAGCACAGCCTTGCCCGGCTTGATAACGAAACGCTGAGCGAGCTGAAAGTAGAAGATGTTTTTGCCCGCCGCTTAGCGCTGGACAGTGAAATGGATGAGCAACAGATCCAGCAATTAAATACGCTGTTTCGCCGCACGCTGGCGGAGATGGAGGAGCAATCATGAAGATCCTCACGCTGCGTTTTAAAAATCTTAACGCGCTAAAAGGCGAATGGTTTATCGATTTCCGGACCGAACCATTTGCCAGCAATGGTTTATTCGCCATTACCGGCGCGACCGGCGCGGGTAAAACGACGTTGCTGGATGCCATTTGCCTGGCGCTATATCACCAGACGCCGCGTCTTGGCGCCATTTCACAAACCCAGAACGCCCTGATGACGCGTGACTGTGCCGAATGTCTGGCAGAAGTCGAATTTGAAATCAAAGGTGAAGCCTGGCGCGCTTTCTGGAGTCAGAACCGCGCTCGCGGCACGGCGGATGGCAAATTACAGGCGCCCCGCGTTGAGCTGGCCCGCTGTGCCGATGATCAGATTGTTGCTGATAAAGTCGGCGATAAATTAAAGCTGACTGAAACCCTCTCCGGCCTCGATTTTGCCCGCTTCACCCGTTCCATGATGTTGTCGCAAGGCCAGTTTGCCGCCTTTCTGAATGCTAAAGCGGGTGAACGCGCTGAGCTACTGGAAGAGCTGACCGGTACTGAAATTTACGGCCTGATTTCAATAGCCATTTTTGAACGCCATAAAGAGGCGAAACGCACGCTGGATTTATTACGCAGCCGGGCGGGTGGTATGGCACTGCTTGATACCGACACGCGCGCAGCACTGCAACAGCAGCTCGCTACGCTAAGCGAAGCCGAAAAAACCTTAAGCACTCAATACACCAATGCGCACAAACAGCAGCAATGGCAGCAACAGGCACAGCAATATCGCGCTGATGTGCAGCACAGCAGTGACGCTTTACAGGCCGCAGAACAGGCGTGGCAGGCTGCCGAAGCCGATCGGCAACGTCTGGCACGCAGTGAACCGGCGGAGAAACTGCGCGCCAGGCTACAACAGCGTGATGATTTACAGACCGGGCAGCGCGAGATCATTGCAGCACAGCAGCAGCTTACGCAGCAGCATCAGGACGCCGTAAACCATCAACAGCGTGAACAACTGGCTTACACCGAGGCACAACAGGCACGGGAACAGACACTGCAACAGCAGCAGCGTCAGGAAATTTTGCTGACAGAACAGGTGATGCCGCTTGATCAGCAGATCGCTACCCTGCAACAGCAGCAACAGCAGCAGCAATGTGACCAGCAACAGCAACAGCAGGTGTGCGAGCAGGCGCAACAGGCGTTTGTCTACGAAAGCACCCACCAGGCGACGTTACAAAAAGAGATTGCCGCCCAGCAAACCTTACGTGAACAACTGGCCGATGTCGCACAATGGGGCGCCTCTCTGCCACTGTGGCAGGAGCGATTTGCCCAACTGACGCAGCGTGAAAATCTGCTTGCCGAACTTGCCCGACAATCTCAACAGCAGCAGCAACAATTCACGCAACAACAGCAACAGTTCAGCCAGCAGGCGCAGCAGGCAATGCCACTGCAACAGGCAGAACAGCAGGCCCAGCAAGCGGCAACAGAAGCGGAGCAAGCACTAACTTCGCTACAGCAACGTTATCCACCAGAAACGCTTCATCAGTCGCTGACGCAATTGCAAACCAGCCGTGACGCCCGGCAAAAATTGACGCTGCTGGCCTCGCAATGGCAGTCACTGCAACAACAGCTTAGCCAGCGTCAGCAGCGCCTTGCCGCACTGGAGAAAACCCATCAGCAAGACGAAACCGAATTGCAAAAGCTGCGCGATCTCTGGAAACGCGAGTATCAGCAGGAGAAAGACGTCGAAAAAATTTGCGCGCTGGAGCAGCATATCGCCGATCTCGCCGATCACCGGGCGCGGCTGGAAGCCGATCAACCCTGCCCGCTGTGCGGCTCCTGTACCCATCCGGCGGTTGAGGCTTATACCCGACTGGAAGTCAGCGAAAATCAGCAGCGGCTGGCAGCACTTAAGGTTCAGGTTGAGGCATTAAAAGAAGCGGGCACCGCCAAAAAAGAGCAGATAAAACAGTCTGCGCTTCAGCAACAGACGCTACGCGAGGAGATTGCCGATTTAACGCGCCAGACAGAAACACTGCATCAGCAGTGGCAGGCGCTTAGCCGTGAGCTGGCACTTACCTTCTCCCCTGGCGATCAGGCCGCGCTGGCAAGCTGGCAGCAGCAGCAATCCGCACAGGAAGCCGCGCTGCATCAACAGATCCAGGCGCAGGATGCCGCTGAGCGTTCGCGCCAGGCGGCGAAAGAGCACCATATTCAACAGCTACAGGCTTTACAGCAGCATCAGCAGGCACAGCAGTTGGCCCAGCAAGCCTTAAAGAATCAGCAGCAGGCACTGGAAGCGCTACAACAGCGACAGCAGCAGGAACAGGCCAGCTGGCAGCAACGCAATGATGACTTACAGCAGCAGCTGGCAAACGTCGCGTTATCGCTACCGGCCGCAGAAGAAAGATCGCGCTGGTTAGCGACGCAACAGCAACGTTGGCAGCGCTGGCAAGAAAGTGAGCAATCACTCGCTAAGCTGCAACCTCAACTGACGCGCGCTGAAAGCCAGGTTACCGCGCTGCAACAACGGCTTACTATCGAACAACAACGCCTCAGTGCGCAGCAGCAGCAACTGACCCAGCTTACCGCGCAGATTACCGAACGGCTTCAGCAGCGTGAAGCGCTGTTTGGTAACCAGCAGGTAGCAAGTGCGCGTCAGCAAATGCAGGCCGCGCTGCAACAGAAGGAGTCTCAGCTAACGCAAAGTTTAAGCCGCTGGCAACAGACGCAAACACAGGTCAGCAGCCTGAACGGGCAGTTAGCCGTCATCGAGACCCAGCTGAAAACGCTGGCAAACCGACTGGCCGATGCGGAACAGGCATTTAGCCGCGCCTTAGCCGCAGCCGAATTTAAGGATGAAGCCAGCTTGCGCGCCGCTTTGCTGGATGAACAAACGGCGCAGCAATTACGTAGTCAGCTGCAACAGCTGGAGCAGCAGCGGCAACAACAGCGGGCGCGGTTGACGGAAGTGCAACAACGCTTCACTGCACATCAGCAGGCGCAACCGGAAAATATGCCGGAATCTGCTGACGCCTTGCGCGAACAGCTGGAACGTTTGCGCCTGGCGTTGCGTGAAAACGCCAGCCAGCAAGGCCAGGCACAGCAGCAGTTACACAGCGATGCGGCTCTGCGCGCCCAGCAAGCGGCATTAATGCAGCAGATCGAGCAGGATGACGCGACGCTGGCACAATGGAGTTTACTCAATGATTTGATCGGCTCCGCCAGCGGCGATAAGTTCCGCCGGTTCGCCCAGGGCTTAACGCTGGATCATCTGGTGGCGCTGGCCAATCGCCAGTTGGATCGCTTACACGGGCGCTATCTGCTACAACGCCGCGCACTGGATGTGCTGGAGCTGGACGTCGTTGATACCTGGCAAGCCGATGCCGCTCGCGATACGCGCACGCTGTCTGGCGGCGAAAGCTTTCTGGTCAGCCTGGCGCTGGCGCTGGCATTGTCCGATCTGGTCAGCCACAAGACGCGCATCGAATCTTTGTTTCTTGATGAAGGCTTCGGTACGCTGGACGCTGAAACGCTGGATACGGCACTGGATGCGCTGGATGCGCTCAATGCCAGCGGCAAAACCATCGGGGTGATCAGTCACGTCGAGGCGATGAAAGAACGCATCCCGGTGCAGATTAAAGTGCAGAAAATGAACGGGCTGGGCTACAGCAAACTTGAATTGCCCAGCCCGTGAGGAGAGAACAATGACAAGATGGATAAGGTTCAGCACCCTTGCCATACTGCTGACGGGGTGTAGCCATGCGCCGTCAAACGTGGCGGACAGAGAAACGAAGGCTTATTTGCATCACGTGCAAAGTGCAATTACGCATAATTTTGGCGATACCCGCCACTATGCCGGGAAACGCTGTTTAGTCACGGCGCAACGTCGCGCTGATGGCCGTTACAGTGTGCTGCGCACCGAGGGCGATGAAGCGCTGTGTCTGAAAGCATGGCAAAGCGTGAGCGGCGCGCGCAATCTGCCGCTGCCACCGAAAAATGCCCCGGAACAGCTAATGATTGCCTTTCCACCGGCTAATTAACGCCTTCAAAGGGATTGATCAGCAAACGCGTCAGCGCAGTCAAGCGTTATGCCATTTCGGTTTTCACCTGCGATGCGGCCCACGCGCTAAGCCGGGCGCAACGCGGGAACCACAAGACAGGGACGGACACTCGCGCTTTATCGCTGATATGCGCGGCTTGTTCGGCATTATGGCTGCCGTTTTCACCGCTATCGCCGCGCGAGGCCGTATATTGCGGAAGACTAAACCGGCGTGTTCGCCAGAGCGGGGATTAAAAAGCGGCCGGTAGTAAAAATGTGACGGCCTGACAGCCAGGCCGCCGGATGCGTTTACGCTTGCAGCGGCCATAGCCAGGCCGCGCCCCGCACGCCGCTGGAATCGCCATGAACAGCTTTCAGTACCGGTGTCTCGCACTCACCGCCAAACACCCATTTTTTCATCAGGGTCGGTACCGTTTGATACAGACGGTCAACGTTGCTCATGCCGCCGCCTAACACTATTACGTCGGGATCAAGCAGATTAACCACCTGCGCCAGCGATTTCGCCAAACGCATCTCATAGCGGCTCATCGCCAGCTCCGCAACGGGATCCTGCTGCTCCAGCAAGGTAATGATCTCCGCGCCTTTACGCGCTACGCCGCTCAAACGCTGATAGTCGGTGGCAAAACCCGTCCCTGATACAAACGTCTCGATACAGCCCTGCAGCCCGCAATAACACGGCACTTCTTCACGATAACGCAGCTCATCGGCATCCATCCAGGGCAATGGATTATGCCCCCATTCACCCGCGTTGCCGTTGCCGCCGATACGCGACTCTCCATTGATTGCGACGCCAGCACCCGACCCTGTGCCAATAATTACCGCGAAAACCAGCGGCTTCCCTGCGCCCGCGCCATCCACGGCTTCGGAAACGGCCAGACAATTCGCGTCGTTAGCAATGCGCACCTCACGCTTCAGCGCCTGGGCTAAATCTTTATCCAGCGGCTGCCCATTAAGCCAGGTTGAATTGGCGTTTTTCACCCGCTGGCTGTACGGCGAAATCGTGCCGGGGATCCCCACGCCCACGCTGCCAGTTTGAGCCGTTTTTTCTTCTGCCATCAAGACTAAATCGACAATCGCCTGCACCGTCGCTTGATAATCGTCGCGCGGGGTATTCACACGATGGCGAAACAGTTCCTGGCCTTCATTTGATAACGCAATCACTTCAACCTTGGTTCCACCCAGATCAATACCAATACGCACGGGTTATTCCTCATTATTCGCTCAGGTGAGAGATACAGTAAAAGGCGCTTACCGGAAAGGCAATGAAACCTGACCGGTGTTTCGCTATCATGCGCGCTGACTCTGTTAGACTTGTGCGCCCGATCGCGCCACGGTAAGGAATCCTGATGTTGTGGTTTAAAAATATGATGGTTTATCGTCTGAATCGTGACATTCCGTTGTCCGCAGACGAGATGGAAAAACAGCTCGACGCCTTCACCTTTTCGCCGTGTGGCAGTCAGGATATGAGCAAAACCGGTTGGGTGCCGCCGATGGGCAACCGTAGCGATGCGCTCATCCATGTAAATAACGGTCAGATGATTATCTGTGCCCGTAAAGAAGAAAAAATTCTGCCTTCGCCGGTGGTGAAACAGGCGCTGGAAGCGAAAATCAACAAGCTGGAAGCGGAACAGAGCCGCAAGCTGAAAAAGACCGAGAAAGATTCGCTGAAAGATGAGGTGCTGCACAGTTTGTTACCACGCGCCTTTAGCCGTTTCAGTCAGACTTATATGTGGATCGATACCGTTAACAACCTGATCATGGTTGATTGCGCCAGCGCGAAGAAAGCGGAAGATACCCTGGCGCTGCTGCGTAAAAGCCTCGGATCGCTGCCTGTGGTGCCGCTGACGCTGGAAAACCCTATTGAACTGACGTTGACGGAATGGGTGCGTTCAGGCGATGTGCCTGCTGGTTTTGCCCTGCTGGATGAAGCCGAACTGAAAGCCGTTCTGGAAGATGGCGGCGTCATTCGTTGTAAAAAGCAGGATCTGGTGTGTGATGAAATCGCTAACCATATCGAAGCCGGCAAATGGGTAACCAAACTGGCGCTCGACTGGCAGGAACGTATCCAGTTTGTGTTGGCTGACGATGGATCGGTAAAACGTCTGAAATTCAGCGATACGCTGCGCGATCAGAATGATGATATTGATCGAGAAGATTTTGCTCAGCGTTTTGACGCTGACTTTATTTTGATGACCAGCGAACTTGCTGCATTGATCGGTAATCTGGTCGAAGCCTTAGGCGGCGAAGCCCAGCGCTAGATCCAATAATGTTGTTGATAACGCGCCAGAGCCGTTAACCCGGCCAGTACGTTTGTCGGCAATCTGAAATGGCCGCGTTTATCACGCGGCCATTTTTTTAGTCTTTCAGATAGCGACAGAGATAAGAACTCGGCTCGCCCACTTGTAGATGAAACTCGCTGTGACCCGGCACATTAAACACCGAACCCGCTTCAAACCATTTCCATTCGGCCTCGCCCGGCAGCAGCACTTTCAGTGAGCCGCTGACAACGGTCATCTCTTCCGGCTGCCCGGTGCCAAACGTATATTCGCCTTCGGCCATTACGCCAACGCTGGCACGGCCTGTGCTCGCACTGTCAAAACCGATGGATTTAACTTTTCCGTCAAAATACTCACTTACGTTGAGCATAATACTTCCTCACAGCACATTTAGGTGACTGGCAGTGTAGAAGGGAACTCACTGATCTGTCACGCGAAAAAAACAGCGATGTGACAGAGTGTGATCTCGCCAGATCTCACAGGATCAGCTCCGCTACCAGTACGTTTGACAGCAATACCGGTATCGCGAGCTGCTTTTGTAAAAAATCGCGATGCTGCTGGTGATACCCAATGCAGTCTAATACCACCACTTTCGCACCCTGCGCCTGCAATGCCTGCGCCGCTTTTAGCAACGTATTTTCATCCGCCAGGTACGGGCTGGCGACAGCTTAAAGCCGTAACTCCCTGTTCGGGTGCCGCCACTGGTCTTGGCAATCTTTCTGAATCTCGATAATCCATCGGTAAGCTCGTGAGCCAGTCGCTCCATCCATTTCGTAAAGCGAAAATATCCGGAATATTGCTGGCAGATGTAGTCCATCTGAGCTGTTAGCTGGATTAAAATGCGATTCACAACGGCTTTGTTGAATAAATCGAACTTTTGCTGAGTTGAAGGATCAGATCACGCATCCTCCCGACAACACAGACCGTTCCGTGGCAAAGCAAAAGTTCAAAATCACCAACTGGCCCACCTACAACAAAGCCCTCATCAACCGTGGCTCCCTCACTTTCTGGCTGGACGATGAAGCGACTCATGCCTGGTATGAGTCGGCAACGCCTTCATCACGGGGAAGACCTCAGCGCTATTCTGACCTTGCCATCACCACCGTCCTGATGATTAAACGCCTGTTCCGGCTGACCCTGCGGGCTGCGCAGGGTTTTATTGATTCCATTTTTGCCCTGATGAACGTTCCGTTGCGCTGCCCGGATTACAGCAGTGTCAGCAAGCGGGCAAAGTCGGTTAATGTCTGTTTCAAAACACCCACCCGGGGTGAAATCGCACACCTGGTGATTGATTCCACCGGGCTGAAGGTTTTTGGTGAAGGCGAATGGAAAGTCAAAAATCACGGCAAAGAGCGCCGTCGTACCTGGCGGAAGCTGCATCTGGCCGTTGACAGCAGAACACATGAAGTCATCTGCGCGGACCTGTCTCTGAACAACGTCACGGACTCAGAAGCTTTCCCGGGTCTTATCCGGCAGACACACAGAAAAATCAGGGCAGCCGCAGCAGACGGCGCTTACGACACCCGACTCTGTCACGATGAACTGCGGCGCAAGAAAATCAGTGCCCTCATCCCGCCCCGAAAAGGAGCGGGTTACTGGCCCGTAGAGTACGCAGACCGTAACCGTGCAGTAGCGAATCAGCGGCTGACCGGGAGTAATGCCCGGTGGAAATGGACAACAGATTACAACCGTCGCTCGATAGCGGAGACGGCCATGTACAGGGTAAAGCAACTGTTCGGAGGTTCACTGACGCTGCGTGATTACGATGGTCAGGTAGCAGAGGCTTTGGGCATGGTGCGTGCGCTGAATAAAATAACGAAGGCTGGTATGCCAGAAAGCGTGCGTATTGCCTGAAAACCCGGTCAGCTACAGAGTCACTCGTCCTGAAGCTGATTTATTCAACAAAGCCATTCACAACAGCTAACGAAGCGGATTATACTTGTTTACCTACTCATCCCGGAGGGAGCAACTGACGTGAAGGACACATATTACAACGACACCAGGATCAATTCGTTAATCCAGAATGAACTGAATGCGTTCTTTGAGGGCTACAAAGGTATCATCTATGCCTACGCCATTATGAACAAGAAAGACCCTTCACAGATGCGGATTATCAATAATAATCCGGAGTGGTTTGATATCTACCTTAAAAGAAAATATCAGTTTATTGACCCTGTTATTATTCAGGGTTTACGCTGCGTTGAAGATTATTTTTGGGAGAATAAGATCATCTTGTCGGGTGGTTACAACCTTACGCGAATTTTCAACGAAAGTTTACAATATAATATTTATCAGGGGCAGACATTTCCTCTGCATGACTATCTGAATAATCTGGTTTTATTATCTATTATCAGTCAGAAGGAGTCTGGCATTGATATGGAACAGTATCGTTCACAATTTATGAGTTTTCTTATTAAGTTGCATCAGAAGACGCTCAATCTATATAGACAACACAATCAGAAAAAGAGCTTTTTTTTGTCACCGCGTGAGAGGCAAATCCTTAAGTGGGTCAGCGCAGGGAAAACATACGCCGAAGTTTCGGTTATTTTATCTATTGCGGAACGCACCGTGAAATTCCACATGGGCAATGTCATGAAAAAACTTGGAGTGTATAACGCCAGACATGCGGTAAAACTTGGGACAGAGCTCAGATTGCTGGACAACTGAGCCAAGGTCATGGGTTAAAGATGGCGTAAATGCTGGAGCATCTCACTAAGCCAGTCACAGGCTTTGTCTTTAATGATGATGTCTTCAACGATGGTTATGCTGGCAGGCATGAAAACATAGTAGATAACTTCCCCTTTTTCAGAAAAACCTTTCTGAATAACTTCTATTTTCCAGTTCGCATGGCGAAATATGGCATACATGCCGCGACTGACCACTGCATACATCCCCCGATATTTTTTCTTCATGCAATAAATAATCATTGCGAGGAATAAAACTTTACTGGCGGGCAAACCATGCAGACTTGCTGAGTCACGTCTTTCTTTATCTAAAAACAGGCGGCTAATTTCACAACAAGGGATATCTGTGGGGAGACTATTTATACCCTCAAAGTAATCATGAAAAATTTCGCTCATCATCGTCGGCTGGGTCGAAACTATAAATCGTGCACCACATAGCAACTGCCCGTCATGCATGCCCAGCAAGTACGTCGTGTTTTCGCTGTCAAATTGATCCTTTTCCAGGCCGTCAATACATTCGACTTTCCAGTCGAGTCGCTCCCGAAATGTTTTTCTTCTGAGCCGGTAGAGTTCGGTCGCTAATTCTGGCGGCAGTTCATCGTAATCATGCAAAAAAAACTCGATAACAGAATCCATTCACTTACTCCTAATAATCACACGTTGGAACTATTACCCCTGCCTTTTAGGGCAGCTTTTATTATATCGCACAGTCCCTATACTAAAAAAAGTACCTGACCACCAGACACTCACAATGTTTAGCGGTCAGGAGGTCAAAGACCAACAAAATACCAGGGAAAATTCACACGAGATTATCTAATATTTAAAGTCTCGGGTACAGAATGCAAGAAGCGTTTAAACGACAACCATATTAAAATACTATAATTATCAAAAAATTACAATTTATTCTTTGTTCCTTAGTAGGTTTAAGGTGTAACCTTTTTTGTTACATTCACTAAAGCAAGAATTGCCTTATCTGTTGATACAGGATTAAGAGTCTATGTGACCTTCCCGTTTTTGCAATACCGACAGGCCATACTTACCAGGATCTTATTTTGTTTTTTGCGCAGTCAGCACATAAACAGGGTGCCCCTCTCTGCCCCGCATTGATTTGGCCATCTTGATTATCCTAATCTCGGCACATGCTCTTCTGGTTGATTTCTGCACAGCACTTGCGCATACCAGACCAAAGGAATGGAAACGATAAAAGCGATCATCGCGGCAATTAACTGGTTGCGACGTCCCCACAACACCTGCTGCATATCCGCGCCATTTCCACGCAAAATAAAATCGGCTTTCAGGTCGTAGCCCATATCAGCAAAAGCCGGGAACCAGCCTGAATGCATTGCGGCAATGCTGACAATCAGCTCGTGTACGAAGGCGGCAAACGCGGCATAACAGATAAACAGTAGCAACATGCCGATGCCCATTTCGCTCCACAATCCGCCCGCCAGCGCCAGCAGCGCGGAAATCAAGACGTAGCCAACCCCACCGAGACCCAGCGCACGCTTCACTTCAGCGCCACTACGACTTACCACCAGCGCATCCTGCTGGCGGCTGCGAATGACCATTACCACCTGGATCAAGGTCACTAAGCCCGCGCCCACCATGACACCATGCGGCAGATAAAGCGCATTAATATCAATATTCGCAACCGGTTGTGCATAAGCCCGAACCAGAAAGCCGATACCGAGCATACTAAGCGCCCAGATATTGCCGATAAATGCCATACCAAAAGCAGACATGTGAATTTTTAGCATCGAGCCGACAATACCCGCCACCAGTAGCCACGCCTGCCGACCGTCGCGATCGCCAGCTTTAATCGCTTCGGCTGCCGCGCCCCCTGGCGGCCACGCATTGCTGGCTGGAAAAACGCGCGTATCAAATAAGCGATAGAGTAAATACGCATCCAGCAGCATGGCGGCGCTGACGCCACAGAATAATGGCAACACCAGCTGAGGTTCGCCTAAAACCCATGGGACCGCGATCGGCATTAATAAACTGTTTGCTGCACCAAAGGTGGCAGAAGAAATAGCGGTTTGCGCCAGATTTTGTATTTCAACAGAACGATAACGGCGAAAAGCCTGTAAAGGGATACGCGCTAATAACATGGCAAACAGCGCGCCAATAATAGACGTATTCGGTGTAACACCAATTGTGGTAATTAATTGAATGCCAATTATTGCACCTGCAATTGAAAGTAAAATTAAAACCAAAGCAACGCCGGCCTGTTTTACAGGATTTACCCTTTCCATATAATCTCCGCCAATAAATACCCAGACGAAATGAAATGGCGCTTCGCGACTCTAATGGTTCGCTTGCGTCGTTTTTTAAATTCCCCTGTTTTGTCCTAAAGAAATCGCGCTGCTAAAGGCGGCCAGCCCAAAATATTTATGAACAGCATGAAAGAAACAGGCCCGAGGGCCTGAGTTTTCCCCGGTTTGGCGAAAGTATTACGCCGATAAAATCGTTGAGACATTACGCGCCATATTTATCGGCCATCTCTGTAGCCGTTGCGCGTAAAGCGTCTAATAGTGCTGGCGGGTATCCCGGCTCCGCCTCCTGCGACAGAAACGACAGGCAGAGCGCCACCGATTCGCCATGATGTTTGTTATTAACAATGACTGACAAAGAGCTAATACCGGCTAAGGTTTCGCTTTGCGCCAGTGACCAGCCTTGCTGGCGGATCTGCGCTAATTTTTCACACAGCTCCTCGACATTCCGCGGCGAATTCGGCGCTACCCTTTCCCACTGATCTTGATAACGGGCCCTAATATCTTCATCGCTTAACAGTGACAGCAATGCCCGCCCGGTCGATGTTGCGGCAGCAGGCATGCGACTGCCCGGCGGCGTGACTAACTGCGTAAAGTGACGACCATGAAACATCCGCATCACCAAAACTTCACGTCCATCCAGCTTAGAGATGTAGCCCATGCAGCCAGTAATGGACGCCAGGCGCACCATCGCCGGTGATACGCTGTCAACCAGCGGCGCAGAAAGGTAGTGGCCTGCCACCGCCAGCAATACGCGACCAATATGAAAGCAGCGACTTTCTGGATCGCGCTCCAGCAGCCCCTGATTTTCCATGGTAGCCAGCAGGCGCGACACGGTGCTTTTCGGCAGCGTGAGCGCCTCAACCACTTCGGTAAACGTCAGCCCCGCATGTCCCTGGGTAATACCTTTACGCTGGAACAGCCTGAGCACGGCGGCTGCATTTTCAAGGGTGGTCATAGTGCCAGTTTCAATATATGGAACTCAGTTCCTGTTTGGGTAAACCGAAAGTAAAACGTGAGATGAGCTCGGTCAAGCCGGAATTTTTCACCAGCCGATTTTCATACAGTTTAATTATTCGACAAATGGCCCACGACTGGTGTTTTGTCTTACGGCAGGGTTAAAACGCAGGATGGGATGCAGGAAGAAAGGTGTTTTGCGGAAAATTGAAGTAAATATGGCGGGGACGAATAAAGCCGCTTACTGGCATCCTTGCCAGCGGGCCTGTCCTACTCTTTTTCTATATCTTCGTAGCGCGCTTTAGCATCTTGCGCTTCGGCTTCCGTTTTATATTCACTGATGAGCGAATTGGGGGTGGGATGATCGGCACGCAGTTCATACGAGATGACCCGACTGCCTTCCGGGCCTTTTTCTACCGGCACAATGCGCGCTTCACGTGGATACGGTGGTCTTGTTGGCATATTCAATCCCTCTTGGCTAAATGGCACTCCACCTGACAGATGAGCACCTGTCAGGCAGTAAGTATAGATAACAGGAGATAAGGAGCGATTAAAGCAAGAAAAATCTGTAGGTTAGTTCAGCTGGCTCGCGCCAGCGAAAGGGATTGCAGAATTTCATCAACCACGCGTTCCGGCGCCTGCATAGCATTGACTTCATGGTGCGCTGCCGCACGATAAAGATGCGCGCGTTCACGCAAAACCTCGCCCATTTCTTCAGCTATCGGGCGGCCGGTTAGGGTTGGCCGCTGTTCCGCTTCGGGCTGATTTTCAAGTCGTTCCGCTAATATTTCCGGCGGGGCGCTTAGCCAGATGACCCGGCCCTGTTCCTGCATAAAGCGTCGATTCGCTTCCGCTAACACCATGCCGCCGCCGGTGGCAATAATGGTGGCAGGAGCGGTAACCGCCTTTAATGATTCAGTCTCACGCGCCCGGAAACCTTCCCAGCCTTCTTCCGCAACCATTTCCGCTACGCTGCGTTGCGTAACATATTGCAGATGGTGATCGGTGTCACGAAAGGCATAACCCAGCGCCTGCGATAACGCTTCGCCAACGGTGGTTTTGCCGCAACCGCGTGCGCCAATCAGAAAGATGGGTAATGACATCAGGGCAGTTCCTCCGCCGTGGCAGCCGGGAAAGGCTGCGCGTTCAGCTCAATAATGCAACGCATAATAACCGGATTTTATTATCACCTCCACCCATCAAGCATGAAATGCTTGCCCGGCCCAGTTAACTTACCTTAACCTTTTGATTTATTTTAGCTATTTGATGCACGTTTTGTGCATCCTGCCTGGTTATACCGCCTTGCAACATTTGCTTACGCCTGCTGTTTTACTTTCCCCTTAATCGGCCCCATATACTCATAACAGTCGCAACAGGAGAGTCATCATGCAACGCGAAGAACAACAACTGATTGATGGGCTGTTTAGCCGTTTGAAACAGGCTGAAAGCCAAACCACGGCGCGCGACGCCGATGCCGAACAGCGGATTAAGCAGCATCTGCAGGCGCAACCGGGCGCACCTTACTATATGGCGCAGGCAATTCTGATTCAGGAAGCTGCCCTGAAAAAGCTGAACGACCGTATTAACGAGCTGGAAAGCCGTATGGCACAGCAACAGCAGCCACAGCAGAGCAGCGGCGGCTTCCTTTCCGGGCTGTTTGGCGGCTCGCGTCATCAGGCCCCCGCGCAGCAGCAGCCACTCTGGAATAGTGCGCCTCAGCAGCAACCGCAATATAGCCAGGCTCCCGCCGCTCGCGGCAGCGGTTTTCTCGGCGGCGCGCTGCAAACGGCGGTGGGCGTGGCGGGCGGGGTGGTAATGGCAGATATGCTGACCAGCATGTTCCACCATTCGCAGCCTGAGGAGATTGTAAATATCATTAACGAGCCGCCATTACCGGATGTGAATGATAACCTTGATACCTTTAACGGGGGCGATCAGTCATTTCTCGATCCCAACAGCGGCTGGGATCACAACTTTGCCGACAATAACGATCTGAACGACTTTGGCGGTGATGATTTCGACGACGACAACTTTGTCTAAACTCAGCGCTTCTGCTGTCTGAGCCAGCTGTCCAGCTCGTTCGCAAATTGTTGGCGGTCACGCGGACTCATCGCCGCCGGGCCGCCCGTTTGTACGCCGCTGGCGCGCATCGTATCCATAAAATCACGCATCGTCAGTCGCTCGCGAATCGTTGCTGACGAATAGCGTTCGCCGCGAGGATTTAATGCCGCAGCGCCCTTCTCCATCACCTCTGCCGCCAGGGGAATATCGGCCGTGATCACCAGATCACCCGGCTCCGCACGCCTGACAATTTCATTATCCGCCACGTCAAAACCTGCTGGCACCTGCAAGGTGCGTAGATAAGGCGACGGAGGCACTCGCAGAAACTGATTCGCAACGAACGTCACCAGGGTTTGGGTTCTGTCTGCCGCGCGATACAACACCTCTTTTATTACATTTGGACAAGCGTCTGCATCAACCCAAATAGCCATTTCAATTCCTTATTCTCGGGAGATGATGGAGATCTTGCCGTTCTTCTCCAGAATGGCAAATTTAATTTGGTCCAGCCGCTCCAGGCCCTGCGAACTGCGCGCACTTTGCAGAATGTCATCCTCGCTGACACCGGCCTTTCGCGCGCGTTGCGAAAGCAGTTTGCCCTCTTCGACCAATATCAGCGAGGTTCCGTCAATCAGCATTTCAACGCGCGGAAACCAGTTTTTTAACATGCCAAACAGAATATCGATCACAATCAACGTAATGATGGTAATTGACGCGCCGGTGACGGAGAAATCATCTCCCAGCAATGCCTGCTGCGTAGCTTCACTGATGATTAGCAACAGAATCAGGTCAAAGGAGGTCATTTCCATTAAGGTGCGTCGTCCCGCCACTTTCAGCACTACCATCAATAATAAATACATGCTGGCCGCACGTAATACCGTTTCCATGCCGTTCTCCTAGGGGTAAACCAATGAAGTCAATTTAACCTGGCTGCTATCGTCGAGTTGTAGGGTGAAGGTAAACCGTCCGTAATTTTGGGGCTGTGCTGAGAGCCATATCGTTGCGTCCTGCTGCCCGGCCCGACGCAGCCAGCGTAAGATCAGCGTATGGGCATCGCTCCAGGCTTCGTCAGGCTGAGGTTGTAACGTTTGAATTTGCAGCTCATCAAGTTGTTCACCGCTCATCGTGATTTGATAATAATCCCCCTTCAGTTGATGCAGATGAAGGTTCATATCCATATTGCTGTCAAGGCGGCCAAACCGTTCGTAATCCACCTGCATTCGCCCATCGCTGCTGCTGACTTGCTGGTCGCTGAGAAAACCTTTAGAAAACACCCCGCAGGCACCGGCAATAACAATCAATACCAACAGGGCATAACCAACACGCTGAATGCGCCATTCAAGGCGTTGCCACGGCATGTCCTCTTTTACCGGGTAGTCTCTGCTGCGCTGTTCGTCATGCGACATCGGGTATCCTCTCTTTGACTGACTTGTTATTAATCATGGCTGAAGTAAGCTAACCCGCTCAGAAAATCGAAAATTTCTTAAGGAAACGGCGATGTTAGAGAAGAGAATCGGGTTTATCGGCGGTGGCAACATGGCGAAAGCTATCATTGGCGGGTTGGTGAACAGTGGAAAGATCGCGCCGTCCAGCATCTGGATTTATGATCGCAAACCCGCTACCAATCAGGCACTGGCCGATCAATACGGCATTAACGCGGCCGGAAGCGCCGAAGCGCTGGCACGTGAGGTCGATATTCTGTTTGCCGCCGTGAAGCCGAACGTCATTCTGAAGGTGCTTAACGATCTCGCCGGACAGTTGCGAAAGGACGCAGTAGTGGTCTCCATTGCCGCAGGCGTAACGCTGGACTCGCTGGCGTCAGTTCTGGGACACGATCGCAAAATTATCCGCGCCATGCCGAATACCCCCTCCTTAGTCAGTGAAGGTATGACCTCCGTGACGCCGAACGTGCTGGTTGAGCAAGCAGAGCTTGAGGATGTCGTCACTATTTTTGAGAGCTTTGGCAAGGCGGCAGTGTTAAACGAATATTTGATCCATTCCGTGGTGAGTGTGAGCGGTTCTGCGCCCGCTTATGTATTTATGTTTATCGAAGCGATGGCCGATGCAGCCGTGCTCGGTGGTATGCCGCGTGCGCAGGCTTACCAGTTCGCCGCGCAGGCGGTTAAGGGGTCGGCGCAAATGGTGCTGGAAACCGGCAAACATCCCGCCGAGCTGAAAGATATGGTGTGTTCGCCAGGGGGGACAACGATTGAAGCGGTGAAAGTGCTGGAAGAAAAAGGCTTCCGGGCGGCGGTGATCGAAGCCATGCAGCGCTGTATGGCGAAATCTGAAAAGTTAAGTGGCGCGTAAACGATCAGACTAAACCGCCTGAGGCTGGTGTGAGTTAAGGCTGACGTAATGGTGAAAAGGCCATTCGTTATCCGTCGACGCTCGGCCCCTTACCATTCCTGGTGCGGGGCACGTTGCCATTTGAGATGCGTTTCTGCTGGGTTTATTATTTTAAAACAGGCGCGCTGAAATATATCGTTCAGCTTTTAAGGCTTATTCTCTTCAAACAGCGCCAGCCCTTCTTCCACCGTCATCGGCTCCTGCATTTTTCTGACAAACTTTGCCGTCAGCGTATACATCCCGCATGAGCTGATCGCCGCTAACTGGCCTTGCTGACCATAAAAGGCGATAAATTTCTTATCCTCCAGCGAACCGACCAACTTATATTCGTCCCATTCCTTCGCATGTCCGACATATTCATAGCGGGTGCCAAACTGCGCGGTCCAGAAAAACGGTACGCGGTCATAGACGATATTTTGGTCAAGCATATTTTTTGCCGCGATGCGACCCTGCTGATGCGCCACGCGATAGTGCTCAATACGCAACGGACCCTGTGCTGATGGATAGGTGGCTATATCGCCCGCAATCCAAATATTTTCAGCTACCCGCAGCTGCTCATCGGCCTGCAGGCTACCATCATCCAGCAGTGGCAAATCATGAATAAAGGGTGTTGCAGGTTTAATGCCGGTGGCGAATAACACTACATCGGCAGCAATCACCTTGCCGTCTTTCAAACGCAGCCCGGTAACGTGGTGCTCGCCTTCTAGCGATGCCGTTTCGCCCTCAACAAACTTCACGCCATTGGATTTGTGCAGGTCATAGAAATACTGGCCAATCTCTTCGCCAAATTGTTTAGCAAAGGGAACCGGATGACGTGCAATCACGGTCACCTCAACGTTACGGTTTCGAAGCGCTGAAGCCATTTCCATCCCGATAAAGCTATTCCCGACAATCACAATCTGTTGACTTTTATCCACTTCCGTTAGCAACGCCTCGGTCTGACGTTTATTGCGCAGCACATGCACACCGGCTAAATTGCTGCCAGGTAAATCTGGCCTCGTGGGTGTACCGCCGCTGGCAATCAATAATTTATCGAATTTAAGTTCACCACCCTCTTCAAAAATCAGCCGCTGCTGTTTGCTATCGACACGCGTGACGTTCGCCTGGAGGCGTTCGATATGCTCCAGCACATCGCCTCCCAGCAACTGTGGAACGTCATCGATTTTCATCTTACCTGCTGGCACAAATTTAGTTAGCGTGGTGCGGTCGTAAGGCGCATCTTCCTCGCGCTCTACCAGCACCACGCGACCTTTAAAGCCGTCATGACGTAGCGTCCATAGCGCGGCGCTTCCGGCGGCTCCGCTGCCCAGAACCGCATATACCGGCGAATCTGCTCCGCTGCCAATCGGTGCCGCAGGTGACATGGCTTTGGGGTTCACCATCACATTGCCGTTTTCAATGCGTACCGGATACTGCCTGAGATCGGCCAACGCCAGCGGCTCACACATTTTGCCGTCTGCTATTTGAAACACCGCTTTATGCCACGGACAGACCAGCTTATCGCCGCAAATAGCACCTTGCTCTAAAGGCGCGCCAGCGTGAGGACATTTAGCCTGGTAGGCGTGAACGCTTTCTCCGTCACGTATCAGCAGCACTTCGGTTTCACCCAGCTTCTTTTTGGTTGGCTGACGTTGCGGGAGATCGATCAAGGCGACAACAGATTGATAATTCACGACATGGCTCCTTTCGCTGTTCTCATTATTAATTACGCAGTAATAAGCGAAGCACTGCGTAATACCTTACAAACAGTAAGTGTGGCAAAAGATCCAGGGTGCTATTGTCTGAATGTAAATCGAAACGGCCAGTGCGTTGTTTATTGAGGTTTTTTAATAAAGAAAAGCGATTTAAGCGTAGCGCGGAAAAAAGGCAAAAATGAAATAACTGGCCCCCAATTAATCACGGCCACCGCAGTGGCCGTTACGCTAATTAACGCTTTTTCAAACACTGACTCATGTAACTTTTACGTGCTTCACCCGTCAGCTTTTTATCACCAGCGTCGCTGTTACAGATTTTCATTTTCATTTGTTGCGGCGTCATGCTGGACATTTTACTGTCTTTTTTCAGGCAATCACTCATAAAGGTTTTACGTGCATCGCCTTTCAGGCTTTGCGAACCAGCGTGTTGATTACAGAGTGCCATTTTTTCCTGCTGCGACGTTTTTTCTGCCGCGCTGGCAATTCCACTAGCCAGTAATCCTGCCATGGCTATCGCTACCAAACAGCCTTTCATCATTGCTTCTCCTTTATCACAGGGACCCGATAAGTTTGGCAGGCAATAAAAGAAAGGGTGAATTTTTAAATGTGATCGGTAAGCGGATCGCAAAAGTGGCGATACCGCCCTCCGCCCAGACATTAAACGCGAGGATGGTTTAACAGTTTGTCGATGTAATTACGTAGTAAAATGGCGTTTTCATCAGAGGCATCAGCGCCGGCATTGATCATTGCTGTTTCAATACCGGCAGCGATCGACTTTTGCTGGTCAGACTCCATTTTTCGCAATATCGCTGTCACCACAACTTCCAGCGCTTCAATTTGCGCGACCAGTTCTTTAGACGCTTCTTCTTTCTCAGCAAGTTTATCCAGTAATTCAGCAATAAGGTATTTCATGCTGCAGCCTCAGCGGTGAGGAAAAGCTGAAGTTATCACCAGCCTGAATAAAAAAAAAAGTTATTTTTTAGCTTTGTTTCAGCAAGTTAAAATAAAAAAATAGCGAAACAGGGTTTTATTATTTTTATTAATCGCGAGCGAAACGTTTTCCTTAATCGCTTCCAGAAACGTTAAACGTTTCGCTCACCGTTAAATACCGTTTGTAGGAATATTAACGCGGGTCAACAAAGCCACGACCCGGACCGCCACCATGCCCGCCGCCATGTCCACCACCGCCCCAACCACCGCCGCCACCACCAGGAGGGGGGGAAATGCATCCGCTCAGCGCGGTAACCAATGCCACAACGGCAGCCAGCTTAACAATCCGTACCATATCAACCTCAGGGTGAAGAAAACGAGCTGAGTGTATGAGCGCCCTGAAATGCCAACAAGACAGAATCCTCTGTATCCCGTCGCTATTAACTTTTACTGACCAGCCTTAACATATTACTGGCAGTAACAAGACAAGAAACCCACACATCGCCTCGTAAGCCGCCTTCAGGCCCAGTAAAACTTTGCTTAAATCGTTAAGTCAGGCTCTTTACAGTCAGTAAAATTTTACGCATTGTGAGCGCATTACATTTTAGAGATGCCAGCATGTCGAATGCTCAAATTGCTTTTGGTGAAATTATTGCCCGCCACGACTGGGAAAATCCGGTCATTACCTCGCTGCACCGACTGGATACGCATCCTCCCTTCGCCAGCTGGCGCAATGAATATGCCGCACGAGATGATCTCTCCTCACCTGCTCTGCAAAGCCTGAATGGGCAATGGACATTCAGTTATTTCCATTGCCCTGAAGCCGTACCACACAGCTGGCTGCTGCAGGATTTACCTGATGCAAAAACGCTGCCCGTTCCCGCTAACTGGCAAATGCACGGCTACGATGCGCCCATCTATACAAATGTGCAGTATCCGATTCCAGTCAATCCGCCCTATGTCCCCGTAGAGAATCCAACCGGCTGCTATTCGCTCACATTCAATGTGAATGCGGCGTGGCTGGAATCCGGGCAGACGCGCATTATCTTTGATGGGGTAAATTCGGCTTTTCATCTGTGGTGTAACGGAAAATGGGTAGGATATTCACAGGACAGCCGCCTGCCCGCTGAGTTTGATCTCAGCCTGATACTGCAGCCGGGTAAAAATCGTCTTGCCGTCATGGTGCTGCGCTGGAGTGATGGCAGCTATCTGGAAGATCAGGATATGTGGCGCATGAGCGGCATTTTTCGCGACGTCACATTACTGCATAAGCCGGACGTGCATCTGGCAGATATTCAGCTTGAAACACCACTCAGCCCGACGTTTGACAGCGCCAGCCTGTGCGCATTGGTAAAGGTAAAATTGCCGCCAAATGAGCAGGAAAACTATCGCCTGCGCCTGACATTATGGCAGGGCGAACAGCAAATCGGCCAGTGTGAGCAACCGTTGGGTAGTGCGATTATTGACGAACGAGGCGCGTATCCCGAGCGCGCCCGGCTGCGCTTGCGGGTTGAGCAGCCAGCGTTATGGAGCGCTGAAACGCCGCATCTCTATCGCGCCACGCTGGCGCTGCTGGACAACAGCGGGCAGGTGCTGGAGGTAGAAGCCTATAACGTCGGATTCCGCTGCGTCACTATTGCTAATGGCCTGCTCTGTTTAAACGGTAAGCCGCTGCTGATACGCGGTACTAATCGCCATGAGCACCATCCGGTTAGCGGACAGGTAGTTGACGAAGCGTCAATGCGCCGCGACATTGAACTGATGAAGCAGCACAACTTTAATGCAGTGCGTTGTTCGCATTACCCTCAACATCCGTTGTGGTATCGGTTATGCGATCGCTATGGCTTGTATGTGGTGGATGAAGCCAATATTGAAACGCACGGTATGCAGCCGATGAATCGCCTGTCGGACGATCCCCGCTGGTTTGCCGCCTACAGCGAACGTGTGACGCGCATGGTGCAGCGCGACCGCAATCATTGCAGCATTATTATCTGGTCTTTAGGCAATGAAGCGGGCCACGGCAGTACCCATGATGCGTTATATGGCTGGGTAAAAAGCGCCGATCCCACACGTCCGGTCCAGTATGAAGGGGGCGGCGCTGATACGACTGCGACTGATATTATTTGCCCGATGTATGCGCGCGTCGATCAGGATCAGCCTTTCCCCGCTGTGCCAAAATGGTCATTAAAAAAATGGATTAGCCAGCCCGGTGAAACACGCCCGCTCATCCTGTGTGAATATGCCCACGCCATGGGCAACAGCCTGGGCGGATTCGCGAAATACTGGCAAGCCTTTCGCCAGTTTCCACGCCTGCAAGGCGGCTTCGTCTGGGATTGGGCTGACCAGAGCCTGACGCGCTATGACGATCAGGGCCAGACGTGGCAAGCCTACGGCGGCGATTTTGGCGATAAGCCTAACGACCGCCAGTTTTGCATGAATGGCTTAGTCTTTGCCGACCGCACGCCGCATCCAGCGCTCTTCGAAGCGCAGCGCGCCCAGCAGTTTTTCCAGTTTAAGGCGGATGCTGATAATCCCTTCGCTTTTACAGTCAGCAGTGAATATCTGTTCCGCAGCAGCGATAACGAACGGCTGTACTGGCGCATTGAGCAGGAGGGCAATGTTGTGGCGCAGGGAGAAGTGGTATTAGCGATACCGCCACAAGGTCAGCAATCGGTGAACATCTTGCCACCCGATGCTTTAACAGGGGAATGCTGGCTGAATGTTGCTGTGCATCAGATAAACGCAACAGCCTGGGCCGATGCCGACTGGCGTGTGGCCTGGGATCAGTGGCCACTGCCAGCGGCGCTGAGTTTACCTGACTGGAATGAAACGGGTTGCCCGCCGGAGCTGGAGTTTAATCACGATTTGATTGCCGTCAGCCACCAGCAGCAGCGTTGGCATTTCTCGCGTCGCAGCGGCGAGCTGGTGCAGTGGTTGGTGAACGGTGAAGAAACGCTGCTGTCGCCGCTGCGCGATTGTTTTATTCGTGCGCCCCTGGATAACGATATTGGCACCAGCGAAGCCGGACATATCGATCCCCACGCCTGGGTTGAACGCTGGAAAACGGCAGGTTATGACCAGATGGAATGCCGCGTCGAATCGACACACGTTGATGCCTTAAACAACGCGGTACAAATCGCTACGCTGCACAGCTGGCATGCTAATGGCCAAATCGCCTTTATCAGCCGCAAGCGCTACGACATTAATGCGCAGGGCGAAATGCAAATCAGCGTATCGGTGGAACAGGCTGCCGGTTTACCGCCGCCAGCCCGCATAGGTTTACGCTGTCAGTTAACCCATGTGCCTGAAAAAGTGGAATGGCTGGGCCTGGGTCCGCATGAAAACTATCCAGACCGCCAGCTTGCAGCGCAGTTTTCACGTTGGAATTTACCGCCAGACGCGCTCTATACGCCCTATGTCTTCCCCAGTGAAAACGGTTTACGCGGCGCAACAAAACAGCTTAACAGCGGTAGCTGGCAGGTCAGTGGCGATTTCGCTTTTTCGCTGAGTCGCTTCAGCCTTGAACAGTTGCGTGAGACGTCGCATCGTCACCTTTTGCAGCCTGAAGCGGGCTGCTGGCTGCATCTTGATGCCTGCCATATGGGCGTTGGTGGCGATGATTCACGGAGTCCCAGCGTCAGCCACGAGTTTTTGCTGACTCAGCAGCGCTGGCATTATGTTCTGACGATTCATCAACAGGCCGCGCCAGTGGGGTTTTCGGGCGGCGGTAAAAGCGACGCAGAAAAAATACGTTGATCAGTACCACAATGGCAGTGGCGAAGAAAACCCAGCGATAACCGGCAAGCGCCGAAACCGCGGCGCCGAGCATTGGCCCGGTGACGTTGCCCAGGTACATAAATGACTGGTTATATCCAAAAATGCGGCCGGTAATACTGTCGTGTGAATGCCGCACCAGCAGCGTTTGCACCGCAGGCATCATCGCGCCGTCGGCAAAACCCAGCAAAAAGCGCAACACGCCAAGCTGGGTCGCATTGGTGACAAAAGACATGGCGATAAACAGCAGCAGCGAAATTATCATGGTTGCCAGCAGAATACGCTGCGTACCAATGCGATCGCCCAGCCGTCCCAGGCGCGGTGCAGAAAGCAGTGCCGAAATACCTGGAAGCGCGGCAATAAAACCGCTGAGAAAAGCGATATTTTCAGCGGAAGGAGCCAGTTCATGCACAAACAGCGTCAGGATCGGATTCACCGATCCGTTACACATCTGGATCACCATCGTGGTAAAAAACAGGCAAACCATCAGTTTTGGATTCTCCAGCGAGCGAAACAATTCGCGTCCGCTGAGCTTGTCCTTTTTACTCACCGGCGTATAGCCAGTTTCTTTAATCAGAAACAGCGTCACTAAAAAGCTAATCATTAATAAAACAGCAGTGATGATAAATACCATACGCAAACCGACCCAGTCGGCCAGCAAACCGCCGAGCATTGGTCCCAGAATTACGCCACCAATCTGACCGGTGGCTACGCAACTTAGCGCCCACCCGCTGCGTTCACGCGGCACCTGCGCCGCCACCAGCGCCATTGCATTAGGAATATAGCCCGACGTTAATCCCATTAATGCTCTCAGCAGCAGAAGCTGCCACGCCTGCGTCACAAAAGCCTGCAATAAAATTACCGCCCCCATCCCGAACGCGGCGCGCAGTAACATCAACTTGCGCCCTTTACGGTCCGCCAGGCTACCCCACAACGGCGCGACCGCCGCTGAGACAATAAAAGTGACGCTGAACGTCAGACCAGACCAGAGGCTAAGCGCATCCGCGCCTTTAATACCGAGCTGTTCGATATACAGCGGCAGGAAAGGAATGATCTGGCTGATTGCCAGCCCAGTGAAAAAACAGCCAAACCAGACCGAAATCAGGTTTATTTTCCAGGATTCTCCTGTGCGAAACATAGGTATGCGGGCAGCTTGCAGGTCAAATGAACGCTTAGTCTAACAATTGATTAACATTACTGAGCGACAAAACATGGCACGTTATGCAAAACGCAGTTTTACGCTGAGATTTAACGATACGCCGCGTGCATATTTTCCGGCTGCTTATTTTCTCAGTGGGATTATGTGCAAAAACAATCGTTCGCTTTTCTGATTATTGGCAGAGAATCGATCACATGAAAAAATATTTCAGCCTGTTACTGACAATTATCTCTGATAGTTCTATGTTTAAAAAACCGTCCGTCACGTGCGGTACGCAGACTATTCTGGTCAGCGCAAGGTTCTCAGGCAGGGTGCAGTCCACTGCCCGGACAGAGAGAACGCATGACTTAACCCAGCGTTATTGCCTGTTGCGCCGCAGCGTAATGGGTTCGTCGTTGTCTTAGCGGAGGTGGATGATGAGAGTGCAACCAAACAGCGCCAGCCGTGCTATCACCGACTATTTCAACAGCCCAGACTGGAATGTCCCGCCGGAATCCGCTCTGCTGGCAGCCATCCTGCGTGAATTAATGGCAGCGGGACAACCGGCTACCAATAAAGCGATTATTGCGCGCGTGATCGACAAGCTGGAATTTGAAGGTGATGAGAAACATCTGCAAAACTACCGTGCCCTGCTGGCGAAGTTACTTGAAACACAGCCACAAAAGTAATTAATCAGCAATATTTAATGTTCGGCACGTCAATTCCTTTTTACTGGCCTAAAAGCCGGCTAAAAAAATTCCCGCCGTGGCGGGAAGAAACAAGACGAGCATTGCATATTGAAAGTGACGAGAAAATCCTGGGCTGCGCGCGCATACTTCAAATTGCCAGTTGACGGGCAGCGTATTTTCACCCCGATCGCCGCGTTTTCTATGCTCACTGGGCTTAACAGCTTGCCGGTTTTCTGCAATTCGAATGCGTTCGGGCAGCGGAACTATCCTCGCCTGCCTCCATGACAACCGTATGACAATACCCGACCTATTCCGTATTAGCCGCAATAAACCCGATTGATGTTGCCGCTCTTGTCTGCCATAAAGTTCAGCCGGTTAAGATTAAAGTCCATCGTTACCGCTGAATTCCACGGAATGGCGCGAACCGGATGATCGAAGCGTTGGCTGCTTAACGAAGATAACGGCTTACCTACGTAATTTTGGTACTGCGAAGCGCCACAGCGATCGCTTTCTGGATCCTGAGGCACCGCAGCGGTTTTGGGGTTGCTGGCTGACTGACACGCGGTTAAGGCAAAGAATCCCATCACAACCAGCGCCTTTCCATAATGATTCACGTTTGATCTCCTCTTGGACGTGTTAACCCTGAGCCAAAGAGTAGCAAAGCGTGTCCGCATACCAAACCTTTGATTGTCAACCTGCCGTATTGGGCGAAAAAAGAGAACCGGCAGAAATAAAAAGCGGTCGGGATCACAATTTTTCAGACAAATCGCACTTGCCGTCTAAAAAAACACCTGTCGAGCGCTAAAATTACTTAAGTTTTTTCTGGGGTAATGATTATGGAACTTGCAATCTTTATTGGCTTCGCCGCTTTAATGACGTTTGTTGCTGTGAAAGTACGTTAAGCCTGATCCTGATGATTTAGCGTCGTCCTCTCCAGAAGCATACTGAACGCCGCGAGTGGCATTGGGCGGCCAAGGAAATATCCTTGCCCTTCTTCGCATGAAAGCTTTTTAAGCTGGTTCAGCTGTGCTTCTGTCTCAATCCCTTCAGCGGTAATGGTCAGGGCGAATGCACGCGCCAACGCAATAATGCCTGCCACCACCGATTGCGCCTGCTGTGATTCCGGGAAATCCTTCATCCATGAGCGATCAATCTTCAGGCCATTAAACGGAAAGGTTTTAAGGTAGCCGAGCGCCGCGTAACCGGTGCCGAAATCATCTACCGTTAAACGCACCCCCAATGCGCGCAAACCCTGCATGACTTCCAGCGCCTGCTTCGGGTGTTCGAACGTAACGTTTTCAGTGATCTCCAGCTCCAGCCGCGACGCCGGTAATCCGCTGACTTCCAGCACGTTAGCAATGCGCTGCACTAAATCGGTGCTACGAAACTCGACCGGTGAGATATTGACCGAAACGTAGCGATCGCCGCCCCATGCCAGCGCATCTTCACACGCGCGTTTTAACACCCAGTCACTGATCGCCGCGACTAGACCGTTTTCTTCTGCCTGCGGGATAAAGCGGTCCGGCGTGATCCACTGATCCAGCGAGGTTTGCCAGCGGATCAGCGCTTCTGCCCCCGCTAGCTGTCCACTCAGCAGCTGATACCGTGGCTGGTAGTACAAACGAAACTCCTCATTTTTGAGGGCTCGCTCAATCCGACGCGCCATCTCGCGTTTGCTTTCGCGCTGGCTGGCCATTTCATTGGCATACCAAATCCACTGATTGCGCCCGGACACACGCGCTTCATTGAGTGCCATATCGGACATACGCAGCAGCGTTTCGGAATGGGACGCATCCTGCGGCGCACAGGCAACTCCCATGCTGGCGGTAAGATAATGCACATGCTGGCCCGTAGTGATCGGCTGTTGAACATCATGCAGCAGCTGGGCACAGCGTTCGTTGACTTTTTCTCGATCGCCTTCCCGCAGGATCAGCACAAACTCATCACCGCCAAGCCTGGCGGCCAGCTCATGTGGGCCAACCCAATTTTTGAGGCGCTGCGCCATCTGATTCAGCACTAAATCTCCCGCCGCATGCCCCCAGGTTTCATTGATCGGTTTGAACTGATCAAGGTCGAGGCTGATAACAGTCAGCGGCATATCCTGATTGTATTGCTCAAGGTGACGGGTGAGGAATTCCTGCAGTTGGATACGGTTTGGCAGGCCGGTTAAGACATCGTGACGTGACAGAAATTGAATACGCGCTTCCGCTTCCATACTCTGGGTAATATCCAATACCGTGCCGCGAAAGCCAATGCGCTTGCTGTTATACCAGACGGTTTTTGCTACCAGCTGACCAATGCGCCGATCGCCCTGAGCAGACATAAACTGACAGCGTAGCGGTATTTGCTGCGGCTCAGACTCCTGACGCATCAGCCAGGTCACTAAAGAATAGCTGGGATGAGTCAGCAGATGATCAATATGGCGGCCCAGCCAGAAGGGAATTTCATGCCCCGTCACCACGAAGAAACGCGACGACAAATAAATCAGCCGCCCCTCTTCATCGGTTTCCCAAATCCAGTCTGAAGCGGCTTCAGCAAGGTCGCGAAAGCGCGCCTCGCTGTTTGCCAGCTCTTGCTGGCTCACCGCCAGCATGGCGAAGCGGCGATCGGATAAAATCGCGTTGTGCAGCGCGTGGCGGCTGACGCGACGTGTAATCCACGCGATGATGATTCCCATCACCAGCAGCAGTGGCAGCAGAAACCAAATCAATTCCATTCCCGGCAACTTTGCCGTCCAGCGCAACACCAGCGGCTCGCCTCCCGGCACGTCTTCCACCAAACGCGGGATCATTTTGGCATCCACTTCGTTTTGGGCAAAGCGCGGACCGCTTACACCGAGCGCCGCGCCCAGGGCTTCCAGCTTGGCCGGCGTAAACAGATTGACAAAAACCAGCACCGATGGCGGACCCGCTTTTTTCGCCAGGCCCGACACTTTACCCGTACTGATTGGCGCAGCCACCACAATCGCAGGCTGATGATCCACCAGCGCGTTGCGCGCCACGGTGCCATTATTTAACGTGCGTGCTTTGGCAATCAGCGACAGGCTGCTTTCCCCCAGCCAGGCCTCCAGCTTCGTATCACTGAGCTTGCCATTAATCACTGAATACGTGGTGTGGCCGCTGCCATCAACCACAAAGACCCCTTCGTAGTGATATTCCTCATACAGGCCCGGCCCGATGTTTTCTTCATCGTAAGCCCAGGTTTTGTTCACCGTAATATGCAAATTACGCCAGGCTTCTCCCCAAAAGGCATAATCACGGACGTCGGTGATCATCGCCTCTTTACGCCCTTCCCAGGCTTGCATCATCAATATCTGATCATGCTCAATCGACAACTGGTTTTGCCGACTGGCGATAGTCAGCACCATGAGCACGGAAAGTATTAATACGCTGAATAGCAGCAGCGTAAGAGTGCGCAGGCTGCGCCGTGTAAAGCGGACGGTACGATCTTCAGTTCCGTTTATAAAAGGGCGCAGCGGTGGTTCCTGGGGTACAAAAGTCATTAAGAAAGCTCACAACAAAGCGAAAAATTCGGCTCGGGTTTCATCGTGCTGACAATGTATGCTGCCTTGCCCGAAAACATTCCCTCAGTTATCGGCTCAGTGTGCTGGCGGTTTAGCCTGATCAGGTAAATAACGCGCAAATATTGTCTCTCCCGGTGACTCGACAGCGATCAGGCGCATTGCTACTATGCGCTAACCTTCGCTGGCTGGGCCGCTTATGAACATCAATTCCGACAGAGTGACGCTGACGCTGTTTTACGCCGGCAGCTTTGTGGTCTATTACCTCATTACTATGCTGATTACGCTGTTTCCTAACTACGGTGTGTTGCGTAATGACGGTTTATTAGTGCCGGTGCTTTGCCTGTTCGAATTCGCGGTGATCTATCCGCTCTATCGTTTCTACTGCCAGCGTCGTGCCGACCTGCCTCTCGGTGAGTTGCGACCGTTACAGACGCTGCTGTTTATTATTGCGCTGTTTGTTTTGATGGCGGCACAAACGCAATTTCTGCAGCCGGAGGGCTGGCTGGTTGAGCAAGCGCAGCAAGGGCGACATTCGCTGTTGATATTGCTGCTGACAGCAGTACTGCTGGCGCCGGTCTTTGAAGAGGTACTGTTTCGCGGCTTTTTGTTACAGGCGTTCTTACTGTGGGCGCCTCGTAGCCGGTTCGCCTGTATGTTATTAACGTCGCTACTGTTCGCGATAATGCATACGCAATATGTGCACTGGGAAACCCTTATCGCACTGACGCTGTTTTCTCTACTGCTCTGCTACGCTCGTCTGCGCAGCAACAGCCTGGCACTCCCCATTTTTCTGCATACGTTAAACAATCTTATCGCGCTGCTGCCTGCCTGGTATTTCTCGGGTTAAGTTCTTTACCGCTCAGGCTGATAATGCTGTGCCGACACGTTTGTCTATACTGGATCACTAAAAAGGATAAAAAACATCACAGTCCGAGCCACCAGACCGTGTAAAGGAGTCGAGCCATGTTGATAGGATTTGTGTTGTTAGTGAGCGCCTGCGGTCATGATGCCTGTGATGCGTTGCCGGTATCGGAACGGATTTATCCCACAAAAGTTGTCTGTGAACAGATGGCAGATCGCATCCACAAAGTGCGACCAAACGTGGTACTGCTGTGTGGTGAAGTGCATCGCTAGAGTAGGGCCAGCAATAAGAAAGCCTGTCTACAACATTGCAAGGTGGCGCTTTAGCGTACAAAATATAAGCTGTTGTTCACTATTACCGTTGTGAATCCCATGAAAAAATCACGCCCCCGTCGTCCCAGCGGACGCTGGGTTTATTACATTTTGTATGATGGCATTCTGTGGCCGTGTCCCGTTCGCTGGGAGTGGGAGAGCGGCTACGGCGGCTGGCTGCCGTTTTATTACTCGCCGACATTCGAATTTGTGGCGGGCGATCCGGGCAAGGCGTATCGCATTGCCCGCAGCGATATACGTACTAAACGGCACGAAGGTGAATACGTCTGAAGGGTTTTAGCCCCGTTCACCATGACACTTCCTAAGCTCCTCCGGTATCCTTATTAACTAGAGAACCCCCAATAAAACCGGGGCATTGATCGCGCCCCGAATTTGTATGCATGTTTTATGCTCAGCATCATGCCTGCGGCGCATTGAAGATGTGGCTCTGCCCGCCCCCGAGTTCTGCCTTCTTGCCCGTAAAAACAGGCTGTTACCTACTGCCGCGCTCCATTTTATTGATGCAGTTAAAAACTATCTCCCTGTCTTTATTTGAATGAAAGAACAGCGGCGCAGGCCGCTGTTCTTCCGCCTGCGCAATAGTGAAAATCCGGACGTATATCAAATTTCCCTGATGCAGAAGTTGCACAGTTGTGATGAGAATGCCATTAGTGTTGCGCCAGCATGGCACTCTGTCGCCTGCACGCTTTTCTCCGCCTAAGCCTTAAATATTCTTATTTTGTTGAATTAAAAAGAAAACTAATGATTTTCTAAAAATGGCATACATCGTGCTTTGTTAGTTTTATGTCAGACATTCACGCAATGACAACCAAATAACATTGAAGCCAAAATGAACGCAAATACGAAATTCTTCAAAGCGATTAAGGCGGCTTACAGTCATCAGACGCCCAGCGAAAAGCGGATCAGTTCCTGGCTGTTGAGTAACAGGGGGCAGATCCCTTTTGAAACGGCTGACAGCATTGCGCAGGTATCCTTTCGAATTGTCTGGCGGTATGCGTCAGCGTGTCATGATTGCGCTGGCTTTCTCCTGTGATCCGGATTTGCTTATTGCGGATGAACCAACCACGGCCCTGGACGTGACGGTGCAGCGGCAGATACTCCGATTGCTGAAGCAAAAAGCGGTTTCAACCGGAACAGCCGTACTCTTTATCAGCCACGATATGGCCGTCGTGTCACAGGTCTGTGACAGGCTGTACGTAATGTATGCCGGCTTGGTCATTGAAAGCGGTCTTACCCGTGGCGTGCTGACGAAACCTTTTCATCCTTATTCTGTGGGACTGCTGGCGTGTTCGCCAGATGCGCGCGAACCTCGCGAGGAACTGGCTTCCATTCCGGGTACCGTGCCTAATCTGGCAAAACTGCCATCAGGCTGCGCCTTCCGTGAACGCTGCTTTGCAGCCGGTGAAGCCTGTGGCAAACCCCCTCAGTTACGGCCTTCAGGCGCTTTAGAGCAGCAGGTAGCCTGTTGGTACTCACAGCAGGAGAATGCCCATGTCTGAAGCTCTGCCTGAACTAAACGACGTTCACGTAAATTTTCCTGCAAAAACCAACTGGCGGGGAAAGGTCACCGAGCGCGTTCATGCGCTGAACGGACTGGACATGGTTGTTCAGCGGGGCGAGCCCCTGGGAATTGTGGGCGAATCAGGATGCGGTAAAAGTACGCTGGCAAAACTTCTTATGGGCATGCTCAAACCCACCTCGGGCCGTTTCGAACTAACAACCTCTCCCGGCTCGTGGTCTGGGCGCAGCATGCAAATGGTTTTTCAGGATCCCCTCTCTTCCCTTGATCCCCGCCTGCCCGTCTGGAGAACCATCACAGAGCCGGTATGGATTCAGTCGCGTTCTGGCGAAAAAGAGCGGCGTAAGCTCGCCGACTCTCTGGCTGCGAAAGTCGGCATTCGTCCTGAATATCTCGACAGACCTCCGCATGCTTTTTCAGGTGGTCAGCGCCAGCGTATTGCCATTGCACGCGCTCTTTCGGCACAGCCTGACATTATGGTTCTGGACGAGCCAACTTCAGCGCTGGATATTTCGGTCCAGGCGTAGATCCTGAATCTGCTGGTCGATTTGCAGCAACAGCAGAACCTTACCTATGTTCTTATTTCACATAACGTGTCCGTCGTTCGCCATATGAGCGTTCGCGTGGCGGTGATGTACCTCGGCCAGATTGTCGAAGTTGGCGAAGCGAAACAGGTCCTTGACGCTCCCGGCCATCCTTATACCCGTCTCCTGATGGAATCAGTACCGCGGATTGGTGCTGCACTGGATGGCGCGCCCAGTAATACCGAATTGCCAGGGAACCGGAAGCTGCCAGAGGGCTGTTATTTCCGGGAACGCTGCCCTTATGCAACGGCTGCCTGCGGCAATCCTCAGTCGCTGCGGCTACTGGGGAACGGTACTGCGGTCAGGTGCTGGAAAGCTGAAAATCTTACACAGCTATAAACCTTTCAGAAGTGGTTAAAAATGTATGGCAGTACATTACTGCCAGATAAAGAACCTTCAGGAACAGCAGATTATAAACATTATCGTACGGAAGCGGTGTGGTAGGGGCTGTAACCGCCTGGCAACGGCCTCTGGCGGGACACGGTTACCGAACGTGAAGCCAGCCCCGCTTCAGAGACAAGCGCAGGCAGTGCCGGGATACGCTGTACCATGACCGCGCCAGGCGTGCCTGTTAAAGCCGTAAAGTGGGCCGCCTGTCGTAGGAGGCACTTATCTCAGCACTCTGTAGTTGAATACTGACCACGCGCCTCAGACTTGACTGTTAACCAGTTTCACAACGCCATACCCTGCCCCATTTATACCTGCTCAGGCCAGAAAGCGAAGATGCGCCCTGAGGCGCATCTGGTGCAGTTCATAGCAGAACCGTGCTGTCCTGGCATAATACTCAAACCACCAAAAAGGCGGTCTGTGCTGCACGCTTAGTTATTCAACGTATAATCAAGCGTAATTTCAGCATTCAATACCTGTGAAACCGGGCAGCCTGCTTTCGCTTTATTGATAATTTCATCGAATTTCGCTTTATCAATGCCAGGCAGTTCGATGGTGCTGGTTAAAGCCACCTTCGTAATGGCAAAGCCTTCGCCTTTTTTATCCAGAGAAACATCCGCCGTCGTGTCAATGCTTTTCGGGGGATGGCCCGCCTCGCCCAGCATCAGCGATAACGCCATTGAGAAACAGGCTGCATGCGCTGCACCAATCAACTCTTCCGGATTGGTGCCCTTTTCCCCTTCAAAGCGGGTGTTAAAGCCATAAGGTTGCTGGTTCAGTACGCCGCTTTCAGTGCTTACGTTGCCTTTTCCCTTAATATCGCCTTCCCAGTGCGCCGATCCTTTCTTATGAATGGTCATGTCGTTCCTCCTGTTGGTAAAGAAGGTAAGTATAGACAACACATTTGTTTTCGCGCGTCAGCTCACCGCGCGTGGTTGCACAGGAGCTGCCTCGCTAAGCAGCGCATTAGCCTGCACCAGCGAATCCCGGCTGATTTCACTGATTGATTTGGCACCGGTTAACGTCATTGCGACACGCATCTCTTTCTCAATTAAGTTGAGCAGATTTTCCACGCCGCGCTGGCCATGCGTCGCTAACGCATAGATAAAGGCTCGCCCCAGCAGCACCGTATCGGCACCCAGCGCAATCATGCGCACCACATCTAATCCGTTGCGGATGCCGCTGTCCGCCAGAATAGTGAGGTCGCCCTTCACCGCATCAGCGATAGCAGGCAGTGCGCGCGCCGAAGAAAGCACACCATCCAGCTGACGTCCGCCGTGGTTGGAAACCACAATGCCGTCTGCGCCGAAGCGTACCGCATCACGTGCATCTTCTGGATCAAGTATGCCTTTTATAACCATCGGGCCATCCCAGAATTCGCGGATCCACTCCAGGTCTTTCCATGAAATGGAGGGATCAAAGTTGCTCGCCAGCCAGCCGATGTAATCTTCCAGCCCGGTCGGCTTGCCAAGGTAGGCAGAAATATTACCGAGATCGTGTGGTCGCCCCTGTAAGCCAACGTCCAGCGCCCATTGCGGATGCGTTATTGCCTGTAAATAGCGGCGCAGCACGCCGTTTTTGCCGCTCATCCCGGAATGCGCATCACGGTAACGCGCGCCAGGCGTAGGCATATCCACCGTAAATACCAGCGTTGAGCAGCCTGCTGCTTTGGCACGCTCCAGCGCATTACGCATAAAACCACGATCGCGTAGCACGTAGAGCTGGAACCACATCGGACGATTAATTGCTGGCGCAACTTCTTCAATCGGACATACGGAAACGGTCGATAAAGTAAACGGAATGCCTTTCAGCGCTGCCGCACGCGCCGCCTGTACTTCACCACGCCGCGCATACATGCCGCACAAACCGACCGGTGCCAGCGCGACCGGCATGGAAAGCGTTTCGTTAAACAGCTTCGTTTCAAGGCTGAGATCCGACATGTTTTTTAAAATACGCTGGCGCAGCGCGACACCGGCCAGATCGTCCACATTGTGACGCAGGGTGTGCTCGGCGTAAGCCCCCCCGTCGGCATAATGGAACAAAAATGGCGGCAGAATGCGTTGCGCAGCGGCGCGGTAATCGCTGGCAGCAGAGATAATCATGAGTCGTTTTCCTTACGGTTGCGTGATTCATTGCCCGGCAAGCGGGTAATACGCGCCTGACGCGCTTCATCTTCATGCAGATTTTTCATGGTGGTGTGAATAAAGCCGAGATGCTGCATAGCAGCCTGACGCGCCCCTTCGGCATCCCCCGCGAGAACAGCATCCAGCATTACCCGATGCTGTTCGGTGATGCGGGCAAAAATTACCGGCTGGGTATACATACGGAGGCGGCTCTGCATCACGGACGATTGCAGCAAATCAAACAAGCCGCGCATGGTTTGCAGCAACACCACGTTATGCGAGGCTTCGGCGATGGCGAGATGAAAGCGTAGATCGGCCTGGGCGGCGAGATCGGGATCGTCGCTCTGTTTCATTTTGAGCGTGGCGTCAAAAGCATATTGCAGCTTCTCTTTGTCGGATTCAGTGGCACGCAATGCGGCGTGCCAAGCCGTGCTGGCTTCAATGGCGTGACGCGCTTCAAGAATGTCATAGCGGTAATCGGGATCGTCCCTCAGCAGTTGCCGAATCGGCTCTACAATCCGCTGTTCCGACCATGGGGCAGGCTGCTGTCGTAACCAGGTACCCCCGCCGCGCCGACTGATCAGCATGCCATTGCTGATCAGCTGTTGAATTGCCTCGCGCAGCGATGAGCGCGAGACGCCAAGTTCGGCAGATAACTGGCGCTCGGCAGGCAAACGCATACCCGGCTCCAGCTGATGTTCACGGATATATGACTTCAGGCGTACCACCAGATGTTCCGCCAGGGGTGGGACAGGTTGTGTCATGGAACCATCCAGGAAAAAACGTAAGCCTGCAGCGTGGTGATCACGCCCACCATACAGGTGAATATCAGGCTGTGCTTAACCGTAAAGCGGAATAAATCGGACTCTTTACCGACTAATCCCACCGCCGCGCAGGCAATGGCGATCGATTGTGGCGAAATCATCTTACCGGTAACGCCGCCCGTGGTATTCGCCGCGACCAGTAGCACATCCGGGACGCCAATCTGTTGTGCCGTTGTTGCCTGTAACGCGGCAAACAGCGCGTTAGATGACGTGTCCGAACCGGTAAGAAACACGCCCAGCCAGCCAAGAAACGGTGAGAAGAACGTAAAGGCGTCACCAGTATGCGCCAGCGCTAAAGCCAGCGTCGCCGACAAGCCGGAATAATTGGAGATAAAAGCGAAGGCCAGCACCATGCCAATTGAGTAAATCGGTAACGCCAGCTCTTTCAGCGTTTCACCAAACGTCTGTAGCGCTGCTTTCGGCTTCATGCGTAAGAACACCATCGCCATGATTGCGGCCAGCAAAATTGCCGTGCCGGTCGCAGAGACAATATCAAACTTAAAGATAGCCGGATAAGGCGTGGCGCTGTTAACCACCGGCGGCATACGCGCTACCAGATCATTCAGCAGCGGCACCGGCACGCTAAATACCCAGTCAGCCAGCGGTCCCTCCTTAGCAAACAGAGCTTTGAAGGGTGGAATGCTCCACAGGGTTACGGTGGCAGTGAGAAACAGGAACGGCATCCAGGCGCGGATCACCTGCCCGGTACGGTATTTTTTGCGCGTCAGATCCTGATCGACCACTGACGCCCCCACATCATTGAAGCGGAAAATACGAACCGGCTTCCAGCGACGCAAAAACAGGGTTAAACACACCAGTGAGGTGAGCGAAGAGATGATGTCTGGCAGTTCCGGGCCGAGAAAGTTAGCGCTGAGAAACTGTGCAATCGCAAAGGAGCCGCCTGCTACCAGCACCGCCGGCCAGGTTTCTTTGATGCCGCGCCAGCCATCCATGATCGCCATGATCCAGAACAGCACGATGATCGTCAGCAGCGGCAACTGGCGACCGGCCATTTGGCCGATCTCGAAACTGTCCAGGCCGGTGATCTGCCCCGCAACAATGATCGGGATGCCCATCGCTCCAAACGCCACTGGCGCGGTATTCACAATCAAGCATAAACCAGCCGCGTACAATGGATTAAAACCAAGCCCAACCAGCAGCGCAGCAGTAATTGCAACCGGCGCACCAAAGCCCGCGGCGCCTTCAAGGAAGGCACCAAACGAGAAGCCCACAATCAGCATTTGTAAACGCTGATCGGGCATAATCGACAAAATTGAAGCGCGAATAATGTCAAACTGCCCGGTTTTTACCGAGATTTTGTACACAAATACGGCGGCGATGATGATCCATGCAATTGGCCATAAACCGTATAAGAAGCCGTAACCCACCGAGGCTAAAGCCTGTCCGGTTGGCATACGATAAAGCAATAACGCCACCAGCAACGCCAGCACTACCGTAGCCGTTGCCGCCACATAGCCTTTCAGTTTTAGCTTTATCAGGGCGAAGAAGAAAAAAATAATAGGGATCAATGCGATCAGGCTGGACAACCAAATATTGCCGAGCGGATCATAGTTTTGTTGCCAAACCTGCATGCTGTTATCTCCAGAGGAACGGTAAACAGGCGTGCGCAGCCATGTCAGCGCGCCCGCAACGTTTACAAGCCTGTTTTGGTCAGACCAAAAAAAGGGTTTGAAGCGTACTGGCAACAGATAGTTAATGGTTTGTTAAGTTCAGGCAATATTAATGCTATGAATTTTCCTGTTCTGTGAAGCAGGAAAATTTTTCGGCCCGTTTGGTAGGACCAAATTTATCGATTCGTTGCTGGTAGCAGCCTAAAAGAGAGTGGCATATGAGCAGGTTCAGCAATACTGCCATCGCACCCTGCCCGTTGCCTGTATAGCGGTATTGTGATCTTTAGTAGGCCAGATAAGAACAAAGCCTCCCGAAGGAGGCCTTGAGAAGGCTGACCCGTAGCAGTGTTACACGCTTTTTATCAGGCTCGCTTTTGACATCAATTCCATTGCCAACGCATATAAACGACGATCTTCCTGATCACAGGGTTCATCTTCCGCATAACAGCCGATCATCGAAGCAACTTTGTCAGCCGACAAGCTCTCCCCATGAACGTGCAACGTCAACACGGCGCGGCCCACTATTTTAAGCACATCTTCATGTGGTCCCTGGATACTACTCAATGAACAAATCCTCTAACGGTCGTTGTGACAGGAATATGGCGCGCTAAATATAAAGCAATTAGCTTAAGATTTTTATCGGCAAGGTAGGATGTATTTTTTAATGATTAATTGTATTACTGGAGCAAATAAAACAGATTCATCTGATTTAATTAAAAAATAATTTTAAAAAACGGATAATTATAAAGTTATTTCTGGCCTTGCTCTTTTTTTAAGGCAGCACTTTATTACCCCTTCGCCCTTAACTGATTAAAAGAAACCAACCATAACAGGTAAACTTCAGGTGATTCCTAATGCCCGCCAGGCGGACATATTCATATTGTTAACCTTCAAGGTTGCCGTTGCCGTCGAACGCACTTTCTGCCAGACTTGCGCGCGCAATAATGCCCTATTTTTAGCCTCAGAGGCCGCGCCGTGACTGCTTTTTCTACCCTCAATTCCCTTCCCGACAGCCAACTCAGTAACCTGCGCGAGATGGGCTACACCAGCATGACGCCGGTTCAGGCTGCCACGCTACCCGCCATTTTACAGGGGCGTGACGTGCGTGCGCAGGCGAAAACCGGTAGCGGAAAAACCGCAGCCTTTGGCATTGGGTTGTTGCACGCTATTGACAGCGCACAGTTTCAGACCCAGGCGCTCATTTTATGCCCAACGCGAGAACTGGCGGATCAGGTCAGCAATGTGCTGCGCCAGCTGGCGCGCTTCACGCGCAACATCAAAATTCTGACGCTGTGCGGTGGTCAGCCCATCAGCGCCCAGCGTGATTCTTTAAGCCACGCGCCCCACATCGTGGTTGGCACGCCGGGGCGTATTCTTGATCATATCAAGCGCGAAAATTTAAAGCTCAATAACCTGCGCACCCTGGTACTGGACGAAGCGGATCGTATGCTGGAGATGGGTTTCCGGGATGATATGGAAACGATTATCGAAGCCACGCCGGCAGCGCGCCAGACGCTGCTGTTCTCGGCGACCTGGCCGGAAGGCATTGCTGCCATCAGCACGCGTTTTCAACGCGACGCCTTAAGTGTGGTAACGGAAGAAGTCAGCGAGCTGCCAGACATCGAACAGCAGTTTATTGAGGCCAGCAACCACGAAAAGCTGCCACTACTGATTGCGTTACTGAGCGAGCGTCAGCCATCATCCTGCGTCGTGTTCTGTAACACCAAACGCGAATGCGATGAGGTTGCCGCGGCGCTGAACGATCGTGACATTAGCGCGCTGGCACTGCATGGCGATTTAGAACAACGCGATCGCGAACGCGTATTAATCCGTTTCGCCAACGGTAGCGGCCGCGTGCTGGTAGCAACCGATGTGGCAGCGCGTGGCCTCGATATTAAATCGCTGGCGCTGGTAGTAAATTATCAGCTGGCATGGGACCCGGAAGTGCATTTGCACCGCATTGGACGCACCGCTCGTGCCGGTGAAGAAGGAGCTGCAGTCAGTTTCGTGGCGGCCGATGAAATGGTCCGGGCGCATGCGCTGGAAGACTTTTTACAACAACCGCTGCCCTGGATTGCCGCCAAAAGGCAGCAGTAAAGCGCTACCCGCAGCCATGATGACGTTGTGCATTGATGGCGGTCGCAAAGCCAAAATTCGTCCAGGCGATATTCTGGGCGCACTAACCGGCGAGGCGGGTTATCGCGCCGATCAGATTGGTAAAATCGATCTGGCACCTAACCATGCTTATGTCGCCATTGAAGCCGCCCAGGCAAAATCGGCCCTGGTAAAGCTCAGGCAGGGAAAAATCAAAGGCAAAACCTGCCGCGCCATTTTGCTGAAAGACTGAGGCAGGCAGAGGTTGGAAAGACGGGCGAGGCATAACCGCGCCCGGAAGTGCTTAGGGTTCAGTAATTTGCGTAACGTGCAGCTGCGTTTTCTCGCCTTTGCCCTGTACCTTTCCGCTGACGCGAACCTGATCGTCTGCCTGATAGGTTTTTCCTTTAAAGGCTTTTTCCGGCGCGATAATGGTGATATTGCCGGTACTGTCACGGAACAGATAATTATCGCCCTGCTCTTTTTTCACAATATAGCCTTCAAGCGTGACGTAACCGCCCGGCCGGAAATCGCGTATCTGATTAATATGCGTTTGTCCGGTATCTTCCGAACCTTTATAGCCCGCATCCTGCTTTGATTGCGGTTGCGGCGCTTCACCGCCTTCAAAGCCCCCCTTCTTCTCAGCGTAAACGCCGGTACTCAACATCACTAACAGCGTGGTTAAAATGATTTTCTTCATTACGCGCTCCTTTATTCAGAAGTATCCATTTCGCCTTAGCAGGATTAAGCCTGGCACAATAATCGGGACGCGGTTTATTTCGCCTTCTTTACTCTCACCTTTTTCGCTTTATGGCCGATAACCTTGTCACACCCTATTCATCACCTGCGCCGCTGCAGAGGCAATAATGGATAATTTTCAGAAAGAGATAGATGAGAGAGCGAACCTTGCGTTATCAAATAAATTTGAGCTACTGCTGTTTCGCTTAGGTTCCGATAAACAGAAAGGCCGGTCAGAACTGTTCGGCATTAATGTGTTTAAGCTGCGTGAGATTGTGCCGATGCCAGCCATAACCAAAGCGGCCGGCATGAAATCGCCGCTACTTGGCATGGCGAATATTCGCGATCAGTTTATTCCCGTTATTGATCTACCTGCGGTCGCGGGTTGCGTGCCGGAAACCGGCCTGAATCTGTTACTGGTAACGGAATATGCGCGAAATACGCAGGCGTTTGCGGTGGAATCGGTGGAAAACATTGTGCGCCTCGACTGGAGCCAGGTGCATACCGCCGAGGCCGGTATTGGCGGGCGCAATATCACCAGCATTGCCTGCCTGGATAATGACAGGCAAAACAATAATCTGGCAATGGTACTGGATGTTAAACAGATCCTGTATGACATCATTCCCTCAGTGCGCGGTGTCGAGCCAGAAGCGACCAGGCCGCGTGCGTTTAACTATCAGCCGGGCGCCGTGGCGATTGTGGCTGAGGACTCCAGGGTGGCGCGTCAGCTGCTGGAACAAGGTCTGAAAAGCATGGGCATTCCTGCCTTGATGTTCAATACCGGTTTAGAGGCATGGGAAAAGATTAAACAGATGAGCCAGGAGGCACAGACAGCGGGCGAATCGATCCATAACAAAATTGCGCTGGTGCTCACCGATCTCGAAATGCCAGAAATGGACGGTTTTACCCTGACGCGCAATATCAAGCGCGACGACATTCTCAAATCTGTTCCGGTGGTGATTCACTCTTCCCTGTCCGGCAGCGCTAATGAGGATCACGTGCGTAAAGTCGGCGCAGATGGTTACGTGGCCAAATTTGAGCTGAATGAACTCTCTGAGTTGATTTTTAACGTGCTGGAAGCGGCACGTTAACCGGCAGCCCTATGCTGAGCTGGGCTGAATGCTGAGCTGCTGCTGAACCTCTGATTTAACTCGCTGTTATCCCCGCATGCAGGTCATCACTATCATGACGATCTGCTTTGTCACGACTTCACTCTCTGCTTCCCTTTGAATTTCATTAAAAAGTTAAAGTTAGCGTGGAAACTTCCGATAACTGCGTGCGCTGGATCACCATTTCACGTGTACACGCAGCCTCTTATGCAATGACAACGGTAAGCAGATTCGCGGTGAATATTAGCTATCGAAATAACGCTATTTTTATAAAAACGGGGAGAGAGATTTGTTCAGAATTAAAAATATGAAGGTGGGTTTCCGGCTCGCTGCCGCCTTCGGTATTGTGGTCGCACTGCTAATTGTGATTGGTGTGACATCCATAACCAAAATTAACAGTATTAAAAGCGGCATCTCTTCGATCGTTGATGATCGTTATGTGAAAGTGCGTCTGGCATTTGACGTACGCGATGGTGTTAATGATCAGATCAAATACCTGCGCGGCATAGTGATTGACACCAATCGTCCGGGCGCTAACGCTAAGCGCTATGGTCAGCTGGAAGAAGCCACGCAACGCACCAACACGGCAATGAAAAAAATTGCTGATATTCAGGTGACAGCAATCGGCAAGAAGAAGATTGCGGGCCTGCTTGCATCCGGCGAAGCCTTTGAAAAGGTGAAAAGTGAATTAATTGCCCTGGTGCAGGCCAATGATTTTGACGCAGCCAGCACCTACGCGCTAAAAACCATGACGCCGACACAGAATCAGTTTCTTGACGACGCCGTAAGATTCGCCAATTCACAAGATTCACAACTGCGTGCTGAAGGACAAGGAATCGTCGACGATGGCACCTCCGCCATTACCATTACGCTTATCTTCTCCGCGCTCGCCATTGTCGCTTCCATCCTGCTCGGTTATTTCCTCACACGCTCAATCGTGCGGCCACTAAATGCAGCCGTTAAGGTGGCAGAAAGCGTAGCAGCTGGCGACCTCCGCTCGAAAATTCAGGTAACGACGCGTGATGAAACAGGCATACTGATGCAGGCATTGCAGCGCATGAATGATAACCTGCTGTCTATCGTCACCGAGGTGCGCACAGGCTCTGACACTATCGCCGTAGCCTCTAACCAAATATCCAGTGGTAATCTCGATCTTTCATCACGTACCGAGCAGCAGGCCAGCTCGCTGGAAGAAACTGCCTCAGCGATGGATCAAATGACGGCCACGGTGAAACATAACGCCAGTAATGCACGTGAAGCTAACCAGCTGGTTGCCTCTACCTCAAGCGTGGCGCGTGAAGGCGGTGAAGTGATGGAACAGGTGATCGAGAAAATGGAGGCGATCGCGCTGTCATCGAAAAAGATTGTCGATATTATCAGCGTGATCGACTCCATTGCTTTTCAGACCAATATTCTGTCGCTTAACGCTGCCGTGGAAGCCGCTCGCGCTGGCGAGCAAGGACGCGGTTTTGCCGTGGTTGCGACCGAAGTACGTAATCTGGCACAGCGTTCCGCTTCCGCCGCTAAAGAGATCAAAGTACTGATTGAAGACTCAGTAGCGAAAGTTGATGAAGGCAACAAACTGGTGACCCATGCCGGATCGACGATTAGCGAAGTGGTTAACAGCGTGAAGAGCGTGGCGAATATTATGAGTGAAATCACTATCGCCAGCAGCGAGCAGAGTAGCGGCATCAGCGAGATTAATCTGGCGATTACCCAGATGGAAGCGGTGACGCAGCAAAACGCAGCGCTGGTGCAGGAAGCTTCCGCCGCGTCACAGGCTTTGCAGGATCAGGCTGAACGTATGGCGCAGGCGATGAGCGTGTTCAACGTCGGCCAGATGTCAGTGAATCCATCCAGCTACGCTTAAATACTTTCCCGGTGGGCAAACCTGCCGGGAGATTTAACGCTTTTTTAGCGTCTGTCTGGACGCTTGCTACCTGAGCAATGAATGCCGCAGGGTAGAACATCAACGCGCTGAAAACTAAAAAGGCCGCCCACTGGCAGCCCTTTAAATTATCGTTAATGCAACAACGCTATAAAGCTCACTTAGCCTTTATCAGAACACGCGTGACGGGCTCTGATGTGCAGTCCTTGTCGTGTTGATTTGTACAACGACAGATTTGCAGAAAATGCATTTCGCTCCAAGCGGGTTGGCTCTCGTCACATCATAATGTGATGTGCGGTACTGTGAGCCATTACAGTGTGGACATTTAAAACGAGTAATTTTGTAATCCTTAGAGACCAACAACGTTCGCAGCAGACGGGCCTTTCGCGCCGTTTTCTACTGTAAACTCAACTTGCTGACCTTCATCCAGTGAACGGAAATCAGTACCCTGGATTGCAGAGAAATGGACGAATACGTCTTTGCTGCCATCCTGTGGAGAGATGAAACCGAAACCTTTCTCTGCGTTAAACCATTTTACGGTGCCGCGGATTTTGTTAGACATGTTTAATTCCTTAATATTTGAGCCTTCCGGCATAAATGGCCCGAGAACAGATTTTAATCAGAACGTAAGAGAAGACTCAAAAAGAAGGGATGTCTCACGACAAACTTAGGGATGAGAACTGCTTTGGATGCTTACTTTGATAGTGTCTGTTAATCAAACCGACGATGCATTAGCTCATAATCCGCGAAGTGATGCAAGCTCTTTCTCAGATTAAATGCATTAAGTAAGAAGAAACGCGGAAAGCTAAAAGGATTAACGCCGTTGAAAACCCGACAATCTCATTTTTTTCAGAATAAAAACGGAATAAAATCAGAAAATTATAATTAAACGATTTTCCTGATAAACCGTTCATCCTCCCTTCCGTTAGATAAAAAATCGTGTCATCAGCGCCTTTGCGTACTAAGCGTGACAGCCTGCCAATAGCTATTTTATTTAAAGGGAAAATGCGGTTTTGAGTGGTGCCGGTAAGAGGAGTCGAACCTCCGACCTTCGCATTACGAATGCACTGCTCTACCAACTGAGCTATACCGGCTTTGAGGCGGGATACTGCGGGGCAGTACGTTAGAAAAAATCAGAAAACGAGTCAAGGCTTGCCGGAATCGTATGCTGGTTTTATCAGCACTTACCGGACGCATTGTTTAAACCTTCATCAATATAAAAATATAAAGCGCCTTTTCAGGTGTTATTACCGACTTTATCCATGCCTGACGATAGGTATCCACCCCACAAACAAAAAAGGCGAGGCTATTGCCTCGCCCAAAACGTGCCAGTCATCAATCGTAGTAAGCGACCTTGCGATCTACTCCGTTGATATTGACCAACACGAAACCCGTTGGCGTGGTTTTATTTGTCGGTGTCCCTGCGGTCGTCGCGAGCGTAAGCACACCTTTCTCATTGGCGCCTATTCCCGCCAACCCATTATGTAAGCCAAAACGTGCCGCCGGTTTCAGCGTTCCCATCTTGGTGGTGTCAGTGACAACTGACATATCGGACTGGAATAGCGAACACGAGCCGGTATCGAAGCGCGTCGGTCCGGTATTCTTCAGATTAAACATGGTGTCGCCACTGTTGGCCTTCAGCTTCACCCACACTACCGCATAGGTGGTGCCAACGCGGCTATAGCGAATATCCTGTACCGCTGGCTGTCCCATGTGGCAAGCGTCTGCCCATACCGTTTCCAGCCGTTGCAAATTGATCCACGTTTTACCTGTCCCGGTCAGATTCACCGGCGAACCGGCAGTATCTGAAGGAGTTGTCGCGTCAGCTTTACCAATTAATTCGATCACCCATTGTTGGTTCGCGTTTGGGAAGAAGAGCTGTCCCAGACGATACCAGTTATCAGTAGCGGTATTGTTGGTCACTTTATAACCGCTAAAGTACCCTGCTCGCAGCGAACCGGTCAGATAGCTGCCATAGTTTTCATCACGGCGATAGCCATATTCAAAGGTCGATAACCATTTACCCGCGACCAAATCATTACTGATTTTTGCACCGAATTGCAGATTAATATGGCGCATCAAAACACGCGCATTATTGAGGTTGAACGCAGAGCCACAATCCTCAATGTTTAAGGTATCCACTGTCCAGCCGCCATCTGATAAATCACCTGGGTTACGCGTATGCTCAATCCATACATTGCGCAGCACACCCTGGGTGACACGCGGCATATACAGCGTGGCATCGCCATAACCGGTCTGGAAGTTAGCGTTACACAACTCAATGGCGGTTGAGTGATCCCAGACGCTGTTTGGCGAGTTTGACCAGCCGACATCGAAAACACGTGAATAGGTGTTTAGCGTATAGATCTGATCGAATTTGCTGTCGAGCGTATCGAGAATTTTGATGACCGTGCCGCCGGTACTTTGTGCACGGAAACAGCTGATATTCACGGTTTCCCCTTCTATACAGGTGTTTTCGAAGAAGGGCTGTACGTTGCTGCACATCTCGGCGGTAATGGTGCCGGTATTGGTGGTTACGTCGGCGCTGGCCTGACCATTCCAGAGAATGCCTTTGATCGCGGTACGTCGCGCCTTTACTTTGAACACCGGGCTGGCACTTTTATCCGATATGATGGTGGTACGCGGCAGTGAACCCAGCTCCAGGTCATCCCCTAACAGGCCGAAGAAGGGAATCTCTGAGGCGCTGAGATCGACAGGTGAGATCAGAAACTTACCGCCAGGAAAACGGATCGGCAGATCTTTCACGTTAGTGTTGTAGCTTGTCGTCCAGGTCAACATACGGTTAAAAGCGTCGGTATCATTGGTCGTACCATCGCCTTTGGCACCAAAGTGCAGGATATTCACTTCCGTAGGATCGTTGATAATCCGCTTCCAGTAGAATCCGCTACCCACGGCAACAATACCGCCGTCATCTTTCAGGGTAGTGGTGCCGGTAAAACCGACAAAATCGCCGCCGCCCCGGAAACTGGAATCTTTATCGTAGTAACGTTTAAGACTCGCAATATCGCCGGATTTGGTGGGAGCCGTGGTACGTAGTTCTGCAAATGAGTTCACTTCGATCATAGTATCCTCCTCAGGATGGCTTTGATATGCCGCTGTTTATCAGCGGATTACTTCGATTTGGCCGAGTGGCCGCACAGGGAATCCCACATGTCGTTGTGGGTATTAATGGCGCGCACGGTACGAATATCCATGTTCTGAGCATCGTTGCCGTGGGTGTAAATCGGGGAAAAAAATACGCAGGCAGAATCGGTGATCGCCACCGGTTTAGGGCTGGTTGTATTTCGACTGCTGCAACTTATCGCGAGCAGCAGCGTCATCAAGGTTACTGTTGTCAGCTTCCACACGTTTAGCCTCCTCGCGATTCTGCTGTTGTTGATGGGCAATATCCGCTGCGCGCCCGGCTTCTTTATGCGCGCTGTCGACATCGGCTTTAGCTTGCTGCTGCACCTTGCCGATCTTTTTGCCGCCAAAGTAACTAGCGCCTAATGCGGCGATAACGGCACCCAACGCCGCCAGCCAGTGCCAACCGCCACCCAGCAGCGTGGAAAGAAATGTCATGATTTCCCCTCCTCTGCCTGCTGTTTCACATTCAGTAGATTTTTTTGCCGGACAAATTGGGCAATGACCCCCATCGCCACCATAAAAGCGCCGACCAGACCAAGGTAGTTGTGGGGCAAAATGGATTTAACGTCCTCTGGCAAGGTATTCCACGCCTCCAGCGCAGACGAAGGGAAGGATTGCACCCATGCACTGAGTATTGAACCGAGCGAAGCCAGCCAGACTGACCATGTTCTGAATAGCAGACGCGCATGAGAGACAAACTGAAGCGTGGTAAATCTTTGTAAAATCAATACGATGATGATCGCCGTCAGTACAGCGGTCAGGAAAAATAGCCATTTCATAGCAGCCCCCTGTATACGTCGTAAGTACCGGTACGCATCACTTCAGCATGGCGACGGGCGCGCCCTGGCGTTTGACGCGCCCACAGGCTGGTCAGCATGGCATTAGCCGCCTCCGGAAAGTTCTCCTCAGTAATAGCGCTGAGCATATTTTTAAACTGTCCGACTCCTTCCACGCCCAACTGATAAGCCATGCTCAGCAACACGTCTGTGCGCGCGTCATTGCACCTGGTTAAGGCATGGCTGATAGGCTCTCGCGCCTGCATCTCCTGGAGCTTGCTTTCCAGGATGCATTGCTTCCAGACATCGCCAACGCGACGCGGAACGCGAAAAACATAGTTGCTGAGTGAGGCACCTTTTGGTCCGATGCGGATGCCACCCGCCACGGTGGGATAGCCGAGCGTGTCCAGATAAGGCGTATCAACGTAACCTTCTTCAAAATTCAGCATTGCAATAATCTGACTCATAAAAATTCCTCAATGACGGCACAGACAATTCAGGCTCTGTGGAAATAAATACATAACGCTCACTGATCAGTACCAGGTGAACCGCCCCGGTTTTCCGGGAGAGTATTTTAGTTGGGAACTCAGGCTGCCAGATCCTTATTCCCGATGGAAGCATAATATGCCCGTTCGGCTTCTGCCGGTGGGATATGCCCCAGCCTTTCCAGCAGCCGGCGATTGTTGTACCAGTCCACCCACGCCAGCGTCGCCAGCTCCACTTCGCCGCGGTTTTTCCAGCTTTGCCTGTGTATCACCTCCGCTTTGTACAGGCCGTTGATGCTTTCGGCCATCGCGTTATCATAAGAGTCACCCGTGCTTCCCGTTGAAGCCAGAAGCTCCGCCTCCTGCAACCGCTGTGTGTAGGCCAGCGACACGTACTGTGAACCTTTGTCGCTGTGATGGATGGTTCCTGATGGCCGACGGGCCCACAGCGCCTGCTCCAGCGCATCCAGCACGAACGTCGTCTCCATCGACGATGACACCCGCCAGCCCACGATGCGACCGGCGAACACGTCGATAATGAACGCTACGTATGCGAAGCCCTGCCAGGTGCTGGCGTACGTGAAGTCTGCCACCCACAGCTGGTCAGGGCGTTCAGCCACGAACTGACGGTTCACCCGGTCATGCGCGGCAGGGGTCTTACGGCTGACGGTGGTTCGCACCTTTTTACCTCGCAGTACGCCGGTTAGGCCCATGGACTTCATCAGCCTCGCGATGGTGCATCGGGCCACGCTGAAGCCCTCCCGTAGCAGCTGGCGCCAGACCTTGCGAACACCATAGACGCCGTAGTTTTCGTCGTACACGCGCTGTATCTCCTGCTTCAGTTTCTCATCACGCTGGTCGCGATGGCTACGTCTGTCAGGATGCAGCTGATATTCACGGTAGCGGTAGTATGACGACGGGGCGATATCCAGCTCATGGCATACCGGTCCGACCCCGTATTCATCGCTCAGGGTATCCACCAGGAGGGCTATTTTTTCCAGAGGCGGTCGAACTCCGCCTTCGCAAAATAAGCTGAGGCCTGCCGCAGGATATCATTGCTGCGCCGCCGCTCGCGGTTCTCACGCTCCCGCTCTTTCAGGCGCTGGCGCTCCGTGGTGGAGAGACCACCATCACCGCCACCGGCATCACGTTCATACTGACGCAGCCAGATACGCAGGGTCTCCGGCGTGCAGCCGATTTTAGGGGCGATGGAACTCAGGGCTGCCCACTGTGAGTCATATCCGTCCTGGCATTCCAGAACCATGCGGACGGCGCGCTGCCGTATCTCGGGGGAAAAACGTGTATTTTTAGTCATCCTGTTTACCTCTCTCTCAGGGAGTTTAGTCTCCAGGATTCCCGGGGCGGTTCAAGGCTAAGTGCAGTCATCGATATGGCTGAAGCTGCAACAGAACTGAAGAGTGAGCCGAAAAGTTGCATCCAGAAAAAACTGGAAAAATAACTGAAAAGCTGGCGTTAAAAAGACGCGCTTTTTGCTGCTCAGCTTACGGCGTAGAGATGGACATGTGGCAGGCAGCAATTATCGAAAGAAGAGGCTTCCTGGGTTTGTGAACGCGGCGCGGTGATTGCGCGCTCAACGCGCGGGGTAACCTGACGCTGACAGATTTGCTCGGCGCGCCGTAGGGGGAAAGTTTCAGGTTCGTAGTTCAGTGCCTGATCGATACTTTGCTTCAGACGGCTGAGAGGCTGGCGTCGCCGATGGCGACGAGTGCGTGCGTTGCCCGTAAAAACGCTTTTGCCATAGTGGATAATCGCCATAACTCCTCCTGTGAATGAGTCTTTGGCGATGGGGTGGCAGGCGCGAGCTTTCGGTATGCCGAACGGGCCCGAATGCCTTCTGTTAACGCTCACAGGCTTTCCGCCCGACTGATAACAGCCAGGTGGAGAGTAAGAGAAGGAAAACAGACGGCATCTGACGACGCTGCATTTTGCGCATCCACCCCATCCCAAAGTTCACTGACTTTTGGGTGGTATGATTCGCGCTTGTGCAGCGCCTCAATTGTTTAAGAGCAGCTCATCCCAGAGAAAACAGCTTCGTTCATCCATGCTCAAATTATTAACAGGTTCTTATGCTTTATCAAACACTGATAGTTAATTTTTTATTTACTATTGGTTAACTTTTTGAATTTATGCCGATTATTTTTTCGGCGACGTGAAAGACAGGCCCGTTTGACCACAAAGCTAACCCAGAATCTGATAGTGCCGTGCCTGGCTCATAATAACTTTCGCCAACACTTTCAGGTTTTCGACCTCATCGCAACTGAGATACCAGGTTTCATAGCGCTTATTATCTGAAATAACAGCAATTTTTCTGTGCTGGAGCTGAAGGCGCTTCAGGTAAAGCTGATCGTCAAGCGTAAAAATGTAGATACCATCACCATCAAAGACGCGCACGCTGATGTCCACAAACAGCTGATCGCGTGGAGCAAAGGTATCAGCCATGGAGTCATTATTAACCGCAATCAGACGAATGTTTTCAGCCGGTCGTCCGTTGAATAACACCCGCGCTTCATCCTGACCGTATTCAATTGCCTGAATGGTCTCGACGAATTCATCACGGGCTGGAATACCCGCCGCGGTTTTCTGGCCAATGTCGAGGCTGTCTACCCTGAATACATTTTTGTGACCCGCTAAAGCGTTTAACGACAACGGTACAGCGGATTTTTCCATTCCGAACTGTAACCACTCAACCCTGACTCCAAGCAGACGGCTGAGCGCCAGTAGATTGCCGTTATCCGGCACCGACTGCGCGTTAAACCACTTCCACACCCCCGGCGTGGATATTTTACAACCCTGCTGTTGTAACGCTCTGGCAACCTGTTTGTTTCGTCCATGTCCAATAATGCCAGCGCTTTCGCAAGCGGCGATAAGCCTGGCGGTGAAAGCTTGTCTCGTACTTTCTTTTTTAACCATTAGTTAATAATCAGCCATTGAAGAGGTACTGGATGTTATTTTCATTATTGCTACCAGTTCATTTTATATTACCGACCGTTTACCACCTAACCGGTTTATCAAGCATTTCTAATTATCATTATCCTCTTCACGTTTACGCGAGCCAAAAAATATTGTTTTACGGCTGTCACAGCCATGGCTTTCAGGAATGTTCCGCAAAGAATTGACTAAAATTCCCTCTACCTTTTAGCCTCAACGTCAGCACCTGGCAGAGAAAACATTCAGCTACCGCTAAAGCTCTACTATTAACTGGACCGAAATAAGCGACCTAAAAAAAACGGGAGCCTGAAAAGGCTCCCGTTTTTGAATAAAAGAGGAATTAAGCACGCAGCGTATCGTCGCCCCACGCAATCCATTTGTAGGTGGTCAACGCTTCTAAACCCATCGGTCCGCGTGCGTGTAATTTCTGCGTGCTGACCGCAACTTCAGCCCCAAGGCCAAACTGTCCGCCGTCAGTGAAGCGGGTGCTGGCATTAACATACACAGCCGCAGAATCCACCTGCTTAACGAAACGCGTGGCGTGTTGAGTACTGCGAGTCAGGATGGCATCAGAATGCTGCGTGCCATGGCGACGAATATGGTCGATTGCCTCATCCATATCCGCGACCAGTTTGACGTTCATATCAAGCGACAGCCATTCATCATCATAATGACCCGGCTGGATCAGCGTGACGCTGGCCGGGCCTTGCTGTAACCGGGCCAGTACATTCTCATCGGCATGCAGGAGGATATTTTCCTGCGCCATGCGCGCGCTCAGTGCCGGCAGAAAGCGCTCGGCGATGGCGCGATCAATCAGCAACGTTTCCAGTGAGTTACAGGCGCTGGGGCGCTGCTTTTTCGCATTAACAATTATCTCCAGCGCAGGCTCAATCTCCATCGTTTCATCAATGTAGATATGGCAAACGCCGATGCCGCCGGTAATGACCGGAATGGTTGAGTTTTCACGGCACAGCTTATGCAACCCCGCTCCGCCACGTGGAATCAGCATATCGACATAGCGATCAAGTTTCAGCAGCTGGTTCACCAGCTCACGATCGGGATTCTCAATTGCCTGGACCGCCGCCGTCGGCAAATTATGGTGCTGCAAGGCATTTTGAATTAGGCGAACCGTTGCGGCATTAGTACGCCAGGTTTCTTTGCCACCCCGCAAAATTGCGGCATTACCGGTTTTCAAACACAGGCTGGCAACATCTACCGTCACGTTTGGGCGAGCTTCATAAATCACGCCCACCACGCCTAACGGAACGCGACGACGCTCAATGCGCAGGCCGCTGTCAAGCTGCCCGCCATCCATCAGTTGTCCAACCGGATCGGCCAACCGGCATACCTGACGTACATCGTTGGCCATTCCACTCAGGCGCTGCGGATTTAGCGTTAAGCGATCCAGCAACGCGGCGCTCATGCCATTCTGGCGTGCATCAGCGAGATCCTGCTCGTTCGCCGCCAGAATGTCGGCGCTTTCTGCTTCCAGACGATCGGCGATGCTCATCAAGACCTGATTTTTCTCAGCGGTCGACAGATCGGCCAACTTATATGCGGCGGCACGCGCCGCCTTACCCATTTCTTCAAGCATTGCCTGTTCCTTAACTGACGATCATATCGTCGCGATGAACCGCCACCGGGCCATATTCATAGCCGAGAATTTCACTGATCTGCTGGCTGTGGTGTCCGGCAATCATGCGCATCGCATCGCTGTTATAGCGCGACACGCCATGCGCAATATCACGCCCCTGCAGGCTACGAATACGGATCACTTCGCCACGGGAGAAATTGCCCTGAATATCACGAATCCCTTTTGGCAGCAGCGAACTACCGCGCTCAAGAATAGCGGATAACGCGCCATCATCCACGGTGAGCTCACCGGCGGGCGGCGCGGCAAAAATCCAGCGTTTGCGGTTTTCCAGCGGTGACTGCTGAGCATGGAACTTCGTGCCGACCGGCTTGCCGTCAATCACATCAGCGATCACACCGCTGCGGCTGCCAGCCGCGATAATGACCTCAATACCTGCCCGGCAGGCCACATCAGCAGCCTGGAGTTTGGTTGACATGCCACCCGTTCCCAGCCCTGAAACGCTCCCGCCTGCCAGCGCGCGCAGCGCATCATCAATCACATGTACATTGCTGATAAGTGAAGCCTGGGGATTATTGCGCGGATCGGCAGTAAACAATCCTTCCTGATCGGTCAGCAACAGCAGCTTATCCGCGCCGCCCAGCATGGCGGCCAGCGCGGATAAATTATCGTTATCGCCCACTTTGATTTCAGAGGTAGCGACGGCGTCGTTCTCATTAATCACCGGAACGATGTGGTTATCCAGTAGCGCACGAAGCATGTCGCGCGCATTAAGAAAGCGCTCGCGATCTTCCATGTCCGCGCGGGTTATCAGCATCTGGCCAATGTGGATGCCATAAATAGAGAACAACTGCTCCCATAGCTGAATCAGACGGCTCTGCCCCACCGCAGCCAGCAGCTGCTTTGAGGCGATGGTAGGCGGCAGTTCGGGATACCCAAGATGTTCACGCCCGGCGGCCATCGCGCCAGAGGTGACAATCACAATGCGGTGGCCCGCCGCGTGCTGCTGCGCACACTGACGAACCAGTTCCACCATATGCGCTCGATTCAACCGACGTGAACCGCCAGTAAGCACGCTGGTTCCCAATTTGACCACTAAGGTCTGACTACCACTCATATTTCCTGCCGTCGTGAAAAATATATGCGAAAAGACGTTTTAACAGGAGTCGGGAAGGAAGCCAACAGCCAGCAGGGGAAAAGCAAGAAAATCACCTCACAAGGACGTAGTTCAAAAGTTCACTATTAACAAGAAAACAGGAAAAGTGTCATAAAACTTTCATCGCCAGACGGTAAAAAGTCCCTGTTTTACAAAAGGTTCTATATAAATTACAAATTGACTCATCGGGGATTTTTAAATGAAGAAAAGCCTTCTGGCACTGTTGGTCTCAGCACTGGCACTGACATCAACTGCACACGCAGCAGAAATTTATAACAAAGACGGTAATAAGCTGGATTTTTACGGCAAGCTTAAAGCAATGCGTTACATCAGTGATGCAGACACCAACGCCAGCAACAATGCTGACAAATCTTATGTTCGTATTGGTTTCAAAGGTCAGACGCAAATCAACGATCTGATGACAGGCTATGGTCAGTGGGAATATCAGTACAACCTGAACAACCCAGAAAGCGACTCCAATGTGGGTAATAAAAAGCGTCTTGGTTTTGCTGGCCTGAAATTTGGCAACTACGGCTCCGTTGATTACGGTCGTAACTACGGCCTGATTTATGATGTGGAAGCCATTACCGATATGATGCCAGAGTTTGGTGCGACCGCTTACACCTCTGCTGACGTCTACATGCTGACCCGAACTAATGGCGTAGCAACTTATCGCAATTCTAACTTCTTTGGTCTGGTTGATGGTTTAGATTTCGCCTTGCAGTATCAGGGCAAAAATGAAAACGCCTCCCGCTCTGACTCCGCCTCAAATGGCGACGGCATGGCGGCTTCACTTTCTTATAAACTCATTGAAGGCCTGAGCATCAAAGGCGCCGTCTCTTCTTCAAACCGTACCTTCGATCAGAAAGATACCGCTTATGGTCGTGGCGACAAAGCTGAAGCCTGGGCAACGGGCCTGAAATATGACCGTGATGGCATTTATCTGGCAGCAAACTATGCGGAAACCCGCAATATGAACCCAATCAACGGTACGGCGCAGGTGGCAGGTAATGATGTCGCGGTAAGCGGCTACGCGAATAAATTGCAAAACATCGAAGTCGTGGCGCAGTATCAATTTGATTTCGGCCTGCGTCCCTCCCTGGCTTACGTGCAGACCAAGGTTAAAGATATTGAAAATGGTATCGGGGACGCGGATTACTACAAGTTTGTTGACCTGGGTGCGACTTATTACTTCAACAAAAACATGTCTGCCTTCGTTGATTACAAAATCAACTTGCTGGATGACAACAATACGCTGGCGAAAAACACCGATGATATTGTCGCATTAGGCGTGACCTACCAGTTCTGAATTTGCGCTATTTCTACGCCCGCCGCCCTCCTGATTGCTGTACGGCAGAGCTAACGAAATAGCGCTGCACTTCATCTTTAAGGCGAATGTGCACAAAAAAGGGCAAGTTCCTCAACTCGCCCTTTTCTCCTGGATGCAATGCCGTATCAGGCACTCAATTTTACAGGTTTTTCATCGAAACCGCTGGCCGGTTCCAGACCTAATTCATGTGTCTTCAACATGGCTTGCAGGCGGGTGTGGAAATTACGTAAGGTTTCTTCCACGCGTTGATTGTTCTCTTTGCCTTTGATCGTTGCGACAGACCAGTCGCCTTCTTTATCAAATAAGCCGATATGGTAAACGTACGTGAAGTGATCGGCATGGGCTTCCAGCTCCATCCACCAGCCCCAAAATTCGCGCAATTCCGGGGCCGGTTTCACATTGATGCAGGCAGCCAGGCAGTCGAAAAAGAAACGCGTTTCTTCACATTTTCCTTCACGGATATACGGTCCCAACTCAGTGAAGCGCTTAAGCAGGCGACTGCGGGGATGACCACTCGGTAACATCATGCTAAATCTCCATTCGTTTTAACCGCTAATAGTTGTAGCAAACACTGTAAATTTTGCCAGTTACCTTTTCAACCGTTTCTCCAGCCAGTCACACATTTCATTAAGCGCACGATCAAAGCTGGACATCATCGGCGTAACCGGAATCAACAGGGCTTTACCTTCGGAGGACGAATTAACGATTAATTTTGCCTCTTCTTCCGGGCTAAACAGATCTTTTTGCCAGTAACCCGCTAGCATTGGCGTTGGCGTGCGACGACCAAGCAGCCCCTGCGTTTTCAGCGAATAGCGGTTTAGCTCAGTGCGTAATGCGCTGTCGGACGTTGATGCCATGCCGAGGCGGCTGGCGAACATATCCATATACATATCCGGCACCGCATCTTGCAAAGCAGGCTGTGTAAACAGGCTATGCACAATGGGTCCCAGGCAGGCTACCGCGCGCAAACGCGATGTTTCCAGATACGCCAGCCGCACCGCGACGTTGGCGCCAAAGCGATAACCAAACGCCGCGACGCGCGTATGATCAATCCAGGGCACGTTTTGCAGCTCCCGCAGCACCTGCTGATGTAAAAAGCTGGTGTCCTGATTCAGCGTCCATTTCACCGAATATCCCACCGAGGGGACATCAATGGTCAACATGGCCATGCCGCGCGGCGCAAGATAATCATGGAACAGGCGATAGTGATCGCTTTGCAGCGAATCCAGCGCGCCGCAGAACAACACGGTGGGATAAGGCGCCTTAACGCCAGGCGGCATATGCAGGAAACCGTTCACCGGGCTACCGCCACTGATGGGAAAGGTCAGGGATTTCAGCTCACCGGGAAAGCGTCTGGTGGCCTCTTCATATGCACGATTCGCCAGCACCTGGGCCTGATCGGCCAGCTCATCGCCCTTTATATAAGGGTATGCGGCAAGGCTGTACAGATGCGCGGCATGTAACCAGTGTTTACCTGCCTGGGGATCCTCATCCGTTTCCTGCGCTTTTTGCTGCCAGTGCGCCGCCTGCTTACACCACTCATAATGCCAGTTGCCGCTGCGATAACCGATGACCGTATCCAGCAAGCTATTATCGGTGTGCCCGGCGTTGCTCATGGCAATACGCGCCAGTACTTCGCTGATTTCCTGCGGTGTCAGTCCGCGCCATGCCCACATCAGCTTATTGAGCATACGATACCAGCCGCGTTGGCTGTCGCCATCAAGGGCGGAATGCACAGCGCTGGTGGCATGGGGTTGACGACGAACCAGTGAAGAGGTTTCGGGGTGTTTGAAGCGCGGCTTAAACAGCTCTTCGCTAAGATTTTTGCTCGTCATACGACGTTCTCCTGCAGCAAACGCGGCAATGGCTAAGTGTACTGCACGGCATAACAAGGTGCGAGAAGCAGAAAGGACAACGCCCGGAAAACCGGGCGTTGTTTGTGTTAAATCAATCAGCTTTTAACAATGGGTGGAATATAAACCACGCCCATATCCCACGGCTGCTCAATCCAGGTATTTTGCGGAATATCGACGATATAGTTGTCCACCAGCTCACGACCGGCAGGTTTAGCGAAGATGGTGCAGAAATGCGCTTTAGGATACATATCGCGAATGGCCTGCGCCGTCCCGCCAGTATCAACCAGATCATCAATCACGATAAAGCCTTCACCATCGCCTTCTGCGCGCTTCAGCACTTTCATTTCGCGCTGGTGATCATGGTCATAGCTGGAGATGCACACGGTATCGACATAACGAATACCCAGTTCACGCGCCAGCAGCGAAGCCGGTACCAGGCCGCCACGGCTAACAGCAATGATGCCTTTCCACTGTTCAACAGGAAGCAGGCGCTGAGCCAGTTTGCGGGCATGGATCTGTAGCATGTCCCAGGTAACGACGTATTTTTCGCTCATAAATAGGTATCCCAGCCAACCGGATTGGCTTAAAAAATGTGCAACAGGGAAAAGGTTGCGCGAGATTATAAGGATATGACGCGTTAAAAACCAGCACCCGCGCGCCGGTTGCGGCTTTTTAACGCGTCTGATTACGCACCTGGCAAAAAACAGTGATATTCTCAGGCCCATCTCGTCAGATTCTCTGGCGGCGATCTTTCACTGGAAACTCGCGCCCTCCGGTTCATCCGGCGCACTGACACAGGAGACTTGTCGTGTCTGAATTGTCTCAACTTTCGCCACAACCGCTGTGGGATATTTTCGCTAAGATCTGCTCAATTCCTCATCCGTCTTTCCATGAGGAAGCGCTTGCCACCTATATTGTGGGCTGGGCTAAAGAGCAAGGTTTCTGGTGTGAACGCGACCAGGTTGGCAACATCCTGATCCGTAAACCGGCAACTGCTGGCATGGAAAAACGCACGCCGGTTGCCTTGCAGGCGCATCTGGATATGGTGCCGCAGAAAAACAACGACACCGTTCATGACTTCACCAAAGATCCTATTCAGCCGTATGTTGATGGCGAATGGGTGAAGGCACGTGGAACTACGCTGGGTGCAGATAACGGTATCGGTATGGCATCGGCGCTGGCGGTCCTGGCAGACAACACGCTAACGCACGGCCCGCTGGAAGTGCTACTGACCATGACCGAAGAAACCGGCATGGATGGCGCGTTTGGTTTGCAACCAAACTGGCTACAAGCGGATATTTTGATCAACACCGACTCTGAAGAAGAGGGTGAGATCTACATGGGATGTGCGGGCGGCATCGATTTTATCACCACGCTGTCGCTGACGCGTGAAGAGGTTCCCGCTGATTTCGACACCCTGAAGCTGACGCTGAAAGGTCTGCGAGGCGGCCATTCCGGTGCCGACATCCATATGGGGCTTGGCAACGCCAATAAGCTGTTGGCGCGTTTTCTCGCGGCGCATGCGGCTGAGCTGGATGTGCGCCTGATAGACTTTACCGGCGGCACGCTGCGTAACGCCATTCCACGTGAAGCGTTTGCTACGCTGGCGGTGGCAAATCACAAGGTTGATACACTGAAAGCCGCTGCGGCGCATTTCCTTTCTGCTTTGCAAAATGAGCACGGTGTGAAAGAGAAAAATATCGCGCTGGTGACCGAGCCACTGGCACATCAGGGTCAGGCGCTCACGGCTGACAGTCGCGATCGCTTCCTGAATTTGCTGAACAGCACGCCGAATGGGGTCATTCGCAATTCTGACGTGGCGAAAGGTGTGGTCGAAACGTCGCTGAACGTAGGCGTGGTCACCATGGATGCTGATAACGCTGAAATCAATTGCCTGATCCGCTCGCTGATCGACACCGGCCGCGATTATGTGGTGCAAATGTTGACTTCACTCGGCCAGCTGGCTGGCGCGCAGACCAGGCCGAAAGGCGGCTATCCTGGCTGGCAGCCAGATGCGGATTCGCCAGTTATGGCGCTGACGCGTCAAACTTATCAGGCTCTGTTCAATAAGATGCCGAATATCCAGGTGATCCATGCAGGTCTGGAGTGTGGCCTGTTCAAGAAGCCCTATCCTGATATGGACATGGTGTCCATTGGGCCAACGATTACCGGTCCGCATTCGCCTGATGAGCAAGTGCATATTGAAAGCGTCGGGCTTTACTGGAAATTATTGACAACATTGTTGACTGCGATTCCAGAAAAATAATTTTTTCCTCCGCTTAATCCACCAGGCTACGGCCTGGTTTTTTATACCCGCCGGTTTAAGTCAGCATAAAACACTACGCTAACTCACTATTTCCCCTTAAATCACCACGCTATCAGTTACATCCAGTTATAGACGCCATTATGTCCAGATCTCTGGATGGCTAATAGGAGTTTGTGCTAGCTTATGCGCTTTCGATTGTTGCCGCTCCCGTGACTTTAGGAAACAATGCGGTCGTTATTTTGTACAGAGGTTCCTTCAATGAGCGCGTTAAACCGCCTTGAGATGCGTAACATCTCCATCGCTTTTGGCGGATTTGCCGCGTTAACGCAGGTGGATTTTGTCAGCGAAGGCCATTCGGTACATGCGTTGACGGGCGCGAACGGCGCTGGAAAATCGACGCTGATGGCCGTGTTGTCCGGGGCGCATAGCCATTACAGCGGCGAGATACTGTTGGACGGCAAAAAGGTGTCGATACGCAGCCCGCGCGATGCCAAACAGCTCGGTATCCATCTGGTCCAGCAGGAAGTGGATGTCGCGCTGGTGCCACAACTCAGCGTGGCAGAAAACATTTTGCTGGATCGGCTGGCGGAACCGGGACACGGTTATCGCTGGAGTGAAATCCGTCGCCAGGCTCACCTTTTGCTGGCTCAGCTTGATGTCGTCATTGACATTAATCGTCTGGTAGAGCGCTGTACGCTGGCCGAGAAACAGCAAATTCTGTTGGCGCGTGCGCTGTCGCATCACTGCCGGTTTCTGATTCTGGACGAGCCTACTGCCCCGCTCGATCAGCATGAAAGCGAGCGTCTGTTTAATGTGGTGCGACGGTTGCAGGCCAGCGGTATTGGCGTCGTATTTATTTCCCATCGTATTCATGAACTTAAAGCGATTTGCGATCGCCTGACGGTGCTGCGTGATGGAAGCTTAATTGAAAGCTGTCCGATGGCGGCGTTAAGCGGTGAGCAAATCGTGGAGAAGATGTTAGGCCACCCGCTGACCGACATCTATCCCATCCCGCGTGAGCCACAGACACAGCCGTTACTGTTGGCGGTAGATGGCCTGCACGACGAACAGTTGCTGCAAAACATTTCACTGCGCCTGCATAAAGGTGAAATTCTTGGTATTGCTGGCCTGGCGGGCGCGGGCAAAACCGAGCTGTGCAAGGCGCTGTTTGGTGCCAGTAAAAGCCGGGTGACGCGTGGTGAGCTACACGGTAAGCCCTGGAAACCGCGATCGCCACATGAGTCGGTGTCCCAACGCCTGGCTCTGGTGCCGGAAGAGCGTCGCAAAGAGGGCATTTTTATTGATGAATCGGTGGCGATGAACCTGAGCGTGAGCGCCGATGACAGCTTTTCTCGCTGGAGTTTGTTTGGGCATCGGCAGGCGTGGCGTTGGGCGGAAGAAATTATTCAGCGCCTGAATGTACGCACGACCGGCCCGACGCAACCTCTGCGTCGTTTGTCCGGCGGCAATCAACAGAAAGTGGCGATCGGCAAATGGCTCCGCAATAACGCTGACGTGCTGATTTTTGATGAGCCAACCAAAGGCGTAGATATTAAAGCCAGAACTGAACTGTTTGCGCTGATTGACAGCCTGGCGCGTGACGGCAAAGGCATTATCTACGCGTCAGGTGAATTTTCGGAGCTGGTTGGCTTATGTGACCGCATTTGCGTGCTCTGGGATGGACGCATTGTGGCGGAGCTGGACGCACGAGACGTTACCGAAGAAACGCTTTTGCTTTATTCCACCGGAGGAACCCCTGCGTGAGCAGTAAAGAACTAACCCTGAACCCGGCGCCGCCGTCGCTGCGCCATCGACTGTTCGATTTTCTCTATAAATGGGGGATGTTACTGACGGTAGTGATTTTAATCGCCGCCTTTGGCCTGGCGACTGACAGCTTTCTTGATCCGAATAACATCATCAACATTTTGCGCTCTATCGCGATTGTGACGGTTATTGCGGTCGGTGTGTCGGTCTCGCTTACCGTAGGCGGTTTCGATCTTTCTGTGGGTTCTACCGCCTCGCTGGCAAATGCGCTGGTGATCTCGCTATTCGTCTGGTATGGCTTCAATACCACTGAAGCGATTGTTATTACGCTGGCGCTCTGCACCCTGGTCGGTCTGTTTAACGCCTTTCTGATTGTCATTCTGCGTATACCTGACATGCTCGCTACGCTGGCAACGCTGTTTGTGATTCAGGGCGTAGCGATGACCTACAGCTTTGGCGGCTCGATCACCGAGAACATGGTGTTACCCAGTGGTGATATGGCGGAGGGCACTATTCCGGCAGCGTTTGGCCTGCTCGGTCAGGTGCCGACTAACGTGGTTATCATGTTGCTGGTCACTGTCGTGGCGCAGCTGGGGCTGTCGCTAACCAAACACGGTCGGCGCATGTATGCGCTGGGCGGCAACCCGGAAGCCGCGCGCCTTTCCGGTATTCGTACTACGCGTTACCGTGTGCTGGCTTATGTCATTGCTTCGCTGCTGGCTGGGCTGGGTGGCATTTTGCTGGCCTCACGTATTGGTTCCTCACAAGTCAACGCCGGAAGCGGCTATCTGATGGATGCGGTTGCGGCAGCGTGGATCGGCTTTTCCCTGGCCGGTTCAGGTAAACCCAATGCTTTGGGAACGCTGGTTGGCGCGGTAATTCTGGGCGTGCTGCAAAACGGTCTGGTGATGCTGTCGGTGCCCTATTACGCCATGGACATTATTAAAGGGCTGGTGCTGGCGTTAGCACTGGCGATGACTTACATCCAGCGCCGCTGAGGCGCGATATTCTGGAGTTAAAATAATGAAAAAAATCACGCTCTCGCTGCTGGCTTTAAGCCTGCTCAATGCCAGCGCCACGTTTGCCGACACCGTGACGCCGGTGCCGACTGTCATCGCCAGTCACGCTGGTCCGATTCGTATCGCGGTCATCCGCAATCTGGGTTCTGATGACAATACCACCCAGTTTGTCGCCGGTGCCATTCAGGAAGGCCGTAAGCTGGGCTTTAAGGTCAGCACTTTTCTGAGTAACGGCGATGATGCTCGTTTTCAGGATTTCGTAAATCAGGCTATCAGTCAGAAATATGACGGCATCATCCTGTCGCACGGCAAAGCCCCTTACGCCAGCGGTTTAGTGAAGCGTATCGCTGACGCTGGCATCAAGCTGTCGGTGTTTGATACACCAGTCGATTCGCCCGTCAATGGCGTAACCGTCACTGCCCAAGATGACGCGTCACTGGCGCAGCTGTCCCTTGGCCAAATCGTCAAGGATTTCAACGGCAAAGCGAACATAATCAAACTATGGGTCGCCGGGTCCCCGCCGATGGAACGCCGCCAGGTGGTGTATGAAAAACTGCTGCAAGCGAATCCGGGCATTCATCAACTGGAATCAATTGGTGCCGTTTCAACGGATGTACAGGGTGATACTGCCAATAAAATTGGCGCAATCCTCGCGAAGTATCCGAAAGGAAAAATTGATGCCATCTGGGGCGCGTGGGATGCTTTCAGTCAGGGCGCATACAAAGCGCTGCAAGAGAACGGACGGACTGAGATCAAACTGTACAGCATTGACGTATCGAACCAGGATTTGCAGTTAATGCGTGAGAAAAACAGCCCGTGGGTGCAAACTGTTGCGGTTGATCCTAAAACGATCGGCGCAGTGAATATGCGTCTGGTGGCGAACAAGATAGCCGGTGAGGCCACGCCAGCAACCTATGAATTCAAAGCGGCCTCGATTTCTCAGCAGCAGTTGAACGGTCAGCAAGGTGCGGTCAATGTCGCTTCGCTGAACAAAATCGTTCCCGGCTGGGGCAGCAATGAAGACTTTGTCGCGCCGTGGTTTGCCACGCTGGAAGCGAAATATAAGAAGTAATGGCAGGCGGGCAAGGCCCGCCTTGTTTATAAGCCGAGCAATAGCTGCCTTTCAAGCTGCGGATCAACCAGCGTAACGTGTAACCCCACCAGCCGAACGCCTCTTCCTGCGCGGCGTTCGTCCCAAGTTTTACGCGCCACCGCAATCATGTCGTCCTTATTCAGCACCGGCCAAATGTGCTCTTGAGTGGTCTGCTGGAAATCATCAAACTTTAATTTTACGCCCTGACGGGCAATCAGTTTATCCGGGCGAATCTGCGTCAGGCGGCGTTCTAACTCATCGTAGAGATAATCAATAATCGCTAAACAGGCTTCCCAGTGATTGATGTCCTCCGCCAGGGTTCTTTCTACCCCCAGCGACTTACGCTCGCGTTCGACCACCACGCCGCGCGCATCAATGCCGTGACTGCGTTCCCATAATACCCGGCCAAATTTGCCAAAGCGTTTTAGCAGCAGCGCCAAATCCGCTTTTTGTATGTCGCCACAGGTATGCAGGCCCATCTCTTCCAGCTTCTTTGCAGAGACTTTCCCCACACCCGGAATTTTCGCCAGGGGTAAAGTCAGCAAAAAGTCCGGCATCTGTGACGGCGTGATCACATATTGCCCGTCCGGTTTATTTAAATCGGAGGCGATTTTGGCGAGAAATTTAATCGGCGCAATGCCTGCCGACGCGGTAAGTTTGGTTTCCCGATAAATCGTCGCACGGATCTCCTGAGCGATCAGCGTAGCGGAGCCGTGACAATGCTGGCTGTCGGTGACATCCAGATAGGCTTCATCAAGGGAAAGCGGTTCAATTAATGCGGTATAACGCGAGAAGATGGTGCGGATTTGCGCTGATGCCTCTTTGTAAGCAGCAAAGCGCCCCGGCAGCAGACGTAAATGTGGGCATAGTTTCAGGGCCATGCCGGTTGGCATTGCACTGCGCACGCCATATTTACGCGCCGGATAGTTGGCGGTACTAATTACGCCACGACGTTCACGACTACCGCCGATAGCGACGGGAATATCGCGTAACGTTGGATCATCCCGCATCTCAACTGCGGCAAAAAAGCAGTCCATATCAACATGAATGATTTTACGCATACCCGCCTCCAGAACTGGATAAGTATACAGTCAAAAAAAGCAACCGCAATATTTGTGGCGAGGCGCAGTAACGTTTACAAATTTCTGCCGCTATTCCCTTCAGGAAAGCGTGATTTTCCGGGGCATTGACTTGCTAAAAAAACAGACAATGTTAATGTTGCGCAGCGGTAGCGGAGTTATCCGATAATGCAAGCAGAGACGCCTTTGGGTCGTCATTGTTCTTCTTCACGTCAAGGTACACACAGCATGGGCAAAATCGCACTTCTGTTTGCGATGATTTTGATGCCAGCCCTCAGCATGGCAATGACGCCGGAGCCAGTTCAGCAACTGGCGCCGGTGAATAAAGAATTAAAGAAACAGTTACTCGGCACGCCGGTTTATATCCAGATCTTCAAGGAAGAACGCACACTTGAGCTGTACGGTAAAATCGGTAACGAATATCGGCTACTGGATGCTTACCGCATCTGCAACTTTTCGGGTGGCCTCGGCCCGAAACGCCGTCAGGGCGATTTCAAAAGTCCGGAAGGTTTTTATCACGTCAGGCTGAATCAGCTGAAGCCGGATAGCCGCTTCTATCGTGCAATCAATATCGGTTTTCCAAATCAATACGATCGCGAGCAGGGCTATAACGGCAACTTTTTGATGATCCATGGCGATTGCAAGTCAATTGGCTGCTACGCCATGACCAACGCTTATATGGACGAGATTTTCAATTATGTGAATGCGGCGTTGCGTAATGGTCAGCAAGAAGTAAGCATTAGTATCTATCCGTTCCGTATGACGGACAGCAATATGCAGCGTCATCGCTATTCCACTTACGCCAGTTTCTGGCGTGAGCTGCAGCCGGGCTATGCGTATTTCGCCAAATACCATCAACCCCCTACGGTTAACGTAAGCAGCGGTCAATACGTGATGAACAGCAGCCCGGTATTAACGCAACCCGAAGCTGCCTCCAAATCATTCCTCGCGCTCTCCAAGGCAGAATAATGCCCACTCGCCTGGCACGATGCGGTGCCAGGTCTCATTACCTGTCAGCGGCTGCGTCGCAATCACCGTCACAATGTCGTTGGCGGTGGTATGTTCCTGAAAATCAACTTCCACATCCTGATCGAGCAGCTGCGCACGACCAAACGGGGCACGCCGCGTAATCCAAAATAAATTGGTCGAGCAAAACGCCATTAAATAGCGCCCGTCTGACAGCAACATATTAAACACGCCCTTTAGTCGCAGTTCACTCGCCAGCTCGCCAATATAGCGAAACACCGCAGGCCAGTTGCCTGGCGTGCGCGGATAGCGTGTCGCCAGCTTGTGCAGAATCCAGCAAAATGCCTTCTCGCTGTCCGTTTCACCCACCGGACGGAAGTGACCGGTTTCCAGTTGGCGATAGCCTTTGAGCTGACCATTATGGGCGTAGGTCCAGTTGCGTCCCCACAATTCACGGGTAAACGGATGGGTATTTTCCAGCGAAACCTGACCCCGATTAGCCTGGCGGATATGCGCCACCACCGAATGGGATTTAATCGGATATTCCTGCACTAGACGAGCAATGGGCGAATTATAGCCTGGCAAGGGATCCTTAAACGTGCGACAGCCTTTATCTTCATAAAACGTAATGCCCCAGCCATCTTTATGTGGCCCGGTTCCGCCGCCACGCTGCACCAGGCCGGTGAAGCTAAAACAGATGTCTGTTGGAACATTTGCGCTCATCCCGAGCAATTCGCACATAGCCGCCGCCTTAGTTAAGATGCCTCCCGCCTGGCAGGAGGCTAATGCTGTTACTTCACCATCTCTTTTTCGATCAACAACATCAGGATATGGATCACTTTGATATGGATCTCCTGAATACGATCGGCGTAACCAAAATGCGGTACGCGGATTTCAATGTCTGCCGTTCCCGCCATTTTGCCGCCATCTTTGCCGGTCAGGGTAATCACTTTCATTCCCTGCGCACGCGCAGCATCAATCGCTTTGATGATGTTGGCGGAGTTGCCGGAGGTGGAAAGCGCCAGCAGCACGTCGCCTGAACGGCCTACCGCTTCGATGTAGCGTGAAAATACATAGTCGTAGCCAAAATCATTGCTGACACAAGACAGATGACTGACGTCAGAAATGGCAATCGCCGGGTAGCCAGGACGGTTTTCGCGATAGCGCCCGGTCAACTCTTCGGCAAAATGCATCGCATCGCAATGTGACCCCCCATTTCCACACGACAGCACTTTGCCGCCCGCTTTAAAGCTATCTGCCAACATTACCGCTGCGCGTTGAATCGCATGGATATTGGCTTCGTCACTCAGAAATTTATTTAGCGTATCCGCTGCTTCGTTAAGCTCTGAACGAATCATGTCCTGGTACATAGGGATGTCCTTTAAAGAGGAGATTTATCGCAGCAAGTTTAACGGAATGGCCGGCTCGCGCAAAGCATCGCGCCCGATCCAGCGTACTGGACGCCCTAATATTTAGCCAATGATTTTACCCACCCTTTCCCGGTCATGATTTTGTGAGCAAGGTTGTAATTGCGATGTAAAAAAATTGATAAATCAAACGATCTGCTCTAAACCTCTACCCATAACAGGTCAGACCTCTTACGACTTACGGAGTCACTCATTATGATGGTTGTTTCGATACTGGCAACAGTAGTGCTGATTAGCGCCTTGTTTTATCACCGCGTTTCGCTACGGCTAAGCAGTATTATTTTGCTGCTGTGGACCGGTGCACTGGCCACGGCGCAACTCTGGACGCCGTGGCTGCTGCTGCCATTAGCCATTATTCTGCTGCCCTTCAATCTGCAAAATATGCGTCGCAATATGTTCTCTAAACCGATGCTTCAGCGTTTTCAACAGGTAATGCCGCCTATGTCGCGCACGGAGAAGGAAGCCATTGATGCGGGTACGACCTGGTGGGAAGGCGATCTGTTTCAGGGTAAACCTGACTGGCAGAAGCTACACAATTATCCGCAGCCGCGCCTGACCGCCGAAGAGCAAGCCTTTCTGGACGGACCGGTTGAAGAAGCCTGCCGCATGGCGAATGATTTCCAGATCACGCATGAAATGGCCGACCTGCCACCTGAGCTGTGGGCATACCTGAAAGAGCAGCGCTTTTTTGCCATGATCATCAAAAAAGAGTACGGCGGCCTGGCGTTTTCAGCCTATGCACAAGCCCGCGTGCTGCAAAAACTGGCGGGAGTGTCAGGCATTCTGGCGATCACCGTTGGCGTGCCGAACTCGCTTGGACCAGGCGAACTACTGCAACATTACGGCACCGAAGCGCAGAAAAATCACTATTTGCCTCGTCTGGCGCGTGGTGAAGAGATCCCCTGCTTTGCCTTAACCAGCCCCGAAGCTGGTTCTGACGCGGGCGCCATCCCCGATACGGGCGTGGTATGCATGGGCGACTGGCAAGGTCAGCAGGTTCTCGGCATGCGTTTAAGCTGGAACAAGCGCTACATCACCCTCGCCCCGATTGCTACCGTGCTGGGGCTGGCCTTTAAACTGTCCGATCCCGAACATTTACTCAGCGACAATGAAGCGCCCGGCATCACCTGCGCGTTGATCCCCACCAGCACGCCGGGGGTTGAAATCGGCAATCGCCACTTCCCACTTAACGTTCCCTTCCAAAATGGGCCAACGCGCGGCAAAGATATTTTTGTCCCCATCGATTTTATTATCGGCGGCCCGGAAATGGCCGGTCAGGGCTGGCGTATGCTGGTTGAATGTTTGTCGGTTGGGCGCGGCATTACCTTGCCATCAAATTCTACCGGCAGCCTGAAAAGCGTGGCGCTGGCAACCGGCGCCTATGCGCATATCCGCCGCCAGTTCAAACTGCCGATTGGTAAAATGGAAGGGATTGAGGAGCCGCTGGCACGTATCGCCGGTAATACCTACGTGATGGATGCAGCAGCCACGCTGATTACCGCAGGCATTATGCAGGGTGAAAAACCGGCTGTACTGTCGGCTATCGTCAAATACCATTGCACGCATCGTGGTCAGCGCGCCATCATCGATGCGATGGATATTGCGGGCGGTAAAGGCATCATGTTGGGTAACAATAACTTCCTTGCGCGCGCATATCAGGGGGCTCCTATCGCCATTACGGTAGAAGGTGCCAATATTCTGACCCGCAGCATGATCATCTTTGGTCAGGGCGCGATTCGCTGCCATCCTTACATACTGCAAGAGATGGCCGCAGCCGCCAGCAATAATATAAGCGCCTTTGATGAGGCTCTGTTCAGTCACATGGGTCATGTCGGCAGTAATAAAGTACGCAGCCTGTGGCTGGGTCTAACCAGCGGGCGCACCAGCGCTACGCCGACGCGCGATGCTACCCGCCGCTATTATCAGCACCTGAACCGGATCAGCGCTAATCTGGCTTTGCTGTCTGATGTTTCAATGGCAGTGTTGGGCGGTAGCCTGAAACGCCGCGAACGTGTCTCGGCGCGTTTGGGTGATGTGCTGAGTCAGCTTTATCTCGCTTCTGCCACGCTGAAACGCTATGACGATGAAGGCCGTAATGAAGCCGATCTGCCACTGGTTCACTGGGGCGTGCAGGACGCCTTGCATCAGGCAGAAAACGCAATGGATGAGCTACTGCGTAACTTCCCGAATCGCTTTGTTGCAGGCGTACTGCGTGTGGTTATTTTTGCGGGCGGCAAACATTGCCCTGCCCCGTCTGATCGCCTCGATCACCAGCTGGCGAAGCTGTTACAGCAGCCATCAGCCACGCGAACCCGCCTGGGACGTGGCCAATACCTGACACCGAGTGAACATAATCCCGCCGGTCAGCTAGAGCAGGCGCTGCTGGATGTCATCGCGGCTGAAGTGATTCACGATCGGTTATGCAAGCAGACTAAAAAACATCTGTCGTTTACCCGTCTTGATGCTCTGGCAATACGTGCTTTAGAGCAGGGTTGGATTGATGAGCAGGAAGCGGAGGTATTGAAACGCGCCGAAGCAAGTCGTCTGCGCTCCATTAACGTTGATGAGTTTGCTGCGGATGCCCTGGCGGTGCCGGCTAAACAAACCGAACAGAAGCCTTCCCGGCCCAGCGAAGCAGCTTAGTAAAAAGGAATAAAACACAATGGGCCGATATACTCTCGGCCCAAACCTGCTGCAGCGGCTTGCTCATTGCTTAACGAGAGCCGCTATATTCTGCACCGCTCCCACATATTTAGCGTTAACCTGCCTGGCGAATGCGCGCAATCAGCGCATCAACATCTTCTACATGATCGGCCGCAAGGATTAGCGTGCGCCCCAGCGTAATGGCGTTGCGAAGGCATTCAGTGCGCATCGCCACATCTTTGATCAGTTTCATATCCGCCACATGCGACATGCCGACGGTGCGTCGAATCAGCTCAGTGCCACAATAACCAATGGTATCGGCCCACACTTTACGCAAAAATGCCTGCGCATAACCCGGATATCCCAGTGCTATACCGGTCGTTTTTTCTTTCGCCAGTTGCAGAAAGCGAGCGGAGAAAGTGCTCCATATATCATGGACATCAGCCAGGCGCTGTTCACGCGCATCGGCAGCTTCGCGTGGCGCGACTAAGCCCGGCAAGCCACAGTAATTGATCAGCAGGTTGCCAATCGCGGTGCCAACATCAAAGCCTATCGGCCCAAAGTAACCAAACTCGGCATCAATCGCCTTCAGGCTACCCTCCGCCACAAAAATCGAACCGCTATGAATATCGCCGTGCAGCAGAGCTTCGGCATTGGCAAAGAAGCGATGCTTAAGCGCCGCCACGGCAATACGTAGCGCATTGTCATGACGCAGGCTTGCAACCAGCGGTTCCAGCGCGGCTGGATAGTTATTGCGCTGGTGATCGTTATAGGGATCGTTGAAGAACAGGTCTTCGGTGATTTCGCACATTTCCGGATTAATGAAGCGCGCCACTTCCGCCTTTTTCTGGTGCGGATGCAGAATAAAGTCGGAGGTATGAAACAGCGTTTGCGCCAGATACTCACCCAACTGACGTGATGCTTCTGGATAACGCACGCCTTTTACCAGCTCGCTGCGCCAGATGCGATAATGGGAAAGATCTTCCATTACCATTACCGCCAGATCAGCGTCGTAATGGATGATCTGAACGGTATGCTGCGGACAATATTTATAGTGTTCAACCAGAGTTTGCGCTTCAAGCCGCGCACGGTCCAGCGTTAACGGCCAGGATTCGCCTACGCAACGTACATAGGGCAGCGCCTGCTTTACCACAACCCGGCTAACTCCCTGATTATCGTAAATTTTAAACACCAGATTGAGATTACCATCACCAATCTCTTCGGCACTGACCAGCGCCGATGGATCGTCTATTCCGCCGTAGCGTTTGGCATATTCCACAGCGTCAGCAGCGGTGAAGGTACGGTATTGCGACATTGCCTGTTCCTCATCAATCGAATGCCTGGTAAATCGTAAGCCGTTCAGACGTCTATACATCCGTTCAGCATGTTGGCACAATATCCGCCATTAACGCAACATGGATTTCACAGACAATGCAGACACTTCAAACCACCAGCTTACAGGTTCGTGACAACCAGCTCTGGGTCCTTGATCAGCAAGCGCTACCGCAGTAAAAAAACTGGTTGCCTGCGCACAGCGTGGCGCAGTTGGTTGCGCATATTCACGCCTTACGGGTGCGTGGTGCGCCGCTAATTGGTCTTCCCGCTTCGCTGTTGCTGGCGCTACTGGCAGAGCATGGGCAAACACGCGACCAGCTGGCAGAAGCGCTGGAGATTCTGCGGGCCGCACGTCCAACCGCCGTTAACCTGATGAATAATCTTGATCGCATGAAGCTGGCGCTCACGCAGGAAAGCTTTGTTGATGCCCTCGGTAAAGAAGCGATACGTCTGGTGGCAGAGGATAAGCAGCTTTGCGACAGCATTGCGGACGCAGGAAGTGCGCTGGTTAAACCAGGCAGCCAGCTACTGACGCACTGCAATACCGGTGGATTAGCCACGGCCGGGGTCGGCACCGCATTGGGAGTGATTGCCCGCGCACATCAGCAAGGCAAAGTCGCGAACGTCTGGGTCGATGAAACTCGCCCTTTACTACAAGGCGGCCGCTTAACTGCCTGGGAACTGGGCGAACTGTCAATTCCGTATCAGTTAATCACCGATTCGATGGCGGCAAGTTTAATGGCAAGCCAAAAAGTAGATGCGATTTGGGTGGGTGCGGATCGCATTGCGGCGAATGGCGATGTGGCGAATAAAATTGGCACGTACAGCCTGGCGGTGCTGGCGCATTATCACGCGATTCCGTTTTATGTTGCAGCGCCGCATACTACGCTGGATCGCTTGTGTCCCGATGGCGCCGCGATCCCCATTGAACAGCGCGCCGCCAGTGAAATCACCGGCGTGGCAGGCAGCTTTGGCAGCGTACAGTGGGCACCCGAGAAGGCGACCGTCTGTAACCCGGCGTTTGACGTCACGCCAGCCGCGCTAATCAGCGGCTGGGTACTGGATACCGGCGTGGTGACGCCTTCAGAGGTTGCAGCTGGCGTGTTACAGCCGAAGTAATACGCTGCGGCATTGTGCGCGCGGTGAGCTGCGCGCACAGACAGGAAACTAAGCCAGGCGTGGATATGCATCGGCAATCTTGTCACCGGTAAAATTCGCGATCCAACCTTCCTGATTATCAAAAATACGTATCGCAGTGAAATTCGGTGCCGAGCCCATATCAAACCAGTGCGGCGTACCGGCTGGAACCGAAATCAGATCACTCTTCTCACACAGGATCTGCAAAATCTGCCCATCCAGATGCAGGCAAAACAAACCTGCACCTTCCACAAAAAAGCGGACTTCATCCTCGCCGTGCGTATGTTCAGAAAGAAACTTCTCGCGCAGCAGATCTTTTTGTGGATGATCGGCACGCATACTGATCACATCCCAGCTCTGATAGCCCTTTTCTGCCACCAGCCGATCGATCGCATGCTGATAAGCGTTAATTACCGTTGCGGCATCCGGGTTTTCACCCAGATCGCGATCCGCTTCCCAGCGCTCAAAACGGACACCTTTGGCATTCAGACGCGCACGGATCGCCTCCGCATCGGTGCTGTGCCACACCGGCTGGCTGGCTTCGCTATCGGTAAAAATAGTCAGTGCACTCATCTCAAATCGACTCCGGGTTAATCTGGGAAAAATTATTGACCTGACGGTGACGGCTTTCATTATCCGCATCGTCACGAATCAATTGCAGAGTTTGCCATCCGGCTGCGGCTGCCGCGTCCAGTTCCTGATGTATATCAGAAAGAAACAGCAGCTGCTCAACCGGTAGACCGATTTCGGCGGCGATAGTGCGATAAGAGGCCACGTCGCGCTTGGCGCCAACGTGAGTATCGAAATAGCCGCTGAACAGGCCAGTAATATCACCTTCGTCGCTGTAACCAAATAACAATTTCTGCGCCGCAACCGAGCCGGATGAATAAACGTAAAGTTTCAGTCCCTGCTGCTGCCACGCGGTTAGCGCAGGTGCAACATCCGGATAAAGATGACCGGTAAAGTTGCCATTCACGTAACCATCGCGCCAGATCATGCCCTGCAACGCTTTCAGTCCGGTAGATTTACGATCCTGATCCATAAAGCTGAACAGGATCGCTATTAACGCTTCCCGATCGGCATTCGGTTGATCTACTTCGGCGCGTACCGCATCCAGCGCCGCATTAACGTGTGCATTATCCTGATGATCGCGAATAAAGGTGGCTAAATGCTGGCGGGCATAGGGAAACAGGATATTATGCACGAAGCGAATATCGCTGGTCGTGCCTTCAATATCAGTAACAATGGCGCGGATCATTTTTTCTCCAGCAGGCGATGTTGACGTTCACATTCAAATAAAAATTCCAGCCCTTCCAGATGACGACGCGCTTCACTGACATCTTTGCCCCAGCACGTGAGGCCATGACCGCGTAGCAGAAAGCCATAACGCAGCGGGAAGCGTGCGGCATAGTCTTCAATTTCCGACGCCAGTGCGCTGATATTCTGACTGTTATCGAAAACCGGGATAGCGACCGTGTCCTCATGCGTGTGTTGTCCGGTCAGCGATTTCTGCATTTCATAGCCATAGAGCAATAACGCTGCGCCCTCTTCCACTCGCGACAGCACGGTTGCGTTCACGGTATGGGTATGTAAGACCGCACCCGCATCGGGGAACAGGCGATAAATTAGCGTATGCAGGCCCGTTTCGGCAGAAGGTTTGCGCCCTGATGGTGCATGATTGCTGGCGATTTCGACCTGGATAAAATCATCACGAGTCAGGCTTCCTTTATCCTTACCGGACCCACTGAGCAGGCAAAAATGCGCATCCTGGCGTACCGACATATTACCGCCAGTGGCGGGCGCCCAGCCTTTAGCGCCAATCCAGTGGCAGGCTGCAACGAGTTGATCAAGCGGTTGAGGGTCCGACATAGGGTATCCTGTGCGATAGGTTTTAGCCGTCTAAGCGTCTCGATTGCCAAATACTAGCATCCTGTTTATAGTGGCAGCAACACAGGGATACTCCGCAAAGACATTCGCGCTTAAGGGCAAAGAACAATGACGCAGCATAACCTGATTCCCGAGAGCAAATTACCTGCGCTCGGCACTACCATTTTTACTCAAATGAGCGCGCTGGCGCAGCAGCATAAGGCTATCAATCTGTCACAGGGCTTTCCCGATTTTGACGGCCCGCGCTATTTACAGGATCGGCTGGCATATCATGTTAGCCAGGGTGCAAATCAATATGCGCCGATGACCGGTGCGCTGCCGCTGCGTGAAGCCATCGCGGCTAAAACTGCTGAGCTTTATGGTCACCTTCCCGATGTTAACAGCGAGATTACCGTCACCGCAGGCGCAACTGAAGCGTTGTACGCAGCGATCACCGCGCTGGTAAGGCCGGGTGACGAAGTGATCTGCTTCGATCCCAGCTATGACAGCTACGCGCCTGCTGTGCAACTGGCTGGGGGAACACTGAAACGCATCGCGCTGCAACCGCCTGGTTTCCGCGTTGACTGGTCGGAATTTAACTGCTTATTAAGTGATAAAACCCGCCTGGTGATCCTGAATACCCCTCATAATCCTTCCGCCACGGTGTGGCGCAAAAGCGATTATGCTGCGCTGTGGCAGGCCATTGCCGGGCAGGAAATTTATGTTCTGAGCGATGAAGTGTATGAACACATCTGCTTCGCCGAAGAGGGACATACCAGCGTGCTGGACCATGCCGAGCTGCGTCAGCGTGCGATTGCGGTGTCATCGTTTGGCAAAACTTTCCATATGACCGGCTGGAAGGTGGGGTACTGCATCGCACCGGCGGCAATGAGCGCCGAGATCCGCAAAGTGCATCAATATCTGACCTTTTCGGTGAATACTCCCGCGCAGTTAGCCATTGCCGATATGCTGCGTCAGGAACCTGAGCACTATCGCGAGCTGCCGGACTTTTACCGCACCCGCCGCGATTGCTTAATTCAGGCGCTAAGCAAAAGTCGCTTTAAGGTGCTGCCATGTGAAGGCACCTATTTTCTGCTCGTTGATTACAGCGCCATTTCTGATCTGGATGACGTGAATTTCTGTCAGTGGCTGACGAAAGAGGTGGGTGTCGCGGCTATTCCGTTGTCCGTATTCTGCGCCGGTCCGTTCCCGCATAAGCTGATTCGTCTGTGCTTTGCCAAACAGGAAGCGACGCTGATTGCCGCTGCGGAGCGCTTATGTCAACTTTAAACATTACCGTTTTACAGGAAACGCTGACCTGGATGGACGGCGAAGCGAATTTACGTCATTTCGATCGCGTACTGAGCGGTATTCACGGACGCGATTTAATTCTGCTGCCGGAAATGTTTACCACCGGGTTTGCTATGGAAGCGGCAAAAAGCTCGCTACCGCAACAGCAGGTGGTTGAATGGTTACACGGTCATGCGCGTACCCGCAATGCACTGGTGGGTGGCAGCGCCGCAATTCAGACTGAAAATGGTGCAGTAAACCGTTTTTTGCTGGTGGAGCCAGACGGTACGCTGCATCAATATGACAAGCGTCACCTGTTCCGTATGGCCGATGAACATCATCACTATCTGCCGGGTGAAACGCGTGAAGTGTTTAACTGGCGCGGCTGGCGTATCCTGCCGCAAATCTGTTATGACCTGCGTTTTCCGGTATTTTCCCGTAACCGTAATGATTATGATCTGGCGCTGTTTGTGGCTAACTGGCCAGCGCCGCGTGCTCTGCACTGGCAGGCGTTATTGCTGGCGCGAGCCATTGAGAATCAGGCTTACGTGGCAGGCTGCAACCGCGTGGGCGAAGACGGCAACCATCATCAATACAGCGGCGACAGCCGAATTATTTCGCCGCAGGGCGAGATTCTCAGCGCCGCCGAACCCTTTAAACAGGCGCGCATCGATGCGGAATTATCGCTGGATGCGTTGAATGCCTACCGCGAACGCTTCCCGGCGTGGCGCGATGCAGATAATTTTTCGCTGTAAGCCAGAAAGTAAACGGCCACTCAGGTGGCCTTTTTTATGCGCGTTATGAACGCGTTAACTGCCACGATAGGTCGACCATGACCAGGGAGAAATCAAAAACGGCAGATGGAAATGGCTGCCCGCTTCGGCAATCACAAAATCAATTTGTGCGCTGACATACAGCGCATCGCGCCCGCCAGCGGCAAAATAATCGCCAATCTCTGCGGTTAAACGATAGTGGCCCGGCGCGACGGGTTCCGGTGTCAATGCTTTCAAACGGCCATCGCTGTCGGTAACGCCTTCAGAAACCGGCAACCAGCCCTCCGGGCTGTTTTGTTCCAGTGAAATCGCCACGCCGATAGCCGGTTTACCCAGTGCGGTGTCGAGGACGTGCGTCGTAATGGTGCTCATGCAATGCTCTCCTTCAGGCGTAACAACGTGATTTCGCGCAGTTGGCTCAGAGCTTCCTGCTGCTCAGTATGCTCGTCATTGTTCAGGCGGCGCTGTAGCTCTGCCAGCATCTCTTCGCCGCTGCGTCCTTTTGCGCGAATCAAAAATACCCGCTGGAAACGCGCTTCGTAGTCCCGGTTACCTTGCAGAATCGCCTGCTGTAAAGCCTTACCGGCCTGCTGCATAGCGGACTGCTCACCACGCGAAAGCGAGGCTTCTTTGCTCACGCCGTTCGCTGGCTCGCCAATACGCGGATGAGCCGACAGCGCCTGTTGCAAATCATCACTTTGCCACAGGCATGCCAGGCGATCCCCTTCGGCGAGCAGCGCGTCAGGCGAAGCATAAGGACGCGCCGCCGCCAGCGCCTGTTGCCAGGCAGGAATCGCCACACAATGCGCAATCGCAGCCGCCGCGTCTCCAGGTGGCAGTTGATTAAAAGTCGCTAAATCCATGTTTATTCCCGTTCAGCAATCTGGCATATCGCCTGTAAACAGGCTTGCAGCGCACATGCAACGTCATCGGCCCTCACTGATTCCGCCGGGTGATGGCTGATACCGCGATGGTTGCGTACAAATAACATGCCGACCGGCCAGCGTTCGGCAATCGCAATCGCATCATGTCCCGCTCCGCCTGGCAGCGACAAACTGCGTCCCTGTACTGTTTTAACCGCGTGGCTCAGTACCTGTTGTAACTGCGGATCGCAGGCCGTTGCGGCGATACGATAATACTCGTTTGCTTCAAACGTCAGCCCCCGACGCAGCGCAATGGCTTCAGCCTGGGCGAGTAATGTCGCAAGCAGCGACGCCAGCGGTTCGTCCTGCGGCCCACGCACGTCAAGCGACAGTTTTACTTCGCCAGGGATCACATTCACCGCGCCCGGTGTGCAGCTCAACGTGCCGACAGTCGCCACCAGCTGCGGACCCTGCTCGCGGGTGGTATGTTCGATAAACATCATCCACTCTGCGGCAGCAGCCAGCGCATCTTTACGATGCGTCATGGGTACGGTGCCTGCATGGCCAGCCTCGCCCGTAAAGCAGCAATGCAGGCGTCGTGCGCCGTTAATCGCCGTAACGACGCCAAGCGCCAGCCCCTCCTGTTCCAGGCACGGCCCCTGTTCGATATGCAGTTCAAGATAGGCGACGAACGCTTTTACATCTCGTGCAGCGCTGGCTATCTGCGCGCTGTCGAGGCCCACCTCCGCCATCGCCTGCGCCACAGTAATTCCGTTCTCATCAGGATGCGTCACCCAACTGTCTGGCCAGGTACCGGTAAGGCCGCGGCTTCCCAGCAGCGTGATGCCAAAACGAGTTCCTTCTTCATCGCCGAAACCGACAATCTCAATTGCCAGCGGCAAACGCTGTTGCCGATCATGCAGCCATTGCACGGCTTCAATGGCGCTTAATACCCCAAGCATGCCATCGTAACGACCCGCGTTGCGTACCGTATCCAGATGCGAACCCAGTAACAGCGCGGGTGCGCCAGCTTCTGCCGCTTCATAGCGCCCACAAATATTGCCGACCGCATCCTGCCAGACCTGCATGCCCGCCGCCTTCATCCACTGACCCACGCACCTGTTAGCGCGTAGATGTTCAGGCGACAGATAGACGCGGGTTAATTCATCCGCTGACGCGCTGATCTCTGCCAGTGCGTCACAGCGCGTCATTACCCGCGCCGCAGCGGTTTGCGCTTCGCTGGCGTTCATTTTCATGCAGGGCTCCCGTAATGATCCCATGCCGCCTGTGCAGCCGCACCCTGCGGCGTGCGGTAGCCAAGATGCGTTAATACTGTTTCCAGCGCGGCCAGGGTTTGCATCACGCAATCTTTACGTGCGTTATAACCCATGGTGCCGATGCGCCATACTTTGCCATGCAGCGGACCGAATGACGTGCCAATTTCAATAGCGAAATCTTCCAGCATCAGCTTGCGCACCTGATCACCATTAATGCCCTGCGGAATAACCACGCCTAATACATTATTCATTTTGTGTTTCAAATCGCCGAAGGTTTCCAGCCCCATGCCCTGAATGCCTTTTAACAGCGCGTCCCCATGCAGTTTGTGACGGGCAATCCCTTCATCTAACCCTTCCTGCAGGATCAGACGTGCGCATTCCCGGGCCCCAAATAGCGCGGTGGTGGCTTCGGTGTGATGGTTCAGGCGCTCAGGTCCCCAGTAATCCATGATCATGCCGAGATCAAAATAGTTGGAGTAGATCATCTCGTCGTCGCCGTCCTGATGGGCGGCAGTACGAATGCCCGCTTCCACACATTTACGCTTGCGGATCACCGCTTCCATTTTTGCACTCAGAGTAACCGGCGACGTGCCGGACGGGCCGCCGAGGCACTTTTGCATGCCAGCAGAAACCGCATCCAGACCCCATGCATCGGTTTCCAGCACGTTGCCACCCAGCGAAGCAGTGGCATCGGTATAAAACAGCACGCCGTATCTGATACAAATTTCACCCAGCTCGGCCAGCGGCTGTAACATGGTGGTGGAGGTGTCGCCTTGCACCGTCAACAACAGGCGCGGCTTTACCCGTTTAATCGCCTCTTCCACCTGATCCGGCGTAAACACGTCGCCCCAGGGGACTTCAATGGTGTGTACATCGGCGCGACAGCGGCGAGCAATTTCACACAGCAAATGACCAAACCGACCAAATACCGGCACCAGTACTTTGTCTCCTGGCCGGATCGCCGACAGCAAAATCGCTTCAATCCCGGCGCGTGATGTGCCATCAATCAACATCGTCCAGCGGTTTTCAGTGCGAAACACGCCGCGATACAACGCCATGACTTCGTTCATATAGTGCGTCATGGCGGGATCATACTGACCAAGCAACTGGCTCGACATGGCGCGCAGTACGCGCGGATCGGCGTTGATCGGTCCCGGCCCCATCAGCAGGCGTTGCGGTGGATCAAGTTGCGAAAACTGAGTGATGTCCATAATGATTCCTTGTTGAACATGTAGAAGCGGACCGGGGGATAACCTGTTTCAGCCCTGACGTTTGCGGGTTCGCAAACAGCATTTTGCTGTTCGCCAGCGCCCAGGCATTCCCCGGAGACACAGGCGAAGTGGCAATACCCGTCACGCCACGGCGTGTCGTACAGTTGATCGGCGAGCGCTGCCTGCTTTGTCATCAACAACGCCGCTGCCGCCGCCATAAAGACTTTCTCATTCTGTGCTCTGGTGAGCCATTATGAAACAAAAGATTCTACATCAATCGATTTGCAACTAATGTGCCAGAGCGCGGGAATCAGGGAAACCTATTTAATCACAGAGACAACCGGGGATTGACGGCATAGATGCAGCGGCCAGCCGCCAAAATCGCTGAACCAAAACAGAGCAAAGCACCAAAAAGGGGCCTGTTAGCGGTGCTCCAGTTCATCAAACTGCTGATAGAGATCGGCAATCTGGTGAATACGCTGACGCCCGTGTGACAACATTTCGTGTAATAACGCATTCGCCAGCAGGTTAATTAAACTCATTGCCGATGCGTAGCTGTCAAAGGCCGACACGCTGTCGAGCGGCGCGCACAACTGCCAGCGCGCCAGTGAAAGCACCGTTTGCGCCTGCGGCTCACACAGCGCCAGTAGCGGAATACCCGCGTTTTGTAGCTGCTGCATCAGCGGGCGAATAATGCGCGTGCGGCGACGGAACGCCATTATTACCACCATGTCATCCGCCGTAATATCCACCAGCTCTTCCGATAGGGTCTGTCCCGGCTGCGGCAAAATATGCACCTGCATACGCGCCTGCATTAATTGCTGCCGCAGATGCAGCGCTACCGGATACGCATTTCGCATGCCGATGATAAATACGCGTTTTGCCTGTGCCAGCTGCTGAATGACTTCACCAAATTGCTGTGCATCAATGCTGTTAACCCACTGGGTCAGGTTAGCCATTTCCTGTTTGTAATGACGTGACAGCAACGTGTTGCCCTGCACTGCATTGCGGTTATTAGTGAGCGGCATACCGCTCTGGCGCAGGGTACGCAATTCATCGCGCATGTCCTTGTATTTTTCATAACCGAGGCGCTTGAATAAGCGGCTGACGGTGGCTTTTGACACACCGCTTAAGCGCGCCAACTCGGCGCTGTTATAGCTAATCAAATCATTGAAGTGATCAAATATAAAGTTCGCAATACGCTGCTCTTGCGGCGAAAGCTGGGAATAGTGGCTTCTGAGCCGTTCATCAAGCTGTTTCATTCTTTGTCCTGTAACTTTCGTTTCAACTCAAGCTAGCACAGTTTGCGCCAGGTTAACCTAAATGCCGCGTCCTGCTAAATGAAAACTGGAACGGCTCTTGCTTGCATTTCTCTACTGTTACCCGCTAGCAAAATGAGAAACGAATGATTCAGAGCAATATGGCGCCGCTGGGCATGGCGGTGACGCCTCATCATCTGGCAAGCGAAAGTGCGCTGGCAGTGCTGCGTGAAGGCGGCAATGCCATAGAAGCAATGGTTGCCGCAGCCGCCACCATCGCGGTGGTTTATCCGCATATGAATGGATTAGGTGGCGATGGTTTCTGGTTAGTGATGCCCGCCTGTGGCGATCCCATTGCCATTGACGCCAGCGGTGCAGCCGGTTCGCTGGCTCATATCGATTTCTATCACAACGAATCTCATATTCCTCATCGTGGTCCGAAAGCCGCATTGACAGTGGCGGGGACCGTGAGCGGCTGGCTGGAAGCATTAACCCTTTCTGGTGAACTGGGCGGTACGCCGCTCCCGTTGCCACGCCTGCTACGCGATGCGATTCGTTATGCTGCCGACGGCATTCCAGTGACAGCATCGCAAGCGGCGGCCACGGAAGCCAAACGCAACGAATTACAGCATCAACCCGGTTTTGCCACCACCTTTTTGCCGGACGGTAAAGTCCCGCGCGCGGGTAGCCGTTTCACTCAACCAGCCCTGGCGCAAACGCTCAGTCAGTTAACTGAAGAAGGACTCTACAGCTTTTATCGTGGCAATTTGTCTCATCGCCTGGCGCGTGAAATGACGGCGCTCGGTATGCCAGTCACCCTGGAGGATCTGCAACAGCAGCGCGCGCGACGCTGTACGCCCCTGCATATTGCCCACAGCGAAGGCGATATATGGAACATGACGCCGCCGACCCAGGGTGCCGTGTCGCTGGCAATTCTTGGCATTACCGATCAGCTCGATATGGCAAAGGCAGATGAAGCGCAAACCGTGCACCGCATTGTTGAAGCCACGAAAAAAGCTTTCGCGCTACGTGATAAGTACATTACCGACCCGCGTCATGTCACCGAAGATTTGCAGACGCTGCTGGATAGCGATCACCTTGCCACGCTTGCCAGCCAAATTGATGAAGAAAAGGCTGCGCCGTGGGGAACCGGGCGCGGTCCTGGCGACACGGTATGGATGGGCGTCATGGACAGCAGCGGCCTGGCGGTCTCTTTTATCCAAAGCATCTATCACGAATTTGGTAGCGGCGTGGTGTTACCCGGCACCGGCATCACCTGGCAGAACCGGGGCGCGGCTTTCAGCCTTGATCCTGAACATCTGCTGGCTCTTGCACCAGGTAAGCAACCTTTCCATACCCTCAATCCTGCCGCTGCGCGACTGAAAGATGGTCGCGCCATGGTGTACGGCTCAATGGGCGGCGACGGCCAGCCACAAACGCAGGCTGCAATTTTTACTCGTCACGTGATTCAGGGTTTGCCACTGCAACAAGCCGTAAGTGCACCGCGCTGGCTGTTAGGACGAACGTGGGGGCAATCATCCGACTCGCTCAAGCTGGAGAGCCGCTTTTCTGCCGCCACGCTGGAACGTTTGCGCCAGCTGGGCCATGAGGTAGAACTGCTGCCGGATTTCAGTGAAGCAGTTGGACATGCAGGCGCGATTGTGCGTCATAACAACGGCATGCTCGAGGGCGCAAGCGATCCACGTAGCAATGGCAGTGCCGCAGGTTTCTAACCGGAGGAATAATGAATCAGAATATCGACTGGGCGATGTATATCGCGCAAATGGCGCAGCTGCTGGAGATTGACCTGGATGAAGCCCGCCGCGCTGCATTACTGACGCAGATGACACGTATTGCCGGCATGGCGATACCGCTGATGGCGTTGCCGCTTGACGATAGGCTGGAAGTGGCAGGAGTGTACAAAGCGTGAAACTGAGCGAACTTTCCCTTCGATCGCTGCATCAGGCGGTTCAAAACGGCACTATCAGCGCACGCGAAGTTGCCACCGCAACGCTGCAGGCGATTGAGCAACATAATCCAGCACTCAATGCCTGGACCGAGGTTACCGGTCAACGCATGTTAAAAGAAGCCGGGCTGATTGATAAACAGCGCCAACGCGGAGAAGCGCTGTCCTCGCTGGCGGGCATTCCTTATGCCGTAAAGAATCTGTTTGACGTGGCTGGCCACAGCACCTTAGCGGGTGCCCGCTTGTTTAGCGAGCGCCCTGCCGCCCGGGAAGATGCCTGGGCTGTCAACAGGCTGCGTGAAGCCGGCGCGCTGCTTTCCGGCATGCTGAATATGGATGCCTATGCGTATGGCTTCACGACCGAGAATAGCCATTATGGTGCGACACATAACCCGCACGATTTATCCCGCGTGGCGGGGGGATCGTCTGGCGGCTCAGCGGCGGCTGTCGCAGCGGGGCTGGTACATTTCTCACTTGGCACTGATACCAACGGATCGATTCGCGTGCCTGCCTCGCTGTGCGGCATTTTCGGACTGAAACCGACTTTTGGTCGTCTGTCGCGTAGTGGCAGCCACCCGTTTGTTGCCAGCCTGGATCATATCGGTCCTTTTGCCCGGCGTGTGGAAGATTTGGCGCTGGTATATGACGTATTGCAGGGCTGCGACAGCAACGATGCCTTTCAGGCGAGTCACCCGGTTGCGCCAACGTTACCCGGCTTAACGCAAGGCGACAGCGGTCTGCGCTGCGGCATATTAGGCGGCTTTTTCTCCACCTGGTGCGATGATGATGCGCGTGTAGCCTTAGCCATCGCGGCAAATGCCTTACAGACCCGCGAAGAAGTACAGATACCAGAAGCGGAACTGGCCCGCTCGGCGGCCTTTATCATGACCGCATCAGAGGGAGGAAATCACTATTTGCCTGCGCTGCGCCAGCTACCGGAGCAATTTGAGCCTCATTCCCGTGAGCGTTTGCTGGCTGGCGCGATGATTCCGGCCGTGTGGTATGTGCAGGCGCAGCGTTTCCGCCGACATTTCCAGCAGCAGGTTTTGCCGCTATTTGAGCATTTTGACGTGCTGATTGCGCCTGCTACGCCGTGTAGCGCGATAAAGATTGGTCAGGAAAGTATTCACATTAATGGCCAGGATTTACCTGCCAAAGCCAGCATGGGCATGCTGACGCAACCGATTTCATTCGCTGGCTTGCCGGTATGCACCGTACCGCTGGCAACCTCCAGCGGATTACCCATTGGCCTGCAGCTGATCGCTGCGCCATTCAAAGAAGAGGCCGCGCTGCGTGCCGCTTATGCACTGGAGCAGCAAGGCTTAACGATGCCACAAATGAGCATGGTAGGTGTGTAATGAAAGCAGAACATATTGATCGCCCGATGATCGTCGCTGAAGTTACTGACGCTTTTTACCGTTATGAGCAGGCATTAATCAGTAACGATATTGCCGTGCTGGATGCGTTGTTTTGGCATGATGAACGTACTGTACGACTGGGTGCCGGTGAGAACCTTTACGGCATTGATGAAATCCGCGCTTTCCGGGCTGCGCGCTCCTCTGCTGGTCTGGATCGTACCCTGCGAAATACCGTGATCACCACCTTTGGTGAGGATTATGCGGTATGTAGCACCGAATTCACGCGCGAAGGCAGCGAGAAAACGGGGCGTCAGCAGCAAACCTGGGTGAAGTTACCATGCGGCTGGCGCATCGTGGCAGCCCAGGTGAGCATTATGACTTAATGGTTTGTCCTGCGAACGGCTAAGGCCAGGATCAAAAGCATTTCATTCAGCCTGAAGTCCGACGGAGCAAGGCCAGCAGTCGCCCCGGCCCTGCTCCTGGCTGCGCATTTGCCCGCTTCGCGGACACCTTCATCAGGTAAGCAACTGGCGCGAGGGGACCACGTAGCGGCAATGATGCCGACAATGCGCGGGTGCGCCGGGGAGGGACGACGCCTCGCCTGGGGCGGTCGGACATCAGGCCGAACGAAACGCCCCTGGCCTTGAAATGGGGCCTGGCCTTAGCCGTTTGCAAGACAACGCCCCAGGCGGCCAGCCTGCGCCATCATACCTCTGGCGCGGGATGCTTTTTAATCCAGTGTTCAGCAATTTGCTGGCGGGTACAGACCCACACTTTCTCATGCTGCTGAATGTGGTCGAGGAAATTTTGCAAGGCGCGAAACTTGCCCGGACGCCCCAGCAAGCGACAGTGCATGCCAACTGACATCATCTTCGGCGCGGTTTCTCCCTCTTCATACAACACGTCAAAGGTGTCGCGAAGATAGGTAAAGAATTGTTCGGCGGTATTAAAGCCCTGCGGTGAAGCAAAGCGCATATCGTTACATTCCAGCGTGTAAGGAATGATCAGATGCGGTTTCACCGTGCCATCCTGACAGGTAACCTGTGTCCAGAATGGCAAATCATCACCGTAATTATCGCTGTCGTAAGTAAACCCGCCCTGCTCCACCACTAAGCGGCGAGTATTTGGACTATCGCGGCCAGTATACCAACCGGTTGGGGCTTTACCGAACAGATCGACCAACACGTCAACGGCCTGCTGCATATGCTCGCGTTCGGTCTTTGCATCCATGCCCTGATAATGGATCCAGCGCCAGCCGTGACTCACCACATCGTAACGCGCATTTTTGATGGCCTCGACAATGTCAGGATGCCGCGCCAGCGCCATCGCCACCCCAAAAATAGTCAGTGGCAAACCACGCTTTTGAAATTCATTATGGATACGCCAGAAACCGGCACGCGAGCCATATTCATACAGCGAATCCATCGACATGTGGCGATCGGGATAACTGGCCGCGCCAATGATATCGGAAAGAAATTGCTCTGAACCCGCATCGCCGTGCAATACGTTGTTCTCTGCACCTTCTTCGTAATTCAGTACAAACTGCACCGCCACGCGCGCTTTTTTCGGCCAGGCGGCATCTGGCGGATTCGCGCCGTAACCCACCATGTCACGCGGATAATTTTTGTTAAAGCTGTACTCTTTTTTCTCTACACCTTCACTCATGCTCGCTTCCCGTTGTAAGAGTGCAACACCCCGTTAGTTTAGGTGCTGAAATGCACCGGAGAGAGGTTTCTGCAAAGGATAAGCCAGATCGCCCTGCTTGCTAGTACCAAAGCCCAGCGCCACCAGCGACTCAACCATTTTTACAGCCGCGCTGACGCCATCAATGACCGGCATGTCTAGCTCCTGGGTTAACGAAGCCGCTAAGGTTGCCATACCGCCGCAGCCTAAAACTATCGCCCCACTGCCATCTTCGCGCTTCGCCTGGAGGCAGCGTTCGCGCACTTTTTCCTGCGCCAGACCGCTGCCATCTTCCAGTGCCAGCACAGGCAGATCGATGGCGTGTAACGCGGCGCAATGCTGGGTAAAGCCATATTGCTGTAACAGATGACGCGCAATCACTGATATATGCGGTAATGTCGTGACGATGGAAAAACGCGTCGCCACCAGCGTGGCGGTGTGCATCGCCGCCTCAGCAATGCCTATCACCGGGCCGCTTGCCAGCTCGCGTGCCGCCAGCAGGCCGGGATCGCCAAAGCAGGCAATCACATGGCCGCTAACGCCCTGCGCTTTGCCCAGTCTGACCTGTTTCAGCACCCCAATCGCCGCAATCGCTTCATCAAAATGCCCTTCAATTGATGGCACACCTTACGAAGGCGATACCGCCAGAATTTCAGGGCCGGGCGCGGCTACTGCGCGTGCCGCCTGACCGATGGTGTCTGTCATTGCCAGGCTGGTGTTGGGGTTAATCACCTGGAGCAGGTTCATGATGCCGCTCCTTTATGACCGGAAAATAAACGTGAGAAGTCCGGCAAGGCTTCGCCGCTACGCTCGAAGTGCAGGCTGGAAACGATGTGATCAAAATGTTGTTGCAGCGCCCCGGACAGCGGCTCTGCTTGCTGAGTACGCAGTAATTTGTCAATACCGATCGAATTCTGACCCACCCTGCCAAAGTAAAACTGACCCACCCCCTTTGAATCATTCGAGCGTTGTTGCTTTCGTTTTCTTCTGGAGTTGACCGCTTTTCAGCTTATCTTTCAGTCGATAGCTTTGGCCGCTGATTTGGGCGATATGCGCATGGTGAAGCAGCCGATCCAGCATCGCTGCCGTCAGTGTCTCGTCATCACCAAACGTTCCGGACCACTGCGTAAACGGCAGGTTGCTGGTCAGGATCACGCTGCCTGACTCATACCGTTTAGCGACTACCTGGAAGAACAGGTTCGCCTCCATTTTACCGAACGGCAGATATCCCACTTCGTCGATGATCAACAGCTTAGGTTTACCTACGACGCGGTTCAGGTAGCCCTTCAGGTCACCCTGACGATGTGACGCCATCAGTTGCAGCATCATGTCGGCGGCGGTAATGAACCGAATGCTTAAACCCGCCATCGCGGCCTTATAGCCAATGGCGGTCGCCAGGTGCGTTTTGCCGACGCCAGAAGGCCCGAGCAGGACAACGTTCTCCTGACGTTCGATAAATGTCAGACCCGCCAACTCCTGGATCTGACTTCGTGGAACGCCACTGGCATAGGCGTAATCGAACTGCTCCAGTGTTTTTATCACCGGCAGGCCTGATAACCGCAAAATGGTCTGGCGACGCCGTTCGTTCTGGCCATCATGCTGGAGCTGCAAAACGGCTTCCAGGAAGTCGGCATGCGTGCCGCTGTTGTCGATGGTCGCCTGTGCCACACCCGGCCACTCTGCCGGCAGGCGGTCGAGCTTGAGTTGCTCGCAGAGCGCGGCAATACGATCATGTTGAAGGTTCATGCTGGCACCTCGAGCAAGGCCTGGTACGTTGCCAGAGGATGTTGCAGGCTCTCGGTCGGCACCGGACGCTGGCTGAGCGCTGGGACAGGTGCAGGCAATGCCAACGTGACCTTCGGTAACGGCAATAGCGCAGCACGCTCGCGCGGCATGCGCTGCTCAGGCGGTACGCCTGTGGTGCCATGCACTCGTGTGTTCGCGACGGTGACCAGCCACTCGCCGATGCGTGTGTTGGCAGCAGGTACATCCAGTACCAGCCCGGCCTGCCGGAAGGTCGCGGTAAGAGGCACGATAAAGCTGTTCTTGAGGTAATGGTTAAACCGCTCAACCTTACCCTTGGTCTTGGCGCGATAGGGTCGGCAGACCTTGGGAGTAAAGGCATACTTCTCGGCGACGTGCATCAACTGCGGGTTCCAGCGATGCTTACCGGGGCCGTAGACATCGCGCTCAATGATGATGGCCTTGGCGTTGTCGAACAGCAGCTGATGCGGCGTCCCGCCGAAGAACCTGAGCGCAGACTCAATGCCGTCACACCAGGCAGCGGAGTCCTGGTTGCTGTAAAACTTGACGAAAGTCGCGCGGCTCCAGCCCAGCGTGGCGACAAAGGCCAGCAATGGGTTATGACCGAGTCTGATGATGGTGAAATCAACTTGCATCTGAAAGCCAGGCTCGGTCTCGAAGCGTGTTACCTCTTCAGTGACGGGCTGCTTAATGGGGTGCAGGAAAGCGGTCAGCATGCTGTAACCACCCTCGTAACCACGCTGACGGATCTCGCGCAGCAGCACACTGGCGGGTATCCAGAGGGGCCTGGCAGCGGCCACGCGCTCAAGGATATAGGTCTTGAACGGGTCAAGCTTGCAGGGTCTGGGTGCGCGAGGCTTGTAGCGCATATCCGCTACGGGCAGCGGGCTACGAATATATCTGCGAACGGTCTCACGAGAGCATGAAAGCTGGCGCGCGATGGCGCGTATCGACATGCCCTGACGGTGTAAAACACTAATCTCCACTCTGGTCTCCAATGTCATCATTGGCAGTGCCTTAAAACTGCCATTTTTACCCTAGGTGGGTCAGATTTACATCGGCAGGTGGGCCAGTTTTACATCGGTAGCGACAGTAATTGCAGCAGACGATCGTGATCGTCACAGCGGCATCCGTGCTGCCACGGTGCGCCATAGGCGGCGATCACCAATGAAGATCGCTGAGTCAGACGCGTCACCATTTCGGTTAACACCTGATTACCTGAGATTGCCTGCAACTGAATATGGAAAGCAGCAGAAATACGGATCGCAGCGGCACCGTCACGATCTGAATGCGCCTGCTTTTCCTGCTCCAGTAAATTTGCCAGCGCGACCAGATGAGGAGGTTGTAAATGTTCCAGCACCGCCGGTAAGTTGGCGCGCTCCATCAGGCTGCGAGTGCGGAAAATATCACGCGCCTCATCAACGTCCGGCGTCGTGACATGTGCACCGCGTTTGGGCGTTAAGGTAATCATCTGCACTGTAGCGAGGCGTTGTAGCACTTTGCGAGCCGGTGCGGCTGACGCCAAAGACGTCTGACAGTGCTTCTTCTGGCAATTTGCTGCCAGGCGGCAACTGATGTTCAACGATAGCGTTCATTAACGCCTGATAGATAACTTCATCTTTATCATGCCGATCAGCGGCCGTTCTCTGGCCTGTTTCGCTCTTCATTACCTGCTCCGGTAAGGCTCTGTGTGCAACGTATCGTATACGTGAAAGACAATTTTTGTATACAAGAAAGAAAATATGGCCTGAATCCTGCAATACCGTTTCACGCCGTAATTAATTGTTATCGTGTTAACAGAGGAGCAGGTTTCATGCCAAAACATTCAACGGTGGCCAGCAGGGCCTCTGAAGCTCAGTCAGATGGCGGGCGTACCCTATGCGGTAATTTGCCGTCAGGCGTTTGGGGTTTTCGGTGCCAACATTCCGGCTGTTATTCGTAGTCTGATCGCCTTTGCCTGGTACGGTATTCAGACTTATTTAGCGGCCAACGCATTGATGCTGGTGCTGTTGAAATTTTTCCCTGGGCTGGCATCTATGACGCAGTCTGACTGGCTGGGTTTATCGCAACCTGGCTGGTGCTGCTTCAGCGTAATGTGGCTGTTACAGGCGTTGGTGTTCTGGCATGGCATGAGCGCTATCAAACGCTTTATCGATGTGGCGGGTCCCGCAGTCTATGTGGTCATGGTGGCATTAGCAGGTTGGATTGTATACAAAACCGGTTTTGATGGGATTTCTTTCACGCTTGCCAGCAAGCAACTTTCTGTAGGCGAGCAAAGCTGGCAGATGATTACCGCTACCGCACTGGTTATGTCCTATTTCTCCGGTCCGCGGCTTAACTTTGACGATTTCTCGCGTTACGGCAAAAGCATGGGTGAATTCGTCGCGGCAACCGCTGGGGCCTCCCCTTCAATTTCCTGCTGTTTTCCATTGTCACGGTTGTTATCGTTTCCGGCACGCAATCGCTGTTCGGCAAAATGATGACCGATCCGATTGAAACCGTCAGTATGGTGGGCAATGATTTGGCGGTAGCGATTGGTCTGCTGACGATGATTACCGCAACTATTGGCATCAATATCGTCGCCAATTTTGTGTCGCCAGCTTTTGATTTTTCTAACTGTTCGCCACAAAAGATTAGTTTTCGCACCGGTGGGCTGATTGCGGCGGTCGGTTCCGTCTTGCTGACGCCATGGAACCTGTTTCAGCCACCCGAACTGATTCACTACACGCTGGATGTGCTGGGCTCCTTTATTGGAGCGCTATTTGGCATCCTGCTGGCAGACTTCTATTTGATTAAACGCAGCCGTATTTTTGTTGATGATCTGTTCGACAATACGCCAAAAAGCCGTTACTGGTATCGCGGTGGCTTTAACCCGAAAGCCATTGCTGCCCTGCTACCATCGGTAGGAATTTGTCTGGTGATTAGCTTTATTCCTTCATTGCATGAAGTGGCGAACTTTAGTTGGTTTATCGGTGCGGCATTGGGTGCTGGCTGCTACCGCTATCTGGCGCGTGCTGACATGGAATCGGCGGATAGCGCGGCAGATTTTCGTGGCAGTGTGGCGATGCAAAAGAAGTGAAATAATAGCGGGGATAACGGTAATTCGCTGATTTTCCCGCGCTCGTGCTGAGGCTTCATAGAGCAAAAAGCCGATTCATTTCTGAATCGGCTTCTCCAAATAGTTGGCGGTGCGGACGGGACTCGAACCCGCGACCCCCGGCGTGACAGGCCGGTATTCTAACCGACTGAACTACCGCACCGCGCTGTATTCCCCGTCGGGAACGAGGCGAATATTAATAGTAGCGAAAACCGTCGTCAACGCTTTTTCTGTTGCAGATAATCGTTTGCTGTTTTTTTCATCTTGACGCTGTTTTTGCCAGCAAAATCACCCTGTTCAGCCGCGCCACAGGCAGCTTCCCCCCTTTTTCATGACCAGATCGAGGCGGGATTCATGTGCAGCAATTTCTTCATCGCTGGCGGAGACCACACGCAGCGCCGACGCCGGACGCACTATACGCTGGATACCATCGCCCTCATTTTGTTGCGACCTATCGCCTTCCATCGAAAAAGTTAATGATGTCTGGCCGCCCGTCATGGTCAGAAAAACTTCGGCCAGGATCTCAGCATCAAGTAATGCGCCGTGCAGGGTACGTTTGCTGTTATCAATTTCATAGCGCGAACACAGCGCATCAAGGCTGTTGCGCTTGCCAGGAAACATGCGGCGCGCCATCGCCAGGCTGTCGGTGATTTGACAAAACGTTTCCGTTTTATCAATTCCGCGCTGAAGTTTGCCGAACTCACAATCCATAAAGCCTATATCAAACGGCGCGTTATGAATGACTAACTCGGCACCACGGATGTAAGCCAAAAACTCATCCGCAATGTCACTAAACGTGGGTTTATCAGCCAGAAACTCATCAGCAATCCCATGTACGCCAAAAGCTTCAGGGTCTACCAGCCGATCGGGTTTCAGGTACATATGGAAATTATTCCCCGTCAGGCGACGGTTGATTACCTCCACCGCACCAATTTCGATGATGCGATGCCCTTCATAGTGAACCCCGATCATGTTCATGCCGGTGGTTTCAGTATCGAGTACGATTTGGCGATTATTTGCAGTGCTCATAGAACCCGTTTTATGTCAGACTTGGCGTTTTTTCAGAAGGAAGTCTACCAGAGATGCGCAAACAGGTAGAAATATTCACCGATGGATCTTGCCTTGGTAATCCTGGCCCTGGCGGCTACGGTGCCATTTTACGTTACGGTCAGCATGAGAAAACCTTCAGCGCCGGGTATCGTTTAACCACCAATAATCGTATGGAGCTGATGGCGGCCATTGTTTCGCTGGAAGCGCTTACTCAACCCTGCGATGTGGTGCTGAGCACGGATAGTCAATACGTACGCCAGGGCATTACCCGCTGGATCCATAACTGGAAAAAGCGCGGCTGGAAAACGGCGGACAAAAAGCTCGTGAAGAATGTCGATCTCTGGAAACGACTTGATACGGCGCTGAGTACACACAAAATTGAGTGGGAATGGGTGAAAGGTCACGCCGGTCATTCCGAGAATGAACGCTGCGATGAGCTGGCGCGCAGCGCGGCGGGCAATCCTGCTTTCGACGATATCGGTTATCAGCCGGGTTCCTGATCGTCGGCCTGACGAAACTGGCGCGTCGCGTTAACGGTTTGTCGCACCTGTGATTTGCTCAGACTTTTTTTCGCTTTAGTGGGCGTCAGCGGGAAAGTCCGCTTGCGTGCCACCACGATATTCAGGCAACCCAGCGCCGGTAAATGGGCGCTGATAAGCGCGCCGCCCTGCCGATGCCACGGCAAAACCTGAAAACGCGTGCGGTAAACAACTTCATAATTAAGTAACCCCAGCCAGTCCAGTAAACGCATCTGACTAAACATCCGTCCGCTCCACGGCGCTTTGCGGTGAATAACGGGCACAATTTTGCTGATACCGAGTAAGCTAAACGGATTGAAGCCGCTGATGATCATCCAGCCGTCGTCGATCAATACCCGATCCACTTCGCGCAACACGCGATGCGGGTCCCGACTCCAGGCCAGCGTATGTGCCAGCAAACAAGCGTCTACCGATTTCGATTCAAAAGGCAGTCGCGCCGGGCTAGCCAGCACCTGTAACAGGTCGCCTTCACTGCCCACATTTACCTGATGTGAGATGGCACAGTTTTCGGTATTGATTTCTGCACTCAGGTTGCCAAGCTTAAGCATATGAAAGCCATAAAGCTTTCCGAGGTAAGGCTGGAGCTGCTGCGTCAACGCGTCACGAAAATATTCTCCCCACGGCATATCCTGCCAGGAGAGTGGCGCGGTCAGCATTTGGCGAGTTTTAGCGGGCTTCATGCTTTAACCATCTTCCTTTTCCAACGGCCTGCAAGAGGTGATTATGAATCTTACCAGTATTCCGGCATTGCAAGATAACTACATCTGGACACTGACAGATAATGAAGGAAAATGCCTGATTGTCGATCCTGGCGAAGCTCAACCAGTAATAGAAAAAGTCAAAGCGAATGGCTGGCAACCTGTCGCTATCTTGCTGACACACCATCATAACGATCACGTTGGCGGTGTGAATACGCTTCTTGAGCATTTTCCTGACGTAGACATTTTTGGACCACAAGAGACGGTGGATAAAGGGGCCAAAACGGTGGTGCGCGAAGGTGATCAGGTTAGCATTCTGGGTCTGGTGTTCGAGGTTATCGCCACACCGGGACATACTTTAGGACATGTCTCATATTTCAGTTCACCTTACCTTTTTTGTGGGGATACTATGTTTTCTGGCGGTTGCGGACGTCTGTTCGAAGGCACAGCTGAACAAATGTACCAATCATTTCAAAAACTTAATACGTTGCCGGAAGATACCCTGGTTTGTTGTGCGCATGAGTATACTTTATCCAATTTAACCTTTGCTGCGGCTATTCTGCCTCATGATCCGCAAATTATGGCCGAATACCAGAAAATTAAGGACTTACGCGCCGCAAATGGCATTAGTTTGCCAACAAAACTCGAGCACGAACGGTCAATAAATTTATTTTTAAGAACGCAAGATCCTGATTTAAAAAAGGCTTTAAGCGTTGACCCCACCGGAAAGCCGGTATGGCAAACATTTGCTGTACTACGCGAAAAGAAAGACCATTTTTAATATTTCGGGTTGTGTTGTGAAAAGCCGTCACGTATAGTTGCTCGTCTTTTAAGCGAACTATTGACACACACATGAAGGCTAAAGCGATATTACTCGCCTCGGTCTTGCTGGTTGGATGTCAGGCTTCACGGAATGATGCCAACATCCCAGAACAGCATGCCCAGAGTCTGTCTTCAGCTGGTCAAGGTGAAAATGGAAAATACGGAGACGAATTGTTATCGCCGCGATGGCAGGAAGATGGAACTGGCCTCGCAGAAGATACCGATCTCTGGAGTTTCATTAGTGACGAGTTGAAGATGGGAGTTCCGGAAAACAGCCGGATCCGCGAACAAAAAATAAAGTTTTTAAAGCATAAGAGCTATCTCCACGATGTAACATTACGGGCAGAGCCGTACATGTACTGGATAGTCGAGCAAATACAGAAACGTAAAATGCCGATGGAACTGGTACTGCTACCCATAGTGGAGAGCGCTTTTGACCCTCGTGCAACGTCATCCGCCAACGCCGCAGGCATTTGGCAGATTGTTGCAGCAACCGGGCGAAACTATGGTTTGAAACAAAACCGCTACTACGATGGTCGACGCGATGTCGTCGCGTCAACCAAAGTTGCACTGGATATGATGCAACGTCTTAACACGATGTTTGACGGCGACTGGTTATTAACTATCGCGGCTTATAACAGCGGTGAAGGGCGTGTATTAAAGGCGATTAAACAGAATAAGGCGCGCGGTAAGCCCACCGATTTCTGGCATCTTTCGCTGCCCCGTGAAACGACGGTTTACGTTCCTAAAATGTTGGCGTTGAGCGATCTGCTCAAAAACAACAAACGTTACGGTATCTCTCTGCCGACACCAAACGAAAGCCGTGCATTAGCACGCGTTGAAGTGGGTCAGCAGATGCAATTGACGCAGGCCGCTGAAATGGCTGGTATGTCGCTCAGTAAGTTGAAGAGTTTCAATACCGGTTATAAAGGTAGCTCAACGGCGCCAAATGGACCGCACTATATTCTGGTGCCAAAGTCTAACGTCGCACAGTTGCGTAGCTCACTGGCTTCCGGTGACATCGCAGCCGTACAGCCGACACAGCTTGCGAAAGCCAGCGCGTCCGGCGGTTACAAAGTGCGTTCGGGCGATACGCTTTCCGGTATCGCTAATAAGCTGGGCGTCAGCGTTGCTACACTGAAACAGCAAAATAACCTGCGAAATGCAGCTATTCATCCAGGGCAAACACTGACGGTAGATGGCGGCGCCAGGTTGGCTGATAACGGCAACAGCATCACCTATCGTGTTCGTAAGGGTGATTCTCTTGGCAGTATTGCACGGCGTCACGGCGTCAACATCAAAGACGTGATGCGCTGGAACAGTGTGTTGGATAATGCAAACGATATTCAACCCGGCGACAAATTAACGCTATTTGTTAATAATAACGCAACACCTGATACCTGATATGACGAAAAGGCTGACTAATGTCAGCCTTTTTTATGTCCGCCGTTTTTTTCCTGAAGGGGTTAGCGTTTAGAATGGAATTCGACCAATAAAGGGTTATGGTCGGAGGCGCGCGTCACTAGCACCGATGCTTCGCTAACATGAATGTCGCGGTAAAAAACAAAATCCAGCGGTCGGCCAAAAGCTTTTCTTCGATGATCGGAGGTGAACATCACCTCTTCCAGCTCCATCCGGTGCGCAAAACGATACAGTGCATTGATACGCTGGCGGCTCCATGCATTGAAATCTCCCGCCATGATTACGGGTCCGCGATGATGTGTAATCTGCTCACCTATCGGTCCCAGCTGTTTGCTGTAAACGTCCACGCCCAGACTAAAATTCACAGCATGTATATTGACCACCATCAGCATTTCACCCGTGGGCAGCGGATAAGCAGTGATAAGCGCCGATTTAGATAATCGAAGCAATGGTTCGCGTTCGCGTAAGGGGCAGCAATAAACCGGATGCGCCGATGCTAACGTCATAACACCTGATGGATGCTGGGGCAGCACAAAAGCAGGAACCTGGTCGGCGGCAAGATAGTTACTGGTAGCAAACCGAACCAGTTCTGGCGTGGTCTGTGCTTCCTGCAGTAAAACAAGGTGCGCATCTTTGCCAAATCCCTCCAGTACTGACATCCAGTCGGCACGCTGCTGCTTGAAAATATTCCATACCAATACTTTTAGATTGGGATGGGCAGGCAGCGGCGCGCCAGGAGGAAGCGCTTTCCCGAGATGTAGCATTGCTCCCGGCGGGAAGATCTGTTCCGCTGGCTGGCCAGCGACATATCGCATTGCATAAGTTTTTTTCCGCACTTTTCCGCCTGACTGATTATTCAACGCGTTAAATCTCTTACCTGTTATAGGGATTTTAGTTCGGGGTTTCAATCAATGCTGCTGATTGTCGGAATACATCTCAAGCTTAAGTCGCAAGCTGACCTGCTATGCAGGCTGCCGGTGGACCGAAACACGCCTGGTAGTATCACAGCCGCGACAAAATCAGGCTTAGCACCCGGCCGTGCTTATGCGCTAATTATCCGCCTCTTATATTTAGCGCAACCATGCCACCAGAATGATACTGCTGGCGAGGTAAAACTTGCCAATTGTTGCGTAACAGGCTCAGGAAACTTCCTATGGCTGTTTACTCAGTCCTCTAAGGGCGCTTATCGGTTCTTCTACTAGCGCCATCACAATGGCTGTTTTCTCGTTGCAGACCCGCTGATGGCAAAGGCTGACATTAATCCTGTGATAACAATTCAGACGTTCTCATAGTGAAAGCGCTAATGGCTATCGTTCAAAGAGCCAGCGGCACGATGATACGTTTGGCTGTAAATATTGCCTTATGCTTTGATAACAAAAAGATGCAAAATAAAAATTGTATGTTGCCTGGGAAGGAATAATGAAAGCATCGTCTGAAGAACTCAAAGTATTTGTAAGCGTGGTGGAAAGCGGAAGCTTTAGCCGTGCAGCCGGGCAGTTACAGATGGCGAACTCTGCCGTAAGTCGAACAATTAAAAAACTGGAAAATAAGCTTGGCGTTGCGCTACTTACGCGCACGACACGACAGTTAGCGCTTACTCAGGAAGGAGAGCGTTATTTTCGTAGAGTACAGAGTTTATTGCAGGAAATGACTTCGGCGGAGAACGATCTTATCGAAGGCCGCCATGCTCCGAAGGGGTTATTACGTATTGATGCCGCAACGCCGGTCATTCTTCATCTACTAATGCCGATGATTAAACCCTTTCGCGAACGCTATCCAGAGATAACACTGTCGTTAATTTCTTCGGAAAGCTTTATTAATTTGATTGAACGTAAAGTTGATGTGGCGATACGCGCGGGAAACTTAACTGACTCTACGCTACGCGCCCGTCTGCTATTTATTAGCTACCGAAAACTGGTCGCTTCACCCGCCTATATTAAGGAAAAAGGTATGCCCCGCCTGGTCGCAGATTTAGATCGTCATGAGTGCCTCGGCTTTATTGATCTTTCGCGGCTTAATCGCTGGCCTGTGGCGCAAGACAATGGTGAGCTGTATGTTGCTCCGCCCGGAATGTCCTCAAACAGCGGTGAAACTATTAAACAGCTTTGCCTGAATGGAAACGGTATCGCCTGTCTGTCTGACTATATGATTGACAGAGAGATTGCTGAGGGAAAATTAGTAGAATTATTAGCTGACCAGCTTATTCCGGTTGAGATGCCTTTTAATGCGGTTTATTACAGCGATCTTGCCGTAAGCCAGCGCGTGCGTGTATTTATTAATTTTCTCAGCGAATGGATGGCGGAGCAGCCCTGGCAAATTTCAGGTGAAAATTAACTTCATGCTAAGGCTGCTGTACTGATAAGCTGATAGTTACGCGCTCATGCAGCGCTCTGTGCTATGCCCTGTTTTTCCAGGGCATTTTAACCCGTATGAAATAAGCGATGCGGGTAGATTGGCAGGGCTATCAATGCAATTTAACTGCCTGCCAGCGCTCAAATTAAAGTACCGCCGCCAGGTTACTTTAACCAAATGAAAAAGCCCTGACTTTTCAGTCAGGGCTTCTCAATAAAGTGGCGGAACGGACGGGGCTCGAACCCGCGACCCCCTGCGTGACAGGCAGGTATTCTAACCAACTGAACTACCGCTCCACCGATTCTGTACTGCCGTCCGCCCGCAGGCTGACTTCAGGTATTTCGCCCATCCCGCGTCACCGGGGTGGTCATGGCCGGTATACTGTACCGTCCGTAATTTGATGCCTGGCAGTTCCCTACTCTCGCATGGGGAGACCCCACACTACCATCGGCGCTACGGCGTTTCACTTCTGAGTTCGGCATGGGATCAGGTGGGACCACCGCGCTACGGCCGCCAGGCAAATTCTGTTTTATTCACGCCGTCACCCTCAGGTAACCACGTGAACCAGTCCGTGAACCAAGCTGAAAACCGGTCTCAAAACGCCTCTGGCGTTGTAAGGTTAAGCCTCACGGGTCATTAGTACCGGTCAGCTCAACGCATCGCTGCGCTTACACATCCGGCCTATCAACGTCGTCGTCTTCAACGTCCCTTCAGGCCCCTTAAAGGGTCAGGGAAAACTCATCTCGGGGCAAGTTTCGTGCTTAGATGCTTTCAGCACTTATCTTTTCCGCACTTAGCTACCGGGCAGTGCCACTGGCGTGACAACCCGGACACCAGCGGTGCGTTCACTCCGGTCCTCTCGTACTAGGAGCAACCCCCCTCAGTTTTCCAGCGCCCACGGCAGATAGGGACCGAACTGTCTCACGACGTTCTAAACCCAGCTCGCGTACCACTTTAAACGGCGAACAGCCGTACCCTTGGGACCTACTTCAGCCCCAGGATGTGATGAGCCGACATCGAGGTGCCAAACACCGCCGTCGATATGAACTCTTGGGCGGTATCAGCCTGTTATCCCCGGAGTACCTTTTATCCGTTGAGCGATGGCCCTTCCATTCAGAACCACCGGATCACTATGACCTGCTTTCGCACCTGCTCGCGCCGTCACGCTCGCAGTCAAGCCAGCTTATGCCATTGCACTAACCTCACGATGTCCGACCGTGATTAGCTGACCTTCGTGCTCCTCCGTTACGCTTTAGGAGGAGACCGCCCCAGTCAAACTACCCACCAGACACTGTCCGCAGCCCGGATCACGGGCCTACGTTAGAACATCAAACATTAAAGGGTGGTATTTCAAGGATGGCTCCACGCAGACTGGCGTCCACGCTTCAAAGCCTCCCACCTATCCTACACATCAAGGCTCAAGGTTCAGTGTCAAGCTGTAGTAAAGGTTCACGGGGTCTTTCCGTCTTGCCGCGGGTACACTGCATCTTCACAGCGAGTTCAATTTCACTGAGTCCCGGGTGGAGACAGCCTGGCCATCATTACGCCATTCGTGCAGGTCGGAACTTACCCGACAAGGAATTTCGCTACCTTAGGACCGTTATAGTTACGGCCGCCGTTTACCGGGGCTTCAATCAGGAGCTTCTCTTGCGATAACCCCATCAGTTAACCTTCCGGCACCGGGCAGGCGTCACACCGTATACGTCCACTTTCGTGTTTGCACAGTGCTGTGTTTTTAATAAACAGTTGCAGCCAGCTGGTATCTTCGACTGGCTTCAGCTCCGGGAGCATGTCCCTTCACCTACGCGCCAGCGTGCCTTCTCCCGAAGTTACGGCACCATTTTGCCTAGTTCCTTCACCCGGGTTCTCTCAAGCGCCTGGGTATTCTCTACCTGACCACCTGTGTCGGTTTGGGGTACGATTTCGTGTTACCTGGAGCTTAGAGGCTTTTCCTGGAAGCAGGGCATCTGTCACTTCAGCACCGTAGTGCCTCGTCATCACGCCTCAGCGTAGAGTGTGCCGGATTTGCCTGGCACACACGCCTACACGCTTAAACCGGGACAACCGTCGCCCGGCTGACACAGCCTTCTCCGTCCCCCCTTCGCAGTAACACCAAGTACAGGAATATTAACCTGTTTCCCATCGACTACGCCTTTCGGCCTCGCCTTAGGGGTCGACTCACCCTGCTCCGATTAACGTTGAACAGGAACCCTTGGTCTTCCGGCGAGCGGGCTTTTCACCCGCTTTATCGTTACTTATGTCAGCATTCGCACTTCTGATACCTCCAGCAGACCTCACAGTCCGCCTTCGACGGCTTACAGAACGCTCCCCTACCCAGCGGCGCTTACGCGCCGCTGCCGCAGCTTCGGTGCATGGTTTAGCCCCGTTACATCTTCCGCGCAGGCCGACTCGACCAGTGAGCTATTACGCTTTCTTTAAATGATGGCTGCTTCTAAGCCAACATCCTGGCTGTCTGGGCCTTCCCACATCGTTTCCCACTTAACCATGACTTTGGGACCTTAGCTGGCGGTCTGGGTTGTTTCCCTCTTCACGACGGACGTTAGCACCCGCCGTGTGTCTCCCGTGATAACATTCTCCGGTATTCGTAGTTTGCATCGGGTTGGTAAGCCGGGATGGCCCCCTAGCCGAAACAGTGCTCTACCCCCGGAGATGAATTCACGAGGCGCTACCTAAATAGCTTTCGGGGAGAACCAGCTATCTCCCGGTTTGATTGGCCTTTCACCCCCAGCCACAGGTCATCCGCTAATTTTTCAACATTAGTCGGTTCGGTCCTCCAGTTAGTGTTACCCAACCTTCAACCTGCCCATGGCTAGATCACCGGGTTTCGGGTCTATACCCTGCAACTTGTCGCCCGGTTAAGACTCGGTTTCCCTGCGGCTCCCCTATACGGTTAACCTTGCTACAGAATATAAGTCGCTGACCCATTATACAAAAGGTACGCAGTCACACCACGAAGGTGCTCCCACTGCTTGTACGTACACGGTTTCAGGTTCTGTTTCACTCCCCTCGCCGGGGTTCTTTTCGCCTTTCCCTCACGGTACTGGTTCACTATCGGTCAGTCAGGAGTATTTAGCCTTGGAGGATGGTCCCCCCGTCTTCAGACAGGATATCACGTGTCCCGCCTTACTCATCGAGCTCACAGCCTGTGTGTCTTCGTGTACGGGACTGTCACCCTGTACCGTGCGCCTTTCCAGACGCTTCCACTGACACACACGCTGATTCAGACTCTGGGCTCCTCCCCGTTCGCTCGCCGCTACTGGGGGAATCTCGGTTGATTTCTTTTCCTCGGGGTACTTAGATGTTTCAGTTCCCCCGGTTCGCCTCGTAACACTATGTATTCATGTTACGATGATGCACAGAGTGCACCGGGTTTCCCCATTCGGACATCGCCGGCTGTAGCGGTTCATATCACCTTACCGGCGCTTTACGCAGATTAGCACGTCCTTCATCGCCTCTGACTGCCAGGGCATCCACCGTGTACGCTTGGTCGCTTAACCTTACAACCCACAGGCGTTTTACGCATGCAGACTGCAAAGCTGAGACCCGGACACACCGTTAATTTCACTCTTATTACGGAGAATGAACACGGCGTGTCGTTTCAATTTTCAGCTTGTTCCGGATTGTTAAAGAGCAAATATCTCAAACACGGCGCCGCTGTTTACCCGCGAAACCGGTTTTGAGATACTGGGGAGACACCTTTCACCTGTCACCAAGCAGTGGCGTCCCCTAGGGGATTCGAACCCCTGTTGCCGCCGTGAAAGGGCGGAGTCCTAACCGCTAGACGAAGGGGACACGAATGTGTCACGACTTCGCAGCCGTCCTGCTTCTTTACGTTTTCATCAGACAATCTGTGTGAGCACTTCGCAGGAAGGTATCTTCAGGTAAGGAGGTGATCCAACCGCAGGTTCCCCTACGGTTACCTTGTTACGACTTCACCCCAGTCATGAATCACAAAGTGGTAAGCGCCCTCCCGGAGGTTAAGCTACCTACTTCTTTTGCAACCCACTCCCATGGTGTGACGGGCGGTGTGTACAAGGCCCGGGAACGTATTCACCGTGGCATTCTGATCCACGATTACTAGCGATTCCGACTTCACGGAGTCGGGTTGCAGACTCCGATCCGGACTACGACGCACTTTATGAGGTCCGCTTGCTCTCGCGAGGTCGCTTCTCTTTGTATGCGCCATTGTAGCACGTGCGTAGCCCTGGTCGTAAGGGCCATGATGACTTGACGTCATCCCCACCTTCCTCCGGTTTATCACCGGCAGTCTCCTTTGAGTTCCCGGCCGAACCGCTGGCAACAAAGGATAAGGGTTGCGCTCGTTGCGGGACTTAACCCAACATTTCACAACACGAGCTGACGACAGCCATGCAGCACCTGTCTCACGGCTCCCGAAGGCACTCAGGCATCTCTGCCAGATTCCGTGGATGTCAAGACCAGGTAAGGTTCTTCGCGTTGCATCGAATTAAACCACATGCTCCACCGCTTGTGCGGGCCCCCGTCAATTCATTTGAGTTTTAACCTTGCGGCCGTACTCCCCAGGCGGTCGACTTAACGCGTTAGCTCCGGAAGCCACGCCTCAAGGGCACAGCCTCCAAGTCGACATCGTTTACGGCGTGGACTACCAGGGTATCTAATCCTGTTTGCTCCCCACGCTTTCGCACCTGAGCGTCAGTCTTCGTCCAGGGGGCCGCCTTCGCCACCGGTATTCCTCCAGATCTCTACGCATTTCACCGCTACACCTGGAATTCTACCCCCCTCTACGAGACTCAAGCCTGCCAGTTTCAAATGCAGTTCCCGGGTTGAGCCCGGGGATTTCACATCTGACTTAACAGACCGCCTGCGTGCGCTTTACGCCCAGTAATTCCGATTAACGCTTGCACCCTCCGTATTACCGCGGCTGCTGGCACGGAGTTAGCCGGTGCTTCTTCTGCGGGTAACGTCAATGACGAGGCGTATTAAACCTCATCCCTTCCTCCCCGCTGAAAGTACTTTACAACCCGAAGGCCTTCTTCATACACGCGGCATGGCTGCATCAGGCTTGCGCCCATTGTGCAATATTCCCCACTGCTGCCTCCCGTAGGAGTCTGGACCGTGTCTCAGTTCCAGTGTGGCTGGTCATCCTCTCAGACCAGCTAGGGATCGTCGCCTAGGTGAGCCTTTACCTCACCTACCAGCTAATCCCGTCTGGGCACATCCGATGGTGTGAGGCCCGGAGGTCCCCCACTTTGGTCCGAAGACATTATGCGGTATTAGCCACCGTTTCCAGTGGTTATCCCCCTCCATCGGGCAGTTTCCCAGACATTACTCACCCGTCCGCCACTCGTCGGCAAAGAAGCAAGCTTCTTCCCGTTACCGTCCGACTTGCATGTGTTAGGCCTGCCGCCAGCGTTCAATCTGAGCCATGATCAAACTCTTCAATTAAAATTCTGATTTGCTGACACCGTTCATTAAAGAACGGCGCAGCGATGCTCTGTGAATTTAACGTCGTAATGAATTACGTGTTCACTCAGCAGAGACTTGATATTTTTTACGTCCGGAGACGCTGATATCAATCCTGCGAGTGCCCACACAGATTGTCTGATAAATTGTTAAAGAGCAGTGCGTACAGCGGCTTAACCGGCTGTCGCGAGGTGGCGTATATTACGCTTTCCTCCTGCAGAGTCAACCTCTTTCTGAGAAGTTTTTCTCCGGCGGCTCAGTCTCCCGAACCTGCCAGCACGTCATACCGTAAGCCGGTGTGCCGTGTCAGTGGAGGCGCATTATAGGGAACGTTTCGGCGAGCGCAAGTGTAAAATCAAACTTTTTTGTTATCCGCCTGATTTTTGCACAAAAGCCGCGTTTTATCCCTTTTTAATGCGTGCCGGAAGGTCAGAAAGGCTATTAATTACCCAATCTGCTGCGGCTTCGCCTTCTGCGGTAACGGGTTTACCTGTGCGAACCAGTATTTTCGTGCCCACACCAGCCGCCTGCGCTGCCATCATATCTTCGATTTTGTCACCCACCATATAGGAAGAATGCATATCGATATTCAGTTCTGCTTGTGCCGATAACAGCATGCCCGGCTGTGGCTTACGGCAATCGCACTGCTGACGATATGCTTCAACTGTACCTTCTGGATGATGCGGACAGAAATAGATACCATCCAGATCCACATCCCGATCTGCAAGCGACCAGTCCATCCATTCGGTGAGTTGCATAAACTGATCTTCAGTAAAGATGCCGCGTGCAATGCCGGACTGATTTGTCACGACCACAAGGGCAAAGCCCATCTTTTTCAGTTCTTGCAGCGCCTCGATAGTGCCATCAATAAACTGGAAACTGTCGATTTCATGGACGTAGCCGTGATCAACATTTAAGGTGCCATCGCGATCAAGAAAAATGGCTGGAACTTTATTCGCCACGTAGAAACTCCTGCTATAAAAATTGCCGTTCAGTATCGCATGATTGCAATAAAAGGGAGAACGCCAGTTTGAATGACTTTGATTGATTTAGACGTCTGGATGCCTTAACATCCATCGAGCTTTCTTATGGCCAGGCTATATAAAGCATCCCACACCACGGACAACGTAATACGATAATAAATAACGTAATGATAAAACTCGAAAATATTACCAAAGTGTTCCAGCAAGGCACACGCGCTATTCAGGCGTTATCTGACGTCAGCTTACATGTGCCCGCGGGTCAGGTATATGGCGTTATCGGTGCTTCCGGTGCCGGTAAAAGTACCTTGATTCGTTGCGTAAATCTGCTGGAGCGCCCGACTTCGGGCCGCGTACTGGTTGACGGTGCTGATTTAACAGCGTTGAACGAACGTCAACTCACGCAGGCACGTCGCCAGATTGGCATGATCTTCCAGCATTTTAATCTGTTGAACTCACGCACTGTCGCTGGCAATGTGTCGCTTCCCCTTGAGCTAGGCAATTTGTCACGTGAGCAAATTAAAAAGCGCGTGAGTGAATTGCTGGAATTAGTCGGATTGTCTGACAAACACGACGCCTGGCCGGCCAACCTTTCGGGCGGGCAAAAGCAGCGTGTTGCCATTGCTCGTGCGCTAGCCAGCAGCCCCAAGGTCCTGCTGTGTGACGAAGCCACCAGTGCGCTCGATCCCGCCACAACCCGCTCTATTCTTGAACTGTTGAAAGATATTAATCGTCGTCTCGGCCTGACCATCTTGCTCATTACGCATGAAATGGATGTCGTAAAACGCATTTGCGATCAGGTCGCCGTCATCAGTAATGGCGAGCTGATCGAGAAAGACAGTGTGAGTGAAGTGTTTTCACATCCGAAAACGCCATTAGCACAGCAGTTTATTCAGTCCACGCTGCATCTGGACATTCCCGACGATTACCAGCAACGCATGTCGTCAGACGCAAAAGCCGACAGCGTGCCACTGTTACGTCTGGAATTTACGGGTAAATCAGTCGATGCACCGCTTTTGTCAGAAGCAGCACGCCGTTTCAACGTGAATAACAACATTATTAGTGCGCAGATGGATTACGCCGGTGGCGTTAAGTTCGGCATTATGCTGGCTGAAATGCACGGTACAGGAAGCGACACCAAAGCAGCTATCGCCTGGCTGCAAGAGAACCATGTAAAAGTAGAGGTATTAGGTTATGTCTGACGCGATGTTATGGTTGCTGGCGCGTGGCGTATGGGAAACGCTAATGATGACCTTTGTCTCCGGCTTTTTTGGTTTTGTTATCGGCTTGCCGGTTGGCGTATTACTCTATGTCACGCGTCCGGGTCAAATTCTTGAAAACCGTGGCTTATATCGCGTACTTTCAGCGGTAGTGAATATCTTTCGCTCTATCCCCTTCATTATTTTGCTGGTGTGGATGATTCCTTTCACCCGCGTAATTGTCGGCACTTCCATTGGTTTACAAGCTGCCATCGTGCCATTAACCGTAGCTGCCGCGCCTTTTATTGCCCGCATGGTTGAAAACGCCTTACTGGAATTGCCAACCGGGTTGATCGAAGCGTCACGTGCAATGGGCGCAACGCCAGTGCAGATCGTGCGCAAAGTGCTGCTGCCTGAAGCACTGCCAGGTTTGGTGAACGCCGCTACAATTACACTGATTACGCTGGTCGGCTATTCCGCCATGGGCGGCGCAGTTGGCGCAGGCGGATTGGGGCAGATTGGTTATCAGTACGGTTATATCGGATACAACGCTACCGTGATGAATACGGTATTAGTGTTACTGGTGGTTCTGGTGTATTTAATTCAGTTCTGTGGCGACCGCATCGTGCGTGCTGTGTCCCATAAATAAGCAATATCAATATTGAGGAAGGGATATGTCTTTCAAGTTTAAAAACATTGCCGCTGTGGGTGCATTGATTGGCGCGATTGCGCTGGCTGGATGCGATCAGAAAGAAAAAGATCCAAACCATATTAAAGTCGGTGTGATTGTCGGCGTTGAGCAGCAGGTTGCGGAAGTGGCGCAGAAAGTTGCCAAAGAGAAATACGGCCTTGAGGTTGAGCTGGTCACATTTAATGATTATGTGCTTCCTAACGAAGCGCTGAGCAAAGGTGACATTGATGCCAACGCATTCCAGCATAAGCCTTATCTGGATCAGCAGATTAAAGATCGCGGCTACAAACTGGTGCCGGTTGGTAATACCTTCGTTTACCCTATCGCAGGCTACTCGAAAAAAATCAAATCACTGGATGAGCTGCAGGATGGCGCACAGATCGCGATTCCTAATGATCCAACCAATCTGGGTCGCTCCTTACTGCTGCTGCAGCAGGTGGGCCTGATCAAATTAAAAGAAGATGTTGGCTTGCTGCCGACTTCGCTGGATATTACTGAAAACCCAAAACATCTGAAAATTGTTGAGCTGGAAGCGCCACAGCTACCACGTTCACTGGACGATGCACAGATTGCGCTGGCGGTGATCAACACCACTTACGCCAGCCAGATTGGCCTGTCGCCTGCGAAAGACGGTATCTTTGTAGAAGATAAAAACTCTCCTTACGTAAACCTTATCGTGGCACGTGAAGACAACAAAGATACAGAAAACGTGAAGAAATTTGTTCAGGCTTACCAGTCTGACGAAGTAAATGACGCCGCTAACAAAATTTTCAGTGGTGGCGTAGTAAAAGGCTGGTAATTCCGCCTCGTCTATTCTTTCAGGGCGGCGCTATGCCGCCCTTTCTTTTGCTTCGCGCCCGACTTGTTATTTAGAACCTATCCCAAAAGGATTTTATTCCAGACAATGATGCTGCAAGCAAAATGCAGCATCGCCTCGTAGTTTTCGACTTTCTTCTCCCATCGCGTCAGTATGCGGCGAAAGCGATTCATCCAGCTATGCGTTCTTTCCACAACCCAACGATGAGCCCTGAACTCGCTGTTTTTAATTGCCTCAGACTCCTCTTTCCCCGACTGGATATGAGGTTCATAACGACGAGCTTTCAAACAAATTTCCACCCATTCAGCCTCATAGCCTTTGTCCATACACAGATGCAGCCTGCGACCCGGCCTGCCGGTCTGTAGCGCGTCCAGCGTATCTTCAACCAGTTTTATGTCGTGGGTATTTGCCCCTGCGACAGCCAGCGAGAGCGGAAGCCCGTTCCCGTCGGTCATCAGGCTCCGCTTTACTCCCTGCTTCCCCCTGTCAGTCGGGTTGCGACCTGTTTTTTTGAGCCTGCAAGGGGCGATTTTGTCATGCAGCCATCCATCGACAACCATGACCAGTCAATGGCATCCCGCTTCTCGCAGGCAAGCAGCCCGTTTTGCCAGAAGCGTTCAAATACTCCAGCATCCCGCCATTCCTGAAAGCGGCGGTGGGCTGAGCTGGATGAGCAAATATCCGTGGCATTCAGGGCATTCCATTGGCAACCGGTTCTGAGCACAAAGAAAATGGCGTTCATTGCGGCACGATTATCAACACGTCTACGATGCGTGCCCAGCGGATGGTGGGTTTTATGTTCCGGGAGAAGTGGAGCCATTTTCTCCCAGAGTTCATCGCTGATCTGCCACTTGTTGCCCGCCATACTTCGCCCTCAAAAATTGCCATTATTTACGATCTGACAATTCCTTTTGGGATAGGTTCTTATTCTGGTCCTTGTTTCAATAACGCCACTTTTTACAACATGAGGATGTTGCTATGCGTTTTTTACCGCTCTGCTTGTTGGCATTGATGCTGACTGGGTGTGTTCGGGAATATCATCCTATAAGCAGTGCACCTTCTCGTTCGCAGCAATCCAGCGAGCCGACACATAAAGCCACTCCGCGACCAGCGCCGGTCAAAGTGTATACCGACGCTACCGATTTGGTCAGCAAACCGTTCCGCGATCTGGGTGAAGTATCAGGCGAAGATTGCCAGACCAGCACACAGGATTCACCACCGAATATCGCGACTGCACGCAAGCGTCTGCAAATAAAAACATCGCAGATGAAAGCCAATGCCGTTTTGCTACATAAGTGTGAAATCGTCAGCAGCACGCCAGGCTGTTATCGTCAGGCAGTTTGCCAGGGCTCTGCGTTGAAAGTCAGCAATCAATGAGCGAATTCGCCTTTGCGCAAATTGGTGTAATCCGTTCACCGTGGAAAGAGAAGTTTGCCGTGCCGCGCCAGCCGGGGCTGGTACAGGATGGGGGCGGTGAGCTACATCTGTTGGCACCCTATAATCAGCCTGAAGCAGTACGCGGCCTGGAAGAGTTCAGTCATCTTTGGCTGCTGTTTGTTTTTCATCAAACGATGGAAGGCGGATGGCGGCCTACGGTGCGGCCGCCGCGTCTCGGCGGCAATACGCGCATAGGCGTGTTCGCCACACGTTCCCCCTTTCGTCCGAATCCGATTGGTATGTCACTGGTTGAATTAAAGAGAATTACTTCCAAAAAACAATCGGTTATCCTGGAACTTGGTAGCCTTGATTTAGTCGATGGCACACCGATAGTTGATATAAAACCGTATCTGCCTTTTGCTGAAGCCTTACCCGAGGCGCATGCGGGTTTTGCGCAGTCAGCGCCAAAAGCGAATATGCCCGTGCGCTTTTCACCGCTGGCGCAACAGCAACTTCAGCAACAGGTTCGTTATCCCCACCTTGAGCGATTTATTCGCGAAGTGTTGGCACAAGATCCGCGACCAGCCTATCGCAAAGATGAGGCGCTGGATCGGGTATACGCTGCCTGGCTGCTGGATTTCAATGTGCGCTGGCGCATCGATGAAGCTGGCACAGAAGTGGTTGCTATCGACCTGCGTTAAAACCCGCTTTTGAGCCAGTGATCTCGCTGGTACACTAGCCGCCAGTAAAATTCTGTCTGTGGTTTTCCGATCAACTGGAATCATAATCAATGCGTACTACTCAATATCTGCTCTCTACTCAGAAAGAAACGCCTTCTGACGCCGAAGTGATCAGCCACCAGCTGATGCTGCGCGCCGGGATGATCCGTAAACTGGCTTCTGGCCTGTACACCTGGTTACCGACCGGGGTGCGCGTACTGAAAAAAGTCGAAAAAATCGTGCGCGAAGAGATGAACAACGCGGGCGCAATTGAGATTTCCATGCCGGTCGTCCAGCCTGCCGATTTGTGGCAGGAGAGCGGTCGCTGGGAGCAGTATGGCCCGGAACTGCTGCGTATTGCCGATCGTCATGAACGCCCGTTCGTGCTGGGTCCAACGCATGAGGAGGTGGTGACGGACTTAATTCGTAACGAGCTCAGCTCGTACAAGCAGCTGCCACTTAACCTGTTTCAGATTCAGACTAAATTTCGCGACGAAGTGCGCCCACGTTTTGGCGTAATGCGTTCACGCGAATTCATCATGAAAGATGCTTACTCCTTCCACGTTTCTCAGGAATCGTTGCAGGAGACCTACGATGCGATGTACCGCGCGTACAGTCAGATTTTCAGCCGCATGGGACTCGATTTCCGTGCGGTGCAGGCTGATACCGGCTCGATCGGCGGTAGCGCATCGCATGAATTCCAGGTACTGGCGCAGAGCGGCGAAGACGATGTTATCTTCTCCACCGAATCCGATTACGCTGCGAATATTGAGCTGGCAGAGGCCGTCGCGCCAGCAGGCGAACGCGCGCAGCCGACGCAGGAACTAAGCCTGATCGACACGCCCAACGCTAAAACTATTGCGGCGCTGGTTGAACAGTTTCAGTTACCCATTGAAAAGACCGTAAAAACGCTGCTGGTTAAAGGCCGTGAAGAAAGTGGCCATACGCTAATTGCGCTGCTGGTGCGTGGCGATCACGTGCTAAACGAAATCAAAGCCGAAAAATCTGAACTCGTCGCTTCACCTCTGACATTCGCCACTGAGGATGAAATCCGTGCGGCTATGGGAGCCGGCCCAGGTTCGCTCGGCCCGGTTGGGCTGACCATGCCGATCATTGCTGATCGCGCCGTTGTGAAAATGAGCGATTTCTGTGCGGGTGCCAATGTTGATGGCAAACATTACACCGGCATTAACTGGGAGCGCGATCTGCCCTTACCCATCGTTGCGGACATTCGCAACGTTGTTGAAGGCGATTTGAGCCCAGACGGCAAAGGCACGTTGCAGATCAAGCGCGGCATCGAAGTAGGCCATATTTTCCAGCTGGGCACCAAATACTCTGAAGCGATGAAAGCTGCCGTTCAGGGCGAAGATGGACGCAATCAGGTATTGTCGATGGGCTGCTACGGCATCGGCGTTACGCGCGTGGTCGCAGCCGCGATTGAGCAGAACCATGACGAACGTGGCATCATCTGGCCTGCTGCCCTGGCCCCGTTCGAAGTGGCAATTTTGCCCATGAACATGCAGAAATCATTCCGCGTGAAGGAAGTGGCAGAGGCGCTGTATAACACACTACGCGCCCAGGGCGTCGATGTGATCCTTGACGACCGGAAAGAGCGTCCGGGTGTGATGTTTGCCGATATGGAGCTGATTGGCGTACCGCATACCATTGTTATCGGCGACCGCAATCTCGACAATCAAGAGATTGAGTACAAAGCACGCCGCGACAGCGAAAAGCAGATGATTAAGCAGAACGACATCGTCGATTTCCTGCTGAAAGCACTGAATAAGTAACACGCTCAATCTGAACTGCACCCCAAAAGTTGAAGACCAACGGATTAAGGCGCAGTTTTTTATTGCACTTTTCCCCGCAACGCTTTGGTATTTCCGCGCCGCGTTTTGCTTTCCAGACGCCGGACTTTAGACGCACGCGTAGGCCGCGTCGCACGTCGCGCTTTCTCGACCGTGGTGAGTTCACCAATCAAATTAACTAACCGCTGCAATGCCGCTTCACGATTCATCTCCTGGCTGCGATATTCCTGCGCTTTAATCACAATAACGCCTTCAGCAGTAATCAAGTGATGATTAGCCGCCAGCAGCCGTTCTTTATAAAATGGCGGTAAGGACGAGGCCACAATATTGAAACGAAGATGGATTGCCGTGCTGGCCTTATTAACATGTTGTCCCCCTGCACCTTGTGCACGAATTGCCGTTAGCTCTATTTCGCTATCGGGAAGTTCAACATTACGTGACAGCATAATCATCTGTCACCTCGCAGAGAAAACTGGCCGTTTAAATGTTTTAACTTATTCATTGAGTTAACCTTTTGTGCGAGTATTTATCCCGTGCTAAGCAGCGGAATCTGTCACTTTAGCAGTGAATGGCGGGCCGATCCTGCTTTAGCCCGGCTGATTTCCTGGAAATGCCTGTGTTATAGTCGCTCATCAACCAGAGTATTTACGCTCTGCTGAGGAGGGGCTTGTGCAAAAATATTGTGAATTAATTCGCCAAAAATATGCCGGGATAGGCAGCGGGGATTTAGGATATATTCCCGATGCAATTGGCTGTGTATTAAAGGCGCTTGATGATATTGCCGCGAATCCTGCGCTAAACTCTTCTGTCAGGGAACAAGCGGCTTATGCCGCTGCAAACTTATTGGTGAGCGACTATGTTGATGAACGAAGCTTATAAACCCATCAATTGCGATGACTACGATAATCTGGAACTCGCCTGCCAAAAGAGCTGGATGCTGTCGCTGGAACTGAAAGATGGCGAACAGCTCAAGGCAAAAGCCAAAGATATGGTGTCGCGTAAAAATGTAGAGTACCTGGAAATTGATCTTTCAGGTGAGACGCGTGAGTTACGTCTCGATCATATCGCCAGGTTCAGCCACCCAGAACTGGGCACGGTTGTCGTTAGTGAAGAGTAACGCAATCCGCAGAGGCGGGATATTTCCCGCCTCCTTCGTTATGGTTTCAACGAATTATAATACGCGGCAATATCCGCCATATCCGTTTCACTTAACCCCGCCACAAATGCCTTCATGACTTCCGCTTGTCCACCGCTGCGTTCGCCCTTTTTGTACGCCTGTAAAGCATGATTAAGATAAGCCGCATTTTGACCGGCAAGGTTCGGGTACAGCGGCACCGCCGCTTTTCCTTCTGCGCCATGGCACGCTACACAACTTGCCGCCTTTTGCGCGCCAGCGTTGACATCGCCTTCGGCCAAAGCCGGTAGCGCCGTCGTCATTAATAAGGCGACGATCCAGTTTTTCATTATTGCTCTCCAGCTTTTTCGTTTTTGCGCCAGATCACCTGCCAGCCGGGCATATCTGTAGCCGCACCGTTTCGGGTAATAAACAGACCGGGTGCGCAAACAAGCGTCTGATTATAAAAAATTAACGGGGTACGTTCGCGCTGCCATGGCGGAATGTGCAGCTCTTGCCAAATTTTTTTCATTTCGCGACCGCCCGCGCGTCCAACCAGATGGACGTAGCCTTGCGCCTGAAAGCGCACACTGACCTGTTCGTCTGCTTGCGGCTGCCGTAACGCATCGGGGGATGGGCTGGCTTGCAGCGTGCCTAAATCTTGTGGCAGCCTCAGCGGCTGACTGAAATCGGGCCAGTTTAGTGCGCAATCACGTAACGAATTTTGCTTCGGTAGCCAGTAAAGTCGCTGACGAAAACGGCGCACTTCAAAGCGCCCCAGTTGCAGGCGCGGCTGCGCATCTTCCCGGCTTAACATGACTTCCTGACGAATACGACTTAACGCGTCACGTGAAGGCATCATTCCCCCCTGCCCGGCAATCCAGCGACGCAGCAACGCATTGACGCGAGCATCGTTTAAGGCAAGCAGAGCAGTGAAGTGCAGGCTGCCATCGGGTTGCACCAGCGTTTGTAACTGCTCAGCCAATAGCTCATCCAGCAACTGTTCCTGTTCTCCACATAAGGTCGCGCTGCGAGCGGTGGCCTCGGCAAAATGTGGCCAGCGCGTTAGCAACTCTGGCAATAAATGCTGACGCAGGAAATTACGGTCATAGCGTAGATTCTGATTGCTTTCATCTTCGATCCAGACAAGTTGATGCGTCTGTGCATAGCCTTCCAGCGCCTGACGGGAAATAGCCAGCAGCGGACGCAGCAAGCGATGCGTGCCCAGCCACATTTCAGCAGGCATTGCCGCTAAGCCTGCGGGACCACTGCCGCGTTTTAGCGCCAGCAAAAACGTTTCGCATTGATCGTCAAGGTGCTGTGCGGTTAACAGCGTTTCGCCAGACTGTAACTCGGCGCTTAACGCCTGATAACGCGCCTGGCGCGCTGCGGCTTCAACGCCCTGCTTACGACTGTCCACGCTGACATGCAACACATCACAACGCAATTGCCACTGTTCGCATATCGTCACACAGTGCGCTGCCCAACTGTCGGCATTTGGGCTTAACCCATGATGGACGTGTAAGGCACGCAGGCGTGACTGGGGATGACGCTGCTGCCATACCCATAACTGATGCAGCAGTACGGTTGAATCAAGGCCGCCACTGAACGCCACCACCAACGCGGCTTCGGTGTGCAGCAGTTTATCAAGATGAGGCAAAGACATGACGCAATCCATAGTTTCGGGCCGCCGGTTGCGGCCCATTGAAGTGCGCCATTTTACGCCTGATACAGCTCCAGCGGCAAACCATCTGGATCGGCAAAGAAAGTGCATTGCTTACCGGTCAGCTCATCAATGCGAATCGGTTCACAAATCACCCCTTTTTCAGCCAGCGCCTGCACAGCAGCCGCAACATCCGCCACGCTAAAGGCCAGATGACGTAAGCCGCAGGCTTCAGGACGGCTGACACGCGTCGGGGGCGTCGGGAAAGAAAACAGTTCAATAGTGTATTGTCCATTTAACCCCAGATCGCCTTTCCACGAATCGCGCGCTTCCCGATAATATTCACCTAACAAGCTGAATCCGAGCACATCGCAGTAGAAAGCTTTACTGCGCTGATAATCGGACGCAATGATTGCAATGTGATGGATCTGGATTAACTGCAACATATCGTCTCCTTAAGCCCGGTTAATCCGTTACTTTACGGGTGTGGTAGCGCGCTGACAACGCATAATTTGCTGAAATTATTCGCTTTTCAGCACCCGTACATGGTACTCACCTTCTTCCGTCAAGGTCGCGCCATGAATATCGGTTTCGAAGCCGGGATAATGACGACCAATACTGCACAGCATTAACAGGAAATCGAGCACCGCACGACTTTGTTCCGTGATCATTTCTCCTGGCATTACCAGCGGCACGCCCGGCGGATAAGGCAAAATCATATTGGCGGAAACGCGCCCGACCAGCTGGCTAATGTCCACGGTTTCGATATTCCCTTTTACCTGCTGCTGAAATGCCTGATGCGGCGTCATTTTCATCTCTGGCAAAACGTCGAAAGCTTTCAGCATCAGGCGCGGCAGATCGTGATGACGAATCATCTGATGGATTCCCTGAGCCAGCGTCTGTATGCGCATATTGCGGTAAAAGTCGGGATCTTCAGCGTAAAGATCCGGTAGCATATTTTTTACCCGCAAATTGAGGTCATAGGCGCGTTTAAATTCAGTCAAACCGCGCAGCACACTCATCGCCTTGGTTTTATCAATGCCGATACTGAACAGAAACAGCAAATTGTACGGGCCGGTTTTCTCCACCACAATGCCGCGTTCATCCAGAAATTTCGCCACCAGCGCGGCAGGAATTCCCTCTTCCGCCATCACACCCAGTTCGCTCATGCCCGGCGTCAGGATAGTAACTTTAATGGGATCGAGATACATATGGTCACGGTCAGCCTGCGTAAAGCCGTGCCAGTTCTCTTCACCCGGCTGGATTGGCCAACACTGTGCTTCATCAACATGTTCTGGCAGCCAGATGTCAAAGAACCAGCTGTCAGATTCTTCGCGTAAGCGCTGAATCTCACGGCGGAAATGTAGCGCGCGTTCGACCGAGCGATTAATCAGACGTTTGCCTGGATTACCACGTAGCATCGCTGCCGCCGTTTCGATCGAGGAAACAATGGCGTAGTTGGGCGAGGTGGTGGTATGCATCATGTAGGCTTCGTTAAACGTCTGCTCATCATAGTCACCCTTGATATGAATCATCGATGCCTGAGAAAACGCCGCCAGCAGCTTGTGGGTGGACTGCGTTTCATAAACCACTTTGCCCGGAATACGCTCGCCGCTCATACCACTTTTGCCGTCGTAAATCGGATGAAAATTGGTATAGGGCACCCATGCCGAATCAAAATGAATCGATGGCACATCAAGCGTTTGTTTGATGTATTGCGTGTTATACAACAAGCCATCATAAGTGGAATTAGTGATCACTGCATGTATCGGCCAGCTGGCACGTGGCGTAGCCGCAACCTTCTGTTCAATACTCGGGCGGGTAAATTCGCGTTTAGGGATACCGCCAAGAATGCCCAGCGCATTACGCGTAGGCTTCAGCCAAATCGGTATGAGATCGCTCATCATCAACAGATGCGTCAAAGATTTATGACAATTGCGATCGATCAACACTGTACTGCCCGCAGACGCGGCGTACATCCCGACAATTTTGTTTGAAGTGGAGGTACCGTTGGTCACCAGGTAGCTCTGTTCAGCGCCTAAAGTGCGCGCCACATACTCTTCTGCTTCCAGATGCGGACCCGTGTAATCCAGTAACGAACCCAGCTCGGTGACCGAAATCGAAATGTCTGATTTCAGCGTATTCGCGCCAAAAAAATCGTAAAACAGACAACCGACGGGACTTTTCTGAAACGCAGTACCTGCCATATGACCTGGCGTACAGAAAGTATATTTCCCCTCTTTCGCGTACGTAAACAGCGCTTTGGTTAGCGGCGGCGTGATGTGATCTAAATAGTCGTCAGTATACTGGCGAATATGCAGTGCAATATCATCGGCCGCGTTGAGCGCATATTCAAAAAAATGCAGCGGCATACGCATTTCATTAATGCTGACGTCCATTTGCGAATGGGTGTTGATGAAGGCATAGAGGGGTAGGTACTCGTTAAGCTGATTGATTTCACCACACAATGCCAGGCTGTTATGTGCGTCCCAGTCAAAAATGACGCCGCTAATGCGTGGATTGTGTTCAATGAGCTTGAGCAAATCGACGACATTTTTCGGATAAATGAGCTGGAAGCCTTGCTGGCTTAACGCCGCGTCCAGTTCGCGCAAGGGCTCGTCTTTGTAGAACACACCATGCCCGCCCATAATCGCCAAAATATTCAATGCGCACCTCCTCGGTTGTTGTGGCATGGGGTAAGCATAGCGAATTGTTGCTACACGCTGCAGTCAGAATGCAGGCATAAAAAAAGCGGACCGAAGTCCGCTTTCGCTTTTACCGGTTACTATCAGGCGTAGCCGTAGCTCATCAGGCGCTGATAGCGACGATCCAGCAGCTCTTCAGTGGTCAGGCCGTCAAGTTCAGCCAGGTCTGCCAGCAACTGTTGTTTCAGTGAAATGGCCATATCTACCGGACGACGATGCGCGCCCCCCAAAGGTTCCGGGATCACAGAGTCAATCAGTTTCAGCTCTTTCAGACGATCGGCGGTGATGCCCATCGCTTCGGCCGCCAGCGGGGCTTTATCTGCGCTTTTCCACAAAATAGATGCACAACCTTCCGGCGAAATCACTGAATAAGTGCTGTATTGCAGCATGTTCACTTTGTCACCTACGCCAATCGCTAACGCGCCACCTGAACCGCCTTCACCAATGACGGTACAAATTACAGGTACTTTCAGGCCCGACATTTCACGCAGATTGCGCGCAATCGCTTCAGATTGACCTCGCTCTTCCGCACCGACGCCTGGATAAGCACCAGGCGTATCGATAAAGGTGATGATCGGCATTTTGAATCGCTCGGCCATTTCCATCAGACGCAGCGCTTTACGGTAGCCTTCAGGCGCTGGCATACCAAAATTGCGGCGAATTTTTTCTCTGGTTTCCCGGCCTTTCTGGTGGCCAATGATCATCACCGGGCGTCCATCCAGACGTGCAATGCCGCCAACGATCGCTTTGTCGTCGGCATAAGCGCGGTCCCCTGCCAGCTCATCGAAATCGTCAAACGCGTTTCGCACGTAGTCAAAGGTATAAGGGCGCAAAGGATGGCGCGCCAGCTGAGCGATCTGCCATGCGCCTAAGTCGGCGAAGATTTTACGGGTCAGTTCTACGCTTTTTTCGCGCAGACGCTGCACTTCTTCATCCAGATTTACGTGTTTATCATCCTGACGGCCAATCGAAGTAAGCGAATCAATCTTCGCTTCCAGTTCTGCGATTGGCTGTTCAAAATCCAGGTAATTAAGACTCATAATGTTCCTGTTTTAGTCAAACTCCAGTTCCACCTGCTCCGATCCAATCAACGACCGCAGATCGTTAAGTAAACGATCGCTGGGCGAAATACGCCACGCTGCACCAAAGCGCAGCTTCGCGCGTGCTTCGGCACTCTGGTAATAGAGATGCACCGGGATCGTCCCTGAGCGATAAGGCTCCAGAGACTGGCGGAGTCGGTTTAATAGCTGGTCATCAATTTGCCTGTCCGTCAGCGAGATAGCAAGTCCACGCGCGTATTTTTCGCGCGCTTCGTCAATGTCCATGACTTCGCGAGCGGTCATTTTAAGGCCACCGCTAAAGTCATCAAAGCTGACCTGTCCGCTGACGATCAGGATACGGTCCTTCTCCAGCAACTGCTGGTATTTATCTAACGCATCGGTAAATAACATGACTTCCAGGCGACCAGAACGATCGTCCAGCGTACAAATACCAATTCGGTTGCCGCGCTTGGTTACCATCACGCGCGCCGCAATAACCAGGCCGGCTGCAACGGTGATTTTACCACGTTCGGTCGGGTGCATATCTTTCAGGCGCACACCACCAACGTAACGCTCAATTTCTTTCAGATACTGGTTGATGGGATGGCCGGTAAGGTATAACCCCAGCGTCTCGCGTTCACCATCCAACTGAACCTGCTCAGGCCACGGCGTGACGCTGGCATAAGATTTCTCTATCTGCTCTGGCTCTTCCGCCAACACCCCAAACATATCTGCCTGACCCGTAGCTTCGGCTTTTGCATGTTGGTCGGCCGCTTTCAACGCATCACTGAGCGAACTCATCAGCGCAGCGCGGTGCGGCCCAAGGCGATCGAACGCGCCGGACATGATCAGCTTTTCCATCACACGACGGTTTATTTTTTTCGTATCGGTACGTGCGCAGAGGTCGAAAAGCTCACGGAAATAGCCGTCTTCATTACGCGCCTCAAGGATCGCTTCGATCGGGCCTTCGCCAACACCTTTGATCGCGCCGATACCATAAACAATCTCACCTTCGGAATTGACGTGGAACTGATAAAACCCGGAATTAATGTCCGGTGGCAATACTTTCAGGCCCATGCGCCAGCACTCATCGACCAGCCCCACGACTTTCTCGGTGTTATCCATATCGGCAGTCATCACCGCCGCCATGAATTCGGCTGGATAATGCGCTTTCAGCCACAGCGTTTGATATGACACCAACGCGTAAGCGGCCGAGTGCGATTTGTTAAAACCGTAACCCGCAAATTTTTCCACCAGGTCGAAGATTTTCATCGACAGTTCGCCATCGACGCCCATGCTTTCAGCGCCGTCTTTGAATACTGATCGCTGCTTAGCCATTTCCTCTGGTTTCTTTTTACCCATCGCACGGCGCAACATATCCGCACCGCCCAGGGTATAGCCAGAAAGCACCTGTGCGATCTGCATAACCTGTTCCTGATACAGGATGATGCCGTAAGTGGGTTCCAGTACCGGCTTCAGGGTTTCGTGCTGCCACTGAATATCCGGGTACGAAATAGCTTCCCGCCCGTGTTTACGGTCAATGAAGTTATCTACCATGCCTGATTGCAACGGGCCTGGACGGAACAGCGCCACCAGGGCGATCATGTCTTCAAAACAGTCAGGTTTTAGCCGTTTAATCAGGTCTTTCATACCGCGCGATTCAAGCTGGAAAACCGCAGTGGTTTCCGCGCGCTGCAGCATGTCGAAACTTTTTTTATCTTCAAGCGGAATCGCAGCAATATCGACAGGCGGTTCGCCCTGCTTTTCGCGTCGGGCGTTAATCATTTCCAGCGCCCAGTTAATGATAGTAAGCGTGCGCAGACCGAGGAAGTCAAACTTCACCAGCCCGGCATATTCCACGTCATTTTTATCAAACTGAGTAACCGGAAACTGGCCATTCTCGTCGCAATAAAGCGGTGCGAAATCGGTAATTTTGGTCGGCGCAATCACCACCCCACCCGCATGCTTACCGGCATTTCGCGTAACGCCTTCCAGCTTACGCGCCATATCGATAAGGGCTTTGACCTCTTCGTCAGCCTCATAAATTTCCGGCAGTTGCGGCTCTGCGACAAAAGCCTTCTCCAGCGTCATGCCGGGATCGGGCGGGATCAATTTAGAGATACGATCGACGAAACCGTATGGATGCCCCAATACGCGGCCCACATCGCGGATAACCGCTTTTGCCGCCATCGTACCAAAGGTGATGATCTGCGATACCGCTTCACGCCCATACATATCGGCAACGTGCTCAATGACCTGATCGCGTTTCTCCATACAGAAATCGACGTCAAAGTCCGGCATTGATACACGTTCTGGATTCAGAAAACGTTCAAACAGCAGGTCAAATTCGAGCGGATCAAGATCGGTGATTTTTAATGCATACGCCACCAGCGAACCCGCACCCGATCCGCGTCCAGGTCCAACAGGTACGCCGTTATCCTTCGACCACTGGATAAATTCCATCACGATCAGGAAGTAGCCGGGAAAGCCCATCTGGTTGATAACGTTTAGCTCGACTTCAAGACGTTCGTCATAGGCCGGGCGTTTTTCAACGCGGACCACTTCATCAGGGAACAGGAATTCGAGACGTTCCTCTAACCCTTCACGCGATTTCATCACCAGGAAATCTTCGGTGGTCATGTTGCCGGTTGGAAATTGTGGCAGGAAGTACTCGCCCAGCCGCACCGTGACGTTACAACGCTTAGCAATCTCTACGCTGTTTTCCAGCGCTTCCGGGATGTCCGAAAACAGCTCGCACATCTCCTCTTCGCTGCGCATGTATTGCTGAGGACTGTAATTACGCGGACGTTTCGGATCATCCAGCGTATAGCCATCATGAATTGCCACGCGAATTTCATGCGCGTCAAAATCTTCCGCATTGATAAAGCACACTTCATTGGTTGCGACCACCGGCACGCCTTCCGCGATCGCCAGTTCCACTGCCGCGTGCAGGTGCCTCTCTTCATCCGGGCGACCGGTGCGCGTCAGTTCAAGATAGTAACGATCGGCGAAGTGCTGCTGATAAAAGCCGAGACATTGCGCGACCAGCTGCATGTTGCCACGCAGCAAACTGCGACCCACATCCCCGCGCCGTCCGCCAGACAGCAGAATTAAGCCTTCCTGTAGCTCGATCAACCAGTCGCGATCAATGACCGGACCGGCAATACCGTAGCCACGCTGATACGCACGCGAAATGAGTAACGTCAGGTTTTGATAGCCTGCGTTGTTGCTGGCTAAAACCGTTAGCTGGGTTAGCTCGTCGCCCATCAGGTCGCTGGCAACGCTGAAATCTGCGCCGATGACAGGCTTAATACCGGCACTGTGCGCGCTGCCGTAAAATTTTACTAGTCCGCAAAGATTGGTGTAATCGGTAATCGCTATGGCTGGCATACCAAGCGCAGCCGCTTGCTTGACTAACGGGCCGGTTTTCGCCAGACCATCAACCATTGAATAGTCGCTGTGGACACGCAGATGTATAAAACGAGGTTCAGCCATATCAATTTCCGGTTAAAAAAGCGGCAGGCATTAAAGCGTCGTTGGCTGACAGCTTGCCAGCACATCGGCGTCGATAAGCGCATTACGCACCGGCGCAAAGCTGCGGCGATGGTGTGGTGTCGCACCGTACTGCGTCAACTTTTCCCTGTGCAGTGCGGTGGGATAACCTTTGTGTTGGGCAAAGCCATATTGCGGAAACAGCAGATCTAACTCGCTCATTTCGCGATCGCGCGTGACTTTGGCGATAATTGAAGCGGCGCTAATTTCAGCCACCAGGCTATCACCTTTTACGACAGCCTGCGACGGCATTGGCAATGCCGGGCAACGATTACCATCAACCAGAACCCAGTCGGGCGTGATGGCTAAACCCGCCACCGCACGCTGCATCGCCAACATAGTTGCGTGCAGAATGTTAATCTGGTCAATCTCTTCTGGCTCGGCACGGCCTACGTTCCATGCCAGTGCTTTCGCTTTGATTTCGTCATACAACGCCAGACGGCGTTTCTCTGATAATTTTTTTGAGTCTGCTAAGCCAGTAATGGGGTTTGCCGGATCGAGGATCACGGCTGCAGTCACAACGGCGCCCACTAAGGGTCCGCGCCCAACTTCGTCTACGCCAGCGATAAGATGAGCAACAGGATAGATAAAATCAGACATTGGCTATCTCCAGTACTGCGTCTGCCGCTTGTTCGTCGGCATTCCAGCGAATCTGCTGGTGCATCTCATAGAATTCCTGCAGCAGCCTGTCTCGTTCAACGCCGGCGTGCAGCAGCGGTTCTAAAGCCGCCGCCAGCGCGGCTGGCTGACACTCATCCTGCAGGAGTTCTTTAACTAATTCGCGCCCGGCTAACAAGTTTGGCAACGACACATAGGGCGTTTTCACCAGTCGTTTCGCCAGCCAGAAGGTAAAAGGCTTCATACGATAGCCAACAACCATGGGGCATTTTGCCAGCATACATTCCAGCGCGGCAGTCCCTGATGCCAGCAATGCGGCATCGCTCGCAATCATCGCTTCACGCCCTTTGCCATCCAGCAAATGCATCGGCAATTCAGGCGCAACGCGGGCTTTAATCTGCTCAAATTGCTCACGGCGTTTAGCATTAACCAACGGCACGACAATTTCTAGCGCCGGATAATGCATGCGCAATAGCTGCGCCGTTTTAAGGAAATCTTCGCTGAGCATTTCGACTTCTGCGCCACGGCTGCCCGGCAAGAGCGCCAAACAGAGCGCGTTATCGGTAATACCCAGTTGGCGACGCGCTGCAAGCTTGTCCGGCTGCATTGGCATCGCATCAGCCATGGTATGGCCGATAAAGCGGCAAGGCACGCCGAAGCGATCGTAAAAGGCTTTCTCAAACGGCAAAAAAGCCAATACCAGATTGGTGTTGCGGCCAATTTTGAACACGCGCTTCTGTCGCCACGCCCACACCGACGGGCTAACATAGTGAATGGTGCGAATGCCCGCGCGCTTCAATCGTCCTTCTAAAGTGATATTGAAATCCGGCGCATCAATGCCAACAAACACATCCGGTTTGAGATCGATGAATCGTTGGGTGAGGTCGCGGCGAATCTTTAACAGGCGCGGTAAGCGACCCAGCACTTCTACGATCCCCATTACCGCTAACTCTTCCATTTCATACCAGGCTTCGCAACCTTCCGCTTGCATCAGCGGGCCGGCAACGCCGACAAAACGTGCGGTGGGATGACGCGCTTTAAGCGCACGAATCAGGCCTGCACCAAGAATATCGCCGGAGGTTTCTCCGGCGATGATGGCAATCGTTAAGGGACGCGGTGACATGAATTAGCGAATTAATCCCCGGGTTGAGCGGGCAAAGAAATCATAGAACGGCTGCACTTCGCTGTGCTGCTTCGCAATTTCTTCGATCTCCGGCTTCACTTCATCCAGCGTTCTGCCACTGCGATAAAGCAATTTGTATGCGTTACGAATGGCATGCAGCGACTCTTTACTGAAACCACGACGCTTCAGGCCTTCAATGTTGATACCAAACGGCGTCGCATGGTTACCCTGCGCGATGACGTAAGGAGGAACATCTTGCGCCACGCCTGAACAACCGCCCACCATCACATGTGCTCCGATAATGCACCATTGATGCACCGCCGTCATTCCGCCAATAATCGCAAAATCATCAACGGTAACGTGGCCGCCAAGCGTTGCGTTGTTAGCAAAAATGCAGCGATTGCCTACCACGCAGTCATGGGCGATATGCGCATTGATCATCAGCAGGTTGTCGTTACCAACAGTGGTGACATGGCCGCCCTGAATGGTGCCGCGATGGATAGTGACGCTTTCGCGGATGCGGTTGCGGTCGCCAATCTCAACGCGAGTCGGTTCGCCTGCGTATTTCAGATCCTGATTCACTTCACCAATTGAGGCGAATTGATAGATCTGGTTATCTTTACCGATACGCGTATGGCCATTTACTACCACATGCGATTTCAGTACCGTTCCTTCACCAATTTCCACATTTGCCCCAATAAAACAGAACGGGCCGATGTGGACGTTGGGACCAATAATGGCCCCCTCTTCAATGACAGAACTGGGATGGATGTTGGCAGTTGGATCAATCACGGATTACGCCTCCCGGCTGCGGGCACACATCATAGTTGCTTCACAAACGATTTTACCATCAACGGTCGCCACGCCTTTAAAGCGGGTCAGACCACGGCGGGTTTTCTCGAAAGTCACTTCCATGATCATTTGATCGCCCGGAACGACCGGACGTTTGAAACGCGCCTCGTCGATACCGGCGAAATAATACAGCTCGCCCGGCTCCAGTTTACCTACACTTTTAAACGCCAGGATACCGGTTGCCTGCGCCATCGCTTCCAGGATCAGAACGCCAGGAAAAATCGGTTTACCAGGGAAATGCCCCTGGAAAAACGGTTCATTTACAGAAACGTTCTTCACTGCACGCAGGTATTTATGCTCTTCAAATTCCAGCACGCGGTCAACCAGCAAAAATGGATAGCGGTGCGGCAGCAGCTCTAAAATCTCTTCAATTTTCAGAGTATGAGTTTCAGTAGTCAAAATACTCTTCCTGTCCTAAAAATCTGATGACATCAATAACACGGCCTGCACAGATCAACTCGATCTTCCGCAGGCCGCAAATAGGTTCCATGGCGCTTCCCTGCTTAACACTTTTATTATGAAAGCCGGTCAGGTTTGGGATGCCGCTTAGTCGTCTTTGCCGACTTTACGCTCGATGGCTTTTAAGCGCTTGCTCATATCATCGATGTTCATCACCAGCGCTGCAGTTTTACGCCAGGTTTTGTTAGGTTGTAGCGGAATGCCTGAAGAGTATACACCAGGCTCTGTGATAGGACGCATTACCATGCCCATACCGGTCACGGTCACCTTGTCACAAATTTCCATATGGCCGTTAATGACGCTGGCACCGCCAATCATACAATAACGTCCAATTTTCAAACTCCCTGCCATAATCACACCGCCTGCAACAGCGGTATTGTCACCAATAACCACGTTGTGCGCGATCTGACATTGGTTGTCTATGATAACACCATTGCCAATCAGAGTGTTATCCAGGGCACCGCGATCGATAGTGGTACAGGCACCAATTTCAACCCGATCGCCGATAATGACTGCACCTAACTGTGGGATTTTCACCCAGTTACCACGATCGTTCGCATATCCGAAACCATCGGAACCAATCACCGTACCCGATTGAATCAGACAATCCTGACCAATTTGAATCTCATGGTAGATGGAAACATTGGCCCATAAACGTGTGCCGTCACCAATGCGTGTTTTTTTACCCACGAAACAACCCGCGCCTATCACCACGTTATCACCTAACTCAACGTCTGATTCGATCACCGCATTGGCACCAACAGAGACGTTGTGACCTAATTTGGCGCTGGGATCGATGACGGCGCTGGGGGCAATATTGTGTGCGGGTTGCGGCGTGGTATCAAGCAGTTGTGCCATACGTGCATAGGTCAGGTAGGGATTTTTCACCACCAACGCTGCCGTTTTGCACCATTCCAGATCCGCTTCCGTCAGCACCACGGCTGAAGCCTTAATCAGAGCGAGTTGCTCGCGGTAACGGCTGTTTGCAAGAAAAGTAATTTGGCCAGTTGTGGCGGATTGCATAGAAGCAATGCCGGAGATGACGGTATCGCCATCTCCGTGCAATTCTGCATCCAACTGCTGGGCTAAATCAGCCAGTCGAATAGATGACATTGATTATTTAACCTGTTTCAGCACGTCTGCAGTAATGTCTTTCGCGTTTGACGCGTAAGCCACGGCATTAGCGTCGATGACTACATCGTAACCATCATCAGCAGCCACTTTCTTCACTGCGTCCTGAATACGGCTCAGCAATTTATTACGCTCTTCCGTCTGACGACGGCGATTGTCCTGCTCAAATGCCTGCGCTTTGGTCGAGAAGGCTTCACGCTGTGACATGACGTCTTTTTCCATGCGGCTGCGCTCGCTGGCCTTCATGGTAGAACCGTCACGCTGCAATCGCTGCATTTTGGTTTGCAGATCGCGTTCCTGACTCTGTAATTCGCTTGCACGGCCTTTGAACTCATTTTCCAGCTGTTTGGCAACAGTCGCACGTTGCGGTAACTGTTGGAAAATGCTGGACACGTTTACCACTGCAATTTTGTCAGCAGCCTGAACACCAGCGGAGACCGCTAAAGCAAGACCCAGACCTGCGGCACACAACAACTTTTTCACTATAAACTCCTTACCATCAACGTTTGTGTCAGCGACACAGTGTTTGCCCCGGCAGAGAGGTCAGTGACTCCCCTGCCTGGCGGCAATACTTCAGCTTATGCCTCCATGCTCAGAACATTACCAGGTTTTACCAATATTAAACTGGAACTGCTCTGCCTTATCTCCCTCGTATTTCTTGATCGGCTGGGCGTAAGAGAATACCAACGGACCCAGCGGTGACATCCATTGCAAGGCAATACCGCTTGATACACGGACATTGCTCGGATCGCTGTAATCGGGGATGCCTGCTGCACGCGTTTGAGCGGTATTTTCCCACTTGGTATCCCATGCTGTACCGGCATCTACAAAGAGTGAAGTACGAACGGAATTCGAATACTTCTCGCTCAGGAACGGCGTTGGCGTAATCAGCTCAAAGCTGGCTACCGCCATCGCGTTACCGCCGACAGCATCATCTGATCGACAAATGCCATTTGCATCAGCAAGCGAGCAGGTAGAAGAGTGATCGTTCAGATACGCCGCCTTTGGACCAATGGTGTTTGACTGGAACCCTCGTACGGTGCTTGAGCCGCCCGCATAGAAGTTCTCATAGAACGGCATTTCTTTACCGCCTAAACCGTCACCGTAACCCACACGACCGCGCCCCAACAGTACCCAGGTACGATCCTGATTGAGCGGCATATACTGTTGGCTGTCCAGCGTTACTTTATAGAAACTGTTATCTGAACCCGGAATGGTAATCTTACCGTTCAGGTTAGTGCGGTTACCGGCTGTTGGGAAGAAGCCACGGTCCAGCGTGTTGTACGTCCAACCGTAGTTAAAGGTGAAATCGTCAGCGGAAAAATCGCCTTCGTCATTCAACTGCTGCGGCTTACCAACCGAGTCAAGATAACGCCACATCGCAATCTGCGGCTGCATGTTCGACAGATCGTTATGCACATAGCCTAAGCCTACGCGCAGCGTGTTGTTCTCGTTAACAGGAAAGCCCAGCGTGCCGTCTAAACCATAACTTTTGTTGGTATAGTCGGACAAATCAGCATCGTCAGCTTTAAAGTCGTTATAGAACAGACGACCGCCCAAACTCACACCGTCAACGGTGAAATAAGGATCGGTAAGCGAGAACTCGGCATAAGTCTGGTAATCATTCTTAGTACCGCTGATGCCCACGGTATTACCGGTCCCTAGCCAGTTTTCCTGCGTCACGCCGACCTGGAAACTGACGCCACTTTCAGTGCCGTAACCGACGCCGAAGTTGAAGGTTCCCGTATTACGCTCTTTAACTTTGTAAACCACGTCCACCTGGTCAGGAGAACCTGGCACGCGCTGCGTATCAACATCAACCGTTTCAAAATAGCCGGTGCGGTTCAGGCGCTCTTTACCCTGCTCGACCAAATCGCTGCCCAGCCAGGCGCCTTCCATCTGACGCATTTCACGACGCAGTACGGAATCTTTCGACGTGTCGTTGCCTTCAAAGCGGACATTGCGTACGTAGTAGCGGTTACCTGCATCGACATTAATATGCAGTTTCACTGTCTTATCAGCGTCATTAATCTCCGGCTGTGTCACCACACGCGGATAGGCATAACCATAACGGCCCAGCAGCTTCTTAATATCATCTTCCATCTGCGTGACTTTAGTGCCGTTATACAGCTCGCCCGCTGGGATTTTCGTCAGATGTTCGATTTCCGCCGAATGGCCCGCCATGCTGCCATTTACAATCACGCCTGCAATCTTGTACTGATCGCCTTCCGTGATGTTTACGGTGATATAGATGCCTTTTTTGTCCGGCGTCAGGCTCACTTGCGTGGAATCGATATTAAAGCGTGCATAACCACGATCAAGGTAGAAACTGCGCAGCGTTTCAAGGTCCCCTGCCAGTTTCTGCTTCTGGTATTTACGATCGCCTACCAGGTTCCACCACGGCACTTCATCGCGTAACTGGAAGCGTGAGATAAGCTCATCAGAGCTGAACGCTTTGTTTCCAACGATATTAATCTGCTGAATTTTTGCAGAAACGCCTTCAGTAAACACCAGCTTAAGGTCAACACGGTTACGCGGCAGCGGCGTCACCACCGCTTTCACGCTGGCGGTGTATTTACCGACGCTGTAATAGAAGTCCTCAAGACCCTTCTCAATAGAAGAGAGCATGGTGCGGTCCAGCGCTTCGCCAACACGCACACCCGATGCTTCAAGATTCTGTTTGAGCTGATCTTCCTTCACCGCTTTGTTACCGGTGAAGGTAATGCTGGCAATGGTTGGACGTTCTTTGACCTGGACAATCAGTGTATTACCGTCTCGCAGGACCTGAACATCCTCAAAGTTGCCAGTAGCGAACAGCGAGCGAATGGTATTTCTGACGTCATCGTCAGACACCGTATCGCCTACTCGTACCGGCATGCTCAGCAGAGCCGCGCCGACGGCGACTCGCTGCAGCCCTTCGAAATGAATATCCTTCACTACGAAATCGTCTGCACCGTAAACGGTGGCGCTGCTAAACAGCAGCGACGCTATGAGCAACTTTTTCATCGCCATCGTTATTATGCGTTTTCCTAACACATCTCTCGTCGGTCCGCTATCCAGCGATTACAGACGTGAGAAATCATTGAAAAGTGCAAGCCCCATTAACAACACCAGCAGAATTGAGCCAATGCGATAACTAAAGTCCTGAACTCGTTCGGACACCGGTCCACCTTTGATCTTTTCGATCGCCAGAAAGAGCAAGTGCCCACCATCTAAAACCGGCAGTGGGAACAGGTTGATGATGCCAAGGTTGACGCTAATCAACGCCAGGAACATCAGGTAGTAAATCATCCCGTACTCTGCTGACAACCCCGCACCCTGCGCAATCGAAATCGGCCCGCTCAGGTTGTTCAACTTCACATCACCGGTTATTAACTTGCCCAGCATGGAAACAGTCAACTTCATCAATTGCCAGGTTTTTACACTGGCCTCACCGATAGCCGAGAATGCACCATACTGCCTTACCGTCTTAAACGCTTCCGGCAACGGAACAATGCGCGGAATAACGCCCGCAAATCCTTCCGTTTTTGCCCCCGGCTTCGCTTCTGGCGTCATGGCTAACTGTACCGTTTCACCGTTACGAACGATCTCAAGCGCCATGCTTTTTCCGGGGTTATCCCTTACCTGCGTGGCAAAAGCCTGCCACTGCGATAATGGCTGACCATCGACTTTAACGATCCTATCGCCAGCTTGCAAACCGGCTTCACTGGCGGGTGAATTCGCCTGCACTTCTGCCAGCGTGGTTTCAATTTGCGGACCACGCGGCCGAATGCCCAGCGCCACGACCGGATCCTGCTTGTCTGGCTCAAACTGCCAGTTGCGTAAATCAAGCTGCTTCTGCTGGGTTGCCTGTTCACCAAAACGCGCAACCGTTAAGGTGGTGCTGTTATCGCCAATTTTCCCTACCAGCGCCATGCGTACAGCATCCCAGTCAGGCGTTTCGATACCGTCAACGGCCTTAAGTTCCATGCCGGGTGCAATTTGCGCTTCAGCAGCAACCGATCCGCTCAAAATTCCACCAATCACCGGGCGCACGCCAGGGACGCCGTGAATGAACACAACCCAGTAAGCGAAAATGGCGAAGATGAAGTTAGCGACGGGACCTGCCGCAATAATCGAAGCGCGCTGCCAGACAGCTTTGTTGTTAAAAGCCTGATGGCGCAGCTCAGCAGGTACGCTTTCAACACGCTCATCAAGCATTTTGACGTAACCGCCAAGTGGTATCAGCGCAATAACGAATTCTGTGCCGTGGCGATCCTGACGGTGCCATAGCGTTTTACCGAAACCGACAGAAAAGCGTTCCACTTTGACACCGCAACGACGCGCTACCCAAAAATGGCCAAATTCATGGACAGTGATTAATACGCCAAGTGCGACGATAAAGGCGAAGAAACTCCAGAGTATGCTCAACATCTTTGCCTGTCCTCAGAGGGTGCGGAACACCAGTAACAATAAACAGGCAAACACCGGCACGGCTGCGGTCAGGCTATCAATGCGGTCAAGAATACCGCCGTGACCAGGAATCAAATTGCCACTGTCTTTGATACCCGCTTCACGTTTGAACATGCTCTCGGTAAGGTCGCCAAGCACCGAGGCTAACGTGGCGATAACCGCACAAATCACCAGTGTGCCGACGGAGACGCTGATAGGGGCCAGGCTGGCAAACAGCAAAGCAATAATGGCTGAAGAGAACAGGCCGCCAATGAAACCCTCCCAGGTTTTACCCGGTGACACTTTCGGCGCCAGTTTATGCTTACCAAAAAGCTTGCCGAACATATAGGCGCCTGAGTCCGCGCCCCATACCAGAAACATGACAAACAGCAGCCACCATGCGCCTGCGAAGTGATCGCTGTCATAATGATACTGGCGCAGCGCGAGCATGCCCCAGAAGAAAGGGATGATGGTCAGAATGCCAAATAGCAGCCGCAACGGACGAGAGTGGCGCCATAAGGCCGCGGAAGCCGGGTAGGAAAGCACAAGCAATAGCGCCACAATCCACCATACCAGCGACGCCCAAAGCGAAGTCGCCATCTGCGGCAGATGAACATCATGCTGATAAGGAGGAAGCGTAAACAGCATCAACGCCAGCAGCAGACCGCATAACACGGCCAGCCAGATACGTTGTTGACGGGACACCATACCTGCAAGTTGCCCCCATTCCCAGGCAGCAAGCATACAGATGATGATGGTTGTAATCGCAAAGCCAACAGGCGGTAACCAAAACAGTGCAGCAATTACCAGCGGTATTAAAATCAACGCGGTAATCAGACGAGACTTCAGCAAAGGTTACCCCCAGATTGCTCAGGCGCCGCCTGGTGCAGCGCCACCATAGCGACGCTCCCGCAGAGAGAATGCATTCAGTGCACCTTTAAAAACGTGTTCATCGAAATCAGGCCAAAGAACATCGGTAAAATAAAATTCAGCATAGGCGATTTGCCACAGCAGGAAGTTGCTAATCCGATGCTCTCCCCCGGTCCTTATCACTAAATCCACTGGCGCCTGATCCTGCATACACAGATGAGGCGTCAGGCTCTCTTCGGTTATTTGGTCAGGGCGTAACAGTCCTTCCTGAACCTGTACTGCCACTTTTTTCACGCTCTCGATAATATCCCAACGCCCGCCATAGTTAGCGGCAATGTTAAGAGTGAGACCATCATTATTTTCGGTCAGCGCTTCAGAACGACGAATACGCTCCTGAATGCGGGCGCTGAAACGACTGATGTCACCGATGATGCGTAAACGAACATTATGCTTGTGCAGGCTCTTTACTTCACTGTCGAGCGCCCAGACGAACAACTCCATAAGTGCCGTCACTTCTTGCGCTGGACGGCTCCAGTTTTCGCTACTGAACGCGTACAGCGTCAAAGACTCTAAATTATTGCTAACAGCAAAACTGACGGCGCGACGCACCGATTTAACGCCCGCTTTATGACCGGAAATACGCAATTTTCCCTGATTTTTAGCCCAGCGACCGTTGCCATCCATAATGATAGCCACGTGGCGTGGACCGGTTCCCTGCTGGTCATCGGTTTTGTTTTGATTGTTAGACGACATAACGCGTAATCAATTCCTTTCATCAGAAATGCTGTGGTTTCTGAATACATTGCGCCCGGTACAAATCCCGACACTGCATGTCGGGCTACACCGAATTCGGTGACAGACCGTGAAACGCGAGCCAGCGACTATATCATTTTCACCGGAAGTGAACAAACGACCTCGGCGCGATCAGCGTAATGACGTGACACGCGGCAACATTTCTGTCGCCACAGCGCGCGCCATGCGATCGATCTCAAGGACTGCCTCCACCGAATCAGGTTCCTGACACGCCTGTGCCGCCAGCACCGCACTGTTAAGCACCGCAATGTCGGTAAAACGAATCTGGTGATTCAGAAATGCCGCGACGGCAACCTCGTTGGCGGCATTAAGCGTGGTGGTCGCCGCTTGTCCAGCTTCACAGGCGTCGATAGCCAGTTTCAAACAGGGATAGCGATTAAAGTCGGGTTCTGCGAACGTCAGCGCCGACATGCGGGTGAAGTCCAGCGGCGTTACGCCAGCGTTAATGCGCGCCGGCCACGCCATGCTGTGAACAATCGGTGTACGCATATCAGGAGAACCCAACTGGGCCAACACGCTACCATCGCAGTAACGCACCATGGAATGAATGACCGATTGCGGATGCAAAATCACTTCCATCTGCGCTGCGCTGGCATTAAATAACCAACGGGCTTCAATGTATTCAAGACCTTTATTCATCATGGTGGCTGAATCGACAGAAATTTTTCGTCCCATCGACCAGTTCGGATGCGCACAAGCCTGATCAGGCGACATCGCAGCCAGATCGCTTAATACCGTGTCACGAAAAGGACCACCCGATCCCGTAAGGATAATCGTTTCAATGCCATTATCCTGTAGGTCAGCGTATCCTAACTGATGCTGGATGGAAGCCGGTAAACTCTGAAAAATGGCGTTATGCTCGCTGTCAACGGGCAACAATTGCGCGCGATGCTGACGTACCGCCTCCATAAACAAACGGCCGCAGGTGACAAGGGATTCTTTATTCGCTAACAGAACGGTTTTACTGGCGCGAATGGCTGCAAGCGTGGGCAGCAAGCCCGACGCGCCAACAATCGCCGCCATCACCTGGTCAACCTCATCCAGTGCTGCCAGTTCACAAGCCGCCTGAACGCCGGAGAGCACTTCAGTAGCTACCTTGAGTGCTCTCAGTCGTTCACGCAACGCCGTGGCAGCGTCTTCATCAGCCATCGCCGCGTAGTGGGGTTGAAATTCTGCGCACTGTTCAGCCATCAGCTCAACATTCTGACCGGCAACTAAGGCGGTTACTTCATACAATTCAGGGTTGGCGCGAACGACCGCCAGCGTGCTTGTGCCAATCGATCCGGTTGAACCCAGCAGAGTTAATCGCTTCATTTTACTGTCCATGTGAGGTCAAAGGTCGTGCTGATAAGCACAATGTAAAACGCCGCCAGATAACGCATTCCGAAAGAACGCTTCTCTGTACGGCGTTTTTTCCGGCAGCGATGGGATCAGAAATCCATCAGCTCCGTTTCTTTTTCTGACAGGGCGGCATCCACTTTCTTGATGTGCGCATCGGTCATTTTATGGATCTCATCTTGCGCACGACGTTCGTCATCTTCGCTGATCTCTTTATCTTTCAGCAACGCTTTGACTTTATCTTTGGCATCGCGGCGCACATTACGTACCGCCACGCGGCCCTGCTCGGCTTCACCGCGCACGACTTTGATCAAATCTTTACGACGCTCTTCGGTCAGTGCAGGCAGCGGCACACGGATGTCGCTACCCGCTGAACTTGGATTCAGGCCGAGATCGGACGTCATGATGGCTTTTTCAACGGCAGGGCCGAGCGAGCGATCAAATACGTTGATTTTCAGCGTACGCGAGTCTTCTACGGTAACCGAAGCCAGCTGACGCAGCGGCGTTGGCGTGCCGTAATATTCGACGACAATGCCGTCGAGTAGCGCAGGTGAAGCACGACCAGTGCGCACTTTACTGATGGTATTTTTGAATGCTTCGACGCATTTTTCCATGCGCGTATCAGCATCTTTTTTGATGTCGTTAATCACGTTAAAACCCTTGGATTCGGTTTGACCTGGCCAGTTCCGGTATAACCGGAAACGGGATCGATAATCATCGATAATCCTGACTGGTGCACGATGGATTGTCACCGCGCTGACAGAATATACCTTATTTTATCTCGCCTCGGGTATTAATGCGTAATCAGGGTGCCTTCTTTTTCACCCATCACTACGCGACGCAGTGCGCCAGGCTTATTCATGTTGAAGACGCGGATTGGCAATTTATGGTCGCGCGCCAGCGTAAAGGCAGCAAGATCCATCACTTTCAGCTCCTGATCCAGCACCTCAGAATAGGTTAATTGCTCATACAGCGTGGCATCAGGATTTTTCACCGGATCGGCTGAGTAGACGCCGTCGACCTTGGTCGCCTTCAATACCACGTCAGCTTCGATTTCAATACCGCGCAGGCACGCTGCCGAGTCAGTGGTAAAGAAAGGGTTGCCCGTACCGGCAGAGAAAATCACTACGCGATTGTTACGTAGCAGGCTGATTGCTTCGGCCCAGCTGTAATTATCGCACACGCCATTCAGTGGAATTGCAGACATCAGACGAGCATTGACATAGGCGCGGTGCAACGCATCACGCATTGCCAGGCCATTCATGACCGTCGCCAGCATACCCATATGGTCACCCACGACGCGGTTCATACCCGCCTGAGCCAGACCCGCGCCACGGAACAGGTTGCCACCGCCAATCACAACGCCAACCTGGATGCCCAGTTCGACCAGCTCTTTTACTTCTTGCGCCATACGGTCAAGCACACTCGCGTCAATACCAAAACCTTCGGCACCTTGCAGTGCTTCGCCACTCAGTTTTAGCAGGATACGTTGATAAACAGGTTTTGCGTTGGTCGCCATGGTCAATTCTTCCTGGAAGATAGGGTAAAAAAGAGAAGTAAAATCTGGTCAATCATCCGTTTACCATAATGAAAATGCTATTGGGATGAGACTGAAAAACATGTCTGTTGCAGATTGCAGACAAAAAAGAACCGCCTTCTGGCGGTTCTTTCAGAACATTAAGACTGTTTAGACATTGCCGCAACTTCTGCAGCGAAGTCAGCTTCAACTTTCTCAATGCCTTCACCCACTTCGAAGCGGATGAAATTGATAACGTCAGCGCCTTGCTCTTTCAGAGCCTGACCAACGGTTTTACCTGGATCGATAACGAAAGCCTGACCGGTCAGAGAGACTTCGCCGGTGAATTTCTTCATGCGGCCTTCAACCATTTTCTCTGCGATCTCTTTTGGCTTGCCAGACTGCATCGCGATGTCCAGCTGAACCTGGTACTCTTTTTCAACCACATCAGCAGATACGTCTTCTGGCTTAACAAACTCAGGCTTGCTCGCGGCAACGTGCATAGCGATCTGCTTGATCAGCTCTTCGTTAGCGCCTTTCGCTGAAACCAGCACGCCGATACGAGCGCCGTGCAGGTAGCTGCCCAGCTCTTCGCCTTCCAGCAAAGCAACGCGACGAATGTTGATGTTCTCACCAATTTTGGCAACCAGCGCCACGCGCTCTTCTTCGAATTGCGCTTTCAGCACTTCAACATCGGTAATGCGATCGGCAGCAGCAGCTTCCAGAACTTTGTCAGCAAATGCCTGGAAACCACCATCTTTAGCAACAAAGTCAGTCTGGCAGTTAACTTCCAAGATCACACCGTAGTCGCCAACGATTTTGGTTTTGATCACGCCGTCAGCAGCCACGTTGCCTGCTTTTTTCGCCGCTTTAATTGCGCCAGACTTACGCATGTTTTCAATTGCCAGCTCAATATCGCCGTGCGCTTCAGTCAGCGCTTTTTTGCAATCCATCATGCCCGCGCCAGTACGCTCACGCAGTTCTTTTACCAATGCAGCGGTAATTTCAGCCATTCCAGAATCCTCGGTTCGTACCTGGGTACATTTGCACTAGCAGGCACTTATTGCGGAAAGTTTACTCCGTCCCGCCTTCCTGATGGAGGCGTAACAGACTTAGATAAAATAAAGGGGCCAATTTTGGCCCCTTACAGATCACATCTGAATACTAAGGGCTCTTATGCAGAGCAGACCTTATTAAGCGTTTTCTAAAGACGCTTCTTCGGCTTGCTCAGCCAGGTCCTGAGAACGACCTTCGCGCACAGTGGTCGCAACGGCAGTCAGGTACAGGCTTACAGCACGGATCGCATCATCGTTACCAGGGATAACGAAATCAACACCATCTGGATCAGAGTTGGTATCAACGATAGCAAAAACTGGAATACCCAGGTTGTTTGCTTCTTTGATTGCGATGTGTTCATGGTCAGCATCAACAACGAACAGTGCATCCGGCAAACCGCCCATATCTTTGATACCGCCCAGGCTGTTTTCCAGCTTGGCCAGTTCACGAGCGCGCATCAGCGCTTCTTTTTTGGTCAGTTTGTCAAAAGTGCCGTCCTGAGACTGAGTCTCAAGATCTTTCAGACGTTTGATAGACTGACGAACGGTTTTCCAGTTAGTCAGCATGCCACCCAACCAGCGGTGGTTAACGAAGAACTGATCGCAGCTCAGAGCAGACTCTTTTACCGCTTCGGCAGCAGCGCGCTTAGTACCAACAAACAGGATTTTACCTTTACGGGAAGAGATCTTATTCAGCTCAGCCAACGCTTCGTTGAACATTGGTACTGTTTTTTCAAGGTTGATGATGTGAACTTTGTTACGAGCACCAAAGATGAATGGTTTCATTTTTGGGTTCCAGTAACGGGTCTGGTGACCGAAGTGAACACCAGCCTTGAGCATGTCGCGCATGGAAACAGTTGCCATGATTACCTCTATGATAGTTTGGGGTTGGGCCTCCATGTATCCCATACGACCGACCTCTTACGAGGCACCCCGGCGCATGTGTCGATACATGTGTGTTTTATTACACATAATGAGATTTATGCGTTTCCTGCCGACCAAACGGCCGTACAGAGAATCGTCGGCGCGCTTTATACCATAACCGCGCCCGGGACACCAATAATAGTTCAGCCAGCTGAGGTCAGCGTGTTCTCTATTTGGCAGCCCATTTGCTGACTGTTAACATGTCAGCACAACGTTCATTATTGTCGATAATGTCGGCAAATGCGGATTAATTTAATGGCAATTTCAATTAAGACCCCTGAAGAAATCGAAAAAATGCGCGTCGCCGGACGTCTGGCCGCCGAAGTGCTGGAGATGATTGAACAGCACGTTAAGCCGGGTATAACCACTGGTGAGCTGGATCGCATCTGTCATGATTACATCACTCATAAGCAACAGGCTATTTCGGCTTGCCTTGGCTATCACGGCTTTCCGAAATCAGTCTGTATCTCGATTAATGAGGTGGTATGTCACGGCATTCCCAGCGATGAACGCCAGCTGAAAGACGGCGATATTATTAATGTTGACGTTACGGTGATTAAAGATGAATACCACGGCGATACGTCGAAAATGTTTATCGTTGGCAAACCGACCATTCAAGGTGAGCGTCTGTGTCGCGTAACGCAGGAAAGCCTGTATCTGTCGCTGCGCCTGATTAAGCCCGGCATTCGCCTGCGTGAACTGGGCCGCGCCATCCAAAAATATGTCGAAGCGAATGACTTTTCGGTCGTCCGTGAATATTGTGGTCACGGTATCGGCAAAGGCTTCCACGAAGAGCCACAGGTGCTGCATTACGATGCCGATGACAGCGGTGTGGTATTGCAGGCAGGCATGACGTTTACCGTGGAGCCAATGGTAAACGCCGGTGATTACCGCATCCGCACCATGAAAGATGGCTGGACGGTGAAAACCAAAGATCGCAGCTTGTCCGCACAGTACGAGCATACTATTGTGGTGACAGATAACGGCTGTGAGATTTTAACCCTGCGCAAAGACGACACCATTCCCGCGGTCCTTGTCAACGAAGGGTGATCCTCCACAAACGAAAAAGCCGGCACCCTGCCGGTTTTTTTACGATTAAAAAGAGAAGAGTCGCATGAGCGTGAGCCTGCCGGATACAGTTAACGATGGCCTGAACGTTTCCCCCACCCATTGGGCTGATGACCAGCTAACGCGCGACTTGTTAAAACAACGTCTGGACGATTTTCAGCAGCACTTAGCAGCCGCCTTCGACGCGGGTGAAGCCGTGGAAACTCTGATCGATGCCCGCACGCTGTATATCGATCGTCTGCTGTGTCGTTTATGGCACTTTTTTGGTTTCGACCGTCTGGAATCCATCGCATTCGTTGCCGTGGGAGGATATGGACGCGCCGAACTGCACCCACTTTCTGATATTGATGTCCTGATCCTCAGCCGCCATCCGCTCGATGAGCAAGCCGCACAGCGTACCAGCGAACTGCTGACGCTGATGTGGGATTTAAAGCTTGAAGTCGGCCACAGCGTGCGCACGCTGGAAGAGTGTTTGCTGGAAGGATTGTCTGATTTGACTGTCGCCACCAATCTGATCGAGTCACGTATGCTGGTCGGTGATGTCGCGCTCTTCCTTGAACTGCAAAAAAATGTCTTTAGCGAGGGTTTCTGGCCCTCTTCACGTTTCTTCGCTGCAAAAATAGAAGAGCAGCTTGAACGACATCAACGCTATCACGGCACCAGCTACAATCTTGAACCAGATATTAAAAGCAGCCCCGGCGGCTTGCGCGATATTCATACCCTGCAATGGGTTGCCCGCCGCCATTTTGGCGCTACCACGCTGGATGAAATGGTTGGTTTCGGTTTTCTCACCAATATTGAGCGTAACGAGCTTAATGAATGTCAGGATTTTCTCTGGCGCATCCGTTTTGCCTTGCATCTTTCGCTGACGCGCTATGACAACCGTTTGTTGTTTGATCGCCAGCTCACAGTCGCACAACGCCTGAATTATCAGGGTGAAGGCAACGAGCCGGTTGAACGCATGATGAAGGATTTCTATCGTGTCACTCGCCGTATCAGCGAGCTGAATCAGATGCTGTTGCAGCTATTCGATGAAGCGATCCTGGCACTTGATACCAGCGAAAAACCTTGCCCAATAGATGATAATTTTCAGCTGCGCGGTAACTTAATCGATCTGCGTGACGAAACGCTGTTCGAGCGCGAACCGCAGGCTATTCTGCGTATGTTCTACGTCATGGTACGCAACGACACGATCAAAGGGATCTATTCCACCACGCTGCGCCATCTGCGCTATGCACGTCGTCATCTGAAGCAGCCTTTGTGTCAGATTCCGGAAGCGCGTCAGCTTTTCATGGCGATTCTGCGTCACCCCGGCGCGGTAAGTCGGGCACTGGTGCCGATGCATCGCCACAGCGTACTGTGGGCCTATACGCCGCTCTGGGGGCATATTGTCGGCCAAATGCAGTTTGATCTGTTTCATGCTTACACCGTCGATGAACATACCATTCGCGTGTTACAGAAGCTGGAGAGTTTTGCCCACGAAGCGACGCGCCCGCAGCATCCACTGTGTGTCGAGGTGTGGCCGCGCTTGCCACAGCAGGAACTGCTGCTGATGGCCGCGCTGCTGCACGACATTGCTAAAGGACGCGGCGGTGATCACTCCATTCTCGGAGCGAAAGACGCGCTTGAATTTGCGGAGTTGCACAGTCTCAACTCGCGGGAAATGCAACTGGTGGCCTGGCTGGTGCGTCATCACCTGTTAATGTCGGTTACCGCTCAGCGCCGCGATATTCAGGATCCTACCGTCATTCAGCAGTTTGCTGAAATCATGCAGAACGAAAATCGTCTGCGTTATCTGGTGTGCTTAACCGTTGCCGACATCTGCGCGACAAACGAAAGCCTGTGGAACAGCTGGAAGCAAAGCCTGTTGCGCGAGCTGTTTTTCGCCACCGAAAAACAGCTGCGACGCGGTATGGAAAACAGCCCGGACCTGCGTGAACGCGTGCGGCATCATCGTTTACAGGCGCTGGCGCTGCTGCGCATGGACAATATTGATGAAGAACGTCTACATCAGATCTGGAATCGCTGTCGCGCCGATTATTTTCTGCGCCATACACCGAACCAGATTGCCTGGCACGCACGTCATCTACTCGGGCACGATCTGACTAAACCGCTGGTATTGGTCAGCCCACAGGCCACACGTGGCGGCACGGAAATTTTTATCTGGAGTCCGGATCGCCCTCACCTGTTTGCGGCGGTCGCTGGCGAGTTAGATCGCCGCAACCTTAGCGTTCACGATGCGCAAATTTTTACCAGCCGTGATGGAATGGCAATGGATACCTTTATTGTGCTGGAGCCGGACGGCAGTCCGCTGGCACCGGATCGCCATCCGTTAATTATTCAGGCGCTGGAGCAGGCGATTACTCAATCTGATTGGGTGCCGCCGCGTACGCGTCGTCAGTCCGCCAGGCTGAAGCACTTTAGCGTAGAAACAGAAGTCAATTTTTTGCCAACCCATACCGACCGCCGCAGCTATCTCGAACTGGTGGCGCTGGATCAGCCGGGTTTACTGGCACGCGTCGGGGAAGTATTTGCCGATCTCGGCGTTTCACTGCACGGTGCACGCATCAGCACTATTGGCGAACGCGTCGAAGATTTATTTATTCTGGCTAACAGCGATCGCCTGGCGCTTGACGAGGAAATGCGCAATGCGTTGCAACAACGGTTGACAGAAGCCCTTAATCCAAACGATAAAGTGTGACCGCAATCGATTGTGTGCCTAAAATTTTTTACTTGTGTCGGGTTATTCCCCGGCATTGAACACGACAGATCAGGAAAAAAATATGCAACAGTTACAGAGCGTTATTGAATCCGCCTTCGAACGTCGCGCCAACATTACCCCAACCAGCGTCGACACCGAAACCCGTGATGCCATCAACCAGGTGATCTCGCTGCTGGACAGCGGTGCACTGCGTGTTTCTGAGAGAATCGATGGCGAATGGGTAACGCATCAGTGGCTGAAGAAGGCAGTGCTGCTGTCTTTCCGCATCAATGACAATCAGGTAATGGAAGGCGCAGAGACACGTTTTTACGACAAAGTTCCCATGAAATTCGCGGATTGGGATGATGCGCGCTTCAAAAAAGAGGGCTTCCGCGTGGTGCCGCCGGCCGCCGTTCGTCAGGGCGCTTATATTGCACGTAATACCGTGCTGATGCCCTCTTACGTTAACATTGGCGCATTCGTGGACGAAGGTAGCATGGTTGATACCTGGGCGACGGTAGGTTCATGCGCGCAGATTGGTAAAAATGTTCATCTGTCCGGCGGTGTCGGCATTGGTGGCGTACTGGAGCCGCTGCAGGCTAACCCAACTATCATCGAAGATAACTGTTTTATCGGCGCGCGTTCAGAAATTGTTGAAGGCGTCATCGTTGAAGAAGGTTCGGTGATTTCAATGGGCGTCTACATCGGCCAGAGCACCAAAATTTACGATCGCGAAACCGGTGAAGTGCATTACGGCCGTGTGCCAGCCGGTTCAGTGGTGGTTTCGGGTAATTTGCCGTCAAAAGATGGTAGCTACAGCCTGTATTGCGCGGTTATCGTTAAGAAAGTTGACGCTAAAACACGCGGCAAAGTAGGCATCAACGAACTACTGCGTACCATCGACTAAACGCCTGTAAGGGCTGGAAACCGGCCCGTCATTTTTTCTTTACACTTCCCGCCAGACATCCTGATTCGCGTTGCGAATTAACAGGTGCGTTTATTTTTCAATCAGGTGATAATCCGCGCCAGTTAAAAACCTGTCGCGCAATGTTCATCCTGCTATTAATGTCTACAGTTTTAAATCATGAACTCAACTGCGCGCTTCTCAATTTCATGGAAACTACGCTATGTACGACAACCTTAAAAGCTTAGGCATCAGTACCCCGGATGACATTGACCGTTACAGCCTGCGTCAGGAAGCGAACAATGACATCCTGAAAATTTACTTTCGCAAAGATAAAGGTGAATTCTTCGCGAAAAGCGTGAAGTTTAAATATCCGCGTCAGCGTAAAACCGTTGTCGCCGATCATGCGAGTCACGGCTACAAAGAAGTGCAGGAAATCAGTCCTAACCTGCGTTATGTGATTGATGAACTGGACCAGATTTGCCAGCGCGATCAGATTGAAGTCGATTTAAAACGCAAAATACTTGCTGACCTGCGCCATCTGGAAAGCGTAGTTACCAATAAAATCACTGAAATCCAATCTGATCTTGAGAAATTAACCCGCAACGGACGTTAATTTTCCATAAACCGCTTAAAGGCCAGCTTATTAATACTGGCCTTTTTTATGTCCTTCTTAGCCCTGCTCATCCAGCTGCAAGGCCACATACAGCAACAGCCGATCGTCAAAATGGCTCAGGTTAAGCCCGGTCAATTCTGAAATACGGTTCAGGCGATACTCTAGCGTGTTGCAGTGAATAAACAGCGCCCGCGCCGTAGCGCTCGGCTGGACGTTATTGGTAAACCAGGCGTTTAAAGTACGACGTAACAGTCCATTGTTATCCATACTCTTCAGTTTCGCTAACGGTCGCGCCAGCTCGTTGGCCTGCCAACCGCCGCGCAAACTATCCAGTAAAACCGGTAACACTAAATCTTGATAAAAATAACTTCTTACATCCGGCATACGCTGTTTACCGACCATCATGGTGGTGCGCGCGGTGCGATAAGAGCGGGCAATACTGCCTGGGCCGGTAAAAAAATTACCCAACGCAATGCGCATACGGAGATGACCACTCTCTTTCATTCGCTGTAACAGTTGCTCGACGCGCTTACGATGGTCGTCCCGATCATAACGGCTGTGGACGTTTAATGCCGGTTTCAATACCACCATTTCGGTCAGAGAAACAATGGCGATCAGATTATCGCGTTCTGGCGTAGTGAGTAGCGTCTGCAACTGTTGCAATTCAGACATCGCGCTGTCCACGCCCAGTTGCCCGCTGTCTACTTCCACCACCGCCGCCACGCGTGGCTGATTGAGATCGATCCCCAGCCGCTGCGCCCATTCGGTAAGCTGTGGCGACAGCGTATCGCTGCGAATCAGATTCAGCACCAGCTCTTCACGCAGGCGGCTGTCCTGCGCCAGCATGTGCAGTAAGCGTGCCTGTTCAAGCATCATTTCTGCCGTCATACACACCAGCTCACCGTAATGACGCAGCGCCAGCGGCTCGCCGGTCAGGCCAATCACACCGACAATTTCGCCATCAATGCGCAGCGGCAAATTAATGCCAGGCCGTACGCCGTGCAGATGTTTCGCCACTGCTTCATCAATGTCTACCACCCGTCCCTGAGACAGCACCAGCAACGCGCCTTCGTGCAATTCCCCAATACGTTCCCGATCGCCACTACCGATAATCCGTCCGCGCGCATCCATCACGTTGACATTACTGTCAATAATTTTCATCGTGCGCGCCACTATATCCTGCGCCAGCCGAGCGTCGAGGTGATAGGTCGCCATCCGTTACTCCTGATAAAAGTGACAAAGGACAGAATACGCATAGGTAACGCCCAGAACATTGTGCATATGCACAGAGCCAGAACGGCATTTACCGTATTTGCGGTAGGCATCACATTCTGACCAGCTTAAGCCGCAGACATAAAAAAAGCGGACCGAAGTCCGCCTGCGTAACTCATCAGATACTCTTACTGCATCAGCAAATACAAACTGCTGTCGCCGCGTTTCACGTTAAGCGCCAGTACAGACGGTTTGCTGTCGAGGATCTTACGTAGCTCGCCCAGGTTAGCGACCGCTTGTTGGTTTACGCCCTGAATCACATCGCCTTTTTTCAGGCCGATACGTGCTGCGGCACTGCCCGGTTTCACATTGTCAACGCGTACACCTTTGTTACTGGCATCACCGTTACTGAGGTCCGCGCCTTCAATGCCAGTATAAATGGTGGCTGATTGCACTTTATCCTGGCTGCTTTGTTGCAATTTCACTGTCACGTCTACCGGTTTGCCATCACGCAGCAGGCCCAGTTTCAGAGCAGTACCGACCGGTAATGTGCCGACTTCGGCACGCAGCGAGGCAAAGCTGGTCAGTGGTTTACCATTCATCGAAACCACTACATCACCGGCTTTGATACCGGCTTTCGCGGCGGCGGAATTTGGCAGAACCTGGCTCACAAAGGCGCCCCGCTGAGCATCAACCTTCATGGCTTTTGCCAGCTCAGAGTTAAGCTCTGTGCCCATAATGCCTAGCTCGCCACGTTTTACCTGACCATATTCCACCATTTGCGCAGTCAGGTTTTTCACCATATTACCCGGAATGGCGAAGCCGATACCGATATTGCCGCCGTCCGGTGCCAGAATGGCGGTATTAATGCCGATCAGCTCGCCGTTCAGGTTCACCAGCGCTCCACCAGAGTTACCCCGGTTAATTGCCGCATCGGTCTGGATAAAGTTTTCATAATTTTCAACGTTCAGGCCGCTACGACCCAGTGCGGAAACGATGCCCGACGTCACCGTTTCGCCCAGACCGTAAGGGTTACCAATCGCGACCGTGTAATCACCGACGCGCAGATTATCGGAGTCGGCGATCTTCACGGCAGTCAGGTTTTTAGCATCTTCCAGCTGGATTAATGCAATATCTGAGCGTGGATCTTTACCGATCACTTTAGCGTCGTAGCGCCGGCCATCGCTTAGCTGCACCTGTATTTTTGTTGCATTATTCACCACGTGATTATTGGTAACCACGTAGCCTTTTTCGGCGTTAATCACCACGCCTGAACCCAACGCCCGGAATTTTTCCTGTTGGGTATTGGGTGCGCTGCCATCATCAGCACCGCCGCCCTGACACATTGGCGAACTCTGGAAGGGCGAACCCTCCTGACAGAAGGGCGAATTGTCGCCAAAAAATTGCTGGAACTGCTGCGGCATACGCGGCGTTTTCACCGTGGTGCTGCCTTCAACGCTAATACTCACCACAGAAGGCATCACCTTCTCCAGCATCGGGGCCAGACTGGGCAATTGTTGACTGGTGGAAGAAGCAGTTTCTGCCGCGAAAACACTGACAGGCGTTAACGCCATGCCAAGACTAAGCACCAGCGCACTTAACATTAATGAGTTTTTTTTCATTTGTCGGAGTCTCTTAAAAATTAACGTCCAGACCATTGCTGTGGTCGTATGGTGAGATAAATGTTTTAGCGCGAAGTTCCTGATAAAGTTTTAGCCAAAGGTAAAAATTTATGCTTTCCCTTTACATTTGTGCATTATTCCACCGCCATTAAACGACGGTACTCATCCCAGGCATAAAGATCGGTCATGCCACTAATGTAATCCTGGATAAGGCGGAAGCGATAATAACGCTCCCATAACAGACGTTCATATTTGTGATTAACCGTCAGCGTGCGCATAGCGTGCTGATAGGCTTTGCGATGTTTACCTGAAAGCTTATGAAATAACCGGGTTTCAATGGGATGCTGACGTAAAAAGTCGTCATTAATCAGGGTGGTAAATGCCTCATAATTCAGTTGCATTAACGGCTGGTAAATCTCCAGTAATCCTTTAATTACCCGGTAGCCTTGTAATTCCAGCTGTTCAACTTCGGAATGATTAAATACCTGCTGACGAGCAACCGTTTTGAAAAGTTGTAATAGCCGCCCTTCTTCACCGTCATCTTCTAATAATGCATGATTGAAACTGCCATCAAATATTGCGGGAAGGTTGTCAATAAAGCGTTTTACCGCGTAGGTGACCAGAACGTTTTGCACGTTAACCCGTAGCGACATAAAGAACTGATCGCTGCGGCTGCGGCGTTTTTTGCTGCAGGCTTCACGCCACGCTTCACCGACTGTTCGGCTAAAGGCATCATTTGTTTTAATCGCTCCCCAGGCTTTGCTGAGAAATTCATACAAACTGTCTACATTAAATATCGCTTTTTCAACTGCATCATCCAGATCGGCGATGCAATAAGAGATATCATCTGCAGCTTCCATAATATAAGTCAGTGGATACCGATGATGTTCTGCCATATTCGTCGCCGCACGCAGCTCGGCAATATACGCCTTCTCAGATAAATAAAAGCCCGGCTTTTTCATCAGCACGCTATATTCCGCCGGTTTATCACCTTGCCACCATGCTGGCGCGGTATATTTTAAAATACAGGCAACCTGCGAATAGCTGAGATTCAGTTGCAGCAGCGTATGCACCATACGAATTGCCTGCGCGTTGCCTTCAAAATGACACAAATCCTGACGAATCATTGCATTCAGTTGATCAAATGCGCTGCGCTGCGCTTCGGTTTCCACGCCTGCAACGATAGGATCGACCAGGTTTGCGAGAAGATTATCTTCAAACCAGTCATTAATTGCCGCTTCACCAAAGTGACCAAACGGCGGATTGCCCACGTCATGCAGCAGACACGCCATCTCGACCAGGCTTTCGAACGCACCCTCTCGCTCATCCAGCCCGTATTGCGCTAATCCGCCCTGCATTTTGAGAGCCTGCAGGATCTCTTTGCTGATATAGCGCCCGGTTTGTTGTACTTCGAGCGAATGCGTCAGGCGTGAACGTACCGCAGCATTACGCTCTAAAGGAAAAACCTGGGTTTTCTGTTGCAGACGACGAATGGCCGCCGAATTAATTATTCGCCCGCGGTCGCTCTCAAAGTGGCGGCTAATATAATATTCGCCTTCGGGATCTTTCCGACTGGTATAAGGGCGAGTAAAGCTGATCTTCGTCCTGAAATTGATCGCTGCCATTGATTACCCCTTATTTTTTCGTGAATTAATCCCCTGCCAGCCATGATAGACTATGCCTCAATTTCGTCGAAAACATCTACCTTAGCGAGACTCTTTATGAAAGCAGGCATTATTGGCGCGATTGAGCAGGAAGTTGCTCTGCTGCGTGACAAAATCGAAAACCGCCAAACCTTATCGCTGGCTGGTTGTGAAATTTACACTGGCACGCTGAATAACGTTGAGGTTGCACTGCTGAAATCGGGCATCGGTAAAACTGCCGCCGCAATGGGCACTACGCTGCTGCTGCAGCTGTGCAAGCCGGATGTAATAATTAACACGGGTTCTGCGGGTGGATTAGTCCCAACGCTGAACGTGGGCGATATTGTGGTATCCGAAGAGGTGCGTTATCACGATGCTGACGTTACCGCTTTTGGCTATGAGCCAGGTCAAATGGCCGGCTGCCCGGCGGCGTTTGTTGCCGATGCCACCCTGATTGCGCAAGCGGAAGCCTGCATTCAGCAGCTAGAACTGAATGCGGTTCGCGGCCTGGTGGTCAGCGGTGATGCGTTTATCAACGGTGCTGAGCCGCTGGCACGCATCCGCAACACTTTCCCACAGGCCATTGCCGTTGAGATGGAAGCCAGCGCCATTGGTCACGTTTGCCATCAATTCCAGGTGCCTTTTGTGGTGGTGCGCGCCATTTCCGATGTCGCCGATCAGGAATCACACCTGAGCTTTGAGGAGTTTCTCAGCGTGGCGGCAAACCAGTCATCATTGATGGTTGAAAACCTGCTGGCGCGTCTGGCACGTGGCTAAACGTTTTCTGTTCTGCTGGCTGCTGCTGTTTAGCGGCAGTCTGTTTGCTTCCCCACCGCGCGTTATCACCCTTGCTCCCCATTTGACCGAGATGGCCTTTGCCGCAGGCATTACGCCAGTGGCGGTCAGTGCCTGGTCTGATTATCCGCCTGCGGCTAAAAAAATTGAGCAGGTCGCTAACTGGCAAGGCATTAAAGTTGAGCGTATTTTGCGGCTAAAACCGGATGTCGTGTTGGCGTGGCGGGGTGGCAATCCACAACGTCAGATTGATCAATTACAGCAGGCAGGCATAAAAGTTGTATGGATTGATCCCGCTAACCTGGCTGGCATGATCGATGCGCTGGCCTCGCTGGGCCAATGGAGTCCCCATCCAGACCAGGCGGCGAAAGCCGCACAGCAGCTACGCCAACAGGAAGCCGACCTTCGTCAGCGTTATCATACGCAAAAACCCATTCCGTTATTTTTGCAATTTGGTCAGCACCCGCTATTTACCTCTGCCAAAGCCACCCTGCAAAATGACATCGTCAGGCTGTGCGGCGGTGAAAATATCTTTGCCGATAGCCGTGTCAGCTGGCCGCAGGTCAGCCGGGAACAGGTGCTGATGCGTCACCCGCAGGCGATTGTCATTGGCGGCGATGCGCAGCAGGCCAAAAACGTGCAGCAATTCTGGCAGCCGCAGCTTTATGTCCCGGTGATTGCGATTAACGATAACTGGCTTAGCCGTCCCGGTCCACGACTGCTGTTAGCAGCAAAACAGCTGTGTAACGCGCTACATCCAGCACAAAAATAACTTCTTCGATTAAAGAAAATCCCATCATTGCCGTTGATCAATAAATGAGACGCGCAAGCCACGTATGCTCGTCGTCCTTTTGCGCTCAGGCGCTTTTGACTACACCAGGAACTAAACATGACCAGAATAGTGATTCTGGCCATAGGGCTGATGATGGCTGGCATTACAACTGCGGGGTCACTCACCGGCGCTATCGCCGTTAAGCTGAATATTTTCTCACGCTGTGAATTCACTCGCGTCAGGCCCCAGGCCGCACCTCAGATAAACTGCGGAGGTCATTTCAGCGCACAGCCGCGCATAACGTATAGCGTACTAAAACGCGACTCCCGGCAGGAAAAAACCGCCCGGTTAGTGACCATTGAGTGGTAAACGAGGCCGCCTGACAGCGGCCGGCGAAATCAGATACTGAAGGAAGAACCGCAGCCGCAGGTGGTTTTGGCATTGGGATTGGTCACGATAAAACGTGAACCTTCCAGTCCTTCGGTGTAATCCACCGAACCACCCACCAGATATTGCAGACTCATTGGATCGACAACCAGCGCTACGCCCTGCTTCTCAATCGTCATATCACCGTCATTTATTTGGTCATCAAACGTGAAACCATACTGAAATCCGCTGCATCCCCCACCGGTAATGTAAACGCGCAGCTTCAGCGCCGGGTTCTCTTCATCAGCAATCAGGTTCTTCACCTTGCTGGCTGCTGCATCGGTAAATTGCAACGGCAGTGCTGCTACTTCATCACTCATATTTGACTCCAGTAAACGTCCAGGTCAGAAAACGACCTTAATTTCGCTATTATCTGCCAGCACTCCTGTGCAATCAAGTTTTGAGCTTCGCACTCTGTGCCGCCTTCGCAAAGGTTAGCCAGGTTACGGGCTGTTCCACCCTTTCGCCCACCGCGCCTCTTCCGTAGAATGGCGCAATATTTTACTGAACTGCTGGAGCCGAAAATGAGTAAGTCTGAAAACCTGTTCGCCGAGGCGCAACGCCTGATTCCTGGCGGCGTTAACTCGCCGGTACGTGCGTTTACCGGTGTGGGCGGCGCACCGCTGTTCATTGAACACGCTGACGGCGCATATCTTTATGATGCTGATGGCAACGCCTATATCGACTATGTCGGTTCGTGGGGTCCGATGGTGCTGGGCCATAACAACGCTGAAATTCGTAATGCGGTGATTGAAGCGGCACAGCGCAGCCTGAGTTTTGGCGCGCCCACCGAAATGGAAGTCACTATGGCGCAGCTGGTCTGCGAGCTGATGCCCTCCATGGAAATGGTGCGTATGGTGAACTCCGGCACCGAAGCAACAATGAGCGCGATTCGCCTGGCGCGCGGTTTCACCGGACGCGATAAAATCATCAAATTTGAAGGCTGCTATCACGGTCACGCCGATCACCTGCTGGTGAAAGCCGGTTCCGGCGCATTGACGCTGGGCCAGCCAAATTCTCCGGGCGTGCCTGCTGACTTCGCAAAACATACGCTGACCTGTACGTATAATGACCTTGATTCGGTACGAGCGGCATTTGAACGCTATCCGAACGCGATCGCCTGTATCATCGTTGAACCCGTAGCAGGCAACATGAACTGTATTCCGCCACAGCCAGATTTCCTGCCCGGCCTGCGCGCGCTGTGTGATGAGTTTGGTGCCTTGCTGATTATTGATGAAGTGATGACCGGTTTCCGCGTCGCGCTGGGTGGCGCGCAGGCGTATTACAATGTGTTGCCTGATTTGACCTGCCTCGGCAAAATCATCGGCGGCGGTATGCCGGTGGGTGCGTTTGGCGGTCGTCGCGACGTGATGACCGCGCTGGCCCCAACCGGCCCGGTTTATCAGGCGGGAACCCTGTCCGGCAATCCCATTGCAATGGCGGCGGGTTATGCCTGTTTAAGCCAGATTGCTCAGCCGGGCATTCATCAAACGCTGACCGAACTGACCACCCGACTGGCTGAAGGTCTGCTGCATGCCGCACAACAGGAGAATATTCCGTTGGTAGTCAATCATGTCGGCGGTATGTTTGGCGTGTTCTTTACCGATGCGGAAAGGGTTACCTGTTACGCTGACGTCACAAAATGCGATATTGAACGCTTTAAGAAATTCTTCCACTTAATGCTGGAAGAAGGCGTTTATCTTGCGCCATCAGCGTTTGAGGCTGGCTTTATGTCACTGGCGCATAGCCCAGAGGACATCCAGCGTACCATCGATGCGGCGCGTCGCTGTTTCGCGAAACTGTAATAAAAAAGACCGGTGCGAGCCGGTCTTAACCGTTTCGATGAGGGCTTAACGCGATCGGCGCAATAGCCAAATGAAGTAAGGCGCGCCTAAAAACGTTGCCATCAAGCCTGCCGGTATCTGATCCGGAAATGCCAGCATCCGCCCACACCAGTCGGCACATACCATTAATCCCGCGCCCAGTAGGCCTGCCAGTAACACCTGCGGTAACGCACGGCGGAAGCCCAACATGCGTGCGATATGCGGTGCCATCAGACCAATGAAGCTCAGCGGGCCGATAGTGAGGGTGGCCGTGGCCGTCAGCGCAGCCGCCAGCAGCAACAGGCTGAGACGTGATGGCGTCAGCGCCATTCCCGCCGAACGCGCCGTGGCGCTGCCAAGGGGCAGCAGCGTCAACCAACGACTTGCCAGCGGTGCCAGCGACACCAATACCAGCGCGCAAACCGCACTCTGTATCGCCTGCTTGCCGCTGATATTGTAGGTTGAACCCGAAATCCAGCTAAGCAAACCGCCCATGCGTGGATCACCGCTCGCCAGCAAAAGCATCAATAACGTCACAAAAGCGCTATTCAGCGCCATGCCGGCCAATAGCATGCGCTCCGGTGAAAAACCGCCGCGGCTGGCAACCAACATAATGATCAGCAAAGTAACGCCTGCGCCAATGACACCAGCGGGTAGCAGAAACGCCAGCGCATCGCCCGGCACAAAAAACAGCATGATCACGACGCCAAAAGCGGCGCCTGAACTGATACCTAAGACTTCCGGGCTGGCCATTGGGTTACCGGTCAAGCGCTGAATCAAACTGCCCGCCACGCCCAGCATCAAACCCACTACCAGCGCCGCCAGCAAACGTGGCGTCCGCCACGGTATCAGCTGCTGAAACATCTCGCCGCTTGCCCAAATCCACCCTTGTCCATCCCGTCCAAACGCCAGACCAAACCACGCCAGCAGCGTTAACACCGCTAAAGCTATTAAACACCAGCGTCCGACTGCTTGCCGCTCGGCGGGTATCTTGTCGCCCTGATTCATCGCAGGCGGCACCGAACCGGTGCGCAGACGCGGCAGCAGCCACAGCAGAATCGGCACGCCCAGCAGTGCGGTAGCCGTGCCGGTTGAAACTTCGCGCCAGTGTGCGCTGAGCCACAATACGCAGGCGTCTGCCAGCCATAGCAGCAGCGCACCAATCAGCGGCGCGAGCAACATACGACTGAGTAAACGGCGCCCGCCCAGCAGTTTCGCCAGCAGCGGGGCAAACAGGCCGATAAAGCCAATAATGCCCGCAGCATTGACCAGCTGTGCGCTAAGCAAAATCGCCAGCGCCAGACCGCCCAACCTGGCCAGCGAAAGCGCAAGACCGAGGTTGCTGGCAACGCCATCATCCAGTCCCATCAACGTCAATGGCCGTAGCAGCGCCAGCGCCACCACAAAGGCCAGCAGCAGGCGCGGCCACAGTTGACTGACGTTTTCCCAGCCCATTTGATTCAGTGAGCCGGTGCTCCACAGGAACATATTTTGTAGCTGATCGTGGTTAAAAACGGCAAAGATCTGATTCACCGCGCCGCTATACAGGCTTAGCACTAAACCCGCCAGGATGAGCGTAACCGGCGACAGGCGCTTGCCCCACGCAACGCCAAATACAATCGCGCCCACCAGTGCTGCGCCCCCTAACGCGGCAAACTGCTGCGTTAGGGCGCCGCCCGGCAGCTGCCACAGCGTTGCAACCGTAATGCCAAGCTGTGCGCCCGATGACACACCCAGCGTAGTCGGTTCCGCCAGTGGGTTGCGCAATACCTGCTGGAATAGCAAACCGGCTAATCCCAGCCCTGCTCCCACTAACAATGCCAATACCAGCCGCGACAGCAAACTATGGTGAAACACCATCTGCTGCATATTATCCGCATCTGGCGACCACAGCGCCTGTAACCATTGCGCCAGTGGCAATGCCTGGCGCAAATTAACCAGCGTTAACTCAAGCGCCAGCAAAAACAGCCCGCTCAATAGCGCTGCGGGGAAAAGACGATGGCGCATCAGCGTGTCTCCAGCGCGCGTTCCAGCACGCGAACAAAATGCAGCGCCGACAGGGTCGCGCCGTAATACCACACCGCCGGAACGCGTTGAAAACGGCCCGCACGAATAAACAGCAGCGATTGCCACAGTGGACTGCGCATCAACTGCTGCATATCGGCTTCATTGTCATGGTCGAAGCAGATCACCTCCACATCGCTGAACCCGGCCAGCCGTTCAATCCCTACTACTGCGCTGCCCCAGAAATTGGTTTCGCCTTGCCAGGCGCTTTTCAGGCCGAGAATAGTCATCACTTCAAGAAACAGGCTGTTTTTGCCAAAGGTGATGGCATGGCGGCTGTCAAGCAATGACATCAGCAGAATGGGTCGCGCCGCGTAAGGTGCCAGACGCTGACGCGCCGCTGCGAGTTGGGAATCGACAAATTTCAAATGCTTTTCGGCCTGCGCCTCACATCCAAGGCGTTTGCCTAATTCCTGCAGCGAGGTTCGCGCAGTACTGAACGGTTTGCCATCACCGCTGTTGAGATCAAAACCCATAATCGGCGCGATGCGTGTCAGCTTCTCTTTCGGCGGACCATAGCCGTTGGAACACAGAATTAGCGAGGGTTGCATCTGCGTCATCAGTTCAAGATTGGGTTCGGTACGCAAACCAACGTCCACCACGCCCGCAGGCAGCGGCGGATCGCCGACCCAGACGTTGTAGTTATGCATATCAGCGACGCCGAGTGGCGTAACACCTAACGCCAACAGCAGTTCAGTAGGCAACCACTCCAGCGCAATAATACGCTGCGGATCCAAAGGTGCGGCAGGCAAAGGGAAGCTGCTGAGTAACGGCGACAACGCCATAGCCACCATCAAACGGCGGCGAAAAAGATCGGGCATCATCCTCTTCCTAATAAACAAAACTGACCGGTGCGCCGCCCTGCGGATGAGGCAAAATACCCATTGGAATCCCGTAAATCGCCGCCAGCACGTCGGCCTGCATGATAGTTTCCGGTCCACCTTCGGCAATCATCGAACCGTGACGTAACGCCACCAGATGATCGCAGTAACGCGCCGCCATATTAATGTCGTGTAATACCGCAATGACCGTTAAGCCACGATCGCGGCTGAGGTGCTGAATCAGCGCCAGCACGTCAACCTGATGTGCAATATCTAACGCTGAGGTCGGCTCGTCCAGCAATAAGCAGCGACTGTTTTGCGCCACCAGCATTGCCAGCCACGCACGCTGTCGCTCCCCACCGGACAGGCTGTCCACCAGTCGGCCAGCAAAGGGTTTGAGCCCAACCAGCGTAATCGCTTCATCAACGCGATGGCGATCTTCCTGGCCAAAACGGCCCAGCGCGCCATGCCACGGATAGCGGCCAATCGCCACCAATTCGCGTACCGTCATGCCTTCAGCGGCGGGGAGCTGCTGTGGCAGGTAAGCCACCTGACGCGCAAAGGCTTTACCGTTCCAGCTTTCTACCGGCCGATCGTTTAGTAAGACCTGACCATGGCTGGCGGCGTGATGGCGACCAAGCATCTTCAGCAGGGTCGATTTCCCCGATCCGTTATGCCCAATCAATGCGGTGACTTTGCCAGGCGGAAAAGTAAGCGTGAGCGGATGAAGCAGCGTGCGGCCAGGCACGTGAAAGCTGACATCTTGCAGTGTAAAAGTAGCTTCTTCGGCGTGCTGATGCTGCATGAGAATCCCTGTAAAACGGGCGCCGAAGCGCCCAGGTAAGTCAGAATCTGAAAGTCGCGGTGCCGACAATCTGGCGTTCAGCGCCCCAGTAACATGCGTATTCGCGATAGCAGCTGGCGACGTATTCGCGATCAAACAGGTTGTTGACGTTAACCCCTATCGACGACCCTGGCAAACCGAAGCGGCCTAAATCGTACTTCAGCGCAGCATCAACCGTGGTGTAGCCAGAAACATCAAAGTTCTGATTAACGTTATCACCAGTGCTATACAAGCCTTTGCTCTTACCAACATAACGCACACCTGCCCCGACGGTTACGCCAGAAAGTGCCGTTTCATGGAAGGTGTAATCACTCCAGAGTGATGCCATATGCTTCGGCACCTGAACCGGCGTTTTTCCTTTCAGCGCAGTATCTTTGGTATATTCCGCGTCAGTGTAGGAGTAAGAAGCGATCAGGTTGATATTGGCGTTTAGCGCTGCTTTGGCTTCCAGTTCAACACCGCGAGAACGGATTTCACCGCTCTGAACGCTGGCAAACGGATGGCTGGTATCCGGGTCAGCCGTCAGGTTTTTGGTTTTCGTCAGCTGATAAACCGCCGCGGTCATCACAACCGGACGATCTTTGGGAACGTATTTCACACCCGCTTCGTATTGCTTAGCGCGAGACGGATCAAATGCCTGACCACTCCAGGTCGAGCCTGCATTAGGAATGAAGGATTCGCTGTAGCTGAAATACGGGGCAATGCCGTTATCAAATACGTAGTTCAGACCGCCGCGCCAGGTAAAAGCCTGATCATTTTGACGATCAACCGAATCGGCTACGCGGTCATAAACCGAGGTCATGGCGTAATCGTAACGTCCACCCAGGGTTAATACCCAACGCTCCCACTCCATCTGATCCTGCGCGTACAAACCGGTTTGTCGCTGCTTATTGAGATGCTGATAAGGCTCATCAAACGGCACCGTGCTGTCGTCGCCATAGCGTGGATGAACAGCATTCAGGCTTGAGGCTGAGCCGAACTGGGCATCAATATCATTGCGGGTACGCTGGAAATCTACACCTAACAGCAGCGTATGATCGAGTTGACCGGTCGCGAACTTAGCCTGTGCCTGATTATCCACCGCAAACTGATTTAGTTTCTCATTAGAAATGGCCGAACCACGGGTAATCTCCTGGGTAGCCGGCAAGTAACCGTTGCCATAAATGCTGCGATAGTCAGTGCGCAAGTCGGCGTAGCGCAGATTCTGGCGCACCGTCCAGGTCTCGCTGAAACTATGCTCAACGTTGTAACCGACCATTTTGGTGTTGCGCGAGATTTTGTTGCTGTCCTCGCCTTCATCAAAATCCGTCGGTAATTTGTACTTGCTGCCGTCAGCGCGAATAATCGGCACAACCGTACCCTGGCGCGGTAACCAGCCGTAATAGCCGGTTTCCGGTTCGTTCTGAAAATAGGTCAGTAAATCGAAGCGGGTGTTCTCATCAGGACGCCAGCTGAACGACGGCGCAATGGTATAGCGCTTCTCTTTGTTCATGTCCTGCTGCGCATCCTGGCTGCGCGCCAGCCCGGTCAGACGATAGCTGTACACGCCGTCGTCATCCAGCGAGCCGCCAAAGTCGAAGCCGGTAGAAAACAGATTGTCGCTGCCCATCTGGAATTGCACTTCACGCAGCGTTTCCTGGGTAGGTCGCTTGCTTACTAACGAAACCACGCCGCCCGGATTGCTTTTGCCATACAGCACCGAAACCGGGCCGCGCAGCAGCTCCGCCCGTTCAAGGAAATAAGGATCGACAGCGAATTCCGAGTAGTTATCTCCCTGCAACTTCAGACCATCCAGATACTGGTTGGTATTGGTTTCGCTAAAACCACGAATGGACAGCGCATCGATCACATCCGAGCTACCGCGATTGCCGGTTAAGACGCCAGGCGTGTAGTTAAATGCCCCTTTAACGCTGGTGACGTTGCGCAACTCCATCTCTTCACGCGTAACCACGGAAACAGACTGCGGATTTTTTTCGATTGGCGTATCGGTCTTGGTGCCGGTAGCGCTGCGTTTCGCAGCAACCGTTGCAGCAGGCCCCCAGGCGCTTTCCTGTTCTACGCCCCCGCCGCCATCTGCTGACACAACCATTGTTTTATCGGCAAAAGCCGATGCATTCAGGCTACTGAGCGCGACGGCAAGCATCATGGCCAGAGGCCGACGCGGAAAAACACTGTTTTTGTAACAAGGAAAAGCCGTTCGCGCATGCATAAAAATGTCTCCCGGATAGAAGTAACTGGGCAGGCGAATCGAAACGATAATGATTATTATAACGGTCGGATAATATGCGAAACGCAACTGTCACTGCAAGCATAAATCCCAGTGCTGACGCCGTTTGCCGCGCATTTAACCCTTGTGGATTTGGCACAAAAAAGGGCGCTCCCGCGCCCTTTTTACTTACCGCTGAATTCTTTACTTGCCGAACATGTCTTTTATCCAGCCTGCAACACCATTGCTGTCCTTTTGCTCCTGCTGTTCCAGTTGCTGTTGCTGTTGCTGTTGCTGTTGCTGTTGTTGGACCTGCTGCTGCTGTTGCTGACAGAGCGCATTCGGGTCCAGCGCCCACACCGGCAGCGAGCGCCAGATGCTGCTGCCTGTACTACACACAAAGTTACCCGCCGAATCGATATTCATCATCGACACGTCCTCTGGCGGTGTCAGTTGCAACGGCATCGGCGCCTGGTTATCGAGATAGCGACGATAAAGCTGCATCGCACCGCTGGAACCGTACAGTCTGGTGGGCTGATTGTTATCGCGTCCAACCCAGGTAATGGCCACTTCTTTACCGTCAATACCGGCAAACCAGCTGTCGATCAGATCGTTGGTGGTACCGGTTTTACCGGCCAGATGCGCATTCGGGAAGCGTGCCCCTAAAGCATGTGCAGTACCGTGATCGGCAACCTGCTGCATGGTGTAAAGCGTCAGATAAGCCGCCTGTGCAGGCTCAACGCGCTGCGCCTGTGGGAAGCTTTGATACAGCACCGTACCGTCCTCTGCAATCACTGAACGTACCGCTGACAGGGGTGCACGATTGCCGCCGCTGGCGATTGACTGGAAAGCCTGCGCCACTTCAATCGGCGTCAGGTTCAGTGCGCCCAATAGCATTGACGGAACCGGATGGAGCTGATCTTTCGGCACGCCCAGTTTGACCCAGGTATCAATGACGGAGTCCAGCCCCAGCGTCATGCCGAGGTTAACGGTTGGCACGTTCATGGAATGGGTCAGCGCATCCACTAACATCACTTTACCGCTAAAACGGCGATCGTCGTTCATCGGTTTCCATACCGATCCGTTCGGTTGTTTTAGCGCAATCGGTTCATCCGCGATCCAGCTGTTCAGACGATAGGTATTTGGCTGGCTCAGCGCTGTCAGATAGGTCGCCGGTTTTGCCAGCGAGCCGATTGAGCGACGCGCCTGCAACGCACGGTTATAACCTGCAAACTGCGGATCGGCTCCTCCCACCATCGCTCGCACTTCGCCACTGAAACGGTCAACGACCACCATTGCGGTTTCCAGATCTTTCAGCCCGCGCTGTTTTTTCAGCGCTGGAATACCCTCAACCACCGCTTTTTCCGCCGCGTCTTGCGACACCGGATCAAGCGTGGTGAAGATTTTCACGCCGGACAGATCTTTCACTTTATCGCCCAGCCTGGCTTGCAGTTCATTACGCACCATCTGCATGAAGGCTGGCTGCGGCGTAATCACGCCTCCTTTTGGTTGCACGCCCAGCGGACGGGCCGACAGCATGTCGTACAGCTCCTGATCAATCACTTTCTGCTGCTGCAACAAACGCAACACCAGGTTACGACGCTCCAGCGCCAGTTTTGGATTACGCCACGGATTATACAGCGACGCCCCTTTGACCATGCCGACCAGCAGCGCCTGCTGATCAAGGCTCAGCTCATCAACTGGACGACCAAAATAATAAAGGCTGGCCAGCGGGAAGCCGCGAATCTGATCATTACCCGCCTGACCGAGGTAAACCTCGTTCAGATACAGTTCAAGAATGCGATCCTTGCTATAACGCGCATCCATAATAACTGCCATATAGGCTTCACGCGCTTTACGCCACAGTGAACGCTCGTTGGTCAGGAACAGGTTTTTCACCAACTGTTGAGTCAGTGTACTGCCGCCCTGCACTGCGCGCCCGGCAGTGATGTTCGCGAGGAAGGCGCGGCCAATGGAGTACGGGCTGATGCCATCGTGCTCGTAGAAATGCCTGTCCTCAGTGGCGATCAGCGTATCGACCAACAGATCCGGGAAGCCGGCGCGCGGCACAAACAGTCGCTGCTCGCCGTTTGGCGACTGCAACATGGTGATCAGGCGCGGATCCAGGCGGAAGAAGCCAAAGTCACGCCCGTTATCAAGGTTTTTGATCTCGCTCAGCTCACCCTTGCTAAAGGTCATGCGTGCATGGATCTGCCCTTCTTTACTGTCCGGAAAGTCAAACGGACGACGCAGCAGATCGATTGTATTCCCGTTGATCGAGAATTCACCAGGACGGGTAATACGCGAGACCTCGCGATATTGTGTGCCCTCCAGCAACGCCACCATTTCATTTTTGTTGTAAGCCATACCCGGCTCAAGGCTGACCATACGACCATACACGGTCGCGGGCAGTTGCCACACTTTGCCGTCGATGCGACTACGGATTTCCGAGTCGAGGTAGACACCCCATGCTGCCATAACGACGACAAACATCAAAAACAGCTTAATTAACCATCCCAGCCAACGGCGTTTGCCGCGCGGTTTTCCTTTTTTACCTTTAGGTGGCACGGGTGCCTTCTCCTCGTAATCATCAAAATCATCCTGAGAGATACCTTTATCAGTATCCCTGCGGCGACCCCGGCTCGCGCTGCGGCGCGGCGGTTTGGGCTGTTTTCCTTTGCGCCCAATAGGTTCGTGATCGTTCCCAGACATTGGTTTCATTCTCCAGGCATAGCTTATGGCTGCGCCTTTACTCTAACGATTTTATCGCATCCCGCCTGGCAGAACCCTCTGAATTCGGTCCAGCGTTCTCAACCTTGCGGGGAATATTTTTTCGTGCGCCGGGTGGGTAAAGCGCTTGTTGGATCATCAGGCCAGGGATGTCTGGGATAGCGCCCTTTCATCTCCTTTTGCACTTCCGGGTACGCACCACGCCAGAACGCAGCGAGGTCGCGGGTAATCTGTAGCGGACGCTGCGCCGGAGATAGCAGTTCCAGCACCAGCGGCACGCGTCCTTCTGCCACAGTGGGATTGGTCGCTTCGCCAAACATCTCCTGGATCCGCACCGCCAGCGACGGAGGCTTATCCGCATGATAGCGAACAGGCAGACGGCTTCCGGTTGGCACAGTGTAATGAGTTGGCAGCACAGTATCCAGCCGCTGACGTTGTGACCATGTGAGCAAATGTAATAGCGCGCTAACCAGATCCACCGACTGCAAGCCTTTCAGATCGCGCACCGCGCTCATTTGCGGTAAGAGCCAGCTTTCCAGCGAATCAAGCAGTGCGGCATCATTCATTGCTGGCCAGTTCTCCGCGGGCAACCATTCGGCTGCACAGTGTAAACGCAGACGTAGCTGTTCCGCCGCTGGCGACCAGCCCAGCACCGATAACCCTTTTTCAGCGACCCAGCGCAACATCGCCGCATGCAATACTTCAGGCTCAGGTCGCGCCAGCGGCTGCGTTTTCAATACCAGCGCGCCAATCTGCTCACGTTTAAAGGCACGCAACGTGCCTTTTTCATCATCCCATTCCACTTCGGTTCGCCATTCGATCAGCGCCGGGCGTTGCTGACACAGCGCCACAATATCGATCGGCAACGCCAGCAGTATGCGCGCGTCTGGCGCGGCGCTGCCTTGCAATAACGCGGGGGCAATCAGCCATTCGTTACGCGTCAGGCTATCTTGATCGTCCAGTTTCGCCCCTAACCCGTTGGCGAGCTGATAGCGTCCACTGCGATCGCGACGTCGTGCCAGACGATCGCTGAAGCCAGCGGCCAGTAAGGCAGCAAAGCGAGCTTCATCGACCCGTCCGCCACTGACTTTCAGCCGATGTTGCCACTGCCGGGCGCGACGTTGCCATTGCGGCTGCGGTCGATACAGCGCTTCTCTGAGATCGGCGCTGCCGCTGCGCGGCGGATCTTCCAGAACCGCCACCAGCAAGGCGGCACTGGCAACGGCATCGGCATCTTGTCCCGCTGCGATCAGGATGGCGCTCAACCGCGGATCGCTACCCAGCTGCGCCATGCGGCGCCCTTGCGCGTTGAGTAACCCGTTGTCATCCAGCGCGCCAAGCTGAGTGAGTTGCTGCTGCGCGGCACGCAGAGATTTGCCGGGCGGCGGATCAATCCATTGCAACTGCTCTGGCTGCGTGCAACCCCATTGCAGTAATTCCAGCCACAGCGACGATAAATCGCTGTGCAGGATTTCCGCTTCGCTATGCGCCGCCGCGCGTGCTGCCTGTTCTGACGAGATAAGATGTAAGCAGATACCTGGCATCAGGCGCCCGGCGCGTCCGGCGCGCTGGGTCATTGACGCCTGGCTGATACGTTGGGTTTGCAGCCGTGTGACACCCGTGCGAGCATCAAACAATGCGCGGCGCTCCAGCGCGCTATCGACCACCAGACGAATACCTTCAATGGTCAGGCTGGTTTCGGCGATATTAGTGGCAAGCACCACTTTGCGTCGCCCGGCTGGCGCAGGAAGAATCGCGCGCTGCTGAGCCGCTAACGACAACGCACCATATAAAGGTGCCAGATCGATGTCGTCGGCAACACGGGATTCAAGCTCACGCTTCACACGCTCAATTTCCGCTACGCTAGGTAAAAACAGCAGCAAAGAGCCGCTTTCATCGCGCAACAGTTGCAGGACTTCGCGCGCAACCGCCTCTTCAAAGCGAACAGAGGGATTGAGCGAAGCGTAACGTCGCTCAACCGGATAACTGCGTCCTGCAGAAATAATTAAAGTCGCATCCGGCAGCATTGCCGCCAGGCGGGCGTTGTCGAGGGTGGCCGACATCAGCAAAATTTTCAGGTCCTCGCGCAGACCTTGCTGTACATCCAGCAGCAGCGCCAGCGCCACATCGGCCTGCAGGCTACGTTCGTGAAATTCGTCAAGGATCACCAGCGACACGCCATCCAGCATGGGATCCTGCTGCAACATGCGGGTGAGAATACCCTCCGTGACCACTTCCAGCCGGGTCGTGGCGCTGACGCAGCTTTCCCCACGCATCCGATACCCGACCGTTTCGCCAGGCGGCTGATTGAGCTGTTCCGCCAGTCGCTGCGCCACGTTACGTGCAGCCAGGCGACGCGGCTCCAGCATAATGATGCGACCAGGCAGTATCGCCTGTTCCAGTAATTGCAGCGGCAGCCAGGTCGATTTGCCTGCGCCAGTAGGCGCGGCCAGCAAGATTTGTGAGGCGCTTTCAAGCGCCGCCAGGATGTCAGGCAGCACCGCGCTGACAGGTAAATCACTCACAGCAAACTCCTGTTCCGCCTGTGCTAAGATGGCGCGCATTGTAGCATTCATCCGTGAGGATTGCCGGAGACCGCCATGGTGACACAACGCTTATTCTTTGCCATCAGCCTGCCCTGCGAGCTTCAGCAACAGCTGGTGCGCTGGCGAGCGGAAAATTTTGCTGAAGATGCCGGGCGCCCCGTTGTGGCCGCCAGTCTGCATATCACCCTGGCGTTTTTAGGTGAGGTTTCCGCAGAAACTTCACAGCGTCTGCAAACGCTGGCAGCGCGTATTATCCAGCCTGGCTTTGATCTGGACCTTGATGATGCCGGACACTGGCCGCGTCCCGGCGTGGTATGGTTAGGCTGCCAGCGTCCGCCACGTGCTTTGCTGCAACTTGCCAGCCTGCTGCGCGCGCAGGCGGCGCGTCACGGCTGCGCGCAAAGTCCACAGCCGTTTCATCCACACATCACATTATTACGCCACGCCAGCCAACCCGTTGCGCTGCCACCGCGCGGCTTTCACTGGCGTTTTCGCGCCACGCAGTTTTCTCTTTATGCTTCAGCATTCGCTAAAGGCCGCACGCGTTATCGTGCGCTGGCAAGCTGGCCGCTGCAGCCCTGATCAGGAATCGTATGCATTTTTCTCCGCCGCTCAAACCTGCCCGTTTACTTGCCCGTTACAAACGGTTTCTTGCCGATGTGCTCACGCCGGAAGGTGAAACCCTGACGATTCATTGCGCAAACACCGGTGCGATGACCGGTTGCGCCACGCCAGGCGATACCGTGTGGTATTCCACATCGGACAGCCTGACGCGAAAATATCCGCACAGCTGGGAGATCACCGAAACACAAACCGGTCACTGGATCTGCGTTAACACGCTGCGCGCCAACCAGCTGGTACACGAAGCGCTGGAACAGCAGCGTATTCCAGAATTATCCGCTTACCCGCATTGCCAGGCTGAGGTGAAGTACGGCAGCGAAAATAGCCGAATTGATTTCCTGCTCAAGGCGAATGGCCTGCGCAACTGCTATATTGAGGTGAAATCCGTGACCCTTTTACATCAAGGAAAAGGCTACTTCCCGGATGCGGTGACGATTCGAGGCCAGAAGCATCTGCGTGAACTGAGCGCAGTTGCAGCAGAAGGTCATCGAGCCGTCTTGTTGTTTGCGGTTCTGCACTCGGGGATTGAGGACGTCTCCCCGGCGCGTCATATCGACGCCGCTTACGCAGAACAACTGGTCCAGGCGCAGCAGGAGGGCGTAGAAGTTTTGGCGTATCAGGCTGACTTATCGGTGACAGGAATGTGTCTGAAAACACCGCTTGCGGTAAGGTTGTAATATCTTTAGCAATTATTTGTGCTAATTATGTTCTGAACAAGGCGCCAATTACGCTGTTCCTCACAGGCTTGTCAAGATGCGATCACGAATAATTGCCAACCTTGACTGCTTCTGTTATTTATAGCGGCCTGTTTTTTTCCCCGTTGGGGGATCGATGTACCCGAGAGATGTCAAGAGCAGGCAAGCAGCAACGCACCTGCTGCAATAAGTTGAAGGGTATAGTGCGTGTTATCCAGGAGAAACAACATGCAAGAAGGGCAAAACCGTAAAACATCGTCCCTGAGTATTCTCGCCATCGCTGGGGTGGAGCCTTATCAGGAGAAACCGGGCGAAGAGTATATGAATGACGCCCAGCTGACCCATTTTCGTAAGATTCTGGAAGCCTGGCGTAATCAACTTCGGGACGAAGTTGATCGCACCGTATCGCACATGCAGGATGAAGCTGCTAACTTCCCGGACCCGGTTGACCGTGCCGCGCAGGAAGAGGAGTTCAGCCTGGAGCTGCGTAACCGCGATCGCGAACGTAAACTGATTAAAAAAATCGAGAAAACGCTGAAGAAAGTTGAAGACGACGACTTCGGCTATTGCGATTCCTGTGGCGTTGAGATCGGCATTCGCCGTCTCGAAGCCCGTCCTACCGCCGATTTATGCATCGACTGTAAGACGTTAGCAGAAATCCGCGAGAAACAAATGGCTGGCTAATGCCGCAGCCAATACATTGCCGCGCGGCGGGAGAACAACAGATTTTCTCGTTGCGCGGTAATTTCTAACGCACATGTTGACTTCATCTTGCATCGGGCGCTTCGCCCCCTCCCCTTCCGGTGAACTTCATTTTGGCTCGCTGATAGCAGCCTTAGGCAGTTACCTGAGCGCGCGTGCGCAAAACGGCCGCTGGCTGGTGCGCATTGAAGATATTGATCCACCGCGTGAAGTTCCGGGTGCCGCTACGCGTATTTTGCAGCAGCTTGAGCAATTTGGTTTGCATTGGGATGGCGAAGTCCTGTGGCAATCGCAACGCCATGACGCTTATCGTGAGGCACTGTCCTGGCTGCAACAGCATCGTCAGAGTTATTTTTGTACCTGTTCTCGCAGCCGTATTCAGCAGACAGGCGGCTTTTACGATGGTCATTGTCGCGATTTGCAGCAAGGCGCGGAAAATGCCGCATTACGCCTGCGTCAGCATACCCCGGTTTTCGCTTTCAACGACTGCCTCCGTGGCACCTTACAGGTCGATCCACGCCTGGCGCAGGAAGATTTTATTATTCATCGCCGCGATGGTTTGTTCGCCTATAACCTGGCGGTGGTGGTTGATGATCATTTTCAGGGTGTTACGGAGATCGTGCGCGGGGCCGATTTAATTGAGCCAACAGTGCGACAGATTGCGCTTTATCAACAGTTTGGATGGCCAGTGCCGGTCTATCTGCATCTGCCGCTGGCTATCAATCCTGATGGCAATAAGTTGTCGAAGCAAAATCATGCTCCCCCGCTGCCAGAAGGGGATGCGCGACCGTTGCTGGTACAGGCGTTACGCTTTCTTGGTCAGCAGGTTGATGAAAACTGGCAGGACGAAACGCAGGAGAAACTGCTGTCTCGCGCGGTGTCACAGTGGAATATCGCTTTGATCCCCCAGGACAACGCCCTGAAACCAGATGCCAGGACAACGGCATTCTCAAATGGTTCGCAACAGGCTATGATTAGCCGCTGATTTTACCACACCCTTTTTATGTCACTGTCGAGGTGTCCCATTTTTACCCGAGTAGCTAATTTTTGCAGGAAAGTCCTTAAGCGTGACGACGAGGAGGCGCCAGCAGAGGTTGAACCAGAGCGTCTTATGACTATCATCCCTCGTGAAAGCCATACCATCTCACGCAAAGACATCAGCGAAAATGCCCTCAAAGTGCTGTATCGCCTGAATAAAGCCGGTTATGAAGCCTATCTGGTAGGCGGCGGCGTGCGCGATTTGCTGCTGGGGCAAAAGCCGAAGGACTTCGACGTGACCACTAACGCCACGCCAGAGCAGATGCGTAAGTTGTTCCGCAACTGCCGTTTGGTAGGACGTCGCTTCCGTCTGGCCCATGTGATGTTTGGCCCGGAAGTGATCGAGGTGGCAACCTTCCGCGGTCACCATCAGGTTGCAGAGAACGCTGACGATCGCAATACTTCACAGCGTGCCCAGAGCGGTATGCTGCTGCGCGATAATATCTTTGGCACGATTGAAGATGATGCTCAACGCCGCGATCTCACCATCAACAGCCTGTATTACAGCGTGGCTGATTTTAGCGTGCGTGATTACGTTGGCGGCCTGCATGATTTGCAGGAAGGCATTATTCGTCTGATTGGCGATCCGGAAACGCGCTACCGCGAAGATCCGGTACGAATGCTGCGCGTGGCGCGTTTTGCCGCCAGATTGAATATGCGCATAGCTCCTGAAACCGCTGAGCCGATTCCGCGTCTGGCCACGCTGCTGCGGGATATTCCGCCAGCGCGCCTGTTTGAAGAGTCGCTTAAGCTATTGCAGACCGGTTATGGCTACAGCACCTGGCTTAAACTGTGTGAATATCAACTGTTCCAGCCGCTATTTCCAACCTTAGCGCGTAATTTCACCGAAAAGGGTGACAGCTCAATGGAGCGGATGCTGGCACAGGTGCTGAAAAATACGGATACCCGCATTCAGAATGATATGCGCGTTAACCCGGCGTTTCTGTTTGCCGCCATGTTCTGGTATCCACAGCTGGAAGCTGCAGAACAGATCGCGCAGGAAAGTGGCCTGACGTATTACGATGCCTTCGCGATGGCCATGAACGATACGCTGGACGAAGCCTGCCGCGCGTTGGCGATTCCAAAACGCATCACGTCGCTGATTCGCGATATTTGGCAGTTACAGCTGCGTATGTCACGCCGCCACGGTAAACGTGCCTGGAAGCTAATGGAACATCCGAAATTCCGTGCAGCCTATGACCTGCTGGCGCTACGCGCTGACGTCGAGAACAACCCGGAACTGCTTCGCCTGAGTAAATGGTGGGGCGAATTCCAGGCTGCTGCGCCGCCACAGCAGAAAACCATGCTCAACACGCTGGGGGACGATCCTGCGCCGCGGCATAAGTCACGCCGTCGTCCCCGTCGCTCGCCTGCTCCGCGTCGTGATAATCAAAACGCCTCATGACCCGCGTTTACCTTGCGTTAGGTAGCAACCTCGCCGATCCGCTGCATCAGGTGGATGCAGCTCTGGCGGCGCTGGATGCGTTGCCGGCTACGCAACGTATCGCCACCTCAGCCTTTTATCGCACCCCGCCTTATGGTCCGCCGGATCAGCCGGATTATCTGAATGCTGCCGTCGCGCTTGAAACGCAGCTCACGCCAGGAAGCCTGCTCGATCACACCCAGCGCATTGAGCTGGAACATGGCCGCGTGCGTAAAGCTGAGCGCTGGGGCCCGCGCACGCTGGATATTGATGTAATGCTGTTTGGGGCTGCGGTGATCAACACCGAGCGCCTTATCGTGCCCCATTACGATCTGCTCAACCGTGCATTTATGCTGCTGCCGTTACTCGACATTGCCCCCGAGGCAACCTTGCCGGATGGCCGCGCGCTCAGGTCGATTCTGGCAACGCTGGATACCAGCAGCATTCGTCTCTGGCATACCTGAGCCACACAATAGCACTTCTTTCATTGCGCTCCCTGCCGCTATCCAGTAAACTTCGCCCATCAGAAATCCCTGAGTTGAGAATGTTATGAAACCCACCACGATTTCCCATTTGCGTCAGTGGAAAGCGAGCGGTAAAAAATTCGCCACTCTGACCGCGTATGATTTCAGTTTTGCCCGCTTGTTTGCCAACGAAGGCATTCAGGTACTGTTAGTTGGTGACTCGCTTGGCATGACGGTTCAAGGCCACGATTCGACCTTGCCGGTCACCGTTAGCGATATTGCTTATCACACCGCTGCGGTGCGCCGTGGCGCGCCGCAATCGCTGCTGCTTGCCGACCTGCCTTTCATGAGCTATGCCACGCCAGAACAGACCTTCGATAACGCCGCACAGCTGATGCGCGCCGGCGCCAATATGATAAAAATTGAAGGCGGCGAATGGCTGGCGGACACCGTGTGTATGCTCGCGGATCGGGCGGTGCCGGTTTGTGGACACCTGGGACTAACGCCTCAATCGGTGAACATCTTTGGTGGTTACAAAGTCCAGGGGCGTGATGAAGCGGGTGCAGAACGCGTCCTGGCTGATGCGCTGGCGCTGGAAGCTGCCGGTGCACAGTTGATGGTGCTGGAGTGTGTGCCGGTGTCGCTGGCAAAGCGTATTACCGAAGCGTTGACCATTCCGGTCATCGGCATTGGCGCCGGTAATGCCACTGACGGTCAGATCCTGGTGATGCATGACGCCTTTGGGATTACCGGCGGCCATATCCCGAAATTCGCTAAAAACTTCCTCGCCGAGACCGGCGATATTCGTGCAGCGATTCGCCACTATATTGCCGAAGTGGAAGCTGGAACCTATCCAGCCGCTGAACACAGTTTCCAGTAACTCAGGAGAATTACTGTGCTGATCATTGAAACGCTGCCGCTGCTGCGTCGTGAAGTTCGTCGCTGGCGTCAGGAAGGCAAACGTATTGCACTAGTACCGACCATGGGCAATCTGCACGAAGGACATCTCAGACTGGTCGATGAAGCGCGCGAGCGTGGCGACATCGTGATTGTGTCGATCTTCGTTAACCCGATGCAGTTTGATCGTGCCGACGATTTAGCGCGTTATCCACGCACCCTGCAGGAAGATTGCGAGAAGCTGAACCGGCGTGGTGTTGACGTTGTATTCGCGCCTTCACCGGTAGAAGTGTACCCGCAGGGTTTGAAAAATCAGACCTTCGTTGAGGTGCCGGTACTCTCCTCTCTACTGGAAGGCGCCAGCCGCCCCGGCCATTTTCGCGGCGTCGCCACTATCGTGAGCAAACTGTTTAACCTGGTGCAGCCGGACATCGCGTGCTTTGGCGAGAAGGACTTTCAGCAATTAGCCGTTATCCGCAAAATGGTTACGGATATGGGCTTCGATATTGAAATTGTTGGCGTGCCCACCATGCGTGCCAAAGATGGCCTGGCGCTGAGCTCGCGCAACGGTTATCTCACCGCCGATGAACGCAAGCTAGCGCCTGCTGTCAGCCAGGTTATGAACGAGATGGCAAAGCGACTGGCAAATGGCGAGCGCCACGTTGATGAAATTATTGACGCCGCGAACCAGTCGCTGCTGGAAAAAGGTTTGCGCCCCGACGGGCTGGCCATTTGCGACGCCGACACATTGCAACCGCTTACCGTTGACAGCGACAGCCAGTGCGCGGTAGTATTAATGGCTGCGTGGCTTGGCAATGCGCGCTTAATCGATAACAAACAGGTTGATCTCACCCAGTAAACGGCTGTAGCGGGGAGACAGACATAAAAGGTTTTGGCTATGATTCGTACCGTTCTACAAGGTAAGCTACATCGCGTGAAAGTAACGCAAGCAGACCTGAATTATGAAGGTTCCTGCGCCATCGATCAGGATTTTCTTGATGCTTCGGGCATCCTGCAATACGAAGCCATTGATATTTACAACGTGACCAATGGCCAGCGTTTTTCCACCTACGCCATCGCCGCCGAGCGCGGCTCGAAAATTATTTCGGTAAATGGTGCCGCAGCGCGGTGTGCCTGCGAAGGTGATATTCTGATTATCTGTTCTTATGTACAGGTTGAAGATGCTGAAGCGCGCCAGTGGCAGCCTAAAGTGGCTTATTTTGACGATAATAATCACATGAAGCGTCTGGCAAAAGCGCTGCCGGTACAGGTAGCCTGATTCGCTTTACATAAAAAACATCCTGCATTAACGCTTGCAGGATGTTTTTCTTTTTTAAACCGCTTTTTCCTGAAGAGGCTTCGCGCTCTTTTTCAGCGTAAATAAGAAATTCAACCAGCCACGACTACGCATCAGACAAATCGTCCAGGGCAGTGCCAGCGCGGCTAAGAAGGCTGCGATGAATTTTATATCATTCATCCACGGGGAAGCGCTTTCAAATTTAACCAACTTACTAAATACCTGTATTGCCAGGTAATGTGACAGATAGAACACAATGGAATGCGTGCCAATATAATAGACAATACGGGATGACAGATGCGCAGCAATCCAGACAAAAAATGGCACGGATAATAACGCTAACGGAGAGAGGAATGCCTCCGGCGCCCCCTGCACGATAAAAAGATTAAGACATGACAGCAGAGCGAAACTGGCTAATGAAAGACCGATTACCGATGTTTTCTTAACCCGCTCAGCCAAATCAATCTGTTTCCTGACGACGTAATCTCCCAGATAGAAGAACACGAACAAATAGAAAGATTTATTAATATGACTGTTATCAAAGCTGGCAAATATGCTGTCTGGCTTAATGGCTGGCAGCGCCCAGCTGGCAAACATACAGACAAGGAAAACAACGTAAAAAGGTAACTTACGCGCCACTAAAATCATTAAAAAGAAGATAAAAAGTGAATGTAAGAACCAGGTCATATCGCCACCACCAGTAAGGTGGGAGAGAATGATGTTTAATGGCGACTGAGGCGTGTTAGCCATTGAGCTAAACACAATTTTTAGCCCACCATAAATAGCGACCCACACAATAAAGGGATAAAGGATACTTTTAATTTTATTATTAATGAACGGCCCTAATCCTTTCTTTAAGCCGACATCAACAAACAGCCCCGATACAAAGAACATAAGTCCTAAACGTACCGGCGCTAACATTTCATTCATCGTGTTACTTATCAGCGTGAAATGCCCAGCATTATTGTGTACTGCAATAGTGCTGTGTAAAAAAATGATCGCAAGGATACTTAATCCCCGCAGATTATCTACCCACGTAATACGATTCATGGTTTCCCCTGCTCTTGATTAAAGCTGACGCTATTAACTGCGCCGTCAATTTTTGTTCAGTTTGTAAGCCATCCTGTCTCGTCCATGCGGGATGGTAAAGCGTGCCTACGGGCTAGTTTGATAAGTTAAAAACGGTGGTAATGACTCCAACTTACTGATAGTGTTTTATGTTCAGATAATGTCCGATGACCTTGTCATGCAGCTCCACCGATTTTGAGAACGACAGTGACTTCCGTCCCAGCCTTGCCAGATGTTGTCTCAGATTCAGGTTATGTCGCTCAATGCGCTGAGTGTAACGCTTGCTGATAACGTGCAGCTTTCCCTTCAGGCGTGATTCATACAGCGGCCAGCCATCCGTCATCCATACCACGACCTCAAAGGCCGACAGCAGGCTCAGAAGACGCTCCAGTGTGGCCAGAGTGCGTTCACCGAAGACGTGTTGTCGCTACCGATGTAAAACTGGCCCACCTGCCGATGTAAATCTGACCCACCTAGGGTAAAAATGGCAGTTTTAAGGCACTGCCAATGATGACATTGGAGACCAGAGTGGAGATTAGTGTTTTACACCGTCAGGGCATGTCGATACGCGCCATCGCGCGCCAGCTTTCATGCTCTCGTGAGACCGTTCGCAGATATATTCGTAGCCCGCTGCCCGTAGCGGATATGCGCTACAAGCCTCGCGCACCCAGACCCTGCAAGCTTGACCCGTTCAAGACCTATATCCTTGAGCGCGTGGCCGCTGCCAGGCCCCTCTGGATACCCGCCAGTGTGCTGCTGCGCGAGATCCGTCAGCGTGGTTACGAGGGTGGTTACAGCATGCTGACCGCTTTCCTGCACCCCATTAAGCAGCCCGTCACTGAAGAGGTAACACGCTTCGAGACCGAGCCTGGCTTTCAGATGCAAGTTGATTTCACCATCATCAGACTCGGTCATAACCCATTGCTGGCCTTTGTCGCCACGCTGGGCTGGAGCCGCGCGACTTTCGTCAAGTTTTACAGCAACCAGGACTCCGCTGCCTGGTGTGACGGCATTGAGTCTGCGCTCAGGTTCTTCGGCGGGACGCCGCATCAGCTGCTGTTCGACAACGCCAAGGCCATCATCATTGAGCGCGATGTCTACGGCCCCGGTAAGCATCGCTGGAACCCGCAGTTGATGCACGTCGCCGAGAAGTATGCCTTTACTCCCAAGGTCTGCCGACCCTATCGCGCCAAGACCAAGGGTAAGGTTGAGCGGTTTAACCATTACCTCAAGAACAGCTTTATCGTGCCTCTTACCGCGACCTTCCGGCAGGCCGGGCTGGTACTGGATGTACCTGCTGCCAACACACGCATCGGCGAGTGGCTGGTCACCGTCGCGAACACACGAGTGCATGGCACCACAGGCGTACCGCCTGAGCAGCGCATGCCGCGCGAGCGTGCTGCGCTATTGCCGTTACCGAAGGTCACGTTGGCATTGCCTGCACCTGTCCCAGCGCTCAGCCAGCGTCCGGTGCCGACCGAGAGCCTGCAACATCCTCTGGCAACGTACCAGGCCTTGCTCGAGGTGCCAGCATGAACCTTCAACATGATCGTATTGCCGCGCTCTGCGAGCAACTCAAGCTCGACCGCCTGCCGGCAGAGTGGCCGGGTGTGGCACAGGCGACCATCGACAACAGCGGCACGCATGCCGACTTCCTGGAAGCCGTTTTGCAGCTCCAGCATGATGGCCAGAACGAACGGCGTCGCCAGACCATTTTGCGGTTATCAGGCCTGCCGGTGATAAAAACACTGGAGCAGTTCGATTACGCCTATGCCAGTGGCGTTCCACGAAGTCAGATCCAGGAGTTGGCGGGTCTGACATTTATCGAACGTCAGGAGAACGTTGTCCTGCTCGGGCCTTCTGGCGTCGGCAAAACGCACCTGGCGACCGCCATTGGCTATAAGGCCGCGATGGCGGGTTTAAGCATTCGGTTCATTACCGCCGCCGACATGATGCTGCAACTGATGGCGTCACATCGTCAGGGTGACCTGAAGGGCTACCTGAACCGCGTCGTAGGTAAACCTAAGCTGTTGATCATCGACGAAGTGGGATATCTGCCGTTCGGTAAAATGGAGGCGAACCTGTTCTTCCAGGTAGTCGCTAAACGGTATGAGTCAGGCAGCGTGATCCTGACCAGCAACCTGCCGTTTACGCAGTGGTCCGGAACGTTTGGTGATGACGAGACACTGACGGCAGCGATGCTGGATCGGCTGCTTCACCATGCGCATATCGCCCAAATCAGCGGCCAAAGCTATCGACTGAAAGATAAGCTGAAAAGCGGTCAACTCCAGAAGAAAACGAAAGCAACAACGCTCGAATGATTCAAAGGGGGTGGGTCAGTTTTACTTTGGCAGGGTGGGTCAGAATTCGATCGGTATTGACAACGTGTGCCACAACCGTCCTCCGTATCCTGTCATACGCGTAAAACAGCCAGCGCTGACGTGATTTAGCACCGACGTAGCCCCACTGTTCGTCCATTTCAGCGCAGACAATCACATCACTGCCCGGTTGTATGCGCGAGGTTACCGACTGCGGCCTGAGTTTTTTAAGTGACGTAAAACCGTGTTGAGGCCAATGCCCATAATGCGTGCACTGGCGCGACATCCGACGCCATTCATGGCCATATCAATGATTGTCTGGTGCGTACCGGGCTGAGAGGCGGTGTAAGTGAACTGTAGTTGCCATGTTTTACGGCAATGAGAGCAGAGATAGCGCTGATGTCCGGCAGTGCTTTTGCCGTTACGCACCACGCCTTCAGTAGCGGAGCAGGAAGGACATCTGATGGAAATGGAAGCCACGCAAGCACCTCAAAATCACCATCATACACTAAATCAGTAAGTTGGGAGCATTACCAAAAACGGTTAGACAATAAGATAACGGCTTATAAAAATCTTAAAATTAGCAAAAACAAGGTGATAGGGTGCAAATATAAATAAATTTAGGAGAAATGCCATATTGAGATAAATGGCGGGAAGAGATAGGGGCTGCTTTAAATAAGCCTGCAAAAAGGCAAAGGGTAATAATATTAAAAAATGGCCTGCCTGTTTCATTCAGCCAGCCTAAATAGGAATTATCTTGTTAATTAAAATAATAGTATTAAAAACGCAGCCGACGCTGCGTTTTTAATACACAGGACGGCTAAGTACGTAAGCCGCGTCCGCGCTGAATCAAGGTATATGCCAGCATATAAAACACCACGATAAACGCGATCAGTACCGACATGGTAAACACCAACGGTACGTCATTGATGCCGAGGAAACCGTAACGGAAACCGCTGATCATATAGACCACCGGATTCAGCTTTGACACCATTTGCCAAAACGGCGGCAGCAGCGTCAGCGAATAGAATACGCCGCCGAGGTAGGTCAACGGGGTGAGCACAAAGGTCGGGATCAGGCTGATGTCGTCAAAGGTGCGGGCAAAGACAGCATTCAGCAGGCCAGCCAGTGAGAACAGAATCGCTGTCAGTAAGAGCGTTACGGCCACCATCGTCCAGGAATGAACGTGAAACGGCACAAAAAATAACGAGATTGCCGTCACTAAAATGCCAACGCACACGCCACGCGCCACGCCGCCCCCAACGTATCCGGCAATAATAATGTGAGTGGGCACCGGCGCGACCAGCAACTCTTCTATGTTACGCTGAAACTTGGCGCTAAAGAAAGAGGAAGCCACGTTAGCATAAGCATTCGTGATCACGGCCATCATGATTAACCCCGGCACGATAAATTGCACATAGCTGAAGCCATGCATATCACCAATACGTGAGCCAATCAGGTTGCCGAAGATAATAAAGTAAAGCGTCATCGTGATCACTGGCGGTACCAGCGTCTGGATCCAGATACGGGCAAAACGGTTAATTTCCTTGCTCCAGATGCTTTTCAGCGCCACCCAGTACAAATGTGTCATGCTTTTGCTCCTGTTTTTCCCTGCACCAGGTCAACAAATAATTCTTCCAGACGGTTGGCTTTGTTACGCATACTCAGCACCTGCACACCCTGCGCGCTGAGCTGACTGAATACACTGTTTAAGCCCTGCTCACGCATCACTTCTACTTCCAGCGTTGAGGTATCGACCAGACGATACTGAAAACCCTCCAGCGCAGGCAGCGGACTCCGCGGCGCTAAATCGAGAATAAAGGTTTCAGATTTCAGTTTGGACAGCAGTCCTTTCATCGAGGTATTTTCCACCAGCTCACCGCTCTGAATAATACCGATGTTACGACACAACATTTCGGCTTCTTCCAGATAGTGCGTTGTCAGAATAATCGTCGTGCCTTTGGCGTTAAGATCTTTGAGAAATACCCACATCGAACGGCGTAATTCGATGTCCACACCGGCCGTGGGTTCGTCAAGGATCAGCAGTTTGGGTTCATGCATTAGCGCACGCGCAATCATCAAACGCCGCTTCATGCCGCCAGAAAGCATCCGCGCGCGTTCATTACGTTTTCCCCATAAATCGAGCTGTTGCAGATACTTTTTAGCGCGTTCATTCGCTTCCCGACGCTCGACGCCATAATAACCCGCCTGGTTCACCACAATCTGCATCACGGTTTCAAACGGATTAAAGTTGAACTCCTGCGGCACCAGTCCGAGCTGGCGTTTGGCATTGACCATATCTTTTTCCAGGTCGTAGCCAAATACCCGCACGCTGCCGTCGGATTTATTCACCAGCGAGCTGATAATGCCGATAGTAGTAGATTTACCGGCACCGTTCGGTCCCAGAAGCGCATAAAAATCGCCGGCCTCAACGTTAAGATCAATCCCCTTCAACGCCTGCACGCCGCCGGGATAGGTCTTGGTCAGCCGGGAAAGTTCCAGTGCATAAGTCATTACGAATCCATACCCTGTTTTGATGGCAATTTAATGCCGTTTGAAATAGCTAAGCCTTCGCCTATAGTACGTCCACGCACAATGCGCAGTAACAGGTCGCTCAACGTCATGACAGATATCGATACCCTGATCAGTAATAATCACCAATGGTCTGCATTACTGGTCAAAGAAGATCCCGGCTTTTTTGAGCGGCTCGCCCAGGCACAAAAACCCCGCTTCCTGTGGATTGGCTGTTCAGACAGCCGCGTCCCCGCTGAGCGCCTCACCGGGCTTGAACCTGGCGAGCTGTTTGTGCATCGCAACGTGGCAAACCTGGTGGTACACACCGATCTGAATTGCCTTTCCGTCGTGCAATATGCCGTCGAAGTGCTGGAAGTTGAGCACATCATCGTATGTGGCCATTACGGTTGCGGTGGCGTACAAGCGGCGATGGACAACCCGGAGTTGGGTTTGATCAACAACTGGCTGCTGCATATCCGCGATCTCTGGTACAAGCATAGCGTGTTGTTAGGGGAACTCCCGCCGGATAAGCGTCTCGATAAACTGTGCGAAATCAACGTTATTGAGCAAGTTTATAATCTCGGCCACTCTACCATTCTGCAATCAGCATGGAAACGCGGTAAAAATGTTTCGCTACACGGTTGGGTGTATGGTATTCAGGACGGCTGCCTGCGTAACCTCAACGTCACCGCCAACAGCCGGGAGATCCTGGAGCAGCGTTATCGCCACGGCATTGCCAGACTGCTGGTCAACACTGACAGTCCAGCTTAAAGCGCCAGACAGCCTACACTAAGCAAGCTGCCTCAGCCCTGGAAGAATGTGCGGTGGGTTATGCTTCGAGTGGAACCACTTTGCCAATGTAAGGCAGATGACGGTAGTGCTGCGCATAGTCAATGCCGAAGCCAACCACGAACTCATCCGGAATGGCAAAGCCAACATATTCGACATTCACTTCCACTTCACGGCGTTCTGGTTTATCCAGCAGGGTACAAATCGCCAGCGATTTAGGCTGGCGTAGTTGCAGGATCTCCCGCACTTTGCTCAGCGTGTTACCCGAGTCGATGATGTCTTCCACAATCAACACATCTTTACCGCGAATATCTTCATCCAGATCTTTAAGGATTTTTACGTCACGGGTGCTGGACATGCCGCTGCCATAACTGGACGCAGTCATAAAATCAACTTCGTGTGGCACATCGATTTCACGGCACAGATCGGCCATAAACATAAACGAGCCGCGCAGCAGCCCGACTAATACCATATCACTGCCGCTGTCGCGGTAATGTTCAGTAATTTCTTTGCCCAGTTCGGCGATGCGCGCGGCAATTGCCTGCTTAGGGATCATCACTTCAACAGTGTGTTTCATTGCGTTCAGCCTGGTTACGTCAGAAAGCCACGCAGTCTACCATAGTCGAAACGGCCACTGCTGCCGTGCGCTAAAGGCAAACGTTATCGTGGCGAAAAATGTCACCGTGGCGTTAACTGTATGTACAGCATGCTGCTCGTTAACCCACGGTTAGCCGGAGATTTCATGGCTTCTTCATCCAGTAAAAAAACGCATATCGGTGCGCGCCCACTCCACCCGGAAACGCAAATGCTTAATTACGGCTTTGATCCGCGTCTGCCGGAAGGAGCCGTCAAACCGCCCGTATTCCTGACGTCCACCTTTGTGTTTAACAGCGCGGAAGAGGGACGAGATTTTTTTGATTACGTCTCAGGGCGACGTGAACCCCCGACAGGCAAAAGCGGGGGACTGGTGTATTCCCGCTTCAATCATCCCAACAGTGAAATTGTTGAAGATCGACTGGCCATTTATGAACAGGCAGAAAGCTGCGCGTTGTTTGCTTCCGGCATGGCGGCAATTTCGACCACGCTGCTAACCTTCTCCCGCCCCGGCGACGTGATTTTGCATTCGCAACCGCTGTACAGCGGCACTGAAACTTTACTGAGTAAGACGCTGCATAATCTGGCTATTCAGGCCGTCGGTTTTAGCGATGGCAATGATGAAACTAAAGTACGTGATGCCGCGCAACGGGCGATGGCGCAAGGGCGAGTCGCGATAATCCTGGTTGAAACCCCGGCTAATCCTACGAACAGCCTGGTGAATATTGCGCTGATGGCACGTGTTGCCGATGAGATCGAGCAGCAGCAAGGCTCGCGTCCCCTTGTCGCCTGTGACAATACGCTGCTTGGCCCGCTGTTTCAGCATCCTTTAACGCTGGGCGCTGATTTGTCGCTTTATTCGCTGACTAAATACGTTGGTGGGCATTCAGACTTAATTGCCGGTGCGGTGATGGGCAACAAAACGTTAATGGCCAGCATTCGTGCGCTACGCAGCGCCATCGGTACCCAGCTCGATCCGCACTCCAGCTGGATGATCGGCCGCTCGCTGGAGACCTTGTCGCTGCGTATGGAGAAAGCCTGGCATAACGCTGAAAAGGTGGCGGCGTTTTTACGCGATCACCCGAAAGTGACAAAACTGTATTGGCTACCGTTTCTGGATGAAAAAAGTGCGGAGGGCAAAACTTATCGTGAACAATGTCGCGGCGCAGGTTCAACCTTCTCGTTTGATATTGCCGGGGGCCAACCCGTTGCGTTTCGTTTCCTTAACGGATTAGCGCTGTTTAAACAAGCCGTTAGCCTCGGCGGCACCGAATCGCTGGCCAGCCATCCCGGCAGCACCACCCATTCCGGGGTGCCGGAAGCGGTGCGTCAGCGCATTGGCATCACTGACGCGACGGTGCGCTTGTCGATCGGCATTGAAAATGCCGGTGATTTGATTGAGGACATCAGGCTGGCGCTTGAGAATGCCTGACGTCAGGTTACGGTAAAACCCAGCATCATGCCGGTATCTTCATGTTCCAGCAGATGACAGTGCGCCATGTAAGCCTGTTCAGCGTTAGCAACATAATTAAAACGCACCAGCACCTCACTGCGCCAGCCGTCGACATTTACCATATCTTTCCAGCCCTGACGATGCGGCGCAGGCGGCTTGCCGTTCTCAGACAGAATGCGAAACTGCGTACCGTGGATATGGAAAGGATGCAGCATACTGTCGCCTTCGCCAGAAATAGTCCACTTCTCTACTGCGCCCAGCGCCACGTTAAACATCGGCTTGTTCATGTTAAACGCTTCGCCGTTAATTTTATTGCCGTTATGGAAGTCATAACCGGCGGCCGGTTTTGCCATGTCGTGCGCGCTGTGATCCATGGCGTGCTCCCCTGCAGCCATCTTTATGTTGTGATCGCCGTGGGTCATGTTCATCCCATGCTGACCTTTGCCCATCGCTTTCTCGCCATAACGCTGCATCAGCGCCTGCATGCCTTGCTGATCGAGTTGCGGATCCATCATCAGTTGCAGCCAGCGCGTATTCAAATCCTGGGTGTTCGGTAGGGCTGGCAAGGAGGCCAACGCATCCGGCAGCGTGGCACTGGCCATCACCCGCAATGGCAGGATATGCACCAGCGGCAGCGGCTTCCCGAACGGTTCCAGCGTCATCCCTATTTGCTCAACAGGTAAAGTAACCATATCGAAAGGTTTACCGTCTGAAGTTTCAACCATCACTTCAAAACGCTCACCTGGCAATAAAAGTAATGAGTCGATTTTTACCGGTTCGGACAATAAACCGCCATCGCTGGCAATCACATAGAGCGGACGCTGGTCACTGGTGGCAATATGCAACGAGCGGGCGTTGCAGCCGTTCAGCAAGCGTAAGCGTATCCAGCCGCGCGGCACTGCGTGTTGCGGATATTGCACGCCATTGGTCAACATCATGTCACCAAACCAGCCTACGGCAGCACGCATGACATCGAGCTGGTAATCGATGCGATCGCCCTGCTTCGTCAGCAATTTATCCTGAAAAATCAGTGGAACATCATCGGCTCCCCATTGCGTGGGCAGACGCAGCTTGCCGGACTCCGCATCGTCTAACAGCACCAGTCCCGCCAGCCCCTGCGCGACCTGATGGCCGGTTTTGCCATGCAGATGCGGATGATACCAGCAGGTCGCTGCCGGTTGATCCGGGGTAAAGGTGACCTGACGTGTCGCACCAGGTGCGATGCTGGCCTGCGGCCCGCCGTCCACCGCGCCTGGAATTTCCAGGCCATGCCAGTGCAGCGTTGTCGCTTCCCTGAGTCGGTTATGCAGGTTGACCGTTGCCGTCTTGCCACGTTGTAACATCAGTGCCGGCCCCAGCAGATTGCCGTTGTAGCCCCAGGTTGGTACCGCTTTGCCATTCCATTGTGTGCTTCCCTGCATTGCGGTGAGGTTATAATGCCCTCTGGCATCGGGTTCTAACAGAGAAGGAACCGGTAACAGCGGACGTTCAGCCGCCATCAACGAACGGCTCCAGAGCGGCAGCGCACCGGCCGCAGTGAGCGCAGCGGTAAGTTTGAGGAAGTGGCGACGTTGCATGGTAATCATCCTTGTGACAAGAGAGTGCACAGCCTAAACCTTTACCTGATGGGAAGGTCAAGCTTTCGTACCAGAATCCCCTGAAAAAATGCAGCCATTCGTGGCGGCGGGTAAATTAATCGAAAACCTGCTGGCAACTGTGCTAAAGTCAACAAGATTATCCCCTGAAGAGAATGACTATGAAGAAAAGCATCAAGATCCTGCTGTTGTCAGGACTCCTTGGCTTCTCCTCCACCAGCTTTGCCTTAAGTGAATCCGAAGCCGAAGATCTGGCCGATCTGACGGCGGTGTTCGTTTATCTAAAGAATGACTGCGGCTATCAGGATCTGCCGGATGCGCAAATTCGTAAAGCGCTGGTGTTTTTTGCTCAGCAAAACCGCTGGGATTTAAGCAACTACAGCAGCTACAACATGAAAGCGCTTGGCGAAGACAGCTATCGTGACTTAAGCGGTATTGCTATCACCAACGATAAAAAATGTAAGTCTCTGGCTCGTGACTCATTGAGCCTGCTTGCCTACGTTAAATAACCCGCCGCATACCGCTCTCCTGCTGAACATTTGACCGTGCAACCACGGTCAGAGTTAGCTATGATGTGCCGCCCATTTTCATGGCGATGTCATTAAAGGAGAGCCCCACCATGGCCCAAAATGAAATGTGGTATGAAACCCTTCATGCCGGTTTTGGACAATATTTCACGGTTGATAAACAGCTCTATCGGGAAAAAACAGCGCATCAGGACTTAATCATCTTCGAAAATGCGGAGATGGGTCGCGTGATGGCGTTGGATGGTGTGGTACAAACCACCGAACGTGATGAATTTATCTATCATGAGATGATGACGCATGTGCCAATTCTGGCGCACGGTGCGGCCAAAAGCGTGTTGATTATCGGCGGTGGGGATGGTGCGATGCTGCGTGAAGTGTCGCGTCATTCGCAGATTGAAAAGATCACCATGGGAGAAATTGATGCGGGGGTCGTGACGTTCTGCCGTCAATACTTGCCGAATCACAGCGCCGGTGCGCATGACGATCCGCGCTTTACCCTGGTGATTGATGACGGCGTAAACTTCGTTAACCAGACTAATGAAAAGTTCGATGTGATCATTTCCGACTGTACCGATCCCATCGGTCCGGGCGAAAGTCTGTTCACTTCAGAATTTTATGCTGGCTGTAAGCAAGCCCTTCATGAAAACGGCATCTTCGTCGCGCAAAATGGCGTTTGCTTTCTGCAACAAGACGAAGCGATTAACAGCCATCGCAAACTCAGCCACTATTTTGCTGATGTCAGCTTTTACCAGGCAGCGATTCCAACCTATTACGGCGGCATCATGACATTTGCCTGGGCAAGCGACAATCCGGCTCTGCGCCAGCTCGACGCGGCAACCCTACAGGCGCGTTATGAGGCCGCAGGCCTGAACTGCCGCTATTACAACGCGGCGATCCATACTGGCAGCTTTGCCCTGCCGCAATATCTGTTGAATGCTTTGTCACACACACAGCATTTATAAGGGGGTGAACAAAATTGCAAAAGCTAAAACTACATGGCTTCAACAACCTGACTAAAAGCCTGAGTTTTTGTATTTACGATATTTGCTATGCAAATACGGAAGCTGAACGCGATGGCTACATCGCTTATATCGATGAGCAATATAACGCGAACCGTCTGACTGAAATCCTGACGGAGACCTGTTCGATCATCGGGGCCAATGTGCTGAACATTGCGCGCCAGGATTATGAACCGCAGGGCGCGAGCGTGACTATTTTGGTCAGTGAAGAGCCGATTGATCCGAAAGATATTGATAATTCGGAGCACCCAGGCCCGCTGCCAAACTCGGTGGTTGCCCATCTCGATAAAAGCCATATCTGCGTGCATACCTACCCGGAGAGCCACCCGGAAGGCGGACTTTGCACTTTCCGCGCCGATATTGAAGTATCAACCTGTGGCGTAATTTCGCCGTTAAAAGCCCTGAATTACCTGATTCATCAACTCGAATCAGACATTGTCACCGTGGATTATCGCGTGCGGGGTTTCACCCGTGACGTGAACGGCGTAAAACATTTTATCGATCACGAAATCAACTCAATTCAGAACTTTATGTCAGATGACATGAAAGCGATGTATGACATGGTGGATGTTAACGTCTATCAGGAGAACATCTTCCATACCAAGATGTTGCTGAAAGAGTTCGAACTTAAGCATTACCTGTTTAATACCCGACCAGAAGATCTCAGCCCGCAAGAGCACAAACGCATTACTGACCTGCTGTGGAAAGAGATGCGTGAGATTTACTACGGAAGGAATATCCCTTCGGTGGGTTTAAAAACGCTGTAAGTTGCCATCCTGTCAAAGAAAGGGGCATCTCGCGGGATGCCCTTTTTGATCTGCTAAGCGCTAATTTGTCAGCTGTAGCGCAATACCTCGTTCGCGTAATTCCCATTTGACCCCGTCATCCAGCCGGTTATCCGTTACCACATCAGTCAGGGTTTCCAGCGGTGCGGCGCAAAACAGCGACCAGGAGCCGTATTTACTGCTGTCAGCCAGCAAAACACGTCGACCGGCATTAGCCAGCAAATCATGCTTCAGTCCGGCTTTTTCTTCGGTAGGCGTGGTGATGCCACGCGCCAGGCTCCACGAGTTACAGCTAACAAAAGCAATATCAGGGTTAATGCTGCGCAGCAGGCGACGGCCATGCTCGCCAATGCAGGACTGGCTGGAATCATCGATACGTCCACCAATAATGGTCACTTCAATCTGTTTGAATTCAGAAAGAAACAGCGCGATATGTAAATCGGCGGTAATCACCCGCAGCGGCAGATGCGTCAACTGTCGAGCCAGCTCCAGCATGGTGGTGCCTGCATCCAGTACCACTGCATCGCCCGAGCGCACAAAGCTGGCAGCCTGCTCGGCAATCGCCTGCTTTTCAGCTAAATTACGCTGCATTTTTTCCAGCGTCGTCGGCTGGCTTGGAATAAATCGATTTAAGGTCACACCACCGTGGCTACGGCTGATCACGCCCTCTTTGTCCAGCTTGATTAAATCACGCCGGATGGTGGCCGGTGAGGCAGAAATCGCGCTCACTAACTGCTCTACAGTCACCAGATTATGGCTTTTCAGATAATCCATAATCTGATCAAGACGACTTTGTCCCTTCATATTTCCCTATGCGAGCTGCATCGCGAGTTTGATGGAGATCGTCATGCTCTCAGACTTCGCTTTACCTGTCCAGGCGATATCAAATGCCGTGCCGTGGTCTGCCGAAGTGCGAATAAACGGCAGCCCAGCAGTGATATTCACCCCATCATAAAAGCCCAGCAGTTTTAACGGAATATGTCCCTGATCGTGGTACATCGCTACCACCATATCGTATTGCCCTTCCTGACATTGCAGAAACACGGTATCCGGTGGGCAAGGGCCATATACGTCAATACCCTGCTCTTTCATCGCGTTGATTGCTGGCGCGACGGTCGTGATCTCTTCGTCGCCAAACAGCCCGTTTTCACCCGCGTGGGGATTAACGCCTGCCACTGCGATACGCGGCTTTTCAAACCCGACGCGGCGCAGAAAGGTATCCGCCATGCCAATCACCGTTTCAATGCGGGTACGGTTCAATGTATCGAGAAATTTACGCAGCGCAATGTGCGTGGTGACATGGATCACCTTCAGCTTATCGGTGTACAGCACCATTGCGTAATCTTTGGTATGGGTCAGGTGCGCCAGCAGTTCGGTGTGACCGGGGTAGATATGACCCGCTGAGTGCAGCGCCTCTTTATTCAGCGGCGCCGTCGCGATGGCCTGCACCTCTCCCGCTAACGCCAGCCCGGTGGCGCGTTTAATACAGCGCCAGGCCAGGTCACCCGCTTCTTTCTGCACCACGCCAGGCTTCAACGTTTCAGGATTGGCTAGCGGTTCATCAATCACATTAATGATGCCTGGCGCAAAATATGCGTCCTTTATGCTGTCGAGCACGCGCAGTTCAGCTTGAGGGGTGATATTCATAGCCAGGATACGGCGCAGGGTGCTGGCGCATCCCACCACGACCGCTGGCGCGCCATTCAGATCCCCTTCGGACAGTGACTTGATGATGATTTCCGGGCTAATGCCCGCCGGATCGCCCATCGTTACCGCAATAACCTTATTCACTCAACGTCTCCTCAATAAAACGAATGGCTGCTACCAGGGTGTTTTCGTCGCCAAAGCCACCCGCTTTGGTCATCACCGGCAAGTTAAATTCACTGTTAAGCAGAACCCCGTGCGGCACACAGCCTGCTACCAGGCCCTGAATTTGAAATCCGCTGGCTCCAAGCGCCTGAGCGACGGCAATCGCCACATCGCCGCCAGAGAGATAAAGCGCATCTGGCTGGTATTGGTGCAATAACCGACGGGTTAATTCACCTAAAAACTGGCAGATCGCCTCACCCAGTTGCTGACGCGTCAGGTTTTGCTGCTGACAAAGTTGATCAATTTCGTGCCGCTGCTGTGCGTGCTGACAGGTGCGAATGACGGTGTGCTGACCGGCACGCAACGCCGTCACGCTTTGCGCAATCCAGCCTGACGCTGAGGGCCAGACGGGTGACTGAAACAGCTGACGAACATCGATGTCGATCAGCGCTATGTCGCGCTGTTGCGCCAGCGTGCTGATTTGCTGCTGCGCACTGTTGCTCATCGATCCCACCACCGCTAATACCGCTTTGGCCGGTCGGGTAGAAAGGTGCGCAGCGAGCGCGTCACTCAAGCCTGCCGCGCCGACTAACAACGGCTTTTCCGCTAAACGCGCCGCCGCCTGCATCAGACGGGCAATGTCGGCGTCCTGTTCGGCATCCACCACCACCACCCCGCCTAATTCAGCCAGCACGGCATCCAGGTGCTCGCTGCGCAGCGTGGCGAGATCAATCTGTGTGCCCGGCAGCTGGAGCTGCTGTAAAACATGGGCGCTGAGGATAGGCGTTTTGGGATCGCTGGCAAATTCGGTATCGGTTAACAACACATCGTTAAGATAAACCGCGCCGTTGCGCGTAGTGCGCCCCAGTCGCGGTACAGCGGGCACCACCAGTGCCAGTTGTCTGCCGCTGGCCGTCAGCACCGCCATGATTTCGGCCCCGACATTGCCGCGCAGCGTTGAATCGATCTTTTTATATAACCAGCCCTGAAGCGGTTGATATTGCTTCACCACCTGGGTGATGCGCTCTGCCGCCTGCCCGGCGCTGATAGCCCGGCTGTCTGTGCTGATTACCCATACGTCTGCCGCTTCACTGTCATGCAGCGTATCGTTGCTGAACAGCACATGGACGCGAGCACCCGCCTGGGCAAATCCACTGCCCGCATCGTTTGCGCCAGTGAAGTCATCGGCAATCACTAGTACCGGCGTTTTCCATGACGATTGCGTCATTGTCTCTCCTGTCTCGGTTGTTTGCCGCTGAGGATGATTATATTCAATCACTATTGATTATATGTGAGCAAGATCAAATTAATCGAAATCAATATGCCCTATAAATTGAGCCACAGTAAGTGACTGCACTCGCACTGACATGAGCAAAAGCAATCATTCAGGTCAGAGACACAGTAATAAGGGTATGAAATGAATATCAACAGCACGGTTATTAGCAGTTACCAGGCGCTAAACGACATAAGGTATCTGCTGAACGGTAAGACGAAAGCATTGTTGGTTACCGATAAGAATATTGAGAGTATTCCGGCCGTTAAGACGCTCATCGCGCAACTGAAGCAGCAGATTGCTACCGTCAGCGTGGTAAACAACGTGCCGCCAGAGCCGAGCCAGCACGATGTGGCTGCCATTCTTAGCGCATTGCCTGCGCGTGACGTCGAGCTGGTGATTGGCGTTGGCGGCGGCAGCGTGCTAGACGTTGCTAAACTGCTGTCGGTGCTGTGTGTGGAGAACGCGCCTTCGCTGGACGCGCTGCTGGCGGGCGAAAAGCCGCTGCATCGCACCACGTCGCTGCTGATTCCTACCACCGCCGGAACCGGCTCCGAAGCGACGCCAAACGCCATTCTGGCGATCCCGGAAAATGCCACTAAAGTTGGCATCATTTCGCCCGTCATGCTGCCCGACGTTGTGGCGCTGGTGCCTGAACTCACTACCAGCATGCCTGCGCACATCGCTTCGTCTACCGGCATTGATGCGCTGTGCCACCTGATCGAATGTTTCACCGCTACCGTGTCGAATCCGGTGAGCGATAACTATGCACTGACTGGCATGAAGAAGCTGTTCGCAAACCTTGAAACCACCCTTAGCGAGCCGGGAAATTTGCAGGCGCGCCTCGAAATGTTGTGGGCGTCTTATTATGGCGGTGCGGCCATTGCCCACGCCGGGACGCATCTGGTGCACGCTATGTCTTATCCGCTGGGCGGTAAATATCACCTGCCGCATGGCGTTGCTAACGCCATTTTGCTGGCGCCGTGCATGCGTTTTGTCCGCCCTGCCGCAGTGAAAAAATTTGCTCAGGTTTACGATTTGTTGCCTGACGCGGATACGACGCTTGATCACGACGCGAAATCGCACGCGTTAGTGGATTACTTCACCGCCCTGGTGAAACGCCTGCAATTACCCGCCAGCCTGGAAGAGCTGGGCATTAGCCCGGATCACTTGCCTTATTTAGTAGAAGCCGCGCTGGATGTGCAACGCCTGATGAAAAATGTCCCGATGGCCGTTTCTGCCAACGATGTGCGTGACGTTTATCTGACGCTGTTTCCTTCACACCAGGAACAACGAGGAGTCGTATGAGCAAGAAAATAGCTGGCGTATTAACCGCCATCGTCACCACTTTTGATCGCGATGGCGCATTTAATCCTGTCACCCAACGCGAACAGATAAAACGCCAGCTCAGCGCGGGCAACGGCATCTTCTGCGGTGGTACTAACGGCGAGTTTTTTGTACTGAACGAGCAGGAAAAAATCGCCGTTACGGAAACCTGTGTGGATGAAGTGAATGGCAGCGCGCCGGTTGTCGCGCACATTGGTGAAATTTCTACCCGCGAAACTATCCGTCTCGGCAAGCAAATCGCCAGGCTGGGCGTTGATGCGGTATCGGTAATTACGCCTTATTTCGTGCCGCTGAAGCAGGAAGAACTGATTTATCACTACCAAACGGTGGCCGACGCGCTCGATGTGCCGCTGTTTCTTTACAACATTCCGGCGCGTACCGGTAACACCCTGCAGCCCGATACGGTGCGTAAGCTGGCGTCGCATCCGAACATCATCGGTATTAAAGACTCGGCAGGCAGCGATGAAAGCCTGAGCGGTTTCCTGAAAGCGGTACAGGATATTGAGAATTTCGATGTACTGAACGGCCCGGACTCGCTGATTCATCAGGGTTTCGTTGACGGTTGCTCTGCCTGCATCTCCGGGCTCGCCAACGTTGCGCCGAAAGAGATTAACGCTATCTGGGCCCGCTTTCATGCGGGTGATGTGGAAGGTTCACGTCTGGCGCAAGAAAGCGTAACTGGCCTGCGTACCGATCTGTACAGCGTGGGTTTCTCACCGGCTGCAGTGAAAAAAGCCGTCACGCTGCTCGGCTACGATGTGGGCGAAAGCCGCTATGCGGTGCACTTCAGCCCCGACGACGTGCAAAAGATTCGCCAGATTGTGAATCAGTACCTGCAGTAATGGCCGTCAGGGCAGCTTTTGCCCTGGTCCCAACGGGGCGCGTGATGACGCCCTGACCTGACACCGCATACTCCCGCGTGTGGCATTGATCGTTCATCACCTGAATTACGCATTGTTCGCCTGTCCAGACAAGGCATCGAATATCACCTTTGAATCCTACCGGCTGGATGAGAACGAACCCGATGGTCGCCATCCACCCGAATTATCGAGGTCATGATGAATGCATTTTCAACGGAGAGTACCCTGCTGATCGTCGGCATGGTTGTCGCTTACATTCTGTTTACCACCTGGCTTACATGGCGGCTGCGTAGCAAAAGCAGCGGTGACTTTATGGAAGGATCGCGCGCCATGCCAGCGTTTATCGTTGGTATTATGCTGATGTCGGAATACATCGGCGCCAAATCAACCATCGGCACGGCGCAAGCGGCGTTTGAAGATGGTTTCGCCGCCTCCTGGTCAGTGATTGGCGCGGCGATTGGCTTCCCGCTATTTGGTCTGATTCTGGTGAAGCGCATCTACAATACCGGCAAAATCACCATTTCTGGCGCAATTGCCGAGAAGTACGGTAATTCAACCAAAAACATCATTTCGCTCATCATGATTTATGCGCTGCTGCTGGTAAACGTAGGCAATTACATCAGCGGTGCAGCGGCCATTTCAACCGTGTTGAAAATCGATCTGACGCAAGCCGCTTTTATCACCGCAGTGGTCAGTACCTTTTACTTTGCCTTTGGCGGTATGAAGGGTGTCGCCTGGGTTACCTTACTGCACAGCGCCCTGAAGTATGCCGGCATTCTGATTATCCTTTACGTGGCGCTACACATGACCGGCGGTATTGCGCCGATGATGCAAAAAATGCCTGATTTTTACTGGACGTGGGACGGTCACGTGGGTGCCAGCACCATTGTGGCGTGGTTGATTGGTACTATCGGCTCGCTCTTCTGTACCCAGTTTGTTATTCAGGCCATCTCGTCAACCAAAGATGTGAAATCGGCGAAGCGTGCGACCTGGGTGGCCTTCTTCTTCTGTCTGCCGATTGGTCTGGCGATGGCATTGATTGGCGTGGCGGCGAAGTTTGCCCACCCTGACATTAAGAGCCTGTATGCGCTGCCGGTGTTTCTGCAGGACATGTCGCCATGGCTGGCGGTCATTGTGACCACATCGCTGGTGGCGTCGATCTTTGTCAGCGTCGGCACCGTGGCGCTGGCGGTTGCCTCGCTGGTGGTAAAAGATTTTTATGTGCCGTACCGCAATCCCACGCCAGAACGTGAATTCAAAATGACGCGCTGGATCTCTATCGCCATCGGCTTTTTCCCGCTGCTGTTTGTGCTGTTCTTCCCGGAAGTGCTGAAGCTGTCGTTTTTCACCCGCGCGATTCGTCTGTCGATTACCGTGGTGGCAATCATGGCGTTCTATCTGCCGTGGTTTAAGAGTACGCGTGGTGCAAATGCCGGTCTGATTGGTGCCTGCGTGGTGACGTCTGTGTGGTTCATCCTCGGTAACCCGTTTGGCATCAACAATATGTACGTCGCGCTGACTACGCCGGCGATCATCATGGTGATCGATCGCTGCATCCCGTCACGTCAGTCGCAGCACAACACGCAACATAATGCACAAAAAAGTGGAGCTTAAAATGACTCAGGAAACCGTCACCGTAGAGCGCACCGGCCAGGTCGCACCCCATCCGCAGGATGCCGCGCAGCAGGTCGCGATGCTGCCTTCACACTGCGTACAAAATCATGCTGCAAATTTGTTGCCACTGCCGAATGGCGATCTGCTTTGCGTCTGGTTTGGTGGCACTCAGGAAGGGATTGCGGATATTTCAGTGTGGTGTTCGCGGTTGGTCAATGGCAGCAAACAGTGGAGTGATGCTGAAAAGCTGTCGGACGATCCCAGCCGATCAGAGCAAAATCCCGTACTGTTCCTCGATCCTGATCAGGTGTTGTGGCTAATGTGGACGGCACAAAAATCGGGCAATCAGGACACCGCGATCGTGCGTTATCGCCAGTCACGTGACTTTGGTCGCAGCTGGGGCGCCATTGACACGCTGCTGAATAAACCCGGCACCTTTATCCGTCAGCCAATGATCGTGCTGCCTAATGGCAACTGGCTGCTGCCAGTGTTTTACTGCCTGACACAGCCGGGCGAAAAATGGGTGGGCAGTTATGACGTCAGCGCCGTGAAGATTTCTGAGGATAAAGGCCAGACCTGGCGTGATGTTGCCGTACCTGACAGTATCGGCTGCGTGCACATGAACGTTACATTACTGGATGACGGTTCGCTGCTGGCGCTGTATCGCAGCCGCTGGGCCGATCATATTTATCAAAGCCGTTCTGTCGATCATGGCGAAAGCTGGAGCGCGCCACAGCCGCTGTCATTGCCCAACAACAACTCATCGATTCAGGTTACCACCCTGCGCAACGGCCATCTGGCGCTGGTATTCAACGCCATGAGCGCCGAAGGAGCCAGCGAGCGTCGCCTGTCGCTGTATGACGAGATCGAAGATGATGACGATGATGTTGCCGTAGCGGTGGCCGTTGAACCGGTGGTGCGTTCCGGTCGCAGCGCGTTCTGGGGAGCGCCGCGTGCGCCAATGACGCTGGCGATCTCTCGCGATGGCGGTAAAAGCTGGCCGTTGCAGCGCAATCTGGATGAGGGCGATGGCTATTGCATGACTAACAATTCGCAGCAGAAGTTAAACCGTGAGTTCTCATACCCCAGTATCAAACAGGGCGCAGACGGCGAGTTGCATATCGCTTACACCTATTTCCGCCAGGCGATTAAATATGTGCGTGTGAAGGAGTCCTGGGTACAAGGCGGTGACGCGTGATGGCTAAAACGGCGCTGGTCACCGGCGCCAGCTCGGGCATCGGTCAGGCAATTGCTAGCACGTTGCTGGCACAGGGCTGGCAAGTGATCGGCCTGAGCCGTTCGGCGATTCAGCACGAGCATCCGGCGCTACGCACTTATCAGGTAGATATTAGTGACGCCACAGCGCTGCAGACGTTACTGGCACAGCTGCCTGTACCGCAAGCCGTGGTTCATGCTGCTGGAATGATGCAGGCCGCACCGCTGGGCGAACTGGATTTGAACGCCAGCGCGCGATTGTGGCAGTTACATATCGCGGCGGCGGAACAGCTGGCGAACCATTACGCTCCGCAAATGCAGCCAGGCGGCAGGATGGTACTGCTCGGCAGCCGCACCTCACGTGGTGCGGCCGGTCGAAGCCAGTATGTTGCCACCAAGTCGGCGATGGTGGGCATGGTACGGAGCTGGGCGGCAGAACTGGCGCCGCGCGGCGTTACGGCAAATATTGTGGCGCCGGGCGCAACGGAAACGTCGATGCTAAAACAGCCGGGACGAGAGAGCTCGCCGCCCAAATTGCCGCCGATTGGTCGCTATATCCAGCCGCAGGAAGTGGCTGAAGTGGTGAGTTTTTTATTGTCGCCCGCTGCGGCAGCGATTACCGGTCAGGAGCTGGTGATATGCGGCGGCGCATCGCTCCTCTGAATGCAGGGGCGGTGCAAGCCGCTCAGTTTTTGCTGCCGTATTGCTGCAAAAACTGACGATAAGCGGCGATCACCGCCAGAAAATCTTCGACGCCACAGAATGACAGGCTCTCTTCGTCGTAATAATTCATGCCCTCTTCCATGCCGTCATCTTCCAGCGCCAGCAGGTTGGCACGAATCATCACCTCTTCTTCATCCAGCAAAAGCGTGTATTCGCTGCCGATGCGCTGCCATTGCCGCACGCTTCCCTTTACATCCTCAGCGGCGGCCTCGACTTCATCCAGTAAGCCGGGATCATTTCGGACCTCTTCATTGAACCAGTGACCGACCGCTTCGTGATCCATCGACATGCGCACCTTTATCTGGCCCGTCACATCGCGTAAGAACTCATATTCCATCGCCTTTTCCTCTCAACGTTGTTGCGTCACGTTGCTTTCTCTGAGTGTTAACGCTGACTCAGCAACAAAGTGTGACAAGGCGCGCATTATTACAGGCTATGCGGCGAAATCCAGTTTTTCCTGGCGATACCCCGCCTGCTCTGGACGAAAAAAAGGGGCGAATCGTCGCCCCTTTTTGCTTCCTGTGAGGGATCAAACCGCAGTCTGGAAAATCACACCGTCGGCTTTTTCAGTGTACTGATTTAACTGGTCGAAGTTGAGGTAGCGGTATGTGTCGCTGGCAGTTTTATCCACCTGCGCCATGAACTGCTGATATTCGTCCGGGGTAGGCAATTTACCTAACAGTGACGATACCGCAGCCAGCTCTGCTGACGCCAGGAAGACGTTCGCGCCGGTGCCCAGACGGTTCGGGAAGTTACGGGTGGAAGTCGATACCACCGTTGCGCCATCCGCTACACGCGCCTGGTTACCCATGCACAGTGAACAGCCGGGGATCTCGATACGCGCGCCGCTCTTACCAAACACGCTGTAATAGCCCTCTTCTGTCAGCTGAGCCGCATCCATTTTAGTTGGCGGAGCCACCCAAAGACGCGTCGGCAACTGACCTTTATGGCTGTCGAGCAATTTACCCGCCGCACGGAAGTGACCAATGTTGGTCATACACGAACCGATGAACACTTCGTCAATTTTCTCGCCCTGTACGTCGGACAACCAACGCGCGTCGTCAGGATCGTTTGGTGCACACAGAATCGGCTCTTTGATCTCAGCCAGATCGATGTCGATAATGGCGGCGTATTCGGCATCCGCATCGGCTTCGAGCAGCTGTGGTTCGTCCAGCCATTTCTGCATACCTTCGATACGACGCTCCAGCGTGCGACGATCGCCGTAGCCTTCTGCAATCATCCACTTCAACAGCACGATATTAGAGCTCAGATATTCCTTGATCGGTGCCTGATCCAGCTTGATGGTACAGCCAGCGGCAGAACGTTCGGCTGACGCATCGGTCAGTTCAAACGCCTGCTCAACTTTCAGGTCCGGTAAACCTTCGATTTCGAGGATGCGACCAGAGAAGATGTTTTTCTTACCTTTCTTCTCAACGGTCAGCAAACCTTGCTTGATCGCGTACAGCGGGATCGCATGTACCAGATCGCGCAGAGTAATACCCGGTTCCATTTTACCTTTGAAACGCACCAGCACTGATTCCGGCATATCGAGCGGCATTACGCCAGTCGCAGCCGCAAATGCTACCAGGCCAGAACCCGCCGGGAACGAAATACCAATGGGGAAACGCGTATGGGAATCACCACCTGTGCCGACGGTATCAGGCAGCAGCATACGGTTCAGCCATGAGTGGATCACGCCGTCGCCAGGACGCAGCGAAACGCCGCCACGGTTCATAATGAAGTCTGGCAGCGTATGGTGAGTATTGACGTCAACCGGTTTCGGGTAAGCAGCGGTGTGGCAGAACGACTGCATCACCAAATCGGCAGAGAAGCCAAGGCACGCCAGATCCTTCAGTTCATCACGGGTCATTGGCCCGGTGGTGTCCTGCGAACCCACTGACGTCATTTTTGGTTCACAATAGGCACCAGGACGGACGCCTTCAGTACCACAAGCACGGCCTACCATTTTTTGCGCCAGCGAGTAACCGCGAGTGCTTTTCACCACGTCCTTCGCCTGACGGAACAGAGTGCTGTGTGGCAAACCAAGCGACTCACGCGCTTTGCTGGTCAGGCCGCGACCGATAATCAGCGGAATACGGCCACCAGCGCGTACTTCATCAATCAGCACGTCCGTTTTCAGCTCGAAGCTGGCCAGCAGGTCGCCGGTTTCGTGGTTACGCACTTCGCCTTTGTATGGATAGATGTCGATAACATCACCCATATTCATTTCGTTAACATCGACTTCAATTGGCAGCGCACCCGCATCTTCCATGGTGTTGAAGAAGATAGGTGCGATTTTGCCGCCCAGCACCACGCCGCCGCCTTTTTTATTTGGCACGTTCGGGATGTCGTCACCCATAAACCACAGCACCGAGTTGGTGGCGGATTTACGCGATGAACCGGTACCGACAACGTCACCAACATAAGCCAGCGGGAAACCTTTGGCCTGCAGCGCTTCAATCTGTTTGATGGGGCCGATATTGCCTGCTTCATCCGGCTCAATGCCTTCACGGGCATTTTTCAGCATCGCTAATGCGTGCAGGGGAATGTCTGGACGTGACCAGGCATCCGGGGCCGGAGACAGATCATCCGTGTTGGTTTCACCCGTCACTTTGAAAACCGTCACGGTGATTTTTTCTGCCAGTTCCGGGCGAGACAGATACCATTCAGCATCAGCCCAGGATTGCATCACCTGCTTAGCATATTCGTTGCCCGCTTTAGCTTTCTCTTCAACATCGTAGAAGCTGTCGAACATTAGCAGCGTGTGCGAAAGTTCTTTCGCGGCGACAGGGGCCAGTTTGGCATCATCAAGGGCTTCAATCAGCGGATGGATGTTGTAACCGCCTTGCATGGTGCCAAGCAGTTCAACCGCTTTTTCAGGGGATACCAGAGGAGAGGTTGCTTCACCCTTAGCGACAGCCGCCAGGAATCCAGCCTTAACATACGCCGCTTCATCGACGCCGGGTGGGACACGGTTGACCAACAGATCGATCAAAAATTCTTCTTCACCCGCAGGTGGGGTTTTTAGCAGTTCAACCAGCGCGGCCATTTGGGAAGCATCTAAAGGCTTAGGTACGATCCCCTGGGCTGCACGCTCAGCAACGTGCTTACGGTATTCTTCTAGCACGACGTTCTCCTCGCTCTCATTGTATGGGTTTCCGGTGCACCCTAATGACAAAGCATTCCGTGAGTAGGGTAAGGTGCCCGGTTCCGCGTGGGGCAGCATAGCAGGATTTCGCTCGATTGTTAATCTGTTTACAAAAAAGCAACATTGCTAGCTTCTGCAGCAGAATGAACTGGAAAACGCGGCTGAAACAAAAAAAAGCAAGGCAGGACATTTCCGCGTTTTTCGCTGTCACTGACGAAATTAGAGATGAATGGCTTCCCCGACTGTCGCAAGGAGATGGCGTGCAGCCTGACGCTTTTCTCGTCAGGCTGAGCAGCATTCATCGGATGCAGCATAACATCGGTTGCCGCGCGGTGAGCTTTCAGAGGATAAAGCTGGCTGGCAACTGAGCGGTTAAGCGACCACCGCCCTGGGCTAAAACCGGCACCCATGCCCTGTCTGCTGTGGGAGTATCATAACTTCGCGCCATCCCAGTCCGTTTATTCACTAACTTCTGGTTATGCTCTGCGGGCTGGGACCGGAAATGCCGGGAAGACCAGCAAACGCTTAAGCCAAGACTGAGGCCGCTCAGGCACACTTTTATTTATTCTGTGAAAAGTTATATAAAAAACGGCCCCTTACGGAGCCGTTAATTTACAGGCTAAAAGCGCTTATTTCTTTTTCGCTTTTGCATTTGGCAAGTCGGTGATGCTGCCTTCAAACATTTCTGCCGCCAGACCGACAGATTCATGCAGCGTTGGGTGAGCATGGATGGTCAGAGCAATATCTTCTGCATCGCAGCCCATCTCAATCGCCAGACCGATTTCGCCTAACAGCTCGCCGCCGTTCGTCCCGACAATCGCGCCACCAATCACGCGGTGCGTTTCTTTGTCGAAAATCAGCTTGGTGATACCGTCTGCACAATCAGAAGCGATAGCGCGGCCAGAAGCAGCCCACGGGAACGTGGCGGTTTCATAGCTGATGCCTTTCTCTTTCGCTTCTTTCTCGGTCAGGCCAACCCAGGCAACTTCCGGCTCGGTGTAGGCAATAGACGGGATCACTTTCGGATCGAAGTAATGCTTCAGACCTGAAATCACTTCTGCCGCCACATGACCTTCATGGACGCCTTTATGCGCCAGCATCGGTTGACCCACAATATCGCCGATAGCGTAGATATGCGGCACGTTAGTACGCATTTGCTTATCAACGCGGATAAAGCCACGGTCATCGACTTCCACGCCCGCTTTACCAGCATCAAGGCCTTTACCGTTCGGTACGCGACCAATCGCCACCAGCACGGCGTCGTAACGCTGGGCATCAGCCGGTGCTTTTTTCCCTTCCATAGAAACGTAAACGCCGTCGTCTTTTGCTTCGACAGCCGTCACTTTGGTTTCCAGCATCAGGTTAAACTGTTTGCTAATACGTTTGGTAAAGACTTTTACCACGTCTTTATCAGCGGCAGGAATAACCTGATCGAACATCTCGACCACGTCAATTTTTGAACCCAGTGCGTGATAAACGGTGGCCATTTCCAGACCGATGATACCGCCGCCCATTACCAGCAGACGCTTAGGCACCTCTTTCAATGCCAGCGCATCGGTTGAATCCCACACGCGTGGATCGTCATGAGGAATAAATGGCAGTTCGATTGGACGTGAACCCGCAGCAATAATGGCGTTATCAAAGTTAATGGTGGTTGCGCCACCCTCACCTTCTACTACCAGCGTGTTGGCACCGGTGAATTTACCCAGGCCATTTACCACTTTGACTTTACGCCCCTTCGCCATGCCCGCGAGGCCGCCAGTCAACTGGTTGATAACTTTATCTTTCCAGCTGCGAATTTTGTTAATATCAGTAGATGGCTGACCAAACACGATGCCGTGTTCTTCGAGCGCTTTCGCCTCTTCGATCACTTTCGCGACGTGCAGCAGCGCTTTAGACGGGATACAGCCTACGTTCAGACAAACACCGCCGAGGGTGTTGTAACGTTCGACCAGTACGGTTTCCAGACCTAAATCAGCGCAACGGAAGGCTGCAGAGTAACCTGCAGGACCAGCCCCAAGTACCACGACTTGAGTTTTAATCTCTGTACTCATCATGACCTCTTATTAGATTTCCGGCGGGTCAGACGTTGAGCCTATCCCATTAGGCGAGTTCACTGGCCATTTTGCGAACGGGCAGTACTCAAACACCTCACGTACATCCAGTACGGTGCGGAGCCTGAGCGCAGGCCTGCCACAAACTGACTGCGCCAGTTACGCCTAATGGAATAGGCTCAGAATGCCCTTCTTCCACCGGGACACTTTCACCGCAAGAGTTTACAGAATTGTTAACAAACTGCCAACCGCGGTGCCACGAATGCCTACAAGAAGGCCGGCATCAGCCGGCCTTTTTTATCTTTACATTACCAGACGACGAATGTCTGACAGCATATTGCCGATAATGGTGATGAAACGCGCACCATCAGCACCGTCAATCACGCGGTGATCAAAGGAAAGAGAGATTGGCATCATCAGACGAGGCATAAACTCTTTACCATTCCACACCGGCTCCATCGCAGATTTGGAAACGCCAAGGATAGCCACTTCCGGCGCATTAACAATCGGCGCAAAGTGCGTCGTTCCCAGGCCGCCCAGGCTGGAAATAGTGAAGCATCCGCCCTGCATATCCCCCGCCGTCAGCTTGCCGTCACGCGCTTTTTTCGAGGTTGCCATCAGCTCACGCGACAGCTCGGTGATGCCTTTTTTGTTCACATCTTTAAAGACGGGAACAACCAGTCCATTTGGCGTATCAACCGCCACCCCGATATTGATGTATTTTTTCAGCGTCAGTTTCTGCGCATCTTCCGACAGTGAACTATTGAAGCGTGGCATCTGCTCAAGAGCAGCCGCAACCGCTTTCATGATAAACACCACAGGGGTGTATTTCACATCCAGCTTACGCTTCTCAGCTTCGGCGTTCTGTTGCTTACGGAAAGCTTCCAGATCGGTAATATCGGTTTTGTCGAAATGCGTAACGTGCGGAATGACCACCCAGTTACGGCTCAGATTCGCTCCCGAAATTTTCTGGATACGACCCAGTTCCACTTCTTCGATTTCGCCAAACTTGCTGAAGTCTACCTTCGGCCATGGCAGCATACCGGGCAATCCGCCACCGCTGGTCGCGGTCGGTGCGGCTTCGGCGCGTTTCACCGCATCTTTAACGTAAGACTGCACGTCCTCTTTCAGGATGCGGCCTTTGCGGCCCGTGCCTTTGACTTTTGCCAGGTTAACGCCGAACTCACGTGCCAGACGGCGGATAACCGGCGTGGCATGGACGTAAGCATCGTTCTCAGCGAATTCGCCTTTGGCTTCTGTTGGCGCTGGTGCCGCTGCTGCCGGTTTAGCTTCCGTTTTCGCAGGGGCTGCGGCTTCCTGTTTCGCTGCCGCAGGGGCTGCGCCTTCCACTTCAAACACCATGATAAGTGAGCCGGTGCTGACTTTATCGCCCGTCGCCACTTTCAGTTCTTTCACTGTGCCGGCGAACGGAGCAGGGACCTCCATCGACGCCTTGTCGCCTTCAACCACAATCAGTGATTGCTCAGCTTCAATTTTGTCGCCAACTTTTACCAGCACTTCGGTCACTTCAACTTCATCGCCGCCAATATCTGGCACGTTAACGTCTTTTGCGCCCGCTGCGGCGGCGGGTGCCGTCGCGGCTTCCTCTGTCACTTCTGGCCTGGCCGCCGCGGCTGGTGCTGCGCCTTCAGCTTCAAATACCATAATGTGAGAGCCGGTATTCACTTTGTCGCCGGTAGCGATTTTAATCTCTTTTACCACCCCGGCGAACGGAGCCGGAACTTCCATTGACGCTTTGTCACCTTCAACGACGATCAGCGATTGTTCGGCTTCAACTTTGTCCCCGACCTTCACCAGAATCTCGGTGACTTCAACTTCATCACCGCCAATATCAGGCACATTGACGTCTTTGCTGGCAGTTGAAGCAGCAGGTGCCGGTGCGGCTTCGGCTTTTTTCTCTTCTGCTGGCGCCGGTGCCGCTTCCGCTGCACCTTCGGCATCAAACATCATGATCAGCGAGCCGGTTTCGACTTTATCGCCGGTAGCGATTTTAATCTCTTTTACCACGCCAGCCTGCGGTGAAGGCACTTCCATCGAAGCTTTGTCGCCTTCCACAGTAATCAGTGACTGCTCGGCTTCTACCTTATCGCCAATTTTGACCAGAATCTCGGTGACTTCAACTTCATCAGACCCGATGTCCGGTACCTTAATTTCTATAGCCATTACTCTTTTACCTCTTAAGCCAGACGCGGGTTAACTTTATCGGCATCGATATTGAACTTAACGATGGCTTCCGCTACTGCTTTTTTATCAACTTCGCCACGTTTAGCCAGTTCACCCAGTGCCGCAACCACCACGTAAGAAGCATCCACTTCGAAGTGATGACGCAGGTTCTCACGGCTGTCCGAACGGCCAAAGCCGTCGGTGCCCAGCACGCGATAATCGCTGGCTGGTATATAGCTGCGAACCTGCTCAGCAAACAGCTTCATATAGTCGGTAGACGCAACCGCTGGCGCATCGTTCATGACCTGTGCGATATAAGGCACACGTGCCTCTTCAGTCGGATGCAGCATATTCCAGCGTTCACAATCCTGGCCATCACGCGCCAGTTCGGTGAATGAGGTTACGCTGTAGACGTCAGAACAGATGCCATAGTCTTTCGCCAGGATCTGCGCCGCCTCACGTACATGACGCAGGATTGAACCTGAACCCAGCAGCTGAACTTTACCTTTGCTGCCTTCCACTGTCTCCAGCTTGTAGATACCTTTGCGGATGCCCTCTTCAGCACCTTTCGGCATCGCCGGCATATGGTAGTTTTCGTTCAGCGTGGTGATGTAGTAGTAAATATTTTCCTGCGCTTCGCCATACATGCGAGTCAGGCCGTCTTGCATGATAACTGCCACTTCGTAGGCGTAAGACGGATCGTAAGAAATACAGTTCGGGATAGTCAGCGACTGAATGTGGCTGTGACCATCTTCGTGCTGCAAACCTTCACCATTCAGCGTAGTACGTCCAGACGTGCCACCAACCAGGAAACCGCGTGCCTGTTGGTCGCCCGCCAGCCACATCAAATCACCAATACGCTGGAAACCAAACATTGAGTAATAGATGTAGAACGGGATCATCGGCAGGTTATTCGTGCTGTAAGAGGTCGCCGCCGCCAGCCAGGATGAACCTGCACCCAGCTCGTTGATGCCTTCCTGCAGAATCTGACCTTTCTCGTCTTCTTTATAATAAGCAACCTGCTCGCGGTCCTGCGGCGTATACTGCTGACCGTTCGGGCTATAAATACCAATCTGACGGAACAGACCTTCCATACCAAAGGTACGCGCTTCGTCCGCCAGGATCGGAACCAGACGATCTTTGATCGATTTGTGCTTCAGCATCACGTTCAGCGCACGCACGAAAGCAATCGTGGTAGAAATTTCTTTGTTCTGCTCTTCCAGCAGCGCACCGAAATCTTCCAGCGTCGGCATTTCCAGCTTCTCTGTAAATTTCGCCTGGCGTGTAGGCAGATAACCACCCAGTTTTTCACGCTGGCCATGGAGATAGCTGTACTCTTCGGAGCCTTTTTCAAATGTCACATAAGGCAGATTTTCAATCTTGTCATCGGCCACCGGTACATTGAAGCGATCGCGGATGTAACGCACACCGTCCATATTCATCTTTTTCACCTGGTGGGCAATGTTTTTGCCTTCCGCGGTGTCGCCCATACCATAACCTTTGATGGTGTGCGCCAGAATCAGAACCGGTTTACCTTTGGTTTCCTGCGCCTTTTTCAGCGCCGCGTAGATTTTCTTCGGATCGTGACCGCCACGGTTCAGTGCCCAGATTTCATCATCGGACATGTCTTTAACCAGCTCGGCAGTTTCGGGATATTTACCGAAGAAGTGCTCACGCACATAGGCACCGTCGCGTGACTTGAAGGTCTGATAGTCGCCGTCAACGGTTTCATTCATCAGCTGGATCAGTTTACCGCTGGTGTCTTTACGCAGCAGCTCATCCCAGCGGCCCCCCCAAATAACCTTGATAACTTCCCAGCCAGCACCAGCAAAGATGCCTTCCAGTTCATTGATAATTTTGCCATTACCAGTAACCGGACCATCCAGACGCTGCAGGTTGCAGTTGATGATGAACACCAGGTTATCCAGTTTTTCACGGGTAGCAATGGTAATTGCACCTTTAGATTCTGGCTCATCCATCTCACCATCACCCAAGAAGGCGTAAACGGTTTGCGCTGAGGTGTCTTTCAGGCCGCGATGTTCCAGATATTTCAGGAATTTCGCCTGATAGATTGCCGACAGTGGGCCAAGGCCCATGGAAACGGTTGGGAACTGCCAGAATTCCGGCATCAGTTTCGGATGCGGATAGGATGACAGGCCATTGCCATGTACTTCCTGGCGGAAGTTGTTCATCTGCTCTTCGGTCAAACGCCCTTCGAGGAACGCACGCGCATAGATGCCCGGTGAAATATGGCCCTGGAAGTAAACCAGGTCACCGCCGTCTTTGTCATTGCGCGCGCGGAAGAAGTGGTTAAAACACACTTCAAAGATAGTGGCAGAAGACTGAAAAGAAGAGAGATGGCCGCCCAGCTCCAGATCTTTTTTCGATGCGCGCAGCACCGACATGATGGCGTTCCAGCGGATTGCGGAACGGATACGACGCTCAAGAGAGGTATTGCCCGGATAATCCGGTTCATCTTCAACGGCAATAGAGTTGATGTAGTTGCTGATTGCAGATGAACCGGCAGCAACTTTCACGCCGCCTTTGCGGGCTGCACCCAGTACCTGATCAATCAGGTACTGCGCACGTTCTACACCTTCTTCACGGATGACCGATTCGATCGCCTGTAGCCAGTCACGAGTTTCAATCGGATCCACGTCATTGTGTAAACGTTCTGACATGGGTGTGTTCCTTATCTGTGTCTAATACGTTGAATAATCGGGAGCCTGTGAAGCAAAAAGAGACAGGCTCGTCGCACATGTCCGCACGATCTTTGTCGCACGTTATTCCTTACGTTGCTGTAAACGACGTAGGGAGCGTTCTCGACGGCTCTGCTCCCGACTTCTGTCCAGCAAGATTTCCTCAATGAACGCCAGGTGACGGTGTGAAGCCTCGCGTGCTTGTTCCGGCTCACGAGCCACAATCGCCTCAAATATTCTGGCGCGGTGACCACTCACTTTCGCCAGCATTTCCCGACGCGAGTAGAGTAATTCAAAATTCTGGCGGACGTTTTTTTCCAGCATAGGACCCATGGAGCGTAGCAAATGCAAAAGCACGACATTATGGGCCGCTTCTGTGACAGCGATCTGATACTGCATTACTGCGTCCGCTTCGGCGTCTAAATCGCCGCTTTCTTGCGCCTGCTGAATCTGAATATGACAGACACGAATACGCTGTATATCTTCTTCCGTGCCACGTAGCGCCGCGTAATAAGCAGCAATACCTTCAAGCGCGTGACGCGTTTCCAGCAGGTCAAACTGTGATTCCGGATGGTCGGCGAGAAGCTCAACGAGCGGATCGCTCATGCTTTGCCAGAGATGTTCCTGTACAAACGTCCCGCCGCCCTGACGACGCAGCAACAATCCTTTCGCTTCTAAACGCTGGATAGCTTCGCGGAGCGATGGACGTGAGACATCGAATTGTTTGGCGAGTTCGCGCTCGGGGAGCAGCTTCTCCCCCGGATGCAGGGTCCCTTCCATAATCAGGGATTCAAGCTGTTGCTCAATTGCATCGGAGAGCTTGGGTTGGCGAATCTTACTGTAAGCCATCTTCCCTTCTTATCTATGCCAATCGTCCGGAGTAAATTGGTAATACCAATTTCAAAATGGAGTGCGTAAAGTAACAAAGTATTCACCTTGTGTCTATATGGGAACGGGCGCCAAAAATCCCGCGAGTGCGCGCTCTGACGCTAACTTAGCGTTAAAAATATGAAAAATTGCTGTCGCGGGAAATGTTAAATTTTTTCGCTTTTATCACATTTTACGCGCGATTAGCGGTTCCAGATACGGTTTACCATAAGGCAATCGTATGCGTATGAAATGTTTTCTCGTGGCAAAAAATTTGCCCGCTTTGATCGCAGCGCTACGGTGTTTTTTCAGTCAACTCTCAGCACGCAAAGCGAAAGCAGGTGCAAAGCGATGCGCTTATCACTATTCTTGTCGCCAGGGTAGCAATGGGCAACATACAGCACGCCTGATACCGTAAAAAAATCAATACGTTAATGTAACCACTTCCTTACAGCGAATTTGCGCTGCAAACGAAGAATAAAAACATCATGAGGTTTGTATGGAACAACAGCACGGCGACACGCTGAAGCGCGGGCTTAAGAACCGCCATATTCAGCTGATCGCGCTGGGTGGCGCGGTAGGAACCGGCCTGTTTCTGGGCAGCGCATCAGTCATTAAGTCCGCCGGACCGGCCGTTATTCTGGGTTATGCCATTGCCGGCTTTATCGCTTTTCTTATCATGCGTCAGTTAGGAGAAATGGCGGTTGAAGAGCCGGTCGCCGGTAGCTTTAGCCATTTTGCCTATAAGTACTGGGGTAACTTCGCCGGTTTCGCTTCAGGCTGGAATTACTGGGTTCTGTATGTGCTGGTTGCGATGGCCGAGCTCACCGCAGTCGGCAAATACATTCAGTTCTGGTGGCCTGATTTTCCCACCTGGGCTTCTGCGGCCATCTTCTTCGTGATGATTAATGCCATCAACCTGACTAACGTCAAAGTATTTGGCGAGATGGAGTTCTGGTTTGCCATCATTAAAGTTATCGCGGTGATTGGCATGATCCTGTTTGGGGGCTGGCTGTTGTTTAGCGGCCACGGCGGTCCACAAGCCACAGTCAGGAACCTGTGGGAGCAAGGCGGATTCTTCCCGAACGGTCTGAGTGGATTGGTGATGGTGATAGCGATCATCATGTTCTCGTTTGGTGGGCTGGAGTTGGTTGGCATAACGGCAGCAGAAGCCGACAACCCGGAAACCAGCATTCCGAAAGCAACTAACCAGGTCTTGTGGCGTATTCTGATTTTTTATATCGGTTCGCTGGCAGTATTGCTGTCGCTGATGCCGTGGACCCGTGTTACCGCTGAAACCAGCCCGTTCGTTTTTATCTTCCATGAGCTGGGCGATGCAACGGTGGCTAATGCTCTGAACGTGGTGATCCTGACGGCGGCGTTATCGGTCTATAACAGCTGCGTTTACTGCAACAGCCGTATGCTGTTTGGTCTGGCACAGCAAGGCAATGCGCCGAAAGCGCTGCTTAACGTTAACCGTCAAGGCGTGCCGGTGATGACGATTCTGGTGTCTGCGGTTGCCACCGCGCTGTGTGTATTAATCAACTATCTGATGCCGGGAGAAGCTTTTGGCTTGCTGATGTCGCTGGTAGTCTCAGCGCTGGTAATTAACTGGGCAATGATCAGTCTGGCGCACCTGAAATTCCGTAAAAAGAAAGATCAGCAAGGCGTAACGACGCGCTTCAGGGCGCTGTTTTATCCGGTGGGAAACTGGGTTTGCCTGGTATTCCTGGCGGGTATTTTAGCCCTGATGGCCATCACGCCAGGTATGGCTATTTCTGTCTGGTTGATTCCGGTCTGGCTGGTCATTCTGGGTATAGGTTATATGGTTAAGAAACAAACACAGAAAGCCTGACCCCTTACCCGCCGCTGGCGTTTAGCCGGCGGCGGGTGCTCTTTCAGCGACCTCAGCTACACGTCTCTCCACACATACCCAGCCCAGTTTCCTGACAAATTAATCCTCTTCATCTTTGCCGTTCTGACAGACAAGGCGGAACGTTTAAGTCCCTTCTGCATTCAGTTTATAAGCTGCCCATAGCCCCGATGGAACGCCTATTCCTGACAGGGAGATTGCCTAAAGATGAGGATATGACGGGTAAAAGACCGTTCGCTGCTTTGATGTCATGATAAATATATGCGAAGGCTTTTTAAATATAATTTAAAGCCGAAGGATATGGCACTCGCTTTTTAGTATACTGCACACATGTTTTTGACAACGAATTAGTTTAAAATGAAAAATGTAATTGGGTATTCTATGGTGGCAGCATGAGCTTGGATTTGATGGATTTATTCTCGGGGGAGCCGTTTCAGTCAGGAATTTTTCCTAAAACACGCTATCAAGGTAGCAAATATAAACTAACAAAATGGATTGCGGATTGCTTAGGGCATCTGGATTTTGAGACTGTACTTGATGCTTTTTCTGGCACCTCCTCTATAGCATATATGTTTAAGGCCATGGGTAAAACTGTCATTGCTAATGACAAAATGCACTTCAATTATCAAATAGCAAAAGCTTTCATTGAAAATAACGCCATTACAATTAATGAGGAAGATATAAATTTTGTCTTGCGCAAAGATCCTTCTTATTTATATAAGAATATTATAAGTGATCACTTCGAAGGGATATATTATCTTCATGATGAAGATATATGGCTAGACATGGTAACGCAAAACATACATCGGATGCATAATGAATATAAAAGAGCCATCATGTTTTGGGCCTTATTCCAGTCATGCCTTTCTAAAAGGCCTTATAATCTATTTCACAGAAATAACCTTAACGTCAGAACGGCAGATGTAAAAAGAAGTTTTGGTAATAAAGCAACCTGGGATAAGCCATTCGAGCAGCATTTTTTAAAATTTATCAAAGAGGCGAACCTCGCTATATTTGATAACAAAAAGCCCAATAAAGCCATTAACAGTGATATTGCACATATCGCTTATGATGAAGTCAATGCCGATTTGGTATATTTCGATCCGCCTTATGTTCCTGTAAAAGGCAGCTTAACAATGTACATGGATTTCTATCATTTCCTGGAAGGCCTGGCGAATTATGATAACTGGGAGTCTAAAATAGATTTCAATAGCAAAAATAAGGCGATGTTAAAAACTAAATCTCCATGGGAAGACAGGAAGTTTATATCACAGGAATTTTTTAAATGTATATCCGCCTTTAAGAACAGCAAGATTGCTATCTCTTATAGAGAAGACGGCATTCCCAGCATTGATGAAATCACCGCTTTTTTACAGTTAATAGGTAAGCGTGTTGAAGTTAATTATGTTAATTATAAGTACGCACTATCTAAAAAAACAAAAGTCAGAGAAGTTCTGATTACAGGGGTGTAAAATGGATTTTCATCAAAAGCTTATAAATTTCTTACCACACTTAAAAAATGCTTTAACAGTCCCAGGGAGTAAAGACTGGTCTGTGAAAGGATTTATTGATACTTACAGAAATATTTACTCTATTACCACTGACACCAAGGTCATATCGAAAGTTTTAGAAATTATGATATTTCCTCACCTGCTGGAGTTTGCCAGGAAAAATAACTTAACGATCAGGCTCCCTCCCCATCAAAACTATTATCCTGATGTGACCTTTATAGATTCAGAAGGCAAAAAGTATGCGATTGATTTAAAGACAACTTAGAACCTATCCCAAAAGGATTTTATTCCAGACAATGATGCTGCAAGCAAAATGCAGCATCGCCTCGTAGTTTTCGACTTTCTTCTCCCATCGCGTCAGTATGCGGCGAAAGCGATTCATCCAGCTATGCGTTCTTTCCACAACCCAACGATGAGCCCTGAACTCGCTGTTTTTAATTGCCTCAGACTCCTCTTTCCCCGACTGGATATGAGGTTCATAACGACGAGCTTTCAAACAAATTTCCACCCATTCAGCCTCATAGCCTTTGTCCATACACAGATGCAGCCTGCGACCCGGCCTGCCGGTCTGTAGCGCGTCCAGCGTATCTTCAACCAGTTTTATGTCGTGGGTATTTGCCCCTGCGACAGCCAGCGAGAGCGGAAGCCCGTTCCCGTCGGTCATCAGGCTCCGCTTTACTCCCTGCTTCCCCCTGTCAGTCGGGTTGCGACCTGTTTTTTTGAGCCTGCAAGGGGCGATTTTGTCATGCAGCCATCCATCGACAACCATGACCAGTCAATGGCATCCCGCTTCTCGCAGGCAAGCAGCCCGTTTTGCCAGAAGCGTTCAAATACTCCAGCATCCCGCCATTCCTGAAAGCGGCGGTGGGCTGAGCTGGATGAGCAAATATCCGTGGCATTCAGGGCATTCCATTGGCAACCGGTTCTGAGCACAAAGAAAATGGCGTTCATTGCGGCACGATTATCAACACGTCTACGATGCGTGCCCAGCGGATGGTGGGTTTTATGTTCCGGGAGAAGTGGAGCCATTTTCTCCCAGAGTTCATCGCTGATCTGCCACTTGTTGCCCGCCATACTTCGCCCTCAAAAATTGCCATTATTTACGATCTGACAATTCCTTTTGGGATAGGTTCTTACAGAATCACTGAGAATTCCGTTAATGGTATGACTTTAGGCGCTTTTACGGGCTATTTTAGAAACCGCTCATCTTATAAAAATGCGCTCTTTCCCTACGAACATTATGAAAAACACTATGTTTTAGGCGTTATTTATTCACGTAGTGATATTGACAGCATAACCCAGTTACTCACGGCGCAGGGCTTTAAGCTAACCGCAGCCAAACGTAAACTTCTGATAACATACATGAATAATGCAAGCGATGAAAACTGGGAATTGCTGACTGGTGCTTACCATGAAGATGTAGCCGATTATCGACTGGAAATAGATTCGTATTTAGTTGATGAGCTAGAGTCATACAATTTAGATAATTTTGAAAGCATCGTTTCTGTTGCGCGGAATTTTGAATTCTTTGTCCAGGAAAAATGGCGACTGGCTGTGGACAGGCCCGGAAGTGGCAATACCAAAAATATTGGCTCTGAAACCCTTGTTCGACGACTGTTAAATGAAGAGGGCCTGTTTTTTAGAGAGTACGGAGCCAATGGCGAAGCTGAGTTCGATAAATACTGGATGCAGTATCAAACAAAAGATATGGCCAGAGCACTGGAGCAAGACGAACCTATCTACCGGAACTTACATACCTTCAGGCAGTGGCTGGCGTCCCTACAAAATAATAAATAATTTGTCGGTTTCTGACTCAGGAAGATGAACCGTCAGTTCAGAATAAACGGGAATGGCACGCTTCCCGTTTAAATTTTTTGTGCGTCTGTTGTCGATACGTATGGGCGGAAATGGCTGAATTTAGCGTTGAGGAAGCATGCGACGGGCTGGCGTGCCGTGTCCGAAATCATACTAAACGTGAAGGCGATCCGTTATGGATCGCCAGACGCCATGCAAGCCTGAGATTAGCCGAATGGCGTAAAAGACTGTGCGCCTGATTCTGACGTACCGCCTGCCGATTACACTAACGTGCCATAAATCGTTAACAGCGCGACCACCACAACCAACACCAGCGAAATACGCTTCGCTAACGCGACCGCAATGCGTGGCGTTTCAACTTTATCGGTATGCGGATCGCGTTCCAGTGAGAACTGCGCCAGGCTGGTCAGCACCTGATATTGTGAGCGATGGCGATCGGTGAGCGAGGCAAACCAGGCTGGCAATGCTTTTTCCCCATGACCCAACAGCGCATAGGCCACACCCGCCAGCCGGACCGGAACCCAGTCCACCACGTGCAAAATGCCATCTACACCTGATTGTGCTCGCGCTATTGGCGTTTGATGCTTCGCCAGCCAGCTTTGCCAGGCCCGTAGAAACGCGTAACCCACCAGCAAAACGGGTCCCCACGGCCCCCCGATCACGAACCAAAACAGCGGCGCAAGGTAAAAACGAAAGTTAATCCAGATCAGCGCGTTTTGCAGTTCACGGAGATATTCGCGCTCACTGCATTCAACCGGCACGCCGTGGATCAGGGTTAATTCAGCCGCCATCGCCTGATGCGCCGCAGCATCATCATGGCTGGCCGCTTTCAGATAGCTGTGATAATGCAATCGCACTGAGCCTGCACCAATACATAGCAATCCCGTCATGATCCAAAACAGCAACTGCACCACGCCAAACAGCACCCCTTTCAGGCTCCATATCACCAGCGTAGTAATTGCCATCGCCAGTACCATCATCAATAGCGTACGTATCATTGAGAAATGCCGACGATGAAGGAAAACGGATTCAAGCCGGTGATCGAGCTGCCAGTGCTCGCCCAGTTTAAACAGGCGTTCCCAGCCTAAAACTAATAACAAGGTAAATAACGTCATACAGACTCCGAATCATTCAGAATTTTATCGCGTTAACAGCTGCTTATAATAATGCCAGTCAAAGGCCGGACCGGGATCGGTTTTCCGTTCCGGAGCAATATCGCTGTGTCCGGTTATACGCGATAGTGTAAGCGGATAACTCTGCATCAATAACTGCGTAATCCGTTGTAATGACTGATATTGCGCCTCGGTGTACGGCTCAACATCGGTCCCCTCAAGCTCAATGCCAATCGAATAATCGTTGCAGTTATCACGTCCTTCAAACTGTGAGACACCCGCATGCCAGGCTCGTTTATCAAACGGCACATATTGAACGATTTCGCCATCACGACGAATTAAACAATGCGCCGCCACACGTAAGTGCGCAATATCGGCAAAATAGGGATGCGCATCAGCAGGCAAGGCCCCCGTAAAAAGCTGATCAATCCACGGTCCACCAAATTCGCCCGGCGGTAAGCTGATATTGTGGATAATCAGTAGCGAAGGTACTTCCTCATCAGGCCGATCGTTGCAGTGCGGAGAAGGCACCTGACGCACGCCGCTTAGCCAACCTTGTTCAATTTTCATGCCGACTCCCTTATCCAGACCTGGCTGAGAATAGCATGAATTTAAAGGGCTTCTTGCGCCTTAATGCGTCACGGTAAAGGTGAATAATCGGTGTAAGTTAAGGATACTAAACAAAGCTGCGCATCTGACTGGCGTGAGATAATCTTTCGGGCTATTGTGGACGCTACATTCATTTGGCCTTTTTGGAGCAGAACGCTTATGTCCATGCGTCGTTATGATCCAGACAGCCGCCGCCAGGCGCTGATTGAACGCATCGAAAACGATATACCTGAAGCCGTCGCACGCGCTCTACAGGAAGATCTGGGCGGCGATATTGATAGCGATCGCGATATTACCGCGCAGTTGCTGCCTGCTGAAAGCCTGACCCATGCGCAGGTTATTACCCGTGAAGCCGGTGTTTTCTGTGGTAAACGTTGGGTTGAAGAAGTGTTTATCCAGCTGGGTTCGCACGCGTCGCTGACCTGGCATGTAGAAGATGGTCAAACTGTCATGCCTGATCAACTGCTGTTTGAAATTGACGGGCCCGCTCGCCTGCTGCTTACCGCCGAACGCACCGCGCTGAATTTTGTGCAGACACTGTCAGGCGTAGCCAGCGAAGTCAGCCGTTACGTGAAGTTGCTAAAAGGTAGCCAGACGCAGCTGCTGGATACGCGTAAAACCTTGCCTGGCCTGCGTACTGCGCTGAAATATGCAGTATTGTGCGGTGGCGGCAGCAATCATCGTCTCGGGCTGTCAGATGCGTTTTTAATTAAAGAAAACCATATCATCGCCAGCGGGTCGATACGCCAGGCAGTTGAAAAAGCCTTTTGGCTACATCCTGACGTACCGGTTGAAGTCGAAGTGGAGACACTAGACGAGTTAAGCCAGGCGCTGGATGCCTCTGCCGATATTGTCATGCTGGATAATTTTAGCCTTGATGGCATGCGTGAAGCCGTCAGGCTTACCGATGGTCGTGCGCTGCTTGAAGTTTCTGGCAATGTTACCGAAACCACGCTGCCGCAAATCGCGCAAACTGGTGTTGATTATGTCTCGGTGGGCGCATTGACTAAACATGTCCGTGCGCTCGATCTGTCGATGCGTTTCCAGCAAAAATAAATGTCGGTGCCGGGGTTCTGGACCGGCACATTTTGCGAGCTGCGTTCCATCACGTTGCGCTCTGATCTGCAATAGCTCTCCTTGTCCGCGTAACATCTTCCATCCGCTGAATCGGCTGCTGTCGCTTAGCCGGTAAAATTTTTAGGCTGTGGCCTTCTTATTATTCAGGAGGCATGGAATGAATGATCAACGTGGATTTACTTTGATCGAATTGATGATTGTGGTCGGCATTGTCGCCATTCTCAGCGCCATCGGTCTGCCCGCCTATCAAAGTTATCTTCAGCGCGCCGCACTTACCGACATGCTACAAACGATGATCCCCTATAAGACTGCGGTAGAGCTCTGCGCCATTGAGCGCGGTGGCCCAGGCCAATGTCAGGCCGGACAGCATGGTATCCCTTTAGCAAAAGGCTCGCGCTATGTTTCATCCGTAAGCGTGACTAACGGTAATATCACGTTAACGGGGCAGGAAAGCCTGAACGGCCTGAGTGTGGAAATGCTGCCGGTTTGGGACAGCACCGAAGGCGGCATCAGCTGGCAGCGCAGTTGTATCAGCAACAATAGCAGCCTGCAAAATAACTGTCTGGAACAGTTCCGCTTCGCTGATAAGGGAGCCAGCGATGAAAAAGCCTGAGGATGCAATAGCTTTACTGTGCCAGCGTTATCAGGCCATCGTTTTGCATCACGATGCCACACAACTACGCATCGCCGTTGCTGACCCTATTCCTGCTGGCCTTGCTGAAGCGCTGCACTTTGCCAGTCAATGCCAGATTGAAATCGAAAGCTGGCCACAGGCACGGATGGATCACTTCCGGCATGGTGGGCAACCCTCAGTGGCCCAGGAAACCGCCCCCACTGAATCCGCTATTGAAGCAACCCAGCAGATTTTGTGCCAGGCGCTGCAACGTCGTGCCTCAGACATCCATATCGAACCGTTACAACACGGCTTACGGATAAGATTACGCATTGATGGTGTGCTGCAGCCGCTCTCCTCACTGCCAGACGCACAACCTGCCGCGCTATTAGCCAGGCTGAAAATTCTGGGTGGGCTGGATACCGCTGAGCGCCGCTTACCACAAGACGGACAATTTAGTCTGGAACTTAAAGGTAAACCTGCGTCATTCCGCCTGTCTACGTTGCCGATCCAGCATGGGGAAAAGGCGGTCATTCGTCTGCTGCAAAGCGAAGGCGCTGCTTTATCTCTGGAAAAACTGGGGTTACCGGCCAACCAGCTGCGGCTTTTGTCCGCTGCACTGGCGCAGCCGCAGGGTTTGATTCTGGTGACTGGCCCAACCGGTAGCGGCAAAACCTTTACGCTTTACAGCGGATTAAGTGCGCTCAATAAGCCAGAAAGAAATCTGTGTAGCGTGGAAGATCCGATTGAAATTCCACTGCCCGGCATTAACCAAACGCAGATCAATCCAAAGTGTGGCCTCGATTTTAATCGCGTGCTGCGTGCCTTGTTGCGTCAGGATCCCGATGTAATCATGGTGGGCGAAATTCGTGATGCGGAAACGGCAGAAATCGCTGTGAAGGCAGCACAAACCGGGCATCTGGTTTTATCGACGCTGCATACGAATTCTACGGCAGAAACACTGACGCGGTTACATCAGATGGGCATTCCCGGTTACCTGCTGGGACCTGCCTTGCGTTTGATTATTGCACAGCGTTTAGTCAGACGTTTGTGTCCACACTGTCGCCAGCCGGCACAAGCCGTCGCTCACTATCCGGCTGAGCTTTGGCCTGGAACCCTACAAACCTGGCGAGCCCCTGGCTGCGATCACTGCTTTTCCGGCTATTTTGGTCGGCTGGCGCTGTTTGAACTGTTACCGGTCACCGCGAAATTACAAAATGCTATTGCTGCGGAAATGCCGCTCGACAGCCTGCTCGCTCTGGCAAAACAGCAGGGAATGCGAACGCTGCTGGCTGCCGGCCTGGAAGCTGTCAGCCGGGGTGATACTTCGCTGGAGGAAATGCAGCGCGTGATAGGACTGGACGATGGCTAATCTGTGTTTATTCAGCTGGCAAGCGGTAGACAGCAAAGGCGAATTGCAAAGCGGCAAAAGTCTGGCGTTAAATAGCGATCGGCTGGTTGTGAGCCTGGCTGAATGCGGCCTGCTGCCAGTCAACTGGAAACGGGATAAGGTCTGGCGCCAGCGTGACTGGAAATGGCAGCAGAAAATTGATCTGATACGGCAACTTGCGACTTTGCTGAAAGCGGGACTGCCCCTTTCGGAAGGGTTATCGCTGCTCGCTGAAGGTCATCCGCATAAGGGCTGGCAGGCTCTGTTATCGGCGCTGCAACAGCACGTACTATCAGGCGAACCCTTTTCGCAGGCATTGCGGCAATGGCCACAAATTTTTCCACCTCTTTATTCTGCGCTTATGGAGGTGGGGGAATTAACCGGTCAGCTGGATGTCTGTTGCGAGCAGCTGGCGCAACAACAGGCACGGCAGCAACACCTGTGGAATAAGGTAATAAAAGCGCTACGTTACCCTCTGTTTATCTTACTGGTGGCTATCGCTGTTTCCTGCGGTATGTTGCTTTTTGTGTTACCGGAATTCGTTTCCGTTTATGCAGCCTTTGACGCTCCCCTTCCTGTGTTTACCGCCGCTGTAATGCAACTTTCTGCGGGGCTACAGACATGGGGCTTGCAGCTGGCTTTTTTGATGGTGCTGATGTTTTTGGGCGGGCAACAGTTGCATTGTCGGTCAACCGACTGGCAACGTTATGAACAGCGACTGTTATTACGCATTCCCTTACTTGCTGGCTTATGGCGCGGTAGCCAGCTTACGCAGATCTACACTATTCTACAGCTAACGCAGCAAGCCGGGCTGACATTACTGCAAGGATTAGAAGCGGTGCAGATGACGCTTTCTTCAATAATATGGCGCGAGGCCATTACCGAATTGCAATATCACATCGCGCAAGGAAAACCGCTGCATCAGGCACTGAACACGCATCCACTTTTTACTGCATTGTGTTGTCAACTGGTGCGAGTCGGTGAAGAAGCTGGCGCATTAGACGTGATGCTGGCGCGTCTCGCTGAGTGGCATGAAGGACAAACCCTGTCTCGCGCCGACAGTCTGTCTGCGTCACTGGAGCCGATGATGATGGTAATTATTGGCGGAATCGTTGGCACGCTGGTCATTGCCATGTATTTGCCGGTATTTGGTTTAGGAGATGCCATGCATTAAGGGCGCGCTGGCGATACCGCGCCCTGTTGCATCAGCGGTTGAATACCCGATTTTCTTGCTCGGCAACGCGAATGAAGGTGGTGCGCTTAGTCAGCTCTTTCAAACGCTCAGCCCCGACATACGTACAGGCAGAACGGAGACCACCAAGAATATCGCGTGCCGTTTCTTCAACCGGCCCGCGCAACGGCAATTTCACTGTTTTACCTTCAGCTGCACGATAACCGGCCACGCCGCCAACATGACGCTTCATGGCGGATTCAGAACTCATACCATAAAACAGCATGAATTTTTCACCGTTCTCTTCCACTACGCTACCTTCACATTCGTCGTGTGCGGCGAGCATACCCCCTAGCATGACGAAATCTGCGCCTCCGCCAAAGGCTTTAGCAATGTCGCCCGGCACCGCGCAGCCGCCATCACTGACAATTTGCCCACTCAGGCCATGCGCGGCGTCAGCGCATTCAATCACCGCAGAGAGCTGCGGATAGCCCACGCCCGTTTTCACGCGCGTGGTGCAAACGGAGCCGGGGCCAATGCCAACTTTGACAATATCCGCACCAGAAAGGATAAGCTCTTCGACCATTTCGCCTGTTACCACATTACCTGCGCAAATCGTTTTGCCGGGAAAGGCTTCACGCGCACGTTGTAAAAATTCGACAAAGTGTTCGGAATAACCATTGGCAACATCAATGCAGATAAATTGCAGATCATCAGAGAGAGCCATGATGGCGATGAGCTTGTTAAGATCAGCGTCAGAAGTGCCGGTTGAAACCATGACGGACTTCAGCACAGAAACGGGAACGCGCTGAATAAACGCACGCCAGTCATCCACGCTGTAATGTTTGTGAACCGCAGTCAGGATACTGAAGCTGGCCAGCGCTTCTGCCATCAGAAAAGTACCCACAGTATCCATGTTGGCAGCGATAACCGGCACACCGCTCCAGTTCAGACCAGAATGTTTGAAGGTAAAGCTGCGCTCCAGCTCAACCTGGGAGCGACTCTTCAGGGTAGAACGCTTAGGGCGGATTAATACATCTTTAAAGCCCAGTTTTAAATCTTCTTCGATACGCATAAATAGTGTCCTGGTTAGTGGCAACGAACCGCAGTTCGTGAAGCAAGCACGGCTCCAGTGGTGTGATGATACGCGCTAATCATCCTGCCGCAAGACTGCGAATTTCACTTTATTTAAGCTACAATCCGATAAATTTAGCTGAAAAACACGAAAGTGATCTGACGCGCACTTTTGCGTTTTAATATCAGAACTTAACGATTATTCAGCCGCTTAAAGCGTGATTGAGAGAACCTTATGCCTTATACCGTAGCGCTGACCGGTGGTATCGGCAGCGGGAAAAGTACGATTGCCCATGGTTTTGCGGCGCTGGGCGTGACAATTATTGATGCTGATGTCATTGCGCGCGAAGTCGTTGAACCTGGTTCGTCCGCTTTGCAGGCCATTGTGGAACGTCACGGTAAGTGGATGCTCACGGAGCAAGGCTCGCTTTTTCGCGCCCGTTTACGCGAAATTATTTTTCAGTCGCCAGAAGAGAAGGCCTGGTTAAACCATCTGCTACATCCATTGATTAATGCCCGCACGCAGCAGCTTAAAGCTGAAGCCAGCTCGCCTTACGTTTTATGGGTAGTGCCGCTGCTGGTGGAAAATCAGCTACAGCATCAAGCCGATCGCATATTAGTGGTTGATGTTGACGAAGCGACACAGCTGGAACGCACCCAACTGCGAGATAACATCTCGCTAACGCAGGCCCAACTTATTCTTTCAGCGCAGGCCACGCGCCAACAGCGCCTCGCCTGCGCTGATGACATCATTGATAATAGTGGCGCGCCTAAAGATACGCTGCCGCAGATTGCCGAACTCCATCAACGCTATCTGGCGTTAGCGGCAACGCAACAGGATTAACAATATGAGTACAATCGTTCTTTTTGAATATCCCCTGAATGAAAAAATGCGTACCTGGTTACGTGTTGAATTTCTGATGAATCAGTTGCAGGAAATTGTACCGCTCAGTAATACCGCAAATGCACTAAATTTCTTTCGCCTGATTAGTGAATTGCTCGATATTTTTGAGCGCGGCGATATACGTACTGAATTGCTGAAAGAGCTGGAGCGGCAACAGCAAAAATTGCGCGCCTGGGCTGATGTGCCGGGCGTCGACATGACGCTGGTAGAAGTATTGCGCGACAAATTAAAAGCGCAATCAAGCCAGCTAATGAACGCGCCACGCATGGGGCAACAGCTGCGCGAAGATCGTCTGATCGGTTTGGTCCGTCAGCGTTTAAGTATTCCCGGCGGCTGTTGCAGCTTTGACTTACCCAGTCTGTACATCTGGCTCCATCAGCCGCAGGAAATACGTGATAAGCAGGTGAGCGCCTGGCTTGATACACTGGCGCCATTGTATAGCTCGCTGGCAATTATTCTGGATTTGATTCGCCAGTCAGGTGCGTTTCGCAATCAAACCAGCCTGAACGGTTTTTATCAGGATAATGCCGAAGGCGCGGACTTACTGCGTTTGCAGCTACAGCTGAACGATTCGCTTTATCCGCAAGTTTCTGGTCATAAAAACCGTTATGCCATCCGTTTTATGCCGTTCGACAGCGATCGCGGCGAAGTGCCAGCAAGACTTAATTTTCAACTGGCCTGTTGTTAGAGGTGAAAATGCAGCAAGAAATCCTTACCGTTAAATGCCCACAATGCGGCAAAGATGTCATCTGGGATGAACTGAGCCCGTGGCGGCCTTTTTGCAGCAAACGCTGTCAGCTAATCGATTTAGGTGAATGGGCTACCGAAGAGAAACGCATTCCCAGCAGTAGTGATCTGAACGACAGTGATGACTGGAGCGAAGAAGACCGTTAAGCATTAAGTGGGGCAATACGCCCCGTTTTTAAAATTCACCTGCAATAAGCCGCGCAATGAGCTGATGGTTAGCGGGAGGAAACTCTTCTGCGACTAGCGCATGCTGCGCAACCCAGCGCTGCGGCTGCCCTTCGCGTCCCCAGGGCTCCCCTTTCCAGCCTTCAACCAGAAAGAAATGCAACGTCACGCGAAGATCGTCATACGTATGATCGGCCTCGCCAATCGCCCGGGCCTCGGTGACTTCAATGCCGGTTTCTTCCAGTAATTCACGAACCAAACCCTGTTCGGCGCTTTCTCCCGCCTCAATTTTACCGCCGGGAAATTCCCACTTATTGGCCATGTATGAGGTCGCTGCACGCTGGGCAAGGAAAATTTGTTTATCGGCGTCGCGAATAATACCTACTGCGACCTGCAAATGCTTCATGAGTAATATCCAGTGGTTATGGCTGAATGAATGCCGATTTTAAAACATGGCTTAAAGGAAGTTAATCGCTTTAGCGCCCCAGATGCGATCACGCGGAACAGGCCGTCCCGCTGGGTTTTCACTTTATCGGGTGATTTGTCCTGTCACAACGTCAGGTTTAAAGAAGATGTGCTGTTTGCCGACGCTGTATAATGCAGCTTGCAGTAATCACCTGACCAAAAAAAGGAGCCAGTGGCTCCTTTTTTGCTTCGGATTGATCAGGCCAGACGACCATGACACTGTTTGTACTTTTTACCTGAGCCGCAAGGACAAGGGTCATTACGGCCAACTTTACGTTCGCCGCCTTGCTGCGCTAACGCTTCTGCGGCTAAGCTTTCATCATCAACGTGACTCAGCTGTTGCTGTTGTGCCAGACGCTCGGCTTCTTCACGACGCTGCTGCTCCATCGCCTCGATCTCTTCCGGCATGCGCACCTGAACCTTGCTCAGCGTACTGATCACTTCATATTTCAGTGATTCCAGCATCGCTGCAAACATAGCGAAAGATTCACGTTTGTATTCCTGCTTGGGATCTTTCTGCGCGTACCCACGTAAATGGATACCCTGACGCAAATAATCCATTGCTGCCAGATGTTCTTTCCACAGTGAATCCAGCGTTTGCAACATAACGCCTTTCTCAAAACTACGCATCGTTTCAGCGCCAACCGCCTCTTCTTTAGCGGCGTAGCCGACCATTGCCTGCTCCATGATACGTTCGCGTAACGTTTCTTCATGCAGATCCGGCTCTTTGTCCAGCCACTCTGCGATGGGCAGATCCAGATCAAAATCATTGCGCAAACGCTCTTCCAACCCAGGTACATCCCACATTTCCTCAAGCGATTGTGGCGGGATATAGGTGTCGATGGTGGTTTTATAGACATCCTGGCGAATGCTATTGATGGTTTCGCTTACATCAGAAACATCCAGTAATTCATTACGTTGGCTGTAAATAGCGCGACGCTGGTCATTAGCTACATCATCATATTCGAGTAATTGCTTACGAATATCGAAGTTGCGACTCTCAACTTTGCGCTGGGCATTGGCAATGGCTTTGGTGACCCACGGATGCTCAATGGCTTCACCCGGCTTCATGCCGAGTTTACGCATCATATTCGAAACGCGATCCGAGGCGAAAATACGCATCAGCGCATCTTCCATCGACAAATAGAAACGCGATGAACCGGCATCACCCTGACGGCCGGCACGCCCACGTAGCTGATTGTCGATACGACGTGATTCGTGACGCTCTGTCCCTACGATATGTAAACCACCTGAAGCGAGAACCGCATCGTGACGGACCTGCCACGCAGCTTTAATCTCTTCGATTTGCGCTTCGCTGGGCGCTTCGAGTTCGGCAACTTCAGCATGCCAGCTACCGCCCAGCATGATGTCAGTACCACGACCCGCCATGTTGGTGGCAATCGTTACCGAGCCAGGCTGGCCTGCTTGCGCTACGATGTCTGCTTCGCGGGCATGGAATTTGGCGTTCAATACATTGTGCCTGATACCCGCACGCGTCAGCTCATTTGATACCACTTCTGATTTTTCAATCGAAATCGTACCCACCAGCACCGGTTGTCCGTTCGCGGTACGCTCGCGAATATCTTCGATGATCGCGTCAATCTTCTCTTTCTCCGTCATATAGACCAGATCAGGCAGATCCTTACGCACCATCGGCCGGTTAGTAGGCACCACAATCGTATCCAGCTTATAAATCGAACTGAATTCAAAGGCTTCAGTGTCGGCGGTGCCGGTCATACCGGCGAGTTTTTCGTAAATACGGAAATAGTTCTGGAAAGTGATCGAGGCCAGCGTCTGGTTTTCATTCTGAATTTCCACGCCTTCTTTCGCTTCAATCGCCTGATGCAGGCCATCAGACCAGCGACGACCTTGCATAGTTCGTCCGGTATGCTCATCAACGATCACCACTTCACCGTCTTTTACGATGTAATCCACATCACGGGTGAATAACGCATGAGCACGCAGCGCAGCGGTGACATGGTGCATCAGCATGATGTTCGTTGGCGAATACAGGGACTCGCCTTCGTCCATGATGCCCTGGCTAACCAGCAGCTCTTCTACTTTAACCAGACCACGTTCAGACATGTGGGCCTGACGCGCTTTTTCATCCACCCAAAAATCCCCTTTACCCTGAAAGGTGTCGGAATCTTCTTTATCCTGGCGAATCAGATGCGGAATAATTTTATCGACCTTAATATACAGGTCAGAACTGTCTTCAGCAGGACCAGAGATGATCAGCGGTGTACGCGCTTCGTCGATCAAAATGGAGTCAACTTCATCCACTAAAGCGTAATGCAGTTTACGTTGCACACGCTCTTCCGGGCTGAACGCCATGTTATCGCGCAGGTAGTCGAAGCCGTATTCGTTGTTAGTGCCGTATGTAATATCGGCGGCATAGGCCTCGCGCTTAGCGGGAGCAGGCATACCTGGCAGATTGATACCAATCGACAAGCCAAGGAATTCGAACAGAGGGCGGTTGTTTTCCGCATCGCGCTGGGCCAGATAGTCGTTCACGGTAACCACGTGGACGCCTTTACCGGTTAAGGCATTGAGATAGGCGGGCAACGTTGCCGTCAGGGTTTTACCTTCACCCGTACGCATCTCCGCGATACAGCGGTCATTTAATACCATGCCGCCAATCAACTGAACGTCGAAATGACGCATGCCGAATACACGCTTATTCGCTTCACGCACCGTCGCAAAGGCTTCAGGAATCAGGCTTTCCAGCGTTTCACCTTTTTTCAGGCGCTCGCGAAACAGGTCAGTTTTACCCTTGAGCTCATCATCAGAAAGCTTTTCGAAATCCGGTTCCATCTTATTGATGACATCAACAGCTTTGCGCATACGACGCAAAGTACGATCATTGCTGCTACCAAAAACCTTGGTCAACATTTTAATTAACATAATAAATATATTCTCAATTCAGCCGTGACATCACGGGCTGCGAAAACTAAAAGAGTGAAGTAACCAAAAAGTTTAGAGCAAGAAGGGTCCGGCGCGGATGCCGTTTGCTTTAACGTGTCGCTCAATACAGGCAAACGTCTGGGCAGCGGGATGAGGTTTTAAATATTTTTCCTGCGGCGCAACGCGTAGTGCAGCGTGGGAAGTCAGCAAAGCATGAAGGGAGTCAATCAACGCCAGCTTTTGAGCCGCCAACGGTAATTCGCCCGGTTCATCAGCCTGCGCCTGTGGCGTTAGCGTAAAAGAGAGATGACGAATGACGGTGCGAATAGCATGTTGATGCCAGTAATCGACCGTAAAATTAGGGCGTCTTGCCGCTTCCTGTAAGCGAATCAGGTGATCGAAGCGGGCAGCATTGCCAATAAACAAACTACTGGCTGGTGAGTCTGATGAGACGTTAAGGTCAGAATTCTGTGCGCTCGCCGGTAAGCCAAGACTGGCCGCCACCATCCCCAACAGGAGATGAGGCCAGAAATAGCGTCTGCCTAATTGTCGCCAGCGTAAAAGAATTCCGATCACAACCTTTCCATCGCCCAAGGCTTGCCTTGCGCATCCATGATTATTTATTAACTGCGAAATGCAGTGGTGTTAAGCCTGTAAAAACGCCTGAGATAGTATCATTAATGTGGCGTGTCTACACCTGGGTTTAAAGTGGCTCTGGAATAAAACGCAGCTGTTTGTTTAGCAATTCAACAACTGGAACATTTGTTTGCGAGCAACGTCGCAACGTCATGCAGATAACAGCGAGGCATTAAAAAACGGCTGACGCCGCTGACCGGAGAGAGTGTCAGCATAGCCAGCCGTTTCAGATGTTCTGAGGTAATTAAGCCAGAACCAGATTCGGTGCTTTGAATGCCAGCGGCAATTCCGCTTCGTCTTCGAAAGTTGCCCATTCCCAGGCTTCTTGCTTAGCCAAAACAGCTTGTAGCAGCTTGTTATTCAATGCGTGACCAGATTTGAACGCGGTAAACGCGCCAATAATATTGTGGCCACACATAAACAGGTCGCCAATTGCATCTAACATTTTGTGACGAACGAATTCATCTTCAAAACGCAGGCCGTCTTCATTCAGGACGCGGAAATCATCCAGACCTATCGCACAATCTAAACTACCGCCCAGGCACAGGCCTTTAGACTGCAGATATTCGATCTCACGCATAAAGCCAAATGTACGCGCACGGCTGATTTGGCGAACAAACGCATCAGCAGAAAACTTCATCTGATAACGCTGAGAGCTGGAATCGATTGCCGGATGATTAAAGTCGATAGTGAAGTCAAGCGAGAAGCCATTGTAAGGCTTGATCTCGGCCCATTTATCGCCATCTTCAACCCGGACAGTTTGCTTAACACGTACGAATTTCTTCGCACTGTTCAGTTGTTCGATACCTGCATCCATCAGCAAATAGATGAACGGTGCAGCGCTGCCGTCCATGATCGGGATTTCTGGCACATCAACTTCAACAATAATGTTGTCGATACCTAATCCCGCCAGAGCAGCATTCAGGTGTTCAACCGTTGAAATACGCACGCCGTCATCATTCACCAGGCAAGTACTTAGCATGGTGTCGCGCACGTATTTTGCATCAGCCGGGAAATCAACCGGTGGATTCAAGTCGGTGCGACGATAGATGACCCCGGTATTAGCCGACGCAGGGCGCAATGTCAGTGTGACTTTCTTGCCGGTATGCAAACCGACACCTGTCGCCTGAACAATACGTTTTAATGTCCTTTGTTTGATCATCGTATTATCTCGCAATATTACCTTTCCAACCGCTAGTATACTTTACCAGCGGGTGGATACTTTAGCACAAAGAACGGAGATTCCCAATAATAGGGATATTCTTAATCAGCCTGCTTACGCAAAAAGGCTGGAATATCAAGGTAATCAGGTTCTTTATTAGATTGCGAAGTCTGGTCATTAACTACCTTCGCAGCCGGTTTTTGCTCCTGCGGCAGCGGCGACATGCCGTGCTGCTGATAGCGATGATCCATAACCGGTTGGCTGGCAGGCTTGTTGGTCACCAGCGTAATTTCTGGACGTTTGTCCATGCCGATACCGGTTGCCACCACAGTGACGCGCAGTTCGTCATTCATTTCTGGATCCAGTGATGTGCCGATCACCACGGTTGCATTGTCAGAGGCGAAGGCGCGGATAGTGTTACCCACGGTTTCAAACTCATCCAGACGCAGATCAAAGCCTGCCGTGATGTTAACCAGCACGCCACGTGCGCCAGACAGGTCGATGTCTTCCAGCAGCGGGCTGGAAATTGCCATTTCGGCTGCTTCTTCAGCGCGGTCTTCACCACATGCCACGCCAGAACCCATCATGGCGTAACCCATTTCAGACATCACGGTACGCACGTCAGCAAAGTCAACGTTCATCAGGCCCGGACGCGTAATCAGTTCCGCGATACCCTGCACTGCGCCCTTCAGGACGTCATTGGCAGCGCCGAACGCGTCAAGCAGTGAAATACCGCGACCCAACACTTTCAACAGCTTGTCGTTAGGAATAGTAATCAGTGAATCGACATGCTTAGACAGCTCAGCGATACCCTGCTCGGCAAATGCCATGCGCTTTTTGCCTTCAAAATTAAAAGGCTTAGTTACTACCGCAACGGTCAGGATACCCAAATCTTTTGCGACTTCAGCAACCACTGGCGCAGCACCGGTTCCGGTACCGCCGCCCATGCCTGCAGCAATAAACACCATGTCTGCCCCTTCCAGCGCAGAACGCAGTGCTTCGCGATCTTCTTCTGCAGAGTTACGACCCACTTCCGGGTTCGCACCCGCACCCAGACCTTTAGTAATGTTATTACCGATCTGGATAGTCTGGCCGACTGCTGTTTTACGCAACGTTTGCGCGTCCGTGTTAACAGCGAAGAATTCCACACCTTCGATACGCTCGCGTACCATGTGCTCTACGGCATTGCCGCCGCCCCCGCCGACGCCGATGACTTTAATCACCGCGTCATTGGTTAATTCCATAGGTTCAAACATGATTTCTCTCCGTTATGTGCCTGTCGCCTGGAGATCACTAAAAAAACCAGCATGATCTCCTTTTTCAAAAATTAAAACTCTTTTTTCAACCAACTGTTAATGCGCTTGAACCAATTTCCTACCGATGCACGCTTTTCAGTCTCTGCATCACCGTTCATGTGTGACTCTTTGCCGTAATGCAGCAGCCCCACTGCGGTTGAATAATACGATTCCTGCGCATAGTCAGTTAGTCCAGTAATGTTCAGCGGCTGTCCAATGCGCACCTGCGTATGGAATACGCGTTGCGCACAGGCCGCCAGTCCTTCAATTTGCGCGGCACCACCCGTCAATACAATACCGGCTGCCAGATGATGTTTCACGCCCTGCTGACGCAGTTGTTCCTGTAATTGCAGAATCTCGTCGTTGACCAGATTCAAAAGCTCGGTGTAACGCGGTTCAATCACTTCTGCCAGCGTCTGACGCTGCAGGCTGCGCGGAGGACGACCGCCAACACTCGGCACTTCGACATTCTCATCTTTTCCAACAATAGAACCCAGCGCACAACCGTGACGCACTTTAATCGCTTCCGCGTCCGTTGGCGGTGTACCAAATGCATAGGCAATATCGCTGGTTACCACGTTACCTGCATAAGGGATCACTTTGGTGTGACGCAGCGCGCCTCCCGTGTAAACCGCAATATCCATTGTACCGCCGCCAATATCGACAACACAGACCCCCAGCTCACGTTCGTCCTCTGTCAACACCGCAAAACTGGATGCCAGGCCGGCAAAAATCAGTTGCTCAACTTTCAGGCCACAACGTTCTACTGCCTTGACAATATTTTTTGCCATATCGTTGTGGCAGGTGATCAGGTGCACTTTAGCCTGCATACGCACACCGGAAAGACCGACCGGATTTTTGATGCCTTCCTGATAATCGATGGCATATTCCTGAGGAATAACATGCAGGATGCGATGTTCGTCACGTACGCGGACCGATTTAGCGGTATGTACTACGTTCTCCACATCATCCTGAGTCACTTCCTCTTCGGAAATCGGAACCATCCCGATTTCGTTCTGACAGCTGATATGTTTGCCCGATAATGCAAGGTAGACGGAGGAGATCTGGCAGTCAGCCATCAACTCGGCCTGATCGATAGCGCGCTGTACGCATTTCACTACCGACTCAAGGTCGTTTACGCCACCTTTATCCATTCCGCGGGACGGGCAACTGCCGACCCCAATAATGTTAACCATGCCATCGGGCAGAATTTCCCCAACCAGGGCGGCAACCTTCGCGGTGCCGATTTCGAGTCCAACTACCAGTTTTCTGTCCGTTGCCTTGATCATTGTTGTTTAGCCTGTGCCTGGTTCTGTTGCTGATTACTGTCCTGTGGCTCCATCACTACCGGCGTCCAACCCACAGAAGCGCCCGAGTCGTATCGCAAATCCACATAGCTGACACGTTTGTTCTCGTTCTGACCCTGCTGCTGCAGTACCGGGTAGAGCTCAATAAAACGGTTCAGACGCTTCATGGTGTCGCTGCGGCCCAGCTCAATGCGTACATCGTCGCTGGTGACCAACTGCCAGGAGCGTCGCGCCGTCATTGATGCGACCTTCAGGGTAAACTTCCCGGCTTTAAGTACATCGTCCATGCTGTGATACCCCGCCAGCACCTCTTTCTCGCTGCCTTCTGGCCCATACAACAACGGCATGATTTCCTTACCGATGTGATTGGCTGGTACGCTGAAGGCGTTCCCTTCTGCGTCTACCATATGCAAATCATTCCAGCGCGCTACTGGCGTATACTCAACCAGATGAATCTTCAGTTCGTCCGGCCACTGTTTACGCACGCTGACCTGTTTAATCCAGGGCAGACGCTCAATTTGCTGCTGGATAATGTCAACATCCTGCGACATAAACGTGCCGGGTGCACCGAGCGTTAAAATCGCCTGGCGAATATCGTCATGGGTGGTGTAATGCGTTTGCCCCGTTACCACCAATTTCGACAGCGGCAAGCGTGATGCATCATTCATCCACTTCAGCACCACTAAACCGCCAAAAACCATAATGCCCACAACGATCAGCAAAAATACGATGCCAAAAAGTCGGGCGCCGTTACTCCGTCCAGAGCGAATGCGCTCCTGGGGTTCACGGTTACGTGCATTCATCGCCGCCTGTGACATATCAGTCGGCCAACTCCAGAATACGGGCAACCAGCTGCGAAAAAGTCATTCCCGCCTGCTTTGCTGCCATAGGTACCAAACTGTGGCTGGTCATGCCGGGTGACGTATTCGCTTCCAGTAGCTGGAAGTTGCCCTCGCCGTCGATCATCACATCCACACGCCCCCACCCTCTGCAACCTAACGCACGCCAGGCTGCTAATACTAATTGCTGTAATTCTGCTTCACGCTCAGCACTTAAACCGCTGGGGCAGAAGTATTGAGTATCATCCGAAAGGTATTTAGCTTCATAGTCATAGAACTCGCTGGTGGTCTTGATCTGTATTGAAGGCAAAATTTGCTCGCCCAAAATACCGACGGTATATTCGCCACCGCTTAAAAAGGCTTCAATCAGCACGTCATCGTCATGCCGAAAAGCTTCTTCCAGCGCCGCAGGCAATGCGCTCAACGTGTTTACGCGACTAATGCCTACGCTTGAGCCTTCACAGCTCGGTTTCACAAACAGCGGCAAGCCCAACGCCGCGATAGCAGCCTGGGTTTCTGCATCAAGTCCTGCATTCATTTGCTGGCGCGTCAGCCAGACAAAGCGTCCTGATGGTAAACCGCGGCCTTGCCACAATAGTTTGGTGCGTAATTTATCCATGGTGACGGCTGAGGCCATCACACCGCTGCCGGTATAAGGCAGATCCATAAACTCCAGCACCGCCTGCAGCGTGCCGTCTTCGCCGCCACGTCCGTGCAGCGCGATAAATGCTTTGGCGAAGCCCTGCTCTTTTAATTTCAGCACCGGCATATCGCGTGTATCGAACGCGTGCGCGTCGATACCGGCTTCACGCAGACCCGCTAAAACAGCGTTACCCGACATCAGCGATACCTCGCGCTCTGCCGAGGTGCCGCCCATTAATACCGCAACTTTCTCAGCCATGATGCTCCTCCGGTTGCAGCCTGCAGTCAGCCAGCTTACGCGCGACCTTGCCCACATTGCCCGCGCCCTGTACCAGGATCAGATCATTGCCCGACAGCAACGGTGCCAGCATTTCCGGCAGCGCCTCATGGTCTGGCACTAAAATCGGGTCAACTTTCCCGCGTCCCCGGATGGTGCGACACAGCGAGCGGCTATCGGCGCCTGGGACTGGCGCTTCACCGGCGGCATAAACATCCAGCATCAGCAGCACATCCACCTGTGACAACACATTAGCGAAGTCATCGAACAGATCGCGAGTTCGCGTATAGCGATGCGGCTGAAACACCATCACCAGCTTTTTATCGGGCCAGCCCGCACGCGCCGCTTTAATCGTGGCATCAACTTCGGTGGGATGATGGCCATAATCATCTACCAGCATCGCGCTGCCAGCGTGACCATTAACCGGTTCAGTTGGGTACTCGCCTAACAGATCAAAGCGGCGTCCCGTACCCTGAAAACTTTCCAGCGCCGCCAGGATAGCGTTGTCATCAATGCCTTCTTCACTGGCAACCGCGACCGCAGCAGCAGCATTGAGGGCGTTATGGCGGCCCGGCGCATTCAGCGTGACGTGCAGGCGCGGCTTATCCTGACGCATTAAAGTGAAACGCCCCTGCGAGCCACGTTGCTCGTAATTTTCAATACGGAAATCAGCATCGTCACTGAAACCGTACGTCGTAATTTGACGGCCCACGCGCGGGATCAAATCGCGGATCACGACGTCATCGACACACATCACCGCACGTCCATAAAATGGCAGGTTGTGCAGGAAGTTGATGAACGTCTGCTTGAGATTCTCGAAGTCACCCTGGTAGGTATCCATGTGATCGGCTTCGATGTTGGTAACAATGGCGACCATCGGTTGCAGATGCAGGAACGACGCATCGCTTTCATCCGCTTCCGCGATCAGGTAACGACTGCTGCCGAGACGCGCATGCGTGCCTGCGGCTTTCACTAACCCACCATTTACGAAAGTGGGATCCAGCCCGCCTTCGGCGTAAATGCTTGAAACCATGGCGGTGGTGGTGGTTTTACCGTGCGTACCCGCAACCGCAATGCCATGACGAAAGCGCATCAGTTCCGCCAGCATCTCAGCACGACGGATTACCGGAATACGCTGTTCCCTGGCGGCAACCAGCTCCGGGTTGTCCTGCGCTACCGCACTGGAAACCACCACAACGCTGGCATCAGTGACGTTCTCAGGGCGATGGTTAAAATAAATTGTTGCTCCCAGCGCAGCGAGATTCTGCGTCACCGGGTTCGGCGCCAGATCAGAACCGCTGATATGGTAGCCTTCATTCGCTAACACTTCGGCAATACCGCCCATGCCAGCACCACCGATGCCGACAAAGTGGATGTGCCGGACGCGACGCATCTCAGGCACGATAGAACGCAGTTTTGCCAGTTGTTGTGTATTCATCGCTCTCAATTACCTGCTGTTTCAGTTTGTGCTCAGCGTGAGCACAGGCCAGTCGGGCTGACCAGATTCATTGCTTTGCGGCACGAGCCACTTCCAGCGCGACCCGATCGGTCGCATCGGGAATCGCCACCTGACGCGCTTTCTCAGCCATCATCAACAGGGTCTGGCGATCCCAGTGGCGCAGCGTGTCCGCTACGGCATCCGCAGTAAATTGCGGTTGCTCAAAAATTTTGGCCGCTCCCGCTTTCTCCAGCGGTAACGCGTTCCAGTATTGCTGGCGATCTTTATGCTGGAACGGCACAAAGATCGCGGGTAATCCGGCTGCGGCAATTTCGCTCACGGTTAACGCACCGGAACGACAGACCACCACATCAGCCCAGGCATACGCGGCCGCCATATCATCAATAAACTCGGTCACGTTATGCTGTGTTTGCCCGGTCTGCTCGTAGGCTTTTTGCACTTCAGGCAGCCCGCCTTTGCCGGTCTGATGCCAAATCATGATTTGCTCGCCCAGTTCGGCGGCCACCTCGGGCACCGTTTGATTCAATACGCGTGCGCCCTGGCTGCCCCCTATCACTAAGACGCGAATCGGGCCGCTACGTCCGGCCAGACGTACTTCCGGTAAGGGTAATGCCAATACATCGTTGCGTACTGGATTGCCCACCACGTCCGCTTTCGGGAACGCGCCGGGAAAAGCCTGCATCACCTTGCTGGCTATCTTTGCCAGCCATTTGTTAGTCAACCCGGCGATGCCGTTTTGCTCATGTAATACCACCGGAATGCCGCAACTCCACGCCGCTAAACCGCCAGGACCAGATACGTAGCCTCCCATGCCAAGCACCACGTCCGGCTGCCATGCTTTCATGATGGTTCGCGCCTGACGCCACGCCTTGAAAATACGCGCCGGTGCTAACAGCTGTGCTTTGACGCCTTTACCGCGCAATCCACTGATGCGGATAAAATCAATTTCGATGCCGTGCTTCGGCACTAAATCAGCTTCCATACGGTCGGCAGTTCCTAACCAACGTACCTGCCAGCCCTGTTCCATCAGATGACGGGCAACGGCCAGACCGGGGAATACATGTCCGCCAGTACCGCCCGCCATCACCATCAGTCGCTTACCGCTCATCGACCACCTCGGGTAAACGCCTGGGCTTTCGCCAGACGCGTTTCATAATCTATGCGCAACAGGAACACGATCGCCGTCGACATAATGATCAAGCTGGAGCCGCCGTAGCTGATCAACGGTAACGTCAAACCTTTAGTCGGCAACATACCCGCTGCCGCCCCGACGTTAACCAGCGCCTGGAAACTAAACCACACGCCAATTGAACAGCCTAAAAACCCGGAAAAGCGTTGATCGATCTCCAGTGCGCGGCGTCCAATCGACATTGCGCGAAAAGCGACGAAGAATACCATTAACAGCGCTAAAACCACACCGATGTAGCCGAGTTCTTCACCAATAATGGAGAAAATAAAATCGGTATGGGCTTCAGGCAAATACTCAAGTTTTTGCACTGAATTCCCGAGTCCCTGCCCCCAAAATTCACCGCGGCCAAACGCCATCAGCGACTGCGTTAGCTGGTAGCCGCTACCGAAGGGATCTTCCCATGGGTTCCAGAAAGAGGTTACACGGCGCATACGATAAGGTTCAGCGATGATCAACAGCACCACAGAGAAGATACCGGAGCCGATAATCGCCAGGAACTGCCACATTTTTGCACCCGCCAGGAACAGCATCGCCAGCGTGGTAACAAATAACACGACGACAGTACCGAGATCCGGCTGCGCCAGAAGCAATACCGCCAGTACCACCATCACGCCCATCGGCTTACAGAAGCCCCAAAAATTGTTACGGACCTCTTCTACTTTGCGCACCAGATAACTGGCGAGATAGCAGAACAGCGCCAGCTTGGATAATTCGGCGGGCTGAATACGCAGCGGGCCCAGAGCAATCCAGCGTGATGCCCCATTTACCGAGCTACCCACTACCAATACGATGAGCAGCATCACCACGGTCGCCATCAACATAACGTTGCTGTAGCGCTGCCAGAAATCCATTGGGACCCGTAATGTCACCAGTGCCATACCCAGTGCCAGCACCAGATAAAAAGCATCACGTTTGGCAAAATAGAACGGATCTTCTGATAAGCGTTGACCTACCGGCATGGAGGCTGATGTCACCATGATGAAACCAATGACCGACAGGCCGAAGGTCAACCACAGCAAGGTTCGGTCATAGAGCACCAGCGAAGTATCGTCACTTTCACGCGATCCCATCACCCAGTCTTTCAGGCGGCCAGAGAAGTAGCCCGTCAATCCAATGCCAGGAATACGCATCAGCTCAGCTCCTTCGCCAGTTGCGCAAACGTGTCGCCACGCTGCTCAAAATTGCGGAACTGGTCGAGGCTGGCGCAGGCTGGCGATAGCAGTACCATGTCACCGGGCTGAACCTGCGCGGCAATTTGCTCTATCGCTTGCTGCATGGTGTCGGTACGTACCGAGACTTCAGGACGTAACGCTGCCAGCTCATCACCATCCTTGCCAAAGCAGAACAAACGTAAATTATCGCCTTGCAGATAACGCCTGAGTGGCGAAAAATCTGCCGCTTTACCGTCTCCACCGAGTAGCAGCCACAGCGTGCCTTTGACCTGCAACCCTTTTAGCGCCGCTTCGGTGCTGCCGACGTTGGTGGCTTTTGAATCGTTAATCCAGCGCACGCCGTTATGTTCATGCACTAACTGAAAGCGATGCGCTAATCCGTTATAGGACGTTAGCGCCGCCAGGCTGGTTGCACGCGGCAAGCCAACGGCATCGGCTAACGCTAAGGCAGCCAGCGCATTGGTATAGTTATGCTGCCCACTTAACTGCATTTCGTCGGTATTCAGCACCTTCTCGCCTTTTACGCGCAACCAGGTCCTGCCCTGCTGCTTGTTCAGATGATAATCGCCCACGTCGATACCAAAGCTGACACAGCGCGAATCAGCCCCGCGCACCGGCATCGTTAAGCCGTCATCGGCGTTGACCACACAAACCTGTGCGTTTTCATAGATACGCAATTTAGCGGCGCGATATTGCTGCATCCCCAACGGATAGCGATCCATATGATCTTCCGACACGTTGAGAATGGTGGCAGCAGCGGCCTTCAGGCTATGCGTGGTTTCCAGCTGGAAGCTCGACAGCTCAAGCACATAAAGCTGTGCCGGAGACTTCAACAGGCTCAGCGCTGGCAAACCAATATTGCCGCCGACGCCAACTGACCAGCCCGCTGCTTTTGCCATTTCGCCGACCAGCATGGTCACGGTACTTTTTCCGTTTGAGCCGGTGATCGCCACGACAGGTGCCTGCGCTTCACGACAGAACAGTTCAATATCTCCAACGATTTCGATGCCCGCTTCAGCCGCTTCGCTCAATGCCAGGTGCGACAGAGCAATACCGGGGCTGGCGACAATCAGATCGGCAGCCAGCAGCCAGTCGAGGTTGAGGCCGCCCACATGACACTCAACCTGTGAAGGAACCTGGTCGAGGCCGGGCGGCGACACACGGGTGTCCATCACGCGCGGTGTGGCACCTTGCGCTAAAAAGAAATCAACACAGGAAAGCCCGGTCAGGCCCAGTCCAATGATGACGACTTTTCTGCCCCGATAGTCAGCCATAATTAACGTACCTTCAGCGTGGCCAGGCCAATCAGCACCAGCATCAGCGAAATAATCCAGAAGCGCACGATAACGCGCGGCTCCGGCCAGCCTTTCAATTCGTAGTGGTGATGGATCGGCGCCATGCGAAAAATACGCTGGCCACGCAGCTTGAACGATCCCACCTGTAAAATCACCGACAGGGTTTCAACCACAAATACGCCGCCCATGATCACCAGTAAAAACTCCTGACGCAGCAGCACGGCAATAGTGCCCAGCGCGCCACCTAGCGCCAGTGAACCCACGTCGCCCATGAAAACCTGGGCCGGATAGGTGTTAAACCACAGGAAGCCCAACCCTGCCCCGACAATCGCGGTGCAAACAATCACCAGTTCACCTGCGTGACGAAGATAAGGAATATGCAGATATTCAGCGAATTTCACGTTACCGGTTGCCCAGGCAACCAAAGCAAAGCCTGCAGCAACAAAGACGGTTGGCATAATCGCCAGGCCATCAAGGCCATCGGTTAAGTTCACCGCATTGCCCGTACCCACAATAACGAAATAGGCCAGCAGCACATAAAACAGGCCCAACTGCGGCATGATGTCTTTGAAGAACGGCACCACCAGCTGTGTGGCCGGTGTATCTTTCCCCGCCAGATACAGAGCAAAGGCAACGCCTAATGAAATCATCGACATCCAGAAATATTTCCAGCGCGCGATCAGGCCCTTAGTGTCTTTGCGCACCACTTTGCGATAGTCATCAACAAAGCCGATAATACCAAAGCCCACCAGCACCACTAATACGCACCAGACATACGGGTTCGCAGGATACGCCCACATCAATACCGAGAGGGTAATCGATGTGAGAATCATAATGCCGCCCATCGTTGGCGTGCCGCGCTTACTAAAATGTGACTCGGGCCCATCGTTACGCACCACCTGACCAATCTGCAGTTTTTGCAGCCAGGCAATCAAACGCGGCCCCATATACAGAGAAATAAACAGAGCGGTCAGCAGGCTGACAATGGCGCGAAACGTCAGATACGAAAAGACGTTAAAACCTGAATAAAATGCGACCAGATGTTCGGCCAGCCAAACTAACATGTTCCTTTCTCCTGTAAGCTCTGTACTACCTGCTCCATGGCGGCACTACGCGAACCCTTAATCAAGACAGTCATTGCTTTATGCTCGGACAACAGCGCCCGTAATCGTTCAGTAAGCGTCGCTTTATCGCTGAAATGTTCGCCAACGCCACTGCTTTCACTGATGAGGTGGCTGATTTTTCCCGTACTCAATACGCGATCAATGCCGGCCGATTTAGCCGCAAGCCCAACTTCACGGTGGCACTGTTCCGCTTCATTACCCAGTTCCGCCATATCGCCGACGACCATCACCCGGTAGCCCGGCATTTCACCCAGCACCTGGGCCGCCGCCGTCATTGAACCGACGTTAGCATTGTAGCTATCATCCAGTAAAAACTGGTACGTCGATAGGCGGATTGGGAACAGCCGTCCGGGAACAGGCTGCAGTGTTTTAAGGCCGGCCTGAACTGCACTTAGCGGTGCATCTACCGAAACCGCCAGCGCGGCGGCAGCCAGGGCATTAGCAATGTTATGTCGGCCCGGTAACGGCAGCGAAATCGCCACGTCGCCACGTGGGGTATGCATTGTAAAGTGGGTTCCATCCTGACCAATGCTGATATTGCTGGCAGAGAAATTGCAGCCCTCTTCTGCCTGTGAAGAGAAGCGCCAGACCGTTTTGCCATGAAGATGTTGCTGCCAGTGCGGCCAGTCGTTACTCTCTGCATTGAGAATCGCGGTGCCGTGAGCCGGCAAACCAAAAAAGATTTCGCCCTTCGCTTTGGCGACGCCATCCAGCGATCCAAAGCCTTCAAGGTGAGCGGCTGCCAGATTATTCACCAGAGCGCTTTCAGGTCTTACCAGTTCGGTCGTATAAGCGATTTCGCCTTGATGGTTGGCGCCCAACTCAATCACTGCATATTGATGCTCCGCAGTCAGACGCAACAGCGTCATCGGCACGCCGAAATCATTATTCAGGTTACCGGCGGTATAAAGCGTTTCGCCGCATTGACGTAAAATCGCCGCGGTCATCTCTTTCACCGACGTTTTACCGGATGAGCCAGTTAATGCCACCACGCGCGCTTTCGCCTGCTGACGTACCCATGCCGCCAGCTTGCCGAATGCCAGTCGCGTATCCTGGACCACGACCTGCGGTACGGTGACAGGTAAACGTTTATTGACAAGCAGAGCCAACGCCCCGTTAGCGATAGCCTCGTCAACCAGGTCATGGGCGTCAAAGCGTTCGCCTACAATGGCAATAAACAGGCAGCCTGCGGTGACTTTACGCGTATCAGTAGTGACATCATTGAGCGTTAAATCACTGCCGGACAGCGTCCCGCCGGTGATTTGCGCTAAGGTGTGCAAGGAAACGGGAATCATGCCGCGCCTCCTAATAAAGCCGCAACGGTCGCACGGTCAGAGTAATCAAGACGGCGATGGCCAATGATTTGATAGTCTTCATGGCCTTTGCCCGCCACCAGTACGATGTCGTCTGGCTGGGCTTGCATGATGGCGTTGGTTACCGCTTGTGCACGGCCCGCAACAACGCAGGCGCGGCCTGGGTCGAGCAGACCGCTGAGAATATCATTCACAATGGCTTTAGGATCTTCGCTTCGCGGATTGTCATCGGTTATCACCACCACATCAGCAAATTGCTCGGCAATGGCTCCCATCAGTGGGCGCTTACCTTTATCACGGTCGCCACCGCAGCCGAACAGGCACCAGAGTTTGCCTTTGCAGTGTAGCCGCGCTGCGTCTAACGCTTTTTCCAGCGCATCCGGCGTATGGGCATAATCCACCACGACTGTTGGCTTACCCGCGGCGCTAAACACTTCCATGCGGCCAGTTACTGGCTGTAACTGCGGCGCAACGCGCACTAAGTCGCTCAGCGAATAACCTAATGCCAGCAGGGTCGCCAATGCCAGCAGCAAATTATTCACGTTAAAAGCCCCCATCAGGCGGCTATCAATCTCACCTGTGCCCCAGCCTGAGCTGAAGCGGATATGGGCGCCATTATCATGATACGTAACGTTGTCAGCTTTCAGCCAACGGCCGCGACAGCCTGGCTGCAAGTTGCTTTCCATGGTTACCGCGACGGCATCTGGCAACGTGGCTAACCAGCGGCGGCCTACTTCATCGTCGGCATTGAGAATGGCTTCGCCAACCTGATGTTCAGAGAACAGTCGCCATTTGGCTGATTCGTAGCTCTGCATATCGCCATGATAATCAAGATGATCGCGGCTGAGATTGGTGAATACCGCAGCGGCAAACGGCAGCGCGGCGACACGATGTTGCACTAAACCGTGGGAGGAGATTTCCATTGCCGTCAGGGTTGCGCCCTTCCCGGCCAGATCATGCAGCACATGCTGTATATCCACTGCGGAGCCGGTGGTATTTTCAGTTGGCGTGAGTTGACCCACCAGACCGTTGCCTACCGTACCCATCACTGCACTGGTTTCACCCAACAGCTGCGCCCATTGCGCCAGCAATTGCGTCGTTGTGGTTTTTCCGTTAGTACCGGTTACGCCAATTAATTTTTGTTTTTCACCCGGCTGCTGATAAAAACGTCCCGCTAAAGCCGACAAGCGTTGATGCAGCTGAGCCAGGTAAATTACCGGCACACCATGCATTTCGCGGATTTCACCGTCCATTGCCTCGCCTTCCGCTTCAGCAATCACGGCAGCAACGCCCTGAGCAATAGCTTGCGGAATAAAACGCCGTCCATCGGAGTGGTGGCCTGCAACAGCCACAAACAGATCGCCTGAAGCCGCGATGCGGCTATCAAGAGTCATGTCACGAAGCTGACGCGCCGGCGCGTCTGGCACCCATGGGCCAAGTAAATCGCGCAGGTTACGATCTGTCACTTGATTCCTCACTTCTGTTAGTCACCAACTCGTTCTTGTCATTCACCGGCAACGCGTCTGGCTCAACATTCATGGTGCGTAAAACCCCGCCCATGATGGCGCCAAACACGGGTGCAGAAACTGCACCGCCATAATATTTACCGCCTTGCGGATCGTTGATCACCACGACCAGCGCAAAACGTGGACGGCTGGCTGGCGCAACGCCCGCGGTATAAGCAATGTATTTATTGATGTAGCGTCCATCCGGGCCAACTTTTTTCGCCGTTCCGGTTTTAATCGCGATACGGTATCCCTTGATGGCAGCTTTTACACCGCCACCACCTGGCAGCGCTACGCTCTCCATCATGTGCATCACGGTTTTTACCAGTGATTCATCGAAGACGCGCTGCCCAGCGACAGGCGGATCCACTTTGGTAATCGACAGGGGACGATTAATGCCATAACTGCCGATCGTTGCGTAGACTCGCGCTAACTGTAACGGCGTTACCATTAGCCCGTAGCCGAAAGAGAAGGTGGCCCTCTCTATGTCAGACCACCGTTGTTTTTGAGGGTATAAGCCACTACTTTCCCCGACCAGCCCCAAATTGGTCGGTTTGCCCAGCCCAAAGCGCGCGTAAGTATCTACCAGCGCAGAGGAAGGCATCGCTAACGCCAAATGTGAAACTCCGACGTTACTCGACTTCTGCAGAATCCCCGTCAGGGTCAATTCGTTATAACGCGCCACATCTTTGATCTCATGACCATTTACGCGATACGGCAAGGTATTCAAAACGCTATTTTCTTTGACCACACCCCGTTGCAGCGCCGTCATCACCACCATTGGTTTCACTGTCGAGCCTGGCTCAAAGATGTCGGTAATGGCGCGGTTGCGCATCAGCTCTTTTGGGGTATTGCTAAGATTGTTGGGGTTATAAGCGGGGCTGTTAGCCATCGCCAGTACTTCGCCGGTATTTACATCGACCAGTACAGCCGTACCCGATTCGGCTTTATTAAAGGCTACCGCGTTATTCAGTTCACGATAAACCAGCGCCTGTAAACGCTCGTCGATACTTAACGTCAGATTGTGTGCCGCCCGGCTGTCTACAGAAGAGATGTCTTCAATCACCCGACCATAGCGATCTTTACGCACCGTACGTTCCCCCGGCGCGCCGGTTAGCCATTTATCGAAGCTCTTTTCAACGCCTTCAATACCCTGACCATCAATATTGGTAAAACCGATCAAATGCGAGGTGACCTGCCCTGCCGGGTAATAACGGCGGGATTCTTCACGCAAATGAATACCAGGCAGCTTGAGCTTTTTAACGTATTCGCCGATGGCAGGATTCACCTGGCGCGCCAGATAGACAAAGCGTCCTTTAGGATTGGCATTAACGCGCGTAGCCAGCTGATCAAGGGGGATGGAGAGCGCATCGGATAGCGCTTTCCAGCGGCTATCCAGGGTTACGCCACCACCGGCGTGCAGCTCTTTTGGATCGGCCCAGATAGCATTAACCGGCACGCTTACGGCCAGCGGACGACCCGCGCGATCGCTGATCATACCGCGCGCGGTGGGAACCGCCTGCACGCGCAGCGAACGTAAATCGCCCTCTTTTACCAGCTTGTCTGGGTTGATCACCTGTAACCAGGCAACACGCGAAAGCAGCCCGCCCAGTGCCAGCAGAATGCAGCCACACAGCAACGCGAAACGCCAGCTTACAAAGCTGGCTTTATCTTCCGGTTTTTTCAACTTCAGCGTTCTGCCCGCGCCGCTCATTCGCTGTTTGAGGTCCTTATTTCTGTACCACAATATTTTCTTGTGAAGGATCAACATGCTGCATCTGCAGTTTCTCTGTCGCGATCCGCTCTACCCGGCTGTGATCGCCCAGGGCGTTTTCTTCTAAAATCAGGTTGCGCCATTCGATATCCAGCGCGTCACGTTCCAGGACTAACTGCTCACGCTGTGCCGTTAATAAACGCGTTTTGTGTGTGGTGGTCACAACAAACATCGCTGAAACCACCACGGCGATAAGCAGCAATAGCGGAATTTTGCCCTTGCGTAGCAGATCGCCACCAATAACGCCGGGCAGGCTATGACGCTCATTGCCGATCATGCTTAGGTTCTCTCCGCAATACGTAATACCGAACTACGCGCTCGCGGGTTCTCTGCGACTTCCCGCTCGCCCGGCACCAGCTTGCCAAGCAGCTTCAGCTCACGTCCCCCTAATGCTTTGAGCTGCTGCTCAGTCATCGGTAAGCCTGCCGGGACCTGCGGACCGCGGCTTTGATCGCGCATAAAGCGCTTAACCAGGCGATCTTCCAGTGAATGGAAGCTAATGACAGATAAGCGGCCTTCGGTTGCCAGCACCTCGACAGCCCCTTTCAGCGCGGTATCGATCTCTTCCAGTTCGCTGTTAATCCAGATCCGTATCGCCTGGAAACTGCGGGTTGCAGGATGCTTAAATTTATCTTTGACCGGTGTTGCCGCCGCAATAACGTCAGCTAACTCTTTGGTGCGCGTCATGGGCTGTTCGCGATTGCGCTCTACGATGGCGCGCGCAATGCGCTTAGCAAAACGCTCTTCACCGTACGTTTTCAGCACAAAGGCAATATCTGCCTCTTCAGCATGAAGTAACCATTCTGCTGCCGAATGGCCACGTGTGGGGTCCATACGCATATCCAGCGGCCCATCGCGCATAAAGGAGAAGCCACGTTCAGCATCATCCAGCTGCGGAGAAGACACCCCAAGATCCAGCAAAATGCCGTCGATCTTACCCACCAGCCCGCGCTCGCGGGCATACTCTGCCAGGGCAGAAAAAGGGCCATGAATAATTAAAAAACGCGGATCGCTTATCTCAGCGGCCGCGGCGATAGCTTGCGGATCACGATCGATGGCAATCAGCGTCCCCTTCGCCCCAAGTTGCGAAAGAATTAAGCGCGAATGACCGCCACGACCAAATGTGCCGTCAATGTAGATCCCGTCTTCCTTAATATTGAGGCCGTTAACCGCCTCATCCAACAGCACGGTGGTATGTTTAAAATTTTCCTGCATAGCTATAGCGACAAGTCCTGCAACCGTTCAGATAAAGGCTCCTGAGCCGAGTGCTCTGCGTCAATATCTTCCTTAACTTGTTGATACCAGGTCTGTTCATCCCACAGTTCAAATTTATTGAACTGTCCAACCAGCATCACTTCTTTTGTTAATTTGGCGTGCTGACGAAGGGTATTCGCCAGCAACAAACGCCCTGCATTATCCATCTGACATTCGCTGGCGTGCCCCAACAGCAAGCGCTGCACGCGACGCTCAAGCGGATTCATGCTAGATAAACGCGCAAGCTTCTTTTCAATGATTTCCCATTCGGGCAAGGTATAAAGCAGCAGGCAGGGCTGATGAAGATCGATGGTACATACCATCTGACCTTGTGATTCCCCCTTCAACAAATCGCGATAGCGCGTTGGTACGGCCAGACGTCCTTTGCTGTCGAGATTGACTAACGTTGCTCCTCGGAACATGTCAGTCTCACCCCCTCAGTTACCTGTTTCCACCACTTTATCCCACTTTTTACCACGAAACGAGTTTAAGGACCCGATGAAATCCTTGTCAAGCCAGAGCGGTAGATGAATATCACTATTTCCTGCTGACTAAAATTCAATTGAAGGATGGCGACACTGCTGAAAAAAACCTAAAAAAAATTAACCCGATGAATAACTGAATAAAATTAATTTGCTTAAATAAGATTGGCGAAAAAATAAATAACTTATCAGGGATGACGCCTTATCGTGGATTCTGAGACAGCGGCAGCATTTTAGGGGGTTTCTTAAAGGGTGATGAGAGCGCCAGAAAAGCTGGGGCCAGCAAGGCTGTTGAAGAAATAAACAAAGAAAAAAAATACGTTTCTAATTTGTTAGCTGACGTGTTCATTATTTACGCTTTTTTACGCCAGCGGAATGTAATCGAAACACAACGTCCTGATTAATTATTATGGGCAGCATCATGACTGCCCGTCAGTCATTTTGTTTTGCGGCTTAATTGCCCACGACGAAATAAATTACGACGAATTCGCGTCAGACCCGGTTTGGGTTTTTTTGGCTCATCCAGCGAGGCGAGAACCAGTTCCAGCACGCGCTCAGCGACATCACGGTGCCGCTGACCCACCGCCAGCACCGGACACTCTAAAAAGTCCAGCAATTCGTGGTCGCCAAATGTCGCAATCGCCAGTTCGGTTGGCAGTCGCCCGTCACGTTTCAGCGTGACATCCATAACACCTTGCAGCAGCCCAAATGACGTCGTAAACAGCGCGTCAGGCATGGGATGATCGTCGAGATATTTTTCGAACCGCGCAGCAGCAGCTGTGCGTTCAAAACTGTTGCAGTAAATATACTCAATGGGCCGTTCATCGTCTTTCCACGCGTCGCGGAACCCCATTTCACGTAAAAAGCTGACAGAAAGCTCCGGTAATGCGCCTAAAAAAAGCACATTGTTTATCTCCAGCTGACGCAGTTCAGTCGCCAGGGTAAAGGCATCATCCTGATCCGCCCCGACAACGCTGGTAAAGTGTTCGCGATCCAGTGCACGATCCAGGGCAATAATCGGCAGCGCGTTATGGATCCAGCGCTGGTAGAAAGGATGTTCCGGGGGTAATGAGGTTGAGACGATAATCGCATCAACCTGGCGTTGCAGCAGATGCTCAATGCAGCGCATTTCATTATCGGGTTGATCTTCTGAGCAGGCGATCAGTAACTGGTAGCCACGCTGGCGTGCCTGCCGCTCAAGATAATTTGCGATACGCGTATAGCTGGTGTTCTCTAAATCAGGAATGACTAAACCAATCGAACGGGTACGTCCCGCGCGCAGCCCAGCGGCCACCGCATTCGGGTGGTAATTATGCTCACGCACCACCGCCATGACTTTCTCAACGGTTTTATCGCTTACACGATACTGCCGCGCTTTGCCGTTAATAACATAACTGGCCGTGGTGCGCGACACGCCCGCCAGGCGCGCAATTTCATCCAGTTTCACGATAACTCCACAATCAGGCTCGCTTCTGCAGCATCTCTATCCGCAGTTACGCTAAGGACAACTCTGGTTACATCTAACAGCAGAAAAGTGTGCGGGGCAACCGCTTTTGTTATGCCAGACGTTATAACGCATAAAAAAGAAAAAACCCGGCATTTCGCCAGGTTAGGAGAAAGTTTAAGGATTAGGCGACGTGATTAACGCATGATCCGGTCACCACGAGAAACCCCGACAATGCCGGAACGCGCAATTTCTACAATTTCCGCGACATCACGAATGGAGTTCAAAAACGCATCCAGTTTGTCGCTGGTGCCTGCCAGCTGAACCGTATAAAGCGTTGGCGTGACATCAATGATCTGACCGCGGAAGATTTCAGCACTGCGCTTAACTTCTTCGCGGCCATATCCGCTCGCCTGAATTTTCACCAGCATGATTTCACGCTCAACGTAAGCGCCTTGCCCTAATTCAGTCACACGTAATACATCCACCAGCTTGTGTAACTGTTTTTCGATCTGTTCCAGAACTTTTTGATCGCCAACCGTTTGAATAGTCATACGCGACAAGGTGGGATCGTCGGTTGGCGCCACGGTCAGGCTTTCAATGTTGTAGCCACGTTGTGAAAACAAGCCAACCACACGAGACAATGCGCCGGATTCGTTTTCCAGCAAAACTGATAAAATACGACGCATAATTAAGTCCTCTCCGTTTTGCTCAACCACATCTCATCCATACCGCCACCGCGAATTTGCATCGGGTAAACATGCTCGCTGCCATCAACCGTGACATCTACAAATACCAGACGGCCTTTCGCCAGCGTTTCCAGCGCTAACGTTAACTTCTCCTCCAGCTCAGCAGGATGCTGGATGGCGATGCCAACATGGCCGTAAGCCTCTGCCAGACGGACGAAATCGGGCAGCGATTCCATATAGGATTGCGAATGGCGACCCGAATAAATCATGTCCTGCCACTGCTTCACCATGCCAAGAAAGCGGTTGTTCAGGTTGAGCACCAGCACCGGCAAATTGTATTGCAAGGCGGTAGAAAGCTCCTGGATATTCATCTGGATACTGCCATCGCCGGTCACACAGATGACCGTTTCTTCTGGCAGCGCCATTTTCACACCCAGCGCAGCAGGTAGCCCAAAGCCCATCGTTCCTAAACCCCCTGAGTTAATCCAGCGGCGTGGCTTGTTGAACTGATAATAGAGCGCGGCAAACATCTGATGCTGACCGACATCCGACGTGACGTAAGCGTCACCGCTGGTCAGGCGGCAAATCGTTTCGATGACAGCCTGTGGCTTGATTTTATCGCTGGTGCGATCAAACTCCAGACACTTGCGGCTGCGCCAGCCATCAATCGATTGCCACCAGTCGCGCAGGCTGTCGAGCTGTTGTTTACTTTCGCTTTGGGCCAGCAAGTCCAGCATTTGCTGCAGAACCTGTTTCGCATCGCCAACAATGGGAATATCAGCGGCAACGGTTTTCGAGATTGACGTAGGATCAATGTCAATATGCATCACTGTGGCATTTGGGCAATACTTTGCCAGATTATTGGTGGTGCGATCGTCAAAGCGCACGCCAATACCAAAGATCAGGTCGGCATTGTGCATCGTCATATTCGCTTCATACGTGCCGTGCATGCCCAGCATACCCACACATTGACGATGCATGCCTGGGAAGGCCCCCAGCCCCATCAATGACGTGGTTACCGGAATATTCAGGCTTTCAGCCAGTTGCAGCAACTCGGCTTCACAGGCTGAAGTAATCGCGCCGCCACCGGCATATATCACAGGCTTATGAGCGGCTAACAGCGTTTGCAACGCACGCTTAATCTGACCTTTATGCCCCTGGACTGTGGGGTTGTAAGATCGCATACTGACGGAATCTGGCCACATATAAGGCAGCTTATTGGCGGGATTCAGAATATCTTTCGGCAGATCGATAACCACCGGTCCCGGACGCCCACTGGCAGCCAGCCAAAACGCTTTTTTCAGCACGCCAGGAATTTCTTCGGTGCTTTTAACTAAGAAGCTGTGTTTTACCACCGGGCGGGAAATCCCGACCATATCGCATTCCTGAAAAGCGTCGTAGCCAATCAGCGAGGAAGGGACTTGTCCCGACAGGATGACCAGCGGAATGGAATCCATGTAAGCCGTCGCAATGCCGGTAATAGCATTGGTCGCGCCGGGACCCGATGTCACCAGCACCACACCGACTTCGCCGGTCGCGCGCGCCAGACCGTCCGCCATGTGCACAGCGCCTTGTTCATGGCGTACTAATACGTGATCAATACCCCCTACCGTTTGCAGCGCATCGTAAATATCTAATACGGCGCCACCCGGATAACCGAATACCTGCTTTACGCCCTGATCGATTAACGAACGGACGACCATCTCGGCTCCTGACAACATCTCCATTTTCTGCCTCCAGGCTAAAGGAACTGAATCCATCGGCGACCGTTTTCCAGCACGCCACGGCATCCTGCCCTCTCTTCGCCAATTAAGATCAAAACCTTATGTTTATGCACAGACAGCGGAAATCATTTCTGCTGTCCAGATACAGAGAATTCTGCTGAGTTCATTCTTTTGATAGTAGGTCGATTACCATAACCGCAGAAAACCTGGCAGGCAAACATCAGGCATGACCAGGTTAATGAAACCGGCTGTAAAGGCTCTGCCTGATAAGTTTGAGCCGCGATGATTAAACTAATTACGCGCGATAACAGCAGACGAAAATGCTACTCATGAAATTATTTTTAGCGTGATCTAAGAAATAAAAAAAAGTTATTGCTGTGACCGTTAGCCCACAATTTCCTGAGATAAAACCTTTTTGGCGTTATTAACCTTAAAACGATGCATTTACATGAGATTATGTTGCTTTGCGCTGTTATCCCATTAAGACGATCGCTATAGCAATATCGATAAAAAACAATACATTTCAAGCAATTAACAACAAAATTCACCACAAGATGGCCTTTTGTTATCTGCTGTTAATATTCCGACGATTAATCTGTTGCGCATAACTCTGTGTCGGCCTGATATGACAGAATATTTTCCTTAGCAGCCTAACGACAGCGCCTTTCACTTAAGGTTGACATCACTCAGGGATTCCAGTACCAATATGTGCAGCAAAAAAATTTACGAGGTTTAAATCCATGTTTCGTTCTTCTCGCCTACCAGGTCTACTACTAAACGCAGCTAATTTGCGCGGTAGACTTGTGGGCGGAATCAAACACTGATTCAAACCTGCAGAAAGTTAAAAACCCGCGCCGATGCGCGGGTTTTTTTATGCTCGTTGCAAGGCGAAGTTAACGCAAAAGGATGAATACGATGAGCCAACAAGTCATTATTTTCGATACCACTCTGCGCGATGGTGAACAGGCATTACAGGCCAGCCTGAGTGTAAAAGAAAAACTGCAGATTGCTTTAGCACTGGAACGTATGGGCATTGACGTAATGGAAGTCGGTTTCCCGGTTTCTTCGCCGGGTGATTTTGAATCAGTGCAAACTATCGCACGCACCATTAAAAACAGTCGCGTTTGTGGTCTGGCGCGTTGCGTTGAGAAAGATATTGACGCCGCTTATGAAGCTTTGCGCGTTGCCGAAGCGTTCCGTATTCACACCTTCATCGCCACATCGCCGATGCATATCGCCACCAAGCTGCGCAGCACCTTGCCAGACGTGATTGAGCGTGCGGTACACATGGTGAAACACGCCCGTAATTATACCAACGACGTAGAATTCTCCTGTGAAGACGGTGGCCGCACCCCCATCGATGACCTGTGCCGCATGGTCGAAGCTGCTATCAACGCGGGTGCAACCACCATCAATATTCCTGATACCGTTGGCTATACCTTGCCAAACGAATACGCCAATATCATCAGCCAGCTGGTGAATCGCGTACCGAACATTGATAAAGCTGTGCTGTCGGTTCATACCCATGATGATTTAGGTATGGCGACCGGCAACGCCATTGCCGCTATTCAGGCGGGCGCACGTCAGGTTGAAGGTACGCTGAATGGCCTGGGTGAACGCGCCGGTAACTGTGCGCTGGAAGAGGTGATCATGGCGATTAAAACCCGTCAGCAGATCATGAACGTCCATACCAATATTCATCATCAGGAAATCTACCGCACCAGCCAGATGGTCAGCCAGATCTGCAATATGCCGATTTCGGCCAACAAAGCGGTAGTTGGCTCCAATGCCTTCGCGCACTCGTCGGGCATTCATCAGGATGGCGTGCTGAAAAATCGCGAAAACTACGAAATCCTGACGCCAGAATCGATCGGTCTGCACAAAATCCAGCTGAATCTGACGTCACGTTCAGGCCGTGCGGCTGTGAAACACCGCATGGAAGAGATGGGATATAAAGAAAGCGATTACAACCTGGATAGCCTGTATGACGCGTTTCTGAAGCTGGCAGATAAAAAAGGCCAGGTGTTTGATTACGACCTGGAAGCGCTGGCCTTTATCAACAAACAGAACGAAGAACCGGAGCATTTCCAGCTGAACGATTTCAACGTGCAATCAGGCTCCAGCATTACCGCGACAGCATCCGTTAATCTGGGCTGTGGTGAAGAAAACAAATCAGAAGCCGCGACCGGTAATGGTCCGGTTGACGCGGTTTATCAGGCTATCAACCGTATCACGCAATTTAATGCCGAGCTGGTGAATTACAAGCTGACCGCCAAAGGTCACGGCGAAAACGCGCTGGGCCAGGTAAATATTGTGGTCAGCTATAACGACCGTAAATTTCATGGCGTAGGCCTGGCGACCGATATTATTGAGTCCTCCGCTAAAGCCATGGTTAACGCTCTGAACAACATCTGGCGAGCCAGACAGGTTGAAAAAGAATTGCAGCGCAAATTTAAAGATCAGAAGGAAACGGTGTAACTATGTCTACGTCTTCACATATCGCAGTTTTACCGGGCGACGGTATTGGTCCAGAAGTTATGGCGCAGGCTATCAAGGTGTTGGATGCGATTCGTCAACGCTTCGATATGCGTATCACCACCAGTGAATATGATGTTGGCGGTATCGCCATTGATCGTCACGGTGAGCCATTGCCACCCGCAACCGTTGCAGGCTGTGAGCAGGCCGACGCGATCCTGTTTGGTTCTGTCGGCGGCCCGAAATGGGAACATTTGCCGCCTGCTTCTCAACCTGAGCGTGGCGCCCTGCTGCCGCTGCGTAAGCACTTCAAACTGTTCAGCAATCTGCGCCCTGCTGCGCTGTATAACGGTCTGGAAGCGTTTTGCCCGCTGCGTAGCGATATTGCCGCCAAAGGCTTCGATATTCTGTGTGTGCGTGAGTTGACCGGCGGCATCTACTTCGGTCAGCCGAAAGGTCGTGAAGGCAGCGGTCCCCATGAGCGCGCATTTGATACCGAGGTTTATCATCGTTTTGAGATCGAGCGTATTGCACGTATCGCGTTTGAATCGGCGCGTAAGCGTCGCAATAAAGTCACTTCGGTTGATAAAGCCAACGTGCTGCAAACGTCGGTAATGTGGCGTGAAATCGTTAACGAAATTGCTAAAGACTACCCGGATGTCCAGTTAAGTCATATGTACATCGACAACGCCACCATGCAGTTAATCAAAGACCCTTCACAATTTGATGTTCTGCTGTGTTCCAACCTGTTTGGCGATATTCTTTCTGATGAATGTGCCATGATCACCGGCTCAATGGGCATGTTGCCTTCTGCCAGCCTGAATGAAGACGGTTTTGGTTTGTACGAGCCCGCAGGCGGATCGGCACCCGATATTGCCGGTCAGAACATTGCTAATCCGGTTGCGCAGATTCTGTCTCTGTCACTGCTGCTGCGTTATAGCCTGAATGCCGATGACGCCGCCGACAGCATTGAACGTGCTATCAGCCGTGCCCTGGAAGAGGGTTACCGTACCAAAGACTTAGCCGGTGATGGCCCTGCGATCAGCACAGATGAGATGGGCAGCATCATTGCCCGCTTTATCGCCGAGGAAAAATAAAATAATGAAAACGTTATACCAGAAGTTATTTGATGCACATGTCGTTCACGAAGCCCCCAACGAAACACCATTGCTGTATATCGATCGTCATTTGATTCATGAAGTGACATCACCACAGGCGTTTGACGGCTTGCGTGCGCATGGCCGTAAAGTTCGTCAACCGTCAAAAACCTTCGCGACCATGGATCACAACGTCTCAACCCAGACCAAAGATATTAATGCGTCGGGCGAGATGGCACGTATTCAGATGCAGGAATTGATGAAAAACTGTGCCGAATTTGGCGTGCAGCTGTATGACCTGAATCACCCGTTTCAGGGCATTGTGCACGTTATCGGTCCAGAACAAGGTATGACCTTACCCGGCATGACCATTGTTTGTGGCGACTCGCATACTGCAACACATGGTGCCTTTGGCTCGCTGGCATTTGGTATCGGCACGTCAGAAGTTGAGCACGTTTTTGCCACGCAGACCCTGAAACAAGGTCGCGCCAGGACCATGAAAATTGAAGTATTGGGCGAGGCGGCTACCGGCATCACCGCCAAAGATATTGTGCTGGCGGTAATTGGTAAAACCGGTAGCGCAGGCGGCACCGGGCACGTTGTTGAATTCTGTGGTCCAGCCATTGAAGCGCTGAGCATGGAAGGCCGTATGACTCTGTGCAATATGGCGATTGAAATGGGCGCTAAAGCCGGTCTGGTCGCACCCGACGATACCACCTTTAACTACCTGAAAGGCCGCCAGTTTGCGCCACAGGGCGAGCAGTGGGAGCAAGCGGTTGAATACTGGCGCACGCTGAAGTCAGACGAAGGAGCCGAATTCGATACGGTAGTGACCTTGCATGCGCAAGACATCGCGCCGCAGGTGACCTGGGGAACCAATCCGGGTCAGGTCATTGCCGTTGATGAAGCCATCCCGAATCCGGCTTCATTTGCCGATCCGGTTGAGCGCGCCTCAGCGGAAAAAGCGCTGGCTTACATGAATTTGCAACCCGGCATCAAACTGACCGAGGTCAGCATCGATAAAGTCTTTATTGGCTCCTGTACGAATTCACGTATCGAAGATTTGCGTGCGGCGGCGGCGATTGCCAAAGGTCGCAAAGTCGCGCCCGGTGTGATCGCGATGGTCGTACCTGGCTCCGGTCCGGTAAAAGCGCAGGCGGAAGCGGAAGGTCTGGATAAGATATTTCTGGACGCGGGTTTCGAATGGCGCCTGCCGGGCTGCTCAATGTGTCTGGCAATGAACAATGATCGCCTGAACCCAGGTGAGCGCTGCGCCTCGACCAGCAACCGTAACTTTGAAGGCCGTCAAGGCCGTGGCGGCCGCACCCATCTGGTCAGTCCGGCAATGGCGGCGGCGGCGGCGGTAGCAGGTCATTTTGCTGACATCCGTGAACTGACGACAGGAGCATAAGTCATGGCGAAAAAATTTACCCAACATACCGGGATTGTGGCGCCGCTGGATGCGGCAAACGTCGATACCGATGCCATCATTCCTAAGCAGTTTTTACAAAAAGTCACGCGCACCGGGTTCGGTCAGCACCTGTTCCACGACTGGCGCTTTGAAGACGACGCCGGCACCACCCCAACCCCCAGTTTTGTGCTGAACAAACCGGAATTCAAAGGCGCCAGCATTTTGCTGGCGCGCGAGAATTTTGGTTGTGGATCATCGCGCGAGCATGCTCCCTGGGCGCTGACCGATTTTGGCTTTCATGTCGTTATCGCCCCGAGCTTCGCCGACATCTTTTATGGCAACAGCTTCAACAATCAACTGTTGCCTGTGAAACTGAGCGATAAAGACGTCAATGAGATGTTCGAACGGGTTGCTGCTCAGCCAGGCATCCGTTTCACCGTCGATCTTGAAGCGCAAACGGTTATCGCTGGCGATAAAACCTATCCGTTTGAACTGGATAGTTTCCGTCGTCACTGCATGATTAATGGCCTCGACAGCATTGGCCTGACGCTGCAACACGAAGCGTCAATCTCCGATTACGAGCTCAGCCAACCGGCTTTCCTGCGTTAATTGCTATGGGCGACTTTCGGGTCGCTTTTTTTTAGCCATTACGAACCCGCGCTGTCAGGGCAAAAGCCGCTATCGCCAGGCCTAACGCCAGCCAGTACACCGCGATGTGGCCCAGGTGTTCGCTTAACGTTCCCTGAATCACCCCCGCCAGGATCATTCCCGTTGAAATCGAATTCGTAAACATCGTGGTGGCCGCCCCAGGCCTTCCCGGCATTAAATCCTGAAACCACAACATACCAATACCGGCGATGATGCCGATAAATACGGCGTTAAATAGTTGCAGGAGCAATAATGCATTACGCGAACTGAACAGCACCAGACCAAGATAGAACACAATACCGGCTGCCAGAGCGATCAATATCAGGTTACGTTTCCCGATGCGCTTCGCACAATAGCCCGCCAGCAGCATCACCGGAATTTCCAGACTTGCCGCCATACCCATTAACAAACCAGCCAGCTTTTCTGGCAATCCCAGCGTGCTGCTGATATACAGCGGCATATCAATGATATACATGGTATTACAGGTCCACATTATCATCGAAGCGATGAACAACATGCGTACATCACGATTACGCCAGCCGCTGATGGGTATGCCACCACTGTGCATCAGCGAATCCGCGCGTGGTACCGATGGCAGCGTAAACCAAATCAGCAGGATACAGATAAAGAACAGCGTCGCCGCCACCATAAACAGCGTGATGAAACCGTAATTAAGCGCTAACGTGAATGACAACGGCGGCCCAATCACCCACGCCAGCGACAGCTGCGCACGCATCACTGAACTGAACATCACTGCTTCGCGTGCTGACTGATCGGCATATTCACGTGCCAGCGCAAAAATTTGCGGTATTGACACGCTGGCCAGTGCTGACAGCAGCACGCCAAGCGTGATCAATGTCAGATAATGACGCGTAAAGGCAAACAAAATGGCATTACACAGCGCCATCAGACAGCAGAACAAAATAATATGACGGCGATCGCCCACACTGTCCGAACGTTTCGCCACCATCATGCTGACCACAATCCCTGCAATCGCGTTGAGGGTAAAAAATAGCCCAACCCAGAAAGGACGCGCCTGCACTTCACGGGTCAAAAACAGACTGAGCGTCGGCGCCTGTAATGCACCCGCCACGCCAATCATGAACGACGTCACCATAAACGCGAGATAAACTGGATTGACGCGCGATTTCATACCGCAATCCCTTTAAAATGAGGAAAAAAGAAGGGTAGACAATAGCGTGCATCCTAAAAAAAGCCAGCGGTGAAAAACCTGCTGGCGGTGTAATTACACCCTACTCAGAATACGATCCCGCATGGCTGCGCGATCATGGCAGAGCGCTATTTATTGCTAAATGCCCCCCGCTCTTCCAATGAGATCAAGTTTGTTTCTAATATGAGGCAGAAAAAACAGAGCGCTTTTTACCGGGAGTTCCTCTTTTATGCCCTCATCGCGCCTTAAGCAGCAATTTATTCGCCTGTGGCAAAGCTGCCAGGGCCAGACGCAAATCACCACGCTGAATGAGCTGGCGGAATTGCTGCACTGTTCACGTCGCCATATGCGTAACTTGCTCAACGCTATGCAAGTCGCCGGTTGGCTGATTTGGCAAGCGGAAGCCGGGCGTGGCAAACGTTCACAGCTAACGTTTTGCTATACCGGTCTGGCGTTGCAGCAACAGCGGGCCGAAGATTTGCTGGAACAGGATCGCATCGATCAACTTGTTCAGCTGGTTGGCGATAAAGACCAGGTGCGCCAGATGATTAGTGCCTGTCTGGGCCGCAGCTTTCGCCAGGGCAGGCGTATTTTGCGCGTACTTTACTATCGCCCGCGGCTCAATTTGCTGCCCGGATCGCCACTGCGTCGCTCCGAAACGCATATAGCACGACAAATTTTCAGGGGATTAACGCGTATAAATGAGGAAAAAGGGGAAGCTGAAGCCAATATTGTGCATCACTGGCAGCGAATCTTATCACTGCACTGGCGTTTTTTCTTACGTCCCGCAATCCGCTTTCATCACGGGCGAGAATTAGAAATGGCCGATGTGATAAGCAGCCTGGAACGGCTGCGTTATCAGCCCCTGTTTTCGCATCTGCAACACATCACTTCTCCCGCCCCCTGGACGCTGGACATTACCTTAAGTCAGCCCGACGACTGGCTGCCGTGGTTACCTGGCAGCGTGAGCGCGATAATCCTGCCGCGTGAATGGCCGGAGCGGCGCGATTTTGCCCGTCACCCCCTTGGCAGCAGGCCTTACAGCGTAGTGCGCAACCAGCAAAGCCAGCTAAAAATCACCGCCTTTGATGATTATTTCGGTTTTCGCGCCTTAATTAATGACGTTTCAATTTGGGTGCTGCCGGATATTAGCGATGAGCTGGTTTACGCCGCCGACGCTGTGATCCTTTCACCCTGGCCGCGTAATGACTAGAATAACGCGTTCTCAACGGGGTGCCGCTTGCGATTGCCGTAAGATGCTGAGATATACCCGTCGAACCTGATTCGGTTAGTACCGACGTAGGGATTTGAGAGGCCAGCCAGCTCAGATCCTTTGCGACTCAACGACCATTCTCCTGAAGGAGCGCAAAGTGTTAAACAAAGTCCTGTCCCTGTTGCTGCTGTTGTCGGCCTCTGCTTTTGCCGCTAAACCGACCTTAACCGTTTACACCTACGATTCGTTCTCCGCTGACTGGGGACCCGGCCCGGCGGTGAAAAAAGCCTTTGAAGCACAATGTCATTGCGAACTGAAATACGTGGCGCTGGAAGATGGCGTATCGCTGCTTAATCGCCTGCGCATGGAAGGTAAAAACAGCAAAGCCGATGTTGTTCTGGGCCTGGATAATAATCTGCTACAGGCCGCGCAGCAGACCGGCTTATTTGCTGCCAGCGACGTAGACACCAGCAAGCTGCAACTACCTGGCGGCTGGCAGGATAAAACCTTTATCCCCTTCGATTACGGCTACTTTGCCTTCGTCTATGATAAAAACAAACTGAAGAACCCGCCCAAAAGCCTGAAAGAACTGGTTGATAGTCCAGAAAAATGGCGCGTTATTTATGAAGATCCACGCACCAGTACGCCGGGTTTAGGCCTGCTGCTGTGGATGCAAAAAGTGTATGGCGATCAGGCACCCCAGGCATGGCAGAAGCTGGCGCAGAAAACCGTTACCGTTACCAAAGGCTGGAGTGAAGCCTACGGTTTGTTCCTGAAGGGTGAGGGTGATTTGGTGCTCAGCTACACCACATCTCCCGCTTACCACCTTATTGAAGAGAAAAAAGATACCTATGCGGCCGCGCCGTTTGCTGAAGGGCATTACCTGCAGGTTGAAGTCGCCGCGCAACTGGCCAGCAGCAAACAGCCAAAACTGGCGCAGCAGTTTATGCAGTTCATGTTGTCGCCCGCCTTCCAGCACAAGATGCCAACCGGCAACTGGATGTATCCGGTTATAAAAACCGATCTGCCGGCAGGTTTCTCGTCGCTGAGCATACCCAATACTGCGCTGCATTATTCTTCACAACAGGTTGCCGCCCACCGCTCAGAATGGATTAATGCATGGCAACGCGCCGTCAGCCGTTAATGCCGCTCTGGCTGATTCCCGGCCTGCTCGCCACGCTGCTGTTAGGCAGTGTGGCGCTGCTGGCCTTTTCTACGCTATGGATGGCCGCGCCAGACACGCCCTGGCACAGCGTATTGCAGGATGAATATCTACACCACGTTATCGCCTTTTCTTTCGGCCAGGCGCTGCTATCCGCATTGCTGTCGCTGCTGCCTGCGATTGCGCTGGCGCGTGCGCTTTATCGTCGGCGCTTTCCCGGCCGTCAGCTGCTGTTGCGCCTGTGCGCAATGACGCTGGTGCTGCCCGTGTTGGTGGCCGTATTTGGCCTGCTCACGGTTTATGGTCGCGTCGGCTGGCTGGCGCAGATCTGCCAGTTTTTTGGCATCCGTTATGGCTTTTCGCCGTATGGGCTGCAAGGCATTTTGCTGGCACACGTTTTTTTTAATTTACCGCTGGCGACGCGTTTGATGTTGCAGGCGCTGGAAAGTATTCCGGCTGAACAGCGCCAACTGGCCGCGCAACTCAACCTGCGCGGCTGGCACCATTTTCGCCTGCTGGAATGGCCATGGCTACGCCGACAGGTGCTGCCCACCGGCGCGCTGATATTTATGCTGTGCTTTGCCAGTTTCGCCACCGTGTTATCGCTGGGCGGCGGGCCACAGGCAACCACTATCGAACTTGCCATTTTTCAGGCGCTGAGCTACGACTACGATCCCGGCCGGGCGGCGCTGCTGGCGCTCATTCAGCTAATCTGTTGCCTGACGCTGGTGCTGCTTAGCCAGCGTTTCAGTAAGGCGATCCCGGCAGGGAGCAGCCAGTTGCGCGGCTGGCGCGATCCACAGGATTCGTATTTTGCTCGCCTCAGTGATGTGTTGTTGATTGCCCTGGCGTTGCTGCTGCTGCTCCCCCCGCTGCTGGCGGTGATTGTGGATGGCCTGCACGGTGGGTTACGCGGCGCGCTGGTCCAACCCGCGCTGTGGCAAGCCACGTTGACTTCGTTGCGGATTGCATCCGGCGCGGGTCTGCTATGCGTGCTGCTCACCATGATGCTGCTGTGGAGCAGCCGGGAACTGCGTTTGCGCCAGCGCAACGTCGCGGCGCAAATCATGGATACCAGCGGTATGCTGATCCTGGCGATGCCCGGTATCGTGCTGGCAACAGGCTTCTTTCTGCTATTTAATGCCACCATCGGTTTGCCCACTTCTGCTGACGGTTTGGTCATCTTCGCCAATGCGCTGATCGCTATCCCTTACGCTTTAAAGGTGCTGGAAAATCCTATGCGCGACATGGCTGAGCGTTATGCAAATCTGTGTGGATCGCTCGGCATCAGCGGCTGGAACCGGCTGCGGCTCATTGAGCTGCGCGCGCTGAAACGCCCGTTAGCGCAGGCGCTGGCCTTTGCCTGCGTGTTGTCGATGGGTGATTTTGGCGTGGTGGCGTTATTTGGCAATGCGGATTTCCGCACCTTACCGTTCTATCTTTATCAACAGATCGGTTCCTATCGCGGCGCAGACGGTGCGGTTACCGCCCTGTTGTTACTTGTGCTCTGTTTGTTACTGTTTACCCTGATGGAAAAATTACCGGGCCGCCATGCTGACTCTGAATAACCTTACCTATCTTTATCAGCATTTACCGATGCGCTTCAGCCTGAGCGCGCAACGTGGCGAGCGGCTGGCAATCCTTGGCCCTAGCGGCGCGGGCAAAAGCACGCTGCTGAGCCTGATTGCGGGTTTTCTGCCCGTCAGCCAGGGAAGCCTGCACATTGACGGACACGATCATACCCAAAGCGTACCGGCGAAGCGCCCGGTTTCGATGCTGTTTCAGGAGAATAACCTCTTCCCGCACCTCAACGTACAGCAGAATATGGCGCTGGGATTACATCCCGGTCTCAGGCTGAACCCCACCCAACAGCAGCAGCTTGCAGAGATTGCTGAGCAGGTGGGATTGCGTGATCTGCTGACGCGTTTACCGGGCCAGCTATCAGGCGGACAACGTCAGCGTGTCGCGCTGGCTCGCTGTCTGTTACGCGATCGGCCAGTGCTGCTGCTGGATGAACCCTTTTCAGCCCTGGATCCGGCGTTACGGGGAGAAATGCTACAGCTGGTGCGTTCAGTGTGCATGGCGCGCAACATCACTTTACTGATGGTGTCGCATAGCCTGGAGGATGCGCAGCAAATTGAGCCACGTAGCGTCGTGATTGTGGATGGTCGGGTTTACTGGGATGGCGCAACCGAACAGCTACTGTCGGGCGACACGCGGGAAGCCGATGTGCTCGGCATCCCGCGCCGTTAATTAAAGAATACCTGCCACAGCAGATGACGGAATACTGGCATCATCGGATGGAACTGAATCGCCACCAATGCGCCAGCGGCCACGATAAGCCCGAGCGGCGTCAGCCAGCGCAGACGTTGCAGCGGCAGATACGCGGTTACCCAGTCCTGACTTTTCCCGCTGCGCCACCAGCGCCAGCATAGCCAAATGCCCAGCCAAACCAGAATTGCAACCAGCAACAGCAGCCAGCGAAAGCTTCCCTCCTGCGCGGCTTTTGGCACATCAATTGCCACTCCCGCCAGAATGCCCGGCAGCAGATAGAGCGGCGGCCACAAAATACAGCCGATTAGATTCGGCAGCAGGAACTTACGCACCGGCAATTCCAGCATACCCGCCGCTAGTGGGATCAGCGGACGCGTTGGCCCGACAAAACGTCCCACAAGAATGGTAAACATGCTGTGCTGATGCAGCGCGTGCTCGGTTTTATCCAGTAATCCTTTATATTTTTGTAAGTATTTCCAGCGATGCAGCGGCCCCTGAAATTTCCAGCCAATGCCATAGGAAACCCAGTCGCCAATTAAACAACCGACGAAACCCGCCGCCCAGGCTGGGTATAACCCTATTTGTCCGCTACCCACCAGCGCGCCGAGACTGGCCATCAAAACCGTCCCCGGCAGCAATAATCCCACCAGCGCCAGCGATTCAAGAAATGTCACCAGTGCAACGGCAAACAACGCCCACTCCAGCGACTGCGTAAACAGGTGTTGAACCCAGGCTTCCATAACCTTCCTTAAAAAAAGCACAAGACTGGATTGTCCTGAGCCTGGGGTACAGCGTCAAGGCAAGAATTGTACGCTGATATTGATAAACCACAGCGGCGAGTGCTGTATAAATATCCATGTTATACTTCGCTCACGTTTGTTTCTGAAGCCGGCTCGTCTGGAGATAGTGTGAATACGCCCCGCGCAGGTTTCCTGCTCACTCGCCACTGGCGCGACAGCGCACAAGGCACCGAAATCGTCTTCTGGCTGGCCACCGACGAGGGTCCGCAGCGCGTGGTGCTGCCGGTACAAGAATCGGTGGCGTTCATTCCCTGCGGATTTCAAACGCAGGTTGAAGCGCTGCTGCAAAATGAACGAGAAGTACGCCTTCAGCCTTTGCAGCTAAAAGATTTTCGCCGCCGCCCGGTATTGGGGCTTTATTGTCAACAGAACCGACAGCTGCAATGGATTGAAAAGAAACTGCGTGAGCACGGCATTCCGGTCTACGAAGCGGACATCCGTCCACCCGAGCGCTTTTTAATGGAGCGCTTTATCACAGCGCCAGTGTGGTTCAGCGGCGACACGCAAGGCGCAAGCGTGATGAACACGCGTCTGAAACCTCATCCTGATTACCGTCCGCCATTGAAATGGGTATCGCTGGATATTGAAACCACTCAGCACGGCGAGCTGTATTGCATTGGGCTGGAAGGCTGCGGTCAGCGTCAGGTTTATATGCTCGGTCCGCCTAACGGCGATGCCAGCCAGCTTGATTTCGACCTGATCTATCTCGCCAGTCGCCCGCAACTGCTGGAAGCGCTCAACAACTGGTTTGCTCAATACGATCCTGATGTGATTATCGGCTGGAACGTGGTGCAGTTTGACTTGCGCGTATTACAGAAACACGCCGAGCGCTACAACGTGCCGTTACGTCTGGGGCGTCAGCAGACGCCGCTGGAGTGGCGTGAACACGGGTTTAAGCCGGGGATATTCTTCGCGCAGGCTACCGGACGCTTGATCATCGACGGCATTGATGCACTAAAATCCGCCTTCTGGACTTTCCCTTCGTTTAGCCTGGAGTCGGTATCGCAACAGCTATTGGGTGAAGGCAAAGCCATCGATAATCCGTGGCAGCGCATGGAAGAGATCAACTGGCGCTTTGCCAATGATAAACCTGCGCTGGCGCGCTATAACCTGAAAGACTGCGAACTGGTTACGTGTATTTTCCACAAAACGGACATTATGCCGTTCCTGCTGGAACGCGCGGCGGTTAATGGTTTGGCGGTGGATCGTCACGGCGGTTCGGTAGCCGCCTTCAGTCATCTTTATATTCCACGCATGCATCGCGCCGGTTTTGTCGCGCCTAATCTGGGCGACGTGCTGCCGGAAGCCAGCCCTGGCGGCTACGTGATGGATTCGCGCCCCGGTTTATATGATTCGGTGCTGGTGCTTGACTATAAAAGCCTTTATCCCTCGATCATCCGTACCTTCCTGATTGATCCGGTAGGATTGATTGAAGGATTAGCGCATCCTGATGACGCCGATTCAGTGGCAGGGTTCCGCGAAGCACGCTTCTCACGCCAGACGCATTGTTTACCCGCTATTGTTGAGCAGATCTGGCAGGGTCGCGAGGCCGCCAAACAACAGGACAATAAACCGCTGTCACAGGCGCTGAAAATTATCATGAACGCCTTTTATGGCGTGTTAGGCACCAGCGCCTGCCGCTTTTTCGATCCTCGCCTGGCGTCGTCAATCACCCTGCGCGGGCACGCTATCATGCAGCAAACGCGCGAATTAATTGAGGCGGAAGGCTTTGATGTGATCTACGGCGATACCGATTCGACCTTCGTCTGGCTAAAATCAGCGCACAGCGAAGAGGACGCCGCAGCCATTGGTCATCGGCTGGCAGACAAAGTCACTCTTTGGTGGCGCGAACATCTACTCAATGAGTACGGGCTCCAGAGTGCGCTGGAGCTGGAATATGAAAATCATTTCTGCCGCTTTCTGATGCCCACTATTCGTGGTGCCGAGCAAGGCAGCAAAAAACGCTACGCCGGATTAATCTGTGACGAGAACGGCGAACGTATGGTCTTTAAAGGGCTGGAGTCGGTGCGAACCGACTGGACGCCGCTGGCGCAGCAGTTTCAGCAAGCGCTATACAGTCGCATTTTCCATCGCCAACCGTGGCAGAATTACGTCCGCGAAACCGTGGCAAAGCTACTGGCTGGCGAACTGGACGATCAGCTGATTTATAAAAAACGCCTGCGTCGCCCGTTAAAAGAGTATGAACGTAACGTGCCACCACACGTGCGAGCGGCCCGCATTGCCGATGAAGAAAATCGCAAGCTGGGCCGGCCTTTGCAGTATCAAAAGGGTGGACGCATTCGTTACGTCATGGCAACGGCCGGGCCAGAGCCGCTGGAAGCGCGCAGCACGCCGCTCGACTATGATCATTACGTTAGTAAGCAGTTACAACCGGTTGCTGATGGCATTTTGCCTTTTGTCGAGGGTGACTTTGCTACACTTATTACCGGTCAGTTGGGGCTTTTTTGACAGGTGACGAATGCCCTGCCATCCAGTACCATAACACCCTTCCCAAAACTCACCGCTCTGACACGTTCACCAGACCTTACCGTTTGGTTGACAAGCTATTGCCTGAGTGGGGGGAACACCTTTAAAAACGTTAAAAATTCGAGCTAAAAATATATGGTTTTTACATTAGGTCAGCGCTGGATCAGTGATACGGAAAGTGAACTGGGGTTGGGAACCGTCGTTGCGATTGATACACGTATGATCACGCTGCTGTTCCCGGCCACAGGCGAAAACCGCCTCTATGCCCGCAATGATTCGCCCATTACCCGTGTCATTTTTAATCCAGGTGATACCGTTACCAGCCACGAAGGCTGGCAGATGCGGGTCGATGAAGTCCGCAATGAAAATGACCTGATGACCTATATCGGCACGCGCCTTGATATCGAAGAGGACGGCGCGACGCTGCGCGAAGTGTTGCTCGACAGCAAACTGGTGTTCAGCAAACCCCAGGATCGCCTGTTCGCCGGACAACTTGACCGTATGGATCGTTTTGCTCTGCGCTTCCGCGCACGTAAATATCAAAGCGAACAGTATCGTTTGCCAACGAGCGGGCTGCGCGGCATGCGAACTAACCTGATCCCGCATCAGCTGCATATCGCCCATGATGTCGGTCGTCGTCATGCGCCTCGCGTGCTGCTGGCCGATGAAGTCGGCCTGGGTAAAACCATTGAAGCCGGGATGATTATTCAGCAGCAGTTGCTGGCCGGTCGTGCCGAACGTGTGTTGATCGTAGTCCCGGAGACGCTGCAGCATCAATGGCTGGTCGAGATGCTGCGCCGCTTTAACCTGCGTTTTGCGCTGTTTGATGACGATCGCTACAGCGAAGCGCAACACGACAGCGATAACGCCTTTGATACCGAGCAGCTCATTATCTGCTCGCTGGATTTTGTGCGCCGTAATAAGCAGCGTCTTGAACTGCTGGCCGATGCCGACTGGGATCTGCTGGTGGTAGATGAAGCGCACCATCTGGCATGGCGCGAAGGCGAGCCGAGCCGTGAATATCAGGTGATTGAACAGCTGGCAGAAAAAACGCCTGGCGTGCTGCTGTTGACCGCAACACCAGAACAGTTGGGCATGGAGAGCCACTTTGCGCGCCTGCGCTTGCTCGACCCCGATCGTTTCCACGACTTCGCCCAGTTTGTTGAAGAGCAGCAGCATTTCCGCCCGGTCGCCGATGCGGTCGCCTCGCTGCTGGCCGATCAGGCCATTTCGCAACAGCAGATGAATATCATCAACGAACTGATCGGCGAGCAGGATATAGAGCCGCTGCTACAGGTGGCAAACAGCGATCGCGACGGTAAGCAGGAAGCCCGCAAAGAGCTGATTTCAATGTTGATGGATCGCCACGGCACCAGCCGCGTACTGTTCCGTAACACGCGTAACGGTGTGAAAGGCTTCCCCAAACGCGAGCTGCATCAGATTCGCCTGCCGCTGCCGGCGCAGTATCAAACGGCGATCAAAGTTTCCAGCATCATGGGCACGCGAAAAAGTGCCGAGGAACGCGCCCGCGATTTGCTCTATCCAGAACAGATTTATCAGGAGTTCGAAGGCGATAGCGGCACCTGGTGGAATTTCGATCCGCGCGTGGAGTGGCTATTGGGTTATCTCACCAGCAACCGCAAAGAAAAGGTGCTGGTGATCTGCGCCAAAGCTGCCACCGCGCTGCAACTTGAGCAGGTGCTGCGCGAGCGTGAAGGTATCCGCGCCGCCGTATTTCATGAAGGCTTATCGATCATTGAGCGCGATCGGGCTGCCGCGTGGTTTGCGTCCGAAGAGAATGGCGCACAGGTGCTGCTGTGTTCAGAAATCGGTTCTGAAGGGCGTAATTTCCAGTTTGCCAGCCGCCTGGTGATGTTTGATTTGCCCGCGAACCCAGACTTGCTGGAACAGCGTATCGGTCGCCTGGATCGTATCGGTCAGATGCATGACATTCAGATTCTGGTGCCATGGCTGGAAAAAACCGCTCAGGCGGTGTTGTTGCGCTGGTATCACGAAGGACTGGATGCGTTTGAGCACACTTGTCCAACCGGCCGTACCGTTTACGATAGCGTGCATTCGCAGCTGATTAACTACCTTGCCGCACCGGAAAATAATGAAGGCTTTGACGCGTTTATTGTTGAATGCCGCAAGCAGCATGAAGCGTTGAAATCGCAGCTGGAACAGGGGCGTGACCGGTTACTGGAGCTGAACTCCAACGGCGGCGAAACAGCCCAGGCGCTGGCTAACGCCATCGCCGAACAGGACAATGATACCGATCTGGTGAATTTTGCCCTCAACCTGTTTGATATTGTGGGGATTAATCAGGAAGATCGCAGCGATAATCTGATCGTGCTGACGCCATCCGATCATATGCTGGTGCCGGATTTTCCTGGCCTGCCAGAAGATGGCTGCACCATCACCTTTAACCGCGCCCAGGCATTATCCCGCGAAGATACGCAGTTTATTACCTGGGAACATCCGTTGATTCGCAACGGCCTCGATTTGATTCTTTCTGGTGATACTGGCAGCTGCGCGCTGTCGTTGCTGAAGAACAAAGCGCTGCCAGTCGGCACGTTGCTGGTTGAGATGATCTATGTGGTTGAAGCCCAGGCCCCGAAAAACTTGCAGCTAACGCGATTCCTGCCCCCTACGCCCATTCGTTTGTTGCTGGATCGTAACGGTACTAATTTGGCGGCCAAAGTGGAATTCGAAAGCTTTAACCGCCAGTTGAATGCGGTTAACCGGCATACAGCCAGCAAGCTGGTGAATGCGGTGCAACAGGATGTGCATGCCATTCTGACGCAGGCTGAAGATAGCGTAGCGAGCGAAGCACGCGCGGTGATTGATATTGCCCGTCGTGAAGCCGACGAAAAACTGGGCGCTGAATTGTCGCGTCTCCAGGCGCTGAAGGCCGTCAATCCGACGATTCGTGAAGACGAAATTGAAGCGCTGGAAAGCAATCGCCAACAGGTACTGGAGCACCTCGACCAGGCCAACTGGCGGCTTGATGCGCTACGTTTGATTGTCGTCACCCACCAATAAAATTCAGGGGTCTGGCGGCCCCGTTTTTTGGAATATAGCATGGAACCTTACAATCCGCCGCTTGAACCCTGGTTGCACATCCTTTATCAGGATGATCACATCATGGTGGTGAACAAGCCCAGCGGCCTGCTTTCTGTTCCGGGTCGGCTGGAAGAGCATAAAGACAGCGTGATGACGCGCATTCAGCGCGATTTCCCGCAGGCGGAATCAGTGCATCGTCTTGATATGGCCACCAGCGGCGTCATCGTGGTGGCGCTGACTAAATCAGCAGAACGCGAGCTTAAGCGTCAGTTTCGCGAGCGCGAACCCTCAAAAACTTATGTGGCCTGCGTTTGGGGCCATCCGACTGTAGAGAAAGGACAGATAGATTTACCACTGATTTGCGACTGGCCGAATCGGCCAAAACAAAAGGTCTGTTTTGAGAGCGGAAAAGCAGCGCAAACGGAATATCAGGTGATGGAGTATTTGGCGAATAACTGCGCACGCGTATCGTTGAAGCCGATTACCGGACGCTCGCACCAGCTGCGTGTGCATATGCTGGCGCTGGGACATCCGATATTAGGCGATAACTTTTATGCGCACCCGGAAGCCAAAGCGATGGCAGCGAGACTGCTGCTGCATGCAGAGACGCTGACCATCATCCATCCAAAGTTTGGTAATGCGATGACGTTTCGTCAGCCCGCAGATTTTTAACCGGTACGGGACAGCGCCTGGCTCGCCAGAGCAGATTTCCTGCGGCATATTTTAGATAAAGGATTATCAGGCGTAAGCGTTGCAAGCCGTTCAGGTGGCGACCCACGCCCCGCTTGCGGGGCACAGGGCCGTGAGGCAGGCGAGGCGCTGAATTATTTGAATCCTTTCTCTTTTCTGATGAGATCGTAAGCCGCCTGGATTTCCTGCGTTTTCTGCTTCGCCATCTCCATCATCTCTGGCGGCAAGCCTTTCGCGACCAGCTTATCGGGATGATGTTCGCTCATCAGCTTGCGGTAGGCGCGTTTAATGACGGTAATAACATCGCTGCTTTTTACCCCTAGCACACTGCAGGCATCTTCCAGCGTGGGACCGCCTGGCTTCTGCTGGAAACCGCCATACGAAGAACTCTGCCGCCCGCCAAACTGCTGACCGCCTTCCATCATACGCAGAAACTGGTCGAATTGCGTGCGCGAAATCCCTAACTCTTCTGCAATCACATACAGAACCTGGCGTTCGTTAGGATGCAGCGAACCATCGGCAAACGCCGCCTGAATCTGAATTTCCAGAAACATCCGAATCAGGTCAAAACGGCCAAAGCAGACGCTACGAAACTCACGCAATTTGCTACGCAGCGGATAGTCGCCCTGCTTGCCTTCCCGGAAGGCGCGTTGCGCCGCGGTGCGTGATTCACCGTGTAGCTGCATACGCTCCATTAATAAAGAAGCAATCTGAATATCTGCTTCGGTGACGCGCCCTTTTGACTTAGTCAAATGGCCCATCACCTGAAAAGTGGTGCTGAAAAACAGCGTCTGGCGCGTCTGATTATTTGAGAAGTAAGCCTTGCCCTGCGCGCCGCGAACTTTGTCAATCATGTGACCAATGATCAAACCGATCACTACTCCCCAAAAGCCTGCACCGGAAATCAATCCCAATAGCAGACCTACAACTTTTCCCCAGTAGCGCATAAACTCCTCAATTCGCCATGCTTGCGGCTGAAAATTGCATTATCATACCTGTCATTTATCTCAGCGCCTAACGGCAACGCGGACAGACACGGATTAACACTGGCGCAACGCCGGGCAGTAAGTTAGTCTCTGACCGGATTGTCGGCATGATGCCAGTTTTCATGGAATTCTCGATACCGCGTATGAAAAAACGTATACCTACTCTGCTGGCCACCCTGATTGGTGCCGCCCTTACCAGTCAGCATGCTCTCGCCGACGATTTGATGTCGCAGTGTATGTTAGGCGTGCCGAGCTATAACCGTCCGCTGGTGAACGGCACCACCAATGAGCTGCCCGTAACCATTCACTCGGAATCTGCCAAAGGTAATTATCCTGATGACGCGGTATTTACCGGTAATGTGAACATCGAACAGGGCAATAGCCGCCTGCAATCAGATGAAGTGCAGCTTCATCAACGTCAGCAGGAAGGGCAAACCACGCCGGTACGTACCGTTGACGCCCTCGGTAATGTGCACTATGACGACAATCAGGTCATCCTGAAAGGTCCGAAAGCCTGGTCAAATCTGAACAGTAAAGACACCAATGTCTGGAATGGTGACTACCAGATGGTGGGGCGCCAGGGGCGCGGCACCGCCGATCAGATGAAACTGCGCGGCAACAACCGCTATACCATTCTGGAGAATGGCAGCTTTACTTCATGTCTGCCCGGCTATAACAGCTGGAGCGTGGTCGGCTCTGAAGTGATTCAGGACCGTGAAGAGGAAGTGGCTGAAATCTGGAACGCCCGCTTCAAGATTGGGTCAGTGCCGATCTTCTATAGCCCTTACCTGCAACTACCGATTGGCGATCGTCGCCGCTCTGGCTTCTTGATCCCTAACGCAAAATACGGCAGCAGCAAAGGCTTTGAGTTCATTCTGCCGTATTACTGGAACATTGCGCCACAGGCTGATGCCACAATTACGCCGCACTACATGAGCAAACGCGGCTTGCAGTTACAGAATGAATTCCGCTATTTGACTAAAGCTGGCGCGGGTCTGGTCGAGTTTGATTATCTGGCCTCTGACGATCAGTACGACAAAGACAAAGCGGTGCGTGGTATCGCGCAGGATGACAACTCAGATCGTTGGTTATTCTACTGGCGTCATGCCGGTATTTACGATCAACACTGGCGCTTCAACGCCGATTACACCAAAGTCAGCGACAAATATTACTTCAACGATCTCGACTCGGATTACTACAGCTCAACCGACGGTTACGCCACGCAAAAATTCAGCGTAGGCTACGCTGATACCAACTGGGATGCCACGCTTTCGAGTAAAGATTTCCAGGTATTTGGTAACACCAGCAACAGCAATGTGTATCGTGCTTTGCCGCAGCTAGATCTGAATTTCTATCAGAATGATATGGGGCCATTTGACGGGCGCGTTTATGCACAGGCGGTGAAATTCACCAACGTCAGTCATCACTACCCTGAAGCCACCCGTTTGCATGTCGAGCCTACGCTGGATCTGCCGCTCTCAAACGGCTGGGCCAGTCTTGATACTGAAGCGAAGTTCCTGGCAACGCATTACGAACAAGAGAACGTTGATTACTACAATAATAATATTGCGGGACAGTCAGGCAGCATGAGCGGCCAGCTGAAAAATTCCGTCAACCGCACCCTGCCGCAGTTCAAAATTGATGGGCGCATGGTGTTTGACCGCAATATGGACTGGGCGGAAGGCTACACGCAGACGCTGGAACCGCGCGTTCAATACCTTTATATCCCCTATCGCAACCAAAGCAACATCTACCCATACGACTCCACGCTGCTGCAAACTGACTATACCGGTTTGTTCCGCGACCGTACTTATAGCGGCCTGGATCGCATCGCATCGGCGAATGAAGTCGCAACCGGCGTGACGACGCGTATTTATGATAACGATCTGGTTGAACGTTTTAACGTTTCTGTTGGTCAAATCTACTCGTTTACCCCTTCGCGCACTGGAGTGAATGAATCCAGTGACCAGGATGACACCGGCAGCCTGATCTGGGCAGGTGATACATACTGGAAAATTAGCGATCGTTGGGGCGTTCGGGGCGGCATGCAGTATGACACCAAGCTGGATAACGTCTCTCAGGGAAATGCAGTGCTGGAGTACCGTCGCGACGCCGATCGTATGGTGCAGCTGAGCTATCGTTACAGCAGCCCTGAATACGTCGCCACTGCCCTGAATAATGCAGGTTTGGTAGATAACCCGATTTATAAAAACGGGATTTCTCAGGTCGGTGCGACCGGCAGCTGGCCGATTGCGGATGCCTGGTCTGTGGTAGGCGCTTACTACTACGACACGCGCAACAACAGACCGGCATCGCAGCTGATTGGTCTGCAATACAGCTCATGCTGTTACGCTATTCGTCTGGGTTACGAGCGCAAAATCAACGGCTGGGAAAATAACGACAGCGAGTACGACAACCAAATCTCATTCAACATCGAGCTGCGTGGTCTGAGTTCCAACTATGGCTTAGGGACTGACCAGATGCTGCATCAGGGGATTATCCCTTACCAGCGCGCTTTCTGATGTTGTGATATTTGACAGGCAATCCCGCAGTGCGGAAATAACAATGGATAAAGTATGAAGAACTGGAGAATGCTGATTCTTGGTGTGGCGTTGAGTGCCAACACTGCGTTCGCAGCACCACAAATGGTTGATAAAGTTGCAGCCGTGGTCAATAACGGCGTGGTTCTTGAGAGTGACGTTGACAGCATGATGAGCACGGTCAAATCCCAGGCGCAGCAGGCGGGTCAGCAATTGCCAGACGACAAAACGTTGCGCCACCAGATCCTTGAACGTCAGATCATGGACAATATTATTCTGCAAATGGGCGAGAAAGCGGGTCTGCAGATTACCGATCAGCAGTTGGATCAGGCCATTCAGAACATTGCGGGTCAGAACCATATGAGCATGGATCAGCTACGCAGCCGCCTGGCTTACGATGGAATGAATTACAACGTTTATCGTGCGCAGATCCGCAAAGAGATGCTGATCACCGAAGTACGTAATAATGAAGTGCGCCGTCGCGTGTCAATATTGCCGCAGGAAGTCGATACGCTATCGACGCAGATCGCCTCGCAAAATTCCCAGGGCACGGAACTCAACATCAGTCACATTTTGCTGCCGCTGCCGGAAAACCCGACGCAACAGCAGGTTGACGATCAGGAAGCGCTGGCCAAACAGCTGGTTGGCGAACTGAAAAATGGTGCTGATTTTGGCAAACTGGCGGTCACTTACTCTGCCGACTCACAAGCGCTGAAAGGCGGCAATATGGGTTGGGGTAAAATTGAAGAGCTGCCGACATTGTTTGCCCAGGCGCTGGCCACCGCCAAAAAAGGCGATATTGTTGGCCCGGTCCGCTCCGGTGTGGGTTTCCATATTCTGAAAGTGAATGATTTACGCGGCGAGAGTAAAAATATTTCGGTAACCGAAGTGCATGCTCGCCACATTTTATTGAAACCCTCACCGATATTAACGGACGATCAGGCGCGCGCCAAACTGCAGCAGATTGCCGCAGACATCAGCAGCGGCAAAACGACGTTTGCCGCCGCAGCGAAGCAGTTCTCTGACGATCCGGGTTCAGCGAATCAGGGCGGCGACTTAGGCTGGAGCTCACCAGAGGCTTATGATCCGGCGTTCCGCGATGCATTGTTGCGCCTGCAAAAAGGCCAAACCAGTCAGCCGGTGCACTCCTCCTTCGGCTGGCATTTGATTCAACTGCTGGATACGCGCCAGGTTGATAAAACCGATGCGGCGCAGAAAGAGCGTGCTTATCGTCTGCTGTTCAACCGTAAATTCGCAGAAGAAGCGCAGACCTGGATGCAGGAACAGCGCGCCGGGGCTTACGTGAAAATTTTGGACAACAATGCGCAGTAATTTCCGTGTAGCGATCACGCCCGGCGAACCCGCCGGGATTGGTCCCGACCTGACCATTCAGCTGGCACAGCAAAACTGGCCGGTTGAACTGGTGGTTTGCGCCGCTCCAGAAGTGTTATATCAACGTGCCGCCCAACTTGGGCTACCTCTGACGTTGCGCGATTATCAACCCGGTGTTGCGGCACAGCCGCAACAGGCGGGCACGTTGACCGTGCTGCCGATCGCCACACCACAGCCGGTTAAGCCTGGCGAATTGTGTATGGCCAACAGCGAGTATGTATTAGCCACGCTGGCACGTGCCTGTGACGGTTGTCTGGACGGTGAATTTGCCGCGCTGATAACGGGTCCGGTGCACAAAGGCGTCATCAACGACGCTGGCATCCCTTTTACCGGCCATACCGAATTTTTTGCTGACCGGGCGGGTGGACATCGTGTCGTGATGATGCTGGCAACCGAAGAGCTTCGCGTGGCCTTAGCGACCACGCATCTGCCGTTAAAAGATGTTTCCGCCGCCATTACCCGTGACAGCCTGCACGAAGTCATTACCATCCTGCATAACGATTTACGGCAGAAGTTCGCCATCGCCCAACCGCATATTTTCGTGTGTGGCCTTAACCCGCACGCCGGTGAAGGCGGCCATATGGGCCGGGAAGAGATTGAAATCATTACTCCTGCCCTGAATGAATTACGCCAGCAAGGTATGCAACTGACCGGCCCGCTGCCAGCGGATACCCTGTTCCAGCCGAAATATCTGCAACATGCTGATGCGGTGCTGGCGATGTATCACGATCAGGGATTGCCAGTACTAAAATTTCAGGGGTTTGGTCGCGCGGTAAATATCACCCTCGGCCTGCCCTTTATCCGGACGTCAGTCGATCACGGCACCGCGCTAGAATTAGCCGGTCTGGGACAGGCAGAACCGGGCAGCTTTATCACGGCGCTTAACCTCGCCATCACTATGATCAAGAGCAGTAATGAATAATCGCGTCCATCAGGGGCACTACGCCCGTAAACGTTTCGGGCAGAATTTCCTGAACGATCAGTACATTATCGAGAGCATTGTCTCTGCCATTCATCCACAGCGCGATCAGGCGCTGGTGGAAATCGGTCCCGGCCTCGGCGCATTGACCGAACCCGTAGGGGAGCGCCTCGATAGCTTAACGGTTGTGGAGCTGGATCGCGATCTGGCGGCACGCCTGCAGACGCATCCGTTTCTCGGTCCAAAGCTGACCATCTTCCAGCAAGATGCGATGACTTTCGATTTTGCCGCGCTGGCGCAGGAAAAAGGCCAGCCGCTACGCGTATTCGGTAATCTGCCGTACAATATTTCGACTCCGCTGATGTTTCACCTTTTCAGCTATACTGGTTCGATTAAAGACATGCACTTCATGTTGCAGAAAGAAGTGGTGAATCGCCTGGTGGCTGGTCCCGGTAGCAAAGCGTATGGACGTCTTAGCGTGATGGCGCAATATTACTGTCAGGTGATTCCGGTGCTGGAAGTGCCTCCGCACTCTTTCACGCCGCCGCCTAAAGTGGATTCTGCCGTGGTGCGTTTGGTGCCGTTTACCGCGCCGCCGCATCCGGTAACTGATGTGCGTTTACTGAGCCGTATCACTACTGAAGCCTTTGGTCAGCGCCGCAAAACGCTACGCAACAGCCTCAGTTATATGGTGTCAGCCGGCGCACTGGAAGAACTGTCAATTGACTCGACATTGCGTGCCGAAAACATCTCGGTTGCGCAGTATTGCCAGTTAGCAAACTGGCTGGCGAAACATCAGGGTGAAGCGCAGGAGTAGTTATGAGTGAAACGGCCCGCGTGCATGTTCATGTGCAAAGCCTGTACGTCGAATCGCAATCCGCACCGGATGACGAACGTTACGTCTTCGCTTACACCGTGACCATCCGCAATATGGGTCGTTCCTCAGTGCAATTACTGGGACGCTACTGGTTAATCACCAACGGCAATGGTCGCGAAACTGAGGTTCAGGGCGAAGGTGTGATAGGCGAGCAGCCCCATATCGCGCCCGGTGGTGAATTTCAGTACACCAGCGGCGCGGTCCTTGAAACCCCGATGGGTACGATGCAGGGACACTACCTGATGATCGACGAGCAAGGCGATAAGTTTCACGTTGAGATCCCGGTATTCCGCCTCGCCATTCAAACTCACATTCATTGACTTGCTTTCATCTCGCCCGGTTCTGCCGGGCGAATGATTTTATTTCGGATAAAACGTTATGAGCACATATCTTATTGGCGACGTCCACGGTTGTTACGACGAGTTACGTGCCTTACTGAAGCAGGTCAGCTTCAATCCCGAACAGGACATTTTGTGGCTGACCGGTGATTTAGTCGCGCGCGGCCCCGGCTCGCTCGATGTGCTGCGTTACGTAAAATCACTTGGCGATAGTGTGCGGCTGGTATTGGGCAACCATGATTTACATTTGCTGGCAGTTTATGCCGGCATTAGCCGCAATAAACCGAAAGATCGCCTGACGCCGTTGCTGGAAGCTGATGATGCTGACGAATTGATCAACTGGTTACGTCGTCAGCCCCTGCTGCAAGTCGATGAAGAGAAAAAACTGGTGATGGGCCACGCGGGTATCACGCCGCAATGGGATATTGAAACCGCCAAAAAATGTGCACGTGAAGTTGAATCCGTGATCTCCAGTGACAGCTATCCGCTGTTTCTCAACGCCATGTATGGCGATATGCCGAACAACTGGAGTGAAGCGCTTAGCGGTCTGGCACGGCTACGTTTTAGCACCAACGCGCTGACCCGCATGCGCTTCTGCTTTCCCAATGGTCAGCTGGATATGATCTGTAAAGATGCACCGGATTCTGCCCTGCCGCCGCTAAAACCGTGGTTTAACATTGCAGGTCCGGTCGCGCGTGAATACACGATTGTGTTCGGACACTGGGCATCGCTGGAAGGCAAAGGCACACCGGAAGGCATTATTGGATTAGATACCGGCTGCTGCTGGGGTGGCTCGCTTACCCTGTTACACTGGGAAGAACAGCGCTACTACGTTCAGGCTTCAAACCGCCAGAGTACGCTAGCGGAGAAAGTACCACCGCAACAGTCCGCCAGCTAACCCCTGTTTCCATAAAAAACGCCTTGCTACTATCGCAAAGGCGTTGTTTATTTCACCGCAGATTAACGACGACGATCAAGAATTTCGAAACAGTAACTGTGCGAGTTCTTCTCATCGGCATCATGGAATTCACTGAATGTGGATTGCCATTCATCCGGCTCGTAATCCGGGAATTGCGTGTCGCCTTCGACTTCAGCATCGATATGGGTCAGATAAAGTCGATCGGCACGCTTCAGCATTTGCTCATAAACTCGCCCGCCACCGATCACCATGATCTCTTCCGCATCGCCAGCAGCCTGCAACGCTTCATCCAGCGAGGTTACCCAGGTTACGCCTTCCGCGTTACCTGGCTTGCTGCTAACCACGATATTCAAACGTCCGGGCAACGGTCGGCCAATAGACGCAAACGTCAGTCGGCCCATAATGACCGGCTTTTTCAAGGTGTTGCGCTTAAACCACGCCAAATCTGCAGGCAGGTCCCACGGCATGGCGTTCTCCATACCAATAATGCGATCCGCTGCTAATGCCGCGATAAGACTAATCATGTTAAAAGACTCACTGGAAAAATTGGCGCCATCATACGTAAAGGCGAAACTTTCGTCGATAGCGAGAAGAGTGTATTTGCGTAAAGCTTTTTTGCCACCGCATTTTTGTTACTGGACAGAGTTTTTGACCGCGTTTTCACCTTCTGCTGAATCAAGCCGCCAGCGGAAAACAGCAATCTGGCACAAGGAGAGGATCGTTAGCCCGGACCGTGGCGGGAAAGGCGTTGCCCAACAGGTTCAGCGCTCTTTGCAGACAAATTAAATAATACGACTTCCGCCCGGTTATAAAACTATCGGGCACCGTTAACGGTTGTTGCCGTCCTTAAATCTGCTGGCTGTTTGTGTTGGCGAACATGCTTATCTTGCAGGCATTAGCGCTTGTTGCTGCGCTGTGATTGCTGACTGACTTCTGCTGCAAAAGCAGCGCCAGGCCGAACCGTTTTGGTGAGAATGCGCTGAACCCTTCGAACTGATCTGACAAAAAACGGCTCCCTGGGGAGCCGTTGTTTTCTGACTTAGAAGTCGTAACGCAAACGCACCAGGTTCATATCGCCGAGATTATCGGTACTGGAGGTAAACACGTGTTCGTAATCAACGCGGAAGCCGTAGTCGAGGAACAGCGTGACGCCCAGGCCATTATCAATACGCTGGTAGTTGCGCCCATTGACATATTCCAGGCGATCGCCCATGACATAAGGCTGTACCGCTTTCAGACCGTACTGCTTAACCGGAATTTTATAGCCAGCAAAGTATTCAATACCCCACGCATCATCCGCAAAGTAATTATTTACGTTGGTTTGTTTGGTGGTCAGGAAGTTTTCGTACCAGCCGCCGCCCGCAGAGACAGTCCAGTTGCCTGGTTTCCAGCTTAACGCAGTACCGAAGATGTTCTGGTCATAATCTTTGCTGTCGCCATTGTCTGGATTACGCATGCTGGCACGCGTGTAGTTCCATGCGGTTCCCCACGTCAGATCGTCGGTGATGTGATAATCCACACCCAGCGATCCACCACCTTTACGCTTATAGCGCAGGCCATTGCCCGGCAAATATTCGTTATCACTAAACAGATAAGAGGCATAAACATCAAGTGCGCCGAAGGTATTTTTATATTTTAGCTGCTTACGTGAACGGTAAGAACCATCGTAATCACCATTAATACCATTACCTGGCGCCTGAGCTAGCATGTCGTAATCCCAAATATCCGTTTTTGAGCCGACAATATCGTAATAAACACTGTTCTGCTGGCCGAAGTAGAGTTCACCCAGGGTGGCGCTCTTAAGTCCGGTATAGAGTTGACGACGAGTAGTGTTGTTAGCGCCATCGGCATAGTGGTTATCCCAGCCCCACCACGCCGGGAAGTTCACGCCCAGCTCGTAATAACCCACCCAGCTGACATCATCAAACAGATAATAATTAGCGGTAAAACGGAAGCGTGAGCCGCCGTCAAAGCCGTTACGCTTGTAAGATTTGTCATTACTGCCGGTTTGATGATTGAACTGAGGACGAATACTACCGCCGACTTTGAAGTCGAAGCGGCTAAGCGGATCGCCGGCCTGCGGATCCTGTTTAATAAGAGTAATTTCAGCCTGGCTGGTGAGAGGAGCCGCTGCAACCAGCGCAGCAATGGCGGTGAGTGTGAAAGCACGCATTTTCATTTTTATATATATCCCAGTTACGCTTCAGAGAAATAAGCGAGCGAGATACTAAAGCCAGCGACCTTGCTTTCTATTTATAAATTAGTGCTAATAAATTTAAGTATAAAAAAAACCGCATTAAGCGCTAAAATAAAATTAAATCATTATATTGTCATAATCTACTGTTATGCGCAGTCTGGCAATAGCGAAAAAAACGGCCCCGAAAGGAGCCGTTTTATCATCTCAGTACGTGGTTAAGCTTTAATTTGCGCGTGCATTTCCTGTACGGAAATAACTTGTTCAGTAGGATCAGCATTTAACGCCATCGCGGTGGCAAACCCGCCATTCAGCGTGGTGTCATAATGCACTTTATATTGCAGCGCGCTGCGGCGAATCAGTTTGGAGTCTTCAATCGCCTGACGGCCAGCGGTGGTATTCACAATGTAGGCGTATTCGCCATTCTTCAGGCGATCCTGAATGTGGGGACGTCCTTCATGCACCTTATTCACCAGACGCGGATTGATACCTGCTTCTCCTAATACAACCGCCGTTCCGTGGGTGGCATCCAGTTCGAAACCAAACTTCTGCAATTTCGCCGCGAGGTCAACAATACGTTTTTTATCGCCTTCGCGTACCGACAGCAGAGCGCGTCCGGTCTTTTTCATGTTGCTCTGCGCGCCCAGCATCGCTTTAGCGAAAGCTTCAGCGAAGGTACGCCCCACCCCCATCACTTCACCGGTAGAACGCATTTCCGGGCCGAGGATCGGGTCAACACCCTGGAATTTATTGAATGGCAGCACCACCTCTTTCACAGAGTAGTAAGGCGGAATCACCTCTTTAGTGACGCCCTGCTCCGCCAGCGTTTTGCCTGCCATTACGCGTGCCGCCACTTTTGCCAGCGGCACGCCGGTCGCTTTTGAAACAAACGGCACGGTACGTGCGGCACGTGGGTTCACTTCAATCAAATACACTTCGTTATCTTTTACGGCGAACTGTACGTTCATCAGGCCACGGACATTCAGCTCGAAAGCCAGTTTTTCAACCTGCTGACGCATGACATTTTGAATCTCCTGACTCAACGTATAAGCCGGCAGCGAACAGGCAGAGTCACCGGAATGCACGCCCGCCTGCTCAATATGCTCCATTATGCCGCCAATTAACACGCGCTCGCCATCGCAAATCGCATCAACATCCACTTCTACTGCGTCATCAAGGAAGCGATCCAACAGTACCGGCGCATCATTGGAAACCGATACCGCGGTCTGGAAATAACGCTTCAGATCGATTTCGTCATATACGATTTCCATTGCCCGGCCACCCAATACATAGGAAGGGCGAACCACTAATGGATAACCGATACCGGCAGCTTTCTCGACAGCCTGCTCCAGCGTAGCCACGGTAGCGTTGGCGGGTTGTTTCAGATTCAGGCGCTCAACGGCCTGCTGGAAGCGTTCACGGTCTTCTGCGCGATCAATGGCATCCGGGCTGGTTCCGATTACCGGTACGCCTGCGGCTTCCAGCGCACGCGCCAGTTTCAGCGGAGTTTGGCCGCCATATTGTACGATAACGCCTTTCGGCTTCTCTATGCGGACGATTTCCAGCACATCTTCCAGCGTTACCGGCTCGAAGTACAGACGGTCTGAGGTATCGTAATCCGTCGATACGGTTTCCGGGTTACAGTTCACCATGATGGTTTCAAAACCATCTTCACGCAGAGCCAGCGCCGCATGAACGCAGCAGTAATCGAACTCAATACCCTGGCCTATACGGTTTGGACCGCCGCCCAGTACCATGATTTTGTCGCGGTCCTGAGTGGGGTTCGCTTCGCACTCTTCCTCATAGGTTGAGTACATATATGCCGTATCAGTTGAAAACTCTGCGGCACAGGTATCCACGCGCTTGTAAACCGGATGCAGATTAAACTGCTGACGTAACTTACGGATCTCGCTTTCAGCCACACCCGCTAAGGTAGCCAGACGCGCATCGGCAAAGCCTTTACGCTTTAACGCACGCAAAAAGTTTTCATTAAGGCTATTCACCCCTTCACGTGCAACCTGATCTTCCAGCCGCACCAACTCTTCAATCTGGACCAGGAACCAGCGGTCAATATTGGTCAGATTAAAGACGCCATCGACTGACATACCTGCCCGGAACGCATCGGCGATATACCAGATACGATCCGAACCCGCATCCTTCAACTCACGGCGGATGCGCGTTAAAGCTTCGGCGTCATCAAGGTTCACTTTCGGATCAAAGCCATGAGCGCCCACTTCCAGTCCGCGCAGCGCTTTCTGCATCGACTCCTGGAAAGTGCGGCCAATCGCCATGACTTCGCCAACCGACTTCATCTGAGTGGTCAGGCGATCGTTGGCTCCGGCAAATTTTTCGAAGTTGAAGCGTGGGATCTTGGTCACAACGTAATCGATAGACGGCTCAAACGAGGCTGGTGTCAGCCCCCCGGTGATGTCATTCATCAGTTCGTCGAGGGTGTAACCGACCGCCAGTTTGGCGGCCACTTTGGCAATCGGGAAGCCAGTGGCTTTTGATGCCAGCGCCGATGAGCGTGACACGCGTGGGTTCATTTCGATGATAATCAAACGGCCATTTTTCGGATTCACCGAGAACTGCACGTTGGAGCCGCCCGTTTCTACCCCGATTTCACGCAGTACCGCCATTGAGGCGTTACGCATGATTTGGTATTCCTTGTCGGTCAGGGTCTGAGCGGGCGCTACGGTGATGGAGTCACCCGTATGAATCCCCATCGCATCAAAGTTTTCAATTGAGCAGACGATGATGCAGTTATCGTTTTTATCACGCACCACCTCCATCTCGTACTCTTTCCAGCCAATCAGTGATTCATCAATCAGCAGCTCATTAGTAGGCGACAGATCGAGGCCGCGCTCACAAATCTCTTCAAATTCTTCACGGTTGTAGGCAATGCCACCACCGGTGCCGCCCATGGTAAAAGAAGGACGAATGATGCATGGGAAGCCGACGTCTTCGGCCACCGCCAGCGCTTCTTCCATGGAGTGAGCGATACCCGAACGCGCGGTCTCCAGACCAATGCTTTTCATCGCGACATCGAAACGACGACGATCTTCAGCTTTATCAATGGCGTCAGCGGTCGCACCAATCATGGTCACGCCGAACTCTTCCAGCACGCCCTGACGTTCAAGTTCAAGGGCACAATTCAGTGCTGTCTGGCCACCCATCGTGGGGAGCACCGCATCCGGGCGCTCTTTTTCAATGATTTTGCGTACCACTTCCCAGTGAATCGGCTCGATGTAAGTCGCATCCGCCATTTCCGGGTCGGTCATAATCGTCGCCGGATTGGAGTTTACCAGGATGACGCGGTAACCCTCTTCGCGCAGCGCTTTACATGCTTGCGCGCCGGAATAGTCAAATTCACAGGCCTGGCCAATCACAATCGGACCGGCGCCAAGAATCAGGATGGATTTTATGTCTGTACGTTTTGGCATGATTGGCTCCTGATTACTTCGCTTTCGAACGGAATGCGTCGATCAATTCAATAAAGTGATCAAACAACGGCGCTGCATCGTGCGGGCCTGGGCTGGCCTCTGGGTGTCCCTGAAAGCTGAACGCCGGTTTATCAGTACGATGGAGACCCTGCACGGTTTGGTCAAACAGGGAGACATGCGTCACGCGCAGATTATCGGGTAAATTGGCTTCATCAACAGCGAAACCGTGGTTCTGTGCGGTAATCATTACGGTGTTGTTGTCGAAATCTTTAACCGGATGGTTACCGCCATGGTGACCCAGCTTCATCTTCACCGTTTTAGCGCCGCTTGCCAGCGCCAGCAGCTGATGGCCAAGACAGATACCGAAAACCGGAATATCCGTTTTCAGGAAAGCCTGGATAGCTTCAATAGCGTAATCACACGGCTCCGGATCGCCAGGGCCGTTGGAAAGGAAGATGCCATCCGGATTCAGTTTCAGCACCTCTTCCGCTGAAGTTTGTGCCGGAACAACGGTCAGGCGACAGCCGCGATCAACCAGCATGCGTAAGATGTTACGCTTAACGCCGTAATCAAAGGCAACCACATGATAAGGCAGCGATTCTGCTTTTTTCTGCTCTGGCAGGCCGTGGTTTAATGTCCAGCTGCCCTGCTGCCAGACATAAGGCTCTTTGGTTGAGACTTCTTTCGCCAAATCCATCCCTTTCAGGCCTGGAAACGCCTGCGCTTTTTGCAGCGCCAGCGCGGCATCGGGGGTATCACCTGCGATGATGCAGCCATTCTGTGCGCCTTTTTCACGCAGCAAGCGGGTCAGCTTACGCGTATCAATATCAGCAATGGCCACAATATTGTTACGCTGCAGATAGGCAGATAAACCTTCTTCGCTACGGAAGTTACTGGTAATCAGCGGCAGATCGCGAATAACAAGCCCTTGAGCATGAATTTGACTGGATTCTTCGTCGGCGGCATTAGCACCAACATTGCCGATATGGGGATAAGTGAGAGTAACGATTTGGCGGGAATAGGAAGGATCAGTGAGGATTTCTTGATAACCGGTCATTGACGTGTTGAAAACGACTTCCCCCACTGCCGACCCCGTTGCCCCGATGGCCCGACCGTGGAATTGGGTTCCGTCTTCCAGAACCAAGAGCGCTGACTTAATCAAAACATCCTCCAGGGAATAAACAGTCACAATATATGCATATTAATTCATAATCGTTACCTGAATCAATGCAAAAACCGCCTGAACTATTGATTTTTGGCAAATTGCGCGCATTCTAATGATCGCCCTCTGGCTTGTCTACCCTAAGGCAAAATTTTTTTGTTATTTTCAGGCTTCTGATGGTTAAAACGGGGATAAGCGGCAAAAAGAGGGGAAAACTCGGAGAAATAACCGTTTGCCAGTCGGCATAAACAGGAAAACGGATCTTTCGCATCATTATTTTTGACCATTTGGTCAAAAATAACAGTTTAAACTGAAAAAATCAGGTCCATACTCTATAAAATAGCAAGCTAAGCTTTATTTCATCACCAGACAGCTATTTTAAGATAAAATTAAGGGTAATGATAACATTAACCTTTTTCAATCAAGCAATTAATGATTGAAACAACCACATCACGATGGTACACAACACTCACAACATCGATAAATCCAGCACATCCCGCATATCGTAAAGTCCGGATTTTTTATCTTTTAGCCAAAATGCAGCTTTAACCGCGCCTTTTGCAAAGGTCATCCGGCTTGAAGCCTTATGGGTAATCTCAACACGCTCGCCAATATCTGCAAATATCGCCGTATGTTCGCCGACAATATCCCCCGCCCGGACAGTGGAGAACCCGATAGTTTGCGGTTTACGCTCACCGGTATGCCCTTCACGTGCGTATACGGCGTGTTCCGCAAGATTCCACTCCATTGCGTCAGCAATGGCTTCGCCCATCGCTAATGCCGTTCCTGATGGCGCATCAACTTTGTGGCGATGATGCGCTTCAACAATTTCAATATCCGCATAATCACCCATGATGCTGGCCGCTTTCTCAAGCAGTTTTAATACCAGATTGACGCCGACGCTAAAATTAGCGGCAAACACGATACCAATCTCTTCAGCGGCGGCGCGGATGGCTGCTTTGCCCGCGTCATCAAAACCGGTAGTGCCGATTACCATCGCTTTTTTATGCTCACGGCAAACTGCCATATACTCCAGCGTTCCTTCCGGGCGAGTGAAGTCAACGAGCACGTCAAAATCATCAATCACACTAAGCAGATCATCAGCGATAATTACGTCAGATTTGCCGATGCCCGCCAGTTCTCCAGCATCGCTGCCGATTAAGGAAGAACCAGGGCGAGCCAGCGCCGCTCCCAGTATCACGCCTTCCGTTTGCTGCGTTGCCTGAATCAGGTGGCGTCCCATACGTCCCGGCGCGCCCACAATGGCAATACGGATATTTTTCATATTTATTCATTCCTAAAACAAAACTATGCATGCAAAGCGTAATCAGGTTAACGATGAGTTAACAGTCACGCCACCATTAATCAGGGATAATAAGAATTTTATGCCAGACGCGATTGATTATCAGTAAAAGCAATCTCATCGGATGGAACCGCACACCAGTGGGATTTAAAAAAGCAAAAAGGCCGAACAAAGTCGGCCCTTAACAGACAGCAGTACCACAGCGTTATTGCACGTTGCGCACGTCAACCCGCAATTCTTTTGGCACTTCAAACACGATATTCTCTTCGCGGCCGATCAGCTCAATCGCGGCTTCACCGCCAAGTTCACGTAAGCGCTGAATAACCTGCTGTACTAAAATATCAGGCGCCGAGGCACCCGCGGTTACGCCAATGCAATCGACGCCTTTTACCCACTCTTCCTGAATGTCGTCAGCGGAATCGATCAGCTTCGCCAGTTTACCGGCACGCTGAGCCAGCTCCGCCAGACGATTCGAGTTAGAAGAGTTTTTAGATCCAACCACCAATACCACTTCAGCATCACGCGCCAGGGTACGCACCGCTTCCTGACGGTTGGTAGTGGCGTAGCAAATGTCATCCTTGCGTGGACCAATAATTGCCGGAAAACGCTGGCGCAGCGCATCAATAATGTCAGATGTATCATCTACCGACAGCGTCGTCTGCGTCATAAAGCTGAGATTGCTTTCGTCTTTAACCGCTAATTTGAAGACATCTTCCGGTGATTCCACCAGGTACATACCGCCATTGGGATTGTTGTATTGCCCCATGGTGCCTTCCACTTCGGGATGACCGGCATGTCCAATCAAAATGGCTTCGACGCCTTTACGGCTGGCACGTGCCACTTCCATATGCACTTTGGTTACCAGCGGACAGGTAGCGTCGAATAGCATGGTCAGATGACGTGCCTTCGCTTCAGCCCGAACGGCTTGTGAAACGCCATGTGCTGAAAAAATCAAAATCGCGTTATCTGGCACTTCGCTAATCTCTTCGATAAAGATCGCGCCACGCTCGCGCAAACTATTAACCACGTAGCGGTTATGTACCACTTCATGTCGGACGTAAATTGGCGCGCCATACATCTCTAATGCACGCTCGACAATGCTGATTGCCCGGTCAACACCCGCGCAGAATCCGCGCGGATTAGCTAACAGAATTTGCATCGTTCGCCCCCTGCACTGGATCAATTTCCAGCACTTCAATATCAAATTGAATGCGATGGCCTGCCAGCGGATGATTGAAATCAACCGTAATGGAATCACCGGAAACTTCACGGATCACGCCGGGCATTTCGCTGCCGCCCATACCGCTAAACAGCATGATGGCACCCACTTCAGGTTCGCCGGCATCGATAAAATCGCGGCGCGAAAAATACTGGATTAAATCCGGGCTAATGCTGCCAAAAGCATCTTCCGGTGCTAACGTGAAGTGCCGCTTTTCACCCGTTTTTAGCCCCAGCAGCGCCTGTTCCAGCGCAGCAGACAGACTGCCATCGCCCAGGCGAAACAGCGCAGGTTTACCGTTGGCACGGGTCGATTCCGCCGTAGAGCCGTCTTCCAGCTTCAGGGTGAAGTGCACCAACACCGCGCTGTCGCGCTGTACAGACTCAGTCATGACTTACCCTTTCTGTTTTGCCTGTTTGCTGGTTGGGCTAAAAAAGCCTTCCAGCACCACTAACGCAGCACCAATGCAGATGCCGCAGTCAGCAATATTAAACGTTGCGAAGTGCCAGTTACCGATATAGAAGTCGATAAAATCGACGACGAAACCATGATATGAGCGGTCAAACAGGTTGCCCGCTGCACCACCGATAATCAGCGCATAAGCGATGTTAACGATCTTCTGGCTGGCACGGCTGCGATACATCATCACTAACAGCGCCACAACAATAGCGATGGCGATGCCAGCAAAGAACCAACGTTGCCAGCCGCCTTTGTCAGCCAGGAAACTGAACGCCGCACCGTAGTTATGAGCGTAAAACAGGTTGAGGAATGGCATCAGCGGCTGCGTTTCGTGCAGCATCATGTTATTCATCACCCATTGCTTACTGGCGAAATCGACAACGATCACCGCCAGCACCAGCCATAGCCAACGCAATCCGGTTGAAAAAATAGGTTTACTCATCAGTCAAATTTACGCTCTTCACCGTTACCGGCTACGTTGGTGTAACAGCGGCTACAAACTTCAGCATGCTCAGGATTCTGTCCAACATCGGTGGTGTAATGCCAGCAGCGTGGGCATTTTTCGCCTTCCGCTTTATGTAACGCCACTCTCAGCCCCTTTAACAGTTCGCTCTGCTGTGCTTCGTCATTAGCCAGGGCGTAATCGGCAACCTGCGCACCTGAGGTCAGCAACACAAAGCGCAGCTCGTCGCCCAGCGCTTGCAGCTTAGCTGCCAGCGCTGGTGCCGCGTACAGCGTAACCGTGGCTTCCAGCGCGCCGCCAATGCGTTTGTCGCTACGCGCCTGCTCGATCACTTTGTTCACTTCGCCACGCACTTTCAGTATCTCGGCCCAGTAGGCGTCATTTAACGCTTCATTTTCTGCCAGACCAAACAGACCTTCGTACCACTCTTCAGTGAAAACATATTGCGCGCGTTCGCCAGGCAGGTAGCCCCAGATTTCGTCAGCGGTGAAGGACATGATCGGCGCCATCCAACGCACCAGTGCTTCAACGATATGCCACAGCGCCGTCTGGCAGCTGCGACGCGCCAGGCTGTCGCCCTTCGCGGTATACTGGCGATCTTTAATGATGTCGAGATAGAAGGACCCCATCTCCACCGAGCAGAACTGCATCAGGCGCTGAATCACTTCGTGGAAATCGTAATTTTCGTAAGAGGTAATGATACCTGCTTGCGCCGCTTGCGCCCGGCCCACCGCCCAGCGATCCACTACCACCATCTCTTCTGGTTTCACCAAATCAGTCGCGGGATTAAAGCCGCTGAGATTTGCCAGCAGGAAACGCGCGGTATTACGGATACGACGATACGCATCGGCTGAACGCTTCAGGATTTCATCTGAAACCGCCATTTCGCCGGAGTAGTCGGTAGACGCCACCCATAAACGCAGGATGTCTGCCCCCAGCTTGTTCATTACATCCTGCGGCGATACGGTGTTGCCGATTGATTTCGACATCTTACGGCCTTGACCGTCAACGGTGAAACCATGCGTCAATACCTGACGATAAGGCGCTTTGCCTTTCATCGCCGTGGAGATCATCAGCGAAGACATAAACCAGCCGCGATGCTGATCCGACCCTTCCAGATACATATCTGGCGTGTGACCAGCAAATTCTGGACGCGCATCCACTACAGAATAGCTGGTTGAACCGGAATCAAACCATACATCCAGCGTATCGGGCACTTTGCGATAGTGATCGGCATCGTCGCCCATCAGATCACGCGGATCGAGATCCCACCAGGCCTGAATACCCTCTTGTTCGACAAGCTTAGCGACTTTTTCCATCAGCTCCAGCGTATCCGGGTGCAGCTGTTCGGATTCGTTATGTACGAACAACGCCATCGGTACGCCCCATGTACGCTGACGTGAAATACACCAGTCAGGACGATTTGCGACCATTGATTCAATACGCGCCTGGCCCCAGTCTGGGATCCACTGTACGCCTTTGATCTCTTTCAGCGACTGCGCACGCAGGCCCTTTTGATCCATACTGATGAACCATTGTGGCGTTGCGCGGAAAATGATCGGGGTTTTGTGACGCCAGCAGTGCGGATAGCTGTGCAGCAGTTTTTCAACGTGCAGTAGTGCGCCTTTCTCTTTTAACAGCTCAACGATCATATCATTGGCTTTAAATACGTTGATACCATCCAGCGTTGGATACGTGCCGGGCAGATAAGCGCCATCCGGGCCAACCGGATTGGCAATTTCGATACCGTATTTTTGTCCAATAACGTAGTCGTCCGGGCCGTGGCCTGGTGCGGTATGAACGGCGCCCGTACCCGCCTCCAGCGTCACGTGCTCGCCTAATACCACCAGCGACTGAATGTCGAGGAAAGGATGCTGGAATTTTTGCAGCTCAAGCGCTGCACCTTTACATTCGCCCAGCACGGCCCATTCGCTGATGCCTGCACGCCTGAGCACGCTTTCAACCAGATCTTTAGCGAGGATTAACGCACGCCCGTCGATCTGTACCAGCTGGTATTCAAATTCCGGGTGCAGAGAAATGGCCCGGTTAGCCGGCATGGTCCAGGGTGTCGTGGTCCAGATAACCAGAGAAATCGGGCCATTAACCTGAGACGCGCCAAATACGTTACGCACCGCATCAGCATCGATGGCGTTAAACATCACATCAATGGATGGCGAGGTTTTGTCGTAATACTCAACTTCCGCTTCAGCCAGGGCTGAGCGGCAATCAAGACACCAATGCACAGGCTTAGCGCCTTTATGCAGGTGACCATTGCCGATGATCTTGCTAAGCGCGCGAATGATATTGGCTTCGGTCTGGAAATTCATCGTCAGGTAAGGACGCTCCCAGTCACCCAATACCCCCAGGCGGATAAAGTCAGCTTTTTGGCCTTCTACCTGCTCAGCGGCATATTTACGGCACGCTTCACGGAACTCAGCTGCGGTGACTTTTTCACCCGGCTTGCCGATCATCTGTTCGACTTTATGTTCGATAGGCAAGCCGTGGCAGTCCCAGCCCGGAACATAGGGCGAGTCATACCCCGCCATGCCTTTCGACTTGACAATAATGTCTTTCAGAATCTTGTTAACAGAGTGACCAATATGAATGCTGCCGTTCGCATAAGGAGGGCCATCGTGCAGAATAAAGGTTTTTTTCCCTTTTTTGGCTTCGCGAATGATGCCGTACAGGTTGTCATCATACCAACGTTGCAGCATTCCCGGTTCGCGTTTGGCCAGATCGCCACGCATCGGGAACCCCGTTTCCGGCAAATTCAGGGTAGATTTATAGTCACTCATCAGATTCTCGATTCCGTTTTTCGCTCGGGTTAAAGCCCAAAGAACTGTCGGGCTGTCACCACATCTTTCGCTATTTGTTCTTTCAACGCCTCCAGTGAGGCAAAGCGCTGCTCGTTTCGTAATTTCTGCTTCAGCACCACGTTAATATGCTGACCATATAGATTCATATTGATGTCAAGCAGGTGAACTTCAAGCTGCTGGCGTAAACCTTTTACCGTTGGACGCGTGCCAATATTTGCTACGCCTGGCAGCGGCTGTGGCGTCAAGCCATGTACCTCAACCGCAAAAACCCCTTTCACCGGCGAAACAGCGCGGCGTAAAGGAAGGTTCGCGGTGGGGAAACCGAGGGTGCGTCCCAATTCATCGCCGTGCACTACGCGGCCTGAAATACTGAAAGGGTGGCCTAACAGCAACTGTGCCAGCGCAAAATCATCATTGGCCAGCGCCTGACGCACGGCTGTGCTGCTAATACGCTTGCCGCCGTCACAAAAGGTTTGAGTGCTGACCACATCAAAGCCGTACTCAGCACCGGCTTTCTGTAATAACAGGAAATCGCCCAAACGACCAGCGCCAAAGCGGAAATCATCGCCGACGGCCAGGAACTTCACATTGAGTTTTTTGACCAGCAGTTCAGCAATAAAATTTTGTGCTGATAACGCCGCAAAACGGCGATCGAAGCGTACGCACAACACCTCATCAATGCCCGCTTCAGCCAGGTATTTAAGCTTCTCACGCAGGCGCGTCAAACGGGCAGGCGCTTTCTCGCCAGCAAACAGCTCAAGCGGCTGCGGCTCAAACAGCATGACCATTACCGGCAAATGACGTTTGCGTCCCTCTTCGCGCAGCTGGGACATCAGCGCCTGGTGACCGCGGTGCACGCCATCAAAATTACCAATGGTCAGTACGCAGCCACGATGCTGCTCGTTAAGATTATGAATACCGCGGATAAACTTCATGGCTGACTCAACGCGATGGAAATCGGCGGATTATACCCTTGAAAGCCGCGAAGGTTAACCCGTCAGCACGCCTTTCTGCTTTATGACGGTCATTTACTGCCGCTGAAGCGGGACAGAAGAATTTTGTCGCGAAATACTGTATTCAGTAGGGGGAAGCTGGTAGAATCTTGCGCCATCAAATACGTAACCGAGCGTCGTTCCTATAGCGCCGCTTATTTGCACAAATCCATTGACAAAAGAAGGTTCAAAAGGCATAGTCCTCGGCCTTTGATTTGTCTATACAGAACACATTTGGGAGTTGGACCTTGGCTAATATCAAATCAGCTAAGAAACGCGCCGTAACATCTGAGAAACGCCGTAAGCATAACGCTAGCCGCCGCTCTATGATGCGTACCTTCGTTAAGAAAGTATACGCGGCGATCGCTTCAGGCGACAAAGCTGCTGCGCAGAACGCATTCAACGAAATGCAACCAATCGTGGACCGTCAGGCTGCTAAAGGTCTGATCCACAAAAACAAAGCTGCACGTTATAAAGCAAACTTAGCTGCACAGATCAGCAAACTGGCTTAATCGCGGGTTGTTAATCGCTTTGTTGAAAGAACCGGCGCTAAGCCGGTTTTTTTTCGTCTGTTGTTTGTGAAGCGAACAGTTCGCTAAAGTCACGTTGGCAAATACGCTGTACCGCCGGATGCTGGATCATGCGTTCGGCAAAAATGACATGGTACTCCTCCAGCACTGTATCCAGCCGGCCAATTTCACAGATTTCAGCGCTTTGATAAAGATCTTGCCTGTATAAACCTGGGGCGACGAAAATCGCCTTCTGCTGCGCACCAAATGCTTTCATTAAAGCCGCATCATCAAACTCACCCAAAATTTCCACCTGTAATCCCTGGCTGTTAATCCAGTCAAGAATTTTACGGCCCAACATTGAGCGACGCCCCGGAATTAGTAATCGCCGCGTTTCCAGACTCGCCGGGAACGGCAATTCAGGCGGCGGTTGTGCGCACCAAAAGCTCACCGGACATTCACCCAGCTTCACCGAAAACAGACCTTCCTGCTGGGTGGAATCAATGGAGCAGTCCGATACAATCATATCCAGCTTATGCTGACTAAGCTGTTCCAGTAGCATTTCGTGGGTAGATTCAAAACAGCGCAAATGAATTTTCTCATCGGAGATCACCGCCGCTTCCAGCACTTTACTCACCAGCTGCTTAGATAGCGCATCCGCTACACCGACATCAAACAGCAAATGCGATTCTTTGCGATAGTTAACAATATCAAGCATTTCCTGACTGAGCATAAACATACGGTCGGCATAGCGGAAAACCAGCTGCCCTAATTCTGTGGGTACGACTCCCCTGCCCCGACGCTGGAATAGCTTGCCCTGCAGGCGCTCTTCAAGCGCTTTGATCTGCCCGGTAATGGTTTGCGGCGTCAGGAATAAGGCTTCCGCCGCACCGACAATCGACCCTTCACGGCAAACATGCCAGAAGTAATAAAGATGGTTGTAATTGATGTGTGGCATACCTATTTTCTCAACCGCTTACGCTGCGTGTTTTGCCAGACGACGCCGCAAAATCAGATAGCCCAATACAGCAGAGCAAACTGAGCCAATCAAAATGCCCAGTTTGGCTAAGGTAATGAGCTCCGCACTGCTGTCACCATACGCCAGCGAACCGATAAAAATCGACATGGTGAAACCAATACCGCATAGCACGCCCACAGCGGCTATGTCCCTGAAATCAGTGTTCTCAGGCAGCTTAGCCAAGCCCATTTTTACCGCCAGCCAGCAAAATAATGTGATACCCAGCGGTTTACCGATTAGCAATCCTGCCATGATACCCAGCGGTAATAAGGAGAACAGGCTGTCGAACGAAATACCGTCCAGTGATACGCCGGCATTAACAAAAGCAAATAGCGGCAGGATCAGCCAGCGAACCCACGGATGTAGCGCATGTTCAAGGTGAATGGCGGGAGAGTGGCCCTCTTTTTTCGCCAACGGGATCAGGAAGCCAACGACTACGCCAGCCAGCGTAGCGTGCACACCGGATTTCAACACTGCGGTCCACAGAACCATGCCAACTATCAAATACAGTGAAGTATTGCGCACGTTCAGCAGGTTCATCACCACCAATACGCCAATGGCCACAGCAGCAACGCTCAATGAGACAAGAGAAAGATCGGAGGTATAAAACAGGGCAATAATCACTATTGCACCCAGATCGTCAATGATCGCTAACGCCATTAAGAAGATTTTCAGTGCAGGCGGCACGCGGCTGCCTAATAACGCCAGAATACCAAGGGCAAAAGCAATATCAGTCGCAGTTGGAATGGCCCAGCCGTTGCGGGTCGCTGCATCTGCACCATTAAAAAGCAGGAAAATCAGCCCCGGCAGTAACATTCCCCCCACCGCAGCAATCAGAGGGAAGATCGCCTGTTCACGCTTTGCCAGCGCGCCCATCACTAACTCGCGCTTAACTTCCAGCCCTATCATCAGGAAAAACAGCGCCATCAATGCATCGTTGATCCATAGCAATAAATTTTTGCTAATGTCCAGGTCGCCAAAACGGAACTCAACCGGAATGGTCAGGAAATGAAGATAGCCCTGTTGTGTGCTGCTGTTATTCGCCAGAAACATCGCTAGCGCCGCCGCGACGATCAATACTACGCCGCCTGTCGCATCGCTATTGAGGAGCTTTTTTAATCGGCTGTTCATAAGCAATTGTCCTTTTCCAGGGGAAAAACAAAGAGGCTAGGATAATCACTATAACAGTTCGTTAAAAGCAGGTTATTTATGAATAATTACTCGCAAATACCGAGCATTTAAAGGACGTATAAAAAAACCAGCGACTGGGCGCTGGTTTTGGAAACTTTAGACGCTTATCGGGTTAAGTCGTCAAAAAACTTCTTCACGCCTTCAAAGAAGCTTTTCGAGCGTGGACTGTTGTGCTCACCGGTTGGGCCACCGAAGCTCTCTTCCAGTTCACGCAACAGCGATTTCTGTTTCTCATTGAGGCTGACCGGGGTTTCCACCACGACGCGACAAAGCAGATCGCCGACAGCGCCGCCGCGTACCGATTTCACCCCTTTGCCACGCATACGGAACAGCTTGCCGGTTTGGGTTTCAGACGGCACTTTTAGCTTCACACGACCATCCAGCGTCGGCACTTCGATCTCGCCGCCTAACGCAGCCATCGCAAAGTTGATCGGCACTTCGCAGTAAAGATTGTTATCTTCACGCTCAAAGATCGGGTGTTTCTTCACCGATACCTGAACGTACAGATCGCCTGCTGGTGCGCCATGCTCACCCGCTTCACCTTCACCACTTAAACGGATACGATCGCCTGTATCAACGCCTGCAGGAATTTTCACCGACAAGGTTTTCGATTTCTCGACGCGTCCATGACCATGACAGGCATTGCACGGATCTTTAATTACCGAGCCTCGTCCATGACAGGTTGGACACGCTTGCTGAACGGTGAAGAAGCCCTGACGCATCTGTACCTGGCCCGCACCGTGACAGGTGGAACACGTTTGCGGCTTGGTTCCGGCCTTCGCGCCGCTACCGTGGCACACTTCACACTCTTCCAGCGTCGGAATGCGGATCTCTTTGGTCACGCCGCGTACCGCTTCTTCCAGCGTCAGTTCCATGTTGTAGCGTAAATCAGCGCCACGGGATGCGCGCTGACGGCGTCCACCACCAAAGATGTCGCCAAATACGTCGCCAAAGATATCGCTGAAATCTGCGCCGCCGCCACCGAATCCGCCGCCGCCCATGCCGCCTTGCTCAAATGCTGCGTGGCCATATTGATCGTAAGCCGCACGCTTCTGCGCATCGGTCAGAATTTCGTAGGCTTCCTTGATCTCTTTAAATTTGGCTTCAGCTTCTTTATCCCCAGGATTACGGTCCGGGTGAAATTTCATTGCCAGGCGCTTGTACGCCTTTTTGATTTCACGCTCGTCTGCGGATTTGGCGACGCCTAAAATCTCGTAGTAATCACTCTTCGCCATTTATCTAGCCCTTAACATGATCGCACGGGCGTGGAGAGATCTCCTACGCCCGTGCTGGTTTCAACGGCTGTCAGGCCAACCGCCGCGCCCGGTCAGGGGCAATTATTTCTTGTTGTCTTTTACTTCTTCGAATTCAGCGTCAACCACGTCATCTTCTTGTTTCGCTGACGCGTCGCCTGCATCGGCAGCACCCGCCTGAGATTGCTGTGCTGCTTCCATCAGTTTGCTGGAGACTTCCATCAATGCCTGCATTTTGGCTTCGATGTCGGCTTTATCTTCGCCCTTCAGTGACGTTTCCAGAGCAGCCAGTGCCGCTTCGATTGGTGCTTTGTCGTCAGCAGACAGTTTGTCGCCAGCTTCTTCCAGCTGCTTACGCGTGCTGTGGGCAATCTGATCGCCCTGGTTACGCGTTTGCACCAGCTCTTCGAACTTACGGTCAGACTCAGCGTTAGCTTCCGCCTCACGCACCATTTTTGCGATCTCTTCTTCATTCAGACCAGAAGAGGCTTTGATGGTGATTTTCTGTTCTTTACCGCTGTTTTTGTCTTTCGCAGATACATGCAAAATACCGTCAGCATCAATATCGAAGGTCACTTCGATCTGTGGCATACCACGTGGCGCTGGCTGAATGCCATCCAGGTTAAACTGGCCCAGCGATTTGTTATCGTTAGAGCGTTTACGTTCACCCTGCAGCACGTGAATAGTTACGGCATTCTGATTGTCCTCAGCAGTTGAGAACACCTGGCTGTGTTTGGTTGGGATCGTGGTGTTCTTGCCAATCAGCGACGTCATCACACCCCCCATGGTTTCGATACCCAGCGACAGCGGCGTCACGTCCAGCAGCAGCACGTCTTTCACGTCGCCACCCAGTACACCGCCCTGCACCGCAGCACCAACAGCAACCGCTTCATCCGGGTTCACGTCTTTACGTGGCTCTTTGCCGAAGAATTCAGTTACTTTAGCCTGAACCAGTGGCATACGGGTCTGACCGCCCACCAGAATCACGTCGTTGATGTCTGAAACCGATAAACCAGCGTCCTGCAGCGCCACTTTCAGCGGCTCAATCGAACGGGTAACCAGATCTTCAACCAGCGACTCCAGCTTAGCGCGAGTAACTTTGATGTTCAGGTGCTTAGGACCAGTCGCATCTGCAGTGATATAGGGCAGGTTAACGTCAGTCTGTTGCGCTGAAGAAAGCTCGATTTTCGCTTTCTCTGCCGCTTCTTTCAGACGCTGCATGGCCAGCGGATCGTTGTGCAGATCAATGCCCTGGTCTTTCTTAAACTCAGCAACCAGATAGTTAATCAGGCGGCTGTCGAAGTCTTCACCACCAAGGTGGGTGTCACCATTAGTTGCCAGAACTTCAAACGTTTTTTCGCCATCCACTTCATCGATTTCGATGATGGAAATATCAAACGTACCACCACCCAGATCGTATACCGCGATGGTGCGGTTACCCTGACCTTTGTCCAGACCATATGCCAGCGCAGCGGCGGTTGGTTCGTTAATGATACGTTTTACTTCCAGACCGGCGATGCGGCCTGCATCTTTGGTAGCCTGACGCTGTGCGTCGTTGAAGTAAGCGGGAACGGTAATTACCGCTTCAGTCACTGGCTCACCGAGATAATCTTCTGCGGTTTTTTTCATTTTTTTCAGCACTTCCGCAGAAATCTGTGGAGGTGCCATTTTCTGGCCTTTTACTTCCAGCCATGCATCGCCGTTATCCGCATTGGTGATTTTATACGGCATGATTTTAATATCACGCTGTACTTCTTCATCCTGGAAACGACGGCCAATCAGGCGCTTAATCGCGAACAAAGTGTTCTGCGGGTTAGTCACTGCCTGACGTTTAGCTGGCTGACCAACCAGCGTTTCGCCATCCTGGGTGTAAGCAATAATCGAAGGCGTGGTGCGATCGCCTTCAGCGTTTTCCAGCACGCGAGCTTTGGTGCCATCCATGATCGCAACACAAGAGTTGGTTGTGCCCAGGTCAATACCAATAATCTTACCCATCTAAACGTCTCCCACTAAAATTCTTTGCCAGTTTGGGTTGTGAACCTGTTATGCGGGCGGGTTGTTTGCTTTCAACCATCACCACCTGCTTTTTTCCACCGTCCACAACACTCGATGACAAGTAAATGGGGCCGCTTCGAAGCGCATCAAGGGTTAAATGAAAAAAATTTTGCAAAAAGTCTGTTTATGGCAAAAAAGTCAGACGCTAACTTCCCTGACGGTCCTGGCGTGCTTTTGCTGGCTATGCAGATACAGCCCAGTCAGTAACCCGATTAATTACCAGGCTGGTGCCAGCGGTGTCAAACGCAAAATGAGCGTGACGAAAATCGGCGTCAGACCGCCAAAAATGGCATAGGCAACGTTATAAGAGAAGGAGATGCCGGTAAAGCGCACCGCAGCCGGAAAAGCGCTGACCATCACAAATGGCACCACGCCAACGCTCAGTCCTGCCAGGCCATAACTGACAAACAGCGCCTGCGGTCCATTGTCGAGTTGATGGAAAAAATTCCAGCTACACAGCGCCAGCAATACTGAGCCAGCCATTAATACGCGTGCCGCGCCAAAACGATCCACTAACCAACCGGTAATGACGCAACCGGCCAGCAGCATCACCGTCGCCAGACTGTTGGCCTGCAAGCTCAGCGCGGCTGAAACAGCGTGCTGTTTTTGCATTAATGTCGGTGCCATCAAAATCACCACCACAATGCAGGCTGACAGCAGCCAGGTCAGCAGCATCGACACGACAACGCTGCGTTTATGGCTTGTCAGCACGGTTTTCAGCGGCAACGTTTCTGCCAGCGCTTTTTGCTGCTGCAGCTGCTGAAAGACGGGGGTTTCATGCAGCCAGCGGCGGAGATACATCGCGACCAGGCCAAAGAGACCACCAAGAAAAAACGGAATGCGCCAGCCGCTTGCCGCAATCGCGCTCGGCGACATCGTGCTGTTAATCACGGTCGCCACCAGCGAACCCAGTAAAATTCCGGCGGTCAGCCCCGCAGTCAGTGTGCCGCAGGCGAAACCGACGCATTTTTGTGGCACATGCTCCGCAACAAACACCCAGGCGCCCGGTACCTCACCGCCAATGGCCGCACCTTGCAATATGCGCATCAGCAACATTAGCAACGGCGCGGCAATGCCAATAGCGTGATACCCCGGTAAGGCACCCATCGCCAGCGTTGGTAACGCCATCAGTAGAATACTCAGGCTGAACATCTTTTTGCGGCCAACTTTGTCACCAAAGTGCGCCATTACGATACCGCCTAGCGGGCGCGCCAGATAGCCTGCCGCAAAGATAGCAAACGTCTGCAACTGGCGCAGCCACTCCGGCATATCTGGCGGGAAAAACAGGTCGCCAATAACCGCAGCGAAAAAGACAAAGATAATGAAGTCGTAGAACTCCAGCGCACCGCCAAGGGCGGCAAGGGCAAGCGTTTTATAATCCTGGTGGTCCAGGCGCTGAGTAGGGTTCGATTCCATAACATTCCAGAGGCAAAAGAAAAGCGGTTGTAAATTTTGCATTACTATACCGTCAATTTTTTACTACATCAGCCAGGCTGTAGCTTATGCCTGAAAAAGGGAATATTCAGTTATTTATCTCACGCATCGCGCTTTTTGGGCGAAAAGCTGCTACGACTTGCGTATGGGTTTCAATATACGGCCCTTCCAGCAACTGTAAACAATAAGGTACAGAAGCGAAAATACCTGCGACTTTTACTTTCCCCTGTTCATCTTTAAGCCCTTCCAGCGTCTCTTTAATCGATTTGGGTTGGCCGGGAAGATTCAGAATCAGCGACTGCTTACGAATCACTCCCACCTGACGCGATAGAATTGCCGTTGGCACAAATTGCAGGCTGATTTGACGCATTTGTTCGCCAAAGCCAGGCATCTCACGATCGGCAACGGCTAATGTCGCATCGGGCGTGACATCACGGCGCGCTGGCCCCGTGCCACCCGTCGTGAATACCAGATGGCAAAAACGCTCATCCACCAGTTCGCAGATTGCCTGTTCGATCATTGGCTGTTCATCCGGGACCAGACGCGTTTCAACCTCAAACGGTGTGCTAATGGCGCTGCTTAGCCAGCTTTCCAGTGCCGGAATGCCCTGATCCTGATAAATGCCGTTAGCGGCGCGATCGGAAACGGAGATCAACCCAATACGTAATATATTCATTTATTTAATTCGCTGTGATTTACCGCGTAGCGGTGAAACAGAAGGGGAATAGCGAGAGGATAATACAAAGCGAAAGTGACGGAAAAGAAAAAACCGTGACGACAACTGCCGTCACGGCCCACGATTACAGCAGTTCTGCCAGCATCTTCTCAAGTTTGCCCTGGTCAACCGCAAAGTTACGGATACCTTCCGCCAGTTTTGCCACCGCCATAGGGTCCTGATTATGCTGCCACAGGAATTCAGATTCGGTCATTTTCGCTGGACGCGCTTTCACTTCGCCGCTGTAGCTCAGTTTGCGCTCAAGCGTACCTTCGCTTTCAGCCAGTTCTTTCAGCAATGCTGGCGAGATAGTCAGACGATCGCAGCCCGCCAGCTCAATGATTTCGCCAACGTTACGGAAGCTGGCGCCCATGACAACGGTTTCATAACCGTGTTGCTTGTAATAATTATAGATTTCAGACACGGAAACGACGCCGGGATCATTGTGTGCCGCGTACTCTTTTTTGTCGGTATTGGCTTTGTACCAGTCAAGGATACGGCCCACGAAGGGAGAAATCAGAAACACGCCCGCTTCTGCACATGCACGCGCCTGCGCGAAAGAGAACAGCAGCGTCAGGTTACAGTTAATGCCTTCTTTTTCCAGCTGCTCCGCCGCACGAATACCCTGCCAGGTAGACGCCAGTTTGATCAGAATACGGTCGTTGCTGATACCCGCATCGTTATACAATTTGATCAGGCTGCGCGCTTTCGCGATGCTGCCTTCAGTGTCGTAAGAAAGACGTGCATCCACTTCTGTTGAGATACGGCCTGGGATCAGTTTGAGGATTTCCAGCCCAATGTTGACGGCCAGCTTGTCAGAAACCAGCTGTAGCTGCTCTTCTTTGCTGTTGCTCTGCTCACGCGCCCAGCCAATCGCTTCATCGATCAGTTTGCGGTATTCCGGGATTTGTGCGGCGTTGAGGATCAGAGAAGGGTTGGTGGTCGCGTCTTGCGGCTGGTACAGCTTCATGGCTGCAATATCACTGGTGTCTGCAACTACGGTGGTTAATTGACGCAAGGAAGTAAGTTTGTCCGTCATGTTCTTTTCTCTTAGTTAACTGTCAGGGTGAAAAAAGGCTGTGGCGATAATATCACGCGGCAACGGCGGCGCAAGGTTAGGAAATGCCGTTTACGATAGCGCTGACGAATAGGTGTAATTTGTCGATCTTTGCGGCTTTTTTGCTACACTGCGAGGCCAAATAACCGGCCAACACCCTGTAAAAACGAGGATTATATGAGGAGGCGAATATGTTGATGGTGATTTCTCCCGCCAAGACACTGGACTATGAAAGCCCACTGGCAACCCCGCGATATACCCAACCGGCATTGTTAGAAAAGTCACAACAGCTGATTGAGGTGGCACGCGATCTCTCCCCGGCGCAAGTCGCTTCGCTAATGCATATCAGCGACAAACTGGCGCACCTTAACGCCGATCGTTTTAACAGCTGGCAGGCTGAATTCACGCCGGACAATGCGCGTCAGGCGATTCTGGCATTTAAAGGCGATGTTTATACCGGCTTGCAGGCAGAAACGTTCAGCGATAAAGATTTCGATTTTGCGCAGCAGCATCTGCGAATGTTGTCTGGCCTGTATGGCTTGCTGCGTCCACTGGATTTAATGCAGCCTTATCGTCTGGAAATGGGGATCAAACTGGCCAACCCGGCAGGCAAAGATCTGTACAGTTTCTGGGGTGAGTTGCTGACAGATAAAATTAATGAAGCCCTGGCCGATCAAGGCGATGATGTGCTGATCAACCTGGCCTCGGATGAATACTTCAAAGCGCTGAGGCCGCAGAAGTTACAGGCGCGACTGATTAAGCCGGTATTTTTAGATGAGAAAAACGGCAAGTTCAAAGTCATCAGTTTCTATGCCAAAAAAGCCCGCGGATTAATGAGTCGCTATGTGATTCAGAACCAGTTGCAAAAGCCGGAACAGCTGCGGGCGTTTGATGCCGAGGGTTATGCGTTTGATGCGGCCAGTAGCAGCCATGACGAGTGGGTATTTAAGCGAGCCGAACAGGCCTGATAAAAGGGACGGGGACCGTCCCTTGTTCGCGCTGCTTATGCTTTCAGCAAGAAAGCGCGAAGCGGGGCAAAGTCCGCTTTCATATTATGTGACAGTAACGGTAAGCTGGCGCGCTCGGCTAATTCAGCCGGTAATTCCAGCTTCTGATCCAGAATGGCTTCCACGCTTTCGATAAATTTCGCCGGATGCGCGGTTCCCAGGAACAAGCCATATTCGCCCTCCTGAAGCTGATCGCGCAGTAAACGCCAGGCAATCGCAGCGTGTGGTTCAGAGATGTAACCTATATCCGCCAGCTTACGCATCGCTGCTTTGGTCGTGTCATCCGATACTGCGCCGTACGCCAGATCGCCCAAACGCCAGGCTTTACGGCGGAACAACTCTTCTACACGCGGCCAGTTATTTGGCTGGCTAACGTCCATCGCATTCGACAGGGTTGCCACAGTCGCATTCGGTGTCCACGCACCATTACCGAGGAAACGCGGCACGGTATCGTTAGCGTTGGTTGCTGCGATAAAACGCTTGATCGGCAGACCCAGTGATTTTGCCAGCAGGCCAGCGGTTAAATCGCCAAAGTTACCGCTTGGCACAGAAACCACCAGTTGATTACGTTTTTCCTGCGGCAACTGCGCGACGGCTTCAAAGTAATAACAAATCTGCGCCAGCAGCCGACTGATATTGATGGAGTTTGCCGAGTTCAGGCCAATCGCCTTTTTCAGTTCTTCATCGTCAAACGCCTGCTTAACCAGCGACTGGCACGCATCGAAATCACCGTCAATGGCAATGGTTTCAATATTGCCACCCAGCGTACAGAACAGCTTTTCCTGCAAGGGGCTGATTTTGCCCTGCGGATAGAGGATAACGACGCGCACATTTTCCATGGCGTAAAAGGCATGGGCGACAGCGGCACCGGTATCACCTGACGTTGCGGTCAGAATCGTAATCTGCTCATCGCTGCCGCTGACAAAGGACAGCATTTGTGCCATAAAGCGGCCACCAAAATCTTTGAACGCCAGCGTCGGGCCGTGGAACAGTTCCAGACAGGCTACGTCATCGCTCACCTGCTTAACCGGGGCCGGGAAAGTAAACGCAGCCTTAACGCGCTCGGCGAGCGAGTGAGCGGGGATCTCGTCGCCGATATAGGCAGAAAGAATCTTGCTGCTGCGGCTAACAAAATCCATCTCCAGCATGGCATCAATGTCAGTCAGTTCAAATTCGGGCAGCTCAAGCGGGAAAAACAGCCCTTGCTGCGAACCCAGACCTTGTTTCACCGCCTGGGCGAAGCTGACCTGCTCGTTGTGATCCTTAAGATTGTAGAGTTTCATGCATTATCCCAGTTTACGTGCGCCAGTCGTATCAAGACGGCAGATATGGACGAAGCCTTCATCATTTTGCAGATAGTGCTGGCTCAGCCAGTCGGCCATCCGCTGGGCCGTTTCCATTTGATTGCAAACGGCAAAAAGTGTTGGACCAGAACCGGAAATGCCGCAAGCCAGGGCACCAATATCCTGCGCGGCCTGACGCGCTTCGGCAAATCCCGGCAGCAGTTTAGTACGGTAGGGTTCGGCGATCACATCTTGCATAAGTTTAGCGGCCAGCTGTGGCTGGCGTGTATGACAGGCATGAATGAACCCCGCCAGCAGGCGGCCATGCTTGATGCAATCTTGTTTACGGTATTGCGCAGGCAAAATCGCCCGCGCTTCCGCGGTGGAAACTTTGATGCCGGGATACGCCATCACCCACAGCCAGTCGTCAAAGCCCGGCACCTCCTGACTAATCACGCCATTCTCTTCCAGCATCAGCTGAATGCCGCCAAGAAAGCATGGCGCGACGTTATCGTAGTGTACGCTGCCTGAAATACGCCCTTCCAGTTCACCCATCAGCGACAGCAGTTCAGTATCGTTGAGCGGTTTATCACAAAATTCGTTCATCGCCATCAAACCCGCGACAACCGAACAGGCGCTTGATCCCAGCCCCGAACCGATCGGCATATTTTTTTCCAGCGTCATGGCGACCGGCACGGTTTTACCAATGGCTTCGCAGAAACGCTGCCAGCACTGGTAAACAATGTTGTCTTTCGGATCAGCGGGCAATTTGCTAACAAAACTGCCTGCATTGGTCAGGCTAAAACTGTCTGCGGCTTCGACTGAAACGCAATCCCCCAGTAACGAACCATCCACCGGCGAAACCGCCGCGCCCAGCACATCAAAGCCGACGCTAACGTTACCAATTGAGGCCGGTGCATAAATTTTTATCATTTTTAAACTCCCAACTTCCATGACAGGGTGCGCAACAGATCGGCAAAAACGCCGGCCGCAGTGACATCATTTCCGGCACCGTACCCGCGCAGCACCAGCGGAATCGGTTGATAATAGCGGCTGTAAAACGCCAGCGCGTTTTCGCCATTTTTCACTTTATAGAGCGGATCATTACTGTCCACCGCCGCAATTTTCACCTTACAGGCTCCGCCCTCTTCAATCGCGCCGACGAAGCGTAACACTTTACCTTCATCGCGGGCTTTTGCTATGCGCGCAGCAAAAGCATTGTCCAGCTCTGGCAGGCGCTGCATAAATTGCTCAACGTCTTGAATGTCATTCAGGCTTTCAGGCAGCAGCGGCTCGATTTCAATATCACTCAGCTCCAGTTGATAACCGGCTTCACGGGCCAGTATCAGTAATTTACGCGCCACATCCGTGCCTGAAAGATCGTCACGCGGATCCGGCTCGGTAAAGCCCATTTCACGCGCCATTTTGGTCGCTTCCGACAGCGATACGCCTTCATCCAGCTTACCGAAAATAAAGGAAAGCGAACCCGAAAGAATACCGGAAAATTTAATGAGTTCGTCGCCAGCATTGAGCAAATTTTGCAAATTCTCAATGACCGGTAAACCCGCGCCAACGTTGGTGTCATAAAGGAATTTACGACGTGACTTCGCGGCGGCGGCGCGCATCTGCTGATAGTAATTCCAGGAAGACGTATTGGCCTTTTTGTTCGGCGTCACCACGTGGAAACCGTCCGCCAGGAAATCGGCGTACTGATCGGCAACGGCCTGGCTTGAAGTACAGTCAACAATCACCGGATTCAGCAGGTGATACTCTTTCACCAGGCGGTTCAGTCGGCCCAGATTAAACGGCTCTTTGGCTTCGCTCAGTTCGGCTTTCCAGTGGTTTAAATCGATGCCGTGCACGTTAGTTAATAAGGCGCGTGAATTAGCGATGCCGCAGACGCGCAAATCAATGTGCTTTTGCTTGAGCCACGCCTGCTGGCGATGCAGCTGATCCAGCAATGCGCCGCCCACGCCACCCACGCCGATCACAAACACTTCGATCACCTGATCGGTGGCAAACAGCATTTGGTGCACCACGCGCACGCCAGTGGTGACATCATCGTTATTAACCACTACCGAGATGGATCGCTCTGATGAGCCCTGCGCGATGGCCACGATATTGATGTTGGCACGTGCCAGCGCTGAAAAAAATTTCGCGGAGATGCCGCGCAACGTACGCATACCATCGCCAACCACGGAAATGACCGCCAGGTTTGCGAGCACGTCCAGCGGATCGAGCAGCCCATCTTTCAGTTCAAGATAAAACTCTTCTTCCAGCACGCGGCGCGCACGTGCCTGCTCGTTCTGCGGCACGCAGAAGCTGATGCTGTATTCAGACGAAGACTGGGTGATCAGGACCACCGAAATGCCGGTGCGTGACATCGCAGCAAATACGCGCGCCGCCATGCCAATCATTCCTTTCATGCCTGGGCCAGAGACGTTAAACATCGCCATGTTATTCAGGTTGGTGATGCCTTTTACCGGATTCTCGACCTGAGCGCCTTCGCCGCCGATTAAGGTGCCAGGGGCTTGCGGATTAGCCGTGTTTTTGATCAGGCAAGGGATCTGGAACTGAGCAATGGGGGCGATAGTGCGAGGATGAAGCACTTTGGCGCCGAAATAGGAAAGCTCCATCGCCTCCTGATAAGACATGGATTTCAGCAGGCGCGCATCAGGAACCTGACGCGGGTCACAGGTATATACCCCATCCACATCGGTCCAGATTTCACAGCAGTCGGCGCGCAAACAGGCGGCCAATACCGCAGCTGAATAATCGGAACCGTTACGGCCCAGTACTACCAGCTCGCCCCGCTCGTTACCGGCGGTAAAACCGGCCATCAGGATCATATTCTCAGCGGGAATTTTGCTGGCTTCGATACGACGGGTCGATTCGGCAATATCTACGGTGGATTCGAGGTAATGCCCAGTGGCGAGGAGTTTTTCTACCGGATCAATAACGCTGACCGCATGGCCACGCGCCTGCAACAGCGCTTCCATGATAGCAATTGAGAGTTTTTCACCGCGGCAGATCATAGCAGCATTCACGCTGTCTGGACATTGCCCCAGCAGGCTGATGCCATGTAACACCTGCTTCAGCTGCGCAAATTCTACATCCACGCGGGTTTTCATTCGGTCGTAATCAAAGCCTGGCTGTGCATCAGCCAGACCTCGCAACAGATCGGCAAAAATACGTTCGGCATCACTGATGTTCGGCAAAGCGTCCTGACCACTGATGGTTTTCTCAATCATCGCCACCAAATGATTGGTGATTTTGGCCGGAGCCGAGAGCACGGTTGCAACCTGTCCCTGCTGCGCGTTACTTTCCAAAATGTCGGCTACGCGAAGAAAACGTTCCGCATTTGCCACCGAGGTTCCGCCGAATTTCAGCACTCGCATGATATAAATTCTCCTGAATTTGAGCCGAAAAAAAAGCCCGCACTGTTTAGGTGCGGGCTTTTTTTCTGTTTTTCCTGTATGCGTCAGCCCGCACCGTTACCTGTGGTAATGGTGGTGGTAATAATTGTGATGTTCAGGCTAAAATTACGCATTGAGATTTATTTTATCTGTCTTTGTTTGTCCGTCTGCCTTCCAGAAGTAAAGCAAAGCGCGCGTTAAGTCAACGGATTTGTCAATTGTATAAATTTCAATCACTGCGTACAGTTCCGCTCCGAATAAAAAATGCTGTGTGGATCGTTGGCAATGAGCACATTTATTGCGATCTGACGCTGGAAAATTACGATTTACCCGACGATTTATCTATAAGATTTTTTTCTATATCGTGCAGCAGACGATGCAGCATGGCGCTGTCGCGTTGTTCCAATAATCCAACGCGTTGATCGATCCAGTCGGCCATCTTTTCATCACCGCTTACATGAAGCCGAACCAGTAAATGCTGAAATCGCTGACGCAAAGCGTGTAACTGTTGTGCATCGGCCAGTTGTGGCGTAGGTGCTACCACCTGATTCAGTGCCGCTAACTGATAGCAGTACACCATCACCGCCTGCCCTAAATTCAGAGAGGGATAATCATTTGCCATGGGAATACCGGTAAGCAGATCGACCTGATCTAACTCTTCGTTCGTCAGACCGCTGTCTTCCCGCCCAAACACCAACGCCATACTGTTTACCCATTGACGTTTTTCCAGTAGCTGCGTTTCAACCTGCGCTGGCGTAGCGTAATAGCGGAATTTCGCCCGACTGCGTGCAGTGGTCGCGACCGAAAAATCAATGTCAGCCAGCGCACCAGCCAGGGTGTCAAAAGTTTGCAGATTATCAAGGATCTCTCCGGCACCGTGCGCCACGCGTCGGGCCGCAGGTTCCCGCCACGCCTCACTGGCAACAATTCGCAACTCGCTAAAACCCATGGTTTTCATCGCACGCGCGGCAGCACCAATATTTTCTGCCCGAGCGGGCGAAACCAGAATCAGGGGGAATCGCATGATTATTCCATCAGTTTGTTAAAATCGCGGCGCATTATAACACGCGTTCTGCCCACTCAATGGATCAATAAAAAGCCAGGAAATATAATGTTAACAATGTTAAAACACGTTAAAAAATGGCGTAACGCAATATCTGGCGGAAAAATTGGTTAAAACACAATATTCAATAAAAAAATCTTTAATTTCATTGCGGTAAAACAGCCTCCTCCCAGGCTTTTATTTTGCTGGCCTGGCAAGAGGAATGGAGCGAAAATGCTGCTTTTTGTGAGCTAAGCAGGCAATCTACGAGAAGTTTTTCACAAAAGTGTTAACGTGCTACAATTGCATTTGATATAAGTCAACGAAGCGTTATTTTTATGCTTATTGGTTGTTGTTGGTGCTGTTAGGTTGCGGTTAATACAGTTAGGATAGATGCCCTTCTGGGGCATGCAATATTCATCCTTTCTGGCTGAGCTAACACTGTTGTTGACGTTAGTATAAAGTTTATTAAAACATAATTTCGTACAATGGTTCAGCGCAGCGCACCGCTCTTTACAAGAGAGCCGAATAACCGCTGTACGCCCTGTTTTCAATTTGTTAGCAAATTTTAGGTAGCGAAATATGCAGACCCCACACATTCTTATCGTTGAAGACGAACTGGTCACGCGTAACACCCTCAAAAGCATCTTTGAGGCGGAAGGTTATGTGGTGTATGAAGCGACCGACGGTGCTGAAATGCATCAGATTCTGACCGAAAATGACGTCAATCTGGTGATCATGGACATCAACCTGCCTGGCAAAAACGGTCTGCTGCTGGCACGCGAACTACGCGAGCAAGCAAACGTCGCGCTGATGTTTCTTACCGGTCGTGATAATGAAGTGGATAAAATCCTTGGTCTGGAAATCGGTGCCGATGATTACATCACTAAGCCCTTTAATCCGCGTGAACTGACTATTCGTGCACGTAATTTGCTGTCGCGCACCATGAATCTGGCTTTGCCTGGTGAAGAACGTCGCCAGGTAGAAGATTACAAATTCAATGGCTGGACGCTGGACATTAACAGCCGTTCGCTGATTAACCCAAACGGCGAACCATACAAGCTGCCGCGTAGCGAATTCCGCGCCATGCTGCATTTCTGTGAAAATCCGGGCAAAATCCAGACGCGTGCCGACCTGCTGAAAAAAATGACCGGCCGTGAACTGAAGCCACACGATCGTACTGTAGATGTCACCATCCGCCGCATCCGTAAACACTTTGAGTCAACGCCAGATACGCCAGAGATCATTGCGACCATTCATGGTGAAGGTTATCGCTTTTGCGGCGACCTTGAAGATTAAGCCGTAGAAAACGCCCGGTCGGGCGTTTTTTCTTGGTTTTAACGCCACGGCATAATCGGCACCGCGCTGAGTGCATTCTTCGGCGAACCTTCCACCACTTTATCCGAATACGTTAAATAGACCAGGGCGTTGCGCTTTTTATCAAAGAAGCGTACAACCTGCAGCTTCTTGAAAATTAACGAGGTGCGTTGACGGAAAACGACTTCGCCCTGCGCTTTGCCTTGAGCAATCTTATCATTCAGCACCACCGGACCGATTTGCTGACACGATATGGCCGCGTCCGACGTATCTTCTGCCAGCCCTAACCCGCCTTTGATACCGCCGGTTTTCGCTCGGCTGATATAACAGGTTACATTTTTAACATCCGGATCATCGAAGGCTTCCACCACAATTTTATGATCGGGACCAAACATCTTGAAAACCGTATCAACAGAGCCAATTTCCTCGGCCATTAACGGGGCTGAAAAGGCCATTGCGGTGAAGGCGACGATAAAAAAACGAGGTATTGTCATGGAGTTACCATTGCAAACGTAATAGATAGGAAGGTAATGTACTGTCAGTTGGTCAATTTGACCAAACCAAAACGGTTTTAAATCGCATTGATGTAGCACAATCATCCCCAATGTAACTACCCACTTCTTTGAGCAATGAGTGCTATTATCTATCGACTGCGTTTATCTGCGCTATCAGAGAGTATGAGGAAGTTTTATGGACCAAGCCGGTATCATTCGCGATTTGCTTGTCTGGCTGGAGAGTCATTTGGATCGACCGCTTTCCCTTGATAATGTTGCCCTGAAAGCAGGTTATTCTAAGTGGCATTTACAACGGATGTTCAAAGACGTTACCGGTCACGCGATCGGTGCTTATATCCGTGCACGACGTTTATCTAAAGCCGCCGTGGCGCTGCGTCTGACCAGTCGCCCGATTCTGGATATTGCTCTGCAATATCGCTTCGATTCGCAGCAGACCTTCACTCGCGCCTTTAAAAAACAGTTTAATCAAACGCCCGCATGGTATCGCCGTTCATCAGACTGGCATTCATTCGGCATTCGTCCGCCGATTCGCCTTTATGACGACAAGCAGCCGGAACCCATTTTCGTGACTCTGCCGGAAACGGTTCTGGTGGGACAAACGCAAAATTATACCTGCACGCTAGAGCAAATTTCCAGCTACCGTGACGAAATGCGCACCCACTTCTGGAAGCAGTTCCTGCTGGAAACCGATACGGTGCCGCCAGTGCTGTATGGCTTGCATCAGGTGCGCGCCAGTCACGACAAAGATGATGAGCAGGAAATTCTCTACACTACCGCCGTACCCGCCGATAGCGCGATAAACATGCATTCGGGTCAGAGTGTGATCCTTGAGGCAGGTGATTACGTGCAGTTCACCTATACCGGCCAGCGCGCAGAGTTACAGGAATTTATTCTGCTGTTGTATGGAACCTGTATGCCAGTGCTCGGCCTCACCCGTCGTGAGGGCCAGGATATTGAGCGCTTCTTCACCCACGGTGGGAAAAAGCGTAGCGAGCCGCCTTCGGAAATTCGCTGTGAATACCTGATTCCCATTCGCCGTCAGTCAGCGATCTAAAACAAAAATGCCGTCCTCGCGACGGCATTTTTATTAGCGCTGTAATTCGTCGAGTGCAGGCGCATCGAGATGAGAGACATCCCCAGCCGTTTCAACCACCCAACCTTTTGCCAGCCAGGCGCTTTGCTGATGATCAATGCGTGAAATCGAACAGTTACGCAAACGTAAACGACGTTCGGCATGAGCAGGCAAACCCAGAATGGTGCTAACCAGCACGCCCAGCGCCATACCGTGACTGACTATCAGCGGACGGCTGCCTGCTGGCAGTTCAAGACAGGCATTCAGCGCCTCATGCATACGCGCCGCCATTTCCGTCATTGATTCGCCCTCAGGAATGCGTCCTCCTTCAGTACCGTTCACCAGCGTAGTGCGCCAGGCTTCTTCTTCTGGCGTCAAGCCATCCAGTGGACGCTTTTCCAGCACGCCCATGTTCAGTTCGCGTAAGCGCGGATCCAGCGTCACCCTACAACCGCAGGCATCAGCAATGATTTCCGCAGTATGACGCGTACGTCCTAAATCGCTGGAAATGACATGCGTGATGCCTGAGTCTTTAACACGTTCCCCCACCTGATGGGCCTGTTGTTCACCTTTTTCCGTCAGCGGACTGTCGGACTGACCCTGAATGCGTCGCTCCGCATTCCATACCGTTTCACCGTGACGAACAAGATAGACCTGTAGCATGCTTAGTTTCCGTTATACTGCGACCAAAATTGCCTTAAATTACTCAAGGGTTCAACCAATTATGTACCACGTTGTCGCAGCCACCATCAACCCAGCGAAGATTCGCGCAATTGCACAAGCGTTCAACGACGTTTTCGGAGAAGGATCCTGCCATATCGAAGGGGTCGAGGTCGATAGCGGCGTGGCGGCACAGCCATTAACTCATCTGGAAACGCGAACGGGCGCACGTCAGCGCGTGATGAACGCGCGACAGGTCCGACCGGAGGCCGATTTCTGGGTAGCGATTGAAGCGGGAATTGAAGAGAATTACGCCTTTGCCTGGATAGTCGTGGAAAATCAAAAACAGCGCGGTGAATCACGTTCGGCCAGTTTTACTCTGCCGCCCGTGGTGATGTCCGGTTTGCAACAAGGACGTGAACTGGGGGAAGAGATGGCGCGACTGACCGGCGTAGAAAATATTAAGCATAAAGGCGGCGCGATTGGTGCTTTTACCCATGGCCTGCTGAGTCGTTCGAGTGTTTATCATCAGGCATTGATTTTAGCACTGTGCCCGTTTACTCATCCGCTGTATCAGCAATAATTAGCGGTGTCCCAGATGCGCTTCCAGCCAACGCTTCAGCTCTGGTGGCGCCTCTTTCAGGCTGTTTGATCCACGCGTAATGGTGGCAATGCCCACGCCAAGCTCGTTCTTCAGCTCACGCTGGCTCATTTCGCCCATCATTAACTCTTCGATAATACGCAATCTTGTACCCAATGCTTCGCGTTCATCTGGTGTCATCATGAGTTGCATCAACGGCAATGCGTGACCATTGGCGAAAGCTTGCTGCATTAAATCGACAAAGCGCAGCCAGTTATCATCAGAAATAGTCGTGTTTGACGAGGTGCCAGAGGATTGGGTCATGAACGGGCTTCCGTACTCACTAAAGAGTACGGAAGCTTAGCACAGCTAGTAACGGCGTTTCCACTCGCCATCTGACAGGATATTATCCGGCTGGCCCATAAAGTGACGATAATACGCGTCGTAAGCCAACACGTTTTCCACATAGCTACGCGTTTCCGAGAACGGAATGGTTTCGATAAAGGCCACCGCATTCAGATTACCTGCGCTGGTATTCTGCCAGCGGCGCACGCGGCCAGGACCTGCGTTATAGGCGGCTGACGCGAAAATACGGTTCTGATCAAACTGCTGAAAGACGTATTCCAGGTATTGCGTACCAATCTGAATATTAGTCTGTGGGTCAAGCAGCTGGCTGCTATTCACATAGCCGGGAATGTTATACATCTTCACGGTATGCGTCGCTGTACCTGGCATAATCTGCATCAGCCCGCTGGCGCCCACCGGTGAACGCGCTTTCGGATTCCACGCGCTTTCCTGACGCGAAATGGCCATCGCATAGCTCTGCGGAATACCCTTATCATGGGTGTACTGCTTATACGCGCTCTGCCAGGCTAGCGGAAAGCGTTCCTTCAGGCTATCCCACATTTTTGCGGTGATGGTGGCCTGTACGCTGAGATCCCACCAATTCTGCTCGTTAGCGTACCGCGCCAGCATCTGCTGCTGAACATGCGTTCTGCTCGCCACCAGGTTTGCCCACTCGCTGCGGGCCAGATTATCCAGCCCCCAGTACATCAGCTCGCGTACCCGTGCCAGTTCCGCTCCCTGTAAGGTTGCACTGTCCGGCGCTGGCGCTTCATCCACTTTTAACGGGTACGGCACGCCCAGACGCTGCGCGGCAACCATTGGATAGAAGCCGCGCTGTTTTAACAGCTTGCGCAGGATCTCTTCTGCTTCTTCGTTGCGTCCCTGTGTGAACAACAAATCCGCTTGCCAGTATTGCCATTCATCTTTTTCCTTGGCTTCAACGGGCAGCCGCGCAATCCAGGTATTCAGGCTACGGCGATTGTTTTCGGTCAGGGCCAGTCGGATACGGCGCTCCACCAGCGCCGTCGATTCGCTGTTCATAACGACAGTATCGCGCCAGCGCGCCTGTTCTGCAGTCAGATCGCTGCCCATCATGCGCCACACCACAATCTCTTTCAGCGCCTGCTCATCGGTTGCCCCCATCTTTTGGGCACGTACCAAAATCGGGATCATACTGCGCGCGTTTTCCATATCCTGACGTGCTACGCGGGTAAAGGCATAGATCGTTGCCTGACGGGTAAAATCGGTTGGCCCCACTGCGCTGGCAAAATTCGTGACGCCTAAGGGATCCTTTTGCAAGGCCATTACGGCATCTGCCATGGTTTGATAATCCGCTGGTAGCGCCTTCGCCAGATAATTTACCAGACCATCATTGCCCGCTTTCATCGCCAGACGGATACGTTCAAGAATGGTGATAGGCGACATCTGACCGGAAGCCTGCCACACCGAAAAAAGCTTGTCACAATCATTCGGCAACGCAGAACCCCGTAGCCAAATTTGTTTTGCGCCATCAAACGCCGCTTGCTGCTGGCCGGTGGACCATTTGGCATAATACCAGTTACAGCGCGCCTGCACCGGTTTCGGTTCGGTAGGACTAAAGTTGAGCAGCCCTTGCCAGTCCTGGCGATGTGCTAACACATTCACAAAACGAGTCTTTAACGACCGCGCTGGCGGTAAGGTGGGATATTTTTGAATAAAATTCTTCACGGCCAGGCTGGTTTCCTGATCGAGATCCTGTGCCAGCAGGCGATATTCCAGATAGGGATACAGCGGATAATTTTGTAGCGTCGGCAGCAGTTGATCTACGGTGTCCATTTGATTGCTATCCCAGGCCTGCTTAATTTGCTGATAACGTTGCCGTTGTTGGTCCAGTGAATCAGCCCATGCACTGCTGGCCGTGCTGACCAGACAGATCCCTATCATCCAGTTACGCCACTTCTCCACGTAAATCTCCTCTGTTTCCGGGCTCCGGCTACGTGCCAGATTGTCTTCATGCTAACCAGGCGATTGCGCTCTTGCCATGTTCTTCACAAAATTTACGCAACTGACCAAAACGCACCGCAATTGCGCAAATCCTGCGCTGCGTTTGTGCATTTTATCATCATGTAATCTTATGACCGATAAGTTTTATTTTCCTAATCATAGCGTTAAAAATCTGGCACAGCCTTTGCTCTGTTGAATTCCATCTTGTATACCAGTTGGAATTCATCGCATGGCTTCGACATTTGGCTTAACCCTTAACGAGTGGCTGCATCGCTACCAACAGGAACCGCTACAGATTTACGCCCTGCTGGACGCGCACCTTGCTGCGATCGACGCACAAGACAACGCCTGGATCTATCTGGCCACCCCGGCACAAATCAGGGCGCAGATTGAGTCGCTGCTGGACAGCTATCAACGTAACCCTGCCGCGCTGCCGCTGTTTGGCGTGCCGTTTGCGGTGAAAGACAATATTGATGTCGCAGGCTGGCCGACCACCGCCGCTTGCCCTGCCTTCTCCTTCACTGCCGAAAAAGACGCGTTCGTGGTTGCTCAACTTAAAGCCGCAGGCGCTATCGTAATAGGCAAAACTAACCTTGATCAGTATGCGACCGGGCTGGTCGGCACTCGTTCACCGTATGGCGCAGTGCGCAACACGTTCGATCCCGATTATGTCAGCGGCGGGTCCAGTTCCGGTTCCGCTTCAGTACTGGCGCGTGGCTTAGTCGCTTTCTCGCTCGGCACTGATACTGCCGGATCTGGCCGCGTACCGGCTGGATTCAACAATCTGGTGGGCCTGAAGCCGACCAAAGGCTGGTTCTCGGCCAGCGGCGTGGTGCCAGCCTGCCGCCTCAATGACACCATTTCCGTATTCGCTTTAACGGTTGAAGATGCGTTTACCGTTGCCTGCACGGCGGGCGGTTACGACAACGCCGATGCCTATTCACGTGTTAATCCCCATACCGCGCCTGCCAGTATGAAAGCGCGTCCCGATTTCGCCATCCCGGCTAATCCTGAATTTTTTGATGATGCCACCGCTGAAGCTGCATGGGATCAGGCACTGGAAGCGTTGCTGGCATGCGGTGCCAAATTGCACCCGATTGATTTCGCGCCGTTCCAGCAATTAGCGGAACAGCTTTATTACGGTCCTTGGGTGGCAGAACGCACCGTGGCGGTGGGTGAGATGATCAACCACCCAGAAGAGATGGACCCGACCGTATACGGCATCGTATCCAGCGGTCTGAAATACAGCGCGGTCGAAGCGTATCAGGCGGAATATTTGCGTGCGACGCTGACGCGTCAGATTCAACACACGCTGGCACAATTTGATGCGCTGGTAGTCCCGACTTCGCCAACGATCCACACGCTGGAAGAGATGAAGCAAGAGCCGGTGCATTACAACTCGCATTTCGGGTTTTACACCAATTTCACTAATCTGGCCGATCTTGCCGCATTGGCGCTACCTGGCCCCTTCCGTAATGACGATTTACCGGCCGGCATCACGCTGATTGCTCCTGCCTGGCACGATCGCGCGCTGGCAAGCTTTGGCCTGCGCTGGCAACAGCAGATGGCGCTGCCGTTAGGAGCGACCGGCAGGGTGCAGCCCGCGCAACATCGCCCGTTACCGGTTTCACACGACCATGTCCGCATCGCCGTGGTCGGCGCACATCTGACCGGCATGCCACTTAACTTCCAGCTCACCACTCGTCAGGCAGTTTTAGTCGAAGAAACGCAAACGGCCAGCCGCTATCGCCTGTTTGCCCTGCTGGACGGCCCCATCAAAAAACCAGGCCTGATGCGTGCCGAACACGGTTCTGCCATCACCGTTGAGCTATGGGATATTCCGCTGGCGCGCTTTGGTGAGTTTGTTGCCGAAATCCCACCGCCGCTAGGCATGGGCAGCCTGACGCTGGCAGATGGCCGGGTGGTGAAAGGTTTTATTTGTGAAGGTTCCGCGCTGGAGACCGCGCTGGAAATCACCGAATTTGGCGGCTGGCGTAACTGGCTCGCTATGCAGGGGAGTAACTAAACCATGTTCAATACCGTGTTGATTGCTAACCGTGGCGAAATTGCCTGCCGCGCCATCCGCACTTTAAAACGTCTTGGCGTGAAAAGCGTGGCGGTGTATTCCGATGCCGACCGCAACGCGCAGCATGTGAAAGATGCCGATGTCGCGATCGCGCTGGGCGGCGACAAAGCCAGCGACAGTTATTTGCGTATCGACAAAATCCTCGTAGCAGCGCAAGAAACCGGAGCAGAGGCGATTTGGCCCGGCTACGGTTTTCTGTCCGAAAGTTTGCCGTTCGCCGCTGCCTGCGAAAAAGCCGGTATCGCTTTTGTCGGCCCGACCGCCCAGCAGATTGGCGAGTTTGGGCTGAAACACCGCGCACGTGAACTGGCTGCCAGTGCCGGTGTTCCCATGACGCCCGGCACGCCTTTACTGGCAACGCGTGAGGAGGCCCTCAGCGCGGCTGAACAGATTGGGTATCCGGTGATGCTGAAAAGCACGGCGGGCGGTGGCGGCATCGGCCTGACGCGCTGCGCTGATGCCGAAGCGCTGGGCAATGCGTGAGAAAGCGTGCGCCGTCTGGGTGAACAGTTTTTTAGCGATGCCGGCGTATTTCTTGAGCGCTGTATTGATCGCGCGCGTCACGTTGAGGTGCAAATTTTCGGTGATGGCAACGGCAAGGTGGTTGCGCTGGGCGAGCGTGATTGTTCGCTGCAACGTCGCAATCAAAAAGTGGTAGAAGAGACGCCAGCACCGAATCTGCCGCAGGCGACGCGCAATGCATTGCTGGCTTCTGCGGTTCGTCTTGGTGAACGGGTGAATTACCGCAGTGCCGGAACAGTGGAATATATCTACGATGCTGAACAGGACGCGTTTTACTTCCTCGAAGTGAATACCCGCCTCCAGGTAGAACATCCAGTTACCGAGTGCGTTACCGGCCTTGATTTAGTTGAATGCATGTTAAAAGTGGCAGCGGGCGAAGCGATTGACTGGCCGCGTCTGCAACAGCCACCGCAAGGCGCCTCGATTGAAGTGCGTCTGTATGCCGAAGATCCGTTGAAAAATTTCCAGCCCAGCCCCGGCGTGTTAACCCATGTCAGCTTCCCGGACGGCGTGCGCATTGACGGCTGGATCGATACCGGCACCGAAGTCTCCAGCTTCTACGATCCGATGGTGGCTAAGCTTATCGTCCATGCCGACACGCGCGACGCCGCGCTGGAAAAATTGCAGAGTGCACTCAACGCCACGCAACTGCACGGCATCGCCACCAACCTCGACTACTTACGCCAGATTGTTGCTACCGGGGCGTTCCGTAGCGGCAATGTCTGGACACGCTACCTTGACAGCTTTACCCCTTCTGCCCCGGTAGTTGAGGTGCTCCAACCCGGCACCTTCAGCTCAATCCAGGATTTCCCAGGGCGGCTCGGTTACTGGGACATCGGCGTTCCCCCCTCCGGCCCGATGGACGATTTCGCTTTCCGCCTGGCGAACCGCATTGTCGGCAACGACCAGGCCGCTGCCGGGCTGGAATTCACGTTGCAAGGCCCAACGCTGCGTTTCCATAGTGATGCCACGATTGCTCTGACCGGCGCAGATTGTGCCGCCACGCTGGAGGGTGAGCCGGTTCATTACTGGCAGCCGCTGAAGATTAAAGCCGGACAGACCCTGGCGTTGGGACGCGCATGCAGTGGTTGCCGCAGTTATCTGGCGGTGCGTAATGGTTTTGACGTGCCAACATATCTTGGCAGCCGTTCAACCTTCTCGCTCGGTCAGTTCGGCGGGCACGCTGGCCGAACCTTGCGTGTGGCTGACATGCTGGCCATTTCGCAGCCACAGCTGGCCGCCTGCACGACCCCTGCTCCGGTTAACGAACCGCAGGCCCTGGATACCGCGCTGGTGCCGCATTACGGTACGGAATGGCGCATCGGCGTGCTGTACGGCCCCCATGGCGCGCCCGATTTCTTTACCCAGGCAGCGATTGATGAATTCTTTGCCAGCGAGTGGCAGGTACATTACAACTCCAATCGTCTTGGCGTACGTCTGGTAGGACCAAAACCCACCTGGACCCGCGCCAACGGCGGCGAAGCCGGGTTGCATCCGTCTAACGTTCATGACTGCGAATACGCCATTGGCGCCGTGAACTTTACCGGCGATTTCCCGGTGATCCTCACCCATGACGGCCCCAGCCTCGGCGGCTTCGTCTGTCCGGTAACCATTGCCAAAGCTGAGCTGTGGAAAGTAGGCCAGGTAAAACCGGGCGACAAAATTCGTTTCCATCCCATCAGCGCTGATGAAGCCGTGGCGCTGGAAAAAGCACAGACACACGTGGTTGATACGCTGCGCCCGGAACACGCGCCGCAGTTCAGTGTGCCATCGCTGGCGGAAAATGAATTTGGTTCTGCCACCATTCTGGCGGCCATCAACGCCACCGAATGTACGCCAAAAGCCGTGTATCGCCAGGCGGGCGATACATATGTACTGATCGAATACGGCGATAATGTGCTGGATCTGGCGCTGCGTCTGCGCGTGCACCTGCTGATGAATGCGCTACGTGAACGCGCGATGCCGGGTGTGGAAGAACTGTCGCCTGGCGTGCGCTCATTGCAGGTACGTTATGACAGTCGCGTACTAAGCCAGTCGCAGCTCATCACATTACTGCTGGAGCTGGAAGCCACCCTGGGCGATGTCAGCCAGCTGAAAGTACCGTCGCGTATTGTCTGGATGCCAATGGCATTTGAAGACAGCGCCACGCTGGGCGCAGTTGAACGCTACCAGGAAACGGTGTGCGCCAGCGCGCCGTGGCTGCCAAATAACGTTGACTTTATTCAACGTATTAACGGTTTAGCCAGCCGTGAAGCGGTGCGCGACACGATTTTCGATGCCAGTTATCTGATCCTCGGGTTAGGTGATGTTTATCTCGGCGCGCCTTGCGCGGTACCGGTCGATCCACGCCATCGTCTGCTGAGTTCTAAATACAGCCCGGCTCGTACCTTTACCGCTGAAGGCACAGTGGGCATTGGCGGCATGTATATGTGCATCTACGGCATGGATTCGCCCGGCGGTTATCAGCTGGTCGGGCGTACTTTGCCAATCTGGAACAAATTCCTCAAAAACGATCAGTTCGCTGCCAGCGAGCCGTGGCTACTGCACTTTTTTGATCAGGTGCGCTTCTATCCGGTCAGTGAAAAAGAGCTGGATCAGTTACGCGATGACTTCCGCGAAGGCCGTGCCAGCATCCGCATTGAAGAGACCCAGTTTGACTTTGCCGGACACCAGCAATTCCTTGCGGATAACGCCGCCTCTATCGCGGATTTTCGTCAACGCCAGACTGCTGCTTTTGAGCAGGAAGTGACGCTGTGGACGCAGAAAGAGCAGAACGTCCCCCTCGTCCACGAAGAGACGCTGGCAACGCCTGAACACGATGACAGCGCACGCGCGGTCCAGGCGGATATGAACGGTAACATCTGGAAAGTGCTGGTGCAGCCGGGCGACGAAATCGAAGCCGGACAGACACTGGTCATCGTGGAAGCGATGAAGATGGAGCTGGCCATTGTCGCACCGCAGGCCGGTCGGGTGAAACGCATCGCTTGTCAGGCCGGTCGCCCGGTCAGCCCTGGCGATACGCTGTTATGGCTGAAATAAGGAACCTTGATGCCAACCTTATCGCAACGCAGTAAAGGTCGCCCGGAAGCGCTGGCAGAACGCGTCTATCAGGCCCTGAAAAATGACATTTTCGAGTTTCGCCTGATGCCCGGCGATCGCTTCAGCGAGAGTGAAATTGCCGAGCGGATGGAAGTCAGCCGCACGCCGGTGCGTCAGGCCCTTTTCTGGCTGGAGCGAGAGGGTTACGTCGAAGTGTGGTTCCGCAGTGGCTGGCAGGTGAAAAACTTCGATTTTGAATATTTCGAAGAACTTTACGATCTGCGCACCGTGCTGGAGTGCGAAGCAGTGAAGCGTCTGTGCGTTATGCCATCGGCACAGTGCAGCACATTGCTGGCAGAACTTCAGCAGTTTTGGCTGCAGGCGGAACGGCTTGAGGACGGAAAAACCGTTTCGCAACACGATGAAGCGTTTCATATAACGCTGGTGGCATCAGCGGGTAACCGTGAGATGGCGCGCATCCACGCTGAATTAACCGAAAAAATCCGCATTATTCGTCGCCTCGACTTTACCCGCGACGATCGTGTCGATGCGACCTACCGGGAGCACGGCCAGATTTTACAGGCGATCTTTCAGCAACAGACCGAGGAGGCGCAGCGCATCCTGACCGCCCATATCGCCGTGAGTAAGGCGGAAGTCAGGAAAATTACTTTACACATGTTACAGCAGGCCCGGCTTCAACTCATTGAATAACTTAAAATACACTTAGGGGTTTAAAAACGATGAAAAGACGTTCGTTGCTTAAGGCTTTCGCACTCTCCGCTACGGTTGTCAGCATGGGCCTTTCCTGGGGCGCTCAGGCCGCTGACACCATTAAAGTCGGGATCATGCACTCCCTTTCCGGGACCATGGCGATTTCAGAAACGCCGCTGAAAGATGTCGCGTTGATGACCATTGATGAAATTAACGCCAAAGGTGGCGTGCTGGGCAAAAAACTGGAACCGGTGGTCGTCGATCCCGCTTCTAACTGGCCGCTGTTCGCCGAGAAAGCGCGCCAGTTACTGACGCAAGATAAAGCCGCCGTGGTATTTGGCTGCTGGACGTCGGTGTCGCGTAAATCGGTGCTGCCCGTATTTGAAGAGTTGAACGGCCTGCTGTTTTATCCGGTGCAGTACGAAGGTGAAGAGATGTCACCCAATGTGTTCTATACCGGCGCAGCACCAAACCAACAGGCGATTCCTGCGGTGGAATATCTGATGAGCGAAGACGGAGGCAGCGCTAAACGCTTCTTCTTGCTGGGAACGGATTACGTCTATCCGCGCACCACCAATAAGATCCTGCGCACCTTCCTGCATTCGAAGGGCGTTCAGGATAAAGATATTGAAGAGGTCTATACGCCGTTTGGTTACAGCGATTATCAGACCATTGTTTCCAATATTAAAAAGTTTGCCGCAGGCGGTAAAACTGCCGTGGTATCGACCATCAACGGGGATTCCAACGTGCCATTCTACAAAGAGCTGGCGAACCAGGGTGTCAAAGCGACCGACATTCCGGTTGTCGCCTTCTCAGTGGGCGAAGAGGAATTACGGGGTATCGATACCAGGCCGCTGGTCGGCCAGTTAGCCGCGTGGAACTACTTTGAGTCAGTTGATAACCCAACCAACGCCAAATTCGTGGCGGGTTACCGTGCCTACGCTAAGGCGCATAACCTGCCGAATGCCAATACTGTGGTCACTAACGATCCGATGGAGGCCACCTATGTTGGCATTCATATGTGGGCGCAGGCGGTAGAAAAAGCAGGCACGACCGATGTGGATAAGGTGCGTGCAGCAATGGCCGGTCAAACCTTTAAGGCACCGGATGGCTTTACCCTGACCATGGACCAGACCAATCACCATCTGCATAAGCCGGTGATGATTGGCGAAGTCCAGGAAAACGGTCAGTTCAACGTGGTGTGGCAAACCGAAAAACCGGTTCGCGCTCAGCCGTGGAGTCCGTATATCGCCGGAAACGATAAGAAACCTGATCATCCGGTAAAAACCGTGCAGTAAGCGCCGATTTTGCCCGCAACCTGCCCTTTCTCCTTTGCGGGAGAAGGCAGGTTGCGGGACATCTGCTCAATCTCAACGCTCACGAGGCCCACTATCATGAATCTTCGCCTCTGCCTGTTCAGCCTGCTGCTTCTGCTACCGCTGTTTGCCAACGCCGGAACGGCGGCAGACTTCGCTGCGGCCAGCCGCACGCAGCAGGTCGCCTTATTACAACAATGGGCCGCCACGCCAGATGTTAGTCGTTTGCCATTGCTGCAAGCGCTGAAAGCGGAAAGCGTGGTCATCGACCAAAACAAACAGCCGTTCAGCCGGATGGGTGACAAACTGCTGCCGCTTGATGCCAGCCTACAGCCAACCGGCAACGTGAAAAAAGTTTTCATGAACAACCGGCTGCGCGTCTTAGTGGCTGGCGCGCTCGCCGCTCACCAACTGGTTAGCGATAATGCCAGCTTACGCCTGCGCGCTGCCCGGCAACTGCAAAACGACGGCGTTGCCGATCAGCTACCGTTGATCGAAAAACGCCTTGCCGCTGAGCAGGATAGCCATGTGCACGCTGCGCTGGCGATGGCGGCGGCCAGCCTGCAACTCGCCGATCCTCAACCCCTGGTGCGCCTGAAAGCCGTCAAATTGCTGGGCGAATCAAGCGATCCGAATACGCAGGCCAGCCTGCAACGCTTAACGCAGGCCAGCAACGAACCCGACGCGACGGTGCGTGAAGCGGCGACCGCGAGCCTGCACCAAATCAAACAGCGCCTGATGTGGGGCGATCTGCTCGGTCAGGCATTTAGCGGCCTGTCACTCGGTTCCATCTTGCTGTTAGCCGCTCTGGGTCTGGCTATTACCTATGGCTTGCTTGGCGTGATTAACATGGCCCACGGCGAAATGCTGATGCTCGGCGCCTATGCGACCTGGTTTGTGCAGAATTTGTTTCAGCAGTTCGCGCCGCAGTATCTGGCGTGGTATCCGCTGCTGGCATTGCCGGTCGCGTTTCTGCTCACCGCCTGTATTGGCATGGCGCTGGAGCGCACCATCATTCGTCATTTGTATGGCCGTCCGCTGGAAACCCTGCTGGCGACCTGGGGCATCAGCCTGATGCTGATCCAACTGGTGCGTATGCTGTTCGGCGCGCAGAACCTTGAAGTCGCTAACCCAAACTGGCTGTCGGGCGGCTTACAGGTATTGCCCAATCTGGTCCTGCCGTGGAATCGCATCGCGGTGATCCTGTTTGTAACGGGCGTGCTGGCGCTGACCTGGCTACTGCTGAACCGCACCCGACTCGGCATGAACGTGCGGGCGGTGACACAAAACCGCGCCATGGCCGACTGCTGTGGTGTGCCAACCGGACGCGTGGATATGCTGGCCTTTGGCCTCGGTTCCGGTATTGCCGGATTAGGGGGCGTGGCGCTGTCGCAGCTGGGGAACGTCGGGCCGGAATTAGGTCAGGGTTATATCATCGACTCCTTCCTGGTGGTGGTGTTGGGCGGTGTTGGGCAACTGGCGGGAACCGTAGTGGCGGCCTTTAGCCTCGGCATTCTTAATAAAGTGCTGGAGCCACAAATCGGAGCGGTGCTCGGCAAAATCCTGATCCTGGTGATTATCGTGCTGTTTATTCAGAAACGTCCGCAAGGTCTGTTTGCGGTGAAAGGAAGGGTGACTGACTGATGACGCAGCCCATGACTTTAACCGTGGCGCGTAAGGCGCCACGCCTGACGCTCAGTATCGGCACCTTAGTCGCGCTTGCGCTGCTGGTGATGCCGTTTCTGGCGCTGTTGCCCGCCACGCATCCGCTGGCCATCTCCACTTATACACTGACGCTGGTAGGCAAAATTCTCTGTTACGCCGTGGTTGCTGTTGCGCTCGATCTGGTTTGGGGCTACGCAGGATTGCTGTCGCTAGGTCACGGTCTGTTTTTCGCATTAGGTGGTTATGCAATGGGTATGTACCTGATGCGCCAGGCATCGGGCAATGACTTACCCGCATTTATGACCTTTTTGTCGTGGAACGAGATGCCTTGGTTTTGGGCAGGAACGCAACATTTTGCCTGGGCCTTGTGCCTGATTGTACTGATGCCGGGCGTACTCGCGCTGGTGTTCGGCTTCTTCGCCTTCCGATCTAAAATCAAAGGCGTTTATTTCTCGATCATGACGCAGGCGCTGACTTATGCCGGGATGCTGCTGTTTTTCCGTAACGAAACCGGTTTTGGTGGCAACAACGGCTTTACCGGCTTCACCACCCTGCTCGGCTTCAGCATCACGGCTACCAGCACGCGCATCGGGCTGTTTGTCGCCACCGTTCTGCTGCTGCTGCTGAGCCTGGCCGCAGGATTTGCACTGACACGCAGCAAATTTGGTCGCGTATTAACAGCGGTACGTGATGCTGAAAACCGCTTAATGTTTTGCGGCTATGATCCAAAAGGTTTCAAGCTGTTTGTCTGGACGTTGTCAGCTGTGCTGTGTGGTCTGGCGGGCGCGCTTTATGTGCCGCAGGTTGGCATCATTAACCCCAGCGAAATGTCGCCTACTAACTCCATTGAAGCCGCTATTTGGGTAGCGCTCGGCGGGCGTGGCACGCTGATCGGCCCGCTGCTTGGCGCTGCTATCGTTAACGGCGCAAAAAGCTTTTTTACCGTTGCCTTCCCGGAATACTGGCTGTTCTTCCTTGGTCTGATGTTTATCCTGGTCACGCTGTTTCTGCCGCGTGGCGTGATTGGCCTGCTACGCCGGAGGAAAGATGACTGAATCCTTGTTTACCCAGCCGCATCCCTCTGATCGTTACCGCGCACAAACCGATCCGGTTTTGTTGCTGGAGAAAATTAACGTTTCATTTGATGGTTTTCGTGCCCTGACCGATCTTTCGTTACAGATCGGCATCGGTGAATTGCGCTGCGTGATCGGCCCCAACGGCGCTGGTAAAACCACACTGATGGATGTGATCACCGGCAAAACGCGGCCTGATAATGGTCGGGTGGTTTACGACCAGGACAGCGATCTCACCCAGCTTTCACCCGTCGATATTGCCCGCGCAGGGATTGGCCGAAAATTTCAAAAACCTACCGTTTTTGAGGCGCTAACGGTGTTTGAAAACCTGGAAATCGCCCTGAAAACCGATAAGTCCGTCTGGGCCAGCCTGCGCGCCAGGCTGAATAGTGAGCAGCAGGATCGCATCGATGATGTGCTGAAACTGCTGCGCTTAGGCGGCGAACGTAAGCGCAGAGCCGGTTTACTGTCGCACGGGCAAAAACAATTTCTGGAAATCGGCATGTTGCTGGTGCAGGAGCCGCATCTACTGTTGCTGGACGAACCGGCGGCAGGCATGACCGATGCCGAAACCGATTATACCGCCGAACTGTTACGCAGCCTGGCGGGCAAACACTCGCTGATGGTGGTGGAGCATGACATGGGCTTTGTCGAAACCATCGCCGATCACGTCACGGTATTGCATCAGGGTCAGGTCCTGGCTGAAGGATCGTTGCGCGATGTGCAGGCCAACGAGCAGGTTATCGACGTTTATCTGGGGCGTTAACATGTTACAAGTTACTGAACTGAATCAATATTACGGTGGAAGCCATATTTTGCGTGGCCTGTCGTTTGAGGTAAAAATCGGTGAAATCACCTGTTTGTTAGGCCGTAATGGCGTCGGTAAAACCACATTACTGAAATGTTTGATGGGAATGATCCCAGCCAAATCGGGTGAAATTCGCTGGCAGCAAAACGTGATCAATGCGCGCAAACCGCATCAGCGCGTGCAGTCCGGCATCGCTTATGTGCCGCAGGGGCGTGAAATTTTTCCGCGCCTGACGGTAGAAGAGAATTTGCTGATGGGCCTGTCGCGCTTCTCCGCTTCACAGGCGAAACAGGTGCCGGATGAGATCTATCAGCTATTTCCAGTGCTGCTTGAAATGAAATCGCGGCGCGGCGGCGATCTTTCTGGCGGACAGCAGCAGCAGCTGGCGATCGGACGGGCGCTGGCCTGTCGTCCGCAGCTCTTAATTCTCGACGAACCCACCGAAGGGATCCAGCCTTCCGTGATCAAAGAGATCGGGGCAGTGATCCGCCAGCTGGCACAGCGTGGTGATATGGCGATCCTGCTGGTGGAGCAGTTTTACGATTTTGCGGCCGAGCTGGCAGACAGTTATCTGGTAATGTCGCGTGGTGAAATTGTTCAGCGCGGCCGTGGTGACAGCATGGAAACGGACGGCGTGCGCGGACTGGTCGCGATTTAAGGCAGCTTTTCAGCTGCCTGATAAGTCTTACAGCAAGCCAGTTTCAACCGAAAAATGTCGCTGCTGGCCGGGTGCCAGCGCAATCAACGTACCGGCGCGCTGTGCGGCACGAAAGCCTTCAGGCCGACAAGTGGCTGGCAGGATATAGGCGGCAACCTGCTGATCGTGATTGTGTAGCATCCAACGCGTTGCGTGAGGAAACTGCGAGGTGGAAAAGCGCGTCATTAAGGCGTAACCCTGCGGTGAGTGCAGCTCAAACTGTACTTCGTCGCCATAGCGGGCCAGATCGTCAGCGAAGAAGACGATTTCAGGATCGCACATCTCCGGCTTATCCAGCTGTCTGAAGGATTGCGGATCCTGCGCCAACTGTGCGGTATAGGCGCGCCACGATGGCGTTGGCTGGACATGAGCAGGAACAGAAGTGCGTAATGCAAATGCATCTTCAGGAATGGACTGCCGGAAATATCCCTGCTCTATCCATGCACTGTTGAGATGACACATATACTGCAAAGGCATTGGCGCACCCGCCAGGTTTTTTACCGTCATCTCAATATGCAACCGTGATTCATTAGCTGACAAACGCACCGCTGGCATCGCCAGATAGTGATGGCCGAACCCTTTCACATATTCCGTTTCGCCTTCCAGCGATACCCTGCCCTCTTCCAGGGCAATCCAGGCCTTGTCCATGCGTGCACACGCTATTTCGCCATGCAGCGGATGGTCGTCATCAGGCGCAGGACAGCCGTTTGCCAGCAGGCCCGAGTGAAAAGCAAAACAGCCATAAGTATCAATGATTGAAGAACCCGCAAGTGGCTGTTTAAAACTGTGCCCCATGGTTAGCGAATGTCCGTCAAAGTTCGCATCCCAAATCATCTGCCCATAAAAGGGCAGCACAATTACACTGCCGCACCGCGTGTTTATACGCACGGCCTCAATGCCCGCCGGGTAACGGAATAGCTCAACCTTAAAGTCATCACTTTGCAGCAGCGTACTGGGGGTGTCATAAAACTGATCGCGACGTAACGGTAGACGGGTTTTCATTGCAGCTCCTCCACCAGGCGCCCGGACGCGATGGCCTGATTTTTATGGCGCAGTTCACCCCAGAAGTAAAAACCGACCCAGGCAAAGCACAGCAGCGATACGCCAAAAGCCAGTTGCATCGATCCCAGATGGTCGGAAGCGAAGCCTTGCAGCGCGGGCACGAAAGCCGCACCGACGATAGCCATAACGATAAATGCCCCCGCCACTTCAGTGTATTTATTGTCCACGGTGGCGAGCGTTCCCGCATAGATAGTCGCCCAGCAGGGTCCAAACAATACGCTGACGAAGACAGCAGCATAAACGGCGGTAAAGTTGGGCACCAGCATGACATAGGCCAGCGTCAAAACGCCCAGCACCGAATAAGCGATCAGCACTTTTTCTGCCCGGAAGCGCGTCATCAGGAAGTTAGCGACAAATTTACCGATAAAGAAACAGATAAAGCTGTAGATCATAAAGTTGGAAGCGTGACGCTCATTGGTTGCGCCCAGCGTCAGCGCCAGACGGATGGTGAATGACCACACTGCCACCTGCATGCCGACATAGAGAAACTGCGCCATAATGCCACGTTTAAAATGGCGGTTATGGGCCAGATAGCGAAAGGTTTCACCCAGCGATGGCTGTGATTTTTTGCTGCTTTCCGGCTTGCAACGTGGATAGCGGGTAAACATAAACAGCAGCATGACCACCACTAACACCATTACCAGATATTTATACGGTTCCAGCGTGTGCTCCAGCATACTCAGACGAAACGCATGAGCCTGATCGACCGACATGCCTGCCATCTGGTTTGCCAGGCTTTCCCCATCCTGAAACACCAGATATTTCCCCAGCACGATGCCCATTAACGCCCCGATCGGATAAAACGTCTGGCTGATGTTCAGCCGCAAGGTGGCGCGATCGCGGTGACCAATCATTGAGCTATAGGTATTCGCTGCGGTTTCAAGGAAGCTCAGGCCAATGGCAATGGCAAAAATTGCCGCGAGGAACATGGTGTAAGTCGCCATATGCGACGCCGGATAAAACAGTACGCAACCGACAATATAGAGCGCCAGCCCCATCAGAATGGCCAGCTTATAACTGGCTTTACGGATCACCAGCGAAGCCGGGATGGCAATCAGAAAATAGCCGCCATAAAAAGCACTTTGCACCAGGGCGCTGGCGAAGTCACTCAGGGCAAAAACGCTTTTGAACTGGGTGATTAAGATGTCGTTCAGGCTCGCGGCACAGCCCCACAAGGGGAACAGACAAGAGAGCAAAATGAACTGGAACAGCGGTGTTTTATTCAAATAGCCATCAGGTTGCTGAACAGTGTTCTGTTGCATGACTCGACCTCAGTGAACGTTAAGAAAACGCTGGAAGGTTTCCGCGTCGGGATAGGAGCGCTGAGTACCGCGCTCCGTCACACTGCAGGCGGCATACGCTGACGCCTGCTGCATCGCTTCCAGGATATTGCCGGTTTTTACCAGCATGTAAGCAAAGCAGCCGATAAACGCATCACCGGCCCCACTGGTATCCACTGCCCTGACCGTTACGGGGGCGACCTGATGCAGATCATCATTGCTCATCCATAGCGATCCCCGGCTGCCGAGAGTGATGATCAGGTTTTTCAGCCCACGCTTAAGCAACGACTGTCCGGCAAGTTTTACCTCTTCATCGCTGCTGACCGGCATACCCGTCAAAATTTCGAGTTCGGTTTCATTCGGCATAAAAAAGTCACACTTGCAGGCGTACTGAATATCCAGATTCGCGACGGCGGGCGCAGGATTCAGGATGACCTTAATGTCATGCTGACGGGCGAAGTCGATCGCGTAATAGACCGTTTCAGGCGGGATTTCGAGTTGCAGGATCATAAGCTGACACGCTTTCAGCGCATCAGCCGCCGCATCAATATCTGCGGGTTTAAGCTGCTGATTGGCCCCCTTAACGATCAGGATACGGTTCTGCGACTGCTCATCGACAAAAATTGGCGCGACGCCACTTGAAGTGCCAGGCGCGGTAGTGACATAGCGCGTATCCACACCTTGCTGTTGCAGGTTCGCCACTGTGTTAGGAGCAAACAGATCGTCACCGACTTTGCTGATCATCATGACCTTACCGCCCAACTTCGCCGCCGCAATGGCCTGGTTAGCCCCTTTTCCACCGCAGCCGATGGCAAAATCGGGCGCTTCCAGGGTTTCTCCCGCCTTCGGTAGGTGATTGGTATAGGTGATGAGATCCACCATATTCGACCCAATAACGGCTATCTCCATCATTTCCTCCCGGATAGTTTTCAATCTTTAAATGTTATAAAAGTAACAATAAAAATTCACATAAGTTAATTTTGTGACAAAAACCACATCCTGGAATGGTTATTAAAACGGTGAAATGAAGATTGACGCGATAGCTCAGTGTTATTATTTTAACAAAACAACATCAAACTGGAGATTGTCATGACCCTGCCTGCTCTGAACTACGCCGACTATATCGACCATACTCTGCTCGCCGCTGACGCTACCGAAGCGCAAATTTGTCGTCTCTGTGCCGAAGCCTGACAGCATCATTTTTATGCGGTGTGCGTAAATGCCGGTTATGTGCCACTGGCAGCGCAATGTCTGGCCGACAGTGAAGTGAAAGTCTGTTCAGTCATAGGTTTCCCGCTGGGAGCAACCTTAACCACGGTGAAAGTCTTTGAAACCCAGGCCGCCATCGCTGCGGGTGCGCAGGAGATCGACGTGGTGATTAATGTGGGCTGGCTGAAGAGTGACAATATGGCGGCGGTGGCAGCGGAGATTGCTGCGGTGCGCGAAGTTTGCGGGGCGATCCCATTAAAGGTAATATTGGAAACCTGCCTGCTTGATCAGACGCAAATCATTAAAATTTGTGAGATTTGTCGTGATTTGCAGGTCGCTTTTGTGAAAACTTCAACCGGTTTTAGCCATGGCGGTGCGCGCATTGAAGACGTACAGTTGATGAAAGCCAGCGTGGGTGACAAGGTCGCGGTGAAAGCTTCCGGTGCAGTGCGCGATCGTCAAACGGCGCAGGCGATGATTGACGCGGGCGCAACGCGCATTGGCACAAGTTCCGGCATCGCCATCGTCTCCGGCCAGGCGCCTTCCACTTCAGGATATTAAACACACAGAGATGACCATGGAAACCCGGCGCGACGAACGCATTTATAAGCTGGCTCAGGCGCTTAAGCGCACCGACAAACTGCACCTGAAAGACGCAGCACAACTGCTGGGCGTCTCCGAGATGACCATCCGCCGCGATTTGACGGAGCCAGCCTCCACGGTAGTGCTATTGGGTGGTTATATTGTCAGCGATCCGAAAAGCCACGCCGGGCACTATTTTATCTCAGATCAGCACGGGCAAAATGCCGCCAGAAAGCAGCGCCTGGCGCAGGCGGCCGCCAGTTTGATTAGTGAAAATGATACGGTATTTTTTGATTGCGGCACCACGCTGCCCTATATCGCTGATGCCATTCCTGACACTTTGCCCTTCACGGCCATATGCTGCGCGATGAATACCTTTCTGGCATTGAAAGAAAAACCAGCCTGCAATGTGATCTTAAGCGGTGGAGAATTTCATGCCGATAATGCCCTGTTCACACCCATTGGCGCGCATTCCATCCTTGATGATCTCTGTCCAACCCTGGCGTTTATCTCGGCGGCCGGCGTCGATAAAGATCAAGGCGCAACCTGCTACAACACCAATGAATTAGCCATGAAACACCACGCGATGTTGCGTGCATGTCAGCGAGTGCTGGTGGCAGACAGCAGCAAATATGGCAAAGTGCTGCCCGCCCGCATTGGCGAACTGCGGCGTTTTGATCTGCTGGTGAGTGATAGCGCGCCGGATCAGGCGCTGAAAAACTGGCTGACGCAACAAAACATTCCGCTGCGCCTGCCATAAACGATTAAGCCCAGCGGTTTTCAATCGCTTCACCATCCCGCAGGCGGCGTAAGTTATCACAGACGCCCGCCACATTTCCGGCTAGGGAAATATCGGTCACGCCGCCAATATGTGGTGTAGCGATAACGTTGTAGCTAAATACGACATCATTTGGCGCAGGCGGTTCTTGCCAGAACACATCAAGCCCGGCCCCGGCCAGCGTTTTATTTTCTAACGCGGCGATAAAAGCCGGCTTGTCGATCAAACCGCCACGGCCAAGGTTAATCAAAAAGCTACCGTGCTTCATTTGATTCAGCGCGTTCGCATTGATGATGTTATGGGTTTGCGCATTATCCGGCAGGCTGAGTACCACAAAGTCAGCGCGTTCCAGTAGCTGCGGTAGCTGAGTCATATCGCCGATCCAATCCAGTCCGTGCTTTTCAGCAAATGCCGTATCGGCTTCACGCTTCACACCGATCATGCGCATCCCAAAGGGGGCCAGACGTTTCGCCAGCGCTTTGCCGATGCCGCCTAGTCCTACCAGCCCAACCGTTTTGCCCATCAAACCAATACCGACCGGTTGGCCGAGACGCTGCTGCGCCAGACATTGCGCGATTTCCTGATGACGACGCGCGAGGCCAATCATCATCCAGATACCAAGTTCAGCCACTGAATCTGCATTGCCGGAAGTATGAGAAGGCACGTTCGCCACCATAATGCCCTGCTGTTTTGCCGCGGCGGTATCCACGCTCTCCAGGCCGGTTCCGGCTTGCTGGATCAGTTTCAGGCGATCGGCGGTCGCTAACAGGCGAGCATCCACTTTGCACATGCCGGGAATCAACGCGTCAAAACCCGCCAGGCTTTCAGCCGCATGGCCTGCCGAGGCGACAAATTCGACATCCGGCATAGTCTGACGAATCGACGCAATCAATCCACCCTAGGCATTTTCATCCGCTGCGATCAGCACTCTCATCTAACTTCCTCCGCTTATCAGGCAAAAATGCAGCATAGACTTGAGTTTGTGCGTAAATCAAACAGTTATCCTGGACTACGGCACGCAACGGAAGAATCCCCGCCCCCCGGCTGTGATTAGGCAGTGAAAAAGGCTAAACTTCGACATCATCCAAACGACAAACAGACCCAGAGGCTCAATACAACGTGGCTCAATTCGTCTATAGCATGCACCGCGTCGGCAAAGTTGTTCCGCCGAAGCGACATATTCTGAAGAACATCTCCCTTAGCTTTTTCCCTGGCGCGAAAATCGGCGTACTCGGCCTGAACGGCGCCGGGAAATCCACGCTGCTGCGCATCATGGCCGGCATCGATAAAGATATTGAAGGGGAAGCGCGCCCACAGCCAGGCATCAAAATTGGTTATCTGCCGCAGGAACCTCAGCTCAACCTGGAGCATACCGTTCGTGAATCGGTAGAAGAAGCGCTGGCAGAAGTCGTTGGCGCGTTAAAACGTCTGGACGAAGTGTATGCGCTTTATGCAGAAGAGGACGCAGACTTCGATAAGCTGGCCGCTGAGCAAGGCCGTCTGGAAGAGATTATCCAGGCGCACGATGGTCATAACCTTAATACTCAGCTGGAGCGCGCTGCCGACGCGCTGCGCCTGCCAGACTGGGATGCGAAGATTGCCAACCTGTCAGGGGGGGAACGCCGCCGCGTGGCGCTATGTCGCCTGCTGCTGGAAAAACCAGACATGCTGCTGCTGGACGAACCGACCAACCACCTGGACGCAGAATCCGTGGCGTGGCTGGAACGCTTCCTGCACGATTTCGAAGGCACCGTGGTAGCCATCACCCATGACCGTTACTTCCTTGATAACGTCGCGGGCTGGATCCTGGAGCTGGATCGCGGCGAAGGTATTCCGTGGGAAGGCAACTACTCATCCTGGCTGGAGCAGAAAGATGCACGTCTGGCACAGGAAGCCTCTTCTGAAGCCGCACGTCGTAAATCCATTGAGAAAGAGCTGGAGTGGGTACGTCAGGGCACCAAAGGCCGTCAGTCCAAGGGCAAAGCCCGTCTGGCACGTTTTGAAGAGCTGAACAGTACCGACTATCAGAAACGTAACGAAACCAACGAGCTGTTTATTCCGCCTGGCGCACGCCTGGGTGATAAAGTGCTGGAAGTCAGCCATCTGCGTAAATCCTACGGGGATCGTGTGCTGATTGACGATTTATCGTTCTCAGTACCGAAAGGTGCCATCGTTGGCATCATCGGGCCTAACGGCGCGGGTAAATCCACCCTGTTCCGCATGATGTCGGGTCAGGAGCAGCCTGACTCCGGCAGCATTGTGCTGGGAGATACCGTTAAACTGGCCTCCGTCGATCAGTTCCGCGACAGCATGGATAATTCGAAAACTGTCTGGGAAGAAGTGTCCGGCGGCCAGGACATCATGCGTATCGGCAACACTGAGATGCCAAGTCGCGCCTACGTGGGTCGCTTTAACTTTAAGGGTGTCGATCAGGGTAAACGTGTAGGCGAACTTTCCGGCGGTGAGCGTGGTCGCTTGCACCTCGCTAAACTGCTGCAGGTTGGCGGCAATATGTTGCTGCTTGATGAACCGACCAATGATCTGGACATCGAAACCTTGCGCGCACTGGAAAATGCCCTGCTGGAGTTCCCAGGCTGCGCCATGGTGATCTCGCATGACCGCTGGTTCCTTGACCGTATTGCCACCCATATTCTGGATTACCAGGATGAAGGCAAGATCGAATTCTTTGAAGGCAACTTCACCGAATACGAAGAGTACAAAAAACGCACGCTGGGCGCCGACGCGCTGGAGCCGAAGCGTATCAAGTACAAACGTATGATAAAATAAGCTGTTGATGAGTGGGGGGAGAGGTATCTCTCCTCCTACTTTCCTGACGCGGAGCAGTAGCGTTAAAAAAAGAGCGTTTTCCCCTTTTCCGCTTACATCTTTTCACGCCTCAGCAAAAGCGGTATGACGGAAAGACCGGCTTGGTGATGCCGTTATCTGGCGGCGTGCCTGGTATGATAAATGTCATCCCCTTCATCCTTGCCGTGACGGGAATTGCCGGGCGTACCAGCCGATCTTGTCCACCCCCATCTTTCATAATTAAAGGGAGCGCATTCGATGCTTCCTTTAACACAAGACTTACACCATATTGTGATTGCCATTGCAATTTAGCTAAAAAGAGGGGTGTCCGTTTCGACATAGCATACGTTGGAATTGACAGCTCCTCTCAACCTGCCATAACGTTCCCGCCAAATATTTAATTTCCCTTAATGGAATAAGGCCTACCCTCATGAATATAAATAAAATGCAAATAGATCGCATATTGAATAATAACGTCGTGATTACGCTTGGGGAGAACAAACAGGAAACAGTGGTGATGGGTAAAGGCATCGGCTTTCAAAAAAAAAAGGGCGAATCGATTAATCCAGACCTGATCGAAAAAGTCTTCTCGCTCAACACGCCCTATAGCGATCATTTTAAATTCTTACTTGAACAAGTTCCGGCGAGTTGTATTAGTGCAGCGGAAGAAATTATCGAGCTGGCTAAAAATCGGCTGAAAACTAAGCTGCATGCCAGCGTAATAATTTCTCTTGCCGATCACCTTAATTATGCTTTACAACGCTTTGCTGAAAATATCAGCATCCCCAATACATTACAGTGGGAAATAAAAAAGCTGTACTCTTCCGAATTCGCCATCGGTAAAGCATCCATTCAGATTATTAATCGTCATACTGGCGTATTGCTTCCTGACGATGAAGCCGGATATATCGCTCTGCATCTTGTTAACGCTCAGTTAAATGACAATATGCAGAACACCATGAAAATAACCCGTTTTATCCAGGATATTCTCAGTCTGGTGCAGTATCATTTTACGCTGGAATACAATGAGGATGCATTAAGCTATCAGCGTTTCATCACTCACCTTAAATTCTTTGCTCAGCGTATTTTTGATCGTAATGGGCTTTGTTGAATAAATCAGCTTCAGGACGAGTGACTCTGTAGCTGACCGGGTTTTCAGGCAATACGCACGCTTTCTGGCATACCAGCCTTCGTTATTTTATTCAGCGCACGCACCATGCCCAAAGCCTCTGCTACCTGACCATCGTAATCACGCAGCGTCAGTGAACCTCCGAACAGTTGCTTTACCCTGTACATGGCCGTCTCCGCTATCGAGCGACGGTTGTAATCTGTTGTCCATTTCCACCGGGCATTACTCCCGGTCAGCCGCTGATTCGCTACTGCACGGTTACGGTCTGCGTACTCTACGGGCCAGTAACCCGCTCCTTTTCGGGGCGGGATGAGGGCACTGATTTTCTTGCGCCGCAGTTCATCGTGACAGAGTCGGGTGTCGTAAGCGCCGTCTGCTGCGGCTGCCCTGATTTTTCTGTGTGTCTGCCGGATAAGACCCGGGAAAGCTTCTGAGTCCGTGACGTTGTTCAGAGACAGGTCCGCGCAGATGACTTCATGTGTTCTGCTGTCAACGGCCAGATGCAGCTTCCGCCAGGTACGACGGCGCTCTTTGCCGTGATTTTTGACTTTCCATTCGCCTTCACCAAAAACCTTCAGCCCGGTGGAATCAATCACCAGGTGTGCGATTTCACCCCGGGTGGGTGTTTTGAAACAGACATTAACCGACTTTGCCCGCTTGCTGACACTGCTGTAATCCGGGCAGCGCAACGGAACGTTCATCAGGGCAAAAATGGAATCAATAAAACCCTGCGCAGCCCGCAGTGTCAGCCGGAACAGGCGTTTAATCATCAGGACGGTGGTGATGGCAAGGTCAGAATAGCGCTGAGGTCTTCCCCGTGATGAAGGCGTTGCCGACTCATACCAGGCATGAGTCGCTTCATCGTCCAGCCAGAAAGTGAGGGAGCCACGGTTGATGAGGGCTTTGTTGTAGGTGGGCCAGTTGGTGATTTTGAACTTTTGCTTTGCCACGGAACGGTCTGTGTTGTCGGGAGGATGCGTGATCTGATCCTTCAACTCAGCAAAAGTTCGATTTATTCAACAAAGCCATCGTAATGTTGTCAATAATGACGACGCGTCCCTGCCACAACTGGTAAGAAAAAAGTATGTCACCTCACACCAATGCGCAGAAAAAGTCAGTAAATACATTTCATTACATCATGACTATATCTTAACACAAGACGAACTTATGTTCCTGACCATACACATTGAGCAGTTGAGAAAATGATTTCTACGCCGCTAAAGAGGGGTGTAATCAAGTCCCTGTGAAGCAACTCACATTTAAGTAACTTTCATAAAAAAACACTTGAACAAGTAAAAAAATTACATTTATATATCGTTCACAACAGGATTGTTATCTTCACGTAGTGTCAGACTTGTCGAGCAAAACCTAACTAAAGCCTCCCGCTTTTATCTACTCCGGGTCGCCAAAGTTAGTTTTTTTTTGCTTCAAATTCGCGTAGTCAGTTATCCGACAAGAGGTTAATTCATGGGATATGCTATTTTATGCGATGAAATTATCGCAGGCGTTGGCGGTCGGGATAATGTTATCAGTGTTATTCACTGCGCGACGCGTTTACGTTTTAAACTGAAAGACAACCGCCGGGCGAACATCGACGAGCTTAAGGCGTGCGCGGGAATTATTACCGTTGTTGAGAGCGGCGGTCAATTTCAGGTAGTTATTGGTAGCCACGTCGGAGAAGTATATCAATGCCTGGCATCACGTTATTTTCCAGAAAATGAAAGCATGCATTCTGGCGAAGAAGCCTCGGAAGATGTACCAAAACCCAAAGGATTTAAAGCACTACTTAATGCTGCGGTAGATATTATATCCAGCATATTCGCACCACTGCTGGGTATATTAGTCGCAGCCGGACTCATTAAAGGTGTATTGATCCTTGCGGTGTTATTTCACTGGCTAGATAAAGCCAGCGGCACTTATAAAATTATCTTCGCCGCCAGCGATGCCGCGTTCTTTTTCATGCCGATTCTTCTGGGATATACGGCGGGTAAAAAATTTGGCGGCAATCCTCTCGTCACGCTGGTTCTGGGAGCCGCGCTGGTTCACCCTTCGATGATCGAGATTTTTAACGCCACACAGGCCGATCCCAAACTGCATTTCAGTTTTCTGGGCCTGCCCGTGACCTTTATCAACTACAGCTCTACGGTTATCCCGGTAATTTTCGCCGCCTGGTTCAGCTGCTGGCTTGAGAAACGTTTCAATCGCTGGCTGCATGCCTCGATAAAATCATTCTTCACGCCGTTTTTATGCCTGACGATCACTCTGCCCGCCACTTTCCTGCTGATTGGGCCACTGGCGACCGACTTCAGTCTCGGCCTTGGCCGCGGTTACATGTGGATCTGGCAGCTCAACCCGATGATTGCCGGCGCCGTATTCGGTGCGATGTGGCAAATTTGTGTGATATTCGGGCTGCATTGGGGACTGGCACCGCTGATGATCAACAACCTGTTGACCCGTGGGGTTGATACAATTTCGCCGCTGGTGCAGCCCGCCGTATGGGCGCAGTCTGGCGCAACGCTGAGCGTGCTGCTGCGCACCCGTAATTCCAGACTCAAAAGTCTGGCGGGTCCGTCGTTTATCTCCAGTATCTTTGGTATCACCGAACCCGCCGTCTACGGCGTCAACCTGCCGCTAAAACGGCCCTTTATCTTTGGCTGCATCGGCGGCGCGCTCGGCGGAGCCATCACCGGCTACTACCACGGCACCGCTTATGCCTTTGGCGCGCTGGGCATCTTTGGCTTCCCGTCATTTATCTCACCAAACGGCGTCGACAGCGGATTCTGGGGCATCTTGATCGGCTCGCTTGCCGCCTTCCTGTTCGCCTTCATCAGCAGCTGGCTGTATGGCGTGCCAGACGACCAACCCGAGAAGCCCGAGAAACTGCGTTCTCTGTCTACGACCTGACGTAACCCCATTTTACGCTGACCGAAATAGTGCGTGAGCCCGGCTCATGCAGGATTACTGCGCTCTTTTTTCACCATAAACGAGAAGGAATACACGATGAAAACCACATTCCCGACTGATTTCCTCTGGGGCGGCGCACTGGCCGCCAATCAGGTAGAAGGTGCCTATGACGTTGCCGGAAAAGGCCTTTCAACTTCTGACTATCAGCCACACGGCCTGATGTATCCGGCGACCGAACGCCCTGCCGGGGAGTTTAACCTCAAGGAGATCGCGATCGATTTCTATCATCGCTATCCGCAGGATATTGCGCTCTTTGCCGAGATGGGCTTCAAGACCCTGCGCACCTCCATCGCCTGGACGCGCATCTACCCGCGCGGTGATGAAGACGTGCCTAACGAAGAAGGCCTGGCTTTCTACGATGCGCTGTTCGACGAGATGCTCAAATACGGTATTCAGCCGCTTATCACCCTCTCCCACTACGAGATGCCTTACCATCTGGCTAAACATTACGGCGGCTGGGGCAATCGTAAGACCATCGGCTTCTTTGAACGCTATGCCACCACCGTCTTCAAGCGCTACCAGCACAAGGTGAAATACTGGCTGACGTTCAACGAGATTAACGTGTCGCTGTTCTCGTGCTTCACCGGGCTGGGACTGCCAGAGGGCAGCAGCGAACAGGCTGTCTATCAGGCCGTGCATCATCAACTGGTGGCCAGCGCCCGTGCGGTGAAAGCCTGTCATCGTATCATTCCCGATGCCAAAATCGGCAACATGGTTGCCGCCATGCCGTACTATCCCCTGACCTGTCATCCCGACGATTTACTTGAGGCACAGCGCAAAGAGCGCGAATGGCTGTTCTTCTTCGACGTGCAGGCACGCGGCGACTATCCGAGCCATATCCAGCGCCGTTTCAAAGAAAAAAACATCGTGCTCGAAATCAGCCCACAGGACAAAGAAGACCTGCGCGAAACCATCGATTTCCTGTCCTTCAGCTACTACATGAGCAGTTGTGCCTCTGCCGATAGAGACAAGCAACAGGCTACCGGCAACATTCTCAAGATGATCCCCAACCCTTACCTGTCGGCATCGGAATGGGGCTGGCAGATCGATCCGGCGGGCCTGCGTCATCTGCTGAATCAGCTGTGGGATCACTATCAGAAACCGCTGTTTATCGTCGAAAACGGGCTGGGTGCCAAAGACCGCCTTGAGGCCGACGGCAGCATTCAGGACGACTACCGCATCGCCTACCTCAATGACCATCTGGTGCAGGTTCATGAGGCGATTGCCGACGGCGTCGATGTGTTGGGCTACACCTGCTGGGGCCCGATAGACATCGTCAGTGCCTCAACCAGTGAGATGTCCAAACGCTACGGTTTCATCCACGTTGACCGCGACGATCACGGCGAAGGCACCCTACAGCGCCGTCGTAAGAAGAGCTTTGGCTGGTACAAACAGGTGATTGCGACCGACGGCGAATCGCTGGTGAGAGAGGCAAAAAAATGAAAAGTAAGCCGCTTCTGCTGACCGCGTTGTTAATGAGTATCGGCAGGCTGGCGCAGGCCGCCGACAGCGATTGCGCCCGCTTTGACACGTTGCTGCCAAAGGGCCCAGAAACACCGAGTATTGGCTCGGTGTGCGACACCGTCTTCCCCGAATGGGGCGGACTGCGTCAGGACATGGCGGATAACGGCTTCTTTGCTCAGGTTCAGCTGCTGACCAATCTGACCTATGACGTGGCGGGTAACTGGAAGAACCCGCCGAGCTACGTTGGACAGCGACTCACCACCGGTAACGTGGTGAGTACCAACGTGACCTATGACCTGTCTCGTATTGGTTTCACCGATAATGCCCAACTTAATCTGGGCGTGATGTATGCCTATAATAACTATCGCGGCAACGGGCAGGACGGCCACGTTGCCATCAGCGAATTGTCGGTGTATCAATCGCTGTTCCATAACCGGGTTATTCTGCACTACGGCTATTCTGCTTGGTTAAGCTATTTTTATGGCCTGTATCTCGGCAGCAGCACCGCGTCCTCAGCGCTTGGCCCCACCAGCGTGATGCTCAATCAGGCCGGTCTAACCAGCCTGAAACCCAGCCCAGGATTTGACGTGCGGCTGCTGTCTGAAAATAAACGCTGGTACGATCATTTTGGCGTCTCACGAAGCCAAAGCTCTGACGGATTAGAATCGGATTCGAAATACAACATCTACGGACTGCGCTGGAAAGTGCCTGATGCCGGTACACTAGCCATTAACGAAATGGGTTATCGCGTCAATTCGGATTACGGTTTGCCGATGATGTGGGTACGCGGTGGCTCGGTTTATAACAAAACGCCTTACTTCAACTACAACTCCGGGCAAGACGAAGATAATACCTGGTCACACTATCTTGCCGCGACCCGTCAGCTGACACAGCCCGACAGCAGTCTGCCGTTCCGTGGCTGGTATATCGACGGCAAAACTAACTACGCACCGCAGAACCGCAACGTGTTCAATGCCGATGCATCGTTAACCTTGTTCAGCATCGGGCCATTTGATTCACGGCCGTCGGACATGCTGTCGTTCGGCCTGGCCTATAACAAGTTCAGCGATGACGCCAGGCGCTACTTCGAGCGACACAACCAGCGCGCCGAGCGTTTCAGCACCACGGCATCAACGGCATATACTCTGCGGATTACAAACGGGATTTACTGGACCAATCAGCTGGCATGGACGCATCATCCTTCTGTCACGCCGAAGGAAGATGACGCCTGGAACCTGCTGACGCAGATTGTGGTTAATTTGTAGTTTGCGACAGGCGGGAAGGTTGACAGATTTTTGTTCAGGATGATGTTTCACGCGAGGCTTTCCCGCGCCCCGGCGAGGCAAGCTGCATCTCGTCGTAGGTTAGAAAAATTGCGCCTCCATTGCTTTGTGCGTAAAGGCGGAGCATCATCCAGCCCCTTTTATTCAGAGAAGAAAGGCGTGCGCTCATTTAAGCAGAAAGACCAGCACGAATTTCCTCGCGCTCAGCCAGTGTCAGATGCGCCACCGCCCCCCTGCGTTCATTGGGTTTTATCCCGCCAGTGTCTCTTAGCATGCCGAATATGGCCCCTGGTGTCGGTTCCAGGATTTTAGCTATCTCGCTAACGTCCTTACTATTCTTCCGCAGCTCAAAAACGAGCAATTTTCCTTAGCCGTAAATGTCCGCCTCATTCAAAAAATCTCTGTCACACGTCATTTCCACTTATATGTTGCCTTGATCAATTGAATCTACAATCAATTAGCGATAAAACGCTGTAAACACCGTCGATTGCAAGGCGAACTCAATAAACTTTACCAGCGCTGGCGAGTTTAGCTTGCGGCTCGGGTACACCAGCCACAGCTCATTACCTTCCATCTCCCATTCCGGCAGTACGCGTACTAAACGATGGTCAGCCATGGCGCCCTCGGTTAAAAAACGCGGCAGCAGCGTAATGCCCGCGTCGCCTAACGCACATTCGCGCGCGTAAACCAGATTATCAGTCAGATGGCCCGGCGGTAGCAGCCAGCGGTAATACTCTTTTTCCTGCTTCAACACCCATTCATTCCATGCACGATGGGCGATACAGCGATGAGCAGCCAGCTGTTGCGGATGAGTAATGAGCGAATGTTGTTCAAGGTAACTTTTCGATGCCACCAGCGTCCGTTCGCAATAGCCAACCCGACGACCGATCAAGGATGATTCTTGCGGCTGCCCGGTACGCAACGCAATGTCAAAGCCATCCTGTACTAAATCGCGAATATCATCCGAGACCGAGACGTCTAACATCACGTCAGGATAACGCTGCAAAAATTCCGCGTTACAGCGCGCCAGCAGCGTGGCACCAATACCCGCCGGGCTGGTAATGCGCAGCCGCCCACTGGGATTTTCACGCAGATTAGCCATCGTCTGGTCGGCGCGTTCGCTGGCCTGCATCATCTCCTGACAGTGCAGCAAATACCGTTCCCCTGCAAAGGTCAGTTTGAGCTGGCGTGTGGTGCGGTTGAGTAAACGGATGCCGAGACGTTGCTCCAGATGACTGATACGCTGACTCATGCTGGATTTGGGTAATCCGACACGTTGCGCCGCAGCGGTAAAGCTGCCGCATTCTGCTACCAGGGCAAACAGCGCCATATCCTGCCACTGACGAAACGTCATTGTTCACCTCAGACGAACACGCTATGAAAGATTGTCCATCTTATCATCATGAAATCGAGCTTCTACACTTAAGCCATCCAAACAGGAGAACAAATATGACGATTCGCGCTATTGCTGTTAATCCAGAACATCCACAAGAATTTATCGAAATTAACCCGGAAACACCGACACCCGGCGAATACGACCTTCGCGTAGAAGTGAAAGCCGCCTCCGTAAATCCGGTTGATACCAAAGTGCACAAAGGAGCGGTTAAGAACGGCTTACAGTTGCCGCGCATTTTAGGTTGGGATGCGAGCGGCGTGGTGCTGGAGGTTGGCAGCAAAGTCAGCAATTTTAAGCCTGGCGATGAAGTGTATTATGCCGGTGACATTACGCGTCCCGGCAGCAACAGTAGCCAACAGCTGATCGATGCACGCATTACCGGCCACAAGCCGCAAAACCTCGACTGGGCAGCGGCGGCGGCGCTCCCGCTGACTGCGCTGACCGCCTGGGAAGGATTATTTGAACGTCTTAACCTGCAAAACGCAACGGAAGATCAAACGCTGCTGATCGTTGGCGGCGCGGGCGGTGTAGGATCCCTGGCGATCCCGTTTGTGAAATTGCGCAGTAAAGTAAAAGTGATCGCCACCGCATCCCAGCAGGACTCAGCACAATGGTGCCGCGATCGCGGAGCGGATCAGGTCATCAATTATAAAGATATGATCGGCGAGCTGGAAAAACTTGGGCTTAAGCAGGTTGATTATATTTTCTGCCTGAACGATACCGATGGTCACTGGGAAACCATGGCCCAGTTGATCGCACCGCAAGGACACATTTGTACCATCGTAGAAAATGAACATCCGCTGTCGATGGATCAGTTGAAACTGAAAAGCGCTGCGCTGCATTTTGAATTTATGTATACCCGCAGCATGTTCACCACGCCAGATATGGCGCGTCAGGGTGAAATTCTGGACACCGTGGCTGAGTTGCTGGATGCAGGAAAGCTACAGACCACGCTGAATGAAACGTTACAGGGATTAAGCGTTGAGACGTTGAAGGCCGCGCATCAACGCGTACTGGAAGGTCATATGCGCGGCAAGGTGGTGATAGTTTATTAATGAGAGGGTTTCGCCCCGCCTGGACCTCTTCGACTGATGAGGCGGGACGGGGGAGGAAGAGCGGACAATAATTGTCCCTCGGATCACTGTCCGCTTTTCTCTCCCAGCATGCCTTTCACCAGCTCAATGCAGCGCAGAAAACGCGTGTCGTAATCGTCTTCTTTCACATGAATAAACTCAATATTGTTCTCACGTAGCATGGCCACCAGCATGGATTGAAACTCGCGACGATCCACCGAACTGCCAAGACTGCGTAACCCGTCAGCCACCCAGGGCACATTGTTTTCCAGCAAGATCACTAAATCGAAGCGATATTCATCGACTAATGCCTGAACGAACGGATGTTCGCGTCCTTCGTACTTCAGACAAAACGCCTGAGTAGTCACAAAATCGGTATCAATAAAGGCGACTTTATTCGCGTACTTCACGGCAAAATCGATATATTGTGCCTGGCCCAGCGCGATCTTATCGTAATCAGAATATTGCAGCGCCATTTCATCACCGCCCAGGTGGGAAAAGACATAATCACGGCCATATTCCCAGGCGCTGGTGGTATTAAAAATATTGGCAAGCTTGTTCACCAGCGTTGATTTACCGCTGGATTCGCCGCCCAAAATCGCTACGGTACGCACAAAAAACGGTTTAACTTCCGTTGGGATATATTCCCAGAAACGGAACGGATCCTGGCGAATTTGCGCACCGCTGATGCTCATAAATGATCGTTTAGGATCGACAAGCACCGTTGGGATGCCAAGGTGTTGTTGGTACATTTCCGCGTCGGGCGCTTCGCTGGTGTAAATACAGTCGGGCGCAATGCCATGTTCACCAAGAAATGTTTTTACGCCTTCGCTCCATACATCCCAGCCATGCGGATACGGTTCAATGCCCTCTTCATTGAATGCATGGATGCGGATATTTTTCTGGTGTTTAAACGTTTGTAACAACCAGCGCAAACGGTCGCTGACGGTCGGCTGCTGTGACATGGCGCTGTTTTCGAACAACTCGCGATCGCGCAACTCGTCATAGCCCATGATGATATGCAGTTCATCCACCTGACTACAGGCACGCTGGATCAGATAAATATGACCGGTATGAAGAGGATAGAATTTGCCGAAGACCACGCCGACGGTTTTATCCCGTCGTGGAAATTCCAGACCCAGGAAACGGTGTAGAGCTTCTAACTTTTGCGCGCTGGGGCTTTTGATTTTGGCATTAAGCAGTTGGCTCAAATAACCTTTAGTCATGCCGCTGGCATCCGCAACCTGTTGCAGCGTGTGGCCCTGCTGGCGAATAGCCGTTTTTAGATAGTCAAACGACGACATGTCGTGCCTCCTGCGTGATTAACAATTGGACAAGCAAACTGGCCCTCCTGGCACGCTCCACATTGCCGGTACAGCCAGGAGGGCATAACCATCGCGCTTACAGTTCGTCCAGAATTGCCAGCGCATCCGCCAGCTTTTTCGCACTGTAAATCTTCATTCCATCGATCGGTTTTTTCGGCGCGTTTCCAGCCGGTACAATGGCACGCTTAAATCCGTGTTTCGCCGCCTCCGAAATGCGTTCCTGACCGCTCGGCACCGGACGGATTTCACCCGCTAATCCAACTTCACCAAAAATCACTAAATCCTGCGGCAAAGGCCGATCGCGCAAGCTAGACACCATCGCCAGCATTAATGCCAAATCCGCACTGGTTTCAGTGACTTTCACGCCGCCAACCACATTGACAAAGACGTCCTGATCCGACATCTGCAACCCGCCGTGACGATGCAGCACCGCCAGCAAAATCGCCAGGCGATTCTGTTCAAGACCCACCGCTACACGACGTGGATTGCCCATCATTGAGTGATCCACCAGCGCCTGTATCTCTACCAGCAACGGACGCGTCCCTTCCCATACCACCATGACGGAGCTGCCCGATGTCACCTCATCGCCGCGCGACAAAAAGATGGCGGAGGGATTGCTCACCTCACGCATTCCCTGTTCAGTCATGGCAAAGACGCCCAGCTCATTTACGGCACCAAAGCGGTTTTTATGGCTACGCAGCGTGCGAAAACGTGAATCCGCATCGCCATCCAGCAGGACTGAGCAATCGATACAGTGCTCCAGTACTTTAGGGCCAGCCAGCGAACCGTCTTTGGTAACGTGACCCACCATGATGATGGCGACATCACGCGTTTTGGCGAAGCGCGTCAGGTAAGCAGCGGTTTCGCGGACCTGCGCCACGCTACCTGGCGAGGACTGAATATCAGCCATATGCATGACCTGAATGGAGTCGATCACCATCAGCTGGGGCTTTTCCTGTTCGGCGATCAGGCAGATTCGCTCAATGCTGGTTTCCGACAGCATATTCATATTTTCTGTCGGTAATCCCAGACGATGGGCGCGCATCGCGACCTGTTGCAGCGACTCTTCGCCCGTGACGTACAGCGTTTTCATCGCTCCCGCCAGTTTGCACATCACCTGTAACAGCAGCGTCGATTTTCCTGCGCCCGGATTCCCGCCTATTAAGATGGCGCTGCCTGGCACGACGCCGCCACCTAATACGCGGTCGAACTCTTTGAAAGTGGTCGAGAAACGCGGTAACGCTTCCAGACTGATTTCAGACAGTTTTTGTACCCGGCCTGGGCCTACGCTGCCCGCATAGCCGCTTAAACGCTCATTACGCGCTGCCGCTGGCGAGGTGGCGATACGCACCTCAGTGATGGTATTCCAGGCGTGACAGGCGCTACACTGCCCCTGCCAGCGTGGATAATCTGCGCCGCATTCATTACAGACAAATGCGCGTTTTGCCGCTTTGGCCAAATCAATACCTCTGTTAACGCTCTTCGTGAATAAGACTGCCGCTGAGAATGCAGAACACGCCCAGCAAATCGGCATGGCGAATGGTAACGTGCGTCTGTTCATTCACCTTAGGTTTAGCATGATAAGCAATACCCAGTGCTGAGGCTTTAATCATCGGCAGGTCATTTGCGCCGTCGCCAACCGCCACGGTTTGTTCGGGGGCAATATCAAAACGCTGCGCCAGCTTTTTCAGCGTGTCAGCTTTATATTGTGCATCAACAATCGGACCCGTTACTTCGCCGGTCAGTTTGCCGTCGCGAATTTCCAGTTCGTTCGCGACGATAGCCGCCAGATGCAGCTTATCGCGCAGATATTCGGCGTAATAAGTGAAGCCGCCGGACGCAATGGCCACCTGCCAGCCAAGCGCTTGCAGTTTTTGCACCAGCGTGGTTAAGCCCGGCATTAACGGCAGTTCGTCACGCACCTGTTTCAAAATATTGGCATCAGCATCTTTTAATGTGGCGACACGCTGACGCAGACTGGCAGTAAAGTCGAGTTCACCACGCATGGCGCGCTCAGTGACAGCCGCAACCAAATCACCACTGCCCGCCAGTTTGGCGATCTCATCGATACATTCGATTTGAATGGCGGTGGAGTCCATGTCCATGACCAACAGACCGGGCGTTTTCAGATGCGGAATTTTGCCTAACGGGGCCACATCCAGTCCGGCATTATGTGCCAGTTGACTGGCGAACGGCGTCAGCGAGCCCGCCAGGCGAATCACCTGATACTCATCCACGTTCCAGGCACTGACGATCACCATCGCAGCACCGAGTTGATGCTGATAATCGGTCAGTCGTTGTTTATCCAGTCCGCGACCGTAAAGTAACCAGCCAGTACGACCCGCGCGGTAATCCAGCGGCATCACTTCATCGCCGCTGAGGGAAAGGGGCAACCCCGGCCAGAGTGAGACATCGGCGGGCAGATCGCACCAGGTAAGACGATTTGGCATTAGAGCTCCTGTAGGCACAACAAAACCACGCAAGAGGCTACCTTGTCTGCGCCGCTTCTGGCAACATAATCTCCAGGCTTTCTGTTGTGGCGTGACACGGGTTAGTGATGGCTAAAATTGCATTGAAATTTCGCTTACATCGCACGGTGATTGTACTTATCTCGATGGCGCTGTTAGTTGTCCTGATGCAAGGTGCGTCCTGGTTCAGTCTTGGTCATCAGATGGCGCGCTCAGAACAGGTAGAGGAGCTGGCGCATACGCTGACGAATCAGGTGGCATTTAGTTTGCAACCATTGATGGACAATAGCGAAGATAATCGCAGCAAGATCGAAGGCATTCTCAATCAGATGACTTCAAACAGCCGCATTCTTGATGCGTCGGTTTATGACGATGACGGCAGTTTGGTCGCGCACAGCGGCGAAACTATTAGTGTTCGCGATCGCCTGGCGCTCGACGGCAGCTATTTCAATCATCAAATCGTCCAGCCGCTCGGCAATAGCGACGGTCCGCTCGGCTTTCTGCGCGTCACGCTGGATACGCATGTGTTGGTAACCGAATCGCGTCAGGTCGATAACACCACCAATATTTTGCGTCTGATGATGCTGCTGGCGCTAGCTATTGGCATCATTCTTACCCGGACTTTACTGCGCGATCGCCGCACCCGCTGGCAACAATCCCCGTTTTTACTGACGGCCAGCACGCCAGTGAAAGAGGATGAGGACGAAAATATCGTGGCTGGCGAAGAGAAAAAACGTCTGGATATATAGGATCAAATCCACAATCCAGCTTGCCGTCCGTCTGGCAATGAAACCAGAAGCTTCAAATACTCACACCATCCTTTATATTAAGCGGGAATGTGAGTAATTGGATTACAGCATTCCAGACAGCGTTAAGACTTAAGGATGGCTTCCAGTTCAGAGATGGTCTTGACCTGCCAGGTGGGAGTAATATGCGCAGGCAGCGGGCGCGTACCGTGATCCAGCCAGCATGTCTTCACGCCAGCATTCATGCCGCCCAGAATATCGGATTCCGGCGTGTCGCCCACCATCAATACGCGCTCACGATGTGGATGACCTAATAATGTAAGCGCATGATCAAAAATCTTCACATCCGGTTTGGGCACGCCAACTTGTTCAGAAATCACAAGCGCATCGAAGTAATCACGGAAACCCGTCCGCTCCAGTCGGGTTTGTTGTAGCGCAGTGAAGCCGTTGGTAATAATCCCCATTTTGACCTTACCGTGCAGCAGGTTCATCAGGCTGACCGCACCTTCCAGCGGCGTACAGATTTCGGCCATCGCTGAGAGAAAACCGCTGTTGAGGATCTCAGGCGAAATATTGAGTTTTTCACTCCAGCTGTTGAAGCGGCGGGTTTGCAGCTGCAACGCGGATAGGGTGCCGTTCTGGTAATCGACCCATAGCGGCTTATTAACCGACTGATAATCAGCGTAATCCTGATCGGTAAAATGGACATCGTAACCGGCGAACAGCCGCTGCAACCCGGCGTAAGCATCAAAATGAAAAAGGGTATCGTCGGCATCAAACAGGATACAATCCCAGTTTTCTATCATTAGAACTCCTTTAAATCCTTACAGCGTCAGCGCCATGATTAGCGCATCTTCACGTCCGCTGGCGGTAGGGTAATAGTTGGGGCGACGGCTGACCTGATTGAATTCCAACTGTTCATATAGCGCGATAGCAGGCAGGTTTGAGGCGCGAACTTCCAGCCAAAGCGTCATAACCTCACGCTGAATCAGTTGATCGATTAAATATTGCAGCAACTGGCGACCTAAACCCCGCCGTTGATACGCGGGATCGACCGCAATGTTGAACAACGAGGCTTCATCCAGCACCACCTGGGTGATGGCGAAAGCGGCTAACTTGCCGTCTACTTCAAGCCGGAGATTTAAAAAACGTTCGCCTTGATTGCTGGCAAAAGTTTGCTCACTCCAGGGAAAAGCATGGCTGCGGCGTTCAATGTTCAATGCCTGCGTCAGATCGTCAGGGGTGAGGAAAGAGATGGCTGTCATGGTTACACATTTGTTGCCAGAGTGCGCGCCTGGCTGCGCCACTGCTGATCAGTTCATTGAGGGAGGCGCTCGATAACGCGACGCCATTAAACGGTTGCTCACTTTCAACACCGAGCAACCAGCCTGCGCAATCCAGCGTTTCCGGCAACATTTGCAGCTGCTCCGGCGTCACCATCATCACCTGCGAGCTTTGCAAATGAAGCGTATGCAGCACGTCACGAATCAGCGGCTCCTGTAAGCCAGGCGGCGTTTCAGCCACAATCACTAAGCGCGTATCCGCTGCCAGCGTGACGGCAATTTCGCCCTGCAGTACGCGCGGACGGCGCAGTTGATACTGCATAATCCCCATTTGCTGTAAAAGCCAGTCGCGCCTGGACGTCATGGTGTTACCTGCTCCGCTGCCTGAATGCGACGTTATGCTAGCAAACCCATCGAACATGCGCCAACAAAGCACTATAATCGCCGCTCAGATCTTACAGGAGCTTTACATGTCTGCTTTTACTCCGGCCAGCGAAGTGATTTTGCGCCACAGTGATGAATTTACCGCCCGCCACGTGCTGTTTGCTGGCGATTTGCAGGATGACCTGCCCGCTCAGCTGGAGACCGCTTCATCACGCGTGCATACCCAGCAATATCATCACTGGCAAAACCTGAGCCGCCGCATGGGCGAGCAAGCGCGTTACGGGCTGGTCGCCCAGGCAGAAGATGTGCAGGGCTGCGATACGCTGGTATATTTTTGGACTAAAAACAAGCCGGAAGTACAATTTCAGCTACAAAATCTGCTGTCGCTGTTGCCGGAAGGCTGCGATGTATTCGTAGTAGGAGAGAACCGCAGCGGCGTGCGTAGCGCCGAAGGCATGCTGGAAAAGTGGGTCAAACTTGAGAAGATCGACAGTGCGCGCCGTTGTGGTCTGTATCATGGTCGTCTGGATGCGCAGCCCGCGTTTGACGTCAACGCGTTTGGCAATACGTATCAACTCAACGATCTCACCGTCCACACCTTGCCAGGCGTATTCAGTCGTGATGGCCTGGATGCGGGCAGCGCGCTGCTGATGTCAACCCTGACGCCACATACCAAAGGTAAAGTGCTGGACATCGGCTGCGGCGCCGGGGTGATTGCCGCTTCTCTGCCTGGTCATTCGCCAAAAGTGCGCCTGTGGTTATGCGATGTGCATGCTGCTGCGATTGAAGCCAGTAAAGCTACGCTGGCGGCGAATGGGCTTGAAGGTGAAGTATTTGCCAGCAACGTTTTCTCTGATGTCACTGGCCGCTTCGATCTTATTATTTCCAATCCGCCTTTCCATGAAGGGGTACAAACCAGCCTGGATGCCGCACAAACCTTGATTCGCGGCGCGGTGAAGCATCTGAACAGCGGGGGTGAGTTACGTATCGTTGCGAACGCCTTCCTGCCCTACCCGCAGGTCCTGGACGAAACGTTTGGCAGTCATGAAGTGCTGGCTCAAACCGGTCGCTTTAAGGTCTATCGTGCCGTCTACGGACGGGGAGCGAAAGCGCGTTAATTACCTGTTATTGCGTTATCTTTCTCTTCGCGGCGTGAAAACGTTGTTTTTTACAGAGATTGTTTCATCACCGCGAAATATCAGTTGACGCAATGCGTAAAACCTCTAAAATGCGCCTCCGTGGTTGTAATACTGCCAAAGTGTTACGGGTATGCGAAGGTGGCGGAATTGGTAGACGCGCTAGCTTCAGGTGTTAGTGTCCTAACGGACGTGAGGGTTCAAGTCCCTCTCTTCGCACCAAAATCACAGATTTCATATCGCACAGCACTGAGCGAAGGTGGCGGAATTGGTAGACGCGCTAGCTTCAGGTGTTAGTGTCTTAACGGACGTGAGGGTTCAAGTCCCTCTCTTCGCACCAACGTTATCCTGTTTCCCCTTCTTTACAACACGCCAAAACAATCAATCACGATGCGTAAAAATTCACCGCCACTGTCGCTAACCCGCTGGCTAATGCCAGGCATGCTGGCAACAGTAAAAAGTGACGCAGGCGGTGATTAAACAACATCACTATCGTCAACAGCAGTGCCACAATCATGACCATGCGCCACTGGCTAAAGCTGGGTTCCCACAGGGCAAATAATGGCAATGCGGCGCACGGTAACAAAACGCCCCATGCACTATCCAGTTTTTTCCCCATCATCCCGCTGACTCCCCACAAGCCACAAGCGGCAATAATTGCTATCACCATCACCAACCCTCAAATGATAATCATTTTCATTATCATATGATAAGTTTTCTCATTGTGCAGCCTGTTTTTGTGTTGCCCAACGGGTCAAGATGACAGACCAGTTGGAAAATGCTAGATTGCGGTCAATAACTCTCCACATAACACAGCAATAATTTGCTCATTGTTCGACACCGAATATTTTTGTCGGCTTGCGCTTTGATATTTCAGAGCCATCACGAGTATTAATAATGAAAATAGAATCTTATGATGCATTGAAACACAGCAAATATCGGCTTTCGCTGATGCTTTTATTGTTTTTAAATGTCGCCGCTTCTCTATTTTGTCTGGTGCCGATGTCAGGAGAAGCAGAAAATGAAATTACTTTGCCGGCTCTCTTTGTCGCCTTTTTTAGCGCAATCTCATTAACCACTTGTTTAATAAAGACTAAAATAAAATTACCACTATTAAATCCTGTTGCGCTCATTCTCGGTTTGCTCTGGGCATGGCACATTAATTATCGCTATCACGCCGTTATTTACTTTGATGGCAGCTTTTTAATTATCAGCCTGTTAAGCATATTTTTTATCAGTGCGATTGCCTTAAGCGATTATCTGGTTGCGTTCTGCCTGCATATTGCCCCGCCGGTTTTAACTGTGCTATGGCTGGACGACGGTGAGCATTTCGTCATGATTTTATTGACTATCGCGCTGCCGCTCATTGGTTTCTCTTTGCAACACTTGATGCGCCGCCGCGCCGATCGCTTCACGCTGCGATTGATGTACCAACTGTATGAAGAGAAAGAGACGTTTAGCGATCTCAGCATGCTCGATCCTCTGACCGGCTTGTATAACCGACGCGGCCTGAAAAACCGCCTCGACAACATTCTGAATAACCACACAGGCAGCCATTACGTGCTGTTGTTGGATATAGATCACTTCAAAGCCTACAACGATAATTATGGTCATGCGATGGGCGACCAGGCGCTGGCACGGGTATCGGTTGCAATTCGTGATGCAGTACGCTCGCGCGATGTAGTGACGCGTTATGGCGGCGAAGAGTTTCTGGTATTAATGACGAATGTTAATGCTTCAATTGCTATGAAACTGGCAGAAAGGATCCGCAAATACGTTGTGGATTTAGAAATTCCCCACCGCTTTAACGAACGGGTTTCTACTCACGTCACTATTAGCGCCGGTATTGCGCCTATTTACGATAATGAATTTGAGCAGGCGGTTGCGAATGCCGATCGCGCATTGTATGTCGCGAAAAGCCAGGGAAGGAATACCATTCTCGCCTGGGAGGATTTACCAAAAGCGAATGTCATCTCTTCAAGCGAAGCACATTAATTCATGCGGTATTAGTGGGCGATAATATTGCCCACATTATCTTTTGCGATATTCTGCGCTATAAGTTCCTGATCCTGTCTTAATAGCATCATTACACGCCGCTTCTCCGCCTGGCTTGTAGATAGAATCAATAACGATTATCATTAGCTTTCTTATCTAAATTTGCGTTGCGAGTCAGCATGGCAATTGTTCCCCAACACAAACATCACTTTGGCAATGAGTCGTTGATTTTCATGCAAAATCAGCAGCCGCTGGCGGATGCGTTGTATGAGATGCTGCAAACACAACGCAGCGATATGTTGGAGATAATCAAGTTTGGTCAGCCTGCCAGGCCAACCATGACATTCAGTGAATGGTCTGCCGCCGACGCGTTTACTGCCCTTACCCAACGCTATAGCGATCATCTTTATCGTAACCATCCTGACGCGATTCGTGAGGCTAAGCCGGTGCAGTCGTTATGGGCACAGTGGTATTTTGGTCTATTGTTGCCGCCGCTGATGATGGCGTTATTGCTGGGGGTCCGCGCGCCGGACTGCGCTCCGCAGCATATACAGGTGGAATTTCATGAAAACGGTCATCCCTGCGCGTTTTGGCTTAACGCACAGGAAGATGAGGATGCGCGTTATCTCAATGCCCACCAGCGAATTGATCGCCTAATCCAGCAACACCTTATTCCGGTGGTAAACGGTATCGCTCAGCATGGCGACATCAATGCCAGGCTTATCTGGAATAATATGGGCTTCTCCTTCTCCTGGTTTCTCGGCGAATTAAAAAACCAGCTCGAAGAAACGGTGATATTACAACTGGAGCAGGCGCTGTTTTTCACCAGCCATTTGCTGGATGGCAGTGATAATCCACTCTATCGCACCATGCTTCCTCGCAACGGTCTGATGGTGCGTCGCAGTTGCTGTCAGCGTTATCGCATCCCCGATGTTGATCAATGTGGTAACTGCACGTTAAATCCAGCCTGATTCCTGTGCATTCTGTTACGAATTCTCTTTTTATCCCGTTTACAGCCTTAAAGGCTTGTGGCAGTTTTTATGCCTGCGATCAACATGGAGATAAAGATGAGCCTGGAGTCAGTCCGCCAGTTCTTTGCCGAACACGCCCCTGAAATTAATATCATTGAGATGGCAGAAAGTACCGCCACGGTAGAAATGGCGGCGCGCGCCCACGGCGTTACGCCAGGCCAGATTGCAAAAACGCTGTCGTTAAAAGTCAAAGATAACGTGGTGTTGATTGTAACGCGCGGCGATGCCCGGCTGGATAACCGTAAACTGAAAGCGGCGTTAGGCGCTAAAGCACGGATGCTAAGCGTGGATGAAGTGATCAACTGGACCGGACATCCGGTTGGCGGCGTTTGTCCGTTTGGCCTGGAAAACCCGCTCACCGTTTATTGTGATGTGTCGCTACGCAGCTTTGATGAAGTCTTACCGGCAGCGGGCGCCATCCATAGCGCCGTGCGTATTTCGCCGCAGCAGCTTGCCGATCTCACTGCGGCGCAATGGGTAGATGTGTGCGAAACGCCCTAATCCGACTGTTTTGCCACCGCCCCTGAAATTTCGATGCCGCGGGTTTCGCGGCCAAAGGCTACCAGTACACAAATTAATACCGCCACCGTACCCGCAACAATCGCCATGCCTAACCCGTAATTGCCGCTGTGCGCTTCGGCAATGCGTGATTGTAGCGTGGCGTTCACCGAAGCAATCAGATTGCCTAGCTGGTAAACAAAGCCGGGCAGCACCGCTCGCGCATTGGCAGGCACCAGTTCAGTAAGGTAAGTCGGCACTACGCCCCATGCGCCCTGCACCATGAATTGCATCAGAAACGCCCCCAATCCAATCACCCATGAACCGCTGGAAAAAGCCCAAAGCGGCAACACTGGCAAAGCGAGAAAGGAAGCCAGAATAATGGCTTTTTTGCGCCCAATACGTTCTGATAAGGCGCCAAAGCAAATCCCGCCCAGCATCGCTGCAATGTTGTAACTGATAGCGATGATACTGACAGTGTGCGCGTCAAACTGATGCTGTACCTTCAGGAAAGTGGGATAAAGATCCTGCGTGCCGTGACTGAAAAAATTAAAGCAAGCCATCAACAACACCATGTAAATACAGATTTTCCAGTGCTGACGAATAGTCGGCAATAGCGCTGAACTCTCTTTACGCTCACGCGCCGCCAGCCACACCGGTGACTCTGGCACTTTGAAATAGATAAACGGCAGCAGCAGAACCGGCACCGCGCCAATCAGGAACATGCCACGCCAGCCAACCATCTCAAAGAATAAGCCAAAGATCACTGACGCCAGCAGGTAGCCGCAGGGATAACCGGCCTGGAAAATGCCGGACATCAAACCGCGCGAGCGATCGGGGATGGTTTCCATCGCCAGCGACGACGCCACGCCCCAGATGCCGCCCATCGCCACGCCATAAATCACGCGAAACGCAAGAAACGCGCCGAAGGTGGGTGACCAGGCAGAGAGCAGTTCAAACAATGAAAACAAGACGATATTCAGCATTAAAATGGGTTTACGCCCATATTTTTCTGCCAGTCGGCCAAACACCAGCGCGCCTATCGGCCGCACTGCCAGCGTCAGCATAATGGCTATCGACACGTCCGAGACCGAGTTGTGAAAGTATTGCGCCAGGTCGCTCAATACAAACACCAGAATAAAGAAATCGAAGGCGTCCAGCGTCCAGCTGGCGAAACTGGCAAACGCCACGTTCCGCTGGGTCGAAGTCCAGTTAAACATACGGGTATCCTGTCTGAGATGCTTCCGGCTCATTGACCGAAATTATTGTGGGTACAACCAGCGACGAATTGGTTGCTTGTTTGTTAACCTTTTGTATATAGCATGTCAGGAAGCATTAGCGTGCTAACGAATTGTCAGCCTTCGCTTCAGGCTGTAAATAACCGTGTCTGGCGGTGTAGAAAAAGCCGTTTCCTGGTGCTCTTTAGATCCCCTGCTCCATACCTGTCTCTGGAAAAGAGGCGCATGTAGCCGGGCCGCCTGACCTTACAGGGCGAGTAAACTTGCGCACCACCACAGTTAACTGGCCCCCTCTGCCAGCCCGCCGCATAACAGCCCTGTCGGGTTACTGCGCAATGCGAGCGCCGGTTTTTTCTGAAAAATTGTTGAGTGATTGGCAAACGCCAGCAATGCTTTACCCTACCAAGGAAGCATCGCAGGAGTGTTATGACAATTATCTTAATGCGACACGGCAAGCCCGATCATCAGGCCAGTGGACGACGCAGCGCACAGGCACTGGCAGACTGGTGCGAAGCTTACGATCTCGCGTTGGTCAGCGATCTGCCGCCTGAGCGCAGCATTCATATTGCCCGCCAGGCTGCGGTAGTGGTATGCAGCCCGCTGCCGCGAGCGCGTTCCTCTCTTACCCGACTGGGCTTACATCCGCATGAAATCGACGGTGTATTTAGCGAAGTGGCTACTCCGCTGCTGCGTTCTGAAGGGGTGCAGCTTCCCGTTTCGATCTGGCTGACGCTGCTGCGTTTATTGTGGTTATGTGGCTATGCGGGAGAAACAGAATCGGTGCAGCATGCCCGTCGTCGCGCGTCACAAGCTGCGGAAAAACTGATCGCGTATTCTCAGCGCGGCACCGTGTTATTGCTTGGTCATGGCATCATGAACAAGTTAATTGCACGTGAGCTGCGTAAACGCGACTGGCAGGCGGAAAAACACGCCAGCAGCCGTCACTGGAGTTCAGCGATCTACCATCGACCTTTCATTTAATCGAGCTGGTAAAAACTCAGAATTTCGCAGCCCGTTCCCACGCGCGGTGTGGCGATGACTTTGCGCTGGGTTAAATCGATAACGCTCAATGTGCCGTCATCTTCATTAGCGATCAGCAGTTGTTGCTTGTCTGAACTGAAACAGCCATCCATTGGCTTATTGCCGACTGCAATATCGCCTAACGGATTAAGCAGGTCGTCGAACAGCGTCGCAATGGGTTCTTGATCGCCAATCGCTACCAATAATTCGCCGTCCGCGCTGAAGCGCACCACCTGACAAGGCCGTTTATGTCCCGGCAGCGCCAGACGCTGGCGAATGCGATGGCTTTGCCGATCGATCACATACAGCAGTGGCGAATCGGCAGCACTCGCGACCAGATAAGGATGTTTGGGTGAAGCGGCGATACCGGCAATCGGGCCAGGCAACAAAATATTATCGATGACGCGACCCTCAGTTTCACACAGATCAACCACGGTAATGCTTGCATCCTCTTCGTTATCAGTAAACAGCTTGCGCCCGCTGGGTGATAACGTCAGGCGGTGCGCATGATGCGAAGGGATGGGGATCGTTTTTTCTATTTTATCGGTCGCAGGATTAATCACCGCTACCGTCGCGCTGTCTTCACAGCAGAGATAAACCATGCCGTCACGCCCTAACTGTCCGGTGTGTGGCGCGCGCAGCGGCGACATATCGATAAAACCGCTAATTTCACGACGCCGTAAATCAATCACCGCGACTTTGTGACCGGGATGCGGATTATCACCGTGCATACCATCACCATAAATCGGCACATAGGCTTTTCCCCAAGGCGTTAACATCAACAATTCATGCGGGCGCGGTGGAAAAGCGTTTAATTCCTGCTGCACCGCAAAGGTTTCAGGATTGAGAAACAGTACGCGATTGCCTTGCTTATCTACCGCCAGCAATCCACTGGATTCATGCTGCATATCGTCTCCTTTCTCTGTAAGCTTTCTTTAAGCGTAGACAATCAACCCTGCGCTGTACGATCCAGTCCAAAGATGAGCAATGCTAAAGATGCTGATTTAATCTCAACTGAACTGACTAAATAGAGAAAGGCCTGCAATAACACGCCAGGCGTGGATAAAATTAAGAACTTCCTTAATTCATATATTATAAATTAAGAAAATGGCCCCTATAAATCATTAAACAGCGATGAATTAAATTAACTTACCCTCATCTGATTTCTTTCCGGTTTATCCTAAATTCAGAAAAATACATAGCTAATGCGTTAATAATGTTTTATTAAGAAGGTGCAGTGCAATTTTATACAGCCGTGAGGAAACTATCGCGCGCTTAACGCTGCGTCACCATCAGGGAAAACCATAATCTGCCCGAATCATGTGCCTTACAGCCAGAAAAATGACGGGTATAACGATAATAACAGGTGCATCATGACTACATTCAGCCAACGTCCAGCGCATAAGTTATGGCGCAACTGGAAGCGAATAGCGTTTACCAGTCAGATGTTATGGAATAAGAAAAAACACAGCGCGGTAATCGCACCAGAATATGATCCAGAGCAAGAAGAAAATGTTGTCTTGTTATCACAGCAGAAAAGCTTGCCCGATATACGGCTTTGTTGAATAAATCAGCTTCAGGACGAGTGACTCTGTAGCTGACCGGGTTTTCAGGCAATACGCACGCTTTCTGGCATACCAGCCTTCGTTATTTTATTCAGCGCACGCACCATGCCCAAAGCCTCTGCTACCTGACCATCGTAATCACGCAGCGTCAGTGAACCTCCGAACAGTTGCTTTACCCTGTACATGGCCGTCTCCGCTATCGAGCGACGGTTGTAATCTGTTGTCCATTTCCACCGGGCATTACTCCCGGTCAGCCGCTGATTCGCTACTGCACGGTTACGGTCTGCGTACTCTACGGGCCAGTAACCCGCTCCTTTTCGGGGCGGGATGAGGGCACTGATTTTCTTGCGCCGCAGTTCATCGTGACAGAGTCGGGTGTCGTAAGCGCCGTCTGCTGCGGCTGCCCTGATTTTTCTGTGTGTCTGCCGGATAAGACCCGGGAAAGCTTCTGAGTCCGTGACGTTGTTCAGAGACAGGTCCGCGCAGATGACTTCATGTGTTCTGCTGTCAACGGCCAGATGCAGCTTCCGCCAGGTACGACGGCGCTCTTTGCCGTGATTTTTGACTTTCCATTCGCCTTCCCCAAAAACCTTCAGCCCGGTGGAATCAATCGCCAGGTGTGCGATTTCACCCCGGGTGGGTGTTTTGAAACAGACATTAACCGACTTTGCCCGCTTGCTGACACTGCTGTAATCCGGGCAGCGCAACGGAACGTTCATCAGGGCAAAAATGGAATCAATAAAACCCTGCGCAGCCTGCAGGGTCAGCCGGAACAGGCGTTTAATCATCAGGACGGTGGTGATGGCAAGGTCAGAATAGCGCTGAGGTCTTCCCCGTGATGAAGGCGTTGCCGACTCATACCAGGCATGAGTCGCTTCATCGTCCAGCCAGAAAGTGAGGGAGCCACGGTTGATGAGGGCTTTGTTGTAGGTGGGCCAGTTGGTGATTTTGAACTTTTGCTTTGCCACGGAACGGTCTGTGTTGTCGGGAGGATGCGTGATCTGATCCTTCAACTCAGCAAAAGTTCGATTTATTCAACAAAGCCCCGATATACCCAAAAAAGTCTGGATGTACTGGCACGACGAGCAGCTTCCTAAGTCAATGAAGTTGAATATCAAAAAGTTACGTCAGGACAATGCCGATCACGAAATCAATCTGATTACCCAGCGCACGCTGTCTCAATGGCTGCCGGATCTTAATTTTATTTCATCGGACCTGACGCTGGCGCACAAAAGCGACATCATTCGCCTGGAACTGTTACAGCGTTATGGGGGAATCGGCATTGATTGCAGCACCCTATTATTTGAAAACCTTTCCTGGGTACATAAAGTTCATCAGGAAAGGCCCATGGATGTGATCGGTTATTATCGCGAACGTTCGACAATTAATTATCTTTCGCCAGTGACCGAAAGCTGGTTTCTGGCTGCCGCGCCGCAAAATCCGTTTATTCGTGAATGGTTAAAACAGCTGGCTCCGGTAAAAAATATCGGCATTCAGAATTATGTTCAGGAATTGAAAAAGCGCGATGACTTTCCGTTAATTTTACAAAATATCGATAACCCGTCGCGCCAGTTGCTCTCCCTGGCGCAACAGGTGGCGATTCGGGAATATCGTCGCATTAACTTTTATCTGCGCAAGGGCGAGGCCAACGCTTATTACTATCAGGGCCTGCATGCCGATAACAGTGACGCATTTGCCCGCTCAGTGCTTTTTCAGCAGCGTCCTCAAACGCCGCCGCCAATTATAAAACTGACCGGCAATGAGCGGTTGCACCTGGATTTTAATCTGCATCTTGGTCTGTATAACCGCACCAGCCTGATTGGCGAGATGATGCATAGTGCATCGCCTGTTCCGCTGGCGCTGCCTTCAGCTATCAACAAAACGCGTGCGTAACCAGTGCGCAAAAGTAGTGACTGCACGCGGCACCTGCGCCGACCATGGCCGGACAATCCATAACCGCGAAGCAAAAGCCTCTACTGCCTGCCAGTCAGCCAAAACCTGCTGCAATAAGCCGGATTTTAATGCCTCGCTGGCGCTAAAGTCTGGCAGCATGGCAATGCCCAGACCCTGTAATGCAGCATCGCGAATCGACTCGTTATTATTGGTGGCAAAGCAGCCCTGAATGCGTACCTGAACGCGTTCTTTACCGTGAGCTGTCGCAAAAGTCCAGCGAGGTGATTCCACACCACGCGGATAATACAAACAGTTATGGCGTGCTAAATCCTGTGGCGTTTGCGGATTACCCTGCTGCGCCAGGTATCCCGGCGCCGCCACCAGCAGCGTGCGGGTTTCACACAGCGGCTGCGCGATATGCGTTTCTGGCAGCGAATCACTGTGGCGTATCGCCAGATCAAAGCCTTCACTGCTGAGTGAGACGATGCGATCGGTGACGTCCAGCTGCAAACGGACTTGCGGAAATTCACGCAAAAAATCGCCGACGATCGGCACCAGCTGCTGACGGGCAAACGCCACTGGCGCGGTAACGCGAACTAAGCCGCGTAACGGCCCGGCAGTATCGCGCACGCTGAAAAAACTCTGTTCAATGCGGGAAAACGGTTCGCGCAGTTCCTCCACCAGTTTTTCACCCGCCAGGGTTAAACGCACGCTGCGTGTAGTGCGTTGCACCAGTGACACACCCGCCATTGCTTCCAGCTCTTTAATTTTTTGGCTCATCGCCGCTTTACTGACATCCAGCCGCTCAGCTGCACGCGTAAAACTTCCCTGCTCTGCCAGCACGGTTAACCAGTGCAGGTGTCCCCAAAGTGCATCAGTTTTTATCTCTTTCATTATTATTGTTCAATATAGTGAATAATCAGTTCAGGTTACGCGCTTTTTCTTCAGGGTTAAAGCAGGCAGCATAGCCCTGTCAGCTTTCGTCATCATTTAACTCAGAACCGAGGGGAATCGCCATGCCGTTACTACAATTTGATGTTATTCAGGGCCGTTCGCCGTCCGAATTGCGCACGTTATTAGACGCCGCGCATCGTGCCGTATTGACGGCGTTTAAAGTACCCGAGCGCGATCGTTATCAAATTGTTCAGGAAAACAAAGGGTATCAGATGGTCTTTCAGGATACCGGGCTGGGTTTCACCCGCAGCGATAATTTAGTGATGGTACGCGTCTATACCAGTCCGCGCAGCAGCGAGCAGAAGCAGTTATTTATGGCTGAGCTGGCACGCGAATTACGCGAAAGCTGCGGCGTGCAGGGAAATGATTTAATGATCAGCTTTATTACCAATGGCAAAGGCGACTGGAGCTTTGCCGATGGTGAAGCGCAATATCTGACCGGCAAGCTGTAGTAAGGATTTACTCTCCTCCACTGATGGCGGTTGGTGATCGCCGTCAGGTCACCACCTTTTCTCTCTAATCTGCGTTAAGCCATTCTCTATTCCACCGCACAAATCTGGCTGGATATGTTGCAGCCTTATGACAGCCCATATAGATTGTCGAAAAAACCATTCTGAAAAAATGGTCGATTGCGCGCCAGGGTGCGTATTCATGTGAAAAGAGGAATTAACGTTGTCCGAATTAGTGTCAGTCGCATTGTTTCTGGCCGCCATTGCAATTTATTCCAGTAAAGCCGGGCGAAATAAATTCTGGTTCATCCTTGTTTTATTATTACTTATTCTGTTTGTAGTGCTTAACGCCACGCTGTATGCCAGCGACTATTTTACCGGCGACGGCATCAACGATGCTGTGCTCTATACCCTGACCAACAGCCTGACCGGTGCAGGTGTCAGTAAATATATCGTGCCTGCTATCGGGCTGATCATTATCTTATTTTTACTCTTTTGCCTGCTGTCGTGGCTGCTCCGTCGTCGCGAGCGTCCCCATCACCCTGGCTGGAGTTTACTGGCATTTGCCTGTGCCGCCGGTTCCGTCCAAACCACGCCAGCGTTTCGTCAGATGACTTCGCTGATCGCGTCATACTCTCAGCTGGCGGATTCTGATTTCGATACTTTCTATAAAGTGCCCGAAAACCATATTAATCAGCCCAGGCTAAATGTGGTGTATATCTATGGCGAAAGCCTGGAACGTACCTATTTTAATCAGCAGACATTTCCCGGACTCGCACCTGAACTCAGTCGCGAGAAAGAGCAAAGTATTGATTTTAGCCATACCGAGCAGTTGCCTGGCACGGATTACACCATTGCAGGTATGGTCGCGTCGCAATGCGGCATTCCGCTGTTTGCGCCATTTGATGGCAACGCATCGGCGGCACTTTCCAGCTTCTATCCACAGAATGTCTGCCTGGGCGACATCCTGAAAAACTCCGGTTACGAAAACTGGTTTATTCAGGGTGCTGATCTGCGCTTTGCTGGAAAAGATGTGTTTCTGAAATCACATGGTTTTAGTCCAGACAATATGTACGGTTCGCAGGAGCTAAAAAACCGCGTCGCCGACCCTGCCTATCGCAATAACTGGGGCTATTACGATGACACGGTGATGAATGAGGTGTTTAAAAAATATGAAGAACTTTCGCGCCAGCAAAAGCGCTTCGCGCTGTTTACCCTGACAGTGGATACCCATCATCCCGACGGCTTTATCTCACGCAGTTGCCAGCGCAAAAGCTACAGTTATGACGGCAAACCCAACCAATCTTTAAGCGCGGTTGCCTGCTCGCAGGAGCATGTGGCGCGCCTGATCGAACGCATTAAAGCTTCGCCGTGGTTTAAGAATACGGTGATCGTGGTGACTTCCGATCATCTGGCGATGAACAATACCGCGCATCCCTATCTGATTAAGCAGCCGCGCCATGACCTGTTTATGGTGATCCGCGGTGACCACCCACAGGCAAGCGTGATCGACAGCAAACGCAGCACGCTGGATAACGGCGCAACGCTACTGGATATTCTTGGCGGTGATAAAGCTATCGGCCTGGGCCGCAGCAGCCTTTCATCCATCTCACTTTCTGCTCAGTTTGATGATCTGAAAAAGAAAGTAATGAGCTGGAAGCCTGACATTATTCAGTTGTGGAATTTTCCAAAGAACATGGACAAATTCACCGTAGATACGGCGAAAAACATCTTCAGCTTTTCGGGCACCACGTTTAAATTACCCATTCTGTTTCGTGTAACAGATAAACACGTAGAGCCGCTGCCGGAAGGGGAATATTCGGCGCCGCTGCGTTATCAGCTGGCAGATTTTATTTCAACGGATAAATTCGTCTGGGTCGATCGCTGCTTCAAGATGGCGCGTATGTGGAAACCTGAACTGGCGCTTTCCACCGATTATTGCCTGGCAATGGGACAAATGGGCGGTCTGCCAACGGTAACGCTGATCGATAAGCCGCAATGGAAAAGTAAAGTGCAGTTTCCGAATAGCAGCGCCAGCGACTCACAATATCAACGCAATCTGGCCCAGATTCGCGTGCTGGATAATGACATCCGCTACCATGCAGATCGCTTTTTATTCAATGTACCAGGCGCGCCTGACAACGTTAAAAGCTTTAGCGGTATCTCTCGCCCGGAAAGTTGGGGGCGCTGGTCAAATGCCAACCTCGCACCAGAAGTGAATATTGAATATGTTGATGCATTGCCAACGAAATTTGATTTAGTGATCACCGCGCGGGCTTTTGGCCCCAACGTGCATCGTGCTATTCCGGTTCGCGTGGGCGATCAGCAGCAACTTCTCACGCTGGGCGAGAAGTTTTCTACCACGACCTTGCACTTTGAAAATTCGAACGGTAGCCATAATTTGATTATTGCGCCCCCGGAACCGCAGCTGAGTAATATCGGTAATATCATTGGCTAGGATCCGCGCAAATTAGGTATTGGCATGGTGGACATTAAAATTGTCCCGCAACCGTGAGGCTATTCCCGCTATTTATGTCATTTCACCACAAAGAGTGACATAATGTTTCTTAACTTTTCATAATTTATAATGTGGATCATCGCGGTGCATTCTGCACCGCCTCTTCCATAAGTTATTCGTTTATCTTACGGATTTAATCTTTCGTCCTTCTTTTGCCAGCCTGATATAACTTTCTTTCATCTGCTGTCGCACTTTATCGCCCCGGTTAATAACACCTGGCACATTATATGCTTTATCACCTTATTCCGTAATAAAACGGAACGGATTGTAAAGCCGTATAAAAGGTAACAGGGGAAATTATTTATGGCGTCGACGGGACTTAAAAAGAAATTAGGCCTGATGGATCTGTCACTGCTTGGTATCGGATCAATGATAGGTTCAGGCTGGTTGTATGCTGCGCTGAATAGTTCCGGTTATGCGGGCGCGCACACCGGTTGGGCGTGGATATTGGGGGCCGTTATCGTGCTGCTGATCGGGCTGGTGTATGCCGAGCTTTCGTCCTCCATTCCGCGTGCGGGCGGCTTTGTGCGTTATCCTAACTATTCTCACGGTAATATTGTTGGTTTTGTTATTGGCGTAAGCTCGTTGCTGGCTTATACCAGTACCGCAGGCGTTGAAGTGGAAGCGGTACGCCAGTATGCCGTGTATTGGTGGCCAGGATTGGGTAATGCCGACGGCAGTCCAACCGGCCTGGGTTTCGCGGTCCAGATCGGCCTGCTAGTGGGATTCTTTTTACTTAATTACTGGAGCGTCAGCTTCTTTGGCCGGGTCAATACAATCGTCACCATCTTCAAATTTATTGTGCCGCTGCTCACCATCGTTACCCTGTTTCTTTACTTTCACGCGCCGAACCTGGACGTGCCGCCACCTCCGCCAGGCGGCGCACATGGCGTGTTCACGTCATTAACCGGTGCCGGTATTGTTTTTGCCTATCTCGGCTTTCGCCAGGCGGTAGATTTTGCCAGTGAAGCGAAAAACCCGCAGCGCAATGTACCGCTGGCGATTGGTATCGCAATTGCCGTCAGCTTCGTTATCTATATTGCTTTGCAATATGCCTTTATGGGCGCGGTGCCAGCGAACCTGCTGAGTCAGCACGGCTGGGATGGATTGAAGCAGGTCTTCTAGTCACCTTATGCCGATCTGGCGCGTAGTCTGGGTATTACCTGGTTGATCAATCTGATCCTCATTGATGCGGTGATTTCCCCCGCTGGAACCGGAAATATCTATTTAGCGGGTGCGTCGCGCGTGCTGTTTGCCTGGGCGCGCAATGGACATCTGTTTAAAATCTTTGGCAAAGTGGATGCCAAATCGGGCGTACCGCGCGGCGCGCTGTGGCTGTCGCTGATTCTGGCTATCGCCTGGACGCTGCCTTCTGAGTTTCAGGTGTGGGGCGGATTAATCGGCGCGGTTACATCGGCTACGGTTTTCACCTACATGCCGGGACCGGTAACGCTGGGCGCGTTCCGTAACCATCAGCCCGCTATGCAGCGTCCGTTCCGCTTGCCGCTTTCTGCCTTGCTTAGTCCGCTGGCATTTGTCGCCAGTACATTACTCATTTACTGGAGCGGTTGGCCGGTCAATGAGATCCTTATCCCTGTCTTAATTGTGGCCTGGATAGGTTATGCCATTTTTGGCAAGAAAAACGCCCAGTTCACGCAGGATCTGAGCTGTGCGTGGTGGCTGTTGGCGTATTACATCGCCATAATGCTGCTTTCAATGCTTGGCACTTTTGGCGGAAGTGGCGTTATCAGCGCACCGCTGGATATGGTACTGGTGGTAGTGGCTTCGCTGGTTTGCTATTACTGGGGCGTTAAGGCCAGCCTGAAAAGGCCCGATATTCGCGACGAAGAGCATGAGACTTCGGCGTCAGCCGATAAAATCAACAGCAAATACGCTCACAGTTAATGCCATCCTTTCCCCTGCACAACTCTGCGGGGGAAAGGCTTTTCATCACTTCTTTACGCTTTTGTAAGCCTTCCCTTATTCGTGGATACGCAGAGCTTCCAGTTTTTCATGCTGCTTGCCGTCAGCGCCGAAGTTGTCACGGTTCAGCCAACGTTCAAAAGCGTTTTTGACCTGCGGCCATTCACCGTCAATGACTGAGAACCAGCTGGTATCACGGCTGCGTCCTTTATAGACAATCGCCTGGCGAAATTCACCTTCGTAACTGAATCCCAGCCTTAAGGCTGCACGACGTGAAGGTTCGTTACAGCTGTCGCATTTCCACTCATAGCGACGATAGCCAAGCTGTGCAAAAACATAGCGCATCAACAGGTAATGCGCTTCGGTTGCCATCCGCGTTTGCTTTAGCAACGGCGAAAATGCCACATGTCCTACTTCAACTACGCCATGCCTGGGTTCGATACGCATCAACGCCAGGCTGCCGACCGGTTTGTCCGTTTGCAAGTCAATTACCGTGAAGTGCAGCGGGTCGCGACTGCCTTCCATTAATGCCGCGTTCTTTAGCCAGTCCTGCATTGTGTTAAACGGACCGACAGCCATGTAGGTCCAGTCACGATCATCTTTTGCCTGCGAATAAGCGGCAAACAGTGCATCGGCATGATTTGCCATACTGAAGGGTTCAAGACGACAGTATTGCCCGACAAAGCTTTCACGCTGCGGAAAAGGACGTTCCTGCCAGTCCAACGGCTGACCAATGGGTTGACCATATTGATTGGTATAGTGTGCCATGCTGTTTTCCTGTTTAAGTGACAGCAACAGGCTGTCACTTTCCTGGCGGGTTAAAAAGTGCTACGAGCGAAAACGGCCTGGGTTAATTTTGGCCAACAGCAATATCAGTGACAGGCAAACCGTGGCTGGGCGCAGTAAATTTGCCGTTTATTGCAGCACGCGGCGGGTGAACGATCATCACCGTACACGCACAGCGGTTCACGCCGAACGCTTTGGCAAAAGGCCGGTCATCAACAGATCCGGCCTTCGCGTTTAGCCACGGAAGAAAATATCGCCTGATTTCCCCATCACAATCTTACCGACATCATTAGTAATTAAGATGTAGTTGGCATTGATATAGGCCCAGTGGGTATTTTCTTGCGGCGCAGGCAGGTTACGTTTTTGCCATTCGGTAATGGTATACGTCTTATCCAGATACTGCTGCGGCACCGTATCACCGATTTTATACTCTTTATAATCGATGATGATCGTGGTGAGATCGTAGGTCGGTGGCGTATTTGGCGCACTGGTATCCGACTGCGCTGGCGTCGTCGGTGTAATACCATCATTGGATTGAGACGACGGTGACGTACTGGCATCCGGTTGTGCGGCATTCGTATCCGGCTCGGCCTGCTGGATTTGTGGCGGTGGCGGCACGGTATCGGTGCCTTCATTGGCAGCCTGAGCCGTGTTAAGCAGGCTCAATGAGCCAAACAGTAATCCTGCTGAAAGAAAAGTGATTTGAATCCGGCGCATAGTCGCTTCCACATTGAATAAAAAGTGGTAACAGTAGACCAAGAGATAGACATTCTGTACAGCGGCACAGTTCCCGTCCACGGCGTGTGAATGTAAGAAAACGCAACGTTATTCTCCGCTCAGTACGGATTTACGCTGTATCGGATGGCAAAATCCCCGCGTAAAATTAGCTACAAATGCGCCTGTAAGCAGCGCATTAAATCGTGCGTTGATTGACGAAAACCGTGCTAAACCTGATGGAAGCGGAAGAAGCGTGTACACTGCAACGGTTTTAATCGCCCCTTAACCACGAAATCATGAAATGCCGGGAGACAACCCTATGAAAGATGGCCCACTGACCGAGAAAGAGCTGGAATGGCTTGAAGAGATGCTGGAAAAACATGGCAGTGAAGCGTCGATTCTGGATGTCTCAGAGCTGGATGGATTGCTCACCGCCGTACTTTCTGGCCCCACCACGGTTGAGCCGGGTGAATGGTTACTTGCGCTGTGGGGCGGGCAAAAACATGTGCCGAAGTGGAGCAACGAGCGCGAGATGACGCGTTTTATGTCGCTTTGCTTCCAGCATATGAACGACATTGCCGATCGCTTATCTGAGTACCCGGACCAGTTTGAGCCGGTATTTGGCCTTCGCAAAATAGAAGGTCTGGAATTTACGGTGGTGGAAGAGTGGTGCTTCGGCTATATGCGCGGCGTGGCGCTGACTGACTGGTCAACGTTGCCACCGTCTCTGCAGCCGATGCTGGAAGCGATTGCCCTGCACGGCACAGAAGAGAATCTTGAGAAACTGGATACGCTAACGCCGGAAGAAATGGAAGCCAGCATTGATGCCATCCGCCCTGCTGCGCTGGCACTGCACGACTACTGGATTTCACAGCCGGAAGCAATTAAGCAGCCACAAAAACCCATTGTGGCGGATGCACTGCCAGGCCGGAATGAACCTTGCCCCTGTGGGAGCGGCAAGAAATTTAAGCAATGCTGTTTGCATTAATTTGAGTTAGCGTTTTTATTTTATCACGGCTTGTGTTCCTTAAGGGACAAGCCGTTTTATTATGAAATAAGCTCTCCCTTAATTGCCTTCCGTCATTTTTTGATTATCTGTATCTTCACTTACCGTAATGTGAATTAATCGGTTTAACGCCTCAGTCGCCAGGTATTTTTATACTTTATCTGGCATAATTTTTTTGCCTGGTCATTAACCACGAGAAAAGATGCCTCAATTTAAGTAAAGTGCTATTACGGCAGAAGCGGGACATTTCACGGGCTTCTTTATAAAGACGATTAGTGCAGCGGCATTACCCCTACGAATACAATATAAAAAGAAGTTTTTTCACTTGATATACGCGCTTTAAATTTTGCAAACTTAATGGATTGAATTAAATGAGTCCTAAGCCCTAATGTGTGACACATATCACACCTTAGGACCTTTACCTGTTATGGCGTTAATTAAGGATGGATGAGACGTGCCAAAAATAATCCCAGCTATAAATAGTTGCAGTGGTAAAATAACAGCCGGCGAGAAGCGCCTTGCTCGAATTCTTGAAAACAATCTAAGTAGCGAAGCATTATGCTGGTACGATATTGCGATTGGCGAACGTAATTTATACCCGGATTTCATCATTCTCGAACCCAAAATAGGTTTGATCTTTTTAGAAGTTAAAGACTGGTTCTCGAGTCGTATAAGATCGTTTGACAAAGACAAGCTTGAATACGAGAACGATGAAGGGATCATATGCCTGAAAAATCCTTTTGAGCAGGTACGGAATTATGCCAACACCGCAATAAACTGGCTAAGAAAAGATGCTGGCTTACAACAGCGCGATGGAAAATACACAGGAAGTTTCTGCTTCCCCTATGGATATAGCGTTTACCTGAGTAACATAACCAGAAAGCAATATAATAAACTCTTTGAAAGTGACGCCTCAAAAAACATTCTTCCGGCAAATCATGTTATTTGCAAAGATGAAATTACTGAATTTATGAGCGCAGAAAAAATTCAGCAGCAAATAAACAAACTAGTAGGTTATAAATTTTATTTTGAAGCGACGATTGAAAAAATAAACCGAATTCGCTGGAATTTATATCCTGAAATACGCATTCAGGGAAAAAATAAAAAATATGATGAAGCGGAAAATACAGAACATGATACTGTTCAGTCCCCAGGCATCATAAAAATAATGGATACTCAGCAAGAATTATTAGCACGCAGCCTTGGCGAAGGCCATCGTGTTATTCATGGTGTGGCTGGTTCCGGTAAGACGTTAATTTTACTTTATCGCTGTTATCATCTGGCAAAAACGTCTACTTCCGAAAAACCAATCTTAGTTACCTGCTTTAATATTACTTTAGCACGAAAATTATCATCAATAATAAAAACAACGATACCGCAAGCGAATATCGAAGTTATACATTTCCATTCCTGGTGTGCCAGAAAAGTAAAGGAATATCAGCTTCCCTGCCAGAAAGAGGGTAACCATGTTAAAAACCTTGAGTTAGCGGTTATTAATGGTTTTCAGAACGCATCTCTACCCGCGGGTGGCTTTGTTGAATAAATCAGCTTCAGGACGAGTGACTCTGTAGCTGACCGGGTTTTCAGGCAATACGCACGCTTTCTGGCATACCAGCCTTCGTTATTTTATTCAGCGCACGCACCATGCCCAAAGC
>NZ_JACFXY010000020.1 GCF_014946725.1 Mixta mediterraneensis
ATTGCGCAGGCTAAGGGCATAAGCCAGATACCAGCGAACGCATTGAGCAATAACATCGAGGGGATAGTGCAGGCGTTTGAAGGCTTTTCGTATCAGAGGCATGAGCAGGCAACATCATTAAAAAAAACAGCATGTTACCCGACGCCGCCTTAATGCGACAGAACCGAAAAAACGTGGTCTACTTGATTCATACCCGCGGCGGAAAAAGTATTGCGCGCGCCATTGGCAATTATGAATCTTATCCTGTGCATGATTCAGTTATCGGCATTAAATTGTTATCGGCGATGAGCGATGAAGAAATTATCGGCCAAATAGGTATTCACGATTACCAACTACTCAGAAAGGATATTGACGAAGCGCGTCGGCATCAGGTCTTTGCCAAAGACTTTGGTCGGGGTGATCACCGCCTGGCCTGCAATATTCCAGGCATGCAGGCAGCGATCGCATTATCGAATATCAGCAGTGAGAAAATGGATATTGAAAGTTTGCGTTTGTATCTGGTGTCGGCGGCAAAAAAAATCAGTGGAGAATCACTGCCAATGTTACAGCAGTAGTTTACAACGCGCAGCGGTGTCAGCCACGCGCTGGCCAGGTTTATACAGCGCGGAACCTAATCCCACGCTGTCGTAATAACGCAAAAACTCAGCTGCATTTCCCACTTCCACGCCACCCACCGCTGAAAAGCTGACGGGTTGAGAAAGTGGACCTTTTATTAGTTGCGGATAATTGCGCGGCAGCGCGCAGGCGGGAAATATTTTCACCACATCGACCCCCATATCGACAGCAGTGAATATTTCACCTGGCGTAAACACCCCCGCGCAGATGATAAGTTCATGCTTTTTCGCCAGCGCAATGATCTTTGGGTTGAGATTGGGCGTGAGAATGAAATCAACCGCGGCGGCAAAACAGCGCTGCACCTGATCTGACGTGGTGACGGTTCCCACGCCGAGCTGGACGTCACTGCCAAAGCGTTGGCGAACCTGTTGCAGGCTGGTTTCCCAGCCGGGGGAATTGGTAGTGATTTCCACGCGATTAATACCGTGCTCCAATAAACAGCCAATATGCAGCACCGCGTCGTCTGTCGTTATCCCGCGCAAGATAGCGATAATTTTCTGATTACTCACCATGACGAAATACCTCATTTAATCCGGCAATCATTGCGCTTTCTGCGGGTAATACTTCACAACGGAGATGTGAAATTTCGCAGGCCTGCTGGTAATGCGGTAGCAGCGTTTCGCTGCCAATAAAGCACACCGTTTTATTGCCGCCAGGATGACCGCGAGCAATTTCGTATCCCATGAGCAATCCAGAAAGCCATGAAGCAGCGTCCTCCTTTGCCAATGCATCAAGAATGTAGCGTCCACGGCAGCGAAACAGCTCCGTCACCAGTTCGGCCTCTTCTTGCACCACCGATAGCGCCCTCTCTACGCCAGCCTGAAATGCTGCCGTTGAGGGAATTTGCTCCGGCAAACCTTTTCCCACCACAGAATGCTTGAGCAAAAGATGATAAAGCTCCCCGGTAATCAAGGTCTGTAAACCCGTGACCTGCTGCTGTGAGCGCTTAACCTTGAGCCACTTGCTGTGGGTACCGACGGCGGCAAACGTGGAGGCATCAGAAAGCGTCAGGGCGCCAGCCAGTTGCATCTCTTCGCCACGGCAGATCTCATTCACCCGTTTGTCACAAATACCGGGGCGCAGGGTCAGCGGATTAGGCAAGATGCCCGGCAACTTCATGCCTTTACCGAGTAGCTGAGAAAAGCTAAGTGGCATGTCGAGATAACCTGCGTCAGCAATACCGATATTGCTGCCGATCATGCCGCAGAGCAGCACGGGCAATTGTTCATCATAAGCATCATCAAGCCGCAGCAGTTGCTGCTTTAACATTCCGGGCAAGACGTCTTGCTGGCATTTGCCGACGCCGCAACTGTCTTGCACCGATTTAATCAGCACGCCATCGCGCACGCTTAGCGCGCGGAAGTTGCTGGTGCCCCAGTCTACAGCGATGTAGTTCATGGTCGTCCTCCCAGCGCGGCCAGGCGTAGAAACTCAGTAAGTTCTTTCAATTCCTGACGCGTGGTGTCATCCAGACTTTTTGCCGGCTCTCGCACGTAATCACTGGCAAAAATCCCGGCCCAATGCAGCACGGTTTTATGAATGGCAACGCCGATCCCCGGCTGCACGCCGTAGCGCAGGAAAGGAAGATAGCGATAAAACAGCGCTTGCGCCTCATGGCGATCCTGCTGCCAGGCCGCCAGAATGGCATTGATCACATCCGGGAATTCGCAAGCGGGCATGGTGCCCGTCACGCCACGGCATAATTCTTCAAACAGGAACCCTGCGTTCAGGCCGCCAAACAGGCCCACGCTCTCGCCAAGCGCCTGCTTTAACGCAGTGATTTTCAGCGTGGTGGGCGGTTGTTCCACTTTGATGTACCTGATGGTGGGGAAGTCCTGACACAAACGCACCAGCGTCGGCACCGGAATGTTAACGCCGGTCATCAGTGGCGCATCCTGAATCATGATGTCGATATCGCAGGCCTGGCAGATGTCGCGCCAGAAGCGATAAATCTCCTCTGGACCGGGCTTCACCACCGAGGGTGGATTGACCATCGCCACCTGCGCGCCCCAGCGACGCACCCGGTTGATCTCTTCAATGGCGACGGCGGATGAAGCACCGCCAGCCGCCGCCACCAGCGGTAAATCACCCATCTGTTTTTTGACGCAGTAAAACAACGCTTGCTTCTCTTCCTGTGTTAAGGCGTAACCTTCCGAGGCATTGCCAAACAGCGCCAGGCCGTCAATGCCGTGTTGCAGCAGAAATTTCACCAGGCGTTCAATGGATGCCAAATCCAGCTGGCCCTGCTCATCAAATGCGGTGGCGAGAATGGGTACATTACCTTTTAACATGTTGCCTCCATCACAACGTCGCGAACGCGATCTTCACCGATTTCAATGCCTAATCCTGCGCCCTGAGGCAGATGATACTCACCGTGATTGCAAATCAGTGGCTGCTTCAGCAATTGATTAGCGATGGCAAAAACCGGCGGTTGGTATTCGAGCATAAACAGGTTGGGTATGGCGGCAGCGGTATGAATGGATGCGGCGATACACGGCCCTAAACCCACACTTAAATGCGGTGCCACACGCAGATTCCACGTTTCAGCCAGTGACGCGATGTGCATCAGTTCACTGATGCCGGTTCTGCCGACGTCGGGTTGGAGAATGTCTGCCGCACGTTGTTCAATGACCACTTTGAACTGATAACGGGTGCGCTCGGTCTCGCCTAAAGCGATGCTGATCGCGCTTTTGGCGCGTAATTCACGATGGCCGGCGATATCTTCTGGCAGCAGTGGGGCTTCCAGAAAACCGACGCCCAGTGCATGCAGTTGCGTCGCTAAATCGGTGGCGTCTGCCACACTGTAATTCCAGTGCGCATCGATAAAAATTTGCGCCTCGTCGCCCAGTGTTTCGCGAATGGCGCGGATATTTTTGATGTCGTCACGCACACCGTAGCCCAGCGCTAACTTAACAGCATTGAAGCCTTTCTCCTGCCATTGTCTGGCGAGGCCGCAGCGGCTGTCGATATCGGGCTCTGGCAAACCGGAGACATAGCAAGGAATCGCCTCGCGGAATGCGCCGCCGAGTAATTGATGAACTGGCAAACCGAGAATTTTACCTTTGAGGTCCCACAGCGCGATATCCACACCAGCGATGGCATCAATGTGATACCCGCTGATGTGCCCGCGATCGCGCATGGAGTCATACATCCTGGCGTTAAGCACGCCGCTGGAGAAGGGCGATTCGCCGATCAGTAATGGCGTAAATAACTGATTAATCAATTCTGCGATCACCTGCGGCACGACCGGCGCCAGCGCTTCTCCCCAACCGACATGGCCTTCGCTGGTGGTTATTTTCACCAGACAGGTTTCCATCTTGCGTGAATAAACACAGCGGTATTCTGGGCGATAGTAGTAATCCGGGGCGCTTTCATCCGCCTTACCGCCAAGATAGACCTGTTGCGGGGTTATTTTGAGTGGGAAACACTCAACATTCGTTATGTGCATACAGACTCCAGTTGCCGTTAATCCAATACTTTTCCGGCCGTTTCTTTGGTAAACCACACCGCAATGAATGAAATCAGCGCGGTGATCATCACGTACCAGGCGGGTGAGAGCGGATCGCCCGTGAAGGAGATCAGACTGGCTGAGGCCAGCGGCGTCACGCCGCCAAACACCGCCACAGTAAGGTTGTAGGACATGGCGATGCCGCCATAGCGGATTGCAGTTGGGAACAGCTCAACCATCGCAGCGCCACAGCCACCATTGAAGAGCGCAACAAATACGCCCAACAGGCTCATCGCCGCGATGGAGCTGCTCACCGAACCTTGTGTCATTAACAGCATGGCGGGGTAGGTCAACAGGATGAAACCGGCGCATCCCAACAGCATCAGCGGGCGCCGTCCCCATCTATCCGACAGATAGCCGGTGATGGGCATGCAGATGGCGACGCTCAGCAAGCCCAGCGTGGTGATCAGATAGGAATCGGTGCGGCTGTATTGCAGATGCGTCGATAAATAGCCGGGCATAAACGATTGCAGTACCCAACTGCTGACCGCTTTGATCACTACGAAACCGGTGCAAAACAGCAACGCCGACAATGAAGTTTTGAGAGTGGTGCGCAATGGAGACTTTTCGATTCTGCCGCTGGTCTTCAACTTGTGAAATTCTGCTGAGTCCTCCATGTTACGGCGCATGTATAACCCACCCAATCCGAGCGGTGCAGCCAGCAAAAAAGGAATGCGCCAACCCCAGCCATTCATCGCCGTTTCACCCAACCAATAGGTCAACAGCAGCACCAGGCCTGAGCCGCAGACAAACGCCATAAAACTGAAGTTTTCACTCCAGCAGGTGAGCGTTGCACGGCGCTGGGGCGCAGCACTTTCTGCCAGATAGGTAATGACGCCGGAGCTTTCACCGCCTGCCGCGAAACCTTGCACCAATCGGGTAATCACCAGTAAAACTGGCGCGATAATCCCGACCCGATGCCAGGTCGGCAGAATGCCCATTACAAAAGTGGACATCGAGGTGATGACGATCACTGTCACCAGCACTTTTCGCCGTCCAAGTCGATCGCCCATTGAACCGAAAAAGAAACCACCCAACGGTCGCATTAAAAAGCCAGAGCCAAACACGGCAAAGGATTTCAAGAGCGCGGTGGCCGGATCGGAACTGATAAAGAAGTTACTGGCGATAATTGCTGCCAGGGTGCCGTATAAGCCAAAATCAAACCACTCGATAAAATGACCAATCCCGGCTGCCATCATGATTTTGGCGGTACGTTTTGGCGTATTTTTGGTTCCTGTCGCCACGTACTCACCGTCATAGTGACGGGTTGAATTCTCCATACGACCTCCAGAGGGTAAATGTCGCGTCGTAGAGACGCGTCATGTCTTGAAACTTAGCGTATGGATATTGGTGAGAAGTTGCGTCGGCAAGGGAAGATTGCGTGAAGCGAATCAAAGAACAAATCAGGAAATTGCTTCACATAATGAAGCAGAACAGGGAAGCCGTATTCATGACTTTCACAACGGCTTCAAAAAACTGAGCCTTGACTTCAGATTCAGCCAGCTGCTGTTCCAGTTATTTAATACGTTGCTCAGGAGTAAGGGATACTTTTGGCATGTTGACTCTGCACGTTCTTGTTGAAGGGGATGAGAGCCTGTCGGGATAGCCGTATTTACGTAGCCACTTCATGACGGTGGAGCTATCCTGGGTCCCGTAGCGGTCTTGCGCCTGACGGTAGATCATTTCGCCTTTTTCGACAACGGCCAGTTTAAAGGACAGAGAGTAATCGCGTTGGTGCGTTTAACATACTGGTTCCTCACATTATCCTCAGTGGACGAGGTAAATGTGTCAACGCTATTCAGGGCGGATCAGCCAAAAATTGAGGGGAGGAAGCCTTAGCCCCTCCTCTTCAATCCTTCGATGATGAACCCTTACCAGAAGCCTGGACTACAAATTCCAGCTCTTCTGTCATGCTGTCCATAACATGGAGTCCTCCATTTCCAACGCATCCAGAGTGATCAGCTCACCTGCTGCCACATCACGTGTCAGCACTTTGTTTGATAATAAATAATAGGGCGCAACCTTCTCTGCATCCGCTTTGGCGAGCAGACGCGCACTGACGTCCGGAATCGTATGATGGTGACCGCCCATCTCAAGCAGTTCGCCTTTCTTCAAATCGCGGTCGGCGTGGCCTGCCATCACGGCATAAATTGCCTGATTGGTTGCTCCCGACGACCGCTGGTGTAACACAGCAGAGAAAATAGAGTGTGGCGATTCGAGACCCATGATGTGATAAGGCAGATAGATACAGGCATATTTGCGGTTGCGTCCCATCACATGGCCTTTACCCGCCAGCATTTCCCAGGTGGCGTAATCTTTGCACCGTACGATGATAAATACGCCACCGCCAAAGCTGACTTCGTCATCCCGACGCAGGCAGTTAAACACATCCACCACCCCGGTTTGAGTCAGAATGCCGCCATCTTCAACCGGGACAAAAACGTCGGCTAACTCGCTGATATGACACAGTGGATAGTTCAGGGCAGCACAAGCGGGTATCAACGCCGCCGAATTAGCCACTACATTCATCTCGCAATAATCCGGCGTTGCACTCATCGGCAACATATTCAATAGCGCTTTACGTTGCGCCAGTGTGGCGTTGATGTTATCCCCTAATGACCAGCGGTCCGCCAGCCCCCGGCGCACTCACTTTACGGCCGCAGTAATCCAGTTCACCGCTGCCTTGCGACCAGACGTAGTCATATTCACTTGATTTGCCGGCAGCGACAATCTCAAAACCCAGTATGCGTGCCCAGGTAATTAATCCCAGCAGATTCGCGGGCTGGTCGCCATCTACAGTGGTATAAACCGCGTTGTGCTTCAGCGCCATTTGATTAAGCCAGGGTCCCGCGACCGAATCCGTCTCTTTACTCACCATGCCGACATGCACGCCACGCTGTAATGCATTGACGGCAATGCGCACACTGATTTCAGGTTTGCCTGTGGCCTCTATCACCATGTCCACATCAAGCGTATTTAGCAGCGTGTAGTCGGCCACAATAGCCGTTTTTCCCTGTGCCTGTGCAGTTCGTGCCGCAGAGGCGTTCTGGCAAATCGTTGCGTCGGTCAGGTATTGCAACTCGAGCAACAAATCCTGCGTACCCTGCGTATTTAAATCACATAACGCCACGATATCCAGCGAAGGAATATTACGGCACTGAACCAGCAGTGAACGACCAAACCCGCCAGAAGCTCCCGTTACCGCAATGCGAATACGCCGTGTTTTTAAAGCATCAAACAGCAGTTCATAGTTCATGACATAGCCTCAAGAAAATAAGCCAGCATTACCTAACGAAGGTGTTGAGCAAAAGCACAAAAATCAGTCCCAGCAACGAGATGAATGACACCAGCAGCGTCCAGCTTTTCAGCGTTTCTGCGACGGTGAGATGGAAATACTCTTTAAACAGCCAGAACCCTGAATCATTGACGTGAGACAGCATCAGCCCACCGGTGCTGGTTGCCAGCACCAGCAACTCCAGATTGACGCCACTGTGCGCTGCTAACGGCGCCATAATCCCTGCTGTTGTCACTACCGCAACGGTAGCGGAGCCAATGGCAATACGAATCAACGCGGCAACCAGCCAGGCAAGCACCAGTGGCGAAATATTCCAATGCAGCGCCGAATCAGCAATCAATTTACTGACGTTAGTGGCGAGCAGCATCTCTTTCAATCCTTCACCGGCACCCAGTATTAAGATGATGGCAGCACAGGGGCCAAGGCATTTGCCGAGGATTTTTTGCAGTTGCGCCATATTCATGCCGCTTTTAATACCCAGTGCCCAGATGGCAAATAGCACGGCGATTAACAGCGAAACAATAGGATCACCTACGGTATTGAGTAGAACAGCAGCGGTGCTTTCTGCCTCCAGGTGCCCCTTTGCCAGCGTTTTTAGCATCATCAGGATCGGTGGCAGCAAGATGGTTAACATCGATAGCGCAAATGACGGTGAGTAGGCAGAAGCCTGTTCCGGGGTTTCCGGAAGCGCATTGAGCAAAAAATTTTCACAAATAGATGAGCAATCTCACAGTTTCCATACTAACAATTAGCATTGGAAATTATTTAAGTTATTGATTTTAAAATGTATAATTAATTTTTATTGTTTCACTCTCCCTTGTGATCTTTTGTGATTAAAGGTTTGCATACCTAAAAGTGTGAAAATCCCTACAAGCTTATTCAGTAAACCACTACAATCCGCTGTTCAGATATAGCGGGAGCCTGTCAGGTGCTGGATGATTTAATCCGCCAACTGTACGGAAAAGAGGCAACTACATCGGGATGGTGGCGAGACTTGCTAGCCGCTACGGTAAAAGCCGAAAGACGCGCAGTAGCAGAGCGCAGCGCGGCCGTATTAAGCAGGGCTGTTGCTATGTGGCAGATGGCGCACAGCATCCTGTGAGTGGTGCAGGACGCCAAGAATCACAATACCGTAATCCGTCTCGCGGTAGTAAATGAGGTGGCTCTCACAGGGAAAGCTGAGAATGCCTTCGCCGAGGTCATTACTGCGGTTCAGGCCAGGAGAAGGCTTTCGGTCGAGGATTTCCGTCATGGTCACGCGAAGTGACTGCGCATACAGCTCAGCAACTTCCTGACCCCAGCGTCGCTGCGAGTAAGCGCGGATAGAACGGATCTGGTTCCGCGCGTCTTTTGTGTAGCGTACCGACATCTCTGTGCTCTATTCCCTTGCTTTTGCCAGCTCGTCCGCCGTCAGCGGGCTGAACACCTCGTCTGTATTGTACAGCTCGCCGCGCTCAGCCTGTTCAACGGAGCGCGCCAGCGTGGCGCGGAGGTGCTGCACTTTAAGCGCTTCAATCTGGCTATAGTTTTCCCACGACATCATGACCGCCTTCGGGCGGCCATTTTTGGTAATACTGACGGGTTCGCGCATGGCCTGGCTAAGTAGCTCGCCAAACTGCATCTTTGCTTCGCTGGCCGTAAAGTTGTTCATAGCAACTCCAGATTAATCAAAATGGTCAATTTGAATATTTTATATTCTTTCCAGTCTGTACGCTACCTGTCGTGTTCAGGATGATGCAACCTTGCTGCGCCCTTCTGATCCCACAACAGGCGATTCACCAGAAGGCATGTCTTTCAGTTCATTCAGCATCCACTGGAATTTATCTGCCCAGCCATCGATTGAGACGCCGCGCAGCATGTTCTCCAGCCAGCTGTTCTCGGAAAATCTGCCGCTGTTCAGATAAAAGTGGTGGTGTGCCCCATTTTTTCCTCTGCCGTGTCGTAGCCATAGGATTTCAGGTGGATCATCCACTTTTTCTTTGATGAACTTCAGGAAGCGCTTGAGGTTGTTCATATCGGTGCCGCCCATGCTGGATTTGACCCTATATATCCGTCAGCTACTTTGTTGGCTGCTGCCTTCCGAAGCGTTTTTCTACCGCACCCAGCATGACATCCTGCACCGTTTCTTTGTCATAGCCTCCGGTTGCTTGCTGGCCAGTCAATGCTCTCCCTGTCGCAGCAGTCCTGCGCGAAGGTCACCGCAACTTTTCGCCATTATCACAGCGGAACCCAAAGCCATCTGAGCACCAGAGCCGGTTAGCTGGAGCCGCCTGGCACAGCGTATTCCGGTGCACATCGAACTGGATGCGCTGCCGCACGACACATTACTCACGGCGGGCACGCGTTGTAGCCTTGCGATCGCAGGCGATAGCGCGGCGCACGTACGTCTGACAGCTTTACTGGCCAACTGGCTTTAATTATTACCAGGAGGTTTTATCTCTTTGAATCCCAATGATTTTACCGTTTATGATATTCAGGCTTTCCCGCAGGTCTGTTTTAACCAACTGGCGGTACAGCCGGGCTATGCCCGGCAGTGGGTGGTGGACATGCGGCAACTGCGGATGAACGGGGCATCGTTTGTGGTAATTTACGATCATATGCGTGCGGAAGAGGCCTCGATCGACTGGCGGCAACGGGGAGACTGACTGATTCGTCATCGCCAACGACTCAGTAAAGTGTGCAAAGGGATGTTGAGTATTGAGAGTGATGCGTCATGCTGTGCCGAACTACGGAAATTGCGCAAAATGTTTCATCTGGAGAAGCAGTTAATTAATTATTGGCTGAATGCCCGATCTGAAGCGCGATTCTGATCGTTGTTTGCTGTATCCACATCAATGAATGCAGCGTGCAAACTCCAACGCTAATCTACAATTTCTATCTGTTCACGACTATGGAAGACAGAGATACAGGTCTTTCTTGTCATTTTATTCAGTATGGAAATAATCGAGGATGCTGTAAGAATGATAAAAAATACCTGAATCCGTTTCCTCTCATCAGGGCTTCGATAAACGTAACATTATATGGCTGAGCGTCATGGAGTACTTTTCTGCCGATATTTCACAAATCATCAGCAGGCTTCACAAACTTGAGTAAAACAATTCGGAACCAGGTTGTTATGGTGAGTTAGTTTAATTAAATCAGCGACTCCGTGACGAGATCCGTAATGATTAAAATGTACATAATAGCCTCTATTTAGTTACAGCATACATTTAGAGAAACTTATAAAAGTCACATTATCCTGCTTCTTTTATCTTAAAAGGTAAAGAGCCTATTTTGACTTATTTTGCGAGACTTTTAGTTTATGATGTAACTAATAACCACAATGAAAAGTCACCTTTTGATACCTAAATCAATACTGTATCATTTTTGCTGGATTCAGCCTCAATATAAGATGGATGCTACGTTACAGAAGATGGAAAATATCAACGGTAATTTTCTGACAAATAAAACTGAGGGGAGTGTTAGGTAATATTAAGTTAACATTATTCAATAAATTTGAAAGTAAGTTACTCGAAAATCGAGTATATCCAGTAAGGTCTGCCATACAGGTGATGCTGATACTTTTCATGGCTGGATCAACATAAAATTATGCCGCTTTATAGCGGCATAATTAGACGTCCCTGTTAATACGTTTCTGACCTACTCAGGTGATATTCTTGTCTCGCCATCATACCACCTTGCATAGCATCACCCCGCCACGGGGCTAAATACGAATGCAGCTATCAGGCTATTTTTCAGCCACAACATAGGCCGAATTATTTTCAGCCGCACCAGTGAAAGGACGTCCGTCAATCGCATCATTCTTTCTTAAAGCTGATGGGTGAATCCAACGCTGAACGCGTGATGGCATATCAAAACCGATAAGCAGAATAACCACAAACGTCAGGCTAAACGAAAGTGAACCTAAAGCCGTGCCCAGACTTAACTGCTGAGAGATAGATGCCCCAAGAACCGGCGCTAGCGCACCGCCCAGAGCTCCGACGTTATAGGTAAACCCTAATCCCGCCGCGCGCTGTTCCGTATCAAAATAGCCGCCCAGCAACTTCGGTAGTAAACCGGCTATACCTTGCCCAAGCATTTGTTGTAAAAATAAAAGCCCGCCAAGTACGTAAATATTCGAACCCTTAATCGCAAACAGCGGAATAATCAGTAACTGAGAAAGAAGCAAGCTGGTGACATAAGCTTTACGGGTACCCAGCCAGTCACCCAGAATCCCTCCTATACAGCATCCCACTGCCGCACCAAAGCCACTAAAAAAAAGCACATCTCCTACGGTATGCGGGTCGTAACCCAGATCCATTTTGAGATAGGTAGGTAAAAGCGCCTGTATCGGCCAGGAGTAAAGGAAAGCGCAAAATACCACCAACATCAGCATCACGCCCGTTGGCCAGCGTTTGCCACTGGTTTGTACCATAAAATAGATAAAAATTGACGCGCAGAAAATTCCCAGGACCCAGATAGTCGCTGCTGGCATCCTGCCGGCAAAACATAAATAGAGCGCAGTGGCGGCAAATGCTGTCAGTGCCAGATTCAGATAACGCAAACGACCACGATAGAGGATTTCGACCATATTAAGGCCCGTTTGACTGTTATTTCCCTGTGTTTTTTGTTGCGCCTTTTCCCAGTCTTCTGCTTCCGGCAAATTTTTACGTAGCCACAACGCGAAGAGAATAGGGAATAAGCCGATATAAAAAAGCATGCGCCAGCCAAAAGCCGGTACGACGTAACTATAAGTTTGCGCGGCGATCACGGCGCCAATTGAGAAGCCCGAAATCAGGAATCCGCTGGCTTTATTACGCATATTTTTTGGCCAGCTTTCCATTACATAGGTTGAACTGGAGCCATATTCTCCGGCCATTCCCATACCGATAAACAAGCGGGCAACAAACAGCGTGGTGTATCCTGGAGCCAGGCCACATGCCAGGGTTCCGCAGGAGAAAAGCACGATACTGCTGATCATGGCTAACTTCCGGCCATAGCGATCGCCCATCGCACCTAAAACCAGTCCGCCAAACCAGCGTGAGATAAACGCTGCGGAAATCAGACTGCTGGCCTGTAGTAACGTCAGACCGAACTCCTGTTTAATATCTGTCAGCACCAACGTAATTATCACAAAATCGAAACCATCCAGAGCATACACCACCCAGGCGGCTGTAAACGCTTTCCATTGCGCGGGCGTCAGCTGTTTGTACCAACGGGGTGACCTGGTGTCTGGCTTATTCGCACGGGATTGTACTGAATTGCTCATATCGTTGTTCTCCAACGCCCGGAAGCCAACGGGCTGAAATGGGTTTTCGATAACTCAGGCAGCACAAAATTTATGATTATTGGCCATCTCATGCTGTTCAGTGCGCATACTTGTTTCTATTACGCTCCTTAGTGTTTTGCTCCACATTTACTTACATATAGGAGTAAAACTCCATTGGAGTGTATAAGATCACTCCGTCATTTCAATCTCTGTTGAAGAAAAGTGTGATAAAGAAGGCGAAATACTGATGTGCGTATTACAGGCAGCAGGATTGAGAGGTACAGCGTCGTACTGAAAGTTAATCAGCGCAGATTACAGGGAGAAGAATGGAAGAAGATCGCTTAATTAGCATGATTCTGGCTGATGGCCTGCGTGGTTTTGCGTTTTATTTTTTCAGCCTGAGCCGGATCGGCCTTCACCAGTAAGGCATAAATCAGGTCAAGAACAAATAACTGAGCGATCTTTGTGCCGATAGAGTCTCCTTGCAGCTGCCCCTGCCGGTTTCCGTTGATCAAAACGTAATCGGCCATTTCGGTGATCCGCGAGCCCATATTGTGAGTCAGTGCCACGGTAGTTGCGCCCGCTTCTTTCGCCAGTTTCAGCGCCTGCACCGTTTCACTGGATGTTCCCGAATGGCTAATCCCAATAGCCACATCGCCAGGTTTCATAAGAGAAGCCTGCATATACATGAAATGATTGTTCGTAGCAGCATCTACGCGTAACCCAATACGCATCAGCTTACTTTTGGCGTCTTCTGCGGTGATGCCGGACGAGCCTAATCCAAAAATGCAGATACGATCGGCAGGGCGCATTAATTTGACCACCTGCTCGACGCTTTCTAAAGACAGCAGATTGATGGTTTCCGTCAGGACATTATTAATGGCCGACTGTAGTCTGCCTGCAATAGCCTGTGCGCTGTCAGCGTCCTGAATGTCAGCATCCAGCAAGCTCTCCTCATTATTAGCGCGTGTCGCCACCTCAATAGCCAGATCCATTTTAAAATCCTGAAAGCCTTTATAGCCCAGAGTCCGGCAGAAACGAATAATAGTGGCTTCACCGGCCTGAGTCAGGGCCGAAAGCTCGGCGAGGGAAAGCTGGGTAACAGTAGAGGGTTCGGCCTGAATGTAAACGGCGATACGCTGAGCAGAGCGGGTAAGGCTGTTCTGCATTACCCCCAGGGCATCAAGGATTTGACCCGGCTTAAAACAATGAACATCAGTTTTCACACGGACACCTCGGGGGAAGAGTGAAAGAATCAACTATTTATCTGGCGTATATGATTACATAGTTGTTTCATATCGTGAAGCGTAGCGCAGAATCTACAGTGTGGCCATGGCCCATAAAGCTGCGCCTACCAGTCCACTGTCCTGACGGTGATAAGCTGGTTGAAGTGGCAGACGAAAGATTTCTGGCAGTGCTCGTTGCATCTCAACGACTTTCTCCAGATAGCCATCTGCCAGGCCGACACTTCCACCCATAACGGCCACCTCCAGATCCAGAGCGATATGCATGTCTGCCAACACAGACGCGACTGCGGTAGCTGAATGATGGATAACTTGCCTGGCCTGCGCATCGCCAGCTCGTGACATTTCAAAAACCTGCGAGGCGGGCAGATTTAACGCCGCACTGATTGCTGTTCCTGATGCGACACTCTCGACACATCCACGGCGACCACAACCGCATAATTTTCCCTGTGGATCAAAAGCGGTATGTCCGATATGACCGGCCAACCCGCTATGACCGATTAACAATTTCTTATTCCAGATAATCCCACCGCCCACGCCGGTAGAAACTGTAATATACAAAGCGTTATCGCATTCATGCTGCAAAGCCTGGTATTCAGCCCATGCTGCCGCCTGACCGTCATTAAGCAGAACGTTCGGTAAATCGCCAATCGACTGAATACAACCCTGCAAAGGAAAATCAGCCAGGCCGCCAAGGTTGACAGGATTAAGCGCGGTTAAACGGCCATTATTAATGATACCCGTTGAGGCAACAGCAATTAAATCGACCTGCCCCAGATACGGTTTAATTAACGTTTCCAGCACCGCCGACAGTTGACCGGCATCTCCACGGGGGGTGGCAACCTGCTGTCGGGCTGAGAGTTTCCCGCTGCTTTCCACTATCGCAGCCGCAATTTTGGTTCCGCCAATGTCCAGTGCTAACGCTTTTTCCATGTGAATGATCCCCATTAAATTGAAAAATCTGTAATAAGCGACGATAGCTGCTCATGCCATTGCGCCCCGCAAATAAAAGATCTACCATGAATGGAGTTATACTTCATTTAAAATATATTATTGGAGTCTGAAGCCATGGAAAAGATCAACATGCGTAAGGTGGATGATCTCCACAACCAGTTAGAAAATGGGCTGGTCGTCTCCTGCCAGCCAGTACCTGGCAGCGCCATGGACAAACCAGAAATCGTCGCCGCAATGGCCTGTGCGGCTCTCGATGGCGGGGCAGCCGCGCTTCGCATTGAAGGCATTAGCAATATTGAAGCAGTGCGCAAAGTTACTGATGCTCCCATTATTGGCATTATCAAACGTGATCTGCCCGATTCAGATGTCAGGATCACTCCCTGGCAGGAAGACGTTGATGCATTAAGCGCGGCTGGTGCGGACATCATAGCCTTTGATGTCACTCAACGCGCCCGCCCCGTCTCAGTTGAAGCGTTATATCAGCGGGTCTGTAAAACCGGCTGTCTGGCTATGGCCGACGCTTCTTGCCTGAAAGACGGGCTGTTAGCGCAACAAATGGGGCTCGATTTCATTGGTACAACCCTGTCCGGTTATACACAAACGCCTGTGCCCTCTGAGCCAGACATTGAGCTTGTCCGGCAGCTTGTCCAGGCCGGATGCAGGGTAATCGCCGAGGGGCGTTATAACTCTCCCGAACTTGCAGCAGCGGTAATGAAAGCGGGTGCCTATGCCGTTACAGTTGGCTCCGCGATCACACGCATCGAGCATATTTGTGGCTGGTTTTGTGATGCCATTGCTCAACATGAACAGGCAAAACTGACTGAGTATTAATTCCATTAGTCTGGCCGCAAATTTACTTTAATCAATAAGGAAGCACATGAAAAAATTAACAGGTCTGATTGCTGCTCCGCACACACCTTTTGATGCGCAGGGTGAGGTGAATTTTCAGGCTATCGATCAGATTGCTGAACACCTGGTGGATGATGGTGTACAAGGCGTTTATGTCTGTGGCACGACCGGTGAGGGGATCCATTGCTCAGTTGAAGAACGCAAAAAAATCGCTGAACGCTGGGTAAAAGCAGCTCAGGGTAAACTGAGTATCACTGTGCACACGGGGGCGCTCAGTATTAAAGATGCCGTTGAGCTGTCACGACATGCCGAGACATTAGATATTTTTGCCACGTCAGTCATTGGACCGTGCTTCTTTAAACCTGCGAATATTGATGACCTCATTGCCTATTGCCAGGTTATTGCTGCGGCTGCACCTTCCAAAGGCTTCTACTATTACCATTCCGGCATGTCAGGCGTGAACCTGGATATGGAACAATTTCTGCTCAGCGCGGACGCCGCTATCCCTAATTTGTCGGGAATTAAATTCAACAGCGCCGATCTGTATGAATTTCAACGCTGTATGCGCGTTAACGGTGGAAAGTTCGATATTCCTTTCGGCGTAGATGAACATTTGCCAGGGGCGCTGGCGGTGGGCGCTTTGGGTGCCGTTGGCAGTACTTACAATTATGCAGCGCCGCTGTTTCACAAAATTATAAAAGATTTCAACGCAGGTGATCTGGCTGCGGTACAGCAGGGCATGGATCGGGTTATTGCACTGATACGTGTATTGGTCGAATTTGGCGGAGTTGCCGCCGGGAAAGCCGCTATGCAGCTTCATGGAATTGATGCTGGCAATCCCCGCTTTCCGCTTCGACCATTAACTGTTGAGCAGAAGCAGGTTGCAGTTAACAGAATGCGTGCAGCCCTCAGTGAGTAAAACGCGTATTTAATGGGCATCGACAGAGATTCGAAATAATAGCATTGGACAAATATTGCGGTAACCACTCGCCAGCACCTTGCAGGAAGGCGAAGGCCCCTGTATCTCAAATGCGCCGACAGACGAGGTTCTCTGACGATAAGAGGCAGATTGCCGGAAACTTATCAGCGAATTCAGGCAAAAAGGAAATATTGTAGTAAAGCCTTAAGCTATCTTTAACGAAACTGCTGAATTCTGGCAACCGTGTTGTGAAATTGCCTTTTTTCAGCAGTGCCGGGCGGGCAGGAAAACGTCATAAAGTCCTGCCCTTTTTTGGCGAGAAAAAAGCCTAAAACTCCATATCATAAGGCCTCGGCGTTTTTTCGTGCCGGAATATGTATTTCGCGGACAAAACTTTGCCGGTGAGAGGGTGATAAACAAAGATCACTCCTTTTGCCTGGCCGTTTTAGCCTGTCATTTTCTCCATAAAATCGACCATAGCGCCGCTGTGGGCATCCACATTGCGAATATAGCGCATCAGCGTTTCTGGTTTTTTCCAGGTGCCTTCCTGCATAATCTGCGCCACCGCATAGCCCTGTTTTGCCATGTCCTGCGCTGCGCCAACGCGCGCACTGTGTCCACTCCAGCTTCGGTAACGGCCTTTATTGGTTCGGGCGGGTTCTGCTGGCCCGACGCTTTGCCATGCCCGAAAGAAAATATCTTCCAGCGCTGGCAGGCTCATCGGCTTAGCCGTGATGATGGCCCGGTTTGAACGGTGCACCGGGCAGAACAGAAAGGCGTCTGGCTCACCCGCCAGGCCAGAAGCGGCTATCCATTCCGTCAGGCGCTGCGTAGACAGCGCGCTGAGCGCCTTGATAAGTCCACCGGTTTGTACAATGGTTTTGGTCCAGGCGACGTCAAGGATAATGCGGCCATCCGCAGCCCGGGTGACATCGCGGACCCGCAGGCGGGAAAGTTCGCTGACGCGTAGCAGAGAGCTGTAAGCCACATGCAGAAAAGCAAGATTGCGCACCTCCCGCAGGCACACGGAACCGGCCCAGTGCTTATCGAGTCTGGTCAGATCAGCCAGCCGGAAAGGCACCGCCTGCCCGGTACGCTCGCCGGAGATAACCGCCGTTCGGTTTATCTTCTTGATAGTACGGAAGACCAAAGGCGACGTGTTCGGCGGCGTCAGCCCGGCGTTACGGTGTAACATTGAAATAAGCGCGGCATGCGTGGCAATCGTCGAAGAGGCCCGCCCCGTTGCCTGTAGATATGAGAGATAATCCCGCAGGTCGGCGGAAGCCATCGGAAGAAAGTTCCGGTCATTTTCCTGTGTCCAGCGCCAGCTGATCCGCATCACGCTTAGTAGCTGTCGCCAGGTATTGGGTGAAAAGGCATCCCGTTCCTGAACGAAAGCTTCGAGACGGTTGGCCAGATCTTCATCCGCACCATGAAAAGCGACAATGCCCCCAGTCTGTATAATTTCTGTCATTTCCGCTCACTTTATCGCCGCTTTATAGATTGATCGCGCTACGTGAATTTAGAAAAAGAAGCAGGGGTCTTACCCGTCAGAATTCACGTAGCGACGCCATTTTCAGTGCAGTATGTGTCCTCTGCATGAACAATGACCGGACATCATTATGTCACCATATCCATATAAATGCTGCCGTACAGTCGGATCTTCAGCAGATCCCCATGATACCTGCGTTTCGTTGTGCTGTCCTGATTTTATATAATGCTTATTATATAAAGTCATTATTCGATTAATGCACTTCAGACCCGTTTCAAAACGGCTTTTAGACAGGTCTGAAAGAGGCAATTATTTTATGGTATAAACTATAAGTTCTGACTATCAATAATTTCTGCATATGACATAAGGACGAAGTTTTAATAACAGATGGGGAAGGAATTAGCTCTTAACTTTGGATGAGAGAAGTTAAAAATTCACTCTATGCTGAATAAATTAAATAACTTTATAATCGAGGGTAAATTAAAACAAGGTGTAATAAAATACAGAAAGATTAAAATTTAATCATCGAAATAAATGACATTATTTGATTAAAATAAAAATTCATATATTACAATGGTTTTTATTACTCCTCTTCACACTCAGTTTATAAAACCCCTTAAAAACCAAGCTATTCAATAGCATGCGACACACTTCCTGAAATAAAATCTATATTGGCGGGATGAAACATATTAATAGAAAACTATTCCCCCATAATTAGAATATAGTTTTTACTTTTTAATATCCTGACTTTTTCACCGCCAGTGCTTTCATAATAAATGGCCCAGCCTGCTTCTAAAAGAGCAATAAAACACAAGATTATTTCTTAATCTAAACAATCAAATGCATTTTATAAAAGAAAATTTAAAAAATTCATTCGCATAAATACAATACATCTCGAACGTATTAAAAATAGATAACAGCACGGCAGATAATAACATATTTTATCCTCGGATCCATGTTTATTATCTTATTTGATATGAAAATTTCTTGCATTTCGTTATGTCAAACAGTCCCTCTAAAAAAGTTTATTAAATGAAATACCGTTTGTGAAAACCTTAAAGCTATAATGAATAATTTTGCCTTTTTAAAATACGATCCGCAAATGATCTCTTGTCCTGACGGCTGCGAAAACGCATAGATCAATTCCGTAAACTACCCTAAAGAAGTGAGCCAGTTTTAAATGACGCCTTGCGTGGCACTATCACAACGGGGAAGCTATGACAGAATTCAGATGCAATAAAAACGTTATCCATACGTTATTGTAAAGGCTGAAATAAATCAGTGGCGAGACGTAAGAATTGGGAAAACCGCTGGGATAAAAAACACTGTGGTTCCGAGCGCTGCTGACGACAGGGTAAACGACGTAACGTAAGTTGAACAACATGAATAACATCATTTCCAGCGACTAAAAACATATTGAGCGAGGAAACCATGGGCAAAATTACATTAATAAAAGATGATATTACGAAAGTGACTGCAGAAGCGATTGTCAACGCAGCGAACTCATCATTACTCGGTGGCGGCGGTGTTGATGGGGCAATTCATCGTGCTGGCGGACCCACGATTCTGGCTGAGTGTCAGAAAATAAGGGCTCATCAGGGCGGTTGCAGGGTGGGAGAGGCTGTCATCACAACGGCTGGAAAATTACCTGCCAGTTATGTTATCCATACCGTAGGGCCACGCTGGCAGGATGGTCATCATGACGAAGAAAATCTGTTAAAAAAAGCCTATTTAAGTTGTTTTAAACTCATTGAAGAACACGGAATAAAAACAGTTTCCTTTCCCAATATCAGTACCGGAATTTATCATTTCCCCAAAGAAAGTGCTGCAACGATTGCGTTGGCAGTAATTACACAAGGTGTGCAGGACAATCCCGGTATCGAGAAAGTTAATTTAGTCTGCTTTGATGAAGAAAATTATCGGCTATATTTTAAACTGATGGGTGAACATTAAGGATTTATTATTTCCGGCCATGCTATTCACCCCGTTGATTTATGTGTATTAGTCGCGACTTGATCTGACACTGGACCTTGAAAGGTTGAGAGTTACCGGTTTTGATATGGGTGTCTAATCCTTATACAAAACACGAGGTAACTCTCATGCTTCATACTAACAATCCCATCATCAAACACAAAGCCGGCCTGCTCAATCTGGCCGAAGAACTCGGTAACGTATCAAAAGCCTGTAAAATCATGGGGGTGTCACGCGACACATTCTACCGCTACCAGGAGCTAGCTGAAGAAGGCGGCATTGACGCGCTGGTTAATCAAAACCGTCGGGTACCCAACCTGAAGAATCGGGCCGATGAAGCCACTGAACGGGCGGTTGTTGAGTACGCCGTTGAGTTCCCGGCCCACGGTCAGCACCGGACCAGTAATGAGCTGCGTAAAAAAGGCGTGTTTATCTCCGGCAGCGGCGTGCGCTCCATCTGGCAACGACATGACCTGGAGAACTTCCGTAAGCGGCTGAAGGCGCTTACGGAAAAGGTCGCCAGAGAAGGCATTGTGCTTACCGATGCTCAAATCGCCGCACTGGAGAAGAAGGTGCACGATGACGAAGCCTGCGGTGAAATCGAAACGGCTCACCCGGGTTATCTGGGGTCGCAGGACACCTTCTACGTTGGGAATCTGAAAGGCGTTGGCCGCATCTACCAGCAGACGTTCGTGGATACGTACTCGAAAATGGCTCACTGCAAGCTGTATACGAGTAAAACGCCGATCACTGCAGCCGACCTGCTTAATGATCGGGTACTGCCGTTCTATGAGGCTCAGGGGCTGCCGATGCTGAGAATACTGACCGACAGGGGCACAGAGTACTGCGGTAAAGTAGAGCAACATGATTATCAGCTGTATCTGGCCATCAACGATATCGACCATACGAAAACGAAAGCGATGTCCCCGCAGACGAACGGTATCTGCGAGCGCTTCCATAAAACCATTTTGCAGGAGTTTTATCAGGTTACGTTCCGCAAGAAGCTATATGCAGACCTGGAGAGCCTGCAAATGGATCTGGACAACTGGTTGTGGCATTACAATAATGAGCGAACTCATCAGGGGAAAATGTGCTGCGGGCGTACGCCAATGGCCACGTTACTTGATGGAAAACGGGTCTGGGCAGAAAAGAATCTGAACCAGATTTAATCTGACAGACACCTGTATAAATAACCGGTAACTGTCAGATCAGGTCTGAGCTAGTACAATTTATGAATAAAACATTCTCCTCATGCTTAACGTGTTAATATCGACCTATTCAATGATCGTTAAAGAGGCTTGTAAGCCTCTTTAACGTTAAGCGATTTTACATTGTGAGCAGTCGCGCATTTTCTGGATTCCAGTTCAGCGAAACCGTATTTCCTATTGCACCGACTAAAGCCTGGCTACTGCGCACAATAAAACGCTCGCCATGATCCAGCGTGACCACTAATCGCGTTTCAGACCCTGCATAGATGCGTTCGCTAATTTTACCGTGTACCAGCGCATCCTGCGCGGCACACAGTCGAATGTGCTCCGGGCTAATAACCAGTGCAGCCTGGCCCTGTAACGTACTCGTGGCAGGCAGGGCAAAGTTCCCTTGCTGATTGACCAGCGTATCGTGCCGTATTTCTCCACGCAAAATATTGGACAAGCCAATAAACTCAGCAACGAAGGTTGTTTGCGGTTGCTGACAGATGTTTTCCGGCGTATCAATTTGCGCAATTTTACCTTCATTCATCAGGTAGATACGATCGGACAACGCCAGTGCTTCTTCCTGATCGTGGGTCACAAAAATAATGGTGGCCCCGGATTCGCGGTGAATACGCTTAATTTCCATCTGCATGGCTTCGCGCAGTTTACGATCCAGCGCGCCCAGGGGTTCATCCATCAAAATGACGCTCGGTTGATAGATCAGGCAACGCGCCAGCGCCACGCGCTGCTGCTGCCCACCCGACAAAGCGCGTGGAAAGCGTTTCGCGGCATGGCCGAGTTCCACCATCTCTAGCGCTTCCTTCACCTTGCGCGCAATATCTCTTCCAGATAAGGCTTGCACAGCTTGTTCAGGCGCACCAGATGCTCAGGATTAAGCAGCGCCACATCGAACAGGTAATTTTTGATATCGACCATCATCTGAAATTGCAGCACCGGATCGGGACCCAGTACGGTATTGATGATTTTAATCCCCCTCGCTTCTTCAAACGGTTTATAAAACGCTTTGCTGAAACCGGAGCCATAGGGGCCGCCCACATCGGCAACGGTTAGGGTGGTCACGTCTGCGGCCTGAGCCGGTCGCGAGATGAACATCGGGGCCACAGTGGCCACAGCTGCGGCGCTCAGGCCAGGTTTTAATGCGTCACAGCGGGTGTACTGGCCTTTCTGTTTATTCATGAGAACCTTCTGCATAGCGTATTGTTATTAGATGCCCGTCTTGTAGCGGGCGCTTGCCTGGTGTTGGTGCTTTACTCGTTTTCTGCCTGAAAAATGGCGGTGTTCACCTCGGCAATCAGCGCGTCGATAGCCTGTGAGTCGAAACGTTGACGGAAGCGGCGATCGAAGGTGGTGACGAAGCCAACAAAGGAATTGGCGCAGTGCTCCAGCAGACGGTCGGCATCCTGAGCTCCTCCAGCATTGCCGTTGGCGCACGTTGTCCGTGGCTGGTGGCAGGCATTGGCGCAGTTTCAAGCCAGAACATTACGTTACCGGCGCTGGGTCAGCAGATTCTGGCGCGGCTCGAAGAAGGATTAACGCCGGAGCAGGCACTGAAAAGGGCGTTAGCAGAAGATCGCTTTAGTGATACCGCCAGGTGACGGTAATTGACGCCAGCGGCAGTTGTGCGGCGTTCAGTGGTGAACAAACTGCCGGAGACTGGCGTGCAAAGCGTGATAGATGACGCAAAAACGTATGCCAGACAGCAGTTGCTGTCACCCATGCAGCAGACCGCAGCAGAAAGTCAGATCCACTTCAGTGTGCTGAGTCAGTATCCGGGTTTACTTACCGATCCACAGTCTGAATTTGCCGGATGGCTGGCGCAATGGAGCGGCAATGACCGCTTTTCGACGGTTGCCTTTGGCACTGAAGGCGGCCTTTTTGATGAGGCTGGCATCGCAACAATGATTTGCGGGCCTGGCAGTATGGCTCAAGGGCACAAACCTGATAAGTACATAACTATAGAGCAACTTGATAAGTGCATGCAGATGCTAATTAATCTTAATGAATGGATGCGTTGCCATCAACACGCGCCTTATTATTCAGCCGTAATGCGTTGCGGCTGATATTTTTGTCAGGGAAAAATAACGCATGCAGGCATACCAGTTGCAAAATCTGACAAGACCATCACTCAACAGACATGCGATTCTGGGCATGTAGTGACGCGCTTTTGTCCTTTTTTGCGATGTGGTGAAAATCCACCCATGCAAAGTGTCTAAAAACCTTCTTGCAGGCGCGAACAAAACTCTATTTTTCAGGGGGCCCTGATCATGGAGAGAAAGCTCAGAACGTCATATTCAGCTTTCCGTAGTGGAACATCACGCCAGGTTTGAAGCGCTTCCGGTTTCGGTATCCCCTGGTTTTCATTAACAGTCGTCTGACCTTGCTGTTCAGCGCCTCAGCATTACCATTCGATACACGATGACGCATGGCATTCAGTATTCTTTACAGCCGTTAATGTTAGCGTTTTTCCAGGCTGTGATAACATCGCTGGGTTACTTTTCAGAGCCAGGGATGATGATGAAGAAAAGCAGTACACCCACTCCCCACGACGCCACGTTCCGGCAGTTCCTGACTCAGCCGGATATTGCCCGTGATTTCATGGAGCTCCACCTGCCAGCAGAGTTGCGCGCTGTCTGCGATCTCAGCACGCTAAAGCTGGAATCCGGTTCGTTCGTCGAGGATAACCTTCGTCAGTATTTCAGCGACGTGCTCTACAGCCTGCAGACCACTGCCGGTGATGGATACATTCATGTCCTGGTCGAGCACCAGTCAACGCCAGACAAACATATGGCCTTTCGCCTGATCCGCTATGCGGTGGCCGCCATGCAGCGCCACCTGGAGGCAGGCCATAAAAAGTTGCCACTGGTAATACCGGTGTTGTTCTATACGGGTAAACGCAGCCCGTATCCGTACTCCACCCGATGGCTGGATGAGTTTGACGATCCGGCACTGGCAGAAAAACTTTACAACGGAGCTTTTCCGCTGGTTGATGTTACTGTCATTCCGGACGATGAAATCGCTGGCCACCGCAGTATGGCGGCCCTGACCCTGCTACAGAAGCATATTCATCAACGGGACCTGGCAGAACTGGTCGACCGGCTGGCGCCCATTTTGCTGGCCGGACATCTGTCTTCATCGCAGGTGATATCGCTGGTACACTATATCGTACAGGCAGGCGAAACATCCGACGCCGAAGCCTTTGTACGCGAACTGGCACAGCGTGTGCCGCAACACGGAGACGCACTTATGACCATCGCGCAACAGCTCGAACAGAAGGGTATTGAGAAAGGTATCGAGAAAGGTATCCAGCTTGGCAGACAAGAAGGTCGTTCAGAAGGTGAGCGCGAAGCCACCCTGAAAATTGCCCGTAACATGCTGCAGAACGGCATCGACCGCAACACCGTCATGCAAATGACTGGTCTGACTGAAGACGACCTGGCGCAGATCCGTCACTAACAATCCACTAATTATCCTGTCCAGACGCACCCTACCTGCCCATCAGCAGCAAGGCTCCTGCAGCTTCGCCATGCCGCCGACAAGCTGAGCCTGCCCCGGAACCTGCTGAATGATTAACAGGCAGGGAATGCGCGTTCCAGATAGTTGCCATAAGGTGAGCGTCTGCTGGAAAGGGGTCGCTTTCGTTCCGGCGTGCCAGTGATGAAATTCAGCGAGAAAAGGCGCTTCACAGTGCGCTTCAAGCAGCTCAAGCGTACTTACCGGGAACTTTTTCTGAGGAAAAAATAGCCCTGGAGAGCCTGACCAGTGTAGCTCACCGTCAGGCATCGTCAGCGTGAAGAGATGGCACGATCCCACGTGAGAAAAACACCTGAGCACATCCTGTTCGCTGGCCGCATGTGCAAGCCGTTGACGCTGGCTTGCAATAAACTGCGCCAGGCACGTTACAGTGAGGCACGAAAAAACCAGATAATTTTGCGCCTGCCAAATGGCCATACAGCAGGGCGGCTGAGAAGAACGATAAAACAGTCCATAACCCGTTAGCGTGGCCAGTATTACGATGCCGTAGTGCAGCAACAGCAGAAACGCGGTTGCGCGAAATGAAAGCGCAAGAGCGCTTAATATCAGACAGGAATACTGGAACCACAACAGTTCTGACGCATAGTGCCCGTAGTCTACTGGTGCAGCATACAGCGCCAGCAACAGAACGACATTCAGCACGATTATTCCGTCATCGCGCTGACTAAAAGGTTTTGGAGCGGCACGCAAAAGCGGCAAGACCGCTAACATTGCCGTTAGCGCAGCCAGGGCCCAGGACGTGAAATGAGGTTGAGCCACAGGATAACCTGCCAGCATCAAACAGAAGCCCAGCAACGCACTGCCGGTGCACGTACAGAACGTAAGAAGTAAGGCATCGATGAGCGTTCCGATAACCGGATCACGACAAAAGGCGTGAGGTAATAAACGCGGGCGGATTCGCAGCGCAACCACACAAAGGGGCAGCACCAAAAGGTCAAAAATCGCGAAAATAGCGGCCAGCAACGGCGGACGGTCAATCCATAAACCACTCAGCATATGCAAACACCCCGCCGAGACAAGCCATAAAGGCCAGTCGCATGGCGGCGTGTAGATCAGCGCCGCCAGAACGAGGGCGGCCGGGAACCAGACAGTGGTAGAAAAGCTCCACGCGTCACGGCTGACGTAACTGATAAGCGCCAACGGGATGTAGATCAGTACAAATCCTGTCCAGCGGATGAAATTACTTTTGAGCAGAATATTCTCCTGTTATCACAAGGCTTGCGCCTTGCTCTTTTCACCCGTTTCTGTGAATTTATAACTCTTTAGAAAACAGGTATCAGATACTGTGTATCGTCCTACGAAACTCAGTTTAAGGCTCAGCCGGAACATCCTTTAAAGGAACACCATGATAAATAAAAGCTTATGTCTGATAATACGCTATGGTCAAGAAAGCCATCCTGTCCCACAAAGGTCCACGCGAACAGACACACCTCAGCCTGAGAGGCCAGAAGAGCGGCGACCATTAACCTTCGGTGTCATCTGAAATCAGAGGGGATAACTGCGCAAGACTTTCACGCATAACCGTGATAAAACCAGCCAGCAGGCGTGTAATATCCATTTCACTCATAGCGCTTTCTTCCCGCCACTCAAGCCAGTTTTCCAATACCAGACAGCATCGCATCGCTCGACGCATATTTAGCAGTCGCCATGATCCTTTCAGGCGGTGAGCGATACGGCTGAGCGTTTCCGGCTCAGGATGAGTCAGTTGTGTCAGCGCCACGAGATCCTGGCTGACGGCTTCGTGGATTTGCTGAAGCATCAAGGCGATCATGTCAGGTTGATGATCGGCCAGAGCAGCGAGCTCGCTCGTATCGGGAGACTCACCGTCATGGGCCTGATGTTGTGTCAGCGCCTGCTCCAGTCGACTGGTCATCAGGGGTTTGCGTAACAAATCATCCATTCCAGCATGACGCGCATAATCTTCCTCACGCGGCAACGCGTTAGCGGTACAGCCGAGGATCAATGCCGGAGCATGTGCTTGTTCGAGCATATCCCGCACCAACAGCGTTCGCACTAACTGATAACCATCCATTTGCGGCATTTGACAATCGGTGATCAGAATATCGATTTGCTGGCCGGTAAGGTAATCAAGCGCCGCCTGAGCTGAATCACAGCAGGTAACTTGCTGGCCCAGCTTTTCCAGTTGCAGACGCATTACGGTGAGGTTTGGTGTGGAATCATCAACTATCAGCACATGACGGCAAGGCAGAGCGGCTGATGGTGGTGGCTGAATGACGACAGGAGCCTCTGTCAAAGGCAACGGAAGTCTCACCGTCACTGTGGTCCCTTCCTCAGGTTCGCTAACAATAGTCAGCTCGCCCGCCATTAGCGCTACCAGCTGATAACAGATAGCCAGGCCAAGCCCACTGCTTTGTGGTTGCGCCTGATCTACCTGAAACCAGGCCTGGCCGAGCATAGATAACGCATGCGGCGGAATGCCTACTCCCGTATCGGCGATGGTCAGCGTCAACTGACCGGCTTCATAACAGGCAGAGAATGTCACCTTCCCCCGGGGGGTATATTTAATGGCGTTGCCCAGCAGGTTTGCTATCACCTGATTCATGCGCGTTTTATCGCATAATACATGGCAGCCGGAGGGGATCGTTAAGTCGCTTTCCCAGCGTAAGCCTTTTGCCTGTGCGCTGCGGGCAAAAATGGCGCTACTGGTTTCCAGAATCTCTAAGAGAAGATGTGGGGCAATATCCAGTTGCAGCTCACCCGCTTCTATGCGGGATATATCAAGGACATCGCCTATCAAATCGCGTAACGTGACGGCGGCCTGCCAGGCAACGTCCAGTGTCTCACTTTTCTCTCGTTCCATTTCCAGTAGACCCAGCACCGCATTCAGCGGCGTGCGAATATCATGGCTCATACGTGCTAAAAAGGCAGATTTTTCATCGCTCACCCGTTCAGCCTGTGTCAGGGCATGATTTAATGCCTGCGTCAGCGCTGCTTTTTCGCTGATATCAACCCAACCGCCAACGATGCCGTGTGGACGATTGTTATTATCGGTATAGCGGCACAGCCACCAGAGCAGGGTCGTTGTGCCATCCTGTAGGGTCGTTTCTCCGATCAGCGGATCCGGGTTGCTAAGCAGGGCAAGGCGTTGCGGCAGGACAAACTGCTGGGCCAGTTCTCCCAGCGGAAGCTGGGCCACGGACATGCCAGCCTGCAAGGGTTGAGTAAAAAATGGCGCATTGCTAAAAGTCGCATTGAAGCGAGTCAGACGCCCCGAGGGATCGCAGACGAACAGCGGAACCGGCGCGTTATTGACCAGCGTTTGCCATAACAACAAAGCATTATGTAGAGCCGCCATATCCCGGGCACGTTGGTGTCGCTGTAACTGTGCGGCACTCCAGGCCGTCAGCGCTATCAGGGCCGCACACAGGGCGATAAATCCCATCGCGATGAGCCACAGCGTATTATGTGAAATAGCGACGGTAGGCGGAGCAATCTGATGCTGGACGCGGCTACTTTGTATATCTTGCGGTGTAATTGATGCCAGTACTTGTTGCACGTTGAGAACATCAGGGCTACGAGAACTGCCAGCATCAAACCACAGCGGTGTTTCGGGCAGATCAAGCGGAGCCAGACGCAGCAGCGCTTCATTTTGCTTCAGCATCTCGCTCAGACTGAACGTCTCCCCGATAATGCCATCTGCCCCACCCGCCCGTAAAAGAGCGATGGCTTGCATCAGATTATCTACAGGCACCAGACTGGCTGCAGGGCGGTAGTGCTTCAGCAGCGGCAGAAGCTGCGACTGGCGCATAATCGCCAGCCGCTTATCACTGGTCACGTCATTGAGCGGCGCGCTTTGTGGGCTGACGATCCCCCAGCTCAATGTATCAAAAGGCTGCGCCTGTGGAGAGGGAGGCTTCTGGCTGGCGATAATCCGCAAATCGACGTGCGGGTCATTTATTTCAACCGGCGCAGAGGCTGAAGCCATTTGAAAGTTAAGAACGAAACGGTTCCGCGGAAACAACCGCGTGAGCAGATCATACCAGACCCCGCGAATGTCGCCCTTTGGCGTGATCCGAACCCAGGGAGCGGGCGCATAAGGCAATACAATGCGTAGCGTAAGCGGGGGCGTCTGTTCACTGTTTGGCTGGTTACGAGCGCTAAAAACGCTGCCAGCGGGAAGCAACCATTTTTGCTCCAGCCAGCGGGCATCCTCCTGCTTCAGGCTACTGATACGACGGTTAACGTCGTCAAGCAAAGTTTTACGACGGGGGAAGGTCCAGAGAAAATAATGTAAGGGAGGCACTGTGCTATCGGCCCCCATTGTCAGCGTGGTGACAGGATTGCGCGACAAATATTGCTCAATAAGAAACGCGGGGGCGACTAACTGGCTGGCTTCGCCACGTATCATGCGTAGAACATTTTCGTCCACGGTCGCCGATCCAGGCAGAGCGTCGGCAAGGGCATTCTGCTCAGGTAGCGCCGGGAAGCGCAATGTAGCACCTTTTTGCTTCCCTTGCAGACGCAATACGCCAGAGGGGAACAACAGCAGAGGTTCGCTATGCTGTAGGCTTGGGCTGGGTGGCGCGGCAGTCAGCAACATATCTATCCGCTGATGACGCAAGGCGTAAAGTGCGTTCTGGGAATGACTGAAATTTACCAACTCTGGCGCAGGGCCATTGTTAAAGAGAATATTTATCTCATCGGCCAGAATACCCGCTTCGCTATCCGGCAGCATAAAAGGCGCTACGTCATCGAGCAGCCCAATGCGTAGGGAGGCTGCAAAGCTACCCTGGGAGAAAAGTAAAAAAACAATAACCAGCACGCACAAGGAAAGCCCCCTGGCGGCACGCTTAGTTTCCCAGCCCAAGACTCTGCGCACATTGAAAAAGTTCATAATCGGTTTTGGCACCCAGTTTACGCATTGCGCTCATTTTTTGTGTGCTGACAGTTTGTTTAGCGCGGTGCAGTTGCTCACTGATCTGGTTAACGGTCAGACCGCATAACAACAGCCGCAACACTTCTGTTTCGCGTTGAGTCAGATGGACTTCAGGTCTCTCTATTGTGGACCGGCGCTGGGGCGGGCTGCGTAATGTCTTAATTAACTCCGTAGAAAGGCTGTTTTTACTGAGAACGGCATGCACACCCTGTCGCCACAACGATGCAAGCAGCTCAGGATTGGAAAGCATCGTGATCACCGTCACCTGACTCTGAGGATACCGTCTTGTCAGCGTCTGAATCATCGACAGACCATCCGGGTAAGTTGCGCCGGGCATGCTGAGATCGGTAATAATAATATCGACTGGCTGGCACACCAGTTTTTCCATCATTTCATCAACACTGGTAGCTTCATGAACGATCTGATAAAGATCGTTACGAGTCTGCAACAACGTGCGTAATCCCAGCAAATAAACGGGATGATCGTCTGCGATAAGGACTGTTTTAAGCATGGCATAACCGTCAGTAAAAACATATCTGAATTGTCATAAGCTTATCACACCTTAAGAGGAAGTCAGGGCGCGGTTCGCAAACCAAGGGCTATACCGCCCGGAAAGACAGCCCGGACAGCAAGATTACGTAGCTTAACTGGCGTAAAATGGGATGGCTGAACAGCCCGCCGGGCAGGATAAAATGAATAGTGGACGATCAGTAATAAAGTTCACTGAAATTACGCACCCCTAACTTTTTAAGTGCTTTAACTTTGTGAGCGCTGACGGTTTTTAAAGAAATATTCATTTTTTGGGATATTTCTTTTTGCGACCACTGCCTGTAAATGAGATGCATAATTTCTTTCTCCCGGGGTGTCAGGATGCCGGGGAAGTAGCTCAAATGATTGTCATGTGCCATAAAATTTTGAATTAATTTCAACATCTCTTCTGACGAGAGGTTTTTTGGCACATGTTGACAGGCGTTAAAACAGGGCAGGGTGTTTTTTTGAGGATGGTGAAAAATAAGAAGATTCACCTTACAGTTCCAGACTGGGAAAGTAATGCTTTTTTTTACAAAACGGCTATCACTGGCGTCCAGCATAATCGTATCGCCATGGCGAAATTGCCTACGCGATAAATGGACGTTGCGGGAAGATGTCCATTTGCCAACTTGTAGCGATATTTTTTCGGTAGCCAGAAGACTTTTAAGCCCTTGAGAAAAAAATGCATCATCTGAAAAAAGAAAAGCTTTCATGGCTGTGTTGCTTCCTCAATTGACGGGTATTTATCGGAATCGAAGTGGGTGAGTCCAAAGCAATTAACCAGCACCCTGAATTTATGTGGCGTGATGACTAAATATCCGGAAGGTTTTTAACAACTGAAAGGCTTTCCGTCAACGGACAGGCTAGTATATTTCCATGATTTTATTATGATTAACCTGGAGCTAGCTTAAAGTTTGCAAGAAATGACTGAAGTAGAAATGGAATTTTCTTCGCAGCCAGAAAAATCAATAATATTAATTAACTACCTGTAATTAAAGGGTTGCGTAAGATTATCTTAGAATAATCCTATACCACCTTCGCTTTTACTCATGCAGAGCGCTGAAAACTACGTTTTCAGATTGTTTTTTTCATAATATAATTCCGGACTTCATCTTTTTATTGAGATCTGAACGATTAATAAGAAGGAGGTTAGCCACTACTCTTCGGAGAGATAGTTTGTTATTTTCTTTATGAAAAAAATAGCGTTACCGAGCGCCTACGCGCTTGCCGTATTGTCACATTATCTTTTCCAAATTTAACGCTTGGGGATTTATCTGTGAACAGCGATCGACTTTCACTCTCTCAAAAAGTCATCTTTCTACCTGACCGTTCTTGTCTGGTATCCGAGAACGAACACATTCACCTTACGCCTAACGAACGTCGCTTGCTGGAGTTAATCATTTCAGGACGAGGTAAAAAAGAAACAATAATAGAGGAGATATGGCACAGCCGTGGGACAATTGTTGGTGAATCCAGTTATCATCAGCTGGTGAAAATGCTGAGGCGGAAACTGGACTGTGCAGGGCTGCCCTGTTCCGTGATTAAAACAATCCCTCGATATGGTCTTGCTTTTGTACCCCCGGAGCAGACAGAAGAGGAAAAGTTAATGCCACCGGATTCAGAACAGGAAGAAAATGTTTCTGATGAACCCGCTGTTGGCGGGACAACAGAGCCTGGCAGTGAACTTTATGTTGCGATTAAACCGTCAAATCATGATAAAAACCTGATATTTTCTTCCCCATTTTCTGAATATAAGCGCTATTTACAGTGCGCTGCCATTTTCATTGTGCCTCTTTTACTGGCAATTGTTTATTTTATTATAGATAAACCTGACGCATTTCCTTATCAGGTAAAAATAAATAACGCCACTGTACATATGGCTTCAATGAGAAACGCGAATCAAGACAAACTGGCGTTGAAGAAGATTCTGTTACAGAAAAACATTAAACACGTTTATATCGCTTCGAACGGACCGAAAGTGTGGGTTGCACAATGTGAAGGTGAAATGGATAAGGAGAGTAAATGTCACGAAGAACTCTATTCCTCATATTGATGGCTTTGATTAGTCTCGTCGTCAGTTCTGTGCTGTTCTGGCTAATATTAACGGAAGAAAATTTACCACAAAAACCCTGTTCCAGTATTATTAAAAACAGCAAACTCATAGATGATTTACAACGGCCCTATCAATTACAAGGTACGATAACCTGGTGGCCGCACGATAACCGACTTACTCTGTTCGGCATGAAAAAAGACGAGAAGAGCAGCCTTATTTTTGACAGGGCGGTGCAGCTACAGGCAGTAAAAAAACATGGAGGCGTCGTACAGGGAACGGTCGATAGCGTGTCGAAAGCCAGTGTCGATCAGCTTCCGCCTGATTATAAGCTTATTGGGGAGAAAGGCCGTGACCTCACATTATTTTTTAAAAAAATTGACAGCGATCGCTGGTTAATGATGATCGACGATAACTGGGTCATGATGTGTGAGTATAAATAAACCGGCCATGGCTGTGATTAATTTAACAAATAAGGATGCCAAAAGCAGAACAGGACGCTATCAATTAGTTAACTATAACCCAGGATAAATTCAACGTTTCATTAAAATTAGTGCATCTCGACTTAACCAGTAAGGCCTGTTTCAGGAATAAAACTTACTGGTTTATTTTCGCCCGGAGAGAGCATTTAACCGTTCAGAGACGGCTGCTCTGGCTTTATTATGCTTTCCATTAAATCGCCGAAGCTTAAAGACGTCTCTGTACTTCATGAGAATCTCTTCCTTATTTTATTCACAACATAGGTTAGCGCATCCGCGACAAAAACGTGAGCCTGAAGAGCAAACCTGCATTCTTTAATACTGAGGGAGACACTTCTCTTCTGCGCTCCCTTTGAGTAACGACATCATTAACCGCAGGCTGATGGAAGAGGAGCAAGGCTGTCTCCTTCGACGACAAATCGCCAGTCACGATAACTTTTCGCATCGGAGAATGCTTCTTCCCCCGGCCTGAAACCGGTTTTACGCAGGGGTTTACCTTTCCCCATACTGTGCACGCCTATCCATCTTCCTTTTTCATCGTAAATCATGCCCCATGCCTGCTTTTGCGTCAGCGGATCGGCATAAAGCTGGCGCAGATGATAGCGCGGCCGGGAGCCACGCGGGTCATCTAAAAGTTGCTCAAAGCGAACCGGAAAACAGCCATTCTCCCCGGTGTTATCAGCGCGATAAGCGGCAATAGCCGCCCGGATCTGCTCTCCACGGAACAGCAGCTCTTTCTCTAATTGTTCACGATGGTGCATCCTTACCGTGTCGCTGCTTTTCAGTAATGAAACCGCCAACGCTGACAAGGCAATTAATAACATTAAATAGGTAAATCCTCCCTGGCAGCGCAGGCGTTTAGAACGCCTCATCATGTATCTGCTCCTGCCTGGCAAGCGAAGGGGAATCTACGTCAATGATTTGGCCCGTTTCATCAGTTCTGGCCTGCCAGTTATCGCGGCTGTTGGTTACGGGATCGAGCGGCATCTGACGCAGATAACCGGCCTCGACAAGCTCGTCGAGGCTGTAGGGTCCCGTAATGCGGTCACGACGATAGTGGTCGATAGCGCTACGTATCACGTTCAGATTATGTTCCAGTACCACCCGCTTAGATCGGTCGATTTGCTGGAAAAAACGGGGGGCCACCAGCGTCATCAGGGTTGCGATGATGGCCATGACAACCAGCAGCTCAATAAGCGTAAAGCCTTTCTCACCACGTCGCATAAGAAACTCCATTTAATCCACTGGCTGTGCTGGTTGAACGGACATCGTAGACATCTTTGCCGCCAGTAAAATCACCCGGCGGCGCATTCGAAGCGCGCAGGCGCCAGGTCTCTTCATCAGGGCGAGCGTCACAGTTGCACATCGGATCGCGCGGAATACGACGTAAAAAATAGAGCTTACCGCCATTAGGCGACTTTTTATCGACCACCCCTTCCACAAGGCTACGCAGGGTGGGCGGGTAGCCCGACGCATCGGTTTTTTTCTCGATCCGCCCCTCCTTGCTGGCTTGATAATAGCGATCGATAGCTTCACGGATCTGGCGTAGCGAATCACGCAGCATCTCTTCCTGACGCTGCTGGTGATAGTGTTGCACAAGCGGCATGGCCGCTGCTGCCAGTGTTCCCAGCAGTGTCAGCGTTACCATCATTTCAATTAGCGTAAAACCGCGTTGCTGCTGCATGGTCAGACCCCATCCTGGACCGGTTCCTCTGTTACTACTGGCGCAGGTAAAGCCGTCTGATTCGAAAATTGCGCCGGCGGAGCGAGCGCAGGCGGATTAAATATGGGCATAAGGTTTTCCTGCGGTACACCGCGCAGATTGATTCCTTCGCCCGTTTGATCTTCGCTGCCCATTTCAATCGTGCTGATATGGCTGCCCGGTAAATCAATGCTGCGTTCAATCGTAGGCGTGATAAGCAATACCACTTCAGTACGTTTTTTATTCTCTTCTTTACTGACAAACAGGCGGCCCAACAAAGGGATCTTGCTCAGAAAAGGGACGCCGCTATCCATGTTGTTGTCGTCCTCTTTAATCAAGCCTGCCAGCATCTGCGTTTCGCCGTTCATGCTGCTTAACGTGGTATTGGCCTCACGGCTGTTGGTGCTGTAATAGATGGCCCCATCTTTACCTGTCTGTGCAGTTCCAAGACTGCTAAGGGTAAATTTCACATCCATTGAAATATTGTCATCCATGCTAATATCAGGCGTGACTTCCAGCTTCATACCCACGTCCTGATATTCAACTTTCTGCTGTGAGAAGCCGTCCGTACCTGCAATGGAGGTCAACACCGGTATTTTCTGGCCAATATCGACCATTGCTTTTTTATTGTTCTTGACGCGAATGCGCGGGTTTGCCAGCACTTTCGCATTACTCAGGACCTTCTTCATATCAAGTGAAAGCCCATCCACTTTCAGGTTGAGATTATCTGCATTAAGGGCGCCAATCGGAATGCCACCGCCAGCAGGGGTCGTTTTTTCGTCACTGCTGCTGTTGCGGCTAAATGAAGCGCTAATTTGTTGGGGAAAGTTCAGGCCCAGTTTTTCTGCATCGTCCGTATTGACTTCCAGTACTTCCACCGCCAGCGTAACTTCCGCTTCAGGGCGATCTAACGTAACCAGCAGGCGTTCCGCTTTTTCCACGCTCTCTTTGGAACCGCGCACCGTAACAGAATTGGTGCGCTCATCCACATGGACATCTTTTAGCTTCACCAGGTTGCGCAGCGCCACATTGACTTCTTTGGCTTTGGCATAGCCGAGGAAGATGGTTTTCACCACGATGTCACGGTAAATCTTCTCTTTTTGCACGGTAGCGGGGTAGACCAGGAACGTATTGGCGTTCAGTACCTTTTTACGCAAATTATTTGAGGCTAAAAGCAGATTGATCGCATCCTGCGCCGTGGTGTTTTTCGCGATAATGCTGGCTGTAGCACTGGGCGAAATGTCTTTATCAAAGATGATATTTACCCCGGTTAGCTGGCTAATGGTATTAAAGATGCTCTGCAGATTATGTTGCCGGAAGTTAAGCGACACCGGCTTCTCCAGTTCGCGGCTAAGGCGGCGCTCTGGTTGGTTGATCACCGCAATTTCACGTAGCAGATGATCGCGCAACGCGTTCGCCTGTGGCCAGTTAGGATCTTCTTCAAGGATTTTTTGTACTTTACTCAATGCCCGTTCAGGAGATTTAGTGCTCTGTTTAACGGCTTCACGGTAGAGTTTATCCAGCGCGCGCCAGGCATCAATTTTGCGTAATCCTTGCTGAGCCCGTAAATTGCCAGGTTGATAGAGCAAGAGGCTGCGCCACATCTGCTCGGCCAGTTGATAGTTATTTTGCCTTACGGCGATTTCCGCCTGGCGGAGATAGCTGTTGACCAGGCTAATGGTTAATTCTGCTTGCTTAGCACGCAAAGAAATATCATTAGGACGGGTGATTCGTTGTTGATCAATTTCTTCCAGTCGCCTGACCATAGATTCAGGCGTTGTGCTGTCCAGCGTAGGAGCGGCTGGCGTGGCGTTATGTTGCGCACAACCACTTAACAGAGCGCAGACTAACGACAAAATAAACGTGGTTTTCTTCATGATTATTATTGGGGTTCCGATGTTAACTCTTCCAGCGATAGCCGCTGGTGCATATGCGTGGCTGTCCACTCAAACTGGAGATAGTCGTTAGCTACCTCGGTTAATGTCCATCCGCTGACCGGCGAATCACCAAGCCAGATTTTTCCGTCCGCCCGACAACGTTCGCAGACGGGCCATGTTTCCTGACCATCTGTCAGAATGATGATGCGCTGCCGTTGCTCCCACCAGGCGCCCAATACCTGTAGCGGCAAGGGCGGGGCGCTAGGCGGCGGAACGACTTCAACCGCGACGGTTTCAGGTGATTCCTCATGCTCGTTGTGAGGCGGAAACAAATCATGCCGAACGGTAGTCAGGGGCTCGGCTGAGGGCTTGACGGCGGGCGCTGGACGCGTCGTGGGTGCCCTGAGATGCACGGTTTCCTGGGTTTCGTCGCTGCTGAACTGACTCCACAGCACCAGGCCAGCGGTGAGTACCAGCGCGACTTGCAGATAACGGGGCAACTTCATTTAGCCTCCTGCTGCAAATGCAGCCGCAACGTGACGTTTAGCATGTCTGCTTGCGGACTGGGGCGTTGCATCGTCAGTTGTTCAATCTGTAACGGTAACGTGCGGCTGAGCGTCTCCAGCGCCTGCATTAAGGGCAAATAGGGCCCTGTCAGCGGAATATCGAGTTGCAAAACAGCGTTGTCGCCCTGTTGTATGACCTGGTAGCGGCTGGCTTCCACTCGCAGAGGCGGCTTATCAAGCAGTTCAAAAATCAGGCTCACCTGCTGATGTTCATTCTGTGACAGCTTTTGGCCTGAAACGGGGGATTCCAGTAATGGCAGCGGTCGCAACTGTTGTTGCAGAGTGGCCAGCTCTGCCTGCTGTTGCACAAGCTGCGGTGAGGTGATCCCCAGCCATATGCCAAGCAGGCCGAGCGGCAATATGCTGAGCATCAACGGCAATTTTCCCGTCTGCTCAACCAGCTGTGCGGCTCGCCAACGGAGAGTCTGCGTAAATGTAGGCTTAGCGGGCTGCTTCATGTTCAGCCTCTTGTTGAAAATTCACCTGAATCGCCGCGTTAACGGGCAGCGGAGCGTTTTTCTCTGCTGTCTTGCGATGATTCTCCAGCAGCACCTTCGCGGGTAACGTTTCCAGACGTTGATTAAACGCTAAAAGCGCATCAAACGATGATGCATCAACCAGTAGGCGCACCTGCTGCTGATGCCTGTCCACTTCGACAGAACGGATTGCTATCTGGGGTTGCAGGGCGTTGGCTATGCCGTCCAGCATCGCCAATACCGGCGGGGAACTTTGCTGCTGACGCATGCGTTGCATCAGCCGGTGCTGCGCCTCGCGTAGCGCGTGTAAAACGCGTTGCTGCATCTGCAACTTGTGCTGCATCTGCTGTGTTTCCACCGTCAGCTGGCGCTGGTCCATGCTATCCCTTGCGATCAGGCCCATCAGCGGCAGGCTGATAAGGCAGGCCAGAAATACCGTGCGGAAAGCCCAGGGTGGATGTGGCGTGAAACGAGGCGTCATGCTGGCTGTTCTCCATCTTTCCACAGCCGCCAGGGGCGGGTGGTCATCACGTAACGCGGGGAGCCGCTCATCCCGGTCAGGCGGCTGATAACCTGGAGCTGCGTGGTAACATCCTGCTGCGGTAAAGCCAGCGTCAATACGTTGCGCCACTGACCCGCCTGGCGGCAGAGAATACGACTTTGCGTTGGGCCAATACTGACAAAAAGCCCCTCTTCCGGTAGCTTGCGCCGGAACGGATGAAGTAAGAACTGAAAAGGCGTCACCACGCCCTGAAAACGCAGGCGCTGTTGACGCGCCACCGCTGCGAGCTGCTGCCAGCAAGAAGCCTGTAGACAGGCGATCAACGCAGGCTGGCCCCAGCGTAGATCTTCAAACCGCATCTGCCACGGCGTTGCGCGATCAGAAGCCAGCAGCGTCTCGTCTACTGTCAGATGAGCCAGACCGAATAATTCTTGTGGTGTCGTGATACCGTCCTGCCAGGGAATAACCAGATAATCGAGCGCTGGCGTATCGATGCAGAATTCAATCGCATCCAGCCAGTTCATCGCAGCAGGACGAGCGCTTAGCAGCTGGGTCAGCGTAACGTCAAGCGCTTCATTAGCAGGGCGGTCACGCAGTAAGACTTTCTGTGCGCCATGTTGCAGATGGACAGCATGCGGGCCGATGTAGCATTGCCAGGTTTTAATGAGCGATAACACGATTGACCTCTTCCCAGCTCGTCTTTCCTTCCAACACGGCGCGCAATGCTATGGTGGGCAACGGAATAAAGCCCTCCTCAAGCGCAATGTCACGCAATTTGCGTACTGGCGCGCGGGCCAGCATGGCCTCTTTTATCGCGTCGCTACAGTGCAACACCTCGGCCAGTGCCAGACGATCCCGATAGCCACTATGCCGACAGGCATCGCAACCTGTTCCGATGTGCCAGTCGGGTGTCAGATGTCGGAACGAACTGGATTGCCAGGCATTCAGGGCGCTCTCACTCGGCTTAGCTTGCTTGCGGCAATCCGGGCAGATTTGCCTGATTAGGCGTTGCGCTACCACACCATTTAGCGCGGTAATCAGACTGGCGGGTTCCACCTGCATATAAAGAAAACGCTCCAGTACGCTGAATACGTCATTAGCATGCACGGACGAAAGTACGGTGTGACCGGTTAGCGCAGCCTGCACCGCAATGCCAGCCGTTTCACCATCGCGGATCTCTCCCACCAAAATAATGTCGGGGTCGTGGCGCAGTATGGCGCGCAGGCCACGAGCAAATGTCAGCCCTTTTTTGTCGTTGACGGGGATCTGCAACACGCCCCCGTTAAGCTGGTATTCCACCGGGTCCTCAATGGTAATAATCTTTTTTTCGCCATTATTGAGTTCGCTCAGCGCTGAATAGAGGGTGGTGGATTTACCGCTACCGGTCGGGCCGGTGACCAGCACCATGCCATGCGGCAGTTGCGCCAGTTGACGAATAGCGCCTAGCGTATGCGCGTCGAAACCCAGCGTTTCCAGACGCAGACTTTGATCGAGCGATTTATCCAGAACGCGCAGCACCGCATCTTCGCCATGAATGCTGGGCATGACCGAAACACGGAAATCAACCGCTCGTTGCAATATTTGTGCTTTGAAGCGGCCATCCTGCGGAATACGTCGTTCAGAAATATCCATACAGCTCAATACTTTCAGGCGGGAAATAACCTGTTCAGCATGCTGCAAGCCAGCGCAATGGCGGATGGTATGCAATACGCCATCAATGCGGTATTTAACGGTCAGGCCATCCGCTACGGCTGAAAGATGAATATCGCTGGCACGGCTTTGCAGTGCATCAAACAGGGTGGCGTTCACCAGTTTGATCACGGCATTCGGTTCGCTGGTAATGGCAGCGGGCGTGATTTCCAGCCAGGTGATCTCTTTATCTTCTTCGCTCTGCTGTTGAAGCTGATCGAGGGTACGCTGCTGTTTGCCCAGCGCCGCAAGCCGGACGTTAAGCCACGAAATCGGTGCCAGCGCCGGTAAAGCGTCAATGCGTTGTAACCACTGTCGCAGTGGCAGAGAGAAAGGATTGCTCAGCGCCAGCCAGTGTTGATCGCCCTGGCGTAATGGCAATACTCCCTGAGCCAGCGCGTCAGCCAGCGATATACGGGAGAATTCTTCTTCAGCCTGTTGGCACTGTTCAAGTGACAATGGCACAAGGCCGAGCGATTCCGCGGTTTCATCCAGGCTGGCAGGGCAGCGATCAAGCAGTTCGCTAAGGAGGCGGCAGCGCTCCCCATCAGGCAGATGCATCAGCGCATCGACCGACACTGGCAAGGATGGTGTGAGGGACATTATTGTAATCCTCCTGCCAGTTCAAAAATCGGCATGTAGAGTAGAAAAACCACCAGACCGACGATACCGCCTACGATCATCATGAGTACTGGTTCGAAAACCTTGCTGAATTTCTCAATGGCCCGCTCCAGTGAGTCATCGTAAAACGCGGCGATACGCTCACACATACTGGGTAAATCACCGATGCGTTCACCCACCTGTAGCAAGCGAGATGCGACGGGCGTGGTCAGTTGCTGCTCTTCCAGCATATGTGAGAGCGGCTGCCCGGCCTGCACGCCAGCGATGACGCGTTCAATTAATGGACGATGGGTAATGGGTAACACATCACGACTGAGTGAAAGCGCATCAGTCGCTGTGATGCCGCCCTGTAGCAGCAGGCCCAGGGTGCGATAAAATCGCACCATAATGGAAAGCTGATGCTGTAGTCGCAGCTGCGGTACGGTGAGGAGAAAACGGAGCGCGGCCTGACGAAGGCGCACGCTGCGGATAGCCATAAACAGCCCACAGATTACCAGCGCGCAACCGAGCAGCAGCAAAGGTCCCTGGCTTTGCACCAGCTTGCCCCACCAGAGAATAAAACGTGCGCTGCCGTTAGGACTTTTCATTCCTTCAAACACGACGGCGAACCGCGGAATAATAAAGCCGAGCAGAAATACAAGGATGACGCCACCCGCCGACATCACAATGGTTGGATAAAGCAATGTTGCTTTAATTCGTTTGCGTAATACCGCTATACGCTGTTCGTAATGCTGAAATCGTTTTAAGGCGAGCGGCAGATGACCGGTTTGCTCTGAAGAGGCAACAGTATTAATTAATAAGGGTGGAAAGACGGCTGGCAGAATTGCCATCGCCTGTGAAAGCTGCGCGCCTTCATAGAGCTTTTTTATGAGCGTATCCACGACTAATGTCGATTCACCTTCCCGACTGCTTTGACGCAATGCCTCAATAGCTTCAACTACTACCAGTCCCGCTTCCAGCAGCGAGATCAATTCCTGCAAAAACAGGTTTAGAGGAAAATGTTTAACTTGGCGGACTTTACGCTCTGCCACACTAAGCACAACGCTATCCGTAGTGGTGTAGTGTCGGCGGGCAGCATTAACTGAATCCGCCATCACAGTATGATGAACGCGCTTGCCGTGCGACAGGGTAGTAACGGTGTACTCTTTCATAATTATGAATGCTTATTTTTTGGGCGGCTTTTCAAACGGAGGTAATGCGGTACGACCTTCTGAATATATTTTTGTCGCAGTGCCTGACGCTGAGGTGTTTTAGCCGCCCCGGCGTTATAAGCGCCGACGGCTTCCCAGGTGTAACCCATCCGCTGAATATTCCCGGCCAGAATCCATGCACCTGCCATGACACACTGACAAGGGTCTTGTATTAAATCTTGCTGACTGATCTGATATTTTTTTAACACGCCCAGATGGCGACTATTAATTTGCATCAGACCGTAATCCACTGTGCCGTCGTTATTTTTATTGATGGCATTTGGATCAAGACCGGACTCAACGATAGCAATGGCCTGTAATAATTCCGGCTCAATGCCGTACCTTGCGCCAGCCTGATACCAACAGGTTGCCAGGCTGGGAGAAACGGGAAGCAAGAAGCACAGCGTTAACAGCAGCGTTCTCATGATCAGAATCCATAAGTAAATGTCTTCTCACCTTTTCCGGCAGACATAATATCTACTTCATGAATGGAATCTTTTTCACGGGTCGGATTATGCCATTGGTAAGCATTTCCCCATGGATCCATCGGGACATGTTGGCTGAGGTACGGGCCTTGCCAGTTTTTTACGCCAGCTGGTTTTTCCGTTAATGCTTTGAGGCCCTGGGCTTCAGAAGGATAACTACCCACATCGAGCCGATATTGCCCCAGCGCATCTGCCAGTGAACGCATCTGGCGCATAGCAGTTTTTTCTTTTGCGGAATCGACGTTTGAAAAGACTTTTGGCCCAACAAATCCTGCCAGCAAAGCAATAATCATTAAAACAACGAGCAGTTCCAACAGGGTGAAGCCAGCCTGCTGTTGACGTTGCCGGGTATAATTTTTCATGAATGCATGTACCGTTTAATTAATTAAAAGCCTTATCGCTTTTTATTCCTGTGAATTTTTCCTGAAAAAGATGTGAGGGGGGTAGCTGTCCTCTCTTGATGTATTGCAGATGTGATGCCGCCAGCTAAAGGAACTTCTCTTACGCATAAAGAAATGGCTAAACGGAGGTTTTTCATAAAGCTTCGCGGTTAATTTCTCTGGAAAACCAGCGAGTAAACCGTGTCAACCACGACGACTGTCAGCACGGCATTATTTGTGCTGATAACCGCCAGGCGTAACCCCGGTGAATATAAGCCAACTAATTAATCAGCGCTTTATCATAAAAGCGCGCCAAAGTGGGCAGGAAAATGTCGGGAAAAAGCAGAAGTCCATACGTTCTTTTTTATTGCTTAAAATATCTGACAAGTACTAAAGAAATTACGTCATAAAAAAGGTAATTTTCTCGTCATGAACAGGCGCTTTCGCCATCGTTTAATTTCAGGAGAAAAAGATGAAAGCAAAAATCGTTATTGCCGATGAACACACCATTATAAGGCGCGGGGTTATGTCAATGATCGCGAATATGCATTCTGCAGACAGCATGAATCCAGAACGTCGGGATTTTACTGTTCTGGGCGATACCGACTCTCCGTCAAAACTGATGACGCTGCTAACCAAAAATGAGATCGATATTCTGTTCCTGGGCTTTTCGCTGCTCACGCGGACATCGCAGAACCCATTAAGCGGCATGGATGGTGTACCGTTGATAAAATGGATCATGTGCAAATACCCTACGCTAAAAATCATTGTGCTTTCACCCTTCAAAAATAAGCAGCTGGTACAGATGACGCTGGAGGCGGGAGCCAAAGCGTATATCAGCCGTGACACTTGTGAAATAACGCTGGATCGTGCGTTAAATGCTGTTATGAATGGTGAATCCTATATTGAACGTGACCTCATGGAGTCATTGTTTCGTCGTGAAATGTCAGGACAGGAATTGACGCCGCGCGAAATCGACGTTTTACGCATGTTATGTAAAGGGTTATCTCTCACCGAGATTGCTGGTCAGATTAATTTGAGTAACAAAACCGTCAGTGCGCATAAATTGCGGGCAATGGAAAAACTGGATGTGAAAAATGACTGCCAGCTCTATTACCTGATGGCACAAATGCAAATATTTGACGTAGTTTTATAAAGGAACGGCTTTACCAGACTCGATAATATCTAAAACTAAGGTGTCACATCAGAAATTAGCTTACGGATCCAAAACGCCATCACTAAGCAGTGCTTGATCACGTCTCTGGCTTTTTATTTTGGCTAATTAACGAGGCGTAAAGCGAGCAAACAGGCTTCAGATGTCACTATTCTTCTTTATGCGGGTCGCTAACAGGCAAGGTTGGCGGCCCCTGTGGCATACTCACCTATCAACAGTGGCGCTTCATGCCAGGTAGCTGACATGCGGTTATCTGACTGCTTCTATTGCCGGCAGCCCCGTATTCAGGTAAGCGCGTTGATACCCAGAACTGCCTGAATTGCGGCTTTTCTCAGTTTAAAGGCTGATGCTTTGGCGGGCTTGCGATTATATTTTCCCGGCCAACCATTATATACGGTTACCGTTTTTCGTACTTGTCAGATATACACTATCGGACCAGGACGGTAATTTCTCACCAGCCAGAAAATGGCATTTCATTAAATGAAAAGGAACTTCATCGAGCGCCTGCCTGAACTAAACGCACTAACAGGGGCTTTGTTGAATAAATCAGCTTCAGGACGAGTGACTCTGTAGCTGACCGGGTTTTCAGGCAATACGCACGCTTTCTGGCATACCAGCCTTCGTTATTTTATTCAGCGCACGCACCATGCCCAAAGCCTCTGCTACCTGACCATCGTAATCACGCAGCGTCAGTGAACCTCCGAACAGTTGCTTTACCCTGTACATGGCCGTCTCCGCTATCGAGCGACGGTTGTAATCTGTTGTCCATTTCCACCGGGCATTACTCCCGGTCAGCCGCTGATTCGCTACTGCACGGTTACGGTCTGCGTACTCTACGGGCCAGTAACCCGCTCCTTTTCGGGGCGGGATGAGGGCACTGATTTTCTTGCGCCGCAGTTCATCGTGACAGAGTCGGGTGTCGTAAGCGCCGTCTGCTGCGGCTGCCCTGATTTTTCTGTGTGTCTGCCGGATAAGACCCGGGAAAGCTTCTGAGTCCGTGACGTTGTTCAGAGACAGGTCCGCGCAGATGACTTCATGTGTTCTGCTGTCAACGGCCAGATGCAGCTTCCGCCAGGTACGACGGCGCTCTTTGCCGTGATTTTTGACTTTCCATTCGCCTTCACCAAAAACCTTCAGCCCGGTGGAATCAATCACCAGGTGTGCGATTTCACCCCGGGTGGGTGTTTTGAAACAGACATTAACCGACTTTGCCCGCTTGCTGACACTGCTGTAATCCGGGCAGCGCAACGGAACGTTCATCAGGGCAAAAATGGAATCAATAAAACCCTGCGCAGCCCGCAGGGTCAGCCGGAACAGGCGTTTAATCATCAGGACGGTGGTGATGGCAAGGTCAGAATAGCGCTGAGGTCTTCCCCGTGATGAAGGCGTTGCCGACTCATACCAGGCATGAGTCGCTTCATCGTCCAGCCAGAAAGTGAGGGAGCCACGGTTGATGAGGGCTTTGTTGTAGGTGGGCCAGTTGGTGATTTTGAACTTTTGCTTTGCCACGGAACGGTCTGTGTTGTCGGGAGGATGCGTGATCTGATCCTTCAACTCAGCAAAAGTTCGATTTATTCAACAAAGCCGCAGATTACTCAGAAATCCGCATTTTCAGCATTGAATTCTGACAATGATCAGAAAAAAATCAGTCATGACAATTCAATACCTTACCGGGATTAGCGCTTTTAACCTGCCGTGATGAAAAAGAGGTTTTTCAGACAATTAATGACCTGATGCTTACCTTGCCAGATATCAAAATACGTTCATGTTTCCTTTCTTATATTGATAAAAATGCAAGTTTGCGAAAAGCGCGTAAACTTAGAACCTATCCCAAAAGGAATTGTCAGATCGTAAATAATGGCAATTTTTGAGGGCGAAGTATGGCGGGCAACAAGTGGCAGATCAGCGATGAACTCTGGGAGAAAATGGCTCCACTTCTCCCGGAACATAAAACCCACCATCCGCTGGGCACGCATCGTAGACGTGTTGATAATCGTGCCGCAATGAACGCCATTTTCTTTGTGCTCAGAACCGGTTGCCAATGGAATGCCCTGAATGCCACGGATATTTGCTCATCCAGCTCAGCCCACCGCCGCTTTCAGGAATGGCGGGATGCTGGAGTATTTGAACGCTTCTGGCAAAACGGGCTGCTTGCCTGCGAGAAGCGGGATGCCATTGACTGGTCATGGTTGTCGATGGATGGCTGCATGACAAAATCGCCCCTTGCAGGCTCAAAAAAACAGGTCGCAACCCGACTGACAGGGGGAAGCAGGGAGTAAAGCGGAGCCTGATGACCGACGGGAACGGGCTTCCGCTCTCGCTGGCTGTCGCAGGGGCAAATACCCACGACATAAAACTGGTTGAAGATACGCTGGACGCGCTACAGACCGGCAGGCCGGGTCGCAGGCTGCATCTGTGTATGGACAAAGGCTATGAGGCTGAATGGGTGGAAATTTGTTTGAAAGCTCGTCGTTATGAACCTCATATCCAGTCGGGGAAAGAGGAGTCTGAGGCAATTAAAAACAGCGAGTTCAGGGCTCATCGTTGGGTTGTGGAAAGAACGCATAGCTGGATGAATCGCTTTCGCCGCATACTGACGCGATGGGAGAAGAAAGTCGAAAACTACGAGGCGATGCTGCATTTTGCTTGCAGCATCATTGTCTGGAATAAAATCCTTTTGGGATAGGTTCTTAAAAGAAAAATGCAGAGGCAACACCTTGAATACGTTATTTTGGCCGGTGAGTATTTTTTACTGGCAGATTAAACGGATAATTTGAGGAGAAACCGGTAAGCATTGTATTCAGTAATTATTAAGATCCTATGTATGGACTGAAACTCATAACCAAAGATTGACTGGAATGATGAATATGATAAATGCAATGAAATTGAAGGTGTTCTCTGTCCTGCTTCCAGCACTGCTGGTAAGCGGATATGCTCAGGAAGGCTATGCAGCACAAACCATTCAGGAACTGCCAGTGCTTCAGGTACGGGTCGGGCTGTCTCCCAAAGCCAGAAAAACCCTCGCGCAGGGCCATGAAGGTATTATTGTCTCTGCAAGCTGGAACGGAACGCCTGTTCCCCAAAAACAAGACGCCGCTGATGAAATTGGGGCAATCGATCTGGGGACTGCGGATATAACCTTGCCGACTTATGATAGTCTGGCGCAATTCTCCCCCTCAAGCCTGAAGACTGAACGGCTTAGCTGGATTAAGGGCAGTGTACATGTGAATGTTAATGTTTTCTCTGCCCGCAGGCACTGGCCTGACAATATCCTCAGCTGCGATGTTATCGATGGTGTTTTGACTAAAGTAGGCCACCATGTCATCACGCTGAATTGTTCATTAATTAGCGAACAACGCTCTCTCCGCGTAGTGGATCACTGATGTAAGCCTACAAACCACTATACGGACCCAGAGTAATTCACCGCGCTGTTGTGCTTTGCTTTTGGAATCTTCTTGGCGATCCTCCTTGCTTTCTTATTGCTTTGCCTCCCTGCTAGCGGATAATGTTTCAGAATGTTTATTTAGGTTACAAAAGCAATGGAATGCATACAGGGCGTCGGAATGGCTTTGTTGAATAAATCGAACTTTTGCTGAGTTGAAGGATCAGATCACGCATCCTCCCGACAACACAGACCGTTCCGTGGCAAAGCAAAAGTTCAAAATCACCAACTGGCCCACCTACAACAAAGCCCTCATCAACCGTGGCTCCCTCACTTTCTGGCTGGACGATGAAGCGACTCATGCCTGGTATGAGTCGGCAACGCCTTCATCACGGGGAAGACCTCAGCGCTATTCTGACCTTGCCATCACCACCGTCCTGATGATTAAACGCCTGTTCCGGCTGACCCTGCGGGCTGCGCAGGGTTTTATTGATTCCATTTTTGCCCTGATGAACGTTCCGTTGCGCTGCCCGGATTACAGCAGTGTCAGCAAGCGGGCAAAGTCGGTTAATGTCTGTTTCAAAACACCCACCCGGGGTGAAATCGCACACCTGGTGATTGATTCCACCGGGCTGAAGGTTTTTGGTGAAGGCGAATGGAAAGTCAAAAATCACGGCAAAGAGCGCCGTCGTACCTGGCGGAAGCTGCATCTGGCCGTTGACAGCAGAACACATGAAGTCATCTGCGCGGACCTGTCTCTGAACAACGTCACGGACTCAGAAGCTTTCCCGGGTCTTATCCGGCAGACACACAGAAAAATCAGGGCAGCCGCAGCAGACGGCGCTTACGACACCCGACTCTGTCACGATGAACTGCGGCGCAAGAAAATCAGTGCCCTCATCCCGCCCCGAAAAGGAGCGGGTTACTGGCCCGTAGAGTACGCAGACCGTAACCGTGCAGTAGCGAATCAGCGGCTGACCGGGAGTAATGCCCGGTGGAAATGGACAACAGATTACAACCGTCGCTCGATAGCGGAGACGGCCATGTACAGGGTAAAGCAACTGTTCGGAGGTTCACTGACGCTGCGTGATTACGATGGTCAGGTAGCAGAGGCTTTGGGCATGGTGCGTGCGCTGAATAAAATAACGAAGGCTGGTATGCCAGAAAGCGTGCGTATTGCCTGAAAACCCGGTCAGCTACAGAGTCACTCGTCCTGAAGCTGATTTATTCAACAAAGCCCCGAAATGGATATTTTAGGCCATCAGATGGGTTTTATTAAGTATTATAAAAGGTTGTCTGGTTGTGCTGTTTTAGGGAAAATAGACGTGGGTTTTTATCAACCAAAGATCTTTGGGGCCTAGATAAGCCTTACCGGACCAGTGAGTCGGGGCAGTATAAAGGAAAGATAATTTCCACAAAAAATTTATTTAAATCAACAAAATATGGGTCGTGACTACAAAAAACGATCCCCGATCTTTTTTATTTTTATTCTAAAATGACTAATAGAGTTACTGCTAATAGTCAGTCTCATTACTGATACCCTTTTATAGCAGGAATAAAGGATGTTAGTGAGAAAACCACACCTTTAATTTTCACTTCTACAAGCACACCACGATGATTTTAACCTTACTATACGTTAATGGGAATTTCCTATGCCTGCAGTAAAATTTTTCCGTAACTAAATTATTTAAATAAGCCATGATGTATATAAAAGAAATGTAAAATAAGGTAATTATATCAAAATAAATTATTGAGTCAGTTTTTTCTTAATTTAAATTCTATTGTTCTTAACGTTATAAATAACTTCCTTGTGGGGTTTTATAATTAATTTATGCAGAATACTCAGGACGGCAGATAATAAATCATCTGGCATCACTCACTTGACCTGATTGTTATTTGGGAAGTTTTGTTTTTAATCGGGTAACCCCTTGCATAAATAATTAACGAGAGAATGTATGAAAAAAAATAAACTTGCTTTAGCTCTGGCGACTTTATTAGCCAGCGGTGCCGCCTGGTCCCATGGTTTCGTACTGGAGCCGCCAGCCCGTGCCCTGCTGTGTAACAAGATCAGTGAGTATAATCACAACTACAGTGGTCAGAAAAATACCAACTGCGGCAGCATCGAGTGGGAACCACAAAGTACAGAAGCGCCAAAAGGTTTCCCTGCAGCCGGGGTAAAAGATGGGCAAATTGCCAGCGCTAATCAGGTAAGAGGTCCAGAACTGGACGCACAAAGCACCACGCGCTGGGTTAAGACGCCACTTTCGCCAGGATATAATGAATTTAAATGGCATTTCACGGCTAATCACCCTGCCACGAAATTTGAGTACTTTATTACTAAAAATGACTGGAACCCTAACCAGAAATTAACCCGTGCTTCTTTCGAATCTAAGCCTTTTTGTACCGTTGAGGCCGGCGGCGTTATGACATCCGGTTCGGCTGTGCATACCTGTAATGTCCCTGCACATACTGGCTATCAGGTCATTCTGGCTGTCTGGACGGTGCATGATACATCAAACGCGTTTTACAGTGTGATCGATGTAGATATGGGCGGCCATAATAGTGGTGGTGAAGACACTAACGACAAACCTGATGATGGCGGCAACAACAACAAACCTGATAATGGCGGCGACAAGCCTGATAACGGCAATGACAACAACAAGCCTGATAATGGCGGCGAAGAAGTTCAGCAGAAGCCGGTCATTAAACTGACGCAGCAACATTTTGTTGTTGACCAAAGCGCTCAAAGCATGAACTGGGCAATTGATGCGTCTGCTACCCAACACGCAACCCATTACAAATGGGAAGTTATCAGCGGCTACGATACATTCCAGCTACAGAAGAAATCAGGTGCAGCGACGTCTAATGTACTGGAAGGTCAGTCGCTTAACAAAGTTCACGCCTGGGTTAAGGCAAATGGAACCGGTAAAGCTACCTATCGTCTGACTGTTACAGGCGCGGATAAATCAAAAGTCAGCAAAGATATTACCGTAGAGGTCAAAGCCAAGGATAACGGTAACGACAACACTGGCAATGGTGATGCTCCAGCCTGGTCTGCAAGCAAAACATATAAAAAAGCATGTGAGAAAGTTTCACGTGGTGGAAGTGTCTGGCAAAGCCAGCACTGGGTTGATGCAGGTACCGATCCGCTGAATAGTGCCAATAACTGGGGCCAGCCGTGGCAACGTATAGACTCTAAATACAATAACTGTAAATAAAGTAATTACGACTAACCCCATCAAAAGATGGGGTTTTTATGGTTCTTATCTGTCGTGAGGAATCTAATTTCAGCCCCCTGCCTTATTCAGCCTTCAATCTTACCTGAGCTAGCGCTTTACATATCAACTCTTTATCTGCTTCTGTCAGATATTTTAACGATATATTTTTGATAGACGTGCACGCTTTTCCACCCACAGTCGGATCACGACGCAGATCATCGGCCAACTGACGCAAAATATTGCTACTTAATGCGGCGATCTGTTTTCTGATGGCATCCAGCGGTTGCTGCTGCGTCATATTTTCCGGCTGAGAAAGCCATTCTGGGTGACCGCAAGGATTCGTTAATTTTTGGCAATAAGCCTAAAAGTTATATGCATTCTACTTTATATAACCACTAGGCCGCGTCCTTTGATAAGGATACGTACCTGAAAAATGTTGCCCGAGAAATT
>NZ_JACFXY010000021.1 GCF_014946725.1 Mixta mediterraneensis
CTATTAATCTGCCGAGCAACTCTTAAAACGATTGCCCCAAATATGGCCACAAAAGTTTCGCGAGAGGTATTATCGGGGTCAGAATTCGATCGGTATTGACAAACAATCCCGATAATACCTCTCGCGAAACTTTTGTGGCCATATTTGGGGCAATCGTTTTAAGAGTTGCTCGGCAGATTAATAGTGTGAAGTAAACCTCATAAACCCACCGGATGGTGGGTTAACTTGCTTTGCCTGCTTTCTTTCCCACTCCGCCCGATCAGCATCATCCAGCGCAAATATCGCCGCCTCGAACTCATCCCGGTCAATCTGTAACGGCTTGCAGGCGAGATAGGTGTTGATGTCTTCCAGGTCTATCGGCAGTGGGGTTGCGGCCATTCCTGCGTACTTCCGGCCTCTGGTGATAACTGCGTAGGCGGCGAGTATCTCGCTACACACACCGTCAATTTCAGGCTCCGGGATGGGAGGTAGTTTTAAGCGCTCGCGCCGCCAGCGGTTCTTTTCGCCTTGCTCTCCGCCGAACTTCCTGAGCCAGCTCTGGCTTTCGAGGACTTTCCCACCGTTTCCTGAGTCTGCGCCTCTTTACCTGCGGCAATATCAGATGCGGTGCTCAGTACGGCCCAGTACAGCTCAGGATGCTGCAGCAACAGTGCCTTACCCTTCTCTGCTGAGTAATCGATGGCAATCTCTTTCCCTGCCTCATCAGCCTCGCCAACGCCTTCCCAGTCCAGCAGGAGATGCTTGGCTACAGAGTCAATCAGCAAGTCGTCTGAGATGTCGCTTACGTCAATATCGGCGGGGTTAAATTCAGCTGTGCCAACTTTGAAACGCTCATCGAGCTTGCTGATGTGGCGGCGCACCATCGCATTATGAGAGCGGAATGCCGGATTACTGATGGAGCCGACTTTCAGCTTCAGGTCTGCCATTGGCTCAATCCAGCGCTCTGCATTGGCATCGAATTTAGGTGTTTTCAGAATGAGCATATTCTTCTCTGTAAGTAGCCCGCCTCACTGGGCGGGCAATTAGATTAAGACGCGGTAACGGTGATCGCCGTGGTGCCAGTAAAGGTACGCGCTTTCGCGGTGATGGTTGCCGAACCTTCCTTCACTCGCGTTACCTGCGCTGTTTTCTGGCCGGTTGATACGACTGTTGCTACTGACGGGTCTGACGACTCCCATACGACCGTATCTGTTGCGCCAGCAGGCGTCAGGGTCGCTGCCAGAGTCACGTTTGAGCCAACTGCGCCTGTTGAGGTTGCAGGCGCGACTGACAGTGCTGTAGCTGCTACAACGGATGATCGCGTAATGGTCGGTGGCGTATCCGCTGCCGTGATATTCAGCTGAACCTGCACAATGTCAGTGTTGCCACCGTCCGGCCAGTCGCCATCGACCTGTACTGCCGGGAAGTCAAAGACGTATTTGCCTTCGTCGTTCTCCAGCGTGAAGCCGAACTGCATGGTTTCGCCAGACAGAGATTTCTTCCAAGCGTTATAGGCTTCCTTTGACCACGACAGAGTGACGCTGCCAGAAGGTGTGAACGTGGTCGGAATGTTTGCTCCAGCAAACGGGTTCCCGCTACCGATACAGCGCTGCGTCTGCAGGTTGTTGTCGAACTGGATGTTGAATGTATCGACGCAGAATCCATCGCCACCTGTTACACCGTTAAGCGAAATCGCTGTAACCTGTTTGAAGGTGTAGCGAAGGTCACCAGCGGCATCAGTTGGGTCAGAAAAATAACTGGTGTCATCTGCTTTAGTGTCGAAACCCAAACCTGCAAAGGTTACGGTTGCGGTGATATCACCATCGTTCGGAATTGCCAGCTGGAAGGTGCCGACCTGAGCGCCGCGAGCGATAGAAGCAACACCGATGTCTTCAGCGTAAGAAGCCACTGAGAACGCGATGCGATCATTACCCATGGTGAGCACGTTATCGACCCAATCAGCGCCGAAGCAGGAGGCCAGAAACTCGTCATGCTGCCCCCAACGAAACTTGGTTACCACGTCACCGCCGACATCAGTCGTACCCGGAGAACGACCTTGCGCCATTCGGGTGCCACCGATTTCGTCGTTGTCGATCATGTTCTGGGTTGGACCGAGGCCGAAAGAGCTGCGCTTCAGCAGGTTCCATGTGCCAGTGGTCGGCGTGGTGCCGGGGGTAGTTTCACGGATATACGCCGTGACGTTCTTTGCGCCAGAGCTCACATGAGCCTCCTGATTAATGGAGCGCCCTACAGAGCGCGATATGGAATTTGTAAGTTGTACTGCGCCCAGCCATCCGTTTCGCCAGCATCGATAGCGCTTACGGCGGAGTAATCAAGGCGACCATCGGTTTTGAACTCGAACTGCTCTCGTAACTGGTCTGCCGTCTTGGTGATAAGTAGTGACCCGCTACCTGCTGGCACGAATATCTGAATAACAGCGATACCCGTGCGGTGCACGACCGGGCCATTGCCTATTTCATTCGACCCAGCCAATCCCGGCAGGTTTGTCAGACGTGCCCAAATAGCCTTGCCAGTTGGGTCATAGGTCTTGTCATTCGGGTACCGCACATCTGCTGCGGCAATAGCAGTCTGAGCCGTCATCCGGGTGATGATGGCTGCACGTATTTCGGTGAGGGTCATTTGTATGCCTGCGAGACGCCGTGGAAGGATGTTGCGTAGATGCCAGCGGGAGCCTGTTGTGAATGTCCGTTCTCAAGCGACTCAGCGTAGGCAAGGTTATTCTGGATGTAGATAACTGAATAAGGTTTACCCTGCGCAATTACAGCGTTGCCCTGCTGTATCGTGCTTGCGCCTGATTTGTCAGTCGTCGCTAGTTGACTGTAATCCGGGCCGCCAAGACTTACCTGATTATTAGCCCTGAATCTCCCCGTATCGACTGGGGAGCGCTGCACAATCTCCGCGAGTAACGCCATCGATATAATGCGCAGCCGTTTACCTACTTCCTCTTCGACCAGGCCGACGAACGTCGACGGCTCAACACTCCATGCCTTTGCCATTACTTCCTCCGCAATTGCAGTTCATAGTGAGCCTGAACCGGATCTGCATTCACGCTGATAACCCTGTACTGCTGTTGCAGTTCGGTCACCAGGTCGATAGTGGTAATGATGTGGTCAACACGAGGCTTGTCGGTGACTTCGTTTTTCAGCGCGATTAACAGCACGTCGCCACTGAGAATGTTCACGCCATCAACACGATCAAGGCTGTAACTGTCGAGAACGCCGCGCCCAGTGTAAGTGACCTGCGTTTCACCACCTGTTTCAGTTACCGGGTCCCATTCGCCCTGGATGATGTAGAGACCATCGAACGTATTCACAGCATCCGCAAGGTCATCATCAAACGCTTCGGCCAGTTCAGCCTGAATTTCTTCACGTATTCCCATTAGCGATACACCCTGAAGGCGAGAGGATTTCCCATCCACGGCTGGAGCATGGCGAGCGCCAGTTGCAGGTCGGGATCGAGTAGCGATGAGCTTGAAGAATCGAGCGCCGCGAATGACTTGGTCACTTGAGTTGAGCCAGCCTTAACCGACTTGCTGGTCACCAGTCCTGAATCGGATTTCTGCTTGTAGAGATTGCCGGACGCCGCCACCGATGCGATGTATGCTCCAGCCTGCTTAACATCATCCGGGACAGGATTATCAGGCATATTCTGGAGGTTAAGCGCGGTCATATAAGCATTGGCCTGCAATACTGCTTTTGCCTTCTTCGAGTCATCCGTCCATGAGGTGCCGAGTATGTCGTCAACATCAGACACTGTGATGTAAATCATCTTAGCCCCTGAAAAGCCCCCGAAGGGGCTGTGTATGATTAGCCAGTAGCGCCTTCATCTTCTTCGCCATTACCACCACCGCCTGCGGTGACAGGAACAGTCACCTGCGGATCTTCAATGCCGTAACCGGCACCAGATTTTGCAGGGTCGTAGATGGTTTCAGCGCCGAGAACTGAAGTGGATTCGTCGGCATAGGCGCGTTCGCTTGGGTAGGTGTACTGATAATCAGGATTCACCAGGTTCTTTGGTGTGGACATTCAACCCTCCTTACAGGTTGCTAATCAGGAAACGGAAACCGACATCCAGCGGGTCAAGGGTGATTTCCCAGTTCGCCGCATTCTGCAAGTCACCCCAGGAGGCAGACAGCGCCTGGCGCTCAGTACCGCCGGTCAGGGTACTCTCTGCTGCAATGAAGCCGAAGCCCTGCGGATGGATGAGCATGTTTCGACGAGTCCACAGAACGCGATCGCCAGCACCATTGGATGTTGCTGCGGTACGGTCGATTTCCAGATCGTCATTGCCTGGGACCTGTGAATAGCTGAAAGCGCCAGTGTTAGCCAGCATGCTCACATACTTGGCGTTTGCGCCAGTGCCAAGCTTGGTGCCGAGTTCAGACTCAATCAGCGCACGACCGTTATAAACGGTTACCGGCGGGATATTTGCCTGAGTCTGCAGAAGCTCTGCCTGGTTGTTTTTGCGGATTTTCGCGGCAATCTGTGGGTGAACAATCATCACGCCTTTACCGCGCTGAGACGGCCGCATAGTAGCCTCTACTTCAACGAAAGCGTCAAAGGAGAAACCACTGTTGGCGGTTGCTGTCGCGGCACTGATGTCGGTCGTCAGGAGTTTGCCGTTAGCCTGGTCGTAGTTACGCAGACCTGCCAGAGTGGCGCGAGCACGGTTTTCTGCTGAGTTCAGCCATAACTGATTCAGCTTACCGCCGATAATTTCGAGAGCGTTAACCTGCGTCAGATAACGCTGCAGGGAAGCTTCACGGAAACCTTCGTTCAGGTAAGCTACGCGGCCCTGCATGGAACCACCTTCAATCTCACGCGGCATGGCGATGTCGGTGTAGATGGTGTTCCCGTAGTTTGGCTCCAGACCAGCATCGATGCCGCCGATGTATGGCACAACGAAGGTCGGAGAGCCGCCAGCCAGCAGAGCGGCCAGACGACTATCAGCAACGAACGCGCCAGACTGAACGAATGGAGAGGGGACGATCGGGTCATAGTCCATGTAGGACATCAAGACCGGGCGATTAAAAATTTCAAGCAATGTTGCCATGTTTATTCCTTAGTATTTTCTAAATTTGCCTGCAGCGAGCGCCTGTGCGTAGCCTTGCGGATCACGCGTGGCGAACTCCTCACGCTCCTGCTGTGACATCTCTTTTGGTTCCTTCATGGCCCCACCACGAAAGTTGGCGGCCCCACCGCCAGAAGCACCACTACCCCGAACAAGCGAGGCGTAGCGTGGAGTGTTCTTAAATTCTTCAGCGAGTTGCTCAATGCTGCTTACCGTGAGGTTTCCATTGGCATCAGTCACCCGCACCTGCCCTTCAACCACCTTCAGGCGGCGGCTGATGAATTCAGAAAGGATGTCTGCGTTCTCACCATCAGCGATGCTGATGGCAACCTTTGAGGCAGCCTGAGAGATAGTCCCCTGCTCGATTTGATGCTGCAGGTCCTGATACTTCTGCTGCCACTCTGTCGTAGTGGCCTGGCTGGATTCAAACAGCTGCTTGTAGTCGCCCTCAGCCTTGGCTTTTTCCTCGGCTCGCTGGCGTGCTTCTTCCTCTGCCTGGCGGCGCTTGGCCTGCTCGGACTTCTTTTCTGCCAGAAGCGTATCAAGCTGCGTTTTAAGTCCGGTTACGTCCTCTGACTGCGGGAGGCCGTCAACAATGAGCTGATAGTTTTCACCGGACTGTTGATAAAGCGCCTTTTGAGCATCGTCGAGCTGTGCGTGTTCCTCAGCGGAAAGCTGATATTTGAGCATTGCATTCTCCTGAATGAATGTGTGCCGGCCCAGCCAGCGTTAGATGTGATCAGTCGAGGCCAGCAAGCTCGAAAGCATGCGGCTCTAATTCTTTGAGTTGGTTGAGGGTGTACTGCTGGCCTGTCTCGCCATCAACGAATCTGTCAATGGTCAACTCGCCCTTGCTGAATAGCTGATAGCGCTTTTCGCCAAGCACTTCACGCTGAAACGCTGCTGGTTGACGTGCAAGCCACTCACCGTAATTCGTCTTGCTGCTGACCTGCTGCGCACCGCCTTCACCGACCGCCGGACGAACTGAGCCGGGAATCTCCCGCGCATACTCATCCTTCAGCACCGGAATCTGGCTGGTTCGGCACCGAAAATGATACGGAGGTGATGGCCCATCCAGCGGCACAATGCGGTGGTCAATACTTCGGCAGAATGGCGTTGTTCTACTGTCCAGGGTGGCGATGTCCTGCTTACCCTTCAGGATGTCGTCATTATCCTGCAGTTGCTTAGATCGCGCAGAAGACGATACATGGTTGGTTACCGTGCTGACCAGCGCACCAGCCTGTTCCTCATGCGAAACGCCCAGTGATGTCAGTCGCCGGATAATCTGGCGCTGAGTTTCACCAAGCGAGTGGCCTATACCTATCTCGCTGATGATGTCAGCAGCCTTCTTATCACCAAACCCAGCAAGTGCGCTGGCAATGCTGTAGCGCTTCTTAGATGCGCCAACATACATTTCCAGCGGGTCAGCCAGCACATAGGCCGCAATCATCTCTGATGAGGGCTGATTGAGCTTAACGGACGCCTTAACCAGTTTGCCGAGGAATGATGAGTTGAACTTGTATTCGTATTCAGCAAACTCGCTCAAGTCGAGCACCTGCTGCTCTGACATGTCGCCGTAAATGGCCTGCAGATCTTTACGCAGCGTCTCAATCTGCCTGTTGTAGCGAGCTGTCGCGTATTGACTAAGACCTTTACGCACCGTCACTTTCGCGCTGTTTATAGCTTTGCGGATGAACTTAACAGCGCGATTGGTCTGACCGGTGCCAAAGCGCTGCACATACACCTGATGGCGCGTTGCTGCGTCATTTGCATAGCCTTCTGCGCTCATCAGTCATCCTCGGTCACAGTCTCACCACCAGCATCAACAGGCGGTTCGTTTTCGCGATCAGCATCAATGTCATCATCGGTGCGGTCAGCCTCAATGATTGCCGCCTGGCGAAGATTAATGCGAACATCTGATTTGGCGATAAAGCCCTGCTGCCAGAGCTGGATTTGCGCCAGAATCATCTGTGCATCCATTGTCTCGTCGAAGAACTCCTGATTCAGCCAGAACACAACTTTGTTTTGCGGGGGCGTCCCTGATGACATGAAGCGCCACGCATCCAGAAGGGAAAGCACAAGAGCCTCTGATACGTTGCCAGCCACTGTTCCCAGTACGCTGTTATCGCTGCTGTAGCGAATACGTGCGGCCTCTGCGGTTTCGTTTGCGCCAGACTGCTGCACTATCCGCGCACCAATCATCAGCATCTGCTGCTCTTTGTCGAGCATGAGGGTGCGGGATAGCTGACTCTCCGATGCCTGGAGCATTACTGCCGTGCCTGCCTTACCCAGGCTGTAGCCAGCGGTTGAGCCAACCTGGATTCCGTTGGGGTTCCATTTGGCGAACTCGTCAGGGTCAATATCAGTGGTGAAAAACATCGTTGGCTGGCTGCTGATGAATCCTGACTCCTCCACCGTAGCGCTGTTGCCGTAGTGCAGGATGTTAACCTGAGCCAGGTCTTCCAGCGGAGCTTTATCGACCTCCGGGCTGTTCTCCTCGGCACCGTAGAAATGGAACGGGATATGGTCGAAACGCCGCTGGCTGAAATCTGTCGGGTAGGTGTCGATGGTCGGTTGCTCGTCGCCCTCCCTCCAGAGTCGGTGGCGGTATGCGCCATTCTCCAGCGTCAGTACGCGGTACTGATTTTTCGTCTCGTAGTTGAACTCGTCGCCATTTTCCTCGCTGTAGGTTTCAGCCAGGACGACCAGGGTCAGCTTTTTGACGCCATCAATAACCTGCACGCGCCAGTTGATAATCTGCGTGGCGTCGTAATTGTGGATATGGGCCTGCTTGCCCTGACTCTGCGCCTTAGTTGGCCGCTTTCCGCTCTCACCTTCTACCGGTGGGTAGTCAGTGAAGAAGCCACCCCGCCCGGTGTCCAGGCATTCGCCAATCGCTGACTTGCTCAGCTGCTCCAGGCTGGTTCCGTCACCTGACGCATTTTCAACAAGGTATTCGATGTCTTTCGGCAGCGATACCTCGGCTGTCTTGCGGAACACGGCGCCAATCAGCCCTTTACGAGTCCGACCGGTGATGTTCAGGAACATTGCCCTGTTCAGTAGCGCGGCATAGCGAGCAACGTTCTCCGCGCTGTCATTGGTCGGGTCTGGCATCGGCAGGTATCGCGTCCCACGGTCTTTTACCGCCCTGCTCCCGGCCACGCAGTCCTTGACCAGCTCCCACTGCTGCAGAGCAGCCAGATACTCCGGCCTTGTGTAGGTGTAATTTGGCATGGCTTATCTTCTGAATGAAATGGAGGTAGACATAACGACACGTCGTTTCTTCTGCGTTACGGCCAAGTAGCGAAATGCGTCAGCGCCATGTGATGTGTGATCGTGCAGAGGCTTGTCTTTCCAGCAGCCGCGCTTGTCATCCCACTCCTTGCGATAGCCCTCCAGCGAGATAATGCCGTCGGCACATTTCTGCTCATCAAATGCACATCGGGGGAGGATTTCGCGCACCTGCTCGATACCGTCATCAACGCCAAGTTTTGGCACCACCTGAAAGGTGATCGTGTATTTCGCACCGTCGATTTCATAACCCTCGCGGGCCAGCTCACGGCGGGATTTGGCATCAGAGCCGAATTCACGGGTATCAATATCGTGCGGGCCCCAGTGGGCGGAATAGGTATAGCCTTTATCCTTCAGCACCTTCATGTAATGGCGCAGACCTTCACCGCTGTTCTCGTAGTAGTCGATGACGTGATATTCCTCACCAACGATGCGCACGAACCAGATAGCCGTGGAGTCGCCCACGCCAATATCCCAGAATGTGTGAACAGGAAGGTGAGGATTGTCCGGCAGCGTGCCGATGCGCTTCTGCTCGTAGAGCTTGCGGAACTGCTTAGCGTAATAAGCACCCTCAACCGACTGCTGGAATGCCTCAGCCGGGATGGACGGATACTCCCGCTTCATGTCGTCGCCGAGCGTCTTCTCTTTGGCGTAATACCATGCTCTCTGGCGCTCGTTCGTCACCACCCCGTGCTTTGCCTCAATGTCAGCGAAATAATCGCTCAGGCGCTGCGGTATTGGCTCTACGGGGTCGATTGCATAAAGGGGGTTCTTCCACCAAGAGAAGAAGAAAAATTTCCAGTCTAACTGTGAGAGCTGCTTGCCCTGAATGAGCGCCTTTTCTGCCGACTGGCAGTAATCGAAGAAGTAACCAGCGCGGCCTTCTGCAGTGCTTTCAATCGTCGTGAAACAGTCACCTGATACAGCCTCAAAAGCACCGGTGACAATCTCACGGGCTTTGTCGGGGAATTTGGCGCATATCTTTCCGAACTCGGAAACATGCAGATAACGGAGCGTACCGCCACGAAAAGACGTGCTGATATAGAGCGAGCCGCCTTTGCTAAATACCAGCTCACCTGCCGCATCATTGCTGGCAGGGTTAGCGGCCTTAATCTCATCAGGAAGGCGGTCATAGGCATACTTAATCTTCTCGCGGAAAAGGCGCTTGGCGTCGTTCAGTGTGTGGGCGATCAGGGCGCACTTGGCTGCTTCGAACAAAGCGGCGTCCAGCTGGATGATGCAAACCTCGGTCGTGAATCCCAGCTGTCGAGCCTTCAAGATGATGTTGCGGGTATGCATGCCTTCGAAGTATTCGAGCTGCTCAGGCGTCATCCGGAAGCGTACTGGCTTGCCTTCTTTGTCGGTTATCCAGTAGAGATGATTCAAGCGCCAGAGTTTGTCTCGCAGAAGCTGGAGATGCTCTGGTTTCATGCTTACCCCTTGGCGAGATCGTCCATCAGGTCGGATAGTTTCTTAAATGCGTCATCACCGGCAGGGCCGTTAATGTCGTACGCCTGACGCTCCAGTCCAACGAGGTTTTTCAGTGTGTCAGACAAGTCCTTCATGGACTTCACGCGTCCCGGCAGGCTTGTCGCCTTCTGATATGCTTCATTAAGCCGGTCTCGCCCTGTTTTCTCGTCAGGGTCGAACATGACCTCGCCAAGCTTCCTTAGCGATTCAATATCAGCGCACTGAGCCTCTAGCTCATCAAAGAGCGAATTGGCGATATTGCGCGCTCTGCGAATGTCGCCACGATGCTCCATGCGGACAGTGGCAATAACCTCAGCGTTAGCCTCAATGAGCATCCGTTCGCTGGTAGCTGTTTCAGTGGATACCTGACTGGATACCTCACGTTTGGATACCAGCGCGTCAGCCTTGGCTTTAATCTTTGCCTTTAAGTCCCGCTCCCATCCATCACGCTTAGCTCGCTTGTTGATAGCGCCATGAGTGATGCCATGCTGAGATGCAATTTCACGGATAGACAACAAGCCAGCGCGGTAAGCCGACTCGATGGCCTCCCAGTCTGGTGATGCCATGATTAATCCTGTTTGATGTGCGGTATGAACTCACTGCACATTCTGTCGAGCAGATAGCAGTAGGTTTCATTTGCTGATCCGGTGTCGATAGTCACGCCTACATCCCGGCAGCAATAGAATGTCGCGTGAGCACACTCATGAATCAGAGTGGCGATGTCGCCATTGAAGACGCCGATCAGGTAGAGGTTTTCGCCTGTCTCATTGTTTTGATACTGAGTGCAAGCGCCTGCCAGCATCTCAATGCCTGATGCGTCGACTCTAAGGTGTGTGCATGCCTGGTCCCACTCTTCACGGGAGCGTGCAAGATAGATATTTGCCGAGTGGAAAAGTGGAACAAAGAATCGTGGCAACTTAGGCCATTTGGTTTTTGCCATGCTTGCTCCAATAAAAAGCCATCATCGGGCGCACTCTCAAATGCGCCCTGTAAAGAAAGCCGTTGTGAAAGTGGCTCTCAGTTGGTCTTTCTTTGCTTTGCGTCTTCCATTGCCAGGAGGGCATCGAGAAGAACCTCTGCCTTTTCGACATTAGACATGCCTATCGCAATGCGACCGCAATTTAAATCCTGAAAACCATCCTTTAGGTATCGACAGATGGTTTCCAGTTGCTGTTTTTCGCTTTTGGTCATTTTGCTACGCCGGGCAAACCGATCTGACCTTGCTGCTCAAGCCGTTCGATACGGGCCAGTAATTGCGGCTTCTTAACTCGACCCCAGCGATTTAGAAGTCTTCCTGACATGCTGGCTACGTCCTTCTCTTTCATGTACTCCAGCATTACCGCGTTACGCTCCGCTTCGTAGCTTTCGCTGTACTTTCTCAACTCTGCCGTCATCCAGTTGAAGGCATTGATATAAGCTTCCTTGACGCGAGCGGCATGCGGGCCACTAAAGCCCATTACCACCATCACAAAGCCACTAAAGTCCATACGGTAAAACTTCTGCTTTTTATCAAAAATACCTAAGTCATTGATTTTCTCGGAAGCCCAAAAATGGGCCGTCGAGAACTCAGCAGAGCATTGCAGGTTTTCAATTGCTCGGATTACATGCTGATGTCGTTTGCCGAAAGCTTTTGCGATCTGGAAAGTATCAGTTACTGGCTCCCCATCGGCAGCTGTCACTAACTGGCGAAAATCAAACTCTGGAATAACTTTCAGTTCTTTCATGCGGTAGTTACCTTATAGAAACGAGCCTTGTTGCCCAGAAACGCCAGCGCATAGAGACGGCTACCGGCCTAAACCAGCGTTTCTCCAAGGCTTGTTTCTGTAAGACTCTATGCTTTTGAATGCGCCGGGCATGGCGCGGTTTATTGCGGGGTACAAAAAAGCCCGACCGAAGTCAGGCTTATGGTGTTCTTTGTAACGCAGGGTCTGGTAGCGACTACTGGAAGATGGCGACTGTCACGCCTTTTTCATTGCAGACGTAAGCAACCTCTCCCTCATCCAGAATCATTTCATCGTCACCGCCTGACCAGCCCCGGAAGAAAATCATTCGCGATTCACGAACGAAGCTCACGTCGCCGGTTGCCTGCAAAACTGAAATGTCGTTATCTTTGTTGATCGTCTTGATAGTTAGCATTGTTGTTTCTCTTGGTTGTGGTAATAAAAAAGCCCCGCTATTGCGAGGCTCTTGTGATATGGACTTCTGATTACAAATATTTCTTCGCCAGCGCCTTCAGCTCATCTTTCGCGGCTTCACCCAACTGAGCGACACCGCTTTCTACGAAAGCTAATGCGGCTTCGAAATCTTTCACGCCTGCTTTGACTTCTGCGGCAGGTGATGCTGTTTCTGTTGCGGATACGGTTGAAGCTACTGGTTGTACGTCTGTTGTCTCTGCCATGATGGTTTCCCTGGTTGCTGGCTCAGCTTTGGTGAGGAGCCACTTAATTGGATTGAGCATTGGCTTTATCTCCGCACAGCTTGTCCCAGAGGTCGTTATGAGAATTTATGGCCCGTACAGTACGAATATCCATAACCTCTGAGTCTTTGCCGTGGGTGTAAATAGGGCTGAAGAGTGTGCAGCTGGAGTCAAGGGTAACGGTGGGGCTAGTCGTCGCTGTTATATTTCGACTGCTGCAACTTACTGCGAGAGGCAGCATCAGACAGAGCAGCATTGCTTTGCGTAACATTTTTGGCAGCCTCTGAGTTTTCTTTCTGCTTTTCAGCAACAGCTGATACCTGAGCGGACTCAACCTTAGCTGCAGTGACATCCGCTTTAGCCTGCGTCTGCGTGGTGCCGATTTTTTTGCCGCTGAAGTAACTGACGACCAGTGCGACAATGAATGCCAGACCAGCCAGAATCTCTGTTCCCCATCCGGAAAAAAGCGCGGTGATAATCGTCATGGCTGCGTCTCCATCTGCTCTTTGCGGGCGACCAGCTTCTTCTGCCTGACAAACTGAGAGATAACCGCCATTGCCACCATGAACGCGCCAATCATGCCGAGGTAGTTCTGAGGCAGGAATGACTTAATGTCTGGCGGGAGCATATTCCAGCCGTTTAATGCAGCATCAGGGAATGACTGTACCCATGCGCTTAAGGCTGAGCCGAGCGAAGCCAGCCACACGCTCCATGCCTTAAAAAGCAGCTTTGCGTGGGAGACAAATTCAACCGAACTGTATTTGCGGATGAGGAGAACGCCGATAATCACGACAAGTACTACGGCGAGGAAGATGATGAATTTCATATCTCAATCCTTTCAAACCAGCCGTATGTGAATGCTTCGTTGGCTGCCCGGGCCTCAGACAGCTCGATATAACGAGCGCCTTGCAGACTGTTCAGGGCTTTAAGCATTACCTTCTCTCCGGCAAGTTTGCGTGTTGAAAGGAAAGCGGTAAGCGCTGAAATTGTTCTCGGCCCGACCTGCCCGTCAGCGACAATATCCGGGTAAAGTTTTCCCTGGTTGTTGAAAACGTTCAGGCTGCGCTGCAGGAATTTGGCTGCAACGGCTGGACCCATGTTCACACCGGTATCCGTCAGCTCAACGGCAATCAGCCCGCTTACTGATGCAATCTGATCGAAGCGTGGGCCAGTCCAGTAATCAGCCTCAAGTATCTGAAGAGCCTGAGCGCGGGTGAGGCTTTTCATATCACCGGTATAACCATGCGCGCGGGCCACATCCTGAGTTATCCCCCAGTTAGTCGGTCCGCCTTTATCGGCAGGGTTGTTCACATACCCGCCTTCCCTGCCAAGGATGCCGTTAAAGATTTCGTCTTTGGTCATTTCCTGTCGTCCTCTTTTACGGCCTCAGCGGTTTTCGCTGGCAGCTGGTCAAGCTTCTTGTCTACGCGGTTGAGTGTCTTTGCCTGATTTGCTTCATGCTTTGCATTTGCGTACATGTAGCCGGATGTCAGCCCGCCAATGTAGATGCCGAATGCCGTGGCAAAGATAACCACCCACATCTGCCAGGTGATGGACAGTTCATCAGGCGTCCGTTTAATGTTCATCGCGGAATCTCCTGCTTTGACCTGACATTTTCCCGGTTTAGGTTCATGCATGCTGCCGTGAGGTCAGCAACCTGCTGCTTCAGTTCTTCATTCTGGCGCTCCATGTGCTTCATGGTTGCTTCGATGACCTGAAGCCGTCCCTTTAAGTCGGCAATCGTCAGCCAGCACTCACGGTTTTCATCCCGTAACTTCTGGTTGTCCACCTCAAGGCGCTCAATGTTTTTTTCCTGACGGTCCAGCATGTCTATCTGCTGAATATCATTAGCATTGCTCGCACGGGTCTTTACCCAGTACCGCCCAAACGCCAGCCACCCGTTGAGGGCTACCGATCCGGCAGTAGCAAGCCCGATACCGGCTGATTTCAGTGTCTCATAATCGAAAGCCATAGGCCGCTCTCCGACCGTTGTCGGCTGTCTGTAGTCTGAAGAAAAGTGCGCGCACCCCATCACAGCAAAAGGGGTAATCCGGTTTAGGTTTGGGGTGGCGCAAAAAAAAGCCGCTCTAATGGCGACCTTTGGAATCTGGCGGGAAGGCGTGGAATCGAACCACGATAAGTTGGTTAACAGCCAACCGTAATAGCCTTTATACGACCTACCCGGAATATCTGGACAATAAAAAAGCCCTGCCGGTTGGTGAGACCGTAGGGCTGTTTAACTATCACACTTATCAGTGATGGACTGATTTGATTAACGCCTTAACAACAGCGCGCAACTTCAACTGTTGGGAATCATAACCCTGTGTTCCTGAAAAGTAAATAACCCACTACAAAATAATGAGCTATTTCCTATTGCACTATGCCGTCACCTTATTCAGTGCAGCATTCGCCCATGATTCCTCAATCTCTAACTTGCCGATGAGCTGGTCATAGAATGGTTTCCCGCTTCGATCCCAGGTGGCAACGCTGATAGCATCCGTAATGCCGCATATTGCTCTGAAAGCCTCCGCTGCAGGAATTCGCTCATAACCCCGCCCTCCGCATTGTTTGCAGTCACGATAGACCGGTACGCCCTGCAGCTCTGTCTGCTTTCGGTCAAGCGCCTGGCATCTTCCATTGCAGTCACGGCAAGCAGAAGATACGACGCGCTTTCCTTTGCATTCAGGGCAGAGGACGCGCTGAACCTCTTTTACATCGCGATACTTTTCGAGTGTCCTGGTCGGCGTAACTTCTCGCGCCCATTCAGGAAGCCGGACCATAGTTGCCTTCGTTGTGAACACTTCCGCGTCGATAAATCCGGTAGTGTTACAGCTCTTGCAGGGCTTCTTGCTTGATGCGCTCTGGCAGTAATCCATGTAGGCATAAGTTGCGAGCGTTTGCATAACTGCTGGCTTAATATCTGTATCGAGCTTGCGTAAGGCGGCAACCTTATCGCAGGATTGAAGTGCATATTCAGTTAACAGGGAAACGGCGCGTGCGGCGTCGTTCTCGCTTACCCCAACTTTACCCATGAAAGCGGCGTAGCCCAGCGGCGCGCGGCTCTGTGTCATCCCCATACTGGCGATATAGTCGGTGCCGGTGAGTGTATCTGGCGATGTGTTCGGTGCTATGCCGGAAAAGCTCTGCCCCTTCGGGAAATGGTACTTCAGTGTCGCTTCAAGCCCCATGCTTTACCCCCATAATTTTCGCCATATTTTTCAGGATGCGGTAATTACACTCGAACATGCGCCGCGATTTGAACAGACGAAGCTTCAGCCATTTATCTCTGAGGTGTTCGATCATTTTTTCTTCCTCCGGGGCTCTGAATCCCACGACTGAACGTGAGTGGGCTGGATAACCGGATTAATTGGCCGGAAGTGGTTGAGGATGTGGGTTAGCCAGGTCATGCTGCTTCCCCCATTCGGAATGTGATCCCCTCTTGATACCAGTCGGGCAAAGTAAACTCGATGCGCCCCATCACACCATTAGCCCTTAGAGCCTGTAAGCGCTTCTGCTCGGCTTTCATGTGCTGGTACAGTTCATCCATCTGCCATGGCTTTAAACGCACAGGAACGGCTGCCAGGCGTGCCACGCGGTCGATTGTCATCTCCCCGTAAACGATGTTTGCGTGCATCGTGAATTCATAGGGGTCTTCTTCGAGTTTGCGATGACAGCCAATGCAGTGAGCAAAGGCGTTATAGGGATGGTATCGGGTGGCTTTGTGTCGTCGGGATTTGAAGTGAGAACAGTGAAGTTTGGCTGTTTCATACTGGAAGTTTCTGCCGCAGTAATCGCATTCCCATCCTGTTCGTTCTCGCACGAGGTGGGAGAATACGGCATCCCATTTATCGCGTTTCAGGGCCATTATCGTCTCCTCATGATGCCAGCGATAACAACGGTTATTGCGAAAATAGCCAGCATCTGAATATCATCAGGCGTCATCTGCTTATCCTCCTCCTGTCAGCCACAGCCGATCGCAACCTCGCAACGTAGTTGCAGGTAGTTACTTCGGATTCGGTGGGTATCGTCCTGGGTTTATTGCGGGAGCGGCGGGTGGGTCTGAAAATTGAGTTTTCCATAGCGAAATATGTCACGCTAATTTGTCGTCGCATTACGCCACCTCATCGCGCCAGTTGCTGCCCGCACTGCTTCCAGATACTCAGGCGATTTCTTCAGCCCCAGTTCACAGGCCTTGTTCGTAACCTGCTGGCGGGGTCTGTCGAACATGATTGCCAGAAGGTCTGTTGATGCGTTTGCGTAATCCCGAATCAGAATATCGAGGTGCTCTCTTGTCCATGTATTTTTCATGCTGCGCTCCTGTAATCAGTGGTGACGACTCCCGGCACGCCAGCGGTGTACATCGGGTTGCGGGACGGGTCTTGCGGAGATACTTCCATCACGTCAGCCGTGCGCTGATATACGCAGTAAGCCGTTTGGTAGACGTGAGAAAGCCACACAGCCTCTTCGATAGCTGCGTTAATGTCGGTGAATGTGGTCATTGGTTTGTCAGAAGAATGAATAAAGCTGGTTGATAATGTTCTGGTCTTTCGTGCCCGCAAAAACGTGCTTTATAGCCGCATTGACCAGTGCCGAGTAGCAACGCTCAAACTCATCCGGTTCCATATTGGCGTATGCCAGGCTTTTCGCTTCTGTCCTGATTTCGCCGTTCAGCCGCACCGTCTGCTCATAAAACCCCGCCAGAATGGTCAGGTCTTTGCGGAATCGGTCAAACTGAGTAGCTTCGTCCGCATGCTCAAGGCCAGCGCGGTCGGCTGCCCAATGCTGGAAACAGAAGTTAAATAGCGCGAAGGCTTTACGATGGAATGCGGGGTTACGGGTTAGCTTTGCTTCGAGGGTGTATTGCTCGCCATTTTTGAATTTTGCCAGGCGGGGCAAGTCATGATCAAAGGCCGGGACAAAGACGCCGCCAGCGCTCTTTATCATTTCGATCTGCACATCATTCCTCCTGCTTGCTGCGGGCTAGCCATGCACTCAGCGCCGTTACCCAAACCAGTTTGAAATTGGTTTCATCGAGGATTCCTCGATACCTGTCGTTGAACCAAGCGTCGAAATTACGCCGCTCCAGCTCATCGTTGCTTGTCATCAAACGCCCCTCGCTGCCAGTCCACCGAAAATCATAGAAATGGTCGCAGTTACGATAAACACCACGCCTTTTTCATCCTGCGTATCTGCATACCAGTTCAGATAGAACATTCCGCCAAGTAAAAAACCGTATAAGAACGCCATCTCACTCTCCTTCCTGATGCTTGCCGGACGCCTTCTCTTGCTGCTCAATCACCCGATAGGCGATGATGTCGCAAAACATTCCAGCATGAGCCCAAGATCTGCCGCCTGCTTCAACCGTCATCTTTCCTCCGGCGCGCCACCTAACATCTACGACACTTTCAGGAGAGACTGGACATTCCCCACCCTTCCACTCAATCCAGCCATAATTATCAGTCTGATGCTCGACTCCCTTCTCCTGCTGCTCCAGTACAGGGAGTGCAATCTCAAGGGCTTCGAGGTAGTCATATCCTTGATTGCTCAGACCGTGATTGTTTTCGGTAAATTTCAGCTCATTAATTCTTAGCCTGCATCTGCTAGCGGTTAGCTTGTTCATTGCCCTGCTCCTGTGTGCGGTTTGGTTGCTGACTGTGACGCTTCCCATTGCGCTGCGCAGATTGCCATTCCTTCCCATGTGGTCGGCTCATCTCCGTCAAGGATTGCGCGCATAAGTGCTATGCATCGCTCTCGTGGGCTGGCTTGAGGGTAACGATCATCCTGCCCGTCATTGACCGGATAGACGACATACGACGTCGTGACGAGGTTTTCAAACCAGTCGAAATCCTCACTAACATTTTCATCAGGATGATGACCGCAGAAGTTACTCAGGTGGCCGAACAGGCAATTGCCCTTCCCGTCTTTTGTTCGCACAACATCCGTACACCATGATTCTTCTTGCGTGCCATCAAGGTAACGAATGAAATCAGCCAGAAACTGTCGGTACTCTTCGCCGTACTTTTCCTTGAGCTTCAAAATCCACCTCCCCGCTTCTTACCGCCTTTGTCGGAACGCGAATCGCGCTCATACTCAGCATCTACAATCGTGTCGTGTGCCTCTCGCGCCAGCATGTCGATAGCGTGCATCCGATCCCGGTATTGCTCTGGCGTCAGGTCACGCTTCTTAGCCAGGTCGATGATTGCCAGCTGAATATTGCGTGCCTGACGCATCAGCGGCTGTGTGATTACCAGTTGGGTTACCTGTGTCATACCGCACTCTCCCTTCCCTCAAGCCAGAAGAAAAACGCCCGGTCCACAACTGAATTTTGATAGCCAAGATGTGATCGCGTCAGGTCATGCTTATCGCCATGCACGCTGCGATAAAGCCGCTCGAATCGGATACGATTTGATTCACTCATGATTAACTCCTCAACCCATGCTTGCGGCGAATCTCTGCGATCCGGTCAAGACCTTTGTCATTACTCAGCGGGATATGCAAATGTGGAATTTGCTTACGTGGTGGCGGGATAACCTCGCCAGACTCAATGCGGCGTGACATTTTGCGCTGCTCATCCGCCAGTCGCTTCCGGCACTCAGAATCTGAAAGGTTGAAAGAGCGCATCTGGTTGTATACCGCCGTCACCATGTGAAAGCAGGCTGGGCTTTCCCATGGAAACTCTTCGCTGCTGTCGTACATACCCCGATCCCGGCAGTACAGCTTAAACATGTCATAAAGCTCTTCATCGCTTGGTAGACCAGCGGCGCGGTGCTCGCCCTCTTTGCACCATTCGATGAACTGCCCAGGTGAAGGCCAGAACGGTGAGCCATTTGCCCTTGCCTGCTTCATGCCCGCTGACAGTTGCTGCTTGTTGGCAATGCCATTTTCAGCAAAGGCTGCTATCCACTGACGCTTAGCAGCAGCTTCATCGCGTGGATCACGTAACGCCGTGCTGACCGAAGCCGGGAAAAGCTGTTTCAGGTTGGAAAACAGAATATCTACCAGTCGCTCGACATCTTCATGCACTCCACGATCAACAGGATGATTGCTGTCGCCTGCAATGCGCGCTAAAGCACCGGCATCACGGTTCTGTATTGCTGCTACAAGGTTTCTCATAAGAAATCATTCTCCCAGGCTTCGCGGCTGTTCCAGTGCTGCTGAGGTGTGTTAACTACCTGCTTAGCAGTTCTTGCAGTCGCATTTTTGTTTTGGTAGCTGAGTTTCTGGCTGGCAGTGATAAACCAGTTCTTCGGCTTCTCATGAGAGAATTCGATGTCCAGCTTTTCCAGCTCGTATTTGAGATCGATGTTTTTGTACAGGTTGCACCATGACGCGTAGTCATCGTGATTTAGCCTCACGATCTTGCCTTCAAATGCGTATCGAGATTGTTCGGTTTCAACAGGAATAGGAGCGTTAGCGACTGGTGTTTCTTTAGGTTCTATGACTGGTTCAAAGAGTGACTGGTTATGGGGTCATCTGGTGCCCCACCCTCTCGGTCATCTGGTGCCCCACCCCGGTCATCTCCTGACCCACCCCCTCGGGCATGTCCTGACCGGGGGCATCATCTGAATTGACGCTCTCAATTCGATTTCTTACAGGGTTATCAAGAGTGAGATAAAACAGGTTGGATTGGTTTAACTCACCGTTTCTGCGGAATTCCCTTCGCAGCATTCCCATATCTTCTAATGCCCGAATATGGTTTTTTACTGTTGACCGTCCGATCTCGCACTGGTCAGCAATATGCTGGTAAGAAGGCCAGCATTCACCTTTGTCGTTGGCATTGTCTGCCAGCTTAATCAGTACGAGCTTCCTCAGTGGATTGCCAACTCTGATACCCATGGCTTTAGCCATCAAATTCATGCTCATAATTAGTCCGGATTAAAAAGGTATTGGCTCATCAACTGGCGGCAACTGTGGTCCGTAAATACCAGCTGCTATCAGCTCTTTTTGTTGGGCTTCTTTTTCTTCATTGGCTCGGCGAAAGTGGGCGTGGTTTGAGGTTTCTATCCCGTAGGCTTTGCCGTCGTGAAGCACCAAAGAGCAGCCGTGGTCAAACAACTGGTGTTTAAGCATCTCCACGCCAAGCCTCATTAGCCTCTCAGTAACTGCCAGGCGATCACCAAACACTGAGATACCGATGTCATCGAAAAGATCAGGTAAGTTGAGGTTGTTCAGGCTTTCAAAACTGATGATGTCGTATGTGTCAGCCATATCCTCAACAAGTGCGTTAGTGGCTGCCTGACAATGCGCATCGGCCTCATAAATTATTTCTTCCAAATCCTCTTGGAAGAATTCGCGAGATTCATTAACCCTGAGTTCTGCTAACGCCTCATGGATTGAAGCTTCAGACCTTGCTGGGTCATCGCAATGGAATGCTGCCTCAATTTTGAATGGAGCAGGAACGCCAGTAGCCGAAGATAATTCTTTTGCTCGGGTGGCTGGGCTTGTTGTAGTCATGCCGATTTTGTAAATGCCCGGCATGAATTGATTGCTAAGGACATAAACCCAACCTGCCATTCTGAAGTCAGCTGGTATCTCCATGCTTTCAAGCATGCCGGGTTGCTTTTCAATCGCTCCTAAGTGCATAATTACCCCTGTTGATTGATCCAGTTAAAAATCAATGGTCATTTGAGAAGCCTCAACTGTTCGTGCAGTTGGGGCTTTTTGCTTTCCTATTGCCTGGTAAACTCCCTGTATGGCTCTCCCTAATGGGCTGACTTCCATCGCCATCTTGGCAATGCAGAAAATCGTTGCCACATCTCTCCAGTTCGTCCTGCTTACCTTTGTCTCGTGCCATCCGGCCATCTCCGCAAAGCCTCGGCCAGTGAGTTGGGACAAGGTGATTAGCAAGTCAGTCTCTGCGCGATCAATTTCTCGTTGCGTTGGTTTGCTGTAGTTTGCGTCTTGCATGATTGATAATTCCGTTTGTTGGTTAGGTAGTTGCGTGACTTTGCGGTGAGCAAGTCACTTGGGTTTTGCTCCACAAGCGGCGGAGCGGTCTCAGAGTTTTAAAGAGCGGTAATGCTTATGCGGCCTGATTCGGGTGAGGAAACAGGTCTGTTAAATCCGGTCGAACCTGGTACGCAGGGACGGTTCCATTCGTTGCCTTCTCGATGCGTTTAGCATTTTCGGCAGAGACTTTTTTCTTCCCATGCAACCAAGCCCAAACGGAGGGCTGCTTAACATCGCAGGCTTCAGCCAGTTTTTGCTGGCTACCCACAATGTCAATAGCCGACTCGATAGCTTTGTTGACCATAAATAGCTCCTGCTTTGGATTTCAACACAATAATAGTCTTGGCTATTTGATTTGTAAATAGTTAAAGCTATTTGATGAGTGATAGCCACAGCTATATGATGAAATCATGGAAAAAATGACGTTTTCAGAAAGGCTTGGCCTCGCCATGAAAGAGGCTGGACTAACGCAAGGTGGATTGGCCGAGGCGGTTGGCATGGCTCAGCCTAGTATCTGGAAGCTGGTAAGCGGCGGTGCCAAGGGGTCAAAGCGCTCAATCGATCTTGCCCGTGTGTTAGGTGTACGTCCTGAGTGGTTAGCCTCAGGAGATGGCCCAATGAGAAATGATGGGCAGGAGCCCGTGCGTATTGAGGCTGTCAAAAAAAATGAGGGAGTTTACCGGGTAGATGTACTTGATCTGCATGTGAGCGCTGGTCCTGGTCGCTTCATGTTGTCAGATATGGTTGAAGTGTTGCATGCAATTGAGTTTACCTCTGAGCATGCACGCGCATTATTTGGTAATCGCCTGTCAGAACACGTTAAGGTCATGACTGTTGATGGAGACAGCATGTCCCCTACAGTAAATTCTGGAGATAGGCTTTTCTTTGATGTATCAGTACGCGATTTCAGGACAGATGGGGTTTACGCTTTTGTTTTTGGTAATACTTTTCATGTGAAAAGGCTGCAAATGCAGGGTCTAAAGCTTGTCGTTCTATCAGACAACCCCACCTATGAAAAATGGGACATAGACGAAGCCAGTCAGGATCAGTTTTACGTCATGGGTAAAGCTCTAATTCACGAATCCATCAAATATAACAAGCTGTAGCCCCAGCATCCTGAAGAGACGTTTTCCTGACATATCAACATCAGGGTTGATAGAACAGGAGCTGGTACGCGGGGATGCCCTTTTGGGTGAGATGAGGTCGCAGAGATGCGGCCTTTTTTTTGGATTCAAAGCGTGCAGGCATAAAGCTTAAAAATTATGCTTGCTTGTTTTTATATACAGTAGTTGGAATGCAGGCACATTCACAGCAAGAGTGCTTACACATGGACAATAAAGATAAAGAACCCACCGGTAAGGCTAAAGGCGGCGTAGCTAGGGCTAAGTCATTATCTCCACAAGAGAGAAGTGACCAGGCTAAAAATGGTGCCATTGCTAGGTGGGGTTATAAGGCCACGCACAAGGGCAACTTCAAAGATGAGTTCGGGATTGATGCGGAGTGTTATGTACTTAATGATTCAGGGAAGACGGTAGTAGTTTCTGGTGCGGGCCTGGCTAGGCTCCTTGGCTTAGGTGATCACATGGTGCACGTCACTAGGCTACTAAACGCGCAGTATATGGCTGATTTCGTGGGTACAAAATTAAGGGAAAAAATAGAAAATCCCCTTAAATTTCAATGGAAGCCCGCCGGATCAGTTTTGGGCTCTTTCACAGATGCAAATGGTTATGACTTCACTGCTGTTGGTGATTTGGCTATAGCCATAATCAATGCTCACCAAAAAAATGCACTGCCTAAAACCCGCGTACACACTGCTGAATTAGCGCAAAAACTAGTTAATGCCTCAATGAAGGCTGGCTTGAAAGGCTTAGCATATGCGATTGCTGGCTACAGGCCAGAGGTTCAAGAGGTTATTGACTCCTTTAAGGCGTTTGTGAGAGAGGAGGCAAGGCAATATGAAAAAGAGTTCCCTGATGAGCTTTACGAGGCGTGGTATAGAATTTATCAACTCAACAAGCCCGACCGCGGTCGCCCTTTCCTCTTCAGTAAGCTGACAAATGAGCAGATCTATATGCCTCTTGCTCGCAGCCAAGGCGTTATCCTTGACCTAGCCAAGAAGAATAAAGATGAATCCGGAAAATCAGGTCTAAAAATACACCAGTTTTTATCTGAAGTAGGAGTAAAAGCCCTTAAACAACAGATAGGTAAAGTGCTGGCTGTATCAGAACTTTTTGAAGAAAGAGATAAATACGAATCAGCCTTGGCCAAAGTTAACAAGTAATTCAGATCAACCCGGCCACCGCGCCGGGTTTTTCATGTCCTACCGTCCATCTTTGACCGACTGAGCAGCATCGCGTAGCACTCCTTTGTGCACCACATTACCCACACTTTTCCGCTTTCCTTCCAGGTACTGAACGATATTGTCCCGGTTGATCACTTCGTCAGCCAGCACCAATCCAATCACCGCCTCACCAATTTCCCCGGCAATGAAGCCCGCCCTTTCCTCTTCCCAGTTTGATTCCATACGCCACCCCGCTAAATTTTCGACCATTCCACCATATCACAGAGTTATTGCAGGTTATGGATATGGGTCAGGAAAAAATAAATATCCTTAACTATCAATCCAATAGTAATTTTATCTATAAAATAATAGCCTTGACTATTTACAATAAAAATAGCCAAGACTATTATCAACCCATCAGCACGAAGCGCAGCACCAACCGGCAGGACGCCGACGCTCTTTAACAAATGAGATTCCTACCGCCGCTTGCGGTAGGCCAAAGCAAAGTTGGCTTTGGGATTGGATGAAATGCAGCGTGAAAAAGCGCAACCACGAAGATCAGCATCGTGGCATCCAGTGCCTAAGCCAATTAACGGAGGCAGATATGACAGACATCGTCTTTAAGCGCAGGAAAGAAAACAGCAAGTCACGCAGGATGCGTGAACGTGGAGAACATTATGCGGCAACTAAAGCGCAATGTGATGCGGACCGTTCTACAGCAAGGAAGATTGAAGCCGCTTTTAGCAAACTCAGCGTTGGATGCAGCTTAAACGTATCCCGCGCCACATCCTCACCAAGTCTGCGTGAGAAGCATGAGAGCACGTCAGCGTGCTTATCGGAAATCGCGATTTACAACGCAGGCTACCGAACTGTCCGGAAGGGCGCGGTGCATATCACTAAGTGAGGGTAGAAATGGTTAGCAAGAAAAAACCGAATTACAGCGCTCAAGTTAAATTTTGGGTTGATGGAGTGATTGGGGAAATCAATGGAGGCATTCCTGGATGTGTCAATGGAATGTTCATGTCACTTCCGAGAGAAAAGCGCGAAAGAACCTTGCAAAGATTGACTGATACACATGACCGGTTATGCGCATCTGAAAGCAAGGCGCTGGCTATCGCAACTCAAAAGACATCGTAACGGCGAGAGGTTGAGATGAAAACAGCAGAACTTCAGAAGATTTTAGATGAGCACAAAGTGTGGGTGGAAAGCGCACATCAGTCAGGTTCTAGAGCGAACCTGCGTGGTGCTGTCAATACCGATCGAATTCTGACCCACCCTGCCAAAGTAAAACTGACCCACCCCCTTTGAATCATTCGAGCGTTGTTGCTTTCGTTTTCTTCTGGAGTTGACCGCTTTTCAGCTTATCTTTCAGTCGATAGCTTTGGCCGCTGATTTGGGCGATATGCGCATGGTGAAGCAGCCGATCCAGCATCGCTGCCGTCAGTGTCTCGTCATCACCAAACGTTCCGGACCACTGCGTAAACGGCAGGTTGCTGGTCAGGATCACGCTGCCTGACTCATACCGTTTAGCGACTACCTGGAAGAACAGGTTCGCCTCCATTTTACCGAACGGCAGATATCCCACTTCGTCGATGATCAACAGCTTAGGTTTACCTACGACGCGGTTCAGGTAGCCCTTCAGGTCACCCTGACGATGTGACGCCATCAGTTGCAGCATCATGTCGGCGGCGGTAATGAACCGAATGCTTAAACCCGCCATCGCGGCCTTATAGCCAATGGCGGTCGCCAGGTGCGTTTTGCCGACGCCAGAAGGCCCGAGCAGGACAACGTTCTCCTGACGTTCGATAAATGTCAGACCCGCCAACTCCTGGATCTGACTTCGTGGAACGCCACTGGCATAGGCGTAATCGAACTGCTCCAGTGTTTTTATCACCGGCAGGCCTGATAACCGCAAAATGGTCTGGCGACGCCGTTCGTTCTGGCCATCATGCTGGAGCTGCAAAACGGCTTCCAGGAAGTCGGCATGCGTGCCGCTGTTGTCGATGGTCGCCTGTGCCACACCCGGCCACTCTGCCGGCAGGCGGTCGAGCTTGAGTTGCTCGCAGAGCGCGGCAATACGATCATGTTGAAGGTTCATGCTGGCACCTCGAGCAAGGCCTGGTACGTTGCCAGAGGATGTTGCAGGCTCTCGGTCGGCACCGGACGCTGGCTGAGCGCTGGGACAGGTGCAGGCAATGCCAACGTGACCTTCGGTAACGGCAATAGCGCAGCACGCTCGCGCGGCATGCGCTGCTCAGGCGGTACGCCTGTGGTGCCATGCACTCGTGTGTTCGCGACGGTGACCAGCCACTCGCCGATGCGTGTGTTGGCAGCAGGTACATCCAGTACCAGCCCGGCCTGCCGGAAGGTCGCGGTAAGAGGCACGATAAAGCTGTTCTTGAGGTAATGGTTAAACCGCTCAACCTTACCCTTGGTCTTGGCGCGATAGGGTCGGCAGACCTTGGGAGTAAAGGCATACTTCTCGGCGACGTGCATCAACTGCGGGTTCCAGCGATGCTTACCGGGGCCGTAGACATCGCGCTCAATGATGATGGCCTTGGCGTTGTCGAACAGCAGCTGATGCGGCGTCCCGCCGAAGAACCTGAGCGCAGACTCAATGCCGTCACACCAGGCAGCGGAGTCCTGGTTGCTGTAAAACTTGACGAAAGTCGCGCGGCTCCAGCCCAGCGTGGCGACAAAGGCCAGCAATGGGTTATGACCGAGTCTGATGATGGTGAAATCAACTTGCATCTGAAAGCCAGGCTCGGTCTCGAAGCGTGTTACCTCTTCAGTGACGGGCTGCTTAATGGGGTGCAGGAAAGCGGTCAGCATGCTGTAACCACCCTCGTAACCACGCTGACGGATCTCGCGCAGCAGCACACTGGCGGGGATCCAGAGGGGCCTGGCAGCGGCCACGCGCCCAAGGATATAGGTCTTGAACGGGTCAAGCTTGCAGGGGCTGGGTGCGCGAGGCTTGTAGCGCATATCCGCTACGGGCAGCGGGCTACGAATATATCTGCGAACGGTCTCACGAGAGCATGAAAGCTGGCGCGCGATGGCGCGTATCGACATGCCCTGACGGTGTAAAACACTAATCTCCACTCTGGTCTCCAATGTCATCATTGGCAGTGCCTTAAAACTGCCATTTTTACCCTAGGTGGGTCAGATTTACATCGGCAGGTGGGCCAGTTTTACATCGGTAGCGACATGGTGCGAACCTGCGTGGTGCGACCCTGTGTGGTGCGTACCTGAGTGGTGCGAACCTGTGTGGTGCGTACCTGCGTGGTGCGAACCTGCGTGATGCGAACCTGAGTGATGCGAACCTGCGTGGTGCGTACCTGAGTGGTGCGAACCTGAGTGGTGCGTACCTGCCAGATCACACATACGTAATCATGGGTATGGATTACCCGATCACGATTACCAATGGCGATTACCTTCGTGCCGGATGCCAGAATCACACCATTGAAGACTGGCGCAAGTTTACCAAGAAAGAGATAGCCGAAATGGATGGGAGAAAGGCACTGAAATTCTATCCACGCTTACTTGATGTCATCGATTTCCATCTTGGCAAGGGCGAGCGCCCTGAATGGCTTGGCGAGAAAGATGAAGAGCAGCATCCGGGGCATGACGCCGGATGGATAGGAGAAACGGCATTCCCATCGAGAACCTTTGGCAACCCTGATTATTTTTACCCAGCCGTTTGCCAGCCAACGCATTGGATGCCACTGCCTGAAATTCCAAAGTTTGAAGATGAGTAACACCGCAAGCCGTTATTAATTGATAGCGGCTGACGCTGTTACGCACAGCAGGTTTGAAAATTCCTTACAACCAGACAGTAGTACTCCCTATGGGCGCCGCAATGGTGCCCTTCTTTTTGACACCACCCAAATTTAATGAGGTATCCCCATGCGTCTTTCTTTCGCAGGGGCGGCATCGGGCTGCCCCGCAATCACCAACAATCAATTCGCATTCAAATTAACCGGTGCTGACGTTATGCACTGGCAGCCAAAAAGCCGCTTACAGAAGTTATAGGAGCGTCTGGTGCAGGTCGTATGTCAGAAGGGCAAACCATGATCAACACAGCACACGCGGAACAGTACCGCAAGCAGCAGGAAGAATTAGAGCGCCAGCGCAAGGAAGAGGAGCGCCTGGCGGATTACGACTTTACAAGGATGATGCTCGACGCACTCGGATTGAGGAAAAAGGCATGAACAGATTCGCTACGTATGACCGCATTCAGCAGCATCGCGATGATGTTGAAGCTGCTCAGGTCAGAAAGGATGAATGGATTCGCGATAAATCGGATCAGTTATCCAAAGAGTTTCCGCAGTGCGTTATGGAATTCTACCGGCCATCCAGCGGAATCTCGCCCTACCGCGTTGGGCTTGATTCTGACGAGGCACAGGACGCCTACGCAGAGTTTGTAGAAGCTGTGTGCCTGGCTAAAGCTAAGCATCTTTATGAAGTGGCTGATTTCATGGGTGAGGTGGCTTAGTGGAACCGGGCATCTATTACGACATCAGCAACGAGGATTACCATGCTGACCCAGCCATTGGGTCTACGTCAGTGAAGGCGATGAGCGTCAGTCCGGCAAACCTCTATTTCAACCCATTCAAGGGTAGCAAATCAGCCCACATCGGAACGGCAATACACGCAGCCCTGCTGGAGCCTCATCTGTTCAAAAGCCAGTTCCTGATGCTGTCGGCCGCTTCAGACAGGCGCTCTAAGGAGTACAAGGAAGCGTTGTCTCAGTATGAGTGCGACCGAATACTTGTAGGACAAGAAGTTGATACCGTTTCACGGATGATAGAAACAGCGCGCATGAATGAAGACTTTGTCGACTATATGCGTTCGGCAGGGAAGTCTGAGGTATCGATGTTCGCGACATGCGACATCACAGGCCTGCCGCTTAAATGCCGGTTCGACAGGCTGTCTGATAACTATCCATACCCGCTTGATGTGAAAAGTTGCAATGACGCCTCGCCAAGAGGATTTAGCCAGGCATTCGGCAAGTTTCATTACCACATTCAGGCTGCTTTCTACTTGCACGTTTTCAGGTTGGTTACGGGCAAAACCGTTGACCAGTTTTGCTTCTTCGCTATAGAGAACAAGCAGCCATATCGGAACTGCATGTATTACATCGGCGAAGAGTCACTGGATGCCGGCCGGAAGGCGATGTTTGCAGCTCTGGAAAAGATAGCCGAGTGCCTTGAGAACGAAGCGATAAAAACTGAGGGGATTGTGCTGCCTTCCGCAGAAATAAACATCCCGTCATATCTGTTCGATGAAGAATTTAATGATGAGGTATTTCTGTGATGGACCTATCAAGAACCATTATCCCCAAGTCTGACCAAATTAACTTTGAGGATGTTCAGACCAACAGTATCACAGCTCAGATTAAGTCAGTCCGAGCTGGAAACAAAGAACAGCCCGTTTTCATCGACTTAGAAGGATATGAAGGCCGACCTTACAAACCATCTCTTTCTATGCGCCGCGTACTCGTTGGCGGCTGGGGTAACGACGGAAAAGACTGGGTAGGTAAGTACCTGACTCTGGTGGGCGATCCGAACGTTAAATTCGGCGGCGTGAAAGTAGGAGGCATCAAGGTGAAGGCCATGAGCGGAATCGATGCAAACTTTTCTATGATGCTTTCAGTTTCCCGCGGTAAACGCGTTGAGCATTCTGTAGAGAAACTCATTATGCAGAAAAACCCTGACGGCCCACTGGCATGGTTCACGGCAAATGCTGGCGCGATGGATTTAACCAAGCTGCAAACCGCTTACGACCGCGCAAGGAATGCTCTTTCAGGTAATAGCGAAGACCTTGCCAAACTGGGTGAAGTTTTTGAGATTCGTAAATCAGAGCTTGAAGGTCGGGGGTAGAAATGAGGCAACCTTACAGCCCTATCCGTGTCGGGAGCGTTACGCTCCCTTTTTTATGGGCAAAGAAAGCCTGGCTGCTTCCCGACAACACACTAACAAGCAACCCGCTGAAGGCTCAGCGACTGGCAGAAGAAAGAAACGAGCAGCTAAAGCTTCTGGCCGCAGCACTTAATTTGTCAGCGGCATAAGCACTATCACGGGGATTAAGCCCGGCTCATTAAGCAGGGCCGGTACATCGACAGCATCGGATAAGGGGAAAATCATGCAAAAAGAACAGGTAGTCGTGATGTATGAATCACCGGAAGCGGCAAGCATTCAGACGGTAACAGGCTGGGTTGACCGAAACGGCCGCTTTTGGGGTAAAGACGAGGACATGGCCAGATACGCTGGCAGCACGCACCGAATCTGTCCGAAAAATCCCGAACATGGCGCTCGCAAAACGAATGGCTACTGTGAACAGTGTTATTCGGAAAACCGTCAGAACTATTTCGCCTCTCTGGAAAGAAAGGCCTGGTCTGGTGAGCCGCTCGTTATCTTCGATGATGATACCTACTTTTTCGACGCTGAATCCCTAGCGGATCACTGCTGGGAATATGGTGTGCTGCCGAGAGAGCTACAACTGCTTATCTGCGAGCCGAACCGACCGCGAGAAATAGATATGGTTGACCATTGCGAAGAAATTATTCCTGACGGCGGCGACCATCATGATATCCCGGAAGCTATCTGGGAAGCAGCTGAGGCGCTGAATAAAGCTATTCGTGAAAGCTCGCCCATCTCTTGGTCTGGCGGAAAATTCGCGGCGATCGTTTCAGATGACATCCTGACCGATGAGCAGAAAGCTGAAATTTTGGCAGAGCGCGCCAGCGCCGGTAAGGTTTAAATATGGCGAAGAGGAATATCGATAAGGAGCTGGCTCTTTCACTAGAGAGGCTAAAGCAGCTTCTGCATTACTGCCCTGAAACAGGCGAATTTACATGGCTTTCTGGACGCAGCAGAACAGCAAAAGGCTCTAAGGCAGGAACGAGGCACCATAGCGGGTACTTAAATATTGCTATTGACCGAAGACTCTACCTAGCGCACCGCCTGGCCATTTTTTATATGACCGGGGAATGGCCGGAAATCGCAGATCACATCAACAGGGCAAGGGACGACAACCGATGGGCAAATCTACGATCCGGTGATGCCAGTGAAAACAGCTGCAATAAATCAATGCTGACTAATAACACTTCAGGCTACCGAGGCGTTTTTTGGAACAAACGCGAAGGCAAATGGCACGCCCGTGTTGTGAAAAAAGGCAAGGCATACAGCCTTGGTTATTTCACTGATAAAGAGCGCGCCATCGCAGCGGTTGATGTGCATATCCGGCAAATCCACGGTGAATTCAAAGGAGCTACCCATGCGTGAACGCCCAATCCTCTTAAACGGCGACATGGTGCGCGCCGTACTGAACGGCAGCAAGGCGCAGACGCGCCGGGTAACTATGGCAGCGAACATCATCACCGGGGCCCGTAACCTGGGCTGCGTACACCACACGTCTTAATCCCCCACCCTATTAATTATCGCGCTCTGCGTGAGGAGTTGTTATGTCTGAAATGAATTATGACCCGAATCTTGTTTGTTCCGGGAAATTTGCCAATCAAAAGGTAAAGCTCACCTTTGGTCAGTGGGACTATCGCGCTGAAATAATAGCAGAGGTCGGTGGCAATTGTATGGGAATGACAGTCATTGAGTCGGCGGTGGAGGATGCCTATGACCGACTACCAACAGTGCACTCATATAATCTCAAATATCTGAGCCTACATAATAAAAATGGCGACGTGTTGGAGTGCCCTGACGATTGCGATGAGGGAGATGACTGGCTCGCAAAAATGCTAGTCGCTGCAGAAATTATATCGATAGAGCCAGAGGAATGACCGCCACCTGCGGAGAACCCATAACGCTGGGCGACCTCATTCAGTGGGGTTCGCTCGCAATCGCAATCATCATCGCCTGGCTATGGCCTGAACCGAAGTAATTTTGCCATATAGCCACATCCAACCCGATTAACCACTTTTGTTGTCATATGCCAACAGAGGCCTGCTATGGAAGATAAATACATGTTTACGAGCGATGTGCTCGACCGCTTTAAGATTTCACGTAAAACGCTTTTTCAGTGGCGGGACAGTGAAAAAATGCCTAAGGGTTTCTCCTGCCCGTTTCCTGAACCAGACCTGCCAGGCAATCCGAACCGCTGGCGCTCATCCACTATCCAAGCTTGGGAAAGCGTTGCAACCAAAAAGCATTAACCGAACGGTTCCTTCATCACCTCGCTCAACTTCTCTTCCCAAACCCTTACCCAATGCCGCTGGTCATCTAAATAATCGTGCAGGTTGTAATGCGCCATTACGCCGATCATCTGGTGACCCAGCAACTTCTCCACGACATAAGGCGGGCAGCCTAGCTCCGATAGCATCGTTGCGAATGTTCGCCTTAGGTCGTGCAATGACCACGTTTCCATTTTTGCTCCCTGTCTTATCGTATTAGCGAAATTAGCTACAACGAATGGATTAACAGGTATGTCTTTCTCGCGGCCTGGAATAATTCGAGATGAAGTGACAACGTGACGCGTATCATACATTTCCTTCCTATGCGTCAACATTTTTACCGCAGCTGGTGATAGCGCCCGGCGAATTGTCATACGCGTTTTGTAATGAGATGCAGGTATTGTCCAGGTGTGATTTTCCAGATCGAACCAATCCCATGTAGATTGGCGAATTTCAGTAGTTCGGCAACCAGTGAGCATGATGAAGCGGACAATAAATTTTGCCTCTTCACTTTGGCGAAAACGTAACCATTCATACACCGTTTTGAGCTCGGCATAGGTGAGCACTCGATCCTTAACTTTTGGCTTTTGCCCAACGTCGCTCGGCACCAGATTTTCAAGCGGATTTATCAAAATCGCATTGCGGTTCAGGCAAAAGCGGAAGGCACGTTTACAGAGAGCAAACATATGGTGAGCCATGACACGGCTTTCCATGTTGTCGAGCAGGTTTATCCAGTTCTCTCTGCTAGTGTTGTCGAGCTTTACCTTCCCCAATACAGGGGTTATGTGTTTATTGAAGATTTGGCGGTTGTAATCGATTTTCACCATGCCGGCGGGTACACAATAACGCTCGATCCAGTATTCAAACGCCTCACTTACTGTAAGAGCCTCTTTGCGCTCAAGTAACTGAAGTTTTAGTTTTTCCCGTGGGTCGAAACCGTTCTCTAGCCAGGAGCGGAGCGTTTGCCGTTTCTCGCGAGCCTGTGCGATGGTCATTGCTGGGTAATTTCCAATAGTCAGCTTCACTGGCTTATCCATCCAGCGATACCGGTATATGAAAGATATTTTTCCGGTTTTGCTAATTTTTGCATTCAGCCCATGAGAATCAGATATAATTTCTTCGGCTTCCTGCGGGCGCCCCAGCGCCTTTCTGAGTTTCGTATCCGTGAGCATTCAAGGTACACTTTTTGATGTGTGAGGCACAAAAGAGTACACAAAAACCATCGGACAAAGATACTCAAAAGGTAACAATAGGGATCAGTTAGTCCCACCGAATTCAGTAAAGGCATGATTTAGAATGATGAAAAGGTTACAGACAGAATCGAAGGGTAAATCATCGCTACGCGTCACAAAACTTTTCAAACGCGTATTTTAACATTCAGCTTATTTAGAAATGGCTTTGGCGTTGCCACGCTGAAGCCATTTTTTATGGATTGAGTACGGCCTCATGCAAATGATCATTGTCGGATTGCTGGTATTGATCGCGCTATTGATTGGTTCAGCGTTAATGCTCTGGCGTAAATATGGCTGGAGAAATAAAAAACACCTGATTGTGATGCTGATTGTGCTCGCCGCCGCGCTGCAACTGGTGAACGTGAAATTAGTGATGATCGGCCATTCATAAAGTAGCCGCATGGCGCGGCTACTTCGTTCAAACATTTTGGGTAATGAACAGGATGGAACGACGTTGCTGTTGAGCAAGCTGATGGCGAATGCCGTGAATGCGCTTATAGCGTCGTGATTGCCCTTCCAGCCAACGTGAACGACGACGTTGAACCTGACGTAACATTCTCCAGCGAGCCACTTCATTTCTGCTTCGTCTCATTACTTCCTCTCTGACATCGGTATCACGCGGACGCATTATAGAGATCTTCACGCCAATGCCAAATCGGATCTCTTATCGTTAAGCGTCAACGATTAAGGGTTTCGCTGATCGTCATCTGCACGTAAACTTCTCAAACCAAAGCGCGAACTGGATGTCCACTTAATGACCACTTTTTACACGCTTATCAGTTGGTTATTGCTGTTTGGCTACTGGCTTTTAATTGCAGGTGTCACGCTACGCATACTGATGAAGCGTCGTGCCGTTACTTCAGCCATGGCCTGGTTGTTGATTATCTATATTCTGCCGCTGGTCGGTATTATCGCTTACCTGTCGTTCGGCGAGCTGCATTTAGGTAAACGCCGTGCTGAACGCGCCCGCACCATGTGGCCCTCGACAGCCAGATGGCTCAACGATCTTAAACAATGTCAGGAAATTTTCGCGACTGAGCACAGCGATGTGGCGCGCTCGCTGTTCCAGCTGTGCCATAACCGTCAGGGGATTGCGGGTGTCAAAGGCAATCAGCTTCAGCTTCTCACCAGCTCCGATGAAGTGATGCAGGCGCTTATTCGCGATATCCAACTTGCTCGTCATAACATCGAAATGGTGTTCTATATCTGGAATCCAGGGGGATTAGCCGATGAGGTTGCCGAGTCACTGATGGCCGCATCACGTCGTGGCGTGCACTGCCGCCTGATGCTGGACTCCGCTGGCAGCGTAGCCTTCTTCCGCAGTCCCTGGGTGGGGATGATGCGCAACGCCGGTATAGATGTTGTGGAAGCGTTGCAGGTCAGCTTACTGCGTGTTTTTCTGCGCCGCATGGATCTCCGCCAGCATCGCAAAGTTGTATTGATTGATAATTATATTGCCTACACCGGCAGCATGAACCTGGTCGATCCGCGCTTCTTTAAACAGGATGCGGGCGTGGGACAATGGGTTGATTTGATGGCGCGTATGGAAGGCCCGGTAGCGACCGCAATGGGTATCGTCTTTAGCTGTGACTGGGAAATCGAAACCGGCAAACGCATTCTTCCGCCGCCGCCAGACCGCAACATTATGCCGTTCGAGCAGGAAAGCGGCCACACAGTGCAAGTCATTGCCTCGGGGCCAGGATTTCCCGAAGACATGATTCATCAAGCCCTGCTGACAGCGGTCTATTCAGCGCGCGAACAGTTGATTATGACCACGCCCTACTTCGTGCCCAGCGATGATCTGTTACATGCGATCTGCACCGCAGCTTTACGTGGCGTGAATGTTAGCATCGTCGTTCCGCGTCATAACGATTCGCTGCTGGTAGGCTGGGCCAGCCGCAGTTTTTTCGGTGAATTACTGGAAGCAGGCGTTAAAATTTACCAGTTCGAAGATGGTTTATTACATACCAAAAGCGTACTGGTTGATGGTCAACTTAGCCTGGTCGGCACCGTTAACCTGGATATGCGCAGTTTATGGCTTAACTTTGAGATCACTTTAGTGGTCGATGACGCAGGTTTTGGCAGCGACCTTGCCTGCGTTCAGGATGACTATATTGCCCGCTCACGGCTGCTGGATGGGAAGCGCTGGGCGAAACGTGCCTGGTGGCAGCGCATCGTCGAACGACTGTTTTACTTCTTCAGTCCTTTACTGTAAAACGAGCGAAATTATGTAACCGCCCTTGGCAAACAGGACAGAACATGGATTTAAATAATCGCCTTACCGAAGACGAAACCCTGGAACAGGCTTACGATATTTTTCTTGAGCTGGCAGGCGACAACCTCGATCCGGCAGACATCATTCTCTTCAATCTTCAGTTTGAAGAGCGTGGCGGCGCAGAGTTATTCGATCCGTCAGAAGACTGGTCAGAGCATGTTGATTTCGATCTGAATCCAGATTTCTTCGCAGAGGTGGTGATTGGTTTAGGTGAAGCAGACGGCGAACCGATTACCGATGTGTTTGCACGCGTGTTGCTATGCCGCGAAAAAGATAACAAGCTATGCCATATCTTATGGCGTGAATAAGCGGCAACGATAAACTAACGCCGGGCACATGCCCGGCGTTTTGCTTTAAAGCGGATCGACCTTCAGACAGGAAACCGCGTGGCGAAAACTCCCTTCCAGTAGCGGACGCGTTTTGGCGCATTCAGGACCGGCAATGGGACAGCGGGTGCGGAAAACGCAACCTGACGGCGGATCGATGGGCGACGGCAATTCCCCTTCCAGCAGCTGGATCTGTTTGTTTTTCTCCAGGTCAGGATCGGGAATCGGCACCGCCGACATCAGGGCTTTGGTGTAGGGATGCTGCGGATCGTTATATACCGCATCATAAGTTCCTAACTCCACCGCATGGCCGAGATACATCACCAGTACGCGATCGGAGATGTGCTTCACTACCGCCAAATCGTGCGCGATAAAGATCAGCGACAAACCCATTTCGCGTTGCAACTGTTGCAACAGATTAACCACCTGCGCCTGAATCGACACGTCAAGCGCCGAAACGGGCTCATCGCAGATAATCAGTTTCGGTTCCAGAATCAGCGCGCGCGCAATACCGATACGCTGACACTGCCCACCGGAAAACTCATGCGGGTAACGGTTTATAAGATTAGGCAGCAAGCCCACCTTCATCATCATGTTTTTGACGCGTTCTTTGACTGCTTCCCGCGTCATTTTGGGATGATACGTCCGCAGCGGCTCGGCAATAATGTCGCCAATCGTCATACGTGGGTTCAGCGATGCCAGCGGATCCTGAAAAATCATCTGAATATCGCTACGCGCTTTGCGCCACTCTTCTTCACTTTGCCCGAGCAGATCACGCCCCAGCCAGGCTACGCGCCCTTCTGTGGCCTTCACCAGGCCAATAATCGCCCGCGCTAGCGTCGATTTACCACAGCCGGACTCGCCTACCACGCCCAGCGTTTCGCCTTCGTATAAACGCAGACTGACGCCATCAACCGCCTTTAGAGATTTTGACGGCTGCCAGAACCATTGCTTACCCTCTTTAATGTCGAAATGGACTTTGAGATCGGCGATTTCCAGTAAGACCTTCTTTTCAGCTACGGTGCTCATACTAACTCCTCCACCGGCTTAAAGCAGGCGCGTAAGCGGCCGTCTTCAAACGGCAACAGCGGGGGCGACTGGGTACAAATATCCATCGCATAAGGACAACGGGGGTGGAACGGGCACCCTTGCGGCAAGCGCAGCAGATTAGGTGGATTGCCTGGAATGGTGGCCAGGCTTTCGCCTTCCGTATCCAGACGCGGCACGGCGTTTAACAGACCAATCGAATAGGGATGCGCAGGCTGATAGAACACATCGCGCGCGCGACCATATTCCATGGTGCGTCCGGCATACATCACCAGCACTTTGTCGCAGATCCCTGCCACCACCCCGAGATCGTGGGTGATCATAATAATGGCCGTGTTGAATTCTCGCTTTAGATCGTTCAGCAACGTCATGATTTGCGCCTGCACCGTCACGTCCAGCGCGGTAGTCGGCTCATCCGCAATTAACAGCTTTGGACGGCACATCAGCGCCATGGCGATCATGACGCGCTGGCGCATACCGCCAGAAAACTCATGCTGTCAATACCGATCGAATTCTGACCCACCCTGCCAAAGTAAAACTGACCCACCCCCTTTGAATCATTCGAGCGTTGTTGCTTTCGTTTTCTTC
>NZ_JACFXY010000022.1:0-13773 GCF_014946725.1 Mixta mediterraneensis
GTGGGTCAGAATTCGATCGGTATTGACAGGAAACCTACTCTCCTGCCAGTGGCAGTCTTGACGTGAAAAGAAAACTGGCTGGCCGCACATGCACTCTTTCCCTTTACTGGAACGGGGGAGGCTGGCATCAGGAGCCTGAATACAAAGCGGAGTTGACTGTTAATATATGGAATGGCACGACCGAACTGGACCTGACGAATTCGGATTTTATGCTTGACTACAATTTGCGGGGACGAGGACTTGGCTCCTGGATCATGAAACAGCTGATTTTCTGGGCAAAGACGCTTCCGGCTGATACCCCCGTGAAACGTATCCGTACATCTCCTGTCGATGAAGATGACAGGGAAAATATACTTCGTCGGGATCGCTTCTGGAACGGTATCGGATTCAGGTTCGAACCTGGCGGAAGACTATCCATCCCCTTAACCGTAGGTGAGCTTCAGTACCCTAAAGGTCTTCATTGTCCCCTTATCGCTGTGCCTTTGCATAAGGGTGTTGATGAGCTACACCGTCTGTGTGAGAGCCAGAAGATGGAAATTGATAGACTGAAATCCAGTCAGTCATATCAGGCAAAACAAATCCGGTATCTGACTGAACGTAAGTGGGACGTATTACTGATAAAATTCATATGGTTAATTATTTTCTCTCCCATTTTTATTCCCTGCTGGCTCTACAGCAAACTGAAACAAAGCCGTGAGACAACCCATGAAAAATGATCTGTCCGGAAGTCTGAAGGCTCTGCACCCCAGGAAACAATACCTGTCCACTGAGGACAGGAAACAATGATGCCGGCAATACCAGGCCAGGGCGTTTCTTTTTCTGCCGCGCAACTGCCGGTGGCCATCGACTACCCTGCCGCACTGGCCCTGCGCCAGATGGCTCATGTTCAGGATGAACTGCCAAAATATTTGCTGGCGCCGGAAGTGAACGCCCTGCTCTACTATGTACCCGATCTCCACCGCAAGATGCTGATGGCAATCCTCTGGAACACCGGCGCGCGCATTAACGAGGCGCTGGCGCTGACCCGGAGTGATTTTTCCCTGGCGCCGCCCTACCCGTTCGTGCAGCTGGCCACCCTCAAGCAGCGGGCGGAGAAAGCGGCCCGAACGGCCGGCCGCTCACCTGCCGGCAGTCAGGCGCATCGCCTGGTTCCGCTTTCCGATGCGAACTATGTCAGCCAGCTAGAGATGATGGTGGCCACGCTGAAAATACCTCTTGAGCGGCGCAACAAGCGAAGCAGCAGAACCGAGAAGGCGCGTATCTGGGAGATTACCGACCGGACGGTCCGCACCTGGCTCAGCGAAGCGGTTGAAGCGGCAGCGGCCGACGGGGTGACGTTCTCCGTGCCGGTGACACCACACACGTTCCGTCATTCCTACGCCATGCACATGCTGTATGCAGGCATTCCGCTGAAAGTTCTGCAAAGCCTGATGGGACATAAGTCGGTCAGTTCGACGGAGGTGTATACGAAGGTATTTGCGCTGGATGTGGCAGCACGGCACCGGGTGCAGTTCCAGATGTCTGAGAGTGATGCGGTCGCGATGCTGAAAGGAAATGGATAGGTGCTATAACGAATTCGGTTTCTTCGCTTTTGCTCGGCCCCGTTTGTCCTAGCCACGCGGCCCAACCGACTTGAGCCGCTGTGGGCCGTCACCGATTAAACCATGCGCAAGTGGCTGAAGCAGGAGGTGAAGCGGGACGGAGAAGACAGTGTATATTTTTCCATTTCGGTCACGCCGCATATGTTACGCCACAGCTATACCATGCACACGCCCTGTCACCGGCAGTCTAGGACATTCATTTAGCATCTGGACGGACATAAGGAGCCGTGTTCGATGAAAGTTTATACGTGGGTGTTTGCGCTGGACCCAGCTGCCACGCTGACCGAGCCGTTTAGCTGGCACGGGCGTGATGCAGCTGAGATTTTTCAGACACTGCCGCCGCTGAAATTACATTACTGCTTTCCACAATTTACATAAGCTATGGAGAGCAGAATGCCCACAACATAAACTGCAGTAAGCAACATAAGCTAAAGTGAGTACTATCATCCTGAAAACGCCTTCCGTTTCGAGCCAATGATAATGCTCAGACCGAAGATAAGAGCTTTCTACCTTTTCTCGGAAGTGACCGTCCAGGCGGTCACCGAGCTCGAAAATAAAATGGCTCATAGCCATACGCCAGTCCCTCAGTGGCATCGTCCATTTCTGTGACGCAGCCTTGATTGCCAGCCACTCCATCTTTTCACTGTGTCGTCCGTCGTGAATTCCTTACGCTTTTAGCCTTCCTGAAACCCGGTACGGTTCAAAACGCTCTGCACCATTACTAAAATTTTTAGGCTCATTTCCGTAACTCTCCTACACTGTAAAAAAAAAAGAAATATCTTATTTTTCTCCTTCTTCACTTTTCATTCATCGTCAAACATGAGTGTGATGAGGATCAGCGCATGAACAAGACCTATACCGTTGTTTTTAATACCGCTTCAGGCCTTTGGGTGGTCGCGGGCGAATTTGCAAAAGGCCGCAAAAAATCCGCGTGCACAATGAAAGCGCTGCGCCTCGCGCTGCTGTCCACGCCGCTGCTGCTGCCCGCGCATTCGGCGCTTGCCGACGCCTGCGCCAGCAGCTCGCTCCCGTTCCAGGGCGGCGCCAGCGCGGGCGTGTACGCGTGCTATGTCTCCGGCGCGCTGGTGGATAACGAAAACGATGGGAAAGTAGACAGCGTTGACGGAACCGATACGGCGAATTACAAGGCCAAAGAGCAGCGATTTAATCAGGATACGCGCTTCTCGCTCAGCAATGACGTGCTCTGGAAGCCCGACGTTAACGGCCCAACGACCGCGCTTCCCGTCACCTACGTGCCCGCCTCGGAGCTCTACAACAAAGGCGCGCTGACGGTGACGGATAAAGATGGCAACGTGCTTTCCGAGCTCCCCACGTTTAGCGACTGGAACCTGAACGCCACCGGCGGCAAAGATGAAATCACGTGGACGCGAACCGACGGCACGCCGGGCACGGCGGAGGTCTACAATACGTCCGCCATTCAGGTAACGAAGAACATTGATAGCGCTACAGGCTTTAGCGCGCAAATCATCACCGACCAGCCGACGCTGCCTTTTATCGATCTCCGCATCGCGACCATTACCGACGGCAAGACGATGGATATGGTCAGCAACGGTCAGGCCAACGCTGACGGCTTCGCTACTGACTGGAAGCCGGGCCAGGTGAAGCAAAGCTCGCTGTTTGCCGCCGATAACGGCACGATAAATCAGGCTGCGGATACCGCCATTCGCGTGGTCTTTGGCTACTCCGACGGCGTCAGCAACCCGTCTGATACCAACAAGGTTCCCGGCGATTTCGGGCCAAGCTTAGTGCTTTCCGGCTCGACGATTACCTTCCAAGGCAATAATTACACTATCGACTCCGACGCCGCGCTGGATACCTATAATCAGGCGCTGATCGCCGCTATCAAAGACAACACGCTCACCTCCGGCGAATACGATACCGAGTTCCGAAAAGCGTTTAAAAACGGCACCGACGAGTATCACTACGAATACGATCCAACCAAGGTGGACTACACCAATTTCTACATTTCGCCAGAAATGTCGGCGGCCATCGGCAAGCGCGCAATTTTTGAGGCGAACGGAACCGGCGTCGTCAATCTGAACGCCAATGTTGCCGCAATTGGCCAGACCTACGCGCGCGCCTACAACGCCTGGGCGCACGACGGCGGCACGGTCAACAACAACGGCGACGTTATCGTCAACAACAGCAATACGCAGAACGCGCTGATCGAAAGCGGCGCTACGTTTAACAATACCGGCTCGATTACCTTCAACGTTAACGGCACTAACTGGGCCGACCAGGTTTCCGGCGCGGTCTCGACCTATAACAACACCGTCGACGGCGTGATCTCTGTCTCCACCTCAACGGCCAATAATGCCAACGCGGTGCATCCGAACCGCTACTTTAAAAACAGCCGCAATATCGCAACGGAAGTGCTGAACGGCGCGGAGGCCACCAACAGCGGGAAATACTTTATCGGCTCCGTCGAACCTTCCGCCGGTACGGTAGGCACGGCAACCGGCGTGCACATTACCAATTCGGGCAGCTTTACCAACAGCGGCCAAATGACGATAGGTAAAGACGCGGCGGGCAATGATATTGCCCTGAAAGGCGGTAAAAACACCGAAACGCTGTACGTTGACGAGGCATACAACGCCGTCAGCGCCTACGTCGACAATAGCGGCAGCTCCATTATCATCACCAACAGCGGCACGGGCGTGATTAACATCAACGACAGCGCCAAAAACAGCGTGGCGATGAACATCGGCGAAGCTCCCGTGCTGACCAACACGCCCGGCTCCACCTTTACGCCAACAAACGTCAACGTCGAAAACGCCGGGATAATCAACGTTGACGGCAAAAACAGCGCGGGCCTGAAGGCCACGGGCGCGTTTACGCAGGCCAATAACGACACGATTATCAATACCGGCACGATTAACGTGACGGGCGCGGGCAGCACCGGGATCTTTTCCGCCTCGGGTGCGGAAATCACCAACAGCGGCAGCGTGGTCGTAACCGGCGTGGCAAACAGCAACAACCGCGCCTACGGCATTCGCGCCGATAACGCAACTGTCACCCTGGACGACAACAGCCAGCTTACGGTGCTCGGCAGCAATACCACCGGGCTGTACGCCCGCACCGGCGGGCAGATTAACGTCAACGGCGGCACGATTAATGCCCCGCTCGATCCCGCCGCCAACAACCAGGTGGTCTTTTGGATCTCCGGCAAAAGCGGCAGCCGTTCTTCGACCATCAGCTTTGCAAACCCCACCGACTACGCGCTGGAGAACTCGCACTCCACGCTGTTCCGCGTCGATCAGGGCGCAACCTATGACGGCAGCAGCTCGAACCTCGAGCGCGTTGACGTCAACGGCACCGGCTCCAACGGCTACACCATTGCCAACAACGGCACGCATTTTACCAGCGGCGGCACCACGATTAACGTCAACGGCCAGGACGCAACCGGCATCCACGTCAACAGCGGCGCCGGGCTGGATAACAACGTGAAGCTCACCGAGGACACCAACATTACCGTGACGGGCACCGGTGCCACGATCGCCACGGTCGACGGCAATACTTATAACGTGCAGGGCGTTAAAACAGGCCAGAACGGCGCGAAGCTGATTACCAGCGCGGCGCTTGCCGCAGGCGCGGGCGGGCAGATTGCCGCTAACGCCATCGGCTATAAGGTCATTAACAAAGGCGAGCTGGTGCAGAACGGCACCATCGATTTCAGCAACGCGGACTCCACGACCGGGGTGTACATCGACGGCGGGACGCTGACCAACAACGGCGCAATTACCTCCAACGGCATCGGCGTTGACGTTTATCAGACAAGCTCGGTTGCCTCGGTGGTGAACAACAGCAGCGATATTAAGGCTATCGACGGCACGGCAGCCGTGCGCCTCAATAAAAACGCGTCGCTGTCGGTAGGCGGCAGCGGCACGATAGACGGCAGCGGCAGCGCCGACGCGATTCGCGTGATGTCCGGCGCAAGCCTTGCCACCAGCGGCGCAAAAATTAGCGTGGACGGCTCGGGCAGCGGCATCCACTTCCTCAATACGGCGGGCGACGCCAGCAGCACGTTTAAGCTTTCCGGCTCCGGCAATATCGACGTGACGGGCAATAACGCGGCGGGCATCACGCTGGAAGGCCAGGACGCCAGCGGCAACCCGGCGCAGTCTAATGCCAACCTGGACACCCGCGGCTCCGAGCAACTGCTAATTAACGTCCACGACCAAGGCGGCAACGGTATCGTGACGAACACCTCCGGCTACGTGTACTCCGGCACCAGCGTGAATATCGTCTCGCCGAACGGCCAGTCGGCGCTGGTGGTGAAAGGCACAACGAAGGACATCCGACAGACGGGGAATCTGACATCGGCTTCAGCCTCCTCCCCCGTCGTCGATTTAACCCAACTTGCAAATCCGGCTGCCGCCGTGAGCTTTATTAACAGCGGCAAAATCACCGCGCCTTCGGGCGGCGTGGCGGTGGATGCGGGCAATCTCTCCGGCAAAACAACCTTCACCAACCAGGGCACGGGCGCAATTACGGGCTCGGTGACGCTCGGCCAGGGCAATAACGCGATCACCCTGGCGGGCAGCAGCAACGCAACGGATCTCACAACCGGTAACGGCAATAACGTAATTACGGTGAAAGACGACGCGAAACTGACCGGCACGCTGACCGCAGGGAGCGGCAGCAACGCGGTCACGCTGCAGGGCATCAGCCAAACCAACGCGCTCGTGCTTGGCAACGGCGGCAACACGGTGGATATCTACGGCGGCACGAAAAACGGCATGCTGACCTCCGGCAGCGGTAACGACAGCTACACGCTGCACGCCGTCAACGTGAATAACGCGACGCCCGCGCAGAGCGCGAACGCCTTCAGCCGCATCAACGGCGGAGCCGGAACCGATCTGCTGACGGCCACGGACGCCAGCTGGTACATCCTCACCGACAGCCAGAATATTCAGGGCATTGAAAATCTCAACGTTGAGAAAAATTCCACCTTCGAAGTGCACAACGTCAATCTGGCGCTGGTTAACGCGGGCGGCGATACGAATACGGCCAGCCTCGATAGCAGCAGCACCTATTTTGTTAACTTCGACGCGGCCAGCGCGGGCTACCAGCTGAAGCAGAACATAAAAGGCGACGGCACGATCCGCACCCGCACCAACGGCCAGGCCTTCGATTTCGCCAACGCCGACTACATTCAGAACAACTTCACCGGCACGCTGGCGCTCGGCGACGGCATCTTCGCGGTGCAGGGCGATAACACCAAAGCGCTCGCTCACGCCACGCTTCAGCTGGACGAGGACGGCATTGCTTCCCTGGCGAAGGGGCTGCCGACGCAGACAATCGACAGCCTGCGCTTTAACTCGGGCACGCTCAAGGTTGCCGAAGGGCTTATCGGTTCAAAAGAAAACGCGCTGCAAAGCCATTTGCAGGTGACCGATCTGGACGTCAGCGGCCCGGGCGCGGTGCAGGTGGTTGCCGACGGCTTTGATAACGACTACAGCCCGCAAAACATGCTGGAAGATACATCCCGCCTGTCGCTGCTGAGCCAGGACGAGGGAATCAACCTCGTCACGCTGGTGAAAGCCACGGGAACCATCACCGGCACGGCGAATAACATCACGTTCTCCCCCACCGACGATAGCGGCACGCCACTTCCCGCCAGCGAGGACCAGCTTCAGGATATCCGCCAGGGCGGGGAGAAAGTTGCTGATGGCACCTACGGCATCGGGGCAAATATCGGCCTTGAGAGCGACGGCCTGTACGCCGCGTTCCAGCTCAAGCAAATCGATATCCTCAGCGGAAAAACCGTCAACCTGATCATCAGCGAAGGCGATACCGGCAACGCGCTCGATCTCGGCGCAAAGCTGACCGGCGCGGGTAACGTCAACATTGAGGGATACGGCGACTCTCTTTCGCTTTCCAACAGCAATAACGACTACACCGGCAGCACGACGATCAGCCACGGCACCCTGCTTCTGCGGGACGACGCGGTGCTTGGCCAGCAGGAGAGTCATACCAGCGCGCTTAATTTAATGGCGGAAACGCAGGCACAGCTTGGCGAAACCACCCAGTACGTGGGCGCGCTCAATACGCAGCAGACCAGTACGCTGGCGCTGGATAGCGGCACGCTGAACGTGGATAACGGCGGCAGCGTCGCGGGGCACATCATCTCCGAGCCCGACGCGACGCTCAACGTTAACGGCGGCACGCTGGATATCACCTCCTCAAACCCGGACTATCACGGGATCACGAATATCGCAGAGCCCGCCGTGACCAACATTCACTACGTTGACGGGCTCGGCGACGGCAACATCGACCTGATGGGCGCGCTGAATATCACCGGCGCGCCAGCGGGCAATTTCGCTAACATCCTGTCCGGCACGGGCCACGCCAATATTATTGCGGGCTCGGACGTCACCCTGACCGCCGATAACCGCACGTTTAACGGCGATTTTAATATTGATGCCGACAGCACTCTGCGCGCCTCGTCCGCCCAGAATCTGGCAGATAGCGTGAAGGACGAAGAACCCGTTACGCCGGTTGAGCCCACAGAGCCAGAGGAGCCCGCTGAACCGCCGACGGATGACGGCAGCGGTACGCCAACGGATGACGACGGCGAGGGAACGTCACCCGTCGATCCTGGGCCCATTGCCGATCCCGGCACGGCGGCTAACATTCACAACAACGGCAACTTGGTATTAACCAACGCCCAGCCAGAAACCTGGACGGTGCATAACGCCATCGACGGCAGCGGCAATCTCTACAAACAGGACAGCGGCACGCTAGAGCTGACGCAGCAGGCGGCAGAATACACCGGGCAAACCTTCGTCACCGAAGGCGCGCTGACGGCGGGGAAACTGCCCGCGCCCGAAAGCAGTGACGATGACGATGACGTTGGCGGCGCAGAAGGAAACGGCAGCCAGGGCGGCGGTAACGAAGGCACAGATAGCAACGACAGCGCAGAGGTGCCTGCTACAGCAGCGGCGCTGCTGGCGGCCGAAGATGACGGCCCGGACACCGCCAACAACGTCAACATGGCAACGTCAGCGCTCAACATCGCGCAGGGCGCCAGGTTCGGCGGGTATGGCTCCGTTGCGGGCGACGTTAATAACGCCGGGACCTTTAACGTCGGCGGCCTGGATAAACTCAGCCTCACGAATGCGACCACCTATCAGGTAAACGGCAGCTTCCGCAACGCGGGCGACATTATTCTTGGCAGCAATAATATTACCGGCAGCACGCTGCATATCGGCAAAGACTATGTGTCTCAGGGCGGCGCGCTGTATCTGAATACGGCGCTGAACAAGGGCGCGGAAGAGACGGATACGGACCAAGTCTTCGTCGGCGGCAACGTGCGTACCGACACCGACGCGACCCGAATTTACGTCACCAACGTCGGCGGCAGCGGTGCCTACACCCAGCGGGACGCCATTAAGCTTGTGGACGTCAAAGGCGTTTCCGATAATCGCGCCTTCGTGCTCGGGCACCCGACGGTTATCGGTATTTATGAGTATCTGCTGAAAAAAGGCGCGAAGGACAATAACTGGTATCTCAGCTCCGTTGAGGAAGTGGATGCGATTTTCCCTATCGATCCGACGGAGCCGACCAATCCGACAGAACCGACTAACCCAACGGAACCTACGCGGACAACTACACCTGCAAAACGCAACATCAACCCGATGATCGGCGGCTTTGCTGCCAACCAGAACGCGCTATCGATGTTTAATATGACGCTGCACGATCGCCTCGGCGAGCCGCAGTATGCCGAAAGTCTGCGCGAAGACGGCGACTTTAGCCATTCTCTGTGGCTGCGCGCGGTAGGCAGCCACCAGCGCTATAACGCCATCGACGACCAGATGCGCCTCAGCGGCCACAGCACCGTCGTTCAGCTGGGGCACGACCTCATCCACTGGAGCGATAACGGCAAGTGGCGCGGGCGTGCCGGGATCATGGGCGGCGTCGGCAACCAGCAGTTCTCAAGCAAATCCCGCATTACCGGCAGCAGCGCGCGGGCAAACGTCGACAGCGCCTACAGCCTCGGGCTGTACGGTACGCTCTATCAGGACGACAAAAATCCGCTTGGCACCTACGTCGATACGTGGGCGCTCTACAACTGGTATCGCAATAATGTCGGGATGTCCGGCTATTCGGATGTGAAATACAACAGCCGCGGCTACAACCTCTCTATTGAGGCGGGCCACACGTTCGAGTTCGGCAAAGACGTTGAGAAGCAGCGCGCCTGGCAGCTTCAGCCGCAGGCGCAGCTCACCTACGGCCAGCTCAGCAGCGATGCGGCAAGCAGCCGAAGCGCCCTGCTGAACGTCAGTAAAAGCCGCGCGACGTCGCTAGAGTCTCGTTTTGGCGTTCGCCTGACCCGCGCCTACGGGCTCAGCAACGGCGAGAGCGTACAGCCGTTCGCCGAGGTGAACTGGCGCCATCAATATCGTGAGAACACGCTGACGTTTAACGAGCAGTATGATTTTAAAAACGCGCCGCCAAAAAACCGCTACGAGCTGAAGCTCGGCGTGGAGGGGCAGCGCAACAAAAATCTGAATGGCTGGGCAAACGTATCGTATTCGGTGGGGGATAAGGACTATCGCGAGCCGAAGGCGATGGTTGGGATTAAGTATCAGTGGTAGATTTTGCACGGACCCGATGGCGTATACCCTAATATGACATCGGTTATCCCTTCACATTTTGATATACCGTCATGCGTGTCTTTCTTTTACTCATTTGAGTTTTTACTTACTCCGTGAGTTTTTGAGTATATGAGCCTTTGTGTAAATGTGTGTTTTTGCTTTTACTCATTTAACTGAGATGGTAAACTCAAAAACTCAGAAGAGTAATTGAGTAAATACACAAAGGAGTTTTTTGAGTATGAAGGTGATTTCTTTTCTTAACCCTAAAGGCGGTTCAGGTAAAACCACGGCAGTAATCAATGTGAGTACTGCAATGGCTCGAGCGGGATACAACATCGCAGTTGTGGATACAGATCCTCAGATGAGCCTGACAACCTGGAGTAAATCTGGGAAGGCTGCATTTGATGTGTTTACAGCCGCTTCTGAAAAAGATGTATATGGCATTAGGAAAGACCTTACTGAATATGATTTTGTCATCGTTGATGGTGCCGGTTCGCTTTCCGTTATTACATCTGCTGCGGTAATGGTCAGCGATCTTGTTATCATTCCGGTTACTCCCAGCCCGCTTGATTTTTCTGCAGCAGGAAGCGTTGTCACTGTCCTTGAAGCGCAGGCATATAGCCGGAAAGTTGAAGCTCGTTTTCTCATTACCCGAAAAATCGAACAGGCAACCATGCTTAGTGTTCTAAAAGAAAGCATCAGGGACACTGGAGTTAAATCGTTCCGCACGGCTATTACCCAGCGTCAGATTTACGTCAAATCGATTCTTGATGGTGACAGCGTGTTCGAGTCTAGTGATGGAGCGGCTAAAGGTGAAATCGAAATCCTTACAAAAGAGATAGTTAGCATATTTGAGTAATTGTGTTTTTACTTGTATACTCAAATGAGTAATTGATGATAGGAGTAAACATATGGCACTTGAAAAAGCCCATAGTGGTAGCAAAAAAATGACATTCGGTGAGAACAGAGACCTCGATAGGGTGGTTTCTGCGCCAGCCCTATCAGGAAAAGTTAAGCGTGTTAACGTCAATTTTGATGAGGATAAACACACCAGATTTAAAGCCGCCTGCGTGCGAAATGGAACTTCAATAACGGATGTCATCAACCAACTTGTAGATGGTTGGCTTAAAGAAAATGAATAACCGCCATTTAAGCAGTAATGTACATCGGACTGTCAGTGTCGAGGGATACTGCTAGCGTCCTCTTCAGGCTGTGGGGCGCGACCAGGCGCATTGAACGTGATTTCTGGCCAGCCCCTCATCAGAAAGGGCATCATCCACACTGACATCACGAATCAGTGGACTTTCCTCTTCTATATGTTGGGCAATATCCCGTAGCCACTCTGCCAGCATTTCTCTGTCCATCTTTCTCCGCTCCGGTTGTGTACATTCAGCATCAACATACCACACCAGGAAAAGTGAAGTCTGCGTAGTGTGGGTAAGCGTCTCATCCAGACCGTATTGACGCTCAGACAAAAGTGAGATCGACCTTCCAGGGCAGCAGATCACGGACCCGGTTCACCGGCCAGTCCTGGATATGACCGATGACGTAACGCAGCCACGCCTCCGGTTCCACGCCGTTAAGCCGGCAGGTGCCGATCAGCGAGTACAGTACCGCAGCACGTTCCCCGCCCGCGTCTGAACCCGCGAACAGCCAGTTTTTCCGCCCCAGGGCAACGCCACGCAGCGCGTTCTCTGCGATGTTATTGTCTATCTCGGCCCAGCCGTTGCTGCAGTACTGTCGCTACCGATGTAAAACTGGCCCACCTGCCGATGTAAATCTGACCCACCTAGGGTAAAAATGGCAGTTTTAAGGCACTGCCAATGATGACATTGGAGACCAGAGTGGAGATTAGTGTTTTACACCGTCAGGGCATGTCGATACGCGCCATCGCGCGCCAGCTTTCATGCTCTCGTGAGACCGTTCGCAGATATATTCGTAGCCCGCTGCCCGTAGCGGATATGCGCTACAAGCCTCGCGCACCCAGACCCTGCAAGCTTGACCCGTTCAAGACCTATATCCTTGAGCGCGTGGCCGCTGCCAGGCCCCTCTGGATCCCCGCCAGTGTGCTGCTGCGCGAGATCCGTCAGCGTGGTTACGAGGGTGGTTACAGCATGCTGACCGCTTTCCTGCACCCCATTAAGCAGCCCGTCACTGAAGAGGTAACACGCTTCGAGACCGAGCCTGGCTTTCAGATGCAAGTTGATTTCACCATCATCAGACTCGGTCATAACCCATTGCTGGCCTTTGTCGCCACGCTGGGCTGGAGCCGCGCGACTTTCGTCAAGTTTTACAGCAACCAGGACTCCGCTGCCTGGTGTGACGGCATTGAGTCTGCGCTCAGGTTCTTCGGCGGGACGCCGCATCAGCTGCTGTTCGACAACGCCAAGGCCATCATCATTGAGCGCGATGTCTACGGCCCCGGTAAGCATCGCTGGAACCCGCAGTTGATGCACGTCGCCGAGAAGTATGCCTTTACTCCCAAGGTCTGCCGACCCTATCGCGCCAAGACCAAGGGTAAGGTTGAGCGGTTTAACCATTACCTCAAGAACAGCTTTATCGTGCCTCTTACCGCGACCTTCCGGCAGGCCGGGCTGGTACTGGATGTACCTGCTGCCAACACACGCATCGGCGAGTGGCTGGTCACCGTCGCGAACACACGAGTGCATGGCACCACAGGCGTACCGCCTGAGCAGCGCATGCCGCGCGAGCGTGCTGCGCTATTGCCGTTACCGAAGGTCACGTTGGCATTGCCTGCACCTGTCCCAGCGCTCAGCCAGCGTCCGGTGCCGACCGAGAGCCTGCAACATCCTCTGGCAACGTACCAGGCCTTGCTCGAGGTGCCAGCATGATGGCCAGAACGAACGGCGTCGCCAGACCATTTTGCGGTTATCAGGCCTGCCGGTGATAAAAACACTGGAGCAGTTCGATTACGCCTATGCCAGTGGCGTTCCACGAAGTCAGATCCAGGAGTTGGCGGGTCTGACATTTATCGAACGTCAGGAGAACGTTGTCCTGCTCGGGCCTTCTGGCGTCGGCAAAACGCACCTGGCGACCGCCATTGGCTATAAGGCCGCGATGGCGGGTTTAAGCATTCGGTTCATTACCGCCGCCGACATGATGCTGCAACTGATGGCGTCACATCGTCAGGGTGACCTGAAGGGCTACCTGAACCGCGTCGTAGGTAAACCTAAGCTGTTGATCATCGACGAAGTGGGATATCTGCCGTTCGGTAAAATGGAGGCGAACCTGTTCTTCCAGGTAGTCGCTAAACGGTATGAGTCAGGCAGCGTGATCCTGACCAGCAACCTGCCGTTTACGCAGTGGTCCGGAACGTTTGGTGATGACGAGACACTGACGGCAGCGATGCTGGATCGGCTGCTTCACCATGCGCATATCGCCCAAATCAGCGGCCAAAGCTATCGACTGAAAGATAAGCTGAAAAGCGGTCAACTCCAGAAGAAAACGAAAGCAACAACGCTCGAATGATTCAAAGGGGGTGGGTCAGTTTTACTTTGGCAGGGTGGGTCAGAATTCGATCGGTATTGACA
>NZ_JACFXY010000022.1:13782-16241 GCF_014946725.1 Mixta mediterraneensis
CGACTGAAAGATAAGCTGAAAAGCGGTCAACTCCAGAAGAAAACGAAAGCAACAACGCTCGAATGATTCAAAGGGGGTGGGTCAGTTTTACTTTGGCAGGGTGGGTCAGAATTCGATCGGTATTGACAACATATTGTTTTACATTGATAAAACCAGCTATTCCATTAGCTGTAGCCTACCGGAACAGGCGTTGCTGGCAACGGCGGGGTCTGAAGCTTCCGGGACAACGAAATCGGGCGTCAGCCCGGAGAGGGTCCCGTGAGGGAGCCTCTCCTGCTGCAAGCATCATGTGGCTGGATTGCAAGGCTGGTCAGAAGGGTTAACACATGTGAACTGTTGATAAACACCGTTATCGGCAACAGGCCAAAGATGCTGAAAGGCCTGAACCAAAAGGGTATGAGATCGGGTTGCTCCAAGGGCCTCCCGGAGCACATGGACACAGAGATCTCCGGTGAATAGACAGAACCCGTCTTGACCTTTTGTATGTTAAGCGGAACCTGGTAAACCCGTATCGCTGCCTGATGGCAGGTGAACCGTAAGGAACACTGTTGGCGGTGCGGGCAGAGGAGGACGGAAAAAGCGAACGCCTGATGGTAATCATCAGGATACGGAGCAAATTATACTTCGGCGCGAAAGCGGGCAGACTTCCGTCTGGTCTTTAACTGCATGAGATACTGTAAAACTTTCAACAGGATATCAGCGAGATGAATACACACGACAGTGTGTCCACGATACCCCGCCCGGCAGGCTGGCACGCCATTGACTGGCGAGCCTGCCATGCACGGGTGCGAAAGCTACAGCTGAGGATTGCAGAGGCAACCCGGCAGCAACAATGGCGGCGAGTCAGGGAACTGCAGCGCATTCTCACGCGTTCGTTCTCCGGCAAAGCCGTTGCTGTCAAACGTGTGACTGAAAACACCGGGAAAAGGACGCCCGGCGTGGATGGCAAAACATGGAGCACCCCGGATGAAAAATGGAAAGGGATTGTCTGTCTGAGCCCGCGAGACTACAGACCACTGCCGCTCAGGCGCATACACATCCCCAAACCGAACGGCAAAAAGCGCCCGCTGGGCATTCCTGTTATGCGTGACAGGGCCATGCAGGCACTGTGGCTGCTGGCACTGGAGCCTGTAGCAGAAACCACGGCTGACAATAACAGCTATGGTTTCAGACCCATGCGCAGTACGCATGATGCCATCGAGTCCATATTTCACCGGATGAGCCAGAAAGTATCCCCGAAATGGGTACTGGAAGGTGACATAAAAGGATGCTTCGACAATATCAGCCATGACTGGTTGCTGTCCCATATTCCCATGGACAGAAAACTGCTCAGAAAATGGCTGAAAGCCGGATATATGGAAAAGGGCGTCTTCTTTCACACCGAAAGTGGCACTCCGCAGGGAGGCATTATCTCTCCCCTCCTCGCCAATATGGCACTCGATGGGCTGGAGGAAGAGCTGATGCTGACATTCAGGAAGAGTAAGCATTACGGGGCAAAACATCAGGTGAACTATGTGCGCTATGCCGACGACTTCATCTGCTCCGGGATCTCCCGCGAGCTGCTGGAGAATGAGGTCAAGCCCCTGATAGCAGAGTTTATGCAGAAACGGGGGCTCGCGCTGTCTGAGGAAAAAACAGCGATAACGCACATAGAAGAAGGCTTCGACTTTCTTGGTCAGAACGTCAGAAAATACGGCGGCAAGATGCTGATCAAGCCTGCCAAAAAGAATCTGAAAAACTTTCTGAGCAAAGTCAGGAGAATAATTAAAGGCAATCCGACGCTTCCGGCATGGAAACTGATAAACCTGCTCAATCCCGTGATCCGTGGATGGGCGACTTATCATCGGCATGTCGTGGCAAAAGATATCTTTAATTACGTCGATACCCAAATCTGGCGGGCAATATGGCAGTGGTGCAAACGGCGGCATACACGTAAAAGCCGGCGCTGGGTTGCAGAAAAGTATTTCACGTTCGGGGAGAAACGCTGGCTGTTCAGCGCAGCGACCCCGGAGGGTAAAATACTGCACCTCACCCGCGCGATGGATACCCCCATCAAACGCCATATCAAGATCAGGGGCGACGCAACACCTTACTCGCCCGGCATGGAAATCTACTTTGAGCGTCGTCTGGATCTGGTCTGGAGCGGAAAGCTGAAGAAGATGAAAACCGTGGCGGCATTGTGGAAGCGCCAGGGTAAGTGCTGCCCGCGTTGCAGACAACTCATCACCAACCAGACAGGCTGGAATATACACCACCGGGTCAGGAAGGTCATGGGCGGCAGCGACGACATGTCCAATCTTGAACTGCTACATCCCAACTGCCACCGTCAGTTACACAACAGGGAGGCCGGTGCCCACAACGGGCATTTATAAAGGCTTGAGCGGTATGCGGGGAAACCTGCACGTACCGTTCTCAGGGGGCGGCGGCGCAGGAATGTGCTGCTGCTACCCGACATCAGG
>NZ_JACFXY010000022.1:16248-34960 GCF_014946725.1 Mixta mediterraneensis
GTTACACAACAGGGAGGCCGGTGCCCACAACGGGCATTTATAAAGGCTTGAGCGGTATGCGGGGAAACCTGCACGTACCGTTCTCAGGGGGCGGCGGCGCAGTAATGTGCTGCTGCTACCCGACATCAGGTTGTTGACACTTATGTCCGCTAAGTGCCAGAAGCGGACGTTATCTTTTAATTAAAACGCCTCGTTACAGAGCCTGCTCTTAAAAAATTAATGCGGATGGCTGCCGGCAAGATGGCCAGAAGAAATAACGGGAAGGACATCATCCGACTCATCTGCCTGCTCCAGTTCGCGCAAAATGCCACAGTCGCGCGTTGCACGGTTGGCGTTACAATGACTCTGCAGCTCGCACAACTGCGTTTCCAGCATATTAAGTTCACGAATACGGGCCTGTACATGAAGAAGGTGCTCGTTTATCAGGTCGTTAACCATACCGCAATCTGCATCAGGCTGACTGCGTGCCTGCAGCAGCACCCGGATTTCTTCATGGGTCATATCCAGCGCCCGACAGCGGCGGATAAACATCAGTCTTTCCAGATGGGCACTGTCATAGTGACGGTAGTTATTTGCCTGGTCACGTAATGCTGCCTGCAGCAGCCCCTCACGCTCATAATAACGCACCGTCTCTACCGGACAGCCTGCCTGCCGGGCCAGTTCGCCAATTTTCATAACTTTTTCCTTGTACACTTGACCCTGTAGTTACTTCAGGGTCTTTAATGCCAGTATATGCTATGAACGAGATAAAAACATGAGTGACTGCTGTAGTAATAACAAGTGCGGTTCTGCCGCGTCCGGAGAGCGGACATCCGTCAGCTATACCTCTGCTGCCACGGCAGACGCCTCCGGAAAAACTTCGCAAAAAATGGCTGATGCCTCACCGGACTGTTGTAGTGCCGGAAGCTGCTGTTCATCGGAGAGTCTGAGTCAGCCTTCCGTGCCAGTGGCAGAACGCGACGGGAGCGATAGCGTTCAGACACGTCTGCGCATCGTGCAGATGGACTGCCCGACGGAAGAGACGTTGCTTCGTAAAAAACTCACAAAACTGTCTGACGTCAGTGAGCTTGAATTCAATCTGATGCAGAGGGTACTTACCGTGACCCACTCGCCGCAGGCACTGGAGCCGGTACTACAGGCGGTGCGCTCTCTGGGTTTTGACCCGGAACTGGCTGATAAAGTCACCCGGCCTGCCGGCATCAATTGTTCAGGCAGCAAAGCGGAAAGCGCCTGCGGTTCCTGCTGCGCACCTGCGGCTGTCACTTCCGGTGAGCTGCAGGCACAGCAATTGACCGCTGACGGAGTGCGTACCAGCATCCGCATCAGGCAGATGGACTGCCCGGTAGAAGAGGGCATGATCCGTAAAAAGCTGGACGGTATGTCGGCCGTTAAGGAGCTGGATTTTAACCTTATGCAGCGCGTTCTGACGGTCGTTCATGCACCGGGTACGCTGGAGCCGGTTCTGGCCGCCATTCGTTCGCTGGGCTTTGAACCTGAGCTCTCTGACAGCAGCGGGCGGCACGCGGCTACTGAGGAAAAGAAAAATCCCTGGTGGCCGCTGGCACTGGCCGGCGTTGCGGCAGCGGCCGCCGAAGCTATGCACTGGACAGGCATGCCGGAATGGCTGGAAGCAGTTCTGGCCCTGGCCGCTGTTGGTGCCTGCGGCCTGTCTACCTACAAAAAGGGCTGGATTGCGCTGCGTAACGGCAATCTGAATATTAACGCCCTGATGAGCATTGCTGTAACCGGGGCGCTGGCGCTCGGGCAGTGGCCGGAAGCCGCCATGGTAATGGTGCTGTTCACGATCGCGGAACTGATTGAGGCGAAGTCTCTTGACCGCGCCCGCAATGCTATTGGCTCCCTGATGACGCTGACGCCTGAAACAGCCACGATTCAGCAGCCGGACGGTTCCTGGACAGTGGCAGATGCCAGATCTGTACCCCTTGACAGCGTGGTCCGGGTAAAACCGGGTGAGCGTATCGCCCTTGACGGCAGGGTTGTCCGAGGCAGGACCAGCATCAACCAGGCACCCATTACCGGTGAAAGCCTGCCGATCGAAAAAGGAGAAGGCGATCCGGTTTTCGCCGGGACGGTTAACGGCTCCGGTGGTTTTGAATACCGGGTAACGGCTGCTGCCGGAAATACTACACTCGCACGCATCATTCATGCCGTGGAGGAGGCCCAGGGGGCAAAAGCCTCTTCGCAACGCTTTGTTGACCGCTTTGCACAGGTTTATACCCCCGTGGTGTTTGCAATCGCGGTTGCGGTTGCCATCCTCCCGCCACTGATGGCAGGTGAAAGCTGGCACGAGTGGGTTTATAAGGCGCTTGTCATGCTGGTTATCGCCTGCCCCTGCGCGCTCGTCATTTCCACGCCAGTAACTATCGTCAGCGGCCTGACGGCGGCAGCCCGCCGGGGGATCCTGATTAAAGGTGGCATTTATCTTGAAGAGGGCAGAAAACTGAAATGGCTGGCGCTCGACAAAACTGGCACGCTGACGCACGGTAAACCTGTACAAACGGATGTGATTATCTATACCTGGGTTGCCGAGGATGAAGGCCGCAGACTGGCTGCGAGTCTGGCGGGTTACTCCGATCATCCGGTTTCGCAGGCCGTGACGGCAGCATTAGAGGGTTCGCAGCGTTATGACGTTGAGCGCTTTGAAGCTCTGCCGGGCCGCGGGGTGCGGGGTGTCATCAATGACAGAACCTACAGCCTCGGGAATCTGAGACTGGCTGAAGAAACGAGCAGCTGCCCGGAGACTGTCAGGGCGACGCTCAGGGAACTGGAGTCCGCTGGTAAAACGGTCATCCTGCTCTGTGACAGTCATCAGGTACTCGGGCTGTTTGCAGTGGCAGATACAGTCAAAGAAAGCAGTCGCGAAGCGGTGAGCCAGCTGCACGGTCTGGACGTCCGGACACTCATGCTGACCGGAGACAATTCGAGTACAGCGCAGGCCATTGCCGTTCAGGTCGGTATCGATGAAGCCCGGGGTAACCAGTTGCCTGAGGACAAACTGCGCGCCATTGAAACACTTACGGCTCAGGGTACCACTGGCATGGTAGGGGACGGCATCAATGATGCGCCGGCGCTGGCTCGCGCCGATATCGGCTTTGCCATGGGCGCGATGGGCACCGATACCGCCATCGAAACCGCTGATGTTGCCCTGATGGACGATGACTTACGTAAAATCCCTGCCTTTGTCCGGCTTTCAAAACAGACTTACAGCATTCTGGTACAGAACATCGTTATGGCAATTGGCATCAAAGCAATATTTCTGGCCCTGACCATTGCCGGCATGGGAACCATGTGGATGGCTGTATTTGCCGATGTGGGTGCAAGTCTGCTTGTTGTGGCAAACGGCCTGCGCCTGTTGCGTAAATAGCTGGTTATTATGTTGCCCGCTGGCTAACGGCGGGCAACGTCTGCTTTTCGCTCATAGCGGACCTTCATCGATCTTCTGATTTAAACCTTGCCGTTGCCATCAGACCCTAGCCGACAGGCCCGGAACGCCTGCGGTCCGGCGGAGCTTACCGGCACAGCCGGTTAGCGCAGTAGGGCTCGACGACCCGGCAACGCCGGGGAGCCGGAGGGGGCCGTGCGACAGGAAGTTGTTTAACATATTGTTTTACATTGATAAAACCAGCTATTCCATTAGCTGTAGCCTACCGGAACAGGCGTTGCTGGCAACGGCGGGGTCTGAAGCTTCCGGGACAACGAAATCGGGCGTCAGCCCGGAGAGGGTCCCGTGAGGGAGCCTCTCCTGCTGCAAGCATCATGTGGCTGGATTGCAAGGCTGGTCAGAAGGGTTAACACATGTGAACTGTTGATAAACACCGTTATCGGCAACAGGCCAAAGATGCTGAAAGGCCTGAACCAAAAGGGTATGAGATCGGGTTGCTCCAAGGGCCTCCCGGAGCACATGGACACAGAGATCTCCGGTGAATAGACAGAACCCGTCTTGACCTTTTGTATGTTAAGCGGAACCTGGTAAACCCGTATCGCTGCCTGATGGCAGGTGAACCGTAAGGAACACTGTTGGCGGTGCGGGCAGAGGAGGACGGAAAAAGCGAACGCCTGATGGTAATCATCAGGATACGGAGCAAATTATACTTCGGCGCGAAAGCGGGCAGACTTCCGTCTGGTCTTTAACTGCATGAGATACTGTAAAACTTTCAACAGGATATCAGCGAGATGAATACACACGACAGTGTGTCCACGATACCCCGCCCGGCAGGCTGGCACGCCATTGACTGGCGAGCCTGCCATGCACGGGTGCGAAAGCTACAGCTGAGGATTGCAGAGGCAACCCGGCAGCAACAATGGCGGCGAGTCAGGGAACTGCAGCGCATTCTCACGCGTTCGTTCTCCGGCAAAGCCGTTGCTGTCAAACGTGTGACTGAAAACACCGGGAAAAGGACGCCCGGCGTGGATGGCAAAACATGGAGCACCCCGGATGAAAAATGGAAAGGGATTGTCTGTCTGAGCCCGCGAGACTACAGACCACTGCCGCTCAGGCGCATACACATCCCCAAACCGAACGGCAAAAAGCGCCCGCTGGGCATTCCTGTTATGCGTGACAGGGCCATGCAGGCACTGTGGCTGCTGGCACTGGAGCCTGTAGCAGAAACCACGGCTGACAATAACAGCTATGGTTTCAGACCCATGCGCAGTACGCATGATGCCATCGAGTCCATATTTCACCGGATGAGCCAGAAAGTATCCCCGAAATGGGTACTGGAAGGTGACATAAAAGGATGCTTCGACAATATCAGCCATGACTGGTTGCTGTCCCATATTCCCATGGACAGAAAACTGCTCAGAAAATGGCTGAAAGCCGGATATATGGAAAAGGGCGTCTTCTTTCACACCGAAAGTGGCACTCCGCAGGGAGGCATTATCTCTCCCCTCCTCGCCAATATGGCACTCGATGGGCTGGAGGAAGAGCTGATGCTGACATTCAGGAAGAGTAAGCATTACGGGGCAAAACATCAGGTGAACTATGTGCGCTATGCCGACGACTTCATCTGCTCCGGGATCTCCCGCGAGCTGCTGGAGAATGAGGTCAAGCCCCTGATAGCAGAGTTTATGCAGAAACGGGGGCTCGCGCTGTCTGAGGAAAAAACAGCGATAACGCACATAGAAGAAGGCTTCGACTTTCTTGGTCAGAACGTCAGAAAATACGGCGGCAAGATGCTGATCAAGCCTGCCAAAAAGAATCTGAAAAACTTTCTGAGCAAAGTCAGGAGAATAATTAAAGGCAATCCGACGCTTCCGGCATGGAAACTGATAAACCTGCTCAATCCCGTGATCCGTGGATGGGCGACTTATCATCGGCATGTCGTGGCAAAAGATATCTTTAATTACGTCGATACCCAAATCTGGCGGGCAATATGGCAGTGGTGCAAACGGCGGCATACACGTAAAAGCCGGCGCTGGGTTGCAGAAAAGTATTTCACGTTCGGGGAGAAACGCTGGCTGTTCAGCGCAGCGACCCCGGAGGGTAAAATACTGCACCTCACCCGCGCGATGGATACCCCCATCAAACGCCATATCAAGATCAGGGGCGACGCAACACCTTACTCGCCCGGCATGGAAATCTACTTTGAGCGTCGTCTGGATCTGGTCTGGAGCGGAAAGCTGAAGAAGATGAAAACCGTGGCGGCATTGTGGAAGCGCCAGGGTAAGTGCTGCCCGCGTTGCAGACAACTCATCACCAACAAGCCAGGCTGGAATATACACCACCGGGTCAGGAAGGTCATGGGCGGCAGCGACGACATGTCCAATCTTGAACTGCTACATCCCAACTGCCACCGTCAGTTACACAACAGGGAGGCCGGTGCCCACAACGGGCATTTATAAAGGCTTGAGCGGTATGCGGGGAAACCTGCACGTACCGTTCTCAGGGGGCGGCGGCGCAGTAATGTGCTGCTGCTACCCGACATCAGGCTGTTAATGCCGTTGACCTTCATGGACAGGAAACCGGAGACGCAGCTGAAGCGCAGGTAAGCGTCTCATCCAGACCGTCTTTTATTTTTGCCCGCGTTTCCTACCATGGACACTTTCGCGAACATGGACACTACCGTGGACAAAAATACGCCTTACACCAGAAGACCATGGATCTTCACAGCGCTGAGCCTGCGCTTTAATGAGGCTCTGACTTACCGTGAAATAGCAGAACAACTGAACCTTAGCTCATCTGCCATACATAAAATGTTCACGCGTTTTCGACGAACCGGAATTAACTGGCCATTGTCGGAAGAATACACGCCTGAACGCCTGGAGGAAGAGCTCTATGCCTTCAATCTTGAGACAAATCTTCCTGTAAAAAAACGCCGGCCGGACTGGCCTCTGGAATTCAAAATTCGCATGGCGGAGCTGACCCTGCAGCCGGACGCCTGTGTGGCTCAAATTGCCCGTGAGCATGGCATTAACGATAATCTGCTGTTCAACTGGCGCAATCTGCATCGTCAGGGGCTACTGGATCCGGCCAACAGAGCGACTCTGATTCCGGTTACTATGGAGCCTGTTGTCCCTCCGCCCAGGCAAAACGGCGTCGTATCAGCAGACCTGCCACCGGTCATCAGCTGCAGGCTGACGTTGCCAGGTGGAAGCCTCAACCTGACTGGCCCGCTGACGCCTGAACTTCTGCGCGCACTGGTCAGCGAACTCAGGGAGGGTGAGTCATGATTAGCTTTCCGGCAGGTTCGCGGATCTGGCTGGTTGCTGGCGTGACAGATATGCGCTGTAGCTTCAACGGGCTGGCAGCGAAAGTGCAGAACACGCTTCGCACCGATCCGTTCAGCGGTCATCTGTTTATCTTTCGCGGTCGTCGCGGCGACATGATAAAGGTGCTGTGGGCCGACCGGGACGGTTCTGTCGCATTAAGGCGGCGTCGGGTAACATGCTGTTTTTTTTTAATGATGTTGCCTGCTCATGCCTCTGATACGAAAAGCCTTCAAACGCCTGCACTATCCCCTCGATGTTATTGCTCAATGCGTTCGCTGGTATCTGGCTTATGCCCTTAGCCTGCGCAATCTCGAAGAAATGATGGTCGAGCGCGGCATTATTGTTGACCATTCGACGCTTCACCGCTGGGTTATCCGTCGGGTGCCGTTGCTGGATAAGGCGTTTCGTCGGCATAAGCGCACCGTGGGTCGGCGGTGGCGCATGGACGAAACCTACATCAAAATCAAAGGCCAGTGGAAATATCTGTACCGCGCGGTAGATACTGCAGGTCAAACCGTCGACTTCCTGCTGACCGCCAGACGCGACGCTGCCGCTGCGTTGCGTTTCTTTCGCAAGGCCATTCGTCATCATGGCGAACCCGAGGTAGTGACTATCGATAAAAGTGGCGCCAACACGGCCGCCCTGACCACACTTAACGCCAACAAACCAGAAGAAGAAAGGATGACCATCAGGCAGAGCAAGTACCTGAACAACCTGGTTGAGCAGGATCACCGGAATATCAAACGACGAATACGGCCGATGCTGGGATTCAAGTCGTTCCGCCGGGCGCAGACGTTGTTAGCAGGCATCGAGTTGTTACAGATGATACGCAAAGGACAACTTCAGCATCCCGCCGGCGACAGATTGTCACCAGCGGAACAATTTTATTTGTTGGCTGCCTAAAATATCGGCAGCACAACGTTTGCTGACTCTGCTCTGTTAATGCGACAGAACCGTTTTTCCAGCTTTGCCTGTGTATCACCTCCGCTTTGTACAGGCCGTTGATGCTTTCGGCCATCGCGTTATCATAAGAGTCACCCGTGCTTCCCGTTGAAGCCAGAAGCTCCGCCTCCTGCAACCGCTGTGTGTAGGCCAGCGACACGTACTGTGAACCTTTGTCGCTGTGATGGATGGTTCCTGATGGCCGACGGGCCCACAGCGCCTGCTCCAGCGCATCCAGCACGAACGTCGTCTCCACCGACGATGACCCCCGCCAGCCCACGATGCGACCGGCGAACACGTCGATAATGAACGCTACGTATGCGAAGCCCTGCCAGGTGCTGGCGTACGTGAAGTCTGCCACCCACAGCTGGTCAGGGCGTTCAGCCACGAACTGACGGTTCACCCGGTCATGCGCGGCAGGGGTCTTACGGCTGACGGTGGTTCGCACCTTTTTACCTCGCAGTACGCCGGTTAGGCCCATGGACTTCATCAGCCTCGCGATGGTGCATCGGGCCACGCTGAAGCCCTCCCGTAGCAGCTGGCGCCAGACCTTGCGAACACCATAGACGCCGTAGTTTTCGTCGTACACGCGCTGTATCTCCTGCTTCAGTTTCTCATCACGCTGGTCGCGATGGCTACGTCTGTCAGGATGCAGCTGATATTCACGGTAGCGGTAGTATGACGACGGGGCGATATCCAGCTCATGGCATACCGGTCCGACCCCGTATTCATCGCTCAGGGTATCCACCAGGAGGGCTATTTTTTCCAGAGGCGGTCGAACTCCGCCCTCGCAAAATAAACTGAGGCCTGCCGCCGGATATCATTGCTGCGCCGCAGCTCGCGGGTCTCACGCCCCCGCTCTTTCAGGCGCTGGCGCTCAGTGGTGGAGAGACCACCATCACCACCACCGGCATCACGTTCATACTGACGCAGCCAGATACGCAGGGTCTCCGGCGTGCAGCCGATTTTAGGGGCGATGGAACTCAGGGCTGCCCACTGTGAGTCATATCCGTCCTGGCATTCCAGAACCATGCGGACGGCACGCTGCCGTATCTCGGGGGAAAAACGTGTATTTTTAGTCATCCTGTTTACCTCTCTCTCAGGGAGTTTAGTCTCCAGGATTCCCGGGGCGGTTCACTCCGTATCCTGTCATACGCGTAAAACAGCCAGCGCTGACGTGATTTAGCACCGACGTAGCCCCACTGTTCGTCCATTTCAGCGCAGACAATCACATCACTGCCCGGTTGTATGCGCGAGGTTACCGACTGCGGCCTGAGTTTTTTAAGTGACGTAAAACCGTGTTGAGGCCAATGCCCATAATGCGTGCACTGGCGCGACATCCGACGCCATTCATGGCCATATCAATGATTGTCTGGTGCGTACCGGGCTGAGAGGCGGTGTAAGTGAACTGTAGTTGCCATGTTTTACGGCAATGAGAGCAGAGATAGCGCTGATGTCCGGCAGTGCTTTTGCCGTTACGCACCACGCCTTCAGTAGCGGAGCAGGAAGGACATCTGATGGAAATGGAAGCCACGCAAGCACCTCAAAATCACCATCATACACTAAATCAGTAAGTTGGGAGCATTACCCTTTTTTGGGCGTGGAGAAACTCGGTGCTGCGGTGTCCAACAACCACACACGACCTTTACCATCGGCGACAACGCTTTGTACGCTAATCAGACCTTTAGCAGGATCTTTGTGATTTTCACGATTAAAAGCCGCGTCTGGATACGCGACTTCCTTACCGTTGCGAATCTCAGCAACGGTGAATTTTACATCATCGCCCCATTTTGGGTAGTTTACGAAGATACGGCCAGTTTCGGTGACGGTAACGCCGGTCGGCATCGCATTATGGAAAGCAAATACCTGTTCAAGCTGACCTGTCGTTTTCTCGACAGGTGCATTCGCCGGTAGTGGCCGGACATCTGCAGCGAAGCTGCTTTCGCCTGAAATGGCAATGGCGAACGCCAACGCTGATAAGGCCAAATTGGATTTTTTAGACATAAAAGTGTTCCTTGGCGCTGTCATAAAAGGCCATAAAAAAATGCATTTATATAATTAGAAGGCCATGAAAATGGTTTCCCATAGCCCTGATCGGTTATCCCACAAAGCGGGGTGAACAGATCCAGCAACACCGGTGGTGTTGGGGTCGTTGACAAACGCAATGCTGAGAATATGTTAAAAGACTTATCCGTTATATCTGTTGGGCAAACGATATCTGGTGCTCATGTCATGCATCTGTTGGCTCGCAAACGGATTGTCTGGATTTATGCTTTTAACGTGGCCATATCAATGACGAAGCGATACTTCACATCCCCAGCTATCATGCGGCTATAAGCCTCGTTGATATTTTTGATATCAAGCATTTCAATATCGCAGCTGATGCTGTGCTCGGCGCAAAATTCCAGAACTTCCTGGGTTTCCGCAATGCCACCGATCAGAGAGCCCGCCAGTACGCGGCGATTCATAACCAGGTTGCCCGCATGCAGTGCAGGTTCAATCGGCTCGATCAGCCCCACTTAATTGTAGGTCATAATAAATTACACGCAAGCGCATCGGTATAAAGTGAGCCATGTTAAAAATTTATGCTACATTTAAAATGCTCTTATCTTGCGTGGAAAAAATAAGCGCAACGAGATTTAAAACCAGCATGATTATTTTTAATCGTTTCAATCCAGAGGGGTAATTATGAGAGCAATCATCTATAACGGCCCGTTCAACGTAACGGTAAAAAATGTTCCTGACGCAAAAATTGAGCGCCCCGGTGACGCGCTTATCCGCATTACTACCACGAATATCTGTGGTTCGGATCTGCACATGTACGAAGGCCGCACCAGTTTTGAAAAAGGGCGCATTTTCGGCCATGAAAACATGGGAGAGGTCGTTGAAGTCGGCAAAGGCGTTGAGCGTGTCAAGGTGGGAGACCGCGTCTGTATGCCGTTTAACATCGGCTGCGGCTTCTGTGAAAATTGCGAAAAAGGCCTGACCGGTTTTTGCCTGACGGCTAATCCGGGAAGCGCTGGCGCCGCCTATGGTTTTGCTGAAATGGGCCCATGGGACGGCGGGCAGGCAGAACTGCTGCGGGTCCCCTTTGCCGATTTCAATTGTCTGGTGCTGCCGGAGGATGCCTCAGAAAAAGAGGATGATTATGTGATGCTCTCTGACATCTTTCCGACAGGCTGGCACGCGACCGAACTGGCGGGATTGCGAGCGGGCGAAAGCGTCGCTATTTATGGGGCGGGTCCGGTTGGGTTGATGGCGGCTCACTCAGCGCTGATAAAAGGCGCATCGCAGGTGTTTGTTGTGGATACCCACAGTGACCGTCTTGCCCTCGCCGAGCAACTTGGTGCAACACCTGTTCATGCTGCCGGAGATGAGGCCGTACAGAAAATACTGGATCTGACCGATGGCAGGGGCACCGACTGCGGGTGTGAATGCGTGGGATACCAGTGCTGTAATAAGCATGGTCATGAAGATAACAGTGCAACCATGAACAGCCTTGTCGCGTCAACTAAAGCCACGGGCGGAATCGGCGTGGTTGGCGTATTTGTCCCGCAGGATCCCTCTGCTGCAACCGATCTGGCTAAAGAAGGCAAGATGCCTTTCGATTTTGGCAGTTTCTGGTTCAAGGGCCAGTCAATCCGCACCGGACAGGCAAACGTGAAGGCCTACAACCGACAGCTTGCAAGACTGATTCACCACGGCAAAGCCAGCCCTGGCCAGATTATTTCGCATCGTCTGAGCCTGGACGAAGCGCCTGAAGGCTATAAAAATTTCGACAGCCGTACCCCCGGCTGGACGAAAGTGGTCCTCAAACCCTGAAGGCGTGGACAGCTCTTACAGAAAGCCTTGTGCCGATTGCTCAGGGCTTAACCGGTTGGCTCACCCACGTTTAGTCTTTTTAATAGGCTGGGCTCCTCAACGCTGCTTCGCTTGAATATCAACCCGGCTTTGTTGAATAAATCGAACTTTTGCTGAGCTGAAGGATCAGGTCACGCATCTTCCCGACAACGCAGGTAATGACTCCAACTTACTGATAGTGTTTTATGTTCAGATAATGTCCGATGACCTTGTCATGCAGCTCCACCGATTTTGAGAACGACAGTGACTTCCGTCCCAGCCTTGCCAGATGTTGTCTCAGATTCAGGTTATGTCGCTCAATGCGCTGAGTGGGTTCTGTCGCATTAAGGCGGCGTCGGGTAACATGCTGTTTTTTTTTAATGATGTTGCCTGCTCATGCCTCTGATACGAAAAGCCTTCAAACGCCTGCACTATCCCCTCGATGTTATTGCTCAATGCGTTCGCTGGTATCTGGCTTATGCCCTTAGCCTGCGCAATCTCGAAGAAATGATGGTCGAGCGCGGCATTATTGTTGACCATTCGACGCTTCACCGCTGGGTTATCCGTCTGGTGCCGTTGCTGGATAAGGCGTTTCGTCGGCATAAGCGCACCGTGGGTCGGCGGTGGCGCATGGACGAAACCTACATCAAAATCAAAGGCCAGTGGAAATATCTGTACCGCGCGGTAGATACTGCAGGTCAAACCGTCGACTTCCTGCTGACCGCCAGACGCGACGCTGCCGCTGCGTTGCGTTTCTTTCGCAAGGCCATTCGTCATCATGGCGAACCCGAGGTAGTGACTATCGATAAAAGTGGCGCCAACACGGCCGCCCTGACCACACTTAACGCCAACAAACCAGAAGAAGAAAGGATGACCATCAGGCAGAGCAAGTGCCTGAACAACCTGGTTGAGCAGGATCACCGGAATATCAAACGACGAATACGGCCGATGCTGGGATTCAAGTCGTTCCGCCGGGCGCAGACGTTGTTAGCAGGCATCGAGTTGTTACAGATGATACGCAAAGGACAACTTCAGCATCCCGCCGGCGACAGATTGTCACCAGCGGAACAATTTTATTTGTTGGCTGCCTAAAATATCGGCAGCACAACGTTTGCTGACTCTGCTCTGTTAATGCGACAGAACCTTACCAGGTCGTGGCAGATTCTGTTATCAGCGCCAGAACCGTTCGCCCGGGAGGAGGACGAAAATCCGGTGCGCCCAATGAAAGCGCTTCGCCGGCAAGTGAAGGCACAGGGCTGGGGGCAACGTCCGAAGCTGTGGCAGATGCCGCCCAACAATGGGAAATTTATGCGCAGGGCGGCGACCGGAGCGAGCTGGATCAGCGTCCACCGTTTGATGACCCATTACCGTGAAAGACGAATTATGGCACGATTTGACGGCACGTTTGGTCCCCAGGCGCTGCCGATGGATGATCTGGCATTGAGTCTTGAATATGTTTGAAAAGGTGGAAATTATGTTAACATTCAAACGGGTGCCTGGAGCCGTCTGTTTCAGGCTCTGGCATGAAGCAGACAGCAAAAAGCCCCAAGTGATCTTTCAATCAACTTGAGGCCATTTGTTATGCATAGACAACATAATAGTAGCCTCTTAACTTCAGAGGTTCAAGACAATGTCACGAAAACTGGTGTTTTTTAGCCTGATAGTGTTGTGTTTAACGCTGTTGGTGTTTACCTGGATGGTGCGCGGCTCACTGTGTGAGATCCGCGTCCAGCAAGGTAACACGGTCATGGTGGCGTTGCTGAACTACGAAGTCAGAGGCTAAACCGCTGGGCGGAGTTCGCTCCGCCCAATCGGTGGCTGTCTGGCGTGGTATCCCGGCACCCTTTGCAGAATACCGCTGGCCCTGCGGGGCCAGCCCCTCTCAGTCAACGAGTGGAGGTTCGGCATGAAAATCATCTCTGCACCACAGGAAACAGCCTTGTATCCAGGCCTGGTGGCCAGCGCGATAATGGACGTTCGCATGAAACTTGGTATGTCATGTATTCAGTTGAATTACAGGAAAATATTCAACCAAATTGTGCCGATGCTGGTGATCGACTTTTTCAACGACAAGGGCAAACTTTACACCCTGCGCTACAATCTGCCACCGGATACGCCGGAAAGGACAGAACGGCGCGTTTCCCTGCTCCTGCATTTGTTGCGTAAAGACCTGGACGTTGCCGGCGATGCCGCTGCGTGAGTAAACTGGACGCTCCCGAAATCTCAGTACGTCACATTAACTGTTACCGTATCGGCGTACCTGTCCGGCGTGTAGTTCGCGCCGGGAGCGGTGACGTAGACCGCCCAGGTCGTCGTGCTGCCGGCTCCGGTTCCCGCAACGCTGTTCAGTGGAGTGTTTCCCCATGGGCTGCCATTCATACCGGGTCCTGAACGGAGCTGATAGGGGACCTGGTCAGTATTTGTATTGCTAGTTTTCATCATTCCGCTTCCCGCCGTGTTGCCGTTGGAAGGCACCAGACCAATGGTATAGGGGGAGCTGTTGGTACAGGTGACCCCTATTGTACTGTTCCCGCCAATATTGGTCTGGGTTGCATTTACCGTTCCCAGGTTGATGTTGTTGGTAAAGCTGACGTTGCATTGCTTCGCCACGGTCGCAAGTACGGTAAACGGGAGCGCTGGGCCAGTCGTGGTACCACAGGTTGTCGGTGGCAGAAGTAACCCGGTATTCAGCGTGACGCTGGCGGTCGCGGCAGAATAATTGTCCTGGTAACCGCCCGGGGCTGCCGTGATTTGTGACCCGGGAAGTCGGGCATAAACAGTTTTACTTCCGGTCACAGGAAGAAAATCCAGGAAGGTTATCTGCACCATGGGTGGTGTTGTTCCCGCCTGATACTGACTTCCCCAGACCGTTGTATACCCCGGGTCCTGATACAGCTGGTAATTCAGGGTGCTGGCGGGCGGACCTGCAAATGACATCTGACGGGGACTGATTTGTCCGCTGACAGCAGACGGGCCAATATTAAAACAGAGCGTGACGCCTGCCAGTATATCCGTGATGGCCCGGGTGCAGGTGTAGCTGAAGGTCATAGCCCCCGTTGCCGCTGTTGCGGAGAGCGGGTTTACCGTGCCGAAATTAACAGGCTGCACATTACTGACCGAACAGCTCAGCGCCAGGCTCACTCCGGGCGACAGGGTTAATCCTGCCAGCAAAATCAGATGGCTTAATCGCATGTTGTTGCCTCCTTTCACGCCGGTGGTTACCGGCAGGTCAGTGGTCCGGTCTGAGGGATACCCTTCTCTTCGGCAGGATACCTGAACTGCACTGTGCAGACGCCTGTTGGCGTGGTGACCCTGAGCCGGTTATATAACCCAAGGACATCAAAATAGGCCATACCATCAAAACCCACGACCGCATTCTGCCCCGAATCCAGCGTGGCTATACTGCCCTGTGCAACCGCGTGGCCATGAGTGTCAACCAGCGTCACCAGTGCAGCTCGAACGGGGGTAATGTCAAATTTCACCAGTACGCCGGACCGGTCTGCAGGAGTGGCGTCGGCGCTGATTCGGTTAATTCGCATGCTGGCGGGCAGATCCATCGGGTCAATACTCAGCAGATTATTCTGATAGCTGTTCAGGGGGGTGACCAGCAGCAGTCCCTGGTCGTCGCTGGTTCCCGTGAGATTGTTTTCAAGTTTTACCGGAACCCCGGCAATGCCATCGGTGGAGACCACCGCAAAACCGCTGCTAATCTCCCGGGCGGCGAACAGCCCTCCTGCCATCGACACCAGAGAGCCGCGGGCACCTGCGTAATCATAGTGGGTACCGGACATCTGATTCACCCCTGTGTAGACATTGCCGTGACGCCCCTGATACCCCACTTCTCCCTGAGCACCCTGCCGGGATGACTGCCGGCTGGCCGCCAGGCTCCAGCCCCATCCCCATCCCCCTTCCGGGGGATGCATCTGGCTGGCATTAATCATGTATCCGGTCTGGTTATTCGTGCGCTGCAGCATACTGCCGGCACTCATTCCGCCACTGAACGCAAATGTCATCATCAGCCAGACGCTGCTGTCACGACTGTTATCCACGTTCTGACTGACCCCGGCGTTAAGATAAATATCCTGCGTCACGGATTTAAACCAGTTAGCACCGGCATAGCGGATGGAGCTTTCCTGCGGATAACGAAAATGCAGGTAGCTCAGGCTGAAATTACCCAGGGACTCTGTCCCATACCCCACTACCGAGTTACTGCTTAACGCCGGTGGCGACGGTCCATAGCGGGTGGCGGCATCGTGATAGCGGCCTGTCGTGAGGGTGGTCATTGTGCTGAAGGTAAAGTTATAACCGGACCAGCGATAACCTGCTCCGTACAGCGAACCGCCCTGACCTGAGTCCGCACTTATCGCCAGCGTGGCGGACAGCGTACCGCTGCGACCGGAGGGAACCCAGTCAGTACTGACGCCAGCATTCGCGAGGCTGTTTGTTGCCTCAGCATGCGAACCGACGGTTAAACTGTTACTCCCTCCCCGCCGCCAGGTCCCGCTGAAAACAGGGACGTTGTCATAGTCAAAAGAGGAATAACCATAATTCCTGCGGACTACCCCAAGTTCTGCCGACCACTCAGTCAGTCCCTGACGCAGCAGCAACGGGTCATTATAAAAAGAGAAATTCTGAACGGTCGTCCTGCCCAGCGCATCCGTGACCATGACCTGCGCATTGCCGGCGCCACTGATATTAGGCAGGCTGCTGATTTCAAAATTTCCCGCCGGTACGCTGCCGTTATAGTGCTTCACCCCATTAATATAGAGTTCGACATCAGAAGGCAGGGTTGCTGAACCCAGGAAAGAAGGTAATGGCGTGGTGGGCTGATAAGGCTTCAGACTGAAATCAGTGCCGAGCTGAATCCCGGCAATGCGGGTGGGGCGCGACCAGGGCAGAGAACTGGTCAGGGTGTCTCCTGCTGTTACTGTCAGCAACCGGTCAGGAAAGGAGGACTGCCAGCGGGTATCCAGGCGACTGAACCGGTTATCATGATCACCACTGTACTTCTGTGCTGAATTGCGCGTCAGCTGGGTTGAACTGAATACTCCGGAAGGTTGAAAGGCGCGAAGTTCTGTAAAGCTGCTGACGCTGAGGCTTCTCTCGCGGGCGGCGTAAAGGTCATAATTTAACAGCATGCCCCGTGAAGTGGATGCCGCCGGGGTAGCGGCATCCGCCAGATTAAGCCGGGTGGTCGCTGTATCCAGAAGCCTGAGCGGAACAGTCAGCTTCAGAGTCTGTTGCCGTGCATCGTAGTCAGTCTGTAACTGCGGTATATCGCTCAGGCATACCTGCCCCGCATTTTTTTCATGGAGCCGGAGCCCCAGCTGTCGCAGCGTGCCGGCGCTGGCGTAAAATTTTCCGTCGGCGTAACCGAGGCGAACCGGCCCCACCGTGTTACCGTTAAGGGTAACCTCCGGATATAACTCAGTTCCGGTCAGCGGTGTGGCATCATATACCAGTTCGTTCGGTGACTGATTTCCGGAATTAGGGTCTGCCGCACAGATTTCCGGAGTAAAGAGTCCGTTAAGTAAAACCAGTGTCACCAGCGCCCGCAACCTATCAGAGAGTCTGTTCCGTTTTTTGGCCATTTATCGTAATTTCGAGTTTACCGCCCTGAGCAGCATCAACGGTCGTGACAGGCAATACCCAGCGCATCGTTGACGCCGGAAGAACGTATCCCAGTAGTCCCGGAGTAATGGCCCTGCGGACACCGCGTGAGGTTACCAGCGTTGCTGCTGACAACTGAGCATGACTGTTTCCCTGATTGTGCACATCCAGGAACACCCCTTTTTCAGTACGGCTGATGTTCCAGCGCAAGTCTGCAGACAGCGGACCTGTTGTGGCAGGCTGAATAAATACAGGAAGTGAATAGTGCAGAACAAACTGCAGCCTGTTTTTTTCCATCACGGCAGGAGGCAGCTCATTGACAGACAGGCGGTAAGCCTCCTCCCTTTCCCCTGAAGACGGCCTGGTTCTTATCACCCGGATAAGCTGCCGCTCGCCGGGCCTGAGTGCCAGCATGGGGGGGCTGATAACCAGCCCGTGAGATGGCGAGAGTTCGTCACTGAAGTTATTCTGGCTCCAGCGATAAACCCGCACCTGCGCATTAATTTCCCGGCTCCCTTCATTGCTTAACCAGATGCCATCCGCATTTTGTGTGCCTGGCAGGGTGAGGCTCACCGGGGAAACCTGCAGGCCAGAAGCCATTGCCCCGGGCAGAGCCAGGCTGGCACAAAGCATGCACACCAGTGCATGTCGCCATAAAGGCAATACTGAACTCATCCGCATCCCTGTGCTCAGTAATTCACATTGACCGTTACGGTATCGGCGTAATTATCCGGGGTGAAATTGGCTCCGGGAGCCGTTGCATAGACGGTATAGGTTTGCGCCGCACCGGTGCCGGTGCCTGCCACGCCATTGCCGACCGTCGTTGACGTGGCCGTATTCCCCCAGACAGGGCCGGTAGCCGAGATCTGGTTTAGCTGATAAGGTACTTTATCCATATTCGTTGCTGAGTTGGCCACCGACGACATAGCGCCAGCACCGCTCGTATTCCCTCCGTTTGTTGTTGAGGGAGCCATACCAATAAAATACGGTGTGGTTTTAGAGCAGGTCACGGAAATGGTGCTGTTCCCGGTGGTGTTTGTTGTGCTGGAGTTCACCGTGCCAAGGTTAATGTTGGAAGAAGGGCCAGCGGTGACGGAGCAGGCCTTCGCAATGGTAATCAGTACCTGAAAGGTTCCCGTGGTGGTTACTGCATGTGCGAGCGGTGTAACCGTAAAGGCCATACACGAAAGGAAAACTACAGAAGCCGGTTTCATATTTCTGTCCCTTTGAAGAAAATTCCGATTTATCTTTCAGATAAAATTAACGCAACAAACTGTACTTTAGTATAGTAGCAAGTATTACTCCAGCTTCCAGACTATATTTCTGTATGAAACCAGATCGGTAAAGCAAAATGGGTCACGAAGAAAATATGAGCATGAAAGAATTTCGCCGGGTTCTGTCGCATTAACAGAGCAGAGTCAGCAAACGTTGTGCTGCCGATATTTTAGGCAGCCAACAAATAAAGGTTCTGTCGCATTAACAGAGCAGAGTCAGCAAACGTTGTGCTGCCGATATTTTAGGCAGCCAACAAATAAAATTGTTCCGCTGGTGACAATCTGTCGCCGGCGGGATGCTGAAGTTGTCCTTTGCG
>NZ_JACFXY010000023.1 GCF_014946725.1 Mixta mediterraneensis
TGTAAAACACTAATCTCCACTCTGGTCTCCAATGTCATCATTGGCAGTGCCTTAAAACTGCCATTTTTACCCTAGGTGGGTCAGATTTACATCGGCAGGTGGGCCAGTTTTACATCGGTAGCGACACATGCGGATACATTTTCATGCGTTTACGCGCTTCCGGCATTTTTACCGCATCGAGCATACGCACCGACTCTTCAAATGCCTGCGCGCTGTTCATTCCTTTATGCAACTTCAGCACTTCCATCAGCTGCTCACCGACGCGCATATAAGGATTCAGCGAGGTCATGGGATCCTAAAAAATCATGGCACCCTGCTCGGCACGCAGCTTATTCAGCTTACTTTCGGGCAGATTCAGGATCTCATTGCCATTGAATAGCGCGGAACCGCCGATACGGCCATTTTTCGCCAGCAACCCCATTAAAGCAAAGGCCGTTTGTGATTTGCCCGACCCCGACTCACCGACAATTCCCAGCGTTTCACCTGCATGCAATGAGAAATTCAGGTCATTGACGGCGGTAACATCACCATCATGGGTAGCAAATGTGACACGTAAATCCTTAACATCTAACAGCAGATCGCTTCCCGTGCGGGCAGCCATCGCTGGCCGGAACTCATGAATAGTCATCGGGAAACTCCTTAACGATCTTTCGGGTCGAGGGCATCACGCAGGCCATCGCCGATAAAGTTAAAACAAAACAGCGTGACAACCAGAAAGCCCGCCGGGAAAAACAGCAGCCAGGGCGAAACTTCCATCGAATTTGCGCCGTCGCTGAGTAACGCCCCCCAGCTACTAAGCGGTTCCTGCGTTCCCAATCCCAGAAAGCTCAGGAATGATTCAAACAGAATCATGCTGGGCACCAGCAACGAGGCATACACCACAACCACACCAAGCACATTCGGTACGATGTGGCGTAGCACGATATTAAACGTGGATACGCCGCCAACGTGAGCCGCTTCTATAAACTCTTTACGTTTCAACCCCAGAGTCTGACCACGCACGATACGCGCCATATCCAGCCAGGAAACCATGCCGATGGCGGCAAAGATCAGCAGAATATTACGCCCAAAGAAGGTGACGAGCAGAATCACAAAGAACATAAAGGGAAACGAGTTAAGGATTTCCAAAATACGCATCATCACTGAGTCAGTTTTCCCGCCGAGATAACCGGCAGCAGAACCGTACAGCGTGCCGACAATAACGGCGATAAAGGCAGAAGCAATGCCGACCATCAGTGAAATACGGCCCCCAATTGCCACACGCACCAGCAAATCCCGCCCCGATGAATCAGTGCCAAACCAGTGACCTGAAGTGGTATCTGGTGCGGCAGACATCATGCCCCAATCCGTATCGTCATAAGAGAATGGCGACAGCAACGGCGCGACGATAACAAACACGGTGATCGCTAGCAGAATTAACAAACTAAGCAGTGCTGCGCGGTTATGGATAAAACGGCGACGCGCATCCTGCCACAGGCTGCGCCCTTCTACTTCCAGCTTTTCGCTGAATGCGTCAAGAGCTTCGCTATTTTTCTTACCTAACATCATGGCGAACTCCCGAATCAGTAGCGAATTTTCGGATCGATGACGGCATACAGTACGTCAACAATCGCGTTAAAAATAATAGTTAACACCCCGACTAAAATAGTCAGGCTCATAACCAATGAGTAATCGCGGTTTAATGCGCCATTGACGAACAGCTGACCGATACCCGGTAATCCATAAATAGATTCAATCACCATTGAACCAGTGATAATGCCAACGAAGGCAGGTCCCATATATGAGATGACCGGTAGCAATGCCGGCTTCAGAGCATGACGCAACACAATACGCCGCAGCGGTAAACCTTTGGCGCGCGCAGTGCGAATAAAGTTAGAGTGCATCACTTCAATCATTGAACCGCGGGTAATACGTGCGATGCTGGCAATATAAGCCAGTGACAGCGCCACCATCGGCAACAGCATATAGCTCCATTGACCGCCGTTCCAGCCGCCGCCCGGTAACCATTTCAGGGTGATGGCGAAGATCAATACCAGCAGCGGTGCCACCACAAAGCTGGGTATGACCACGCCGGTCATTGCCACTCCCATCACGGCATAATCCCATAAACTGTTTTGCCGCAATGCCGCGATAACGCCAGCCGTCACGCCCAGTACCATCGCCAGCAAGAAGGCTGCCAGACCAAGCTTTGCGGATACCGGGAAAGCATGCGCCACCAAATAGTTCACGGAATAATCTTTATATTTAAATGACGGACCGAAGTCGCCATGACCAAGCTGGACCAAATAATCCACATATTGCTTACCGATCGGGTCGTTAAGGTGATACTTCGCCTCAATATTGGCCATAACTTCTGGTGACAAGGTGCGCTCGCCGCTAAACGGACTGCCAGGGGCCAGGCGCATCATAAAGAAGGAGATGGTAATCAGAACGAAAAGCGTCGGGATTGCCTCAAGCAATCGACGCAGAATAAATTTTAACATTGCCGTACCTACCAGGCTGTTGCTTCACAACGCAATAATAAAAAAGGCGGCGCGAGATGCACCGCCGCTGTCGATAGCCTGTGTGCTATTAATGTTTAATAATATAAAAGTCTTTATCCAGGGTTTTATCCAGCGGATCTTTACCGGTGTAGCCGCCAACATAAGGTTTAACCAGGCGTGCGTTCACATAGTAATAAACCGGTACGATAGCACTGTCTTTGTCCATAATTTGTTCAGCTTTCTGATAGTCCGCCATGCGGGCTTTATCATCTGCTGCACCTACCGCGTCGTGAATGACCTTATCAAAGTCAGTACTCTTATAATGGGCGGTATTATTACTGCTGTCTGAAAGCATGGTGTTCAGGAAAGACGTTGGTTCATTGTAATCCGCACACCAGGCCGCGCGCGCAACGTCGAAGTTACCCTGATGACGGGTATCCAGATAGGTTTTCCACTCCTGGTTTTCCAGCCTGGCGTTCACACCAATATTCTTCTTCCAGATGGAAGACGCTGCAATCGCCAGTTTTTTATGCAGGTCGGAAGTGTTGTAGAGCAGATTAAAGGTCAATGGTTTATCCGCGGTATAACCGGCTTCGGCCAGCAATTTCTTCGCTTCTTCATTACGTTTTGCTTGTGACCATTTGAACCACTCTGGCGGGAGCAAATCAATGCCATCGGTAGCTGGCGGCGTGAAGCTGTAAGCCGGAAGCTGGCCTTGCGCCAGCACTTTGTTCACGATGATGTCACGATCAATACCCAGTTTCAGCGCCGCACGTACACGCGGATCGGTAAATGGCGCTTTCTGATTATTGATTTCATAGTAGTACGTGCACAGATACGGATCGACATGCAGCTCTTTGCCGTTCTCACGCTGCAACTTCTTAAACAGTTCGATCGGCATATTATTGTAAGTCATGTCGCTGCCATTATCGGAGAAGTAACGGTTAACGTCACTCACTTCGGAATTAATCGGCAGGAAAGTTACTTTGTTCAATACAGTGTGCGCGTTGTCCCAGTATTCCGGGTTACGCACCAGTGTAATCCGTTCGTTAATGACGTGGGCTTCCAGCTTAAAAGCACCGTTACCCACCCAATTCTACGGCTGAGTCCACTGATCGCCAAATTTTTCGATCGCAGGTTTATAAACCGGCGACATTACGGAATTGATCAACAGCTTGTAAAAATAGGGGACCGGTTCGCTGAGCGTGACTTCCAGCGTGTGATCGTCAATGGCTTTTACACCCAATGCAGTGGTTGGTTTTTTGCCGGCAATAATGTCATCCACATTCATGATGTGGCCGTATTGCAGATAGCTGGCATAAGGCGATGCGGTTTTAGGATCGGCCAGGCGCTGCCAGCTGTAAACAAAATCCTGTGCGGTGACGGGCTGGCCATTCGACCATTTCGCATTTTGACGTAAATGGAATGTCCAGACTTTAAAATCTTTGTTTTCCCAACGCTCGGCTACGCCTGCTACCGGCTTACCTTCTGCGTTGCTGACCAGCAGACCTTCATACAGATCGCGGGCAACGTTATCTTCGGGTACGCCTTCAATTTTATGCGGATCCAGTGATTGTACTTCGTCGCCATTACCTCTGATCAGTTCTTGCTTAGCTGCCAACTCAACCCCAGGCGGCACCGTAGCCGCCAGAACAGCGTTCCCTGCCAGAGCGCTTATCGCGGCGATGACGCCGGCTGCGATAAGGCTTTTCTTCGTGATGTTGTTCATTATTACACTCCAGTTTTTTTATTGTCACCGGGGCTTTTTGCGCCCTGGTGTCCCCGTTTCCGGGATCCTCGGTGTGAGCACCTGAGGATTTATTCGCCCCCGAATGGTGGCCTGCATGGTCGCCAACTTCCCGGCTGTCTCGCCAGGTAAGCACACGACGCAATGTTATTTAATGAAATAAGATTCAGGTCTGTCCTGTGTTTTTTTACCGGTAAACCCTTGCCAGGGTTGACCCATCGCACACTAACGCCGTTGTAAGACACCCTTGCCAGTTTATGTTACGGCTTGCTTATACCGTGCGCTGCGTTTCTTTGTCGGCATTCAGCGATGACGCTAACAACGGATTAAATTCAAACGCATATAACCTTATAAGCAAAAATCGTTCTCACTTTGACTCACCAGGAAAAATTTATTGCGCCGAAATTATCAGAAGCTGTAAGAAGGCGCCAAAGTTTAATAACAAAAATGTTAGCTGTTTCTCTTTTATCACGAGAACTCTCGCAACGGAAGTGTTAATTTTTCAGCTAAAAATATCTTAACCTAATGATAAATAATCATATTTAGAGATTTTTTGTTCTGAAAATCCAAAATAGCCATTTTTTAATTTTTTCCTGGCAATTATCTGGAATCAGACAGGTGTAACGCGATCTAACAGGGTTTTATTAGAGAAATGGTGAATTTTAGTTAGGCGGGGATAATAGTTTTTAGCAGATAATCATGTGACAATTATCACATGCATCGTTGAATCTGACAGAAGAAAGTAATAAAGGTGATAATATTGATGGTAACTTAAGCAAGATGAATAACTGCATTGGTGCAAATAAAGCCTTTATTTGCACCAATATGGGTCATGCTTTTATTTCAAACAAAAAATAAGCACCATGTTTAACCAAGCAATCCTGGAAAAAGTGCTTTCATTCCTGTTACCACAAATTCAATTCCCAGCGCCATAAGCAGCAAGCCCATAATACGCGTGATCACGTTGATCCCGGTTTGTCCCAATACACGCACCATCAAAGGGGCCGCTCTGAACAAAAGCCAGCAACAAAACGCAAAAATAGCAATGGCAAGGCTAAAGCCCAGAAGATTCAGCAGGTTATGATAGCGTGTACTCCAGACGATAGTAGAACTAATAGCGCCTGGCCCCGCCATCAAAGGTAACGCTAACGGCACAACGCCAATGCTTTCGCGGATCGCCGTTTCTGACTTTTCCTGTTTGTTCTGTTTATCTTCGCCCAGTTTTCCACTGATCATCGACATGGCTATCGTGACCACCAAAATTCCCCCTGCGATGCGGAATGAATCAATAGAAATACCGAACAGATGTAATATGGCATCGCCCAGGAACAGGGAAGTCCAGAGGATAATTGCCACCGCCAGGTTAGCAGTAAGATTAGTTTTATTGCGTTCAGCAGCGGTCTGATAGCCGGTCATACTGATAAAAACCGGAATGATGCCAACCGGATTGACCAGCGCAAAAAGACCAACAAAAAATTTTATATAGCCAGATAAATCTAACAGCGCAGGGTTCACGATGAACATCCTTCCAGAATAAAAAATCGCGCCTAATGTAAGGCAAAAACCCAGCGTACACCAGTACGCCTGACAGGTATTTATTCTGGTTAATTCAGTAAGAAACAGTGTTAACTTCCAGTCTGGAAACGCGGCATGGTTTATGTCGCTAAAGGACAGGTTTCATTGCGATCGTTTTTGTCTACAAAATAAACAGCACGTAAAGACAAGCTGAAAGGTGTCAGCTTTGATCTGCATCATCACTACCCTGCCTCAAACCGGCTAACCTTTTCGCATCGTAAGCATACAGGACGCTCCACCCTGCATGTTTAAACTTTTTTAGTAAGCTGATGAAATACTTATAAATTAGCACGAAATCAAGGTATTAGCGCAGCACATCTATACTCAGGCTTGTTTACTAAAAAAGTTTAACTTCCTTCAGGAGAGCACCATGGCCGTTACTAATGTCGCCGAACTTAACGCACTGGTTGAGCGGGTAAAAAAAGCGCAGCGTGAATATGCCAGTTTTTCTCAGCAACAGGTTGATGCTATTTTCCGCGCTGCAGCCCTCGCCGCTGCTGACGCACGTATTCCACTCGCCAAAATGGCTGTTGCTGAATCAGGTATGGGGCTAGTGGAGGACAAGGTTATTAAAAACCACTTCGCTTCTGAATATATTTACAATGCTTATAAAGACGAAAAAACCTGCGGGATTTTAAAAACCGATGATACCTTCGGCACCATTACCATTGCAGAACCGATTGGTTTGATTTGCGGTATCGTCCCAACCACCAACCCAACCTCTACCGCCATTTTCAAAGCGCTGATTAGCCTGAAAACCCGCAACGGCATTATTTTCTCGCCACATCCACGCGCTAAGAATGCCACCAATAAAGCTGCAGACATCGTGCTGCAGGCTGCCATCGCTGCGGGCGCGCCAAAGGATATTATCGGCTGGATTGACGCGCCATCGGTGGAGCTTTCCAGTCAGCTGATGCACCATCCAGACATTAATCTGATTCTCGCAACCGGCGGTCCAGGCATGGTTAAAGCCGCGTACAGTTCTGGTAAACCCGCCATTGGTGTTGGGGCAGGCAACACGCCAGTTGTGATTGATGAAACGGCTGATATTAAACGTGCAGTTGCGTCTATTCTGATGTCCAAAACGTTTGATAACGGTGTGATATGTGCTTCTGAGCAATCCGTCATCGTGGTGGATTCAGTCTATGATGCGGTACGTGAACGTTTCGCGAGTCACGGCGGTTACATGCTGCAAGGCAAAACGTTGAGCGCCGGACAGGACATCATCCTCAAAAATTGCGGGTTAAATGCCGCTATCGTTGGTCAGCCAGCAGTAAAAATTGCTGAAATGGCCGGTATTTCGGTTCCACCTGACACCAAAATATTAATCGGCGAAGTCGCGTTAGTTGATGAATCTGAACCTTTCGCCCATGAGAAGCTGTCCCCGACGCTGGCCATGTATCGTGCAAAAGATTACATGGATGCGGTTAGTAAAGCAGAAAAGCTGGTAGCAATGGGCGGTATCGGCCACACCTCTTGTCTGTACACCGATCAGGATAACCAGACCGAGCGTGTCCATCACTTCGGCGATAAGATGAAAACCGCGCGTATCTTAATTAATACGCCCGCTTCGCAAGGCGGTATCGGTGATTTATACAATTTCAAACTCGCGCCTTCTTTGACGTTAGGTTGTGGTTCATGGGGAGGTAACTCTATCTCCGAAAACGTCGGTCCAAAACATCTTATCAACACGAAAACTGTGGCTAAACGAGCTGAAAATATGTTGTGGCATAAACTTCCAAAATCCATTTACTTCCGTCGTGGTGCGCTGCCGATTGCGCTGGAAGAGGTCGCAACGGATGGCGCAAAACGCGCCTTTATCGTCACCGATCGCTTCCTGTTTAATAACGGTTATGCTGATCAGGTAACGCGTGTGTTGAAATCGCATGGCGTTGAAACGGAAGTTTTCTTCGAAGTAGAAGCGGACCCAACGCTTAGCATCGTCCGTAAAGGCGCTGAACAAATGCACAGCTTTAAGCCTGATGTGATTATTGCCCTGGGCGGTGGTTCGCCAATGGATGCCGCTAAAATCATGTGGGTAATGTATGAACATCCTGAAACGCATTTTGAAGAACTGGCGCTGCGCTTTATGGATATTCGGAAACGTATCTATAAATTTCCGAAAATGGGCGTAAAAGCGCGGCTGGTAGCCATCACGACCACTTCCGGTACAGGTTCTGAAGTGACGCCATTTGCGGTAGTCACTGACGACGCAACCGGGCAGAAGTATCCGCTGGCTGATTATGCTTTAACGCCGGATATGGCAATTGTTGATGCTAACCTGGTGATGGATATGCCCCGCTCACTTTGCGCGTTCGGGGGGCTGGATGCTGTGACACATTCCCTCGAAGCCTATGTTTCAGTGCTGGCGAATGAATATTCAGATGGTCAGGCTCTGCAAGCGCTGAAATTATTGAAAGAATATTTACCTGCCAGCTACGCAGATGGCGCTAAGAATCCGGTTGCACGTGAGCGGGTACATAACGCCGCGACCATTGCAGGTATCGCCTTCGCAAACGCCTTCCTGGGAGTTTGTCACTCAATGGCGCACAAACTGGGCTCTGAATTCCATATTCCACACGGTTTAGCTAACTCCCTGCTGATTGCAAACGTCATCCGTTATAACGCAAATGACAATCCAACGAAGCAGACAGCGTTCAGCCAGTATGATCGTCCGCAGGCGCGTCGTCGTTACGCTGAAATCGCCGATCATCTGGGATTAAGTGTTGAAGGCGACCGCACCGCGCAAAAAATTGAAAGATTGCTGGCGTGGCTGGATGAGATGAAAACGCAGCTCGGGATCCCGACGTCTATTCGCGAAGCTGGCGTCCAGGAAGCCGACTTTTTGGCGAAAGTCGATAAGCTGGCTGACGATGCGTTTGATGACCAGTGTACCGGTGCTAACCCACGCTATCCGTTGATTGCCGAGTTAAAACAGATCATGTTAGACAGTTTCTACGGTCGTGAATATGCAGAGCCCTTCGCAAGCGTTGCAGAATCTGTGGCGGCTCAACCATTGCAGGGGGAAATCGTTGAGAAGAAACTCAAAAAAGCGTAATGCCGTGTAATAAAAAACCCGCAATAGCGGGTTTTTTGCCTGCAATTCGAATTCTATATTTTTGCCGCCTGATCTCCGTGAATAGCCTGAAGCGAACCCTGCTCAATTGCTTGCTTGTAATGTTTCCGGCAGACGGAAATATAACGTTCGTTGCCGCCAATCACTACCTGCTCCCCTTCCCTAAAAGGTTTGCCGTTGCTATCTAACCTTAACACCATGCCAGCTTTACGGCCGCAATGACAAACGGTCTTTAATTCAACCAACTTATCGGCCCAGGCCAACAGATATTCGCTGCCAGTAAATAGCTCTCCGCGAAAGTCGGTGCGTAATCCATAACAAAGTACCGGAATATCCAGCTTATCGACCACGTCAGACAGCGCTTTAACTTGCTCGCGCGTTAAAAACTGGCTTTCATCCACGAGCACACAGTGAACAGGCTGACGTGCATGTTCAGCGGCAATATCCACATCAAGTTTGGTCGTTTCGTTATAGAGCGAGGCGGGAGAGGATAAACCAATCCTGGAGCTTATCTTACCCGCACCAAAGCGATCGTCGATTTCAGCGGTATAAACCAATGTACGCATGCCACGTTCTTGATAATTATAGGATGATTGTAATAGCGCGGTAGATTTACCGGCATTCATTGCAGAATAATAAAAGTAGAGCTGAGCCATAGGAGCTGAATCTCAGTTAAGACGAAACAGAATGCCGGCTATTTTAGCACAGAAGAGTAGGCTCACCGCTGAGAATTAATGGTGCGTTATTGAGCGGAAGGTTGTCGATATACGCATCTCTTGTTAACCCCGTCCTGTGATTTGACATTAAAAGCTCATTAGAAACCGAAAAAATGATAGTCTGGCTCCGGGCATCGCCCGATCAAATTTTAGCCAGAAAAACAAGCGTGAATTTATTTGTATAAGTTTAATGAATATATAATTTTCTGTCTCAGTAAAGTCTTAGCGGCCAGTTTAAGCTACGTCTTTTACGTCAGGTTTATTAACAGTTATTTTATGCTTAACTTAATTTGCTGTTGAAGTTATTTTTTGCCAACACTACTATTAGCGGGCAGAACAACTCTTCTTTAATTATTCAGAGATCAGGACAATGAGCGAAGCACTTAAAATTCTTAATAATATTCGCACGCTGCGTGCGCAGGCCAGAGAATGCACGGTAGAAGCACTTGAAGAAATGCTGGAGAAACTGGAAGTTGTGGTTAATGAACGCCGCGATGAAGAATCTCACGCTGAAGCAGAAAATGCCGAGCGGACGCGTAAGCTGGAACAATACCGCGAAATGTTGATGGCTGATGGGATTGATCCTAACGAATTACTGAGTGGTTTGGCCGAATCAAAAGCGACGGGTAAAGCTAAACGTGCAGCCCGTCCAGCCAAATATCATTATGTCGATGAAAATGGTGAAACTAAAACCTGGACCGGTCAGGGCCGCACACCGGTTGTGATTAAAAAAGCGCTTGAAGAACAAGGTAAAAAATTAGAAGACTTCTTACTTTAATTGCTCTGATTGCTCCATTGTTTGGCGGATCTTTTTATTTCGATATTGCCATTATCACATCAGGGAAAAGGAAGCCATGGCTTCCTTTTTTTATACTTTATAGAATTCACGATACCAGTTAACAAACCGTTTAACGCCCTCTTCTACGCTGGTTTGGGGCTTAAAACCAATCGCTTTGAATAATGCCTGCGTATCCGCACTGGTTTCCAGCACATCACCCGGTTGCATCGGCATGAGGTTTTTGATTGCGGTAATGCCCAGCGCTTTTTCAATCGCTTCGATGTAGCTCATTAAGGTGACAGGATCGCTATTGCCAATGTTATAAACGCGGTATGGCGCTGAGCTGGTCGCTGGAGAACCGGTTTCGACCGTCCAGTTATCATCTCGCTGTGGAATGACATCCTGCAACCGCACAATAGCTTCAGCAATATCGTCTATATAAGTGAAATCACGTTTCATCTGGCCCTGGTTATAAACATCTATGGCTTCACCAGCAATCATTGCGCGCGTGAATTTAAATAACGCCATATCCGGGCGCCCCCAGGGGCCATAAACGGTGAAAAAACGTAACCCTGTAGTGGGTAATTGATAAAGATGGGAATACGTGTGCGCCATAAGTTCATTGGCTTTTTTCGTTGCTGCATAAAGCGAAACAGGATGGTCAACGCTGTCATCGGTAGAAAAAGGCATTTTACGGTTCAGCCCGTATACAGAACTCGATGATGCGTAGAGCAAATGCTCGATTTTATGATGACGGCAACCCTCAAGGATATTTAAATGACCAATGAGGTTAGCATCCGCATAGGCGTCAGGGTTATCAATAGAATAACGAACGCCAGCTTGTGCACCTAAATGAATAACGCGTTGAAAAGTGTGTTGCTGAAAAAGTGAAGCCATAGCTTCACGATCGGCTAAATCAAGTTTAATGAACTTAAAACTGGAAGAAGACTTTATTAGGTCGAGGCGGGATTGTTTTAGATTGATGTCATAGTAGTCATTCAGGTTGTCGATGCCAACAACCTGGTGACCGGCGGCCAACAAGCGTTGGCTAATATGAAAACCAATAAAACCTGCGGCGCCGGTTACCAGAAAATTCATAAATCCCTCGTCAATTATACCACCTGGATGGATGCGCCGCGGCCGATAGCGTAATAGACGAAACCGCGTTTGCTTATACGCTCTGGATCATACAGGTTGCGACCATCAAAAATCACGGGTTCTTTCAGTGCCTTTTTGATTACGTCGAAGTCAGGTGCACGGAAATTTTGCCATTCCGTACAAATGACCAGCCCGTCAGCGCCTTGCAGCGCCGCTTCTTTGGTGCCCATCAGCTTAAGATCGCTGCGGTGTCCATAGATGCGTTGCGCTTCATCCATTGCTTCTGGATCAAAGGCCTGAACCGTTGCACCCGCTTCCCACAGTGTTTCCATCAGCACGCGGCTGGAGGCTTCACGCATGTCATCAGTGTTTGGCTTAAATGATAATCCCCATAACGCAAAGGTTTTACCACTCAGGTCTTCGCCAAAATGACGCTTAATAAAGGTTGGCAGCTTGGTTTTCTGGCTGTCGTTCACATCTTCTACAGCTTGCAGGAGACGCGGTTTGTAGCCAATCGATTCAGCGGTACGAATCAATGCCTGCACATCTTTCGGGAAGCATGATCCACCATAACCACAACCAGGATAAATGAAGTGATAGCCGATACGGGGATCAGAACCAATGCCCTGACGCACTTTCTCAACGTCCGCGCCTAACCGTTCGGCAAGGTTAGAAATTTCATTCATAAAACTGATTTTGGTCGCCAGCATGCAGTTTGCAGCGTACTTAGTCAGTTCTGCACTGCGAATATCCATCAGAATCATACGGTCGTGGTTACGGTTAAAGGGTTCATAAAGTTCCCGTAACAGTTCAACCACATCATCATTGTCCATACCAACAACGATACGTTCTGGCCGCATGCAGTCATTTACTGCCGCGCCCTCTTTCAGGAACTCAGGGTTAGAAACCACATCGAAACTGATGTTAACATCGCGCGCCTTCAGCGTTTCGGTCATCACTGAACGTACTTTATCTGCTGTGCCTACCGGAACAGTCGATTTATCGATAATAACTTTGTGTTCATTCATATGTTGCGCGATGGTACGTGCCACGGCAGTAACATATTTAAGATCGGCAGATCCGTCTTCATCTGGCGGTGTGCCTACAGCAATAAACTGCATCACACCGTGATTAACACCCAACTCGGCGTCAGTGCTAAACTTCAGGCGACCCGCTTCGTAATTGGCTGTAACCAGCGGCGTCAGGCCTGGTTCAAAAATAGGGATGATGCCTTTCTTGAGGTTTTCGACTTTGTTTGCGTCGACATCAATGCACAGAACGTCATGTCCGACTTCGGCCAACACCGCAGCCTGAACCAGACCGACATAGCCGATACCAAATACAGTGACTTTCATTGAGTTATCCCGTTGTTATGAATTACTTTTTGTTGCCAACCGCGTTATCGAGCCATTCAGAAAAATCTTTGCCCAATACCGGGTGACGAACACCATACTCAACGAAAGCTAGCATATAGCCCAGTTTGTTACCGCAGTCATGGCTAACCCCTTTCAGGTGATAAGCTTCAACTGTTTCTTTTTCCATTAACATAGCAATAGAGTCAGTCAACTGAACTTCGCCACCTGCGCCTGGAGGGGTTTTAGCTAACAGCGGCCAAATATCGGCGGACAGCACATAGCGTCCAACGACCGCCAGATTAGAGGGCGCTTCAGCGGCTTTAGGCTTCTCAACTACGCCAACCATTGGCGCGCTGTCGCCAGGGTTCAGCTCTGCGCCCTGACAATCGACAACACCGTAAGCGGTAACATCGGCGACAGGCTCCACCATGATCTGGCTGCGACCTGATTCTTCATAACGACTCAGCATTTCTGCCAGGTTATCTTTGGTTGGGTTCGATTCATATTCATCAATGATCACGTCCGGCAGAATAACCGCAACAGGCTCATCGCCAACTAACGGATGCGCGCACATGACCGCGTGGCCCAGTCCTTTCGCGTTGCCCTGACGAACCTGCATAATAGTGACGTGTGGAGGACAGATTGACTGAATTTCATCCAGCAACTGGCGCTTAACGCGTTTTTCCAGCATGGCTTCCAGTTCGAAACTGGTATCAAAGTGGTTTTCAATGGAGTTTTTTGAAGAGTGCGTAACCAGCACAATCTCGTTGATTCCTGCAGCGATGCACTCGTTAACGACATACTGTATTAACGGCTTATCAACCAGCGGTAACATCTCTTTCGGAATCGCTTTAGTGGCGGGAAGCATACGCGTACCCAAACCCGCTACAGGGATTACCGCTTTTTTTACTTTGGACTTATAGGCAGACATCAAGATACCTCTCTTATAGGCCGTTTCAAGTTAATACTTGATATGTCGGTTTAAATTCGGAAATGAGTATATCAGCTACTCTCGGACGGATTTATCCTGGAAGGAGACAATCCGCAGAAATTAAGACTATTACCCAAGTGTAAAGCTATCCCCTGGCCCTGTCTCCAGCGCCAGGAGAATTTATATTCTTTTGTTTATTCTTCAGTCGATAACATCAGTCGAATACGGCCGCCTGCGCCCCAGACATGACATTGCCAGTTGTCTGCGCGCTGACTTATTTGATTGAGGTGGGTGCTTCCCATAGTGCCAAGGGGAACCCCATTGCTGAGTTGTATTTGATGGGCGTGGACATGAAGTGTTGCGTTTAATCCGGCTGAAACCAAAATCAGGTTTTTTAAATTGCGATGATAATAGCCCACTAACAGTGGAAACTGACCGCTCAGATCTGCCTGACGCAATAATAAATTTACTTGTCGTAATAAGCTGTTCAACTCAGGCAGGCGTTGCTGTTGTCCAGATAATTGCTCTCGCAACAGACCGTTAAACAAGGCGCGCAACAAAAGAGCCGCCAGTACGCCGTTGTCGCCTGCTCTTGTAACGTCCAGACAGTAAAACGCGAGGTCTTTATCAGATAACGCTGCAATATCCAGCACCAGACCCGGCTGCTCCGCCATGGTTAACTGACGATAGTTGACGCGACAGTTGGCAATATTTTGCTGAACCGGTGGCTGAAGCTGTTTGAGCAGTTTGGCGGCGGCCTGCGGATCGCGCACCAGCGCATCCCAGTCCTGGAACAACTGCTCATCTTCTTCAACTTTAGAGGTGAACATCGACGGGTAAAGGCATTCATAAACGACTTCCCGAAACCGCTCAAAATTTTTAAGCGGTTTGAGCAGCACATCCTGAACGCCTAATCGCAACACATGCGCAATATCAGCCATGTTTTCAGTAGCGGAAATCACCAGTATTGGCACGCTATTGCCACTTGTTCGAATATGCTCAACAAACTGGATACCGTTCATACGCGGCATCTCAAGATCGCAAATTATCAGGTCAACGGTGTGCTGTTGTAGCTGCGCAATCGCAGCTACACCCTCTTCCGCTTGTAACGTCACAGCACCCATCGATAACAAAAATTGGTCCAGCAACGAACGGAAAACGGCCTCATCTTCGACAATGAGTATCTTTTTGCCGATTAGTGGTTTTTCCATTCTATCTCCCTGCGTACCAGATAATTCAATAGTGGTTCATAAAACGCAGTTGCGCCTTTCAGAATTGACCGAAGTGACATCTGTGAAAGAACAACCTGATTATCTACTACGGACCAGCGGTAAAAGTTCATCCATTTTTTTCTCAACAGCGGCCTTGCCTGCCTCAATGGCTTCTTCGGCGCGATGAAAGTCCAGCGTGGAAATTTGCGGACAAAACGGCTGAATAAGCACATCAGGCGGATCGCCTGCCATACGATTACGCTTCAGGCGATTTTCCAACACCTGGATTGATGTAGACATGATCTCCATCGCTCCAGGTGTTTGTGACGCGCGTCGTTGGGTAAAGTTCACCAAACGCTGTCGAAGCCTGCCTCCCCAACTTAACGCAGCCGCAGCGGCTTCTTCTTCACTATTTTGTGGCGTAACTGACAGCAGTTCTTGTTGCATTAAATGCGCATCATGTTGCAGATCAACCGCAATCACGATGTCAGCGCCTAGCGCCCGAGTCAGCGAAATGGGTACCGGATTAACAACCGCGCCATCCACAAGCCAATACCCATTGTAGCCGACAGGCGGTAATAAGCCTGGCATGCTGCAAGATGCACGCACAGCCTGATGCAAATCACCTTCGGTTAACCAGAGCTCCCGGCCGGTACTCAGATTAGTGGCGACGACGCCAAAAGGTTTGGTGCAGGCTTCGATAGAATCATGAGGAATAAGCTGCCGCACGTGATTAAAGACGCGTTCACCGCGTAATAATCCACCTCGTTGCCAGGACACATCCATCAGGCGGATAACATCCCAGTAACGAAACGCGCTAACCCATTTTTCCATTACCGCTAGCCGGTTATTGACATAAGCCGATCCGACTAATGCGCCAACAGAGCAGCCTGCCACGACATCAATATGAATACCTGCACGTTCAAGTGCTTTGATAACACCAATATGCGCCCACCCCTTGGCGGCGCCTGAACCCAGGGCCAATCCAATTTTTACATTTCTCATCAATTCTCTGGTCCTGCTTCAATACATAGCTTCACAACGTGGGGTCGGCTACCATAGTGCTTGTTATCATTTCTTATTAACACTCTCAGGAGCTTACGTGTCTGAAAAGTGCCCATGCTGCAGCGAAAAGCAGTATAGCCTATGTTGTGAACGCTTTCTTAAGGGTAATCAAATCCCTGCTACCGCCGAGCAATTAATGCGCTCACGTTATAGCGCTTATGCCAGACAAGACGCAGATTACCTTGTCAGTACCTGGCATCCTGCCAAACGTAGCCCTACGCTGGCAGGGTTTTTATCTGAAAGTTTTCAAGACACCGAATGGTTAAGCCTGACTGTAACCCGTTGTAATCGTGGAAGCCATGGTAATGAAGCCTACGTTACCTTTTTTGCGCAATACCGCGTAAAAAACACCATTCACGCTATCCACGAACGTTCCCGCTTTCTTCGCGAGGATCAACGCTGGTACTATATTGATGGAATAACGCCTGAGTTAGGGCGCAATGATCGGTGCCCCTGTGGCTCCGATAAAAAATACAAGAAGTGTTGCGGCTGAGCTAAACGCTAGCACAACGGTTTTACCCTTAATGCTTTGACAGGACTCTGATTGAGATGCAAGCGCAAACAATGCAAAGAAAAGTTCTCCGTACCATTTGTCCCGACGCAAAAGGTCTGATCGCCAAAATCACCAATATTTGTTATAAGCACGAACTCAATATCGTGCAGAACAATGAGTTTGTTGATCATCGCACCGGGCGCTTTTTTATGCGTACAGAGCTGGAAGGAATTTTTAACGACAACACACTGCTCGCCGATCTTGACAGCGCCCTGCCCCAGGGTTCAGTGCGTGAGTTACATAGCGCAGGACGTCGTCGTGTTGTAATTCTTGTCACCAAAGAAGCCCATTGCCTTGGCGATTTACTGATGAAGAGCGCCTTCGGTGGTCTGGACATGGAAATTGCGGCTGTTATTGGAAATCACGAAACGCTGCGTTCTTTAGTTGAGCGTTTTGATATTCCTTTTACGTTGGTCAGTCATGAAGGCTTAACGCGCGAAGAGCATGACAATCGAATGGCTGATGAAATTGATCGTTATCAGCCAGATTATGTCGTGCTGGCTAAGTATATGCGCGTATTAACCCCCGCTTTTGTTCAACGTTACCCCAACCAGATTATTAATATTCATCATTCATTTTTGCCAGCATTTATCGGTGCACGCCCCTATCATCAGGCTTACGAACGTGGCGTAAAGATCATTGGCGCAACCGCGCACTATGTGAATGATAATCTTGATGAAGGCCCGATCATTATGCAGGACGTGATTAATGTCGATCACAGCTATACCGCTGATGAAATGATGCGCGCCGGACGCGACGTAGAAAAAAACGTGCTCAGCCGCGCCTTGTATAAGGTTCTCGGTCAGCGTGTTTTCGTTTACGGCAATCGCACGATTATTCTTTAAGCGCTTTCACGCTGAATTGCCTGGCAATGCAGCGTAAAGCATAAAAAGTGGGCAAACGGTTCGCTATTTATTTATGGGCGCTTTACACCTAATGCGCATTTGGTATGATGCGCCCCGCTTTCAGGCACAAAGATTCAGGCCATGGTGGGATTCCCGAGTGGCCAAAGGGAGCAGACTGTAAATCTGCCGTCACAGACTTCGAAGGTTCGAATCCTTCTCCCACCACCATCTGAATCGCCATTTTGCCTGAGTTATTACATTATATCCCCGGTGGGATTCCCGAGCGGCCAAAGGGAGCAGACTGTAAATCTGCCGTCACAGACTTCGAAGGTTCGAATCCTTCTCCCACCACCATCAAAGCTTCTGCGATTTAACTACCCAAACAGCACATCCCCGACTCTGCCTGAGAAGGATGAGAAGCTTCGACCGAAGGTTCGGGTCGCACTTTTCTCTTCAGGATAATCTCTCGCGCATCACCATGACATTTCCGGTAAGAATCGCTACCATCCAGCCCATCACTTGCTGAAGAATGGTTGAACCATGAAATTTGTTTCATTTAACATCAACGGATTGAGAGCGCGCCCACATCAGCTGCAAGCACTGGTCGAACAACATCAGCCGGATGTGATCGGTTTGCAGGAAACCAAAGTCCATGACGATATGTTTCCTCTTGAAGAGGTTGCAAAGCTGGGCTACAACGTGTTTTATCATGGTCAGAAAGGCCATTACGGCGTGGCATTATTAACCAAAGTACAACCTGTTGCTGTACGACGGGGTTTTCCCGGCGACGGTGAGGACGCGCAACGCCGTCTGATCATGGCAGAGTTCCCCAGTTCGATAGGCGATATTACCGTGATTAATGGTTATTTTCCTCAGGGAGAAAGCCGTGACCACCCCACAAAATTCCCAGCCAAAGAAAAATTTTATCGCGATCTGCAAAGCTATTTAAGCGAAAGTCTGGCAGCAGATAAGCCGGTATTAATTATGGGCGATTTGAATATCAGCAGCACGGATTTAGACATCGGCATTGGTGAAGAGAACCGTAAGCGCTGGTTACGCACCGGTAAATGCTCTTTCCTGCCAGAAGAACGCGAATGGATGGATCGCCTGTTGCAGTGGGGTTTAGTGGATACCTGGCGCGAGCAGAATCCTGAAACAGCCGATCGTTTCTCCTGGTTTGATTATCGCTCTAAGGGGTTTGACGACAATCGCGGCCTACGCATCGATTTAGTGTTAGCCAGCCTGCCGTTAGCATCGCGTTGCATTGACACCGGTATCGATTACCAAATCAGAGCCATGGAAAAACCCTCAGACCATGCGCCAATCTGGTCAACCTTTAACCTTTAATCGAAGCGTGGCGACTGCCACGCTTTTTTATTTCACTCTTTTCCAGATCAGCGTATTGGTGCCATAAGCCTGTTCATCCCGAGCACACTGCAACAAGACACCTTCAGCTTTTACCACCGCACCTTCGGTATAATAGCGATTATCGAAAATGCAGCATTTCATGCAATTTAATTGCCGGTTTTGTCCTTGCGTCCAGGTTTCCGCTGGCATATCTACCACAACATCAGCATTCCCGCGCTGGCTTGCCTGGTTGGGCTGGCTATTCGCCTGTACCGCAGCGCTAAATAGCGCCATCGCCAACCACGCTAACAGAGAATAACGGTTCATTCTGTCTCCTTACTCTTTCGTTTACCTTTGCGCGCAGGCCGTTTTTGGCCGGCAGACGGTAAACCACGAAAAGCGTGTATCGCAGGCTGATGCCTTGCCTGATGAATCAACCCGGTCAATGTCTGCACCAGTGGTTGCATGAATTCATCATAACGACAGGCTTTCTCGCTAATGCGTGTTAACGTGGATTCCCACTGCGCTGTCATATCGGGACGCGCGGCTAAGTCGGGCAAGGCGTGAATCAGCGCACGACCGGCTTCGGTTGCGTTGATATAACGCCCTTTTTTTACTAAAAATGCCCGACGGAATAATAATTCAATAATGCCAGCACGCGTCGCCTCAGTACCTAAACCATCGGTCGCACGCAGCACTTTCTTTAATTCTTTATCCTGCACAAATCGTGCAATGCCGGTCATCGCTGACAAGAGCATGGCATCCGTAAACGGCCGCGGCGGTTGCGTCTGCTTTGCTAACACTTCGCCGCGCTCACACAGCAATTCATCATTCTGAGCCACCACGGGCAGCGGCGTGCCATCATTCTCTTCATCACGCTCTTTACTGCCCAGCAAGGCGCGCCAGCCAGCCTCTGCCAAAAAACGGGCTTTAGCCACAAATTTGCCGCCTGCGATGTCCAGTTCAATGATGCATTTTCGAAATACCGCATCCGGGCAAAATTGCATCAGATACTGACGTGCCACCAGACCGTATACGTTCTGCTCGTTTTCCGTCAGCTTAACAGCGCTGGATCGGGCCGTTGGAATAATGGCGTGGTGCGCATCTACTTTCTTATCATCCCAGCAGCGATTCTTTCGGTCTGCGCTGAAATCACCAGGCGGCGAGAGAGCCGGTTGATGTGCCTGAATAGCATTCAATACCGCGTGGCGGCCAGCAAAATGCTCTTCGGGTAAATAACGGCAGTCTGAACGCGGATAGGTGATAAGTTTATGCGTTTCGTACAAACGCTGGCAGGTATCAAGGACGGTTTGTGCACTTAAGCCAAAACGCTTAGCCGCCTCAATTTGCAGGCTTGATAGCGAAAATGGCAGCGGCGAGACTTCGCTTTCGCGTTTATCATTGTAAGCGGTGACTCGCGCGACTTTTCCTGCAATACGACCAACCACATGTTCAGCCAGCGTGCGGTTAAGTAAACGACCCTCTTCATCCTGCCAGGGTTCGCAGGCGTCGCTGGGCACCCAGTTCGCTACGAAACGATCATTTTCCGGCGTGACGATATGGGCCTTCACTTCGAAGTAATCTTTCGGAATAAAATTTTCTATTTCTTCATCACGACGCACCACCAGTCCAAGCACCGGTGTTTGCACGCGGCCTACTGACAACACGCCATCATAACCGGCATTCCGCCCCAACAATGTCCAGGCACGGGTCATATTGATACCGTAAAGCCAGTCTGCGCGTGCGCGTGCTAAAGCCGAAACACAAAGTGGAATAAATTCGCGATTTTCCCGCAGGCGATTAACCGCTCGATCAACGGCTTGCGGATTGAGATCGTTAATTAAACAGCGCTGCACTCTGTTACGCTTTTCCGTCGGCAACTGGAGATAGTCAAGCACTTCATCCACCAGCAATTGCCCTTCCCGATCCGGGTCGCCCGCATGCACAATTTCATCGGCCTGCACCAGTAATCCTTCAATCACTTTAAGCTGCTTCGCCACAGAAGGGCGCGGTTGTAACCGCCATTTTTCAGGAATAATGGGTAAATCGACTAAGGACCAGCGTGCGTAGCGGCTGTGGTAGTGATCCGGTTGCGCCTGTTCTAATAAATGCCCTACGCACCAGGTAACGACCTGATCGTTGCCACAGGCGATAAAACCGTCGCCACGGCGATGAGGTTTTGGCAAAACATCGGCTATAGCGCGACCAAGACTGGGTTTTTCCGCAATAAACAAACGCATTGACTAGGGTAATCCTTAACTTCAGGGAACAGCGGTAATGACGGGCAGCCTGTCAGCCGATGTCGAATGGCGCTGGCCGTTAACATGTGTGACACAACTGAAGAAAGCCTCAACAGCGTGCGGCCAGGCAGCTATCTGCGATTCACGGCTCATGCAAAAATGCCAGGGCGTAGCGTTCATTAATAAAATCAAGCAACTATCGCACACCCTGACAGTGTGGCGTAAGGCGAATCCGGCTGACATATCAGCACCCTTGTGCAGCAAATTAAGGCGCTATGTTAGCCTGGAGAGGCGTTCAGAGTAAGCGCAGTTGAATGCGTTCTGGATCATTCGCGCAGGATCCGTTCAATGATGCAGGGCTGATATCCACCCTGCCTTAAAGCATGAACGATGTTTATCAGAAATAACTGACAAAGGGAGTGGTATCAGGATGAACAACGGTGGTGCTCGATTTGAGTTGTGGCGTCCCTAAATACAGAAAGCCGACAATGGCGTCTTGCTCGCGACAACCAAACGCCTTGCGCACAGTTTCGTTATCAGTCCAGGGTCCGCTGCGCCAGATGCCATTAAATCCTTGCGCCGCTGCGGCCATCTGCATCGCCATGACCGCACAGCTTGCAGACGCGATTTGTTCCCAGCGCGGCACTTTATGATGTTCCTGGCAATGCGCAACAACCGTAATGATCATCGGTGCACGAAATGGCGACTGCGTGGCTTTATCAATGGCTTTATCGTCCAGCTGTTTCTCCTTTGCTGCTTTCTCTAACAGTTTGCTCAGGCGCTCACGTCCCTCTTGCTCCACAATAATGAAGCGCCACGGCTGTAGCGTGCCGTGATCGGGTGCACGCATGCCGGCACGAAGGATATTTTCTAACGCATCTCCAGTGGGTGCGGGTTCAGACAAACGCGAGGCCGAACGCCGATTTACCAGTAATTCAAGTGCATCCATGTTTTTCTCCTGATGGGGTTAATGCTGTTTTAATCCTGGCACAGGCAGATTTTTTGTAACAGTCCGCATGGATTTCCTGCTGACTTTTAGCACGCCGCTCATTAGGATGAGGTCGTCAAGGAGGCTTGGTCCGCATGGCGGCCACTTCCGGCTACGTAAATATGGAGAGTCTGATGCGCACATTGTGGCGAATAATTGCTGGTCTGTTCCGCTGGACATGGCGAGTGCTGAATTTTATCAGGGAATTTATCCTTAATTTATTCCTGATTTTTTTGATTGTAGTAGGTGTCGGAATCTGGCTACAAGTCAGCGGTTCTGGCAACAGTTCTGCCCCTGTGCAGCAGGGTGCATTAAAAGTCGATCTGAGCGGCGTGCTGGTTGACAAACCTTCCGTGAGTAATCGTTTAAGTAAGATCGGTCGTCAATTGCTGGGCGCCAGCAGCGATCGTTTGCAGGAAAACTCGCTATTTGATGTGGTGGACGCGATTCGCCAAGCCAAAGGTGATAAAAACATTAAAGGCATGGTGCTGGACCTGCGGAATTTCGCGGGTGGCGATCAGCCATCACTGCAATACGTTGGTAAAGCGCTGCGTGAATTCCGTGACAGCGGCAAACCGATTTATGCCCTGGGCGACAGCTACAGCCAGGCACAGTATTATCTCGCCAGCTACGCCAGTAAAATCTACCTGTCACCACAAGGTACGGTAGATCTGCATGGTTTCGCAACTAACGGTTTGTATTACAAAACGTTGCTGGAAAAGCTGAAAATAACCTCGCACGTGTTCCGCGTAGGCACTTACAAATCAGCCGTCGAACCCTTCCTGCGTGATGATATGTCGCCCGCCGCACGTGATGCAGACAGTCGCTGGGTGGGTCAGCTATGGCAAAATTATCTGAATACCGTTTCTGCTAACCGTCAAATTACGCCAGAGCAGCTGTTCCCAGGCGCGGCAGCGATTATTGCCGGCCTGCAAGCCGTTAACGGCGATACAGCGAAGTATGCGCTGGATAACAAACTGGTTGATACACTGGCTTCACGAGCCGTTGCCGATCAGCAACTGGTGAAAACATTTGGCCTGGATAAACAGAACAATGATTATCACAATGTCAGCATTTATGATTACGCCGTGAAGCAATCAACCACGCAGCAGGATGGCAATATTGCCGTTGTGATGGCCAACGGTGCCATCATGGATGGTGAAGAAACGCCAGGCAACGTGGGGGGAGATACCACCGCCGCGCAAATTCGCGATGCGCGCCTCGATCCAAAAATTAAAGCTATCGTTCTGCGTGTAAACAGCCCCGGTGGTAGCGTTACGGCGTCGGAAGCGATTCGCGAAGAGTTAGCCGCAGCACATGCTGCAGGTAAACCGGTGGTCGTTTCCATGGGCGGTATGGCGGCTTCTGGCGGTTACTGGATTTCAACACCAGCGGATTACATCGTAGCAAATCCCAGCACGCTTACCGGTTCCATTGGTATTTTCGGCGTCATTAATACGCTGGAAAACAGCCTGGACACCATTGGCGTGCATACCGATGGTGTGGCAACCTCACCCTTAGCCAATGTTGCCAGTACTAAATCGCTGCCTACAGAAGTGCAGCAGCTAATGCAACTGACCATCGAAAATGGCTATCACAACTTTGTCGGCTTAGTGGCACAGTCGCGACATAAAACCCCGCAGCAAATCGATGCTATCGCGCAAGGTCACGTCTGGACGGGGAGCGACGCCAAAAACAATGGCCTGGTGGATGCGTTAGGTGATTTTGATGATGCCGTGAAGAAAGCGGGCGAGCTGGCGAAAGTCTCTAACCCGCAACTCAACTGGTATCAGGATGATCCTACGTTCTTCGACATGCTGTTGAATCAGATGAACGCTTCAGTGCAGGCCGTACTGCCAGCCACGCTGAAAGCCTGGCTACCAGCACCGATGCTCGATGTGATGAGCGCCATGAAGAATCAACCCGGTTTGTTTGATCGCCTTAACGATCCGCAAAATCGTTATGCTTTCTGCCTAAACTGTGGCGTTGTGCGATAAGCCTCTCAGCCCAGCCACTGGCTGGGCTGCTTTTCCCCATTATTCCCCTTATACTTCGCGTTTTACGGCAGGTCTGAGTTCGATAATGCAAAAGAAAAATATCTATGTAGCCTACACAGGCGGCACCATTGGTATGCAGCGTTCTGCACAGGGCTATATTCCGGTTTCTGGTCATCTGCAACAGCAGCTTGCTAACATGCCTGAATTCCACCGCCCTGAAATGCCTGATTTTACTATTCATGAATATCAGCCGCTGATTGACTCATCTGACATGACGCCGCAAGACTGGCAATCCATTGCTGAAGATATTCGTAAAAATTATGAACAATATGACGGTTTCGTTATTCTGCATGGTACCGATACCATGGCATTTACTGCTTCAGCGCTCTCCTTCATGTTAGAGAATTTGGCGAAACCTGTCATTGTTACGGGTTCCCAGATTCCGTTAGCTGAATTACGTTCCGATGGTCAGCAAAACTTGCTGAACTCGCTGTACGTCGCGGCTAATTATCCTGTCAATGAGGTGACGTTATTTTTTAACAATACGCTTTATCGCGGAAACCGCACGACCAAAGCGCATGCCGATGGATTTAATGCTTTCGCTTCCCCTAACCTGTCGGCTCTTTTGGAAGCAGGTATCCATATTCGTCGTTTGAACACCCCGCCTGCACCGCAAAACGCCGGCGAACTGATAGTGCATACCATTACGCCCCAGCCGATCGGCGTAGTCACCATTTATCCAGGCATCTCCGCAGATGTGGTGAAAAATTTCCTGCGTCAGCCAGTGAAAGCATTGATACTACGTTCTTACGGTGTCGGTAACGCGCCACAAAACGCTGAGTTTTTGGCAGAGCTGCAGCAAGCCAGCGAGCGCGGCATTATCGTGGTTAATTTGACCCAGTGTGTTTCTGGCAAAGTGAATATGGGCGGTTATGCTACCGGTAATGCACTTGAACATGCAGGCGTTATCAGCGGTTTCGATTTAACGGTAGAAGCAGCGCTGACCAAGCTGCATTTTTTACTTAGTCAAAATCTGTCAAGTGAGCAAATTCGCGCCAGGATGCAACAAAACTTGCGTGGCGAACTGACCGAAGATTGATATGGAGCGATTTGTAATGAAGCGGGCACTTATCATCATTGATATTCAAAACGACTTTTGCCCCGGCGGCCCCATGGCGGTTCGTGAGGGCGATCAAACTGTCGCCGTGGCTAACCGCTATGCACGTGAATTTCATCAAAACGGTGAATATGTTGTCGCGTTACAGGACTGGCACCCGGTAAATCATGGTAGTTTTGCTTCCGTCTCAGGCGAGCCGGTTTATACCCTGGGTGAGCTGAATGGTTTAGCTCAGATTTGGTGGCCGGATCATGGCATTCAGGGTTCGCAAGGTGCAGACTTCCATCCGGCTCTGGAGAGAGAATTATTCGATGCCACATTCCATAAGGGCCAGGATGAAGACGTAGACAGCTATAGCGCCTTTTTTGATAATGGACACCGCCGCAAAACAGAACTCGACAGCTGGCTGCGTGAACGCGGTATTACGCATTTAGTCATGCTTGGCCTGGCGACAGATTATTGCGTGAAGTACAGCGTGCTGGACGCACTGGAATTGGGCTATCAGGTGGACGTGATTAAAGCAGGCTGTCGCGGTGTGAATCTCAATCCCGAAGACAGCGAAATCGCTTTTGCACAGATGGCCGCACAAGGCGCGGTCCTTATCTGATCCTTGAAAGGCTGGCTTTATCGCCAGCCCTTCTACTAATGCAGGTTGATACGCGTAACGTCTGGCTCAATCCCCAGCTCTTCTTTGAGCTGCTTTTTGGATTTCATCACCATTTCGCCGCCTTTGCCGATAGTCATATGCTGCGGGACATCATTATGACGCGCCTGCCATAGCATGACTAACTGCATACAGTTATCACGCTGCGCCTGTGTTAATGCCACGCCATCCGGCCATTTGCCGGTTTCAACTGCCGTTGCCAGGCGCTGATAGACTTCCGGCGTCATCGCATTGAGCATTGCGTCAAGTTCTTGCTTCATGGCAATTACCCTTCTGTTTGATCGCCTTGTTCATCAGTAAAATTTAATGAGGCAGAATTAACACAGTAGCGCTCACCGGTAGGTTGTGGCCCATCGGGAAAAACGTGCCCCAGATGCGCATCACAGTTGCTGCAACGTATTTCAATGCGATGCATACCGTGTGAGTTGTCCTCAATGTAACGAATTGCCTCGTCGCTGACCGGTTGGTAGAAGCTCGGCCAGCCGCAACCTGAATCATATTTGGTTTCAGAAAGGAATAACGGTGAATTACACACCAGGCAGTGATAAATCCCCTCCTGCTTGTTGTGCAATAGTGCGCCGCTAAAAGGCGGCTCCGTACCGCGCTGCTGCGTAACATAACGCTGTATTTCAGACAACTGCGCAATTTTTGCTTCGGGTGCGGTTTCTTTAGCCATTTTAAGAGAGTCCGGAGGATGTCATTCTGGGAAAATCGACTAATATTCTAACAAATGAACAACATTAACCGGGTCTTTTTTGTGCTCATCCTTTCGCCGCGACTTTTACAACGCAAATTTGTGACTTCGATCACCTTTTATTTAGGGTATCCCTTTATATTCGGCGACTGTGTTAACGAAGCGCAATAACGCAATTGTTGCGCAAGCGTTTGCGCAACAAATTATTCCTGTCAAACGGATTGACCTGTCGCAACAATTGACACGATTCCGCTTGACGCCTGGTAAGGTTTTTGTAATTTTACAGCCAACCTTTTATTCACTAACAACTAGCTGGTGGAATATATGACTATCAAAGTAGGTATCAACGGTTTTGGCCGCATCGGTCGCATCGTTTTCCGTGCTGCTCAACAGCGTTCAGACATTGAAATCGTTGCTATCAACGACCTGCTCGACGCTGATTACATGGCGTACATGCTGAAATACGATTCAACGCACGGTCGCTTCGACGGTACTGTTGAAGTTAAAGACGGCGCACTGGTTGTTAACGGTAAGAAAATTCGTGTTACCGCTGAGAAAGATCCGGCTAACCTGAAGTGGGACGAAGTAGGCGTTGACGTTGTTGCTGAAGCAACCGGCATCTTCCTGACCGACGAAACTGCACGTAAACATATCACCGCTGGCGCGAAGAAAGTCGTTCTGACTGGTCCATCTAAAGATGATACCCCGATGTTCGTACGTGGCGCTAACTTCGACAAATACGAAGGACAGGATATTGTTTCTAACGCATCCTGTACCACTAACTGCCTGGCGCCGTTGGCTAAAGTTATCAACGATCAGTTCGGTATCGTTGAAGGCCTGATGACTACAGTTCATGCAACAACCGCAACACAGAAAACCGTTGATGGCCCGTCACATAAAGACTGGCGCGGTGGCCGTGGCGCTTCTCAGAACATCATTCCTTCATCTACTGGCGCAGCAAAAGCCGTTGGTAAAGTTCTGCCAGAACTGAATGGTAAACTGACAGGTATGGCGTTCCGTGTGCCAACCCCGAACGTTTCCGTGGTTGACTTGACCGTTCGTCTGGCTAAGCCTGCCTCTTATAAAGAGATCTGCGCGGCGATCAAAGCGGCTTCAGAAGGCGAAATGAAAGACGTGCTGGGCTACGTTGAAGACGATGTAGTTTCTACCGACTTCAATGGCGAAGTCCTGACTTCAGTATTCGATGCTAAAGCGGGTATCGCGCTGAACGACAACTTTGTGAAACTGGTTTCCTGGTATGACAACGAAACTGGCTACTCAAACAAAGTACTTGACCTGATTGCACTGGTTTCTGCTAAATAAGGCAGCCAGACAACATTGAGAATAAGGGCGACTTCGGTCGCCCTTTTTTATGGTCCGGACAGGAAGGATGCGAACATGCAAGACAAACTGTTTTCTCAACCCGTTATTACCCAAATCACGCCTTATCTGTCACAACGACAGACCGGTGAGTTACCCATGATTGTGGTCAACCATCCAAAAGTTCGTGCTGCTATCACGCTGCAGGGCGCACATCTGGTTGCCTGGCAGCCCAGCGGCGAGAAGCCCGTTATTTGGCTGAGTGATAAAACGCCCTTCTCGACAGGAAAAGCGATTCGGGGCGGTGTACCCATTTGCTGGCCCTGGTTCGGACCTGCCGGTGAACCTGCGCACGGGTTTGCGCGTAATCAAGCGTGGGTGCTGTCAGCGCATGATGAAAATGAGGATGGCGTAATCCTCACCTTTGTGCTGGAAAGCAATGCGCAAACCAAAAAGCTTTGGCCACATGATTTTACCCTGTTTGCACGTTTCCGTCTGGGTCAGCATTGTGAAATTGAGCTGGAGGCGCACGGTGAGTTTGAAGCGACCGCAGCGTTGCATAGCTATTTCGCGGTGGCTGATATTGCTGACGTAGAAGTTAGCGGCCTTGGTAAGGCTTACATCGATAAGGTGAATAACAATGCGCAAGGCATTAGTGACGGAAAACAGCGCTATCCTGGCCGTATCGATCGTATTTTTACTCAGGCCGAAGATTGCGCGGTGATCCACGATAAAGCCGGTCAACGCCAGATAGAAGTTTATCATCACCATCAAAGTGACGTTGTCACATGGAATCCGGGCGTTGAGCTTTCATGCAGCATGGCCGATATGGCTAACGAAGGATATAAAACGATGGTGTGCGTCGAGACAGCGCGTATTAATAAGCCGATGCGCAGCGCAGGTGAAAATCCTGCGCGGCTGGGAACAACTTTCCGCTTACGTAGAAAAGCTTAACGATTTTCTTCGCGACTTAAACCACGTCCAGCGGTAATTTATGCTGCGGCGGCGGAAAAATCTGATTGATAAGATTTAGTTCTTCGTCACTCAACTGCACTTTCAGCGCCGCCGCATTTTCCTGAACATGCGTCACCGAACTGGCTTTAGGAATAGCAAGCACACCTTCTTTGCGAATTACCCAGGCCAGCAGCAATTGCGCCACGCTTATGCCCTTTTGTTGTGCAATTTGCTGTAAAACAGGTTCGGAGAATAACGTGTCGCGTAGACGTGTCAATACCGATCGAATTCTGACCCACCCTGCCAAAGTAAAACTGACCCACCCCCTTTGAATCATTCGAGCGT
>NZ_JACFXY010000024.1 GCF_014946725.1 Mixta mediterraneensis
CGATGGGAGAAGAAAGTCGAAAACTACGAGGCGATGCTGCATTTTGCTTGCAGCATCATTGTCTGGAATAAAATCCTTTTGGGATAGGTTCTTAATATTTTTAATACATCAATTAATATTCAATTTTATTTACTCACCTCTTATTAGCAAAAACAATTAAATAATCCACTAATAAAGAAGCCGCCTGTGAAGCTATTTTTTGATCCGAATCGTATTAATGCTTTATTTGCCTTTACTCTATAGCTTATTTCTTTTATATCTGTGCCTGTCTCACAACGAGAGAGCAATCTGGAATATTGATCATGAAGGTAAAGGATTTACTGACGTGAATATTCTGTGACTCAGTTGTAAGATACGCTGAACAGGGTTACTTACCTGCCCTGTCCAGCAGTGAGCGTGTGACTATTGATAGTAATTAAAAAAAGCTTTTACCATCAATATGGATTAAGATAATTCTCGCGCTCGTACAATAATAATTAACGTTATATTGTTATTATAATAATAGAGTGATATTTCAACACCAGCTTATGTTGTTTTGCCGTAATGAAAAAACATAGAGCGTTTCGATGCCGTTTATATACTCTCCGGCATTTATGGCTTTTTCATCTCTGCTTCCGTGAATTTTCTCGTATAGCGGAAAAGGAATGCGGCCCTCGTGGTTTTTAGGCAGCCTTTGGCTGCCTTTTTCCTCTATTTTTATCAAAACATCCTGACAAGAAAGTCATGAATGAACCTGATAACTTTTTGTTGATGAGAGATAACAATGCCCGTATTAATTATTGAGGAAAATATCGTTGGTTCCAATAATCATTCTATAAACGTTATAAATTATCATTGCCCTTCCCTTATAAAATCCTATTCAAATCAAAATATTATAGTAAATCCCCTTCCCCAGGCACAGTCTGAATCTGCTTATTCTTGCCGTTTTCAGATGGACGACAGGGTTAAAAAAGGCCATCTTTCAACCAATAACAGCAGGAGGCTGTTTACCCGGCCGCGAACAAAACAATTAAAACAGCTCTCGTATCAGGACACGTTATGAATACAGAAATCATCAATATCTGGCCGCACGGAGACGCCCCAGGTGCCAGCGATTCGCACGCTCAACCGAAAATTGTTGATATGGCAAAACAGTACGAGCCATACGATCGAGCCGCCACGGGCATACGCTGCCCGGAGATGGCGATTTGGCATCCGGTTGAATCTAATGGCATCACCTTGCTGGTCGCGCCTGGCGGCGGTTACCATCGCGTGATGATCGATCGTGAAGGCAGCGCGCTCGCCACATTTTTCACCTCAATGGGTTACACGCTGGCGGTAATGACTTATCGCCTGCCATACGATGGCCATCATTAAAGCCCGGATGCGCCGCTGGCCGATGCGCAACGTGCGGTGCGAGTACTACGCGAGCGCGCGCAGCGTGGCCTGAATGGTAAATATATTGTCATGATGGGGTTCTCCGCAGGCGGCCATGTTGCTGCCAGCCTGGGTACGCGTTTCGCGGAAAAACTCTATCCAACGCAGGATAGCGCTGAAAATTACGCTCCACGTCCGGATGCGATGGTGCTGATTTATCCGGTGATCAGTATGCGTGAAGGACTGGTACATGAGGGTTCACGCACCCGTCTGTTAGGCGCCTGGCCGGATCAGAAAACGATCGATGCTTATTCAATGGAAACACGCGTACATGCTCAGGTGCCGCCGACATTATTGATCCACGCCGCCGATGATGAATCGGTATCCGTGAATAACAGCATGGTCTTTTTTAGCGCATTACGGGCACACAATGTGCCAGCGGAAGTGCATTTTTATCAGAAGGGCGGACACGGCTTTGGTATTCGGGGCCTGGCAGATTTGCCCCTCGCCAGTTGGCCCATGTTGGTGACCGAATGGCTCAGGGCAAAAACCTGAGAAATTAAGAAGCCGGTGGTGCTGTATCACTGTCCGGCTGAGCAGCATCACCGCCCGTGGCCGGAACCGCTGACGGTGCCATTACTTTATCCCAGTTGCTTTGTAGCATTTTCACATTAGTTTCTGCTTCGCCTTCCGGCTGGAGCAACATCATCATCAGTTCCTGACTGAGTTGCTGACGCAGTTCCTGATTCAGCTGATCGCGCGTTAAACCAGCCAGAAACGCCTGACGCAATTTCTGATACTGCTCAGGGGCGATGTCCACCACTGAATTTTGCTGGGAACGCAGACGCTGACTCATCAGAACATCGGTATCCGTGCGGGCATAGGTGGTAAACAGCTTGTTCAGCTCCAGCAACTTTTGCGCCATCAGCGCATCAAACTCTTCCTGCGGCAAGCCGTTATCCCGCACTTTCGCCAGTTCGCGTGCCACCAGGTTCATATTCTGTTCCAGCGAATCGTTACGCGCATCCATATTGATTGAGCATTGGGCGCGTTGATAGAGCACGCGACAATCAAACCCAACCTGTACACCCTGCGCTTTACTGTCGCTTAATGCGCGCTGCACATGCCAGAACAGCGCTTCACGCGCTAAATCTCCCTGCCAGTACCGTTGCAGATTATGTGAATCACGAATCGGTTGCCAGGGCGTGTCCCATACCAGCGACAAGCGATCCTGGCTCATATTGCCATTTACCAGATTTACCGGTTCATTCGGCAGCGGTGAAAGCGTCGGCAACGGCGCAGGCGCGTCACGTTTACCTTTCAGCGGTGAGAAGGCTTTATTGATTTGTTCCGACAAACTGCGGCTGTCAACGTTACCGACCACATACAACGTCATCGCATCCGGCGTATACCATTGCTGGTAAAATTCTTTTAATTGCGTTAAATCCACCGGCGCGCGTGGCTGCTCAGCGGGATCATGCGCTAACAGCGCCGAGCCTTTCAGGCGATAGCGCCACCACACATCCTGGGTATTTGCCGGCCAGGTTGCGACGGGATCGGAAGCAGAGAGCGCGGTATTCACTACCTGTTCGGTAATTGACATATTGCCTGCGGTAGCCGCCAGCCAGTTCAGCGCTTCTTTCAGCAGCTCCGGGCGGTTATTGGGCAGGCTAAGGTTGTATTGAGTGAAATCATAGGACGCGATAACCGGCGGCAGCGGATGCTGTGGATCCATCGCCTGTTGCCATAAAGCACGTTGTTGACTGGTATCGAGCGCGGCGTTATGCACCATGGCAAGGCGCGGCAGCAGATGACTGAAGCCTGCCTGTTGCGTTCCTTCCACCAGCGAGCCGGTATTAACCACCATCCGCAGTTCGATACGATCGCTCGGACGTTGCGGCGTTGTCAGAAGCTGCCAGTTAAATCCGTTATCCAGTTTGCCCTGCTGCCAGGCCGGATCCGGTTGCAGCGTTTCTGCCTGTACACCATAGCTGGTTGCAGCCAGCATTAATCCACCCATCAAAAGCCGAATTCTGGTGCCCTGCATGTAAACCCCTACTCAAACAATGCAAAAAATCATTATCGCTGGCACGATTTGCCGCTGTTATTAGCGAACCGGCAGAATGCCGGACCGCGCTGTTATTCCTCAACAAAGGCTTTGACCACAGGAAGGTCAGGATGTCGCGCAACGAAGTGAAAAACATTTTGAGGTTCATTATCCAAATGCCCGCTGTCAGGGCAAGTGACAGCGGGCATTTGTGGGGATTTAAGAGAAGATCAATGATTAAACGGTGGGTTCAGACGCTTTTTTCACCTTATTTTCGCCTGACAGAGTTTCTTTTAACTGCACTTCATCCAGCTGATCGACCCACTTTGCAACGACTATTGTCGCCACGCCGTTGCCGACCAGATTGGTCAACGCACGCGCTTCTGACATAAAACGGTCGATACCGAGAATCAACGCCAGGCCCGCCACCGGCAAATGCCCTACCGCTGAAAGCGTTGCTGCCAATACGATAAAGCCGCTGCCAGTCACGCCCGCTGCGCCTTTAGAAGAAAGCAGCAGTACGATCAACAAAGTAATTTGATGGAAAATATCCATATGTGCATTGGTCGCCTGGGCAATAAAAACGGCGGCCATCGTCAGGTAAATCGAGGTACCATCAAGATTAAACGAATATCCCGTTGGAATAACCAGCCCTACCACCGATTTCTTACAGCCCAGGCGCTCCATCTTATCCAGCATGCGCGGCAGCGCCGATTCGGAAGAGGAAGTGCCCAGCACAATCAGCAACTCTTCTTTGATATAAGCGATGAACTTGAAGATATTGAAGCCGACTACGCGCGCAATCAGACCTAACACCACCGTCACAAACAGAACACAGGTAATATAGAAGCAAACGATCAGCTGGCCGAGTTGCACCAGTGAACCCACGCCATATTTGCCGATGGTAAAGGCCATGGCGCCAAAAGCACCGATTGGCGCAAGGCGCATGATCATATTGATAATGCCGAAAATTACCTTCGAGAAGCTTTCAATAACGTTGAAAATCAGCGTGCCCGTATTACCCAAACGATGCAGCGCAAAGCCAAACAGGACGGCGAACATCAGCACTTGCAGAATGTTGCCGCTGGCAAATGCCCCGATCACGCTGTTGGGGATCACGTCCAGCAAAAAAGCAACCACGCCCTGCTGCTCGGCCTGGTGTGCATACATTGCCACCGCTTTGGCATCAAGCGTTGCCGGATCAACGTTCATTCCCGCGCCAGGCTGAATGACGTTAACCACGACTAACCCAATAATCAGCGCAATAGTACTGACTATTTCAAAATAAAGCAGCGCAACCGCGCCCGTGCGGCCAACGGCTTTCATACTTTCCATGCCAGCTATACCGGTCACCACCGTACAAAAAATAACGGGAGCGATGATCATCTTGATCAGTTTTACGAAGCCATCACCTAACGGCTTCATCTGAGTCCCTAACTCCGGATAAAAATGGCCCATCAAAACGCCGATGCCGATGGCAACCAGCACCTGGAAGTAAAGGCTTTTAAACAGCGAGGTTTTCATAAACAGGTGTCCACTAGCGACAGAAATGACGATATTGTCGGATTCGTTATCATGACCGGCAGACTGGTATATCCAGACATCACCGGTAGTCGAAAAATAACATTCTGTTTACGGGATTAATACAGGCTTACAAAGCCCAGGGAAATGATACAGACATAATTCTGAACTGAAACGCTTCAGCTTTGACTTTTGTAACTAAAATTCTTGCAAAATCAATAAAGCAGGTGATTATTCTGGTCGTGCCAGCTTTCTCATCCATTGCTGATTGAACCGTGTCAGAGAAACGGCTTCCGAGTAGAGATAGCCCTGCCCGATGCGAATTCCGCGCGCCAGCAGCCAGTCACGCTGTTCACAGGTTTCAACACCTTCGGCAATAACATCAAGATCGATAATATCGGCGATAGCCGCCACAATGCGCACCATGGTGTCGTCAACAGGCAGCGCCGACACAAAGCTGCGATCCATTTTCAGTTTATTCACCGGCAAGGCTTTAAACTGATGCAGGTAATTCAGGTTGGAATAGCCCATGCCGAAATCATCCAGTGCGACTGCCACACCGGTTTTCTGCAGCATACGCAACAGCGACATAGCCTGTTCCGCATCACCAATCTGTGCGGTTTCGGTTATCTCCAGCACAAAAGTGCCAGGTGCAATACGATGACGTTCCAGTAATGATTGCAGATGTGTCACCATGCTGGCGTCGCGCAACTGCACCGCTGAAATATTTACGCTGAGGGGAATCATCACCCCATGTTTCTGCCAGGCCGCCAGGATACGGCAGGCTTCTTCAAACACCCAGCGACCAATAGCAGAGATGACGCCAAGCTCTTCGGCATTGGCGATAAATTCTTCCGACAAGCCATAGCTACCGTCCGGCTGACGCATACGTAGCAGCGCTTCCGCGCCAGCTAATTCACCCGTTTGCATGTCAATTTGCGGCTGGAAATAGAGCGCAAACTGCTCGTCGTGCAGACCCTGTAAAATATCGTGCTCCTGGGTTAAACGCTTCTGTGCACGCTCGGTTAACGCAGCGTCGAAAAACAGTATCTGGTTTTTGCCTTGATGTCGCGCCGACATCATCGCCGAGGTGGCGCGATCCAGCAGCTCATTGGCGCTGAGCGGCTCGTCATCACGTAATGCCAGACCAATACTGGCGTTGGGCCGTAGCTGCAATTGCTGCAGGTTTACCGGCTGATTAAGGCGAATCATCAGATTGCGGGCTAAACGCATGGTGCGAAACGGGTTATTAGCCCGCTTCATCAGCAATGCAAAGTCGCTGGTACTGGTTTGCGCCAGCAATGTGTGGTCGTCAATCGTGCTGCGAATCTTTTCTACCAGCGTCAACATCAAGGTATCGCGCTGCTCATCACTCAGTACACCGTTGGCTTCCTGCAACGTTTCAATGCGGAGCACCATCAAGCCAAACGGCTTAGCGCGATTACGTGTGTGCTGGTCGAGCAAGGCAAGGAACAGCGCGCGGTTTGGTAAATCAGTAACATCAAAGTGCGTCGTCAAACGACTCATTTCATCATGTACCGACTCAAGTACCTGCTGATTGCGGTTATAACTGCGGATCAACATGCCGATTTCATCATCATGATGCCCCTGCGGTAGCGTCAGCTTATGCGCCAGGATCGACTGCGGCGGCAACTCCTGCAATTCACGGGAAATGTCGCGTAGCGGATGGATGATCAAACGGTTGATGCACCAGCTAACGGCCACCGAAAGGATCAGCGCCAGGAGCAAATAAGTGGTGATCATCGTCGAAAACGTACTGAGGATAAACTGATATACGCGCGATGAGTCAGCCTGTAACAGCAAATATGCCAGGGGCTTCGGCGAGCCGGTGTTTTCGACGGAATAAAGGGGCAGCGTGATTTGTACCGGCAGCTCAAACAGCCGCGCCACTAAGCGTGGCACCGGTTTTTCTGGCACAAAGTCGGCATGCAGTACCTGAAATGCGTTTGGCAGCATCACGTCAGCGCGCGACAGGATTCCCGCCGGTCGGAGAGAGTGCAGAATGCGTTCGGCTTGCGGAATATCGGCTTTCAGTACCGCTTCAGACAGAGGCTGACGCACGGTATGCGCGATATTTTCCATTTGCTGGGCGTAGTCAATCCTGCGCTGCTGCACAAAATGAAACAGTTGGATAACGATAAAGATACTGATGGTGATGACCGCAACCAGCGACACTGTCGCCATCTGCTTTATCGTAAGCGACCGACTTACCCGCAAAAATTCTCTCCCGGCTATAAAAAAAGCTCAGTTATCAGACAGGAAAATGCGCAGCAAGTATATCCCAGCGCAAGGTTTTTTTTGAGGGAGATGCAGCATGACGAAGCAGAATCAGAACAACGCACTTTATTTAAAATCCGTCTACGGCACGGGCGACGGGGGCTGTCCCGATCCCTTCCCCGCGCCGTATTCCCAGGCTGGCCATTTAACGTCGCGTCGATAATGTCCGCCAGCGTCAGTCGCAGTCGTGCTTTTTCACCTGACGCTAGCGGCTCACTTTGTGCAGTAATAAACGCTACCGTTTCTCCTGACTGGCTAACCATGTCAGCAATTGCAGGCTGGCCGAGAAGTAATTTTGATCCGACGAGAGGTTATCGCTCAGGTACCCGGTTTCACTCATCATCAAATCACGAATCGCCAGTAAGCCGCCACCCAGATTGTAAGGCGCGGGTGTATTCGCCAGCACATCAAACCAAGCGGGCGTTTGCCGCCGATCGTAACCTTGCCAGACCCGCTGAAAGGGTGCCAGTGCCTGACTGTGCGGATCGTACCACCAGATATTCAGGGGGATGCGGATCGCGTCATAACTAAAACGGTTCGAATAACCCAGCGCGGGCGCTACCGAACCATCGGCATTCAGCGCGACCCAATCCAGCGGCAAGCCGGTTTGGCCGAAATGCATCTTGCTCAGCAAATCCGTGCCGTCGTTAATCAGTCTGGTCCAGACCTGAAGGTGGCTGCGTTGGGCGAACGCTTGCCAGGCGGCAAATAAAAAGTAGGATGGGTTCAGCACGATATAACTGTTTTTATTAAAGCCCTGCGCGCCCGGTAGCATGACCGTATGATCAGCAAAAGTGATCACATTAAGCTTCACGATTGCGCGCTGTATGCGTTCTGAGGCCTGCTGATAATCTTCTCTCTGCCACTTTTGCGCACCACGCTGCAATGCCCAGGCAAGGAGCACGTCACCGTCCGAGGCATTGTTTTTATCCGCCACCGGATCGTCTGCGCCCGGCGTGTAGCGCCAGTAAAACAGATCGTTTTGCGGATTGCGCAAGTGAGTACGCGTCCATTGCCACAGCCGGTCAAAGGTGGCGCGATCGTCATTCGCAACCGCCAGCAACATGCCGTAGCCCTGACCTTCGGTATGGCTGACATTATTATTGGCGGTATCGGTGATGCGCCCGTCTGACGTCATAAAACGGCTTTTAAACGTTTCCCAGCCATTTGCGGCGGCTTGTGTACTAACGGCCATCACCATGAAACACAATACCCAACGCCACCAGCCCTTAGCTCTCATCCCAGCATCCTGTTAATAGCGATAATGCAACGTGCTGCCGTCATTCCGTTCAAGTGTGACCGGGACTGTCGCGCTGCCGCCCTGACCCTGTAACCAGCCCGAATATAATCCCGCCAGCACCGCACCAAAGGCAGATTGCCAGTCAGCCGCCCCCTGCACGTTGTCACCCGCTGGCAACGCATGATGCTGTAACAGTAGCGCATTATTTTGCGGTTGTAGCTGCACAAAGCCCCAGTTGAAGCGCGCCAGCTGTAAGTTAATTTCACGCTCCAAATCTTGCACGCTATGCGCTTCTGGCAAAGGATAGCGCGCCGCCAGCGCTTCGCCCCGGTTCTGCAAAAAGGCTTCCGCCTCTTCCTGACCGGCATTCGCCACCATACCTTCCAGCAATACGCTAACCAGATCAAACCAGCCGGGCTGATGCGGGTGTGAAACCCCGCCAAAATGCTCACTCATTACTTTTCTCCGAACATGTAACGGAAGTACAACTGCGCCGTGCTTTCGTTGTAATCACCAAAGGTGTCATAGCCAAGCTGGCCGCCAATCGTCACGTCTTTATTAACTTTATAATCGGCACCGGCATGCAGGTTATAGCCGATACCGTTTTTGCTGTTACCTGAATAGTAGGACGCTTTGGCGTAACCCAATGAAGCCAATTGATTCATGACGGCCTGCGCCTCGGGATCATTCGGGAAGTAAGCACTTTTATCCTGACTGTAGGTTTGATAGCCGACTGAGCCGCCAACGCTGACATTTAAATCATCGAACTTACGTGAAAAATCAACCGGGAACGACACTGATGCATAGTTCTGTGGACTAAAATAACCACCCTGACCGTACGTGAAATAACTGAGGTTTTTCGAGAAGTCCATCCAGGATAAGCTCATGCCCACTTTGAGTTCGCGATCGTCATAATGGAAAGGCCGAACATAGGCGCCCGCTGTGGCCTGGATGCTGTTATTGCTGGCAACGTTTTCACCAAGATAACTATAAGCCCCGCCACCGGCGTAGAAGCCTGCATCGCCATTATCGTAACTCAGCAAGGCATTGCCGCCGTTTTTAGTGACGCGCCCCCATTTTGTCCCAGACGCCTTATCCGTTACGCCGACATAAGACAACAGGCTGTCGGTCATCGCGCGGCGTTCGCCGGTCAAAATCAACGTCAGGAAGTCAGTCAGCTTTGGCGACCATTGAACGCCGCCTACCAGCGTGCTGAGATCCTGACCCAGCGGGGTGCTACCCAAATCAATTTTGTAGTTACTGCCTTTTAACGCCAAATTCAGTTCAACACCTGTCGCTTTTTGCGAGTCAGTGGAAGCGCTCGGTACATCGTTCACGGTGGCGCCACCCAGAGCGACCACGGCGCCCTGAATCAGTGGATTCGCACCGAAGCGACGCCACGCATCACCCGACGCGCTGCCTGCAGTGAGAGAGACCGGCGTCATGGTGAAGTCGAAGCGTGATTCGCCAAACGGCACGGTGGAGAAAGTCAGCGGTGCTTTTGCTTCGGTGATTTTGCTCAGACCCGACTCACCATCACGTTCACGTATCTGCATCGCGCCCTGTACCCAGGTTCCGGTTTTTTCCTGCAACGTGTCCATCATGCTGTCGATCTGATGCAGCATCTGTACCTGCTGCGAAGGTACGCCGGGGCCGCCTGCCAGCGTGACGCCAACGGCACTGCTGGTTGACGCAGGCGTTGCCTGCCACGGCAACACCGTGCCATACCCGCCCACCGGGGATGTACTGCGGTTGATAAACGGATTGTCGGCCAGCGCCTGGCCGCCCATGGTTGGCAGACCTTCGCCTTGTGCGCCTTGCAGCCCAATTAACTGCCCACGTGCGTTGCGCAGATAAACCATCGCCTGAGAATGGTCGCCGTTGGCTTCCGCCACACGCGCCATTAGCAGCAGATGGTCGGGCGCCTGCGTACGCGTCAGACCGCGCGTCAGGTCGTTAGCCCGCTGTATATTGTGCTGTGCCAACGCAACGTTGATCGCACCAACCCGCGCCTCTTGCGTTGACGTGTCCTGCGTCATCAGATAGTCATAGATGACGGCCGCATCCTTATTCATCTTGCCGTCCTGATACAGACGCGCCATGGCGAACATAAGATCGCGATTTTGTGGATCGTGTTGCAGTGCGCCGATCAGCTTGTCATAGGCTGCCGCATACTGCTTCTGCTGACGCAGACGATCTGCTTCATTAATAAGGTACCCATTTCGAATATCGGCCAGTTGGGCGGCCGTGCTGCGCGCCTGTAATTCCGGGCTGCTGAGAAAGTTTTGTGCTTCGCCACCCAGGCCAGCCTGATTCAGCACCGCCATCTGCGCAGCATATTCACCCGCATTGCCCTGCACACCGCGCTGCATATTTCCATGCACCACTGCGACCGCCGTTGTTAAATCGCCAGCCTTCATCAGTTTCTGCGCCAGATTACCCGCATCGATCGGATTGGCTGGCGGGTTTGTAGCCAGCGCTTTCAGCGTGTTGGCTGCGGCGGCAATGGAGCCCTGCGCCAGGTACTGATCGGCAATATGCATTTGCAGATTGAAATTCACGCGCTGCGCCAGTTGTCGCATATCACGCATCTGATCAGCGGACGGAATACGCGTCAGCAACACGCTGGCCTGCTGCCGGCCGCCGTTTTCGCTGGCATACAGCGCGCCGGCATACAATTCGTTACTACTGGCGCCGCTGCGCATAACCGGTTGCATCACGCTGGCCGCCTGTAAATTGCTGCCCTGCTGACGATACAGACGAGCCAGGTCGAGACGCAACCAGCCGTCGTTTGGATACCGTTGTATGCCCTGTTGCAGCGTAGCAAGCGCGGCGCTGGCATTGCCCGCTGCCAGCTGGCGTTTGGCCTGCTGACGGATGGGATCGGTGCTGCTGCCACGCGGCGCGGTGCTTTGCTGCACGCTGTCCGGCAAGGACGCCAGTAACGAACTGGCTTCAGCGCTGCGGTTTTGTTGACGCAGCACGTAAAACAACCCCTCTTTTGCGCTGCGATTGTCTGCATCGATTTGTAAAACAGATCGATAAGTTTGTTCTGCCTGCTGCAGCTGATTACTGTGACGCTGTACATCGGCACGAAATAATTTAGCAGCAATACCTTTCTCGCCTTCGGCCTGGCTCAGCGGTTCGCTCAAGGCCAGAGCCTGCGCATTATCGCCACTTTTTAGCGCCTGCTGCGCGTTAGCCAGTTGCGCATAGAAATGTGCATCATTGGCCTGTTTCTGGCGTTCCGGCCCTTGATCGCCACCTAACTGTGCAGCGCGTTGCAGATAATCGGCGGCTTCCTGATAACGTCCCGCGCGCTGGGAAACATAACCCATCCCTGCCAGCGCATCGGCATCCTGGGGGTTAGCACTCAGCACTTTTTCAAAATTACTTTGCGCGCCGCTTACGTCGCCGCTATTCAGATCGGTAAAACCTGCGCCTTTCTCAGCGCCCCCGACATGACTGTGGTAATAATTCATTACCGCCGTGTCCTGTGGGTGACGTTGTTGCCAGGTTTGATAGATCGCAGCATCGGAAGCTTGTGGAGCGAGCCATAACAGCGCCTGACGCAGCGAGCGGTCGGCATCTTTGTTGCCATCCGCCAGCGAACTCAGCACATCAATCCCTTCGCGACGCGTCGATTCCTGATACGTCAGCGCTTTACCCAACGCCTGCTTCGCCGCAGTATCTTGTGGATGTTCAGCCGAGAACTGCCGCAGCGCCTCTGCTGCCTGCGGCAACAGCGTGCGGTCACCCGCCATGGTCAGATAATATTCTGCGGCGACGCTGGCTGGCGGCGCGTTGCCATTGAAGGTGCTGCGCCACGTCTGCAGCGCCGCCGCGATATTACCGCTGCGTGCCTGCTGGCGTGCCAACGCGAGCTGCGCCTGTGGAATGGTTTGCAGTTGGCGGGCGGTATCCAGCTCGCTTAAGTGCGCATCATCCGGCGAAACATGGCTGAGCCGTGCGCGATATTGCGCAGCGCTGACACTGTCCCCGCTTTGCTGTGAATAAAGCGCCAGCAGATACAGCGCCTGGGTATTGTTGGGTTCAACCATCAACACCTTTTGCAGCGATGCTTTTGCCAGATCGTCATGAGCTTTCTGATGCCAGTAAGTGGCCTGATCAAACAGCGCCTGTAACGCAGGGTTTATCATCTCAGCCGCGAACAGCGACTGAGAGAGCGACAGTGCGCTGCCCAGCAATAGTGCGTGACGGATGCCGGCATTCAACAGATTCTTTTTCATTTTTATTCCTTACTTCTTGCCGGAATCGCGATCGTTTTTTACATTGAGGCGGCGCTGCGCGTGGCGCTGCAATATCATCCACGCTGCGCTTCCTGTCAGTGCTGAGAGCAACAACGCCGCCAGCGCCATCAAAACGGAATGCTGGTTGGCATACCACATCACCATCATGTACCAGGGCATTTCACCGCTCGGGAACTGTGAGCCAACGCGGAAACTGCGGATACCGTTTTCATCAGTAATGATGGCCGTATCCCCCCGAATCCCGGCGTTGATGCGTGCTGAACTTAAGTCGCTATGCAGACGCAACAGCTGCTCATCGCTGGTGGCAATGGTCATCACCACCAGGCGATCCGGGTTCCATGGCGAGCGATAGCTCAGAAAGCCACGCCACGCTTCGTTCGATGAGAAGTAACGATCGGCATCCAGCTGCTGGCGATACCAGTCACCCATTAGCCAGGCGCGGGCTTTTTCCAGCGTATCCGGCTCTTTGACGCCAAGCGTGTTGCCGCTGGCTTCGTAAGGTGAGTTCACCAGCATCGCCTGATTAAAGTTGCTGTTGTCCGTGGTGCTGAGCGCCAACACATCGCTTTGCTGCAAACGCGCCAGATTGGTGCCCCCATTCGGCATGCCAAACAGCACCTGATTTTGTATCAGCGCAACGCCCGTAGCGTTGCCGGCACGGGCTGCCAGATCCAGTAAGGTTGAGATTTCAGCATCGGAGGGCTTTTCTGGCAGCAGTAGCATGGTCTGGCTAAAGTCTGCCAGACGCGAGAACGGAAACGATGCCCCAACAAAGTAAGACAGATTGGGCAGCAGGCTGAAGTGACGCGTGTGGCTCAAATCAATCCATGAATCTTCTTCGATGCGGCTTTTAATGTTGTTATTCAGCAGCACACCGCATGGCGCATCGCTCTTTGGCGCGATATTAAAATACAGCACCAACTGGTTGTCGCCGTAGATCAGATAGGGATCGAGGTCGATCCGATACTGTTCCTGGCGCGCATCACCTCCCAGGAGACGCCAGGCACTTTCCAGCAGGCCGACTTTATTCACCGTCAGGTTGCGTAAGAAAGTGCCGTTCAGCATCACGTTAAGTAACGAGGTATTTTCATCCAGCCAGCTTTCTGACGGAAAGCGATAGTGCAAACTCACCGGCACCGTATCGCCATCCCACAGGAACAGATCGGGCGCAGCACGGAAATTTACGCGTAATGCATCATGCCAGAGGCCAGTGCTGGTCAGGCTTTGATCTTTTCGCAACAGTTCGCTCAAACGCACCGGACGGCTGGTGTTGATCCAGCGCGGCGCATCGTACGGTTTACGGCTGGCGAGCATCTGCGGCTGCACCAGCAGGCTGCTGGCATCCGTGGTCAGTGGCTGCGTGGTCAGGCGATAAGCGGCCTGACGCAGCTGCGTTTCATTTTCGCCGATTACCAGCAACAGCTTGTAAACCGGATTATTGGGGTTATCCACCATTTGCAGCTGTGGACCCGTGCTCGTCGGGAACGTCAGCGAGCCAATCCTGTCGCCAGGATGGCCCAACAGGATGCCGTTTTTTTCCGGTAATTCGCCACGCACTACCGGGAAACGAATACCGCGATAGTCGCTCTGAATACCAAGCCAGGATGCAATCAATGCCGCGGCGCTGACCGAATCTGGCGCCACATCACTGGCGAAACCAAACGTCACGCTCGCCGCTGACATGCGCTGTGGATCGAGGAACGGGCGGGGGAAATTACGCAGGCTGGTGCCGATGTTCAGCTGCTGTCCCTCAAGGGAGAGCGTGGTTTTCGGCAAAATAGTAACCTGATACTGTCCCGCGCTCTCTTTCTCGCACAGCAATTTGTCTGCGTCATTGATTTTGAAACTCAGATTGTTGCTGGATACCACCATGGCTGGCGGAATATCCAGCTGATAATCACTGACATCGCTGTCGCCAGCACCTAGTGGCAAAGTCCCCAGCGGCTGACCGTTCAGCATCAGCTGCAGGGAGGTGTTACGCGCGGCCAGCGCTGACGACACGCGCAGCGACAGATTGAGATGCGCATTGGTCACCACTTCATCATTGGGCAGCGTAAAAACGATACCGGATTGCAACTGACCACCAGACAGCGTGATGCCCTGGGTTTGGCCCATTTGCGCGACGGTAATAGCGCTGCTGACTGGCTGATTCAGCGACGCGCTGACGATTGGCGGCGGTACATCCACTGGCGCGGTGACGGCCTGGCCTGGCGCATAAGGTAATGCTCTGGCTGCCGCTTCCAGTTGGGGGTCGGCACTTTCCTGCTCTTCTGCTGGCGTAGTCTGTGACAAGGCGCTGCTATCCTGCGTCACCACAGGCGCAGCGCTGTTTACCGGTGCATCATTGCTGTTGCCATCCACTAACGGCGTTTCAGACCAGGCTGGCGCCAGCAACAGCGCGACTGCCAGCGGGCTTGCCAGCAGCGTTTTTTTCAGGATTTTCATGCTGCGCTGTCCTCTTTCGCGGCAGCGCGCTGAGCGGCTCTCCTTCGCTTCGCCTGGCGGTCTTTCCAGGTTAGCCAGAACAACTCAAAAACGGTACGAACAATGGTGCCGAGAGAAACCAGCGGATTATCTTTCTTATATTCCGGCTGAATCCATGCATCGGCGCGTGCCAGGACCACGCGCACCAGCTCGCGACGACGCGACAGCGGCATGGCACCAAAGCTCAGGCGAATACATTTTTCGTCCGCGGAAATTTTGCTTACCGGAATAGTGATCGTGCCGGACTTTAACAGCAGATCGATCTCTTCGATTTCATCAGACTCATGGTGACCCTCTGGCGCATCCAGCAGCGTGCCCCCCATCGACATATCGCTGGTCATGGTGCGTAACGAAATCCCGCTGGCGTAGTGGATAATCGCCGGAATTTGCACCTCAATACGGATAGTTTTACGCACCTGACGGGTTTCACGCGCGACGGCAATCGCCGCCATCAGGATGATCAGGCTGAAAGCTGCCCAGCCGACGTTCAGGGCAATAACATAAGGATCAACGCCGAAGTAGTCATGCATTACCGCGCGCACTATGCCAGCCACAATGCTAACGGAAAGCAGCAGCGCAACGATGACATGAGGACGCGCGATATGAAAATCAAAGAAGCCCTGATCCAGTACGCCGCCCTTATCCGTTACGTTAAATTTACCGTGTTTCGGTGACAGCATGGTCAGGACCGTCGGGATAACCAAATGGAAACACATGACTGTTTCATAGATTTCACCCCAGAAGGTGTAACGGAAACGGCCATTCATCCGCGAGTTGACGTAGAGCGACATCACCAGATGGGGTAATACATAAGCAAAAATCAGCGGCGCCGAAGAGTGAATAATATTGAGGTTAAACAGTAAATAAGCCAGCGGCGCGGTCAGAAACGCAACACGCGGCAGAGCAAACTGGAAGTGCAGCATAGCGTTGAGATAACACAAACGTTGCTGCCACTTCAGGCCCCGGCCTAGCAGCGGATTATCAACGCGAAAAATCTGCGTCATACCACGCGCCCAGCGGTTACGCTGAATAATGTGCAGACCAAGACGTTCTGTCGCCAGACCAGCCGCAAGCGGAATTGACAGAAACGCCGAGCCCCAACCCAGGCGCTGCATTTTTAGGGCGGTATGCGCATCTTCCGTCACGGTTTCAACCGCAAAGCCGCCGATTTGCTCCAGCGCCGAACGACGGATCACTGCACAGGAACCGCAAAAGAAAGTCGCATTCCAGTTGTCATTCCCCTGCTGAACCGGACCATAAAACAGCGCTCCCTCATTGGGAATATTGCGCGCTGCCCGCAGGTTCCGTTCGAACGGATCGGGTGAATAGAAGTAGTGCGGCGTCTGTAATAGCGCCAGCCTGACATCTTTCAGGAACGGACCAACGGTAGCCTGCAGGAAAGTGCGGGTTGCCACGTGATCACAGTCAAACACGCAAATCAGTTCACCTTTTGTGATTTTCATTGCGTGATTAAGGTTACCGGCTTTGGCGTGTCTGTTGTCATCACGGGTGATGTAGTCGATACCCACATCGGCGGCAAATACGGCAAACTCGCTGCGCTTGCCGTCATCCAACAAATAAATTTTTAACTTATCGCGCGGATAATCAATACACTGCGCCGCCAGCACGGTGTCGCACACGACCTCAAGGCTTTCGTTATAGGTCGGTACGTAAATATCCACCGTTGGCCACAGACTGGTATCGTCCGGCAGCGGTTCGATAGTACGTTTTAATGGCCAGATAGTTTGCAGAAAGCCAAGAAGTAATATTACCCAGACATAAAGCTCAGCCAAATATAAGCCGATGCCCATGATGGCTTCAATTTCTGAATTAAAATGCAGCGTCTCTGTGGTGCGTCACCAAATATATCGGCTGGACATCAGCGCAGAAAGGAGCACCATAACGACAGTTACTTTCCGACTTTTACTGAAACCCAATAGAAACATCATACCGATGCTGATTAAGCCAAAAATATACTGCTTTTGGCTATCCATCGGCGTAATGATGATCACCGCGGCGACAGGTGCAAGCACCAGCAGCAGCAGGTAAAACCCGACTTTACTCATGAGTCACCCTGAGGGAGCTTATTTTAAATGGCTTTGCGCTACCCGGCTATTAATAGTGATTGGTACGAATGGGTTCCTGAAATTCACCGTTACCAACGGTGATAGGCTTTGTTGAATAAATCGAACTTTTGCTGAGTTGAAGGATCAGATCACGCATCCTCCCGACAACACAGACCGTTCCGTGGCAAAGCAAAAGTTCAAAATCACCAACTGGCCCACCTACAACAAAGCCCTCATCAACCGTGGCTCCCTCACTTTCTGGCTGGACGATGAAGCGACTCATGCCTGGTATGAGTCGGCAACGCCTTCATCACGGGGAAGACCTCAGCGCTATTCTGACCTTGCCATCACCACCGTCCTGATGATTAAACGCCTGTTCCGGCTGACCCTGCGGGCTGCGCAGGGTTTTATTGATTCCATTTTTGCCCTGATGAACGTTCCGTTGCGCTGCCCGGATTACAGCAGTGTCAGCAAGCGGGCAAAGTCGGTTAATGTCTGTTTCAAAACACCCACCCGGGGTGAAATCGCACACCTGGTGATTGATTCCACCGGGCTGAAGGTTTTTGGTGAAGGCGAATGGAAAGTCAAAAATCACGGCAAAGAGCGCCGTCGTACCAGGCGGAAGCTGCATCTGGCCGTTGACAGCAGAACACATGAAGTCATCTGCGCGGACCTGTCTCTGAACAACGTCACGAACTCAGAAGCTTTCCCGGGTCTTATCCGGCAGACACACAGAAAAATCAGGGCAGCCGCAGCAGACGGCGCTTACGACACCCGACTCTGTCACGATGAACTGCGGCGCAAGAAAATCAGTGCCCTCATCCCGCCCCGAAAAGGAGCGGGTTACTGGCCCGTAGAGTACGCAGACCGTAACCGTGCAGTAGCGAATCAGCGGCTGACCGGGAGTAATGCCCGGTGGAAATGGACAACAGATTACAACCGTCGCTCGATAGCGGAGACGGCCATGTACAGGGTAAAGCAACTGTTCGGAGGTTCACTGACGCTGCGTGATTACGATGGTCAGGTAGCAGAGGCTTTGGGCATGGTGCGTGCGCTGAATAAAATAACGAAGGCTGGTATGCCAGAAAGCGTGCGTATTGCCTGAAAACCCGGTCAGCTACAGAGTCACTCGTCCTGAAGCTGATTTATTCAACAAAGCCGCTTCGCTAATGAATCGGCTCAAACCTCCTTCGGAGGTTCTCATCCTCATTGACTTCAGGCGAAAAAAAACCTGCTTTAAAAAGCAGGTTTCTAAAACTGGTCGGCGAGAGAGGATGACGCTTCTCGCTGAGAAGCGCCCTGCGGGCCGTTGCTGAAGCAACGTTGTCTCGCTCCGCTCGGCTCAAACCTCCTTCGGAGGTTCTCATCCTCATTGACTTCAGGCGAAAAAAAACCTGCTTTAAAAAGCAGGTTTCTAAAACTGGTCGGCGAGAGAGGATTCGAACCTCCGACCCTCTGGTCCCAAACCAGATGCGCTACCAAGCTGCGCTACTCGCCGATGGGGGCGCATAGTACTTCGCCCCATTTATAGCGTCAACCGCTTTTTACGTTTTCCCTGTCGATCGCCTGGAAAGCATGCGGCGCGCGAAAATAGGCTCGCGCAGCAATAAGTTTCAGGCAGTAATCACAGTGAACTGGCCTTGCCAGAAGCCGGAACCTGACACCAGTTATTGGCTGCGTTAATGCCTCCATCCGGTGAGGTATAACCCAGGCAACCCAGTATGGTATCGAATAATTCAACGTGGCGATGGGTTTTCCCTACGCGCTGCTGCGCCTGCAAACGTTCAAAATTGCTGCGGTTAGTGGGATCGGCCAGATACTTATCCGAGGCCCAGACCATCATTGGCACGCGGAACTGCTCTGGCGGTGCCATTTCACGTGGCGTGCCATGCAGGTGCATGTTTTCGCTGATCGATTCACCATGATCTGCTGCATAAAACACAATCGCTTTTTTATCTCGTAGCTGATCAAGAACGCTGTCAAGCATAGTATCCACGTACAATACCGAGTTGTCATAAGCGTTAATCAGCTGCGCTTTGCTACAGGTGTCATCAACGCCTATACATTCTGGCTGATAGCGTGCAAAGCTACGTGGATAGCGCTGCGAATACAGATAATGCGACCCTTTGGTATGCAGTATCACAAGGTGTTTGCCTTGTGGGAAGCGGTCCAGCGAGGCTTTGAGTTCCGGCACCAGTAGCATGTCATCTACCGGTTTACCCTGGTTGCGCTTCTCAGAACCAATCTGCTCACGGAAAGCAAAATTATTGGCGTTAACATTATCGTAGAACCACACTTCGCTCTGCATAGCGAAAAGCTCTGAAGTGAAGCCCAGCTCTTTCATCACCGCAAATACGTTCTGCTCTTTCAGCGTGCGTCCCGGCGTGTCCATTGTGCCACCTTCACGCACAAACATGCAGCGCAGCGACAGTTTGGTCGCGGTGTCGCAAGACTCTCCACGGAACGCCACTAAATTCTTCTCTTTAGACAGCTTCGGCGTGGTATCACGTTCATAACCGAGTATGCCCATATGATCCCAACGCGTAGTTTCCCCAATTACGAACACCACATAAGTGTCGTCTAATCCCTTTGGCGCAACGTAGGTAAATTTCTTCGCGGGATCGAGCAGTTCCTGACCGTCGAGGGTTTCATCAAACTGCGTCCAGGCAAATAACCCCACCGCCGCCAGCCAGTTTGACGGTAAATAAGAGTGCGCTACGATACCGCCATAACTGGGCAGATCGACATTCGTAATATCTTCATTAACTTTTTGCAGCTTATCGAAATAGCGAATCGGCAACCAGACCAGCGCCACACAAACCAACATGATCACCGTAGGTTTAAGACGCTGGCCCGGCGTTCGTAACTGCTCATTCAGGGTCAGGCTCAGATTATTACGCCAAATCAACAGCAGCGGCAGCGCGCTGACTAATATCATCCATGCATAAAAGTGCAGGCCAATAACCTCTTTCGACAAATCCATATCGGTGGTCATTACGGATGCCACAATGCCATAGCCAATGACCACATTGAAAAAAGTCATGTAATAAGCAGAAGCAACCGAAATAAGCACAAGACAGGTCGCGAGCACGCGATAAATTTTCTTGCCGCCCAGCGACAGAAGGCGCATCAGAAAGAAAGTCAGTACAACAATTGCCACTACTTCCGTGGCGGCAGTTACCCAGTTTATTAACGTTGATTTAGTTAAAAACCCATCAAAACGGCGATAAAAAACAGGTAAATTCAGCAAGATACCGATGTACAACGCCAGCAATAGCGACAGCTTTTGCTGCGTTAGTTTTTTAATATAATTCATGAAAAATGGTGTTTCCCTAGAGTTTGCGCTTTATCGAACGTTAGTGTGACTACCAGGTTGCAATAGAGTTCGTTTCATTAGCGCAACGGACAAAATGTCGGAAATGTCTAAACGGTTTACCGCGAAGGGAAGCAGTAAAACATGCAAGGATTGGTTAGACCAGTAAATAATATGATTAATAAACGATCGCCTGTTTTTTTAATCTACTCATCCCTCTTAAACTGCTGCGGCCCGGGGTTTCAACAGCGTCTGAAAACAGCATCAGGATTCTTTGCCCTGCTTCGGACAATGTGATTACCCGGCATTCATCATGGCGTGAAAGCTGAGAATGGCGAACGGCTAAAATACGTGACGTAAACAATCTCTGACAGGCCTTATTTCTATCAGAAGATCATAATACAGCGCGCAGCGCAGCAATGGATTTAGCAACGGTACGGTAGCGCCGCCTCCCATTTTTTGTCATCTTGATAAGTATTCGTGAGTAAAAACACAGATAGCGCGCTAAATAATTGCAAATCGCTTCTTATGCTGGAGATTAAAGCATGTTGGATTCTCTGGATGACAGGGCGCGACGCTATGCCACGCAGGCCCATGCCGAAGCAGGCCAGCGACGCAAATACACTGATGAGCCGTATATTGTACACCCTGCGGCGGTGGTTGAATTAGTCCGTAGCGTCAGTAATGACGAACATTCGCTGGCCGCGGCCTGGCTACACGATACGGTTGAAGATACCGCCACCACCTTAAACGATATTGCTGATCATTTCGGCCCACGCGTGGCTGAACTGGTAGAGATGTTGACCGATAGCGCTCAGCTGGCGGCAAAAAACCGTACCGCACGCAAGCTGGCCCATTTTCAACACACCGCCAGCGCCTCTCCCGCAGCGCAAACCATAAAATTAGCGGATATTATCGACAATACGCGTTCCATTGTGCGTTTTGATCCACATTTTGCCCGGGTTTATCTGATAGAAAAGAAGGTGCAGATCGGCCTGCTGAAACAGGGCCATGCCCAGCTTTGGCAACAGGCATCTATCATTATCGAAAATGGCATCGCTCAGCTAGGACAGCCGCCGTATAGTGTGCCGGAGAGTTGGTTTATCAAGCAGACCGCGAAATACCGTGGCTTAAGCTAAAAAAAACCCGCCAGCGGCGGGTCCCTTTGTTTTTCTCATGTTATTCAAGTAACTGCCGCCCAAGATAGGGGTTGGCATGAAGCAATTTCATCAATTTCTGTGCGGTGGCTGAAGGACGTGTGCGGCGTGCCTCCCAACTTTTCACAGAAGAAACACTAACACCCATCACTTTGGCAAATTCATCAACCTTCATACCGGTCATTTCACGCAAGCGTTGTGGTTCTGGCATGACGGGCTGGAGTTGAATCTCCGAATCAATAGCGCGTTTATCACGTGTCAAAACAATCTGCTCAAGGCTGCTGAGCAATTCAAACATTGGGTCTTTTAATTCCATAGAGAACTCCTTAAAACTCACTATGAATCACCTGAAAGTAGAAAGGTAGGAATCTGAAATCAGATTCTGAAAACAGACAAATCAGGCTGTATCCCGCAAGGGTTTGTTTTTGTTATAGGTGAAACCATTACGGGACACAGCCTGTTGCGCACTGCTTGTTAAAGATGTCAGGGCAATGCAACAAATGCCGGGATGATAAGTATGGATAGAGACCTGACGGTTTGCTGAACAATTTATGATTATTTTTTAACTTTGTGCTAGCGCCTCAACCTAATTACCAATAACCAATTGATTAATATCGTCTTTTATTAGCACTTTTCCTTGCCGTTACTGAATAATTGCGCTTAACGGTGAGACAACCCTAAGCTCTATATCCTCTCCCACCTTCTGAACTGACCCAGAATGCCTGCTGTATCGTTTGTTTGTGCTGTTTCCGCCGGTTCTCCACCCACACCAAACGCTGTTCGCCTTCTGTCTTTCAAGGCTATGCCACAACATCAGCAGAAAGGGTTTTCTAATAACAACTTAATACGGCAGGCTGCTGTTAAAGATGAATTCAGGTGCTTTAGCTCCACTATCAGCCGAAACCAACCGGTGACGTGCGGGGCGAGCACAGCTAATACAGGGCGCGATGCTAATACCGTTTACGGATAACTGACGCAAACGCTACACGTGCCGTTTTTTTGTGCAACTTGCCATTAGGCTGAGCATGACGAATGACGCGACGCGCTTGATTGGCATAACGACTGAACAAAAGGAGTCTTTATGAAAGAAACAGTAGATTTTGATGTCAGCTACCCTTCGCATCGTGTACCGATGATGGGCCGCAATGCGGTTGCCACTTCACAACCGCTGGCTGCACAGGCAGGCATGCGCATGTTGCAGCGAGGCGGTAACGCAGTTGATGCCGCAATTGCCACCGCCATCGCGCTGACGGTGCTGGAGCCAACAGGCAACGGTATTGGCAGTGACGCGTTCGCCATTATCTGGGATGGTAAAGAGCTGCATGGATTGAACGCGTCAGGTCGCGCGCCGGCGGCATGGAGCCCAGAGCGTTTTGCCGGTCACAGTCAAATGCCGTCAACCGGCTGGGATGCCGTCACCGTGCCTGGAGCAGTCTCTGCCTGGGTAACCTTAACCGAACGTTTTGGCACCCTGCCGCTAACCACACTGGCACAACCGGCAATTGAATATGCGCGCGACGGTTTTCCAGTCTCCTCATTGATTGGTCAACTGTGGCAGCGCGGTTACGACAAACTGAAAAATCAGCCGGGATTCGTGGAATGTTTTGCGCCAGAAGGGCGTCCGCCGCGCATTGGCGAGCTGTTCCGCAACCCAGCGCAGGCCGAAACGCTACAGAAAATAGCCGAAAGCAACGGTGAAAGTTTTTATCGTGGTGAGCTGGCAGAAAAGATTGCCGCTTTTGCGCAGGCGCATAACGCCGCCCTGACGCTGGAAGATTTAAAAAAACATCGCGCCGACTGGGTGAAGCTGCTGTCGCATCCGTTTGCTGGCGGGTCGGTTCAGGAGTTGCCGCCGAATGGCCAGGGCATTGCTACATTAATCGCGCTTGGCATTCTGGAGGCGTGGGATATTGGTCAATACGCGCCGGATTCTCCGCAGTGGCTGCATCTTTCCATCGAAGCGATGAAGCTGGCTTTGGTGGACTTAGAGCGCTACGTCACCGATGAAGATCATCTTGAATTCCCGGCTAATTTGCTACTGAGCGAAGGCTATCTTAAGCAGCGCGCGGCGTTGATTAACCCGGAACAGGCAGGCGATTTTACCTTTGGTTCGCCGCAGCAAAGTGGCACGGTTTATCTCTCAACCGCCGACGCCAGCGGCATGATGGTGTCATTTATTCAGTCTAATTACATGGGCTTTGGTTCCGGCGTGGTGGTGCCGGGAACCGGTATCAGTCTGCAAAACCGCGGCGCGGGTTTCTCGCTGGACCCTCATCATCCAAATGCGGTCGCGGGAAATAAGCGCCCGTTCCATACCATCATCCCGGCCTTCGCGCTGGATGCGCTGGGGCAACCGCTGATGTCGTTTGGCGTAATGGGCGGACCGATGCAAGCGCAAGGACATCTGCAACTGGCGCTGCGCATCATGCAGCATAAGCAAAACCCGCAGGCGGCAATTGATGCACCGCGCTGGCGCGTCGTGCAAGGGCGTGAGGTTGTATTCGAGTCAACAATCGATCGTAATACGCTGAGCGCGCTGCGTCGGCTGGGGCATAACGTAGTGCTGGAAGATCCGCTAAGCAACTATAACTTTGGTGGAGCACAGGTGATTGTGCGCGATCCGCAAGGGTTTTATATCGCCGCGACTGAAAGCCGTAAGGATGGCCAGGCGCTGGTGTATTGAGTATCAGCGGGGAGGCGGAGAGGATCGCGGATACGCCCTGTGGTGCGCCTGCTGCCTGACAATCTGAACGGGCAAGCTTTGGGATTCAGTTCAGCTGACAGGAGAAGGCTGAACGAGCAGGTTGTGCGTACAATACGTAACCGCGCGGGTTTCACGTTGTGTGCGCTCCCGTGTTTGTTCTATTCTTTAGGCCATTCTTCCCTAGACATCAGCCCGTTTACTAACAGGAGTTGAACGCATGGCTTCAGGACTTTCCCGCCTCTGGGTGCGCAGCAGCCTATTACTTGCTGGGGCGCTTATTGTGCTGCAACTCACCGCATGTGGTGATAAAGAAGGCGACCAGCGTAAAGCCTTTACCGATTTTCTACAAAATACCGTGTTGCGCAGCGGCGAACATCTGCCGAGTCTGAGCGAAAATCAAAAGCAGAGCTTCGGTAAGTTCGCCAGTGATTACGCCATCATTTATGGTGTCAATACCGATCGAATTCTGACCCACC
>NZ_JACFXY010000025.1 GCF_014946725.1 Mixta mediterraneensis
TTTGTTGTAGGTGGGCCAGTTGGTGATTTTGAACTTTTGCTTTGCCACGGAACGGTCTGTGTTGTCGGGAGGATGCGTGATCTGATCCTTCAACTCAGCAAAAGTTCGATTTATTCAACAAAGCCGTGGTCAACTAAAACTGGCCACCGCTTTAGAGTTTTTCCAGTATCGATTTTCCGATTCGTTTGGTGGTAGCCCACCGTTATATTCGTGCGGCCTGAGTACGCTGTAATATCCGACGATGTAGTCCCTTATTGCATGGGCAGCATCACTGAAGCTTACGTAACCTGTCACCGGTACCCACTCGTTTTTCAGACTCCTGAAGAAGCGTTCCACCGGACTGTTATCCCGGCAGTTTCCGCGTCGGCTCATACTCTGCCTGATCCGGTAACGCCACAGTAACTGCCGGAACTGCCCGCTTGTATAGTGGCTACCCTGATCGCTGTGGAACATCACCCCGGCTGGTTTGCCCCGGGTTTCCCATGCCATTTCCAGCGCTTTAATGGTCAGTCTGCTGTCTGGAGAGAATGACATTGCCCAGCCGACAGGTTTCCTTGCGAACAAGTCGAGAACAACGGCGAGGTATGCCCAGCGTTTACCTGTCCAGATATACGTCACGTCGCCGCACCACACCTGATTAGGCTCTGTCACTGCGAACTGCCGCTCAGGGTGATTCGGGATAGCGACGTGTTCATGGCCACCACATTTATACCGGTGAGCAGGCTGCTGACAACTGACCAGTCCCGGTTCTTTCATGAGCCTGCCGGCAAGCCAGCGTCCCATTCTGAAGCCTCTCAGGGTTGCCATGGTCGCGATACTTCCTGCGCCAGCAGAGCCATGGCTGATGTTATGCAGCTCCGGAACCTGACTGCGTAATACAGCCCGTCTGCCGTCTGGCTTTTCAGGGCGGTTTTTCCAGTACTTGTAGCTGCTGCGATGCACCCCGAACACGTGGCAGAGTGTGGCCACAGGATACTGCGCTCTGAGTTTCCCGATTAACGAGAACTGTTCAGGGAGTCTGACATCAAGAGCGCAGTAGCCTTTTTTAATATTTCGTTTTCCATTTCAATGCGTTGTAGCTTTTTCTTCAGCTCGCGTATTTCGATCTGTTCCGGGGTAATGGGGGAAGCTATTGGTGTTTTACCCTGCCGCTCATCACGCAACTGCTTCACCCGTCGCGTCATTGTGGACAGACCAGCATTCATAGCGCTGGCAGCATCTGCAACCGTATAGTTTTGGTCAGGAACCAGTTGAGCGGATTCACGTTTGAACTCTGCGCTGAAAATTCTTCTTTTCGTTGGGGCACCTGTAATGTTCTGAGGTGAGCATATCACCTCTGTTCAGGTGGCCAAATTCACTATGCCACTGCACACACTGTTATTATGCAAAAACCATTTTTGATAGTGGGTATGCCGAGCCACATGATATATAACGATCGAGATTAGTGTTCATACTAACACTTTGGTAGCGGAAGCGATGCGGGTTTTGCTGCCAAATCGTTTTCTCAACAAGAGCCACTCCTACGTCATATGTTCTGTGCATAAACGCTGGAGTGATAATCATCAATAACCAACTAAGGGAGAATGCTGAAAGGTTGCTTAAGCGCCCAATCGTTAGATAGCCAGGATCCGCTCACTGGGTCGCTTTGCTAGCGGAATGCATTCATACGATTATTATGTTCGAAACAGCAAAAACTACACCTTCAACCACAATTCATAATTTTTCACAGCCCTCCCTGTTTTCAGACGAAAGAAATTCAACTTTTTCACAATCATTACGAAATGTCTCTAACACGAATAGTAAATTAGTAAGAAGTCCAGATTTAATAAAAGTAGATTTAGATCCCAGCACTAATACAGTTATCACACATCAACCTCAAAGTCTCAACGTGAATACAGAGGATAATCTTGATCGTGTTAGACAACATGAATCCGGTTATCTTAACTTCTTAAAGAATATTGCTCCTGGATTACATAAGTTTATCAACGGCTGCATTACAGATTGTAAGTCAGAGTTAACATTACAGCTGGAAAAATACATCGATGGTAACGCATTGAAAGGAATTCATGGGGAAATTAAAAATGAACTAAAATTGCTAAAAGAAGAAATTACCGAAGCAAAAAATGCAAATGATAAAGAAAGAATCGATAGATTATTTGCCAAAGCTTTGAATTCATTAGAAAAATTAGGAGTCTCATTTGACACAACACAAAAAGCCATGTTATATCTTGCTTTTCAGGGCATAAAAGTACGACAACCTCTTCTGATGGGCCAGACTTACTATACAGCACCTGTTTTTGGTCCTGCTGGCTCAGCAAAATTTGGGTTGCATTTCAACGTGGTACCTCCTTCTATTCTGGATAATTTGCTGGGTAGTAAGGCAAATACAGAAACGCATCTACAGGTGTTTTTGCATAATGAATTGGGTGGCTCAGTCAGTTTTGCTGATATTGGGAACAATATGGGGTGCTTTGGTTATGCTGGATTGATTAGTCATGATGGCCTTGATTTTACACTAAGCAAGGATGGAAAATGGTCACTTGGGAAACCACAGCTAATTGTTGAAAGGGTTATAAGGGGAGAAGGAAATATCGGATGGAATAAAGAGGGTATGAATGTTCAACATACACTGGGAAGCGATTATCTTAGCCAGCGGTTTTTCTCATGTGATAGCGCAGGAATAGCGGCAGCGGCAGCTCATGTGCTCCCTAAATGGGGAGCAGGGGCAGCTAGTTTGGTAGGAATGACATCCGCAGCAGGTTGGGGCTGTGCACCTCTTGCAGCCGCAACCTTTGCATTTCATGCAACCGATCAAATAACTAAGCAAATCAGTGAGTATGTAGGATTTATGAAACCTGCCAAAGAGTTTAGGTTAGTTGAGCTTGCTACGCTAAGTGCGCCTGTGGATGGTGGGTATACTCATAGTTCAGGCTTCGGTTTTCGCGTAATGGCTCGTATGAATGGTGGATTTGGGACATTAAAAAATAATAATCCCCCGCCAGCAGATAATAAATTATCGCTGGAACTAACCAGTACCTCACAAAATGTAAAATCAAGGGAACTGAACAGTACTTCACAAGAAACAGAGTTAAGGCAACGATCTGCATTAAAGCAGAATGAGCCAGAATACTACAGGGTTTAAGCTGTATGAATCGCCACGGATAATCTAGATGTCAATACCGATCGAATTCTGACCCACCCTGCCAAAGTAAAACTGACCCACCCCCTTTGAATCATTCGAGCGTTGTTGCTTTCGTTTTCTTCTGGAGTTGACCGCTTTTCAGCTTATCTTTCAGTCGATAGCTTTGGCCGCTGATTTGGGCGATATGCGCATGGTGAAGCAGCCGATCCAGCATCGCTGCCGTCAGTGTCTCGTCATCACCAAACGTTCCGGACCACTGCGTAAACGGCAGGTTGCTGGTCAGGATCACGCTGCCTGACTCATACCGTTTAGCGACTACCTGGAAGAACAGGTTCGCCTCCATTTTACCGAACGGCAGATATCCCACTTCGTCGATGATCAACAGCTTAGGTTTACCTACGACGCGGTTCAGGTAGCCCTTCAGGTCACCCTGACGATGTGACGCCATCAGTTGCAGCATCATGTCGGCGGCGGTAATGAACCGAATGCTTAAACCCGCCATCGCGGCCTTATAGCCAATGGCGGTCGCCAGGTGCGTTTTGCCGACGCCAGAAGGCCCGAGCAGGACAACGTTCTCCTGACGTTCGATAAATGTCAGACCCGCCAACTCCTGGATCTGACTTCGTGGAACGCCACTGTCATAGGCGTAATCGAACTGCTCCAGTGTTTTTATCACCGGCAGGCCTGATAACCGCAAAAGGGTCTGGCGACGCCGTTCGTTCTGGCCATCATGCTGGAGCTGCAAAACGGCTTCCAGGAAGTCGGCATGCGTGCCGCTGTTGTCGATGGTCGCCTGTGCCACACCCGGCCACTCTGCCGGCAGGCGGTCGAGCTTGAGTTGCTCGCAGAGCGCGGCAATACGATCATGTTGAAGGTTCATGCTGGCACCTCGAGCAAGGCCTGGTACGTTGCCAGAGGATGTTGCAGGCTCTCGGTCGGCACCGGACGCTGGCTGAGCGCTGGGACAGGTGCAGGCAATGCCAACGTGACCTTCGGTAACGGCAATAGCGCAGCACGCTCGCGCGGCATGCGCTGCTCAGGCGGTACGCCTGTGGTGCCATGCACTCGTGTGTTCGCGACGGTGACCAGCCACTCGCCGATGCGTGTGTTGGCAGCAGGTACATCCAGTACCAGCCCGGCCTGCCGGAAGGTCGCGGTAAGAGGCACGATAAAGCTGTTCTTGAGGTAATGGTTAAACCGCTCAACCTTACCCTTGGTCTTGGCGCGATAGGGTCGGCAGACCTTGGGAGTAAAGGCATACTTCTCGGCGACGTGCATCAACTGCGGGTTCCAGCGATGCTTACCGGGGCCGTAGACATCGCGCTCAATGATGATGGCCTTGGCGTTGTCGAACAGCAGCTGATGCGGCGTCCCGCCGAAGAACCTGAGCGCAGACTCAATGCCGTCACACCAGGCAGCGGAGTCCTGGTTGCTGTAAAACTTGACGAAAGTCGCGCGGCTCCAGCCCAGCGTGGCGACAAAGGCCAGCAATGGGTTATGACCGAGTCTGATGATGGTGAAATCAACTTGCATCTGAAAGCCAGGCTCGGTCTCGAAGCGTGTTACCTCTTCAGTGACGGGCTGCTTAATGGGGTGCAGGAAAGCGGTCAGCATGCTGTAACCACCCTCGTAACCACGCTGACGGATCTCGCGCAGCAGCACACTGGCGGGTATCCAGAGGGGCCTGGCAGCGGCCACGCGCTCAAGGATATAGGTCTTGAACGGGTCAAGCTTGCAGGGTCTGGGTGCGCGAGGCTTGTAGCGCATATCCGCTACGGGCAGCGGGCTACGAATATATCTGCGAACGGTCTCACGAGAGCATGAAAGCTGGCGCGCGATGGCGCGTATCGACATGCCCTGACGGTGTAAAACACTAATCTCCACTCTGGTCTCCAATGTCATCATTGGCAGTGCCTTAAAACTGCCATTTTTACCCTAGGTGGGTCAGATTTACATCGGCAGGTGGGCCAGTTTTACATCGGTAGCGACACCGTACCGCAGGCGGGGACATGGAACTGGGACGAAGTCATCGGCGATATCGTTCTGCAGGCGCGCCGCTGCGCGGCGACGCAGGCAGATACCCCGGTTCATTTAACGGCCCGTTCAGGCGGGATGATGCGAAAGCTGGCTCGTTTGTATAAAACGCTGTCCGGGCGGAGCTGATACAGGCACCCGTACAGAGTGGCATCAGTAGCTAACCTGTATTAGTCGCGACTTGATCTGACACTGGACCTTGAAAGGTTGAGAGTTACCGGTTTTGATATGGGTGTCTAATCCTTATACAAAACACGAGGTAACTCTCATGCTTCATACTAACAATCCCATCATCAAACACAAAGCCGGCCTGCTCAATCTGGCCGAAGAACTCGGTAACGTATCAAAAGCCTGTAAAATCATGGGGGTGTCACGCGACACATTCTACCGCTACCAGGAGCTAGCTGAAGAAGGCGGCATTGACGCGCTGGTTAATCAAAACCGTCGGGTACCCAACCTGAAGAATCGGGCCGATGAAGCCACTGAACGGGCGGTTGTTGAGTACGCCGTTGAGTTCCCGGCCCACGGTCAGCACCGGACCAGTAATGAGCTGCGTAAAAAAGGCGTGTTTATCTCCGGCAGCGGCGTGCGCTCCATCTGGCAACGACATGACCTGGAGAACTTCCGTAAGCGGCTGAAGGCGCTTACGGAAAAGGTCGCCAGAGAAGGCATTGTGCTTACCGATGCTCAAATCGCCGCACTGGAGAAGAAGGTGCACGATGACGAAGCCTGCGGTGAAATCGAAACGGCTCACCCGGGTTATCTGGGGTCGCAGGACACCTTCTACGTTGGGAATCTGAAAGGCGTTGGCCGCATCTACCAGCAGACGTTCGTGGATACGTACTCGAAAATGGCTCACTGCAAGCTGTATACGAGTAAAACGCCGATCACTGCAGCCGACCTGCTTAATGATCGGGTACTGCCGTTCTATGAGGCTCAGGGGCTGCCGATGCTGAGAATACTGACCGACAGGGGCACAGAGTACTGCGGTAAAGTAGAGCAACATGATTATCAGCTGTATCTGGCCATCAACGATATCGACCATACGAAAACGAAAGCGATGTCCCCGCAGACGAACGGTATCTGCGAGCGCTTCCATAAAACCATTTTGCAGGAGTTTTATCAGGTTACGTTCCGCAAGAAGCTATATGCAGACCTGGAGAGCCTGCAAATGGATCTGGACAACTGGTTGTGGCATTATAATAATGAGCGAACTCATCAGGGGAAAATGTGCTGCGGGCGTACGCCAATGGCCACGTTACTTGATGGAAAACGGGTCTGGGCAGAAAAGAATCTGAACCAGATTTAATCTGACAGACACCTGTATAAATAACCGGTAACTGTCAGATCAGGTCTGAGCTAGTACACCTTATTCATACCGCGCAAAAATTCGCGCATGGCACTCACCCGGCGCTGGTCTTCCAGGCGTTTGTCAAAGTTGTTGATATAGTACACGGGCGTATAGCGAACCCTGTTAAGCTGCATTGTGAGCGTATTGCCCGTGACCACCTCCGCAGGAATACCCAGCAGGGAAAGCTGAATAAACGCCATATCGGCCGCAACAGGATCGATATCGATGCAGCTACCGAACATATGCTCAGACGGGTTATAGCCTGCCTCCAGCAGATATTCCGCATACGCCACAATCATTCCCGCCGCACCGCTTGCCGGATCGCTGACGGTCACGAATCCCTCACGGCGTATCGTTTCGTCGACGTCCGGCATCAGCAGCCTCGCCAGCAGTGACTGGACGTGATACGGCGTGAAATACTGTCCGTTGCGGTCGTCGCCAAGCTCAAGCTCCATGAAGATCGCGCCGAGGAAGTCGTGGAATTTGGCCTCCAGTGCGCAGACCATCAGGCAGAAGAGCGTATGCAGGTTGCTGATATCGCTCTCGCTGTACTTCGCGCAGATTTTGCGGCTCTGCTCAATATTCTCCGGCGTTCTTATCCGCGCCATATCCAGCTCGCTGGCGGCCAGCGTGATAAAGTCGCTGAACACCTCCCAGCGGCGCAGGCTGCGGGCGGTATCCCTGAACACGCTGATAAACTGGCGGCGGGCCTGGTCGATTGTCATCATCCGGTGCGGTATCGGCTGCGCATTCACGGTGGGCAATACGGGTTTAGCGGGTGTTAAGGGTGCGGCTTCTCTCGCCTGATCAAAGAAGCTGGCAAAACTGAGTTGAGACATATTTCCTCCTTAAATGCCGCCCCCTGCGGGGCGGCACCTCCGTCAGTTAAATGCGCGCTTCAGTTCGAGCGTGCGTAACACCTGCCCCCACTCGCTTCCGCGCATGGCAGGAATGCGAACGGAGCGCCCCTTTCTGCGGCACTTTGCGATATGTCTCCCCAGCGCCCGCATTTCGGTGCTGAGTGCCTCCGGTGCGATTTCGCCGCGCTTAATCCGCACCTGCTTTTTAGGCGGCTGATTTTCCGCCTCGCAGATCTGGACATACAGGGCGGTCGGTGTAACAATCGAAACTTCACTGAATTGCATTGGTTTTTTCCTTTTGGTGAAGGCCGGATTAATCGTTGCAAGCGGGTAAATCCGGCGGGATATGGCAGACGAAAGTCTGCCTTTTTCATTTCTGGCGCTGCATTCCCTCCTTAACGCGTGCCAGAATCTCCGCGTGGTCAAGGTTGCTGTAGTCACGCATCCGGTAATAACGGATACCGATCCGCGCGTAGATTTCGGTCACATTGCCGCAGACCATTTCCGCCAGCATGAAGGTTTCACACTCGCCGTTCTCACTGCTGCGCCAGTTCATCGGGTACATCAGCCCCAGCGCATCATGGAAGGCGTGAACGTCGATTTCGACGGGCGCGGTCAGATATGACTTTTCGCGGCTCAGCCAGTACGCGCGTTCGGCCTCACTGGTCGCGTAAATACCTGCTTCGGCACTGGATTCGGTCAGATTTAAGTGCATGGTTTATCTCCTTCTGGTTAATGGAGTTGATGTTTCGCCGTGGTGGTTATTCGTCGAACGTGATGCCGGAAAAATGCGCCATCAGATGCAGCGTGTCGGCAATGTCATCGACTTTCTGCTGAATGGCTGGCGTGGCTTTCAGGATGCGCGTTACAGCGGTTCTGAGTTCGCCCATATAGCGGTTTGCAGACTCGCCCAGCGCCGTTTTGTCTGTATCGCTCTGGTACTTCATCAGGGCTTTACTGACGAGGGTTTGCAGGGTATCAAACTCGCTGAGCGCGCTTTTCTCCCATGCGTCGAAGCTGAATGTGCTGTTCATGTTACCGTTGCTGATGCTCATGATGTTTCTCCGTTGTGACTGGCGGCATCCCCTGCCGCCGTGGCTGACATTTAAGGGTGCTTACTCGCTGAGCATGGCGCATTCAAAGGCCATACAGTCTTTCAGGCTCTTGTCTGCATACGCCCATGCCGCCCGTCCTGTTTCTCCGTATAACCGCACCGCCTGAGCCTTAGCCTGTAGCCACGGCTGGACAATGTGGAATGAGAGAAGCGGCTTGCGGGTGTGCCAGTTCATCACGCCCTCGTTCCAGACGTTTTTACTCATGGCGCACAGGATGTTGCAGACTTCTTCCGCCTCGTCGTCCTCTGACAGTTGCAGGTTCCAGACCTGACACAGCTCCAGCAGGAATGACTTTTGCTCTGCGATAACGCAGGCCAGACGCGCATCTGGGTCTGAACCCCATCTTTCGGAAGATTCTTTGGTGGCGGTTTTGACGTTGACGTTCTGTGTGTTCATCCTGCTTTTCCTTCTGTCTGGTGGTTTATCCATCTCTCGGTGAGTTCCCTGGCGGCAAAGGGCAAAGGAGCAACGGCGGGGCGGCAGGAGAAGGGCGGAGACAAAAGTTTTTGCGGTCCTTCGCAAAAACTTTTGGCGGAGTTCATTTCACCCTTCGGATGACGACACGACGGTGCTACGACAAGCCCTCCGCCCGGGGACTTAACGGGAGAGGGCTCGCCAGAGGTACGGGGAGAGGATGAACACACCCGACACGGCGGAACGACGGGGCGTCAGAGGACTGTCGGCAGTTTTACCGCCGACAGGGTGAAGCGGCGCGTCCGTTTACGGACGCAGCAAGCGCAGGGGTTGACGTTGCGTCAGGATGGACGCCCGCAGGGCAGAGACAGCTTGCTGGCTCTGTTCACGACAGCCGTGTCCCGTCAGGGACGACGCCCGTGTATTGCCGTTTCGGTGAAAACAGCCAGTTCATTAGCCAGACCCGCCAGCGTATACCGTTTTTTATCCAGTACATTAGCCCGCAGCAGCAGCAGGCTGTTAACCAGAAAAGTGTCCAGCACCGGCATTCTGCGCAGACATTTAATGATGTTATCCGAAAAGCATGTGTGCAAAAGAAAATCCCGACAGGCCGTCAGCCATCTTCAGCCTGCCAGCGATACAGACAGCTCAGGGACAGGTTCAGTTCATCAGCAATACTCCGCACATTTTCACCCGTTTCGTTGCGGGCCTTCATTCTGCGCACGGCCTCCCGCCGGATCTCTGCGCTGACCCTTTTCACGGCAGGGGAGATTTCCCATATCCGGTTTAGGGTCGCCGTTCTGGAGGACGACTTTTGCTGTAGTGCTGAGGGTCTGCTTCGCTCTTTTATCCTGGCGTACCCTTCCGCCATCATTCTGACCTGCAGGTCAGGGTCCAGCTCGCCGCTCCGGATACGTCTGATAACGTTGTCCCGGCATCTGGCTGAGTGTTCGGCACTGGCAAGCGGGACATGTTTCGCTATACCCCAGCGCTCGCGATATTCACTTACCGACATCTCATGTGTCATACGCAGATGCGGGGCCAGGAAGGAAAACGCCCTGCCGCACTCCCTGCAGACAATGTTCCCCCGCGTATTCCGTTCTGTTGCCATCACTCCACCTCCCTGCCGTCACCGTATCCCTCAGCCCAGTCGATAATCTGCGTATCAAGTACGTCCAGCTGCTTCTCCACTTCTTCGGCCAGCATGTTGAAGTCGCACTCCAGACCACCACTCAGGCCATCCCACTAAACCGACATATCGATGAGCTTGTTTATCATCGTCTTCAGGCGTTTACATTGACTGCGGGCAATTTTCAGTTCCTGCCCGTACGGATTTGCTCTCCTGCTCATGTCCCCTCCCGGAATGTCAGCTTGTTCGGTACCATCCAGTGCTCCAGCTGTCGTACGGGAACGGAAGCCTCTTCTGTCAGCAATCCGGCCTCGAACACCATGCTCCAGAGCGGTTCGCGGGCAAATTCATCACGCTCCAGCGCCGACAGGGAAGGAAAGCGCTCGCTCCAGCGCCAGAACATCTCCTCCAGGTCGTACTGGCGCAGCTCAGTCCCCGACCAGCGTGCGCTCCAGCTGCTGACCGTTTCCGGTGTATGGAATGCCAGCTCAATCTCCGCCTGCCCCGCCAGCGCCTGGTACGCCGTTTCGCGCTGGCACGCTTCCTTACGGCGCTGGCGGGTGTATTTTTCATCCCGCAGGGCGTCCTGACAGCGAACGCGCTCGGTCTGCTGAAAGGCCACCTCCGGAAAGAGGCGCTGACCCGCACCAACGGGAAGCGGCAGCCAGCAACGCGTCCCGCGACTTTCAATCAGCGCATCGATGGCACTGAGCCAGCTGTCCCTGCTTCCCCGCAGCTCCCGCGCCGTCAGCACCGGCGCAAAATGATGGATTTCCCTGATAGTGATGCGTGTGCTGCCCGTGAGTCGCCGGAAAAAGGCGCTGGCATACGGATACATCGTGGACACCGCGCCGCGCGACCGCCGGCGTTCAACCTCAGCGATAGCCTCCATCGCGGCGCGTCGCTCAGGGCTGAAGGGAACCAGTGACAGGTTTGCAGGTATCATGCCGCGCCCTCCGCTGCCAGAATACTGATGATGCTGGCCTGACTGTATCCGTCCGCATCGAGACGCGCCGTCAGGCTGACGGTGTGGCTGATAAGCTCCGGCTGGTAGCCGCTCAGGGTACGAATGACGGAGAACGGGCGACCGCTGGCGGGCACGAACACCACCATCCACGCCGGACTGATGGCACCTGGACTGCACACGGCAATATGGTAGTTGCCGTGCGGGGGCGTAAAGCGCACCTGCACGGGGAAGAAGCCGCCGAACTCGCTGCGGTACTCGCCGTTCACATCCCAGTTATCAGGGCAGGACAGGTCACGCATAACGGCGTGGGTCAGTTCGCGGCGAAAGTCTTCGCCGCTGTCCCGCCAGTCCTCAAACTCATCAAGGGACATCGTTTTCAGTACATCGGGGGTAAGAATAGTGCGCATGGGTATCTCCTTATTGCCGCCCCGCAGGGCGGCTCTCCGTTATCAGGCGGCGTGTGCCGTGTTGGTGGTGTCGTTGCCAGTGCTGTCGGTATCTGAAGCAGCGTCGTCAGCATCGGCCTTACCTGCTGACTCCGGTCCTTTGAGCCATGCCGGAACCCAGCGGGTGTGCTGCATAAAGTGCTCCGCATGCGCTGCTGCATCGCCCTTCTTCATCTTCTCCGCGTCACCCGCCGCGCCCGTCAGCCCCGCCTCTTTCAGGGAGGCGACAATCTGCGGATGTTTCAGGCTACCGAAGTAGTTGTCCTTCGGCGGCTGCCACCAGTCGCGCAGGTGGAAGCCGATTGCCGCCTCGACCGTATCGAGGGTACTGCGGGAGGTGTGCCCCATATCGCGGGTCTGTACCCCGTCAACGGAACAGGCCGTGCAGAAGGCCATCAGCGACATCAACACCCCGCCGTCAAGGGCAAAGAAGGTGGTGAAGTCCTTCTCCCACCCTTCCGGCAGCAGGGCTTTCAGCCTTGCCCGTTCGGTCATGAGCATCTCAAACGCTGCGCCATTCTTACCGGACGGGGCGTTCTCCGTCAGGCTGCCGTGGGACACGGTCAGACTGATACGGAACGGGTGCGTCGTGGTCAGACAGCCTGAAAATACGCAGGTACACATGCGCCAGACCATCAGCGCCACTGCCTTTTCGGGCTGCTGCATCAGCGCCGCCTGTACTGCCAGCGTACGCTCGGAGGTCATTTTCGTGAGCAGCGGAACGCTGATCCCCTCTGCGGCGTCGGGCTGGCGTGAGGTGAATGGCACCGTTACGCTGCTGGTTACGGTTTCTTCCGGCATATCCGCTTTCAGGCGCACACCGCGCTGCACGTACACCTGCCCTTCGTACAGGCTGACCATCACTCCCGCGCCTGACTTCATGTCGTCAGTCCACGCGCTGGCTTCTGCCGCCTCCTGAATGGCGAGGATGTCCGCTTCGATCGCATCTGACTCGTCGCAAACGCTGTCATATGTGTCGTACTGCTCCCGCAGCGCATCAAGACGCTGCTGTTGTTCAGGGGTGTACACCGGATCGGGTTCAACAGGCTGAACGAACTCTTTACCGTCTTCGCCGTGGTACCAGATGCGGGCTGCGCGTCCGCGACTCCATGCCCAGCCCTCACGCTGCTGAATGTCCAGAGCGATACGCTCCAGCTTCTCCTGCACCAGACGCTCAACCAGCACGCTGTCTGCCGTGCCGTCGCCCTCGTCCTGGCTGAACAGGTCTTCACGAACGTAACCCCCTGCCGCCTCATACGCTTCGCGCCCGATAAACCGGAATTTGGTGTTGTCGGTGCGCATCTCGGTTTCGGTAATGGCGCGTTTAATCAGGTGTGCGGGTGCGTTCGACCAGCTGGCCTTCACGCTTTCAAATACCTCAACCTGACGGGCAGGATCGTCCTCGAGACAGAGCGCCTGACACTGCTCAACGGTCAGTTCGTCCTGCGCGAGCTTATCCATCAGGGACGGGGCGAGGTTTGCCAGCTTCAGCATGCGCTGCACGTGGCGGGAGCCGAAGCCGAGGGCGTCGCCAATCTGTGCGGGAGTTTTGCCCTGCCCTGCCAGCGTACGGAAACCTGCGATTTGCTCAGCGGGATGCATGGCGGCGCGCTGCTCGTTCTCCGCGATGGAGGCAAGGGCAGCAATGTCGTCTGAGACGCGCTTCACCATGACGGTATGATCGGCCGCAAGACGATCTTCCTGCGCCAGCAGATTCAGGGCAGTCAGTCGGCGGCCACCTGCGGCCACGCCGGATTGTCCGTCCGCGAGGGTGTGAACAATCAGGTTCTGCAGCAGTCCGAGCGCCTCGATGGAGTCAGCCAGACCGCGAACGCTGTCCACGGAATACGGGATGGTGCGCACGTTCAGCGGGGATTTAGCGAGACTGGACAGCGGAACATACTCGATGACAGCGGCCTCAAGGGCGGCTTTCAGGGCTTCTTCCTGCGCCTTCGTGATTTTTTTGCTGCTCGCTTTTTTGGGTGCTTTTGCTTTAACATCGGTTACTGACATAGTTGATACCTCACTGGATATTGATGATTGTCTGGCCCTGCGGAGTTCGCGCTCCGGCAGGGCACCTCTTTCTTACTGCGGCTTGCGGATACCGTAGTCCGCGATATAACGGTTGAGCCAGTACGTGCCGCCCGGCTCAAAGTTCCACGTGCGCCAGACCATTTCACCGTCCTTACGGACAACCAGACGAAAATGCGAACCCTGATCGTCCTCTATCGCCACGTTGGTGTACTGTGACGCAACGGCCTCAGCCTGTTCGCGGGTAAAGGTGTCGTCGGGTAAAACCGCCAGCGCCTCGCTCATTTTGCTCCTCCTTCTGAACCTGTTTTGCTTTTAAAAAACCATCACCCGTTGAGTTGCCGGGGCCGCGGTTTTGACGTTTTGCGGGGACCTGCTGAACGCCCCCGCTGGTTGTTACCTTCACCCGTTTGAGAGCCGTTCGCCGCAGGGGCGTAAACCAGCGCGGGCGATGGCGGATGTCCGGGGCGCGGTTTACCGCGTGCCATTTACCCTGGACAGCTGACAGCGGCTGTGCTTGTCTCAGCCCCGGCGAAAGGACTCAAAAGGGTGAAAAAACCAGGCAAGGAATGAGCAGGAACCCGCCGCAACGACGGAACGTGCGGGCGCGAAACGGCGTTGCCCTGAAGAGGCCCGGCAGCATTACCGCCGGGCTGGTGAGAGCGGCGCATCCGTTTACGGATGCAGCAAGCGTGATGTTGAACCTGCGACAGTGCGATGGAAGCCCGACAGGGCGGAGACGGTTTACCGGCTCCGTTTACGACAGCGCCGGTTCCCGCCAGGGAAGTCGCCCACAGTCATATCGCCCGGGAAGAAAAGCCGACAGGACAGCGATATCAGCCAGTACGCCATCACCATCACCATTACCAACGGCAACGGCAACGGCAACGGCAACGGCAACGGCAACGCAGGCATTATCGCCAGAACAGAAATAACGCCGACCCGCTGCAGTACACCGGTATTCATACCCTGACACCACAGGTACATCAGACACTCGCGGAGATGCGCGGCGCCGCAGGCGCAGCGAACTTCGCCAGCAGGCAGAGCCTGCCTGGGTTTTCCCCGCGGGCTGACAGGCGGCTGAACCGCCTGCCGGGGAAAATCAGTTGCTGAAGACGTAGCCGTCATGGAATACATAACCGCTGCTGAACAGGTCACGCGCCCAGGCTTCAAAATCGAAATAGCTGCGCAGCGGCTCCGGCACCTCATTCAGCAGGCCGTTGTCTTCAGCCATTTCACGCGCATAGTCCTCCTCGCTCTCCGCCTCGCCGCGATACGCATCGTCAAACGCGTCATAGTCACACTCGCCGGTATACTCCGCCCAGGCGATAAAAGCGGCTTCCCTGCCCTCTTCTTCGGCACGTTTGTAAGCGGCGATAAAATCCCAGTCAATGGAGCTTTCAGAGGCAAACTGTGACGGAATGCCTTCCCAGTCCTGGAACATAAATTCTGCGTCCCATTCATCGGCGTGCAGCGCCTGGCAGGCCTCGTAAAAATCCTCCCTGCCGTCAAACTCCGTCAGGTCAAACCATTTGCCAAAAATGCTGCCGCAGTTGTATTTGTGATACGTACCCACGTAAACAGCCGGTGTGGTGGTCGTAGTGCTCATAGAAAATCCTCCATAGTCGATGTCGTCTGAGTTACGGCTTACGCCGTGCCGACACGACAGCCGGGCGAAAAGCGGAGGATGCAAGGGCGTCACCGAAGCCGCAGCGCAATAAAAAAAGCAGGAGCAGGCTGGACGGTTTGACGGCGAAATTTGAGCCGGAAAACAACGGGAAGACGGTGGATAACGTATGAAATAAACTGCGACCGGGTGAAGGTGACGGCGTTTACGCGTCCCTTGCATCAGCCGCGGCCCGGCTACAGTAGAGGCACGGCGTTTGCCGCAGGCCGCACGAACGTCACTCACCGCGAAGCCGGAACAGCGTGGAGGATGAGCCAGAAAAGCGGAGCGGCCGCGCGACATCCGAATAAGAAAAAGCCGGAGGCTATCCCTCCGGCATCGCCTCACGCTGCCAGCAGCGCTTTCAGCACCTCCACGTCCGCCATTCCCTGACGGATGCGCGCGGGTGTCGGCCCGCCCGCCTCCCATGCCAGCCCCTCCTGGTGAACCAACTCGCGTTCTGCGTCACGCACCAGGCGCGAAAGCACCTGCGCCGGAACCATCACCTGCCGGTTAACCGCTTCACGGTGGCGGGTCAGCAGATCGCACACCGACGCATCCGTGACGCCTTCCCGGCGATACACCTTCATGTCGCTGTTGCCGACCGTTTCCAGCAGGGCCGTAATCTCGTCGTCTGTTGGTCGCAGTTCCCGGCACGCGGAGTGAATCCCCTCCTCCGTCCAGACCAGCAAAGCCAGGGGTTCATCGTGGGTAAACATCCGCGCCAGTTCCTCACAAAGCGCTTCTCGGGTTCCATACATGGGTAATCTCCTCAAAATCGGGTAAGAAGGCCGGGCGGAACGTAAGCGTCTCATCCAGACCGTCTTTTATTTTTGCCCGCGTTTCCTACCATGGACACTTTCGCGAACATGGACACTACCGTGGACAAAAATACGCCTTACACCAGAAGACCATGGATCTTCACAGC
>NZ_JACFXY010000026.1 GCF_014946725.1 Mixta mediterraneensis
TGTAAAACACTAATCTCCACTCTGGTCTCCAATGTCATCATTGGCAGTGCCTTAAAACTGCCATTTTTACCCTAGGTGGGTCAGATTTACATCGGCAGGTGGGCCAGTTTTACATCGGTAGCGACACCTTTCAAGGTCCAGTGTCAGATCAAGTCGCGACTAATACAAATAAATCGTCCTGTTTAGCGCTGGTTAGTTAACAGATGGACCATCACTTTCTGTGGACTGATATTGCTCATAAGCCTGATATTGCTGAGCCTGTGACTCTTCAATGTTTACCTCACGATCCAACGGTACGCCCTCCCACGCAACACGCTCACCGGTTCTCTGCTCGGTTTGGCCATTCGCAAGTTTTTGCTCCCACTCAACGGTTTCCTTACCCAGGTTCGTAAGGCTAACCCGCTCTCCGATCTCAAGACCTTCAACCGCTTTTTCCAGCGTCACGCCCCAAACCAGTTTTTCCCTTCCACGCGGTCCCTGCAGCTTGACGTAATAGCTATCGTCACGCTCATTTTCTGGCTTACTCATGTCAGGCTTAAAGTTATAAGGGGCGCTGCCGTGTTCAAGCAAAACACCTTCATGCGTAATTGGTCTACTGCTCTGTGTGTGTTGCTGTTGGGCTTTTTGTGACTGCTGAGAAGGCTTGTCCTGACCGGCGTTTTGCTGGCTGGCCATCTGTGAAATGGTTTTGGAAAGCTTATCCTCCATCCCTTCAAGCCGCGCTTTAAATTCAGGTGCATAGTAAGTTGAGGACAATTCGACCCGTTTCTCGCGCCCGCTGGCAGCGTAAGCACTCAGTTCATCCGGAGTGAGGTTTTTAGCGTTCTTATCCAGCATGTCATACAGCTTTTCAATTTCGGAAAATGCAGCCTCGAATTCCTGCGTTCTTGTGGGTGTATCCTTCTGAATGTTGCTCTGCCAGGTTGCATGAAACTCAGCAACTTCCTTACCTGCGCGTTCTGAATCGTACTTTTGACTTAGTGTTTCCCGAAGTGACTCTTCAAGCTCTATACTGCGGTTTTCAAGCCCAGCATCTGGCGTGAAATCATCCGAACTCATCCAGTAGTTGCGCAGTCCGGCGCTTTCCTTGCTGAGAGCACTCAGCTCTTTCTCCAGACTGGCTGCATCCAGCGTATCGGATTTATTAGCAAGCCCGTTGAAGTCCGCTACCAGTTCGTCAAATGCTTTTTTAAACTCTGCCGGTGATTCCGGTCGGGCTGATTCTGCAGATGAAATATTCTGCCCTTCGCGTTCAAGTGCTAACTCCTGCTTGCGCTCAGCAAGACGACGATTCATTTCTTTATCTGTGAAATGAATATCGAGCCCTTTTTGAGCCACAACTTCTATAGCTGTATTCTTGAATGATTCGGTCCCTTTAACCGTAAGCGTACTGCCGAATTTTTCTTTAGCCAGTTCTAGCGCGACTGCCACAGCGGAATCACTTAAACCATGTTTACTTACGGCGATAGTTTTACCCGTATCGATAAATAAGGTTTTATGTGAAGAGTTATCCAGATAATGAACATTATCGCTCAGCTTAGCTTTTCGCGTATAAAGGTCAGCAGCTGTAATAATACGGACCTTTTCGCGCAGGCTCCGTTCTCCTAAATCATTTTCTATCTGTTGGTTTAGCTTTCGGAAACGCTCTTTAGCATCCTGCGGTCCCTGCTCTGGTTCCTCTGCACCGCTTACTGTATTTCGGTATTTCGGTTCAGGTTTCATTTTACTCCTGATATTTTCACTGCTCATTGCATAGTCCTCTTGCTGGTTGTGTGGATACGGCTCTTTAATAAGCTGATGCGCTTTAAGTCGTTCAAACATGAGAACGGCTAAAAATTGGGTTTTATCTTTCGAACTGAGCCGCGTATCGCTGATGATTGTTCTGCGTGCCTGGAAATACTTCTGATCTGCCTGATACAGGGCTCTACGCTGCGGGCTTGAGAGCGTGTTTTGTTCCTGTCTGCGTTGCAGGCAGGCAGCAACATAAGAGGCATCTTTAGGGGCTTTAGGCATCAGGCGCCGTATAAGCCTGACCTGATTTTGTCCACGCGGACGTTCGCTAGCAGTGCCGCCAAATACCCTGTCGCTATTGCGCTCAATCGCCTTAATGTCAGCAACTCTTCTGGTATTGCGAGCGTAAACGGGAATCCCTAACTGTCGGTTTCCTGGTCCAGATCCTCCTCTGACGGTGAATGTGGAATCTGATCGGCCCAGTTCTGGAACACCGGTGTATCGGTATGCTTCGCGACTTCCGTTATCGTTGGGGTAGACACCGGCGGAGGAGTGGTCTTCTGCAGTTTCTTCTCTTCCCTGATCCGCGCTCGCTCGGCTTTGTCGGCTGCCTCCTGAGCTCGTTCCTCCTTGCGAGATTGCTCTTTCTCCTCCCGGTCCCGTTTGTTCTGAGCTTCCTTCTGCTCCCGTTCCTGCCTGCGTTTCTCTCTCTCGATAGCTCTCTGTTCTTTCTCGAGCCTCTCCCGCTCCTTCCGCCGCTCTCTCTCGTCCTTCTCGTCCTGTCTGATCTCTTTCTCGATTCGCTTCTGTTCTGCCTGTTCTTCGGACATATAGATCAGATCGCAGTCCAGAATCTCCTCCTGTTGCTGATTGCTCCACGTAAACACGTGCATTACCCGGCAGAAACACCGCGCCTGTGGTGACTCTGGTTTGCCGGTCAGCTGCCACATCGCTGCTGGACACACTTTGCATGCTATGGGTAACCCCGGCATGCCGTCCTCTTCCAGTTTCAGCAGAACTTCGCTGGTGACTGCCCGCCCGCTCGGAAGGGTGTAACTCATGTTGACCTCCAAATTTTTCATAAAAAGTAAACTGTTCTTCTGCGAGCTTATTCACCTTTTCACTAACACTCGAAAGACTGTAGTAATTGTCCCTGAATGATTTACTCGCTTTCGCAACGTATTTAATTTCCTTTGAGCGCATTGGCCATTCGTGAAGACGGTCAGCAATAATGTTTTTAGCCAATGGTGGTTTAGAAAGTTTTCTCTCCGCTATAAAGTTGTCATTGAAAATTATTTCTTTGAGATTGGTGAATTTTTCATCGCCCTCTAACTTAACAGCGATATATTCATTATCCTTTCCATGATTACGAATCTTGGTTTCACCATACCTAGCAACCGCGCTATAGAAATCATGACGAGTTCTAATATCTGAATCGATTACTTCCTTAACAAGGTTTTGTTTGAACTCTCTATTCTTCCCTCTGAAATCATCTCCTTTATACCGAGAAAGAACATCAGCGGAATTATAAGGATTGACACGAACATGTTCACGAGGTGACGCCAGATCGTACTTTTGATTTATGTACTCTTGAAAAGCCTCAAGATATTTTTCAGTACTATTTGGATCACCAATTACATCGTTCACTCTGCCCGACAAGAGATTAACTTTAGGAACCACAATATGAATATGTGGCTTGCGCTCAATTTTCTCGCCAGTTCTTTTGTCAAAGACTTCTTTAATCTTTGGTATATGGGCCTCAGCATAGAAGTTATATTCATCCTCTTCGTATGCATACATCATAAAATCTCGGAACTCTTTAGTAATTGACTGCAAGACGTGATTAGGAATTTCATCTTCACGAAAGGAAAGGGTAAAAGTGGTGTAACGGTTCTGCCCTCTGTCGGGTATGGATTTATAAATTCGGTCGGTAAGATTTAAATCCCCGTCTAAAATTACACGCTCGTCAAGTTCATCTCTTGAGTAATCCCGACCATTTTTAACCCCCTCTTCCAGATATTCTTTAACGCCAGCATTATAACCACTAACCCTTATCAGCATCTTCTACCCCTCTTAACAAAATGGTGCGGATATCAATAAGAGCATTGAGAATGCGTCCATAAAGGCTTTCAGAAATTCGATTTTCAAGATGAGCTGAATTTGCTTTATGCGCTAATTGATTTAAGTTATTGCTGGCTTTGTTGTAGTAAAATATCAAAGATTGCATATCTTTTACGACGACATTGATTTCAGCCTTTTGATTGATAACGACGTCGCGAAAATATTCAGACTTAGACATGCCAGCATCGGCGATCATCTGCTCCAGCTTTTCGAAATCTTCATGAGAAACGCGGCAGGTGAGCACCCTGTCTTTAGTTTTTTTTACCGACATAAATAAGCCCTGATGATCAACGAAGTTTCAGCCCGCGCAGCGGGGGTTTCAAAGGGGTACCCCCTTTGGCGCGTCGGTTGGATACGGGATGGCTTGCCATTCCGTATACAATCGGGAACGTGCCCTTGTTAAGTTAGGCAGCGGTTTCTTTCACACACAAATCACACACAATGCACATCACGCAAATCGAGCAATCATACAAATATCATCACTTTTCACACACATTTCATCACTACCGGTTGACAGTCACACATAAATCACCTACATTTCATACATCACCTAGCAAACGGGGGCATTGATGGATGATTCTATAAAGCAAAAGCTAAGCAGCCTGCTTGAGCTACTTAGGAATCCAGACATAAAGAGTAAGCAGGCAGCATTCAACGCATGCTATGACGATTTGACGCAGGTAAAGGAAATCGTCTCATGGGAAAAGATTGTTGAAATAATTAAGCAAGAAACTGGCGTTACCTTAGATGCTCGTACCGCATCAAATATGTACGGTAGAACGCGCCGGAAAAATGAACCATCTGCAAAAAAATCGGCAATAAAAGACAGCATTATCAGCACGAAAAAAATCCCGCTAGCCGATAATGAGAAAAAGCAAAATATTGCAGCGAAAAAGAAAGTCAGTAACCCAGGCGATCTAAAAAATTTGCGAAACCGCCACATTGATTTAGACGAACTTAAAAACGGAGATTAATATGATCGTAACTATTCTTAACTGGACTGGTACTGTTGGCAAAACCACACTGGCGGCACATTTACTTGCCCCGCGCATGGACAACGCACCAATCTTTGCAATCGAATCTATTAACGAAACTGCTGCATCATTGGGCATCGATGTTGAAAAGATGAAGGGAAATAAATTCCGCGAACTTTTCAAAAAGATTATGCTTGAAGATAATGCAATTATTGATGTTGGCGCATCGAACATTGAAGAGTTCATGAGTAATATGGTTAAGTTCGATGACTCTCATGAAGAAATTGATTATTTTATCGTACCCGTAACAAGTGGCACTAAAGAGCAGAAAGAAACAATTTCAATGGTTGATGCACTTTCTTCAATTGGTGTTCCACCTGAAAAAATACGTGTTGTATTTAACCGTGTATCAGCTGATGTAGTAGATGAATTCCCGTATGTTGTCGGATTCTGTAAAAAAGAAAAAAGTTTTATCGCGAACCAAAAGTGTGCTATTTGGGAAACAGAATTGTTTGATGCACTATCTGTAAAAGGTTTGACTATTGATACAATTCTTAATGACCCAAATGATTACAAAGCTATGCTTCGTACTAACCGTGAAGCATCAGAGAAAGAACGCAATCAATGGGCAGATATGCACGGTTTGAAAGCATTATCAAAAAGTGTAAAACGTAACCTTGATGAAGTGTACGGTTCTCTTTTCGCATAAGAGGTTAAACTATGGTCACTGAAAACCCTAGAACAGCCCGTGATGCACTAATCATCGAATTATTAGGTGACTTAGGCGCTGTACATGATGAAATAAAGCGGCTTCCAGTAAATCTAAAAGGCTCCCTTCGGGAGTCTTTAGATCACATTGCTAATTCCGTTGAAGAAGCGGAAAAAACAGCTCAAGCGCTGCGACGTGATACAGAGAATGCGTTGAAAGCCGTCTCGGAACTACAGGTTGAAAAACTTGATAAAGAAACACGAACAGTAATTGAAGAATGTTTTTCACGTGCTGTTGGTAATGAGATACAAAAGACAGAAAAAATCGCCACTAACCTGCAAGATACTTTGCAAAAATTTCCATCTTATTTCGGCAATCAGTATAAAAAATTATGCTATCTATTTGCTGCAATAACGGTTCTGGTGATTCTGTTATCCGGCTGGGGTATGACCACTCTTTATCTCCAATCTAAAAACTGGGAACAAAGGAGCGTTGGAATCTTTGAAGCCTATCAAGAACAGCAGAAAATAATAATGTCTTTACCAGACGATGTACGTAATAAATTCAGAAAATGATTATAATGTGTATTAGTCGCGACTTGATCTGACACTGGACCTTGAAAGGTTGAGAGTTACCGGTTTTGATATGGGTGTCTAATCCTTATACAAAACACGAGGTAACTCTCATGCTTCATACTAACAATCCCATCATCAAACACAAAGCCGGCCTGCTCAATCTGGCCGAAGAACTCGGTAACGTATCAAAAGCCTGTAAAATCATGGGGGTGTCACGCGACACATTCTACCGCTACCAGGAGCTAGCTGAAGAAGGCGGCATTGACGCGCTGGTTAATCAAAACCGTCGGGTACCCAACCTGAAGAATCGGGCCGATGAAGCCACTGAACGGGCGGTTGTTGAGTACGCCGTTGAGTTCCCGGCCCACGGTCAGCACCGGACCAGTAATGAGCTGCGTAAAAAAGGCGTGTTTATCTCCGGCAGCGGCGTGCGCTCCATCTGGCAACGACATGACCTGGAGAACTTCCGTAAGCGGCTGAAGGCGCTTACGGAAAAGGTCGCCAGAGAAGGCATTGTGCTTACCGATGCTCAAATCGCCGCACTGGAGAAGAAGGTGCACGATGACGAAGCCTGCGGTGAAATCGAAACGGCTCACCCGGGTTATCTGGGGTCGCAGGCCTCCTTCTACGTTGGGAATCTGAACGGCGTTGGCCGCATCTACCAGCAGACGTTCGTGGATACGTACTCGAAAATGGCTCACTGCAAGCTGTATACGAGTAAAACGCCGATCACTGCAGCCGACCTGCTTAATGATCGGGTACTGCCGTTCTATGAGGCTCAGGGGCTGCCGATGCTGAGAATACTGACCGACAGGGGCACAGAGTACTGCGGTAAAGTAGAGCAACATGATTATCAGCTGTATCTGGCCATCAACGATATCGACCATACGAAAACGAAAGCGATGTCCCCGCAGACGAACGGTATCTGCGAGCGCTTCCATAAAACCATTTTGCAGGAGTTTTATCAGGTTACGTTCCGCAAGAAGCTATATGCAGACCTGGAGAGCCTGCAAATGGATCTGGACAACTGGTTGTGGCATTACAATAATGAGCGAACTCATCAGGGGAAAATGTGCTGCGGGCGTACGCCAATGGCCACGTTACTTGATGGAAAACGGGTCTGGGCAGAAAAGAATCTGAACCAGATTTAATCTGACAGACACCTGTATAAATAACCGGTAACTGTCAGATCAGGTCTGAGCTAGTACATATAATGGGAACTGTGAATTCTGCAGTTCCCATGAAATCGCTTCCAGTTTCTTCAGTCTCCGACCGTTCACCTTCTTCTTTGCTGATTATGCAGAGGCTTCGCAAAGCGGCTTGTCAGGGGGCGCGTGCGCTCTCCCGTGCGTTATACAAGCCCTTTTATAGGGGTTTCGGCGCGATTTTACTCCCTATGTATATTTAACCATTTCTCGCGCCTTATATGCCCTTCGGGCATTCTAAATTGCATTACCTACCCGCTGTATTTCTAATATCCTAGCCAGCGTAATACCTCTTGAGCGCGATATATATCTCGCTCTGAAAGTTCCCCGTAGAACTCGGCAATATCTTCCTCTGTGCAGCAATTATGCCTTTTGAGTTCTAACAGGGCTCTTTTTTTTGATATTGTGCAACTTTCAGCGGATTCAAAGTAATCTCTGCATATCCCGTCGCTCATGTATATTCGATCTCTAGAAAGGTATATCGTCGTCAAAATCCATGGGCGGTTCATTACTTGCCGGTGCATTTTGTGGCTGACCGTTCCCGCTGAATTGGTTGCCAGCGCTCTGAGGCTGCTGAGGTTGGCCCCAGCCATTGTTATTACCCCCATTTTGACCGTTGCCTGTGGTGCCACCGGCGTTCGCCCCCTGCTGACGTCCTCCCAGCATTTGCATAGTACCGCCAACGTTTACTACAACTTCGGTAGTGTATTTATCCTGTCCACTTTGATCCGTCCATTTACGGGTACGCAGCTGGCCTTCGATGTAAACCTGAGAACCTTTACGCAGATATTCACCAGCCACCTCTGCTAATTTTCCAAACAGTACAACACGGTGCCATTCCGTATTTTCTTTGTTTTCGCCGGTTGTTTTATCACGCCAGCTCTCTGACGTGGCCAGCGTGAGATTAGCCACTGCTCCACCGTTTGGCATATAACGAACTTCGGGATCTTGTCCAAGATTGCCGACAAGGATAACTTTGTTAACACCTCTTGATGCCATGTTAATTCTCCTTATGGCCACATCGTCAGATGCGCCAGATTTATTGATTCGCCGCTTTATTGCGACGTGAGGAATCAGGCGCTGCCTGTTAAAGAAGCGCCTGTAGAGTGATTTCGGAAAAATAAATGAGGATAGTGAATATGCTGAGTGTCAAACATACTCTTGATAATAATGTGCTCCTAAATTAAAGAAGCACAGTTATGTTTAATTTGCAGCGTACTTTCATAATTTGGCCACTGGTAGATCCTTCCACCGTGTCGTATATGCTGGTGATAGCATTTCACGCTTCATCTGCCACTTAGGGGCTATTCCACGACCTGCAAACCAAACATTTCCGAGTCCGGACTGATTGATATCATCTATGACTTTCATCAGCTGCTCGCTATTCGGCTTGGGTCGCATTTCATCAAATAGATTCAGCTGAGATACTCCAGATGGTGTGAAATGGTTAAGCATGACGCCTGCTTTTGCGAATCGGTGCCCGTCACGCCAAATCGTATCCAGAGCCCTCATTGCGGCTTCGATAATTTCGCGCGTGTCGCGAGTAGGTGTTGAGAGCGTTTCAGCTGCCATATTTCCGTAGTATGTCTCACCCGGAGTAAATGGCGAGGTTTTGATAAATGCGCAAACCTGAGTGCAATGCTGGCGTTCTCCGCGCAACTTAACTGCTGCTCGTTCGGCATGCTGACATATCGCTTGCCGCATCTGTTCATAGTCCATTATTCGCTCTCCGAACGAACGAGAGCACACGATCTGCTGTTTAGCCGGTGGTACTTCTTCCAGACCAATGCAGCTTTCTCCATTTAATTCCCGAACGGTGCGCTCCAAAACTACTGAAAAATGACGCCGAATCATTGCCAGGTTAGCACGAGAGAGATCCAGCGCGGTTTGAATGCCCATAGCGTTAAGTTTTTTGGCAATCCTGCTACCAACACCCCATATTTCACCTACCGGCTGCCGTGCAAGCATCTTCTCGGCACGGGTGCTTGAGGTTATGGCCAGAACCCCGCCAAATTGTGGCCACTCTTTGCTGCTCCACTGAGCACTTTTTGCAAGCGTTTTGGTTAGGCCCATACCGATACCGACTGTAAGTCCCGTCGCCGCTTTAACGTCGGCCCGGACTCTCCGGCCAAACGTCTCATAGTCAGTACAGAAATCGATGCCCCGGACGTCTAAAAAGGCTTCATCGATGCTGTAAACCTCCATGCGCGGTGCAATTGCCCGTAATAGAGTCATCACCCTATTGGACATATCCGCATACAGGGCATAATTAGAGCTAAATGCGTGAACTTTTCTTGGAAAATCCTGTTTCCTCACTTTGAACCACGGATCTCCCATTCGAATGCCCAGATCACTAGCTTCTCTGCTTCGAGCAATAACACAGCCATCGTTATTCGAAAGAACAATCACTGGCTCATCGCGTAGATCGGGCCGGAACGCCTTTTCACAGCTGGCGTAAAACCTGTTCACATCGACAAGCGCAAACATTATTCGCCCCGTGTTTTGTGCAGGAAAAACATCACCACGCCAAATATCTCAAGCGTGTCTGGATCAGGATAAATTGGGCAAAAATCAGGGTTCATAGGCTGCAGCGTTACACGTGGTTCCCTGGGGGATAGCAGCAGCTTCTTAACAGTAAAGTCACCTTCGATTGCCGCGATCACAATATCGCCGTGACAAGGTGTTTCAGACCTGTCTACAACCATTAGATCGCCATCTTTTAACCCTATATCCGACATCGACTTTCCTGATGCCCGTACAAAGAACGTTGCGGCGGGGTGGCGGATACAGTAATCGTTCAAATCCAGCTGTTGTTCTACGTAGTCAGCCGCAGGCGATGGAAATCCAGCCTGGCACGACTCCAGATAGAGTGGGGCGGTGATTGCCACCGGCGATGAAGAAAGTGGATAAAATTGCAACATGATGACTCTCAATAATGCTGTATGTATAAACAGTATTATTGAGAGTTTTCAGGACTCGTCAATATGATTAAGAGGTTCACAACGTAAGTCAGTGTTAAGACAACAAAGAAAAGGCGCTGGCGCAGCGTTACAGTTTATTTAACCCCTGCCCTGGTCGGTTGAGGTGTCCGCGCCAGCTGGCAAAGAGTAGCACGCGGCATACAGTAAACACACGGTGTGCTAGACAGCGATTATTCAAGGAGAGCAAGATTTGTGTCCATGCTTCCGCAGGTCGAAGCTGAGCAGCTCCAACGTAGAAATGATGATTAGATATTTTCCGAGATCATAGCATTAAGACAATTTGAATTGAAGTATACAATCGGGATGTAACGAAAGCTGCGATGACGAATAATTTTTTTGCTACGTGACTTAGATAACCCCGCGCGATGGCGGGGCAGGGCAGCAACTACCTCATGAGCTGCCGCGTGTTTTTCATAATCAATTTCGCCTGTCCTGTCCGGTCCGTGCGCGTTCCTGTAACGTTTGGTTGATTGTGATCACGGCCCGATTGCCATTCCATATGTAGGGCACGAATGTTTCGTTCGACTTGTTGAAACGAAACCTAACTTGGATGCTGTAGGTTTTTGTCAGCCATGCAATAAAACCAGGAAAATATTGTGCATCAGCAATATCCTGCCATAGTGTGCCGGTAGTGCCTTTGGTCCAGGGGAATATGCCCTTGAACAAATACACTCCATCACCGTTGATGATTAAGCGCAGAGTTCGGAGATAGTATATTTTCAAAGCAAAGCTGATTAGAGCTACCAGTACCACGCAGGCAGGAGCAATAACAAATAACGGACTAGCAAGCTGTGACTGCATCGCAGTTGAGCCATAATCCCTTGCTAAAATTACACCGGCGCATAAAGACGAAACGACTGCTAGTAAGATCACTGGTTTTATATAGCCAAGCCAAGAAATCCGGTATGTCAGGGCGCTATCATTAGTATAATGATTATCTTCCATTTATAACCTCTATCATAAATCTTTATCGAGTTTACAGGTTCCGCCGTACCGCGTTTTTTCATACCAGAAAAGAAGAGTGTAGATAAAAATAGAACCGGAGCCAGCTGTTAAGAACGGCATAAGAAACGTACCCAACATATCTGTCCAGAATAAACCCACAGGTTTATAGCTATTTACCATCAGTCCAAATAGCAAAAAAAATATAAATGCGCTGTTCGCAACAATTTTAATATTCATTAAATTACAACCCCCAATCTTTCCCATTTTTAAACGTTTAGAATTCGGAATCTTCAATTATCACCAACGTTGGTATAATTTCCTGATTAACACGCCCGGTCATGATAAGAAATCTCCGCCATACTCCGTAGGGCACCGGACGTTCGCCCAGCCTAAAGGCTCGCATCCGGCGATCTCCGTTACCGTTACCTCCTTTTAGCCCAAGCAGCTGCCCAAGCTTCAAATCAGATGAATATTCAGAAAAGGTACTTTTGAAGTGCTCAAACCAGGCATTAACAACTTCGTGCGCTGGGGCTTCCCATCCTTCTGATTCGGGTAGCAGATGTTTAGTGCTGTAAGCGCGATAGTTGAATTGTTCAGGTCCGGGCATGCGTGGTGCATCTAGTCCTTTTTCCAAGTCCATACATGCCTTACGGACGTTCTCACGGCGCACAAATTCTTTTTGTGATCCCATGTCGGGTAACTCTATTTCCACGATTAACCTCCAAATTCGTTAAAGGGCGGGGTTTCCCCCGCCTTTATTAACGTTGTTTCAGCGCGATATTTCCAACGTCTGAAACCCTGATATTGACCAGGCTCAGTGTTCCTGTGGCCAGTGGCTCCCACACTCTTGAAGTGTGAAGATGCTGCATGCAGTAGTAGAGATAGTCAGGTAACAGAAGATCTGTTCTTTCAACCTTCACTCCGATGTGTTCAGGGTTAAATTCCCGAACAGGCTGGCCACAAGTTTTTAAAGAGCCCCGGCGAACTAGCCAAAAATCTGCCTCAGGAAAGTTCGTCCGGATGGTCGCTAAATCAGAGAGTTTCATTCGTATCCTTATCGGCGGCTTAGCCTTCTCGGAACGAGTGACTTTCTGTTGCCACCGTGAGAATCATTATAGGATCTTTGATCCTATTTATCAATAAATATAGGCGCAAAGATCCTATTTTTTATTCGGCAACGCTCGCCGCAAATTCTGGCTGAGGCGTACCGCAGCGCAGCGAGGAACGAACAGCCGGAATGAGGAAGCGTAAAGTCTCGGTATCGGCTGAGAACTTCTAACACTCATGATCTGCATAGAGATACGGAAGATTGTTGAAAACGGGCATTTCACCCTGAATTTGGCACCAAACTGTGAACGTGATTTTTGATAACAATTTAGCAACAATTTTTAAGCTGGATTTGGCTCATGATAATTACTACTTTTGAGGCTTACGAGTCGGAATGGTTGCGAGTAGGGAAACCGAGGATCGCAATAGAGCTATTATGTTAAATAGCGACGTTTCCGCTAAAATTTACCCCTCGCCGGTCATCTCAATAAATCGATCATACACTTTTCGTGCATAGCGCATCCTGAACGGCTCATTGGCGTTCTTAAACCCGGCATTGTATGCGCCTACCGACGTCCAGTTAACACCATTTTGTGCAATGTTCTTAGCCAGTATCCACGCTCCAACATGAATGTTCTGGCATGGATTACTTAGCAGCATCTCGCGCGTGATGCCCATTGATTTAAGAGTTGGTAGCCAAGATGAATTGATTTGCATCATTCCTATATCCTCACTTAACACTCGGCCATTTTTCTTGTTCAGCCCAATAGCTCCCGGATTCATGCTGCTCTCTACTTCTGCAATTGCCCACAACAACCGCCAGTTGATACTGAATTTTATTCCTGCCTCACGGAAGCACTGGGCAATATCTGGCGGCACACTGGCGGCTCGCGCTGTGCCGGTAGTTATCGCGAGCATCAAACATACAATCATTACGCGCCACATATCGATACCACCACGAACACCGGAAAGAGCACTGTGATAAATGGCACCTCACGCACGTAGCGGCAGGCAATGAATGTCAGCATTAAGCTAATGGCCATACATACACCGGCCCATTCAGGCGCTAACCACAATCCTACAGCGGGTAGTATGTATAAGTCGCCAGAGGCAAAGGTGGTTGGTTGCGAACGTTGCCAGGTGAAGAGGTTGAGAGCAATAGCTGGCAAGATCATAACAGCTGCACCTGCGAGCACTCTTAATGAGTTAGGTCCGCCAGGCAACAGCGCCACAAGTGACACCCATGAAAGGATGAAGATCAATATATCCGGAACCCACTGCGTCACATAGTCAATATAGGCCGCACTTCCCAGCATCAATATAAAGAGCGTTAGCATCGGATTGTGAGTCATCATCCACACCGGTATCACGCCGCTGCATAGAATTAACACCGCCATAAATGGGCGTATACGGACACGTTCAGGCTCTGCAGTTGTATCCGCACTGGACTCAGCAGCAGCTAGTTTTGCGCTCGCGTACAGCACCGGCAGATTAAACGCTAGCATTACGGAAAATATCAGTACACCTAAGATGATCAGCATTGTTTTACCTCACATAAACTACGTATCCAGCAGGAATGAAGTTAGGACGGGTAAGCCGTCCAGATGGCGTGTTAATGCCAGCAGCATCAGATATACCGAAGTGCGAACTGTTTTCTGTTTCATGTAGCAGCTGCGTGTACAGCCCCGGTGAGGCTGGGGCAAAGGCATAACCTGCACCGTTGCTAATGCGGAGCTGAATAGTGCTGCTTTTTGGAAGCCACCCCGGAAGCATTACCCTATCGATGGCATCCCCATCAGCAGGCGTGCCCGATGCATATAAATCGTTAAACGCAGAAACGTAATTCAGGAACTGTCCCGCCAGCTGCTCCTTTTTCACATTGTCGAAGTGCTCCTGTCGCGTGCTGCTTACACAGGACAACAATATGCTGACCGCCGCGATCAACGCGGCAGCAAAGAATAGAGAAGATTTCATTTTTAATCACCTGGACAGATAGGGTAGGTTTGATGTGTAGAAACCACCTGCATTACTGCAGGTGGTTTGCTATTTATTGACTGATATTATTAATAAGAAGGGATGGCCAACTTTATTAACTTATTCAGGCCATTTCATTCTTAACAGAAACATTCATCTTTTTACCGGTTCGAATAAATGGACGCTCTATATATCTCCACGAAAGCCAGGCAAGAATAATCGAAATGAAAACTGACACAGCAAATCTTGTATAGCCGTCCTCAATCCCGACACTTTCAAATCTTTTCCCTATGCCGGTATTCATAAGTGTATGAATGAGATACAGCGAAAAAGATATATTACCTAGACCTATCAAAAATGATGGCACAAACTTGCCAATTACACTTTCTGATAAGACAACACATAGAAGGATAATTCCATACACCCATCCAGAACTAAGCAACCCATGACCTGCATACATCCCGTGACTAAACAGGTAGCCAGCAGCAATCAGCGCGACTACAGCAGCACACGCCATTAACTGGGGAGGTAGCCATCTGAGATATGGGAGTGTCGCCCCGATTGCAGCACCTAAAAGGAATAGCCAAATCATCGGATTTGTTACCAGCCCAAGTATTGCCAGCTTTGCCGGATAACCTGAAGGTTCTAAGCTTACACCGCCCCATATAAAAGCAGGGAGCAGAATTAGCGTGATAGAGAATATCAAAAACCCACACAGTAGCCTTCGAGTAAATAGCTGTCGCTACCGATGTAAAACTGGCCCACCTGCCGATGTAAATCTGACCCACCTAGGGTAAAAATGGCAGTTTTAAGGCACTGCCAATGATGACATTGGAGACCAGAGTGGAGATTAGTGTTTTACAC
>NZ_JACFXY010000027.1 GCF_014946725.1 Mixta mediterraneensis
TCCTGGCATTCCAGAACCATGCGGACGGCACGCTGCCGTATCTCGGGGGAAAAACGTGTATTTTTAGTCATCCTGTTTACCTCTCTCTCAGGGAGTTTAGTCTCCAGGATTCCCGGGGCGGTTCAGTATGTGTGATTTTGAAACCAACAAATAATTTTATTAAACAATAGATTGTTGGTTATTATTCAATCCTGTAGGGCTTATATTTCAATCGCTTACGCAAGTTTTAACCCTATCTGATTTCCCCCTTGTGTCGTATTTGTGTCGCTCCCTCCCAAAAGTGAGTCAATTTTTCGCGCATGCTCAGTCAAATGATTGGGTGACAGATGCGCATAACGCCTGACCATTTCAATGCTTTCCCAGCCGCCCATTTCCTGCAATGCTGATAACGGCACTCCGGCCTGGACAAGCCAGCTCGCCCATGTATGCCGTAGGTCGTGAAAACGGAAGTCTGTTATTCCGGCTCTGCGCAAACCAATGCGCCAGGCAGAATTATCATCGACACGCATTTTCCTTACTTCTGGTGTTTTTGTTCCGTCAGGGCGATGTTTTGCCTTGGTGTGAACAAAAACGTAGCGAGAGTGTTTACCAATCTGATCGCGAAGAACCCTGCATGCGATATCATTCAGTGCCACGCCGATAGCCTTGCCCGCTTTAGCGTTTTCTGGATGTATCCACGCTACCTTTCTCTGCATATCGGTTTGCTGCCACTTCAGGTCAACGATGTTGGAGCGGCGCAATTCTGTTGCCAGCGCAAACTCTACGGTAGACTTAAGAGGTTCGGGGCATTCATCAATCAGTCGCCGAGCTTCAGCGGGTTCGAGCCACCGCACCCGCTTATTTCTTTCCTGTGGCACCTTGATAACCGGTGACTTCTCAATCCACTTCCAGTCACGTTCCGCTGCTCGCAGTAGTGCCTTCATCAGAGCCAGATGCTTCGCTTTCGTCAATGTGGATGCCGTTCTTTACAGGTGTTTCGCTATAGGTTTCAAAGTCTAACCACAATGTTTTGAATATAAAGACACCTTGCGTATTTTGCCTGCAAAAAAAGCGCTATTCTGCCGGGAGGATGTTAAAGATTTTTTTATCGTTTTTTGGGCTTTGTTGAATAAATCAGCTTCAGGACGAGTGACTCTGTAGCTGACCGGGTTTTCAGGCAATACGCACGCTTTCTGGCATACCAGCCTTCGTTATTTTATTCAGCGCACGCACCATGCCCAAAGCCTCTGCTACCTGACCATCGTAATCACGCAGCGTCAGTGAACCTCCGAACAGTTGCTTTACCCTGTACATGGCCGTCTCCGCTATCGAGCGACGGTTGTAATCTGTTGTCCATTTCCACCGGGCATTACTCCCGGTCAGCCGCTGATTCGCTACTGCACGGTTACGGTCTGCGTACTCTACGGGCCAGTAACCCGCTCCTTTTCGGGGCGGGATGAGGGCACTGATTTTCTTGCGCCGCAGTTCATCGTGACAGAGTCGGGTGTCGTAAGCGCCGTCTGCTGCGGCTGCCCTGATTTTTCTGTGTGTCTGCCGGATAAGACCCGGGAAAGCTTCTGAGTCCGTGACGTTGTTCAGAGACAGGTCCGCGCAGATGACTTCATGTGTTCTGCTGTCAACGGCCAGATGCAGCTTCCGCCAGGTACGACGGCGCTCTTTGCCGTGATTTTTGACTTTCCATTCGCCTTCACCAAAAACCTTCAGCCCGGTGGAATCAATCACCAGGTGTGCGATTTCACCCCGGGTGGGTGTTTTGAAACAGACATTAACCGACTTTGCCCGCTTGCTGACACTGCTGTAATCCGGGCAGCGCAACGGAACGTTCATCAGGGCAAAAATGGAATCAATAAAACCCTGCGCAGCCCGCAGGGTCAGCCGGAACAGGCGTTTAATCATCAGGACGGTGGTGATGGCAAGGTCAGAATAGCGCTGAGGTCTTCCCCGTGATGAAGGCGTTGCCGACTCATACCAGGCATGAGTCGCTTCATCGTCCAGCCAGAAAGTGAGGGAGCCACGGTTGATGAGGGCTTTGTTGTAGGTGGGCCAGTTGGTGATTTTGAACTTTTGCTTTGCCACGGAACGGTCTGTGTTGTCGGGAGGATGCGTGATCTGATCCTTCAACTCAGCAAAAGTTCGATTTATTCAACAAAGCCCGTTTTTTGGTAGAGCATTTACTTATATTGTGTTATTGATTTTTATTTAACTATATTCAATGAGGATTTTTATGCAAATAGTAAACTATTTTCAGGCAAGGTTTTGTAACAGCAGCTATGCAGCTCTTGAGCTAGCTCGTAATAATGCAAAATACGCTGGGCTAGCTGAAAAAATTGTTTCTGTTAAACAATCAAAAGCATGTTGGGATTTGATTATTTCGCACTCAGATGAAAGGAAGGGGCTTGAGTTAAAATATAAAATCAATAAGTATAATTTTGTGTTAAAACAAATTTCAGCCATTAAAAACCGTAATGATAAAAATCACAAGTGTAATGCAGCCTATTGCACCAGACTGTAAACACCATCAGGAGAATTAAAATTTCTGCTTGAATTATAAACATCCGTGTTCTTAATTTAAGCAGCCACCCGGTATAGTGCCGGGGGGTATAGATCATTCGGCGCCAGCGCCTTCGCTTACATCGTCAAAATCAACTTCTGTTGCAACGCTGCACCAGAAAATGCATCACCATCGCGGCAGAACTGAACACCACCGAGCTACGTTTGCCAAAATTGTTACCCATCGCTCAGATTCGATGGTGGCCTTAACGTAGCAACCGACATACGGCTTACCGTCCGCTGTGGTCAACGGGGTACGGTCACGGTCGATAACCTGTGGCACTGGCGAGGACAAACTTATTACCGGGATAGTCCTCGTTTTCTGCTTTTTCATCGCCATCGTGCAGGCAGCCTTTCAGGCCGGTGCGTAATGTTTTGAGAATACTGTTGGTTTTCGGTTCCTGTTTTTTCTTAGCTACCAACGATAGCCGCTTCAATTCCTTTTACGCATAGATGGTCGGGCGGGAAAATAAAGGAGGCGCTAGCGCGTGGTTCACCTTCACCATTAACCTTTTCTGGTTCAAATAATTCCAGAAATGCCACTCGCATCTTATTAATATTTATTTTCATGGATAATTAACTTTAATTCAGATGAGGAATTCAGCGGCTTCAATATCGTCAAAGTCGTTTATAGGGTTGATATTTAATGCCGATTTGGGGTCGAACTCAGGCGCTATTGTTGGTTTTCCATCAGGGCGGGTAATAATCGCTTCTGCCTTCGCCCAACGGCGCGGGTTGGTTAGACCTCAATCTAAACCAAAAGAGAGTGAGCAGAATGATGAGGGGAGCGCATCAGAGTCTGGCGACAAGCAGCCTGAATAAGAGGCAATAAAGCTCACTCAGGTGGGCTTTAGCATCCGGTTTTTAAGCGTCTCTTTCACAACAGTCTTCATCACGAAAAGAACCCTCTGAAGATCGAAATTCAAAATCTTCAGAGGGGATGCAAAGCATCTCTACGTTATAAGGTTAGATTCCTATTGTCTTTATATACGAAACAGAAATATTGGCTGAAAACATATTTTCATCAGAATGCACTCACATTTCTTCAGGACGCATTTATATCTTCATCAGGATGTACTTATGCGAGCGCCTGATGATGTCCTGTCAGCGTAGCCTCTTCTTATTATTAGCTCACCGGTGCTGTCCCCGGATGAGCATATCGCTGTTGTCCAGACGGACGAATTCAGTGTGTCACTACAATAAAGCGTGGACGTGTTTTCCATCAGGTAATGCATGGTTCCGATGGGGCAGGCGGCACGAAGCAGGGTTGTGATGATATCAGGAGGTTACAGCCTCCAGAATTATTAGCCGCTGCGGTTATTCGGTTTATTATGGTTATAAAAATTTTATATATTTTAAATAAGTAACCAAGTGTAATTTTTACGACTTTCTTTAACGGTAGGCATGTAGGTATAACTTATTATTAATCATAGTTTTTTCTTATGTCTGCCATTTTTTTATCCATTCCCGGTTCGGTTATAATAGTGTGGCTTCGCTTTTAACTTATTTGCGCTCTTTGGACTTACGCCTACACTAACTCATGCAACACGACAAAACGGCTAGCGTAATAGAATTTCGCTGGTTGCCATTTTACAAAAGACAATATGTTCAGGAGGATATTATGGCCGAACATCGTGGTGGTTCAGGTAACTTCGCAGAGAACCATGAAAAAGCTTCAGAAGCAGGCAAAAAAGGTGGACAGCACAGCGGCGGCAATTTCGCGAACGATCGTGAAAAAGCGTCAGAAGCTGGAAAAAAAGGCGGTCACAATAGCCATGGCGGCGGACGTAAGTCTGAATAAAAAGAATAGCGCATATTCTTTTTAAGCCACCCGCCCCGGCATACTGTGTCGGGGTTTTTTATGTCTTAAAAACACGGATGAGGAATTTTTAGTGATGTTTTTTATAGCTACCTGTAGAGCAACGGCACCATGGGCTGGGAAGCGATAAGCAGGTTGTGAGTCATCGTAGACGCGGCCTGGCATAAAAAAGCGTCGCCGTTACCGGCTGGGTTCAGTATTTATTTTCTGTCCGGGCTTAATGCCCCCGGCTTGTTTAATAATTCTTAGCGCCTGCTGCAGGATAGCCGAGCCGTAGTAATTTAACTGGCGTAATATTTTTCGCTGTCGTGATTCATTATTAGGCTGTTTATGCCGGTAGGATTATCAGCGAGAATACGCAGAGGTTGATATTGCCGTATAATTTAAGGCTCAATTTTTGGATTTTAATGCTGAAATTAACGCTAACTAAACTTCTCACTGGCGATTCTGTTTCTAACAGATAGGCAGGCTTGTTAGAAATATAACTTTCCTGACTGAAAGTCAATATTTATCAACGTAATCAGCGGTAAAGTAATTCAGGTTCATTAAGTTTATATGCTTTTCTTTTCAGCGGTTTTTCTTTCAGCATTCCTTAAATTCTTCCGTCTTCAGATAGATTGTATCCATGTTTTTCCGCCGTGGGCCAGCACGTTACATTAATGCACCCTGGTGTTATCCACGGGCAAAATATTTAGCGGTTATTACCCTACCGGCAGCCATTTTTCAGGAAACCACTCTTATCAGCGGCCAAACGCTAACCGTGAATAAACCGTAGTAATCTGATTATACTCATCTCTTTTGCTCTTCTGACTCGTTGCTAACCGGCGTTTTAGTGCTGAGGTGAGACTCAAAATTAGTGCCGTGACATCATTGTCTTATGCTTAGATTAGGATCATGCTCAGGAGGTGATAATGACCGAACAAGAATACCGAAAATTGTTAGTGGAAAGAGGGTTTGACGAACCGGTTTTAGTTGAGCGCAACCCCAAAACTCAGCTCAATAATCATATATATTCTTTTGAGGCGATGGCTCTGATCATTAGCGGCGACATCACCATTTTGGCTTTGTTGAATAAATCGAACTTTTGCTGAGTTGAAGGATCAGATCACGCATCCTCCCGACAACACAGACCGTTCCGTGGCAAAGCAAAAGTTCAAAATCACCAACTGGCCCACCTACAACAAAGCCCTCATCAACCGTGGCTCCCTCACTTTCTGGCTGGACGATGAAGCGACTCATGCCTGGTATGAGTCGGCAACGCCTTCATCACGGGGAAGACCTCAGCGCTATTCTGACCTTGCCATCACCACCGTCCTGATGATTAAACGCCTGTTCCGGCTGACCCTGCGGGCTGCGCAGGGTTTTATTGATTCCATTTTTGCCCTGATGAACGTTCCGTTGCGCTGCCCGGATTACAGCAGTGTCAGCAAGCGGGCAAAGTCGGTTAATGTCTGTTTCAAAACACCCACCCGGGGTGAAATCGCACACCTGGTGATTGATTCCACCGGGCTGAAGGTTTTTGGTGAAGGCGAATGGAAAGTCAAAAATCACGGCAAAGAGCGCCGTCGTACCTGGCGGAAGCTGCATCTGGCCGTTGACAGCAGAACACATGAAGTCATCTGCGCGGACCTGTCTCTGAACAACGTCACGGACTCAGAAGCTTTCCCGGGTCTTATCCGGCAGACACACAGAAAAATCAGGGCAGCCGCAGCAGACGGCGCTTACGACACCCGACTCTGTCACGATGAACTGCGGCGCAAGAAAATCAGTGCCCTCATCCCGCCCCGAAAAGGAGCGGGTTACTGGCCCGTAGAGTACGCAGACCGTAACCGTGCAGTAGCGAATCAGCGGCTGACCGGGAGTAATGCCCGGTGGAAATGGACAACAGATTACAACCGTCGCTCGATAGCGGAGACGGCCATGTACAGGGTAAAGCAACTGTTCGGAGGTTCACTGACGCTGCGTGATTACGATGGTCAGGTAGCAGAGGCTTTGGGCATGGTGCGTGCGCTGAATAAAATAACGAAGGCTGGTATGCCAGAAAGCGTGCGTATTGCCTGAAAACCCGGTCAGCTACAGAGTCACTCGTCCTGAAGCTGATTTATTCAACAAAGCCGCAATGGTATTGACACAACTGAGGAATTGGTCGTTTTTGCCAAAGAATTGGAACCCCGCGCCCTTTCCGTTGAGTTAGTTTGTGCTGCTATTGGCCGCTTGCTTGACCTTCCAATCCCTGAGCCCTTATTGCTTATTGATGAGTCTGGTAAGTATTACTTCGGCAGCGTAGATGCTGCATACCCCAGCTTCCACCAATACATCATTGATCACGAGAATAAAGGTATTAAGGAAAGGCTTGCGCAGTGGCCACTTCTCAAGGCCGCAGCATTTTTCGATGAGTGGATTGCCATGGATGACCGCAGCAATGGAAATATCTTATTCAACGGTGAGACGTTTGCTTTGATTGACCATGAATCTGCTATCTCTTCGCAGATTCAACAAGATTGTTTTGGAATCGATTATTATTCTAATCAGTTGTTGCAAGTTGCCATCAACGACATTGATTACAGTGATGAGCTACTAGTTCAAAAAACAGCCAATGAGGCTAACTCTTGGGTAGTAAATAATGCGAGCGCTTCTGTCAATAACTTGGAAGTTCATGTATCTAACGTTATAGCCGACCCAGTAAAACGCGAACTAATTTCATTCTTAGCCGGTAGAATTGAGTCTTTAGGTGCGATACTTTATGAGCAGATTAAGCCTCAACAGCAGCAGATGAACTACAATGCTCAACCTTGAATTTTTGATTAAAAACATACCTCCTATGCCTGGCATCAAAGGTCAGTGGAGATCATTTTATCTTGAGCCAATGTTGGGTTCTGGTGAACGCTTAACCATAATGGTCGCTGAACCGCCCCGGTTTTCCGGGAGAGTATTTTAGTTGGGAACTCAGGCTGCCAGATCCTTATTCCCGATGGAAGCATAATATGCCCGTTCGGCTTCTGCCGGTGGGATATGCCCCAGTCTTTCCAGCAGCCGGCGATTGTTGTACCAGTCCACCCACGCCAGCGTCGCCAGCTCCACTTCGCCGCGGTTTTTCCAGCTTTGCCTGTGTATCACCTCCGCTTTGTACAGGCCGTTGATGCTTTCGGCCATCGCGTTATCATAAGAGTCACCCGTGCTTCCCGTTGAAGCCAGAAGCTCCGCCTCCTGCAACCGCTGTGTGTAGGCCAGCGACACGTACTGTGAACCTTTGTCGCTGTGATGGATGGTTCCTGATGGCCGACGGGCCCCCAGCGCCTGCTCCAGCGCATCCCGCACGACCGTCGTCTCCATCGACGATGACACCCGCCAGCCCACGATGCGACCGGCGAACACGTCGATAATGAACGCTACGTATGCGAAGCCCTGCCAGGTGCTGGCGTACGTGAAGTCTGCCACCCACAGCTGGTCAGGGCGTTCAGCCACGAACTGACGGTTCACCCGGTCATGCGCGGCAGGGGTCTTACGGCTGACGGTGGTTCGCACCTTTTTACCTCGCAGTACGCCGGTTAGGCCCATGGACTTCATCAGCCTCGCGATGGTGCATCGGGCCACGCTGAAGCCCTCCCGTAGCAGCTGGCGCCAGACCTTGCGAACACCATAGACGCCGTAGTTTTCGTCGTACACGCGCTGTATCTCCTGCTTCAGTTTCTCATCACGCTGGTCGCGATGGCTACGTCTGTCAGGATGCAGCTGATATTCACGGTAGCGGTAGTATGACGACGGGGCGATATCCAGCTCATGGCATACCGGTCCGACCCCGTATTCATCGCTCAGGGTATCCACCAGGAGGGCTATTTTTTCCAGAGGCGGTCGAACTCCGCCTTCGCAAAATAAACTGAGGCCCGCCGCAGGATATCATTGCTTCGCCCCAGCTCGCGGTTCTCACGCTCCAGCTCTTTCAGGCGCTGGCGCTCAGTGGTGGAGAGACCACCATCACCGCCACCGGCATCACGTTCATACTGACGCAGCCAGATACGCAGGGTCTCCGGCGTGCAGCCGATTTTAGGGGCGATGGAACTCAGGGCTGCCCACTGTGAGTCATATCCGTCCTGGCATTCCAGAACCATGCGGACGGCACGCTGCCGTATCTCGGGGGAAAAACGTGTATTTTTAGTCATCCTGTTTACCTCTCTCTCAGGGAGTTTAGTCTCCAGGATTCCCGGGGCGGTTCAGTCAGGCACAAAGCCAAACTTTTGGCTGAGTGGATGTCAGGTTTTGTGAGGTTCTCTGGACTAGCATTCACTAACAGGCCAGCCAGCGGGAATCGCTTACTCTGGACGGTAATCATGGCTTCACCTCTTTGAACTCACGCATAAAGCGCTCCAGTGACTGCTTGCAGGGTGCTGAATAACCATCCCTATAGAAGGTCACGCGATTAAATTGCACGCTGTGTACTGTGACCATCGCGCCGCTGGCATCTTGATAGCGCACGTTTGGGGTTGGATTTCTGGTGGGCTTAGTCATGGGCTGCCTCCAGGCGTTTAGCCAGCCACCGCTGAGACAGGCGCATCAGTTCGTCTTTCCGCTGGTCATAGTCCATGCCCATATCAATCAGTGTGATGTTGGTGCTTTCGAGATAGGTGAGGTGCTCCAGTTGGGATGAATTCATGCCGTCGCGTGGTTCGCCCTGAACGCCATTCACCTGCGCCCACTGTTTAGCTGTGAGACCACCCAAGACAATACGGGCGATCATGTTGCTCTCGTTGCTGTAGTGACGGGGTAAAGTCTGTTTTCCCTGTTCTGCACGGGCAACATCCAGAGCGGCGCACATCGGCTTAAACATGTTAGCGGCACTCAGGCGGGCTTTAAGCTGGTGGCGATACTGTGCGGCAATCTCAGGCACGCTACGCTGTAGCGCCTCTTCACACTGGATGAAGTAGCGGCGTATGGCACGGCCCTGCTCATTGCGCTCAACCATTGCCACTTCTTTTGCCATCCCAAGCGAAAGGCCATAATCCTTACTGCGACGATCACCGCCGCGCTGCGTTACCCATCCGCGCCCAGCCTGTGCAATATTTGCACTTTGATTCCTGAAATCTGAGGAATCAAAAATCACGTAATCAGCACCGTGGGTAAACCCATATTCATCAATGCGGAGTTTTATCCAGGTAGAAAAGTCATTACCCACGCCTAATGCTTTATGCAGAGCTTTTGCACTAACAATATTGGTCTCACGCCCACCGATTTGACCGGAAATAACCGGGACAATATCGGCAAAGTCATGGGTTGAAATATCGTTGATGCTGGTGGCGAGCTGAGGGACGGCCTCAGAAATTAATCTGCTTTTTTCAGTTTCCATTTGTCAGGCTCCGTTAAGCGGCGTTGAAAGCATCTGGGTAGAGGGAAAGAATGTCGTTAATCTCATGCTGAGACAGGCCGGTATAGCCACCAGCAGCGGCATTGCTATTAACCAGTTGAATAACTCGCATCACGTCAGCGCGACAGGTGATCCGGTAACGGAAGTGGCTACCAATGCCATCACCGTTAGGCTCGTCGATGCGCTCAAGACGAATATCAAGCCTTCTTTCCAGCTCTGTCGCGTAATTACGGGCGCTGGATAAACGGCAGTAGCGTAGGATCTCATTCTCAGTGAAGCCGTTAACGCCGGTACGCAACATGTAGACGCGAGCGCGGTGTTTCTTGGGTGATGGCTTAATGACTGTGGCAGGCGTAAAATCAGATGCGCCAGCTCCCTGATTAGCCGCCTGTAATGGGCGGTTATCCATTAAGCCACCTCTCTGCGAGATTCAGCAATGCGCTGATTAATCCATTCGTCAATTTCGTTTTCGACAAAAGCAATTGAACGTGATCCAATCTTCACTGGCTGCGGAAATCGTCCCTGAGCAATCAATTTGTAAATCCAAGCGCGACTGTAACCGGTGCGATTTAATACTTCTGAAAGGCGGACTAACTTTTTAGATGTTGTCATGTCGGCTCCATGTTTTTCAGACATAAAAAAAGCCCAATCCAGACAGAAAGGGCTTATTAAAATTCCAGATTTTTGATACGCGAAAAGCCACAACATGATTAGCATGTGTGGTTATGAGTACTATAGATTGGGTTTAGATCAAATTTAGCACGTTCAGATGCAAGGTATGATGACCTAATTAATAGATTTTAAAGTACATGGCTATGTTCTAGCAGCGCCATGGATGCTGCTTTTACCCTTTACTGGGTGAACTATGATCGCTTCTCATCGATCTCTCCTGATTCAGGAGTGCCATGGCTTTAAAAGAGCCTAAATCCTTTGAAACGTGAAAAACTGTCTTGACCCATGCTCAACAAACAAAAAGCGAAACGCATAGGATTTGGCCAGACACCTTTTCGGCATAGGGCAAAGGATTCAGAATTTAAAAGAGCAAATAAGGGTTTCGCTTTTCAGCGACGTAGGACTCCATGTCCGTTGTGAAAAGAGCATCAGCCTTTTTCAGGCTTTGGCCTCTACTGACTTTAGCTGTGCCAGCTTCCGGTGCTTCACCGGATACCTTGTTAAAGAGCAAATAATATCCACTGGTGTGCAATATAGATCACTACTGTTTACTTTTCCAGTGTTTTAAGCACGCTTCCCAAACGAACCATGAACTACGTTTCCACCATTCTCCAGCGCATCCATATAATCGGCATACCATTGAAGCATTTCACGGCGACCATCCAGATATTGGGCGTGATTGTAGGTGCCACGAATACTGTTCTTATCTGCGTGAGCCAATTGCGTTTCAATCCAGGCTGTGTTGTAGCCTTGCTCATGCAGAATGGTGCTCATAGTGTGCCGGAAGCCGTGACCGGTAGCTTTGCCGTCATAGCCGATGCGTTTAATCATCTGATTGATACTCGCCTCGCTCATCGTCTTCCCAGCATCGTTGCGCCCGGGGAACACATAGCGCCCTCTTCCCGTCAGCTGGTGGATTTCTTCAAGGAGAGATTTCGCCTGGATGGAAAGCGGCACTACATGAGGGCGGCGCATCTTCATCCGTTCTGCAGGTATCTGCCAGATTCCTTTCTCTAAATCGAACTCAGTCCATTCAGCAGCACGTAATTCAATCGTGCGTGTACCAGTAAGCATCAACAGCCGGGTGGCATTTTGTGTAACCTTACTGCCAGTGTATTCACTGAGTGCGCGAAGGAAGCCGCCAATCTGTTCGGTGAGAAGATGAGGGAAATGCTTTTGCTTTGGCGCTTTTAGTGCGCCAGCGAGATCGGTAACAGGGTTATGCTCTGCTCTGCCGGTGATGACGGCGTAGGTAAAAATCTGACGGCAAGCCTGGCGGGTTTTCTTCAGTTTATCCAGAACGCCGCGCTGCTCCATCTTTCTGAGCACCAGCAGCATTTCTGCCGCTTTGATTTCCGCGATGGCGCGTTTACCGATGAATGGGAAAACATCTTTCTGCAGGTACTCCTGAATGTCGCTGGCATAGCCTTGTGACCAGTTGGGACGCTTATGCTCATGCCATTCAATCGCCAGTGCTTCGAAGCTGTTACTGACCGCCAGAATCTTAGCCTGCTTTTCCGTCTGTTTAACTTCACCCGGATCACCACCAGCAGCTAAAGTGCGTTTTGCTTCATCACGCTTCGCCCTGGCATCGGACAGAGAGACATCAGGATATACCCCCAGCGCCAGCAGCTTTTCTTTTCCGGCAACGCGGTACTTTAAGCGCCAGTATCGTGAGCCATTGGTGTTAACGAGAAGGTAAAGACCGCCGCCGTCAGAGAGCTTGTAGGCTTTATCTTTGGCCTTTGAAGTGTCCACTGTGCGGGCATTTAGTTTCAATTTGGGGGTATCTCATTTCGTTGAACGGGAAACTACCCCCAAATGCACCCCCACATGATTATTGATTTCAATAGATGTTAGTAGACGTTGAGATAACGAGATTCGCGGGAGGGTGCTTACTGACTGGGGTTTTGTGTACTTTAGTAGACGACAGAAGAAGTGAAAATGGCACGCCCTACAGGATTCGAACCTGTGACCTACGGCTTAGAAGGGCGCTACGACGCGGTTTTAGCTAGTTTCCGCCGATTTCATTAAGTTTCAATATTATGTTTTTAAACAAGTTTTAAGTGTTGTATGGTGTCACGTAGTTTCATATCATTTCTGCCTAACTTGACCCGTAACTTGACCTTAAAACTATGGCGAGCACACTACTCACTGACAGCAAAATACGCGGACTAAAACCCAAGACCTCCGCCTACTATACATGGCAGGCATCCGCAACAAGAGGGACTGGTCGGCTGGGGTTAAAAACTTATCCTTCGGGCCGTAAGACCTTCGTGTATCGTTATTTCCTCAACGGAAAAGAAAAGTTCGTTAACTTGGGTGACTTTCCCACACTCACCCTTGCCGATGCCACGGCAAAGGCCCTTACCGCAGCCGCAAATCTCACCGAGCCACAAAAATCAATTACAGTTCATGCCAGTATAAAACAACTGTTTGACGATTACATCACCGCCCAGAAAAAGCTAGGGCATCGATCTTATGACAAAACTAACAGCAGGCTCAACCAGGTGTTAGCCAGTAAGTACATTGACCCTGCTACACCAGCTAAAGAAATCACACCAGTTCAGATAAAGCATGTTCTTGCTGAGTTCATAGAACGTGGAGCAAATGCCGGGGCAAATAAGGTCAGAGCTAATCTTCATGCCGTATTCAATTTTGGGCTATTCGCTGACAACGATCCGGCGAACGTTAACGGGAAAACCATTTACGGGCTTGACCGAAACCCGGTAAGTGTCATTCCACCGCAAAAGGGCGCAGATAAGGCTCTGGATCGTTTTTTGTCATGGGACGAACTCAGCGAGCTATTGCGATTACTAATAGTACCGGAATCAGCTTGTCCTATACATCCTGACTTCGCTCAACTGCTCTTGTTGTGTATCTTTAGCGCCGGTCAGCGTCCGTGGGAGATAATGACCAATACCAGCGACCAGTGGGATGAGAAAAACATGACTCTGACAGTCCCCCCACACATATCAAAAAATAGTGATTTTCACGTTATTCCGCTGAACAAAACTGCCATGAAGATCCTGAAACGCCAAAGGGAAAAATACCCAGACGCGGCTTTTCTATTCCCCGGCAATACCAAAGAAGGTCATTTGCTGTCTGCTGAGTATAGTAAGCAGTTACGAAAATTCTGCAAACTAACCGGTTTTGAGAAGTTCACCCCCAGAGATATTCGTCGCACCTTCAAAACTTTGGCGGGGGATATGGGGATCAGTTCAGAAATGCGCGACAGATTACAAAATCACAAAAAACCAGGGGTATCGACCAAACACTATGATCGTTACGATTATCTGAGAGAGAAACGTGAAATTATTGAGCAATGGGAATCGCGTCTGATTGATTTACATGGAGAGAATAAATTATGAAAACATCTGAATTAATCGTCAAGTTGCAAGAGATTGACAAAACAGTTCCTTTTGATGCCGATATCGTCACCGGAGAAGACTGGTTACCACAACACCTTACTAAGGTCTATCACGAACCCCCATATACATTCATTGAGTTCGAATCCTATGCCGAAGATGAATGGGGGAGTGAAAGTGAAAATAACCGCCTTGCTTCAATAACAGAACTTGCTACACGCGCCCATATGCTCGAACAAATGGTGGAAATGATAGAGAAACATCCAGATTTTTCACCGCAAGACATCTCCCATGAAATGAAGGAACTATCCGGCAAAATGCACTCCATGATTAAAACGCTACGAAATAAATAACCCCTATAACCCCAAATCACTTGACCGCCAGCACACTAAGGGTTATTATAACCCCATAAAAACAACACAGAGAGCCGGAGGATGGATAGCAGGAATGCAATAGCAATGATAGAAGCCGATGGGTGGTATCTGGTGAGAGTTAAAGGTAGCCATCACCAGTTCAAGCACCCAACGAAAAAAGGGCTGGTAACGGTAAAACATCCCCAAAAGGACATACCGCTACCAACACTAAAAAGTATCAAAAAACAGGCGGGGCTTTAAGCCCCACCTACTGGAGGTTTAAATGTTATACCCTGTTGCTATTGATAAAGGCGATTCATCCTTCGGCGTTCGCGTCCCGGATATTCCCGGCTGCTTCTCTGGCGGCGACAGCTATCAGGATGCGATTGAGAGCGTACGTGAGGCTATCGACGCACATATAGAATTACTGGTGGAAGATGGCGAAGCAGTGCCGGAGGCGACCAGCGTGGAAAACTGGCTGGCAGATCCCGATTATGCAGGCGTAGTGTGGGCGCTGGTTGATGTGGACGTTACCCGGTTAATGGGGAAAGCGGAAAAAATCAACGTCACACTCCCCTCGTTGCTGATCCGCCGTATCGATCAGTTTGTCGCTGCGCATCCTGAGTACGGTAGCCGTTCCGGCTTCCTGTCCCGCGTGGCGGCTGATAAAGTGATCGGACGAGAAAAACGTTAAGCCTCGCAAGAGGCCTTATATTAAGTGCATTTATAAGGTAATTTCATGCGTTACCGTTCCGATATTGATGGGTTAAGAGCAATAGCTGTTATCCTTGTACTTATATTCCATGCTGGGAGCGATTTATTCCCATCGGGGTTTATTGGTGTTGACATATTTTTTGTTATTTCAGGAT
>NZ_JACFXY010000028.1 GCF_014946725.1 Mixta mediterraneensis
TGTAAAACACTAATCTCCACTCTGGTCTCCAATGTCATCATTGGCAGTGCCTTAAAACTGCCATTTTTACCCTAGGTGGGTCAGATTTACATCGGCAGGTGGGCCAGTTTTACATCGGTAGCGACAGGTACCGTCAGGGAACCTCTCCAGGAATTCAGGCAAGAGCGGCAGCCGACCGAAGCTGAGCTGGTACTTGCAGGTTCGGCAGTCAGAGCAGTCGAGGAGATTTTCCGTCTCGATAAACCACTACTTTATGCAAGAATCGATCTGATTCTCGACGAAAACGGTAGGCCGGTTGTTCTGGAATTGGAAATCTGCGAGCCCTCTCTGAACCTTCCTTTTTCCTCGGGGAGTGCTGAACGTTTCGCTGAAGCTATAAAAAATCGTATCTGTTAATGAGACAACGTGCTGCTAACAGTTCTACCCTATAGGTTTTCAGCTCGGTGATAAAAAGCCTCACGCACCCTTATCCGGGTGCGCAATAAAGATGACTGGATCTGATCAGGATTTTTAAGCCTTGTAGTTACAGGCTGACAAACATCCACAATGACTTCCGGAAACTGCCTTTAATCCTAAAGTAACTTCATAACAAATAAATCATACCTTGATATTGGCCTGGTGGGAGCGAAGCTGCAAAATGCGACATCTAACTTTTTGAACTGGATCTGAGTAAAAATCACTCACCTGTGAAATGGTTGCCATAGCGATTACCCATTGATGATTCAGGGAGTTGGGACGTTGTCACAGGAGAAGGCTTTTGATGACAGGGACGAGTGGCGTTTGCTTGCTGACGAGCTTTCCCTGTTACCGGGGATGACCGATACGGGGCGTCTGGGATTTGCCCTTCAACTAAAATTCCGACAGGTTCAGGGCTATTATCCCGACTCTGTACACGATTTCCCTTCCGGTATTGTGCATACCATTGCTGAGCAGATCGGATGCGCTTCCGTATCCCCTGAAAACTATCCGTTTCAGGGACGGCAGGCTCAGCGGCATCGACAAAATATTCGTCGCTATCTGGGTGTCAGACTCCCCGGTAAAGCTGATATCGCACGACTTAGCGCCTGGTTAACCGAGTTTATCCTCCCGTTAAATCCGCAGGCTGTACACGGCAGCGAACTTGTTACTGACTGGTGTCAGGAACAACTAATTGAAAGGCCAGCCGCCGAGCACCTGGAGCGGATTATACGTTCAGCCGTACACCAGTTCGAAACAAAGCAACAAAACACCATATTTACCCGACTTTCACTCGACAGTAAAGTTGCCATCAATCATCTATTATCAGCCGAAGAACCGGGCACTCCCAGAATAAATGACGTCACATTCAGCAGCCTCAAAGCAGACCCGGGAAGACCCAGTCTGGAGAATGTACTTTCCGTCATCGCCCAGCTGAAGTGCCTTGATAGTGTTGCGCTACAGCCGAATATTTTTCAGGGAATATCCCCTAAATTCATCGTGCAGTTTCAACAACGTTGTGCCAGTGAATCGATCAGGGAGCTTCGTCGCCACCCTTCAGCGATCCGTTACAGCATGGTTGCTATGTTTTGCTGGCGTCGCCGCCAGCAACTGACCGATGCGTTGATTGAGATGTTGATGGTGTTGATCCATAACCTCGGCACTCGGGCTGAAAAAAAGGTCGATAAAAAGCAGTTTGCGGCGTTTAAAAAAGTCAGGGGCAAGGCGCGTCTGCTGTTCCGCATGGCCGAGGCCACCGTTGACCAGCCGGACGGTGTCATAAAGGAAGTTGTCTATCCTGTTGTCTCACAGAAAATGCTGCAAAATCTGGTCGATGAATTCAAAACGCTGGGGGTAAATACCGAGCAGGAAGTCCATGAATCCATGCGTTCTTCTTACGGCAGCCACTATCGCAGGATGTTGATGCCAGTACTGGACCGGCTTGAGTTTCAGTCCGGCAATGCCCTGTATCGGCCCGTTATTGATGCCATCCAGATTATTAAGGAAAACAGGACCAGCAATCAGCATTTCTATGCGGTGGGAGATGTGCCTGTTGACGGTATTATTCAGAAAAAATGGCGGGATGTTGTCATCGTACAGAGCCAGTCCGGTGAAGAACGGATCAATCGTATTAACTATGAAATTTGTGTTTTACGGGCGTTACGCAAAAGTCTGCGCAACAAAGAAATCTGGGTCACTGGTGCGGATCGTTATCGTGATCCGGCTGAAGATCTCCCTGCCGACTTTGCCACAAATCGTTCATATTACTATTCCCTGTTGCAGGCGCCCACTGATGCAACAACCTTTATTAATCAAATCCGGGACAGGATGCGCTACTGGCTGGGTACGCTAAATCATGGCCTGCCGGATAACCCCAAACTTCGCATCAGGGAGCAGGGGAAAAATCGTATTCATCTGACGCCGCTGGATAAACAGGCTGAACCACCCAACACAGCAGCGCTGAAGAAGGAGATTGGGCAGCGCTGGGCCGATTTGGAGTTGATAGACATACTGAAAGAGGTGGATTTACGGGAACATTTCTCGCAGTTATTTCGTTCATCTGCAAGTCGGGAAGTTCTTGACCCCGAAGTATTGCAACGCCGCCTGTTGTTATGTCTGTTTGGTCTCGGGACGAATGTAGGGCTGAAGCGCATCGCCAGCCAGCAACCCCGCGTCAGTTATGATGAATTGCGTTACGTCAAACGAAGGTTTATTCAGAAAGATGCTTTGCGCTCAGCGATTTCACATATCGTGAATGGTATCTTCAGTATTCGTCAGCCGGACATATGGGGGAACGCGACAACATCCTGTGCTGCGGACTCCTGAAAGTTTGGTGCTTATGATCAGAATCTGATGACAGAATGGCATGCCCGCTATGGCGGGCGCGGCGTGATGATTTACTGGCATGTGGATACACATTCCACATGTATTTATTCACAATTGCGCCGCTGTTCTTCATCGGAGGTGGCCGCCATGATGGAAGGTGTTCTGCGTCACTGTACCGACATGGAAATTAACCACCAGTATGTGGACAGCCACGGACAAAGTGAGGTGGCCTTTGCGTTCAGTGATGTGCTGGGGTTCGATCTGTTGCCGCGCCTGAAAGCGATCGCCCGACAGAAACTGTATGTGTGTGAAAAGGAAGATGTATCGTTGTACCCGCATCTTACACCGATTTTAACCCGGGGGATCGACTGGGAGCTTATTGCACAACAGTATGACGAGATAATCAAATATACAGCGGAACCCGAGGCCATATTACGACGATTCACCCGCAATAATATTCAGCATCCGACCTATAAAGCACTCGCGGAGCTGGGCAAAGCGATTAAGACTATCTTCCTCTGCCGTTATTTGCAGGATGAGTCGCTGCGTTGCGAAATTAATGCGGGTCTCAACGTCGTGGAAAACTGGAACAGTGCCAATAATTTTATTTTTTATGGCGAACACGGAGAATTTACCAGCAACCGGCCTGCGGATCAGGAACTGTCGATGCTCTCTTTGCACCTGTTGCAAATCAGCCTGGTCTATATCAATACCCTGTTGATTCAGAATGTGCTGGCAGAGCCGGTCTGGCAGCAGAGAATGACAGAAGAGGACTGGCGTGGTCTGACGCCATTAATATACCACCATGTTAATCCGTATGGCCGTATTGAGCTGAACATGGATCAACGACTGGCGCTGGCAGCCTGATAATGTCCGGAACCGTTCGGTTTCGTACACTGGATCTCAATACTGTCCGAAAGTAAGTGAAATTAATTTCGGATATGCATTATGATTCGGACATACTTTTCGGACGGGATTTTAACTATGTCACGCGCTTTTGCCTACTGCCGTGTTTCCACACTGGAGCAGAACACGGAAAACCAGCGCAGGGAAATAGAGGCTGCCGGTTTTGCCGTCAAATCCCAGCGGCTGCTCGAGGAGCACATCAGTGGCTCCGTTGCTGCCAGCGAGCGCCCGGGATTTACCCGCCTGCTCGACAGAATGGAAAATGGCGATGTTCTGATTGTCACTAAACTGGATCGTCTTGGACGAAACGCTATGGACGTCAGGAAAACGGTGGAACAACTGGCGGCATCGGGTATCAGGGTTCACTGCCTGGCCCTGGGTGGCGTGGATCTGACCAGCCCGGCGGGGAAAATGACCATGCAGGTGATCTCGGCTGTCGCTGAGTTTGAGAAAGACCTGCTGATTGAGCGCACGCATTCGGGTATTGCGCGAGCTAGGGCTTCGGGAAAACGCTTCGGTCGCCCTTCGTCACTCAATGAGGAACAGCAAAAGGTGGTGCTGGAACGTCTTAACGCTGGAGCAAGCATTAGCGCTATTGCCAGAGAATTTGGCACCTCGCGGCAGACTGTTATTCGTTTGCGGGATAAGGCCGGAGGTTAACATTTAGCATTAAGGCGAATGAGCATCAAAGTTAGTGTCTGTGATAAATGATTTTTTACTTTCTAAAAGGAGTTTTCTGATTAAAATTAGAACATTATATATGGCGATGCTGTTAATCTCGCCAGCCTGTCTGGCGTTGCCTGCAGGTGAAAAAAATAAAAATACCAATCTGGCACATGTCATTTCGGATTACCGGATATCACTTGTGTCACTTCCTCTAGATTATTATCTTCTGGAAAAAGTACAACACCCCAGAGCTATGCTTAAAAGGTATAACCTGAATTCACAGATATGGTCTCCGCAAGGCGTCGTCTCTCCGGACGCTGGCAGAACGGGAGCGATATCTATATACCTGCTTCCGCCAGAGAAAAAATTGATCAATAACGGCAACAACAACAATGGTGTCAGGGATGCCAGTACCTCCCACAAACGGGCACTCCAGTATCAAATAGACAACAAGGCGTCGTGATGAAAAGAATTTTCAGACTATTAATTATTTTGCTTGTTATTTTACTGCTGGCTGCAGTGCTGTGGTGGTTCTTCGGGCGTGGCAATCCGAATGCACTATGGCAGATCGTCAGCCAGCAGTGCGTACCTAATCAGCAGCAGAACAATAATCCGGCACCGTGCTTAAGGGTCGATTTAACCGATGGTTATGTGCTCTTTAAAGATAACAAGGGTCCTTACCACGATCTGGTAATGCCGACCGAAAAAGTCAGCGGCATCGAGAGCCCCACATTGCAAACAGAAAAGGCTCCGCCTTATCTCGCTGTAGCTTGGAATAACCGCACACATATCTCCACAGAAATGGGTAAACCGTTAAAAGATGCATGGGTTTCTCTGGCGGTCAATTCGAAGTATGGCCGCTCTCAAAATCAACTGCATATTCACGTTGAACCGCCCCGGGAATCCTGGAGACTAAACTCCCTGAGAGAGAGGTAAACAGGATGACTAAAAATACACGTTTTTCCCCCGAGATACGGCAGCGCGCCGGAGACCCTGCGTATCTGGCTGCGTCAGTATGAACGTGATGCCGGTGGCGGTGATGGTGGTCTCTCCACCACTGAGCGCCAGCGCCTGAAAGAGCTGGAGCGTGAGAACCGCGAGCTGCGGCGCAGCAATGATATCCTGCGGCAGGCCTCAGCTTATTTTGCGAAGGCGGAGTTCGACCGCCTCTGGAAAAAATAGCCCTCCTGGTGGATACCCTGAGCGATGAATACGGGGTCGGACCGGTATGCCATGAGCTGGATATCGCCCCGTCGTCATACTACCGCTACCGTGAATATCAGCTGCATTCTGACAGACGTAGCCATCGCGACCAGCGTGATGAGAAACTGAAGCAGGAGATACAGCGCGTGTACGACGAAAACTACGGCGTCTATGGTGTTCGCAAGGTCTGGCGCCAGCTGCTACGGGAGGGCTTCAGCGTGGCCCGATGCACCATCGCGAGGCTGATGAAGTCCATGGGCCTAACCGGCGTACTGCGAGGTAAAAAGGTGCGAACCACCGTCAGCCGTAAGACCCCTGCCGCGCATGACCGGGTGAACCGTCAGTTCGTGGCTGAACGCCCTGACCAGCTGTGGGTGGCAGACTTCACGTACGCCAGCACCTGGCAGGGCTTCGCATACGTAGCGTTCATTATCGACGTGTTCGCCGGTCGCATCGTGGGCTGGCGGGTGTCATCGTCGATGGAGACGACGTTCGTGCTGGATGCGCTGGAGCAGGCGCTGTGGGCCCGTCGGCCATCAGGAACCATCCATCACAGCGACAAAGGTTCACAGTACGTGTCGCTGGCCTACACACAGCGGTTGCAGGAGGCGGAGCTTCTGGTTTCAACGGGAAGCACGGGTGACTCTTATGATAACGCGATGGCCGAAAGCATCAACGGCCTGTACAAAGCGGAGGTGATACACAGGCAAAGCTGGAAAAACCGCGGCGAAGTGGAGCTGGCGACGCTGGCGTGGGTGGACTGGTACAACAATCGCCGGCTGCTGGAAAGGCTGGGGCATATCCCACCGGCAGAAGCCGAACGGGCATATTATGCTTCCATCGGGAATAAGGATCTGGCAGCCTGAGTTCCCAACTAAAATACTCTCCCGGAAAACCGGGGCGGTTCAATGAGGATGTTTAATGTCTTTGCATGTAACAAATTCAATTTCCCGATGGATTACCTGTTATCGTCCGCGCCCCAATGCCCGGCTCCGTATATTCTGTTTTCCACACGGTGGAGGAGGCCCTCAGGCATACAAAGACTGGGCAGAGAAACTTCCTGAAGATATTGAAGTTTACGCCATCAATCTCCCGGGGAGAGGGAATCGACGCAGTGAACCTTTTGTCCGTTCCATGTATCATCTGACCGAGTCCATCGCCACTGCGCTGGGGCCATTCCTGGACAAGCCTTATGCATTCTTCGGACACAGCGTCGGAGCCCTGGTGGCCTATGAAACAGCTTCCCGAATTCAGTCTGCCGGGAAGTTACTGCCCATGCGTCTGTATGTATCTGCTCACAAAGCACCTCATGAGGCCCATGAAAAATATCCTATGTACACCCTGCCAGACGCTGAGTTGATAGGAAAAATCTGTGAACTGGGTCTTGTACCGGATGATGTCTTGCAGGATACAGAATTGCTGGATTTTATCCTGCCCCCCCTTAAGGCTGATTTCGAAATTTCCGAAACCTATACCTACCAATCGTGTCCACCCCTGCCATTTGGCATTACGGCCCTGGGTGGCCGGGACGACCCTCTTCTGAATGAAGTCGATCTTCTTGCATGGGAGTCTTATTCAACGGAGCCGTTGACCACCAGAACCTATAGCGGGGATCATTTCTACACGGTATCCCGGCAGGATGAGCTTCTGAGGGACATCACTCATGAGCTGGAAGAGAACCTTAACCATCTTCCGCTCTCCCTTATGGAAGGAGAATCGGTTTATTATCCCGAAAAATGCCTGCATGAACTTTTCCGTGAAGCAGCGGCGCTACATCCTGATAAGCTGGCGATAGCCGACCCTTCAGGCGAACTCACCTTTGGTGAACTGGACAAAAAAACGGATCTCCTCGCCCGCTATCTCCAGAAACAGGGAGTCGTCGTCGACAGTCTGGTGGGTATCTATATGTCCAGTACCGTCGAATTTGTCGTTGCTTATATCGCCATACTGAAAGCCGGTGGTGCCTACATGCCACTGGATACCGCCTATCCAGAAGAACTGCTCAAGAGAGTCCTGACCAAGGTCAATCCTGTTATGGTACTTACCCAGATCCCCCTGGTCGATCATTTTCCCGAGGCCTTGCGGGAGGAAAATCGAGTCTTTGCTCTGGCTCCAGAATGGGAATCGGAACTGAGTACGTTTGATTTGCCTGTGCTGGATGAGAATTGCGCCTTACCCAACATTGATAGCCTGGCCTACTGTGTTATGACCTCCGGGAGTACCGGAGAGCCTAAGGGGATCATCTGCCCCCATCGTGGAGCAGTAAGCTCGTATACGTGTCGGTATCGCCAGTATCCCTATGAGGACGGGGAACGGGAAGCCTGCAATATTTTTCTGGTGTGGGAAGTAATACGTCCTCTTCTTCAGGGATACCCTTCTTATATCGTTCCTGATGACGTGATTTACGATCCGTGGAAATTGCTGGATTTCCTTGAGCGATACCATATCACCCGTATACTCCTCACCCCATCATTGCTGGAGCAGATTCTCAACACCCCAGATCTGGATCTCGAATCACGTTTACCCGACCTCAAGATTGTTTGGCTCAATGGTGAGGTTGTTCCCACTGCTCTGAGTAAACGCTTTTTCGAGAGATTACCCACAAGTAACCTGCTCAATATTTACAGTATCTCCGAAAGCCATGATGTTTGTACCTACGATCTGGCAGAGCTCAATGAATCCTACTCGCCAAAATATGCCCCTGTGGGATTTCCCATGTCCAACGTCCGGATTTATCTCCTGGATGAGGAACTGCGTCCGGTTCCTCGTGGTGTACCGGCGGAAATCTATATCGGAGGCGATTCCCTAGCGCGTGGCTATATCAACGAGCCAGTGAAAAACGCCGAACGATTCGTTCCGGATCCATTCAGGAATAATGGGACACGGATGTTCCGTACCGGAGATTTGGGACGCATTCTGCCCAACGGCGAGCTGGAAGTGGCTGGTCGCGTAGAGTTTATGGTGAAAATCCGTGGCTATAGCATCGTCCCCGGTGCGGTAGAAGCAGCAATCAATGAACATGAGGCTGTTCATTCATCGGTTGTGATCACCAGAAATAACGAAGAAACCGGTCAGCCTGAGGCCATGGTCGCTTATGTTGTCGGTAATGGAAAAATGGATAACAGGGAGTTGAATCAATCCCTGCGGCAACCTCTCAAAGAGAGGTTGCCGCATTACGCCATCCCTTCTGTCTTTGTGCCTCTGAAGGAACTGCCCATCAACCCGGTCACCGGTAAACTCGACCGGAAGAAACTCCCGAAACTGACAACTTCGGTCAGACATAGTGGCGAAACTAAGCTACATCTTGCTCAGGGAGAGAATATTGAGCAAGCGGTAATTGCAGCATGGGAAGAGGTTCTTGGCGTTCGATCTGAAAACGCAGAAGATAACTTTTTCGATCTTGGAGGGCACTCCCTTCTCGCTATTCGCATATGTGATGTTCTGTCGAAAAAGGTTGGTGTCAATGTGTCAGTTATCGATATTTTCGATAAGCCGACAGTTCGTTCCCTGACCGAACTCATCGCGTTTAAGGGCGGTGCGGCTGAGACTCCGACAGCGCCGGCCTCCTGTCAGGTGGAGAGTTCCGACAGGACGACGTCATCCAGTGGAGAATTGGCAATTATCGGCATGTCCTGTCGTTTCCCCGGAGCGAAAAACCTCGATACCTTCTGGTCTAACCTGGCCCATGGCGTTTGTTCTATTCGCGAACTTTCGGAGCAAGAGCTGGCGGAAAATGGCATTCCGGAGGAGGTCTATTCCGACGAAAGCTACCGGAAAATAGGTGCATTGCTTGATGACGTCGATCTTTTCGACCCTCAGTTCTGGAATATCAGCAACAAGGAAGCCGTTCTGATGGATCCCCAACATCGGCTGTTCCTTGAATGCTGTTGGCATGCCTTGGAGCATGCGGGCTACGCACCCGGCACAGACGGAAACCGTACTGGTGTGTTCGGTGGTTGCTATTCACCTCTCTATCTTCTCCATCATCTCGCTGGCGGAGGATTTATGGATCCGACAGATCCGACGGAATACCACCTGACTGAAACCGGAAACGATAAAGACTACATCGCGACACGAGTTTCCTACCTGCTCAATCTCCAGGGCCCCAGTGTTACTGTCCAGACCTCCTGCTCAACGGCTTCTGCAGTGGTGGCCACTGCCTGCCAGTCCCTCCAGTCCCATCAGTGCGACATCGCCATAGCCGGCGCGTCGAGCATCATCTTCCCGCAGGGAGGCTATCAGTACGTCGAAGGTCATATTAACTCAAAAGATGGCAAGATCCGGACATTTGACGCCCAGGCCAATGGAACCATTCTGGGTGATGGCGTTGGTGTGGTTGTTCTCAAACGGCTGGAAGATGCCATCGCTGCTGGTGATACCATTTACGCGGTAGTGAAGGGTTATGCGATCAACAACGATGGGAACGATAAAGCTGGCTATTCTGCACCGGGCGTGGCCGGTCAGAAAGCAATGGTAGAGCAAGCTCTCCAGTCGGCGGATATCTCACCGGAGACCATCTCTTATGTTGAAGCTCACGGTACAGGAACGTTCATTGGAGATCCCATTGAGATCAGCGCACTCAGCGAAGTCTTCAAGAATCACACTCACCGTAAAGGATATTGCGCCCTTGGTTCTGTGAAACCGAACATCGGTCACAGTAACATTGCGGCGGGTATGGCCAGTCTCATTAAAACCACCCTCAGTCTTTACCACCGCACCTTGCCGCCAACCATCAATTTCGAAACACCGAATCCGGCAATGAGCATTACCGAGAGCCCCTTTTATGTGAATACTGAGTTGCGAGAATGGCCATCTTCTGGTGATTTTCCGCGCCGTGCCGGGGTTTCTTGTCTGGGGATTGGGGGGACCAACGGGCATTTTATTCTCGAAGAACCACCAGGACCGCGAGAGTCCGCAGGCGGGGAGCACCATATTCTGATTCTCTCCGGGAAAACCAAAGATGCCGTTGAGCGAAACAGGGAAGCGCTGGCTGCTTATTTAGAGACGCATCCAGACATCCCTATGGGAGATGTGGAATATACCCTGCAGACCGGGCGGCATATCTATGCTCATCGCATGACCGTACCTTGTACCAACAGAGAGACCGCGATTGCCCACCTCCGTGAAGCAAAAACCATGGAGGCCAAAGATGAGACATTTACGGGTGGTTCGGATTCGGTGCTACGTACCGTTTTCGTCTTCCCGGGACAGGGCTCTCAGTACCACCGTATGGGCTATGGTCTTTATCAGAACGATCCCGTATTCCGTTCCCATTTCGATCGGTGTTGCGATTTACTTGAACCTGAACTGGGGATGGATCTGCGCCGCCTGATTTTCGCCGACGCCGGAAACATCGAAGCCCAGCAAACCTTCCTTCGGGCTACTTATGTCCAGCCATCTATCTTCACCCTCCAGTATTCCATGGCCCGTACTCTCATGGATTGGGGGGTGATTCCCGATGCCTTGGCGGGACACAGCATTGGTGAATACACTGCGGCCTGCATCTCAGGAATATTGAGCCTTGAGGATGCGCTGAAAGCAGTCGCGGCCCGGGGACGCGTTATGGAAACCGCTGGTGAAGGCGTCATGATCGCTGTCCAGATGCCTGTGTCCGAGGCCCGGAAGATACTTACGACCTATCCGGATGTATCACTGGGCGTGATCAACGCCCCGACCGAAGTCGTGTTTTCGGGGCCAGTGAATACTGTCGCGAAACTGGAAGCCGAACTCGTATCCCAGGATATCGATGTCTCGCGCGTCAAGGTTCAACAGGCCTTCCACTCTGCGATGATGGATGATGCAGCCTGTCGTCTGGATGAGGTTATCGCGAAGCTCAAATTGAATGCGCCGACGATCCCGCTGGTTTCTAATCTCACGGGGACGTGGATGACCGACAAAGAGGCTTTAGATCCTCATTACTGGGGACGCCACATGCGGGGGACGGTACTCTTCGCCGATAATATTCAGACGTTGCTGGATGCCAAACCGAAGGCCATCATGGAAGTCGGCTCCCATACTATTCTCAGCCGGCTTATTCGGAAGTTCCCGACGCCTGAAGGTCAGTCTCCCATCATCATTCCTTGTTCTCGCCATCCACGGGACATGGGTACCACGGATATTCAGGCTCTGGATCAGGCATTGGGGAATTACTGGGTCATTGGTGGCCGCGTAGACTGGACATCTTTCCGATCTAATCGTATCGGTCGGAGGATTGGCTTGCCAGGATATAGCTTCGAGCGTCGGCGATGCTGGAAGAATGCCGGAAGGCTCGCTATTCAGAACCCGGTAACGGAAGTTTCATCGAAAATAGATCAAATAGACCAATGGGGATATATCCCCTCTTGGTCGCGTTCACTGAGAAAGGCACCACATATTGATTCTCTATCCGGTGAGAACTGGCTGATCTTCGCCAATGGCAACAGTGCCGTCGATACCGCTATCGTCGATGCCCTCACCACCCGTGGGGCCGTAGTTCATCAGGTATATCCGAACGGCAGTTCTCCCTCCTCCACGGACGGGAATACGACGTTTATTGATCCTATGGCTTCTGAGGCCTATGTTTCCCTACTGGGAAATCTCGCGACCAGGGAATGTTACCCCGATCGAATTCTGTTCCTGTGGAGCCTGTCTGGTGAGACCAAAGAGGGTGATACTGATGCCGGAAGCGTCTACTACCCGGCCTTGTACCTTAGCCAGGCTTTGGCCACCCAATCTTGTCTGGCACCGCTAATGGTTTGGTGGGTCACAGACCGGACACTCCAGGTGGGAGGAGAAGAAGTATGGCCCATAAAATCCACACTCATCGGGCCCGCCATGGTTCTGCCCCAAGAAAATGGACAAATCGCCAGCCGTATTATCGATACCGATCGACGCAATAACGTGAGTATTGCCCAGAGCATCCTAGCAGAGGTTGTTACACGAAACCCGGATCCCAATTTTCTCGTGGCTCTCAGGGGAGAGAACCGATGGATTCAGGAGTATGTGCCTGCTTCAATTGAACCGGTATCAGCCTGGGGAGAAAGCGGTTTCCGTCAGGGGGGGGTGTACCTCATCATCGGAGGTTTAGGACGGATCGGCGTTGTCTTAGCCAGGAGGCTGGCAGAGTATGGCGCGAAACTGGTGATCTCCAGCCGCATGGATGTTCCCGCACGGGAACGCTGGTCAACTCTGGTGAACGATCCGAATACCGAGAGCCAAACGGTGAATACCATCAAGAGTTTGATAGCTCTGGAAGAGGCTGGTGCTGAAGTGCTCGCGCTGAAGTGTGATATAGGTCGATATGACGACGTTGAACACCTCATTTCCACCGCAGTGGAATGCTTTGGCGATATCAACGGCATTCTTCACCTGGCGGGCGCAGCCGATCTCCGCTATCTGCCCAGGATGACCGACGCGGTATCTGAAAGCGAATTCCGGCCGAAGATAACCGGGCTACTCAACCTAGAGAAAGCCGTCGGTTCGATTGCCGAACGCAAGAAGCTTGACTTCGTGGTGATGTTCTCCTCTCTCGCATCAATTCTGGGCGGGTATGGTATGACTGCCTATACGGCAGCAAACCGATTCATGGACACTTTCACGCAAGCAAATGCCCGGCGCCACGGTGTCCGATGGTTCTGTGTCAACTGGGATGACTGGGATTTCGAATATACCAAGGAACAGGTGGCAGCCTATCAGCAGACTGCTGCTCAATTCTCCATGACCCCTGCAGAAGGGGTGGAAGCCCTGGAGCGTATCATCGCCCGTCCGGATCCCTTACAGATTCTGGTGACCACCCGGCCTATGGAATCCCGGGTCCGGCAGTGGTTGCACCAGTCCACACAGAGTGAAGAGGATGTGAAGGCAGATGTATCTGCCGAAACATCAACTGACGTTTCAGAAAGGACGGGTGCCTCAACGATAGAAGGACGTATCCTGGAAGTGTACCTGGATGTACTGGGTGTTCCTGATCTCGCGGAGAAGGATAATTTCTTCGATGCGGGAGGAGACAGCCTGCTAGCCGCTAAACTTCTGTTGAAGCTACGCCGCAGCGTCACCGAGCACGCCCAAAAGCTCACTCTGGAAAGCGTGTTCGATTATCCATCGGTGAGAAAACTTTCGGCCTGGTTGTCGAAATAAAGGAAAGGGGAGGCAGATTTCGGCACGGTTGCAGGGCCTGCATGGTGAATATGTTTGCTGATCATGAGATCAACGGCCCTGCGATGCGGCAAGTCCCGGATACATTCTACATGCCCAGGGATGGCAATAGACAATTTTTGAATTGTGGTATTTTGATGCACTCTGTAGTGCTGTCAACGCCACGATCTTTGACCGTTTTTCACCATTTTGGTTCTGTCGCATTAAGGCGGCGTCGGGTAACATGCTGTTTTTTTTAATGATGTTGCCTGCTCATGCCTCTGATACGAAAAGCCTTCAAACGCCTGCACTATCCCCTCGATGTTATTGCTCAATGCGTTCGCTGGTATCTGGCTTATGCCCTTAGCCTGCGCAAT
>NZ_JACFXY010000029.1 GCF_014946725.1 Mixta mediterraneensis
GTTAATCATTTTTGCCCTCGCTCTACGGGCGGAGCAAACGGAATGGTCATTAAAGCGTTATAACCACTATTTTTAATATAACCTTTAGGCTTATTGCCAAAAATTAACGAATCCTTGCGGTCACCCATTCTGCCCGGTAGCGGTACTGAATAGCCTTTGCCACGTCCATTTGCGCCTGGACAAATGCCCGGACAGAGTTCGGCTCAAGTCCAAGGCTGGCAGCCTCATCAAGCGTACTGTTCAGGACCCGTTCTTCCTGTTGCAGATTTTCCACAGAGGAATGATGCACCGTTTTCCAGGCCGCGACGTCTCTCATCAGCGTCAGTCTTTCGTTAATCAGCCCGCTGACGGACTGTTGTGCCTGAGCCACTATTGGCATCAGCAGAGAAAAAGAGAGCGCGACGCCCAATCTGCCTCGTGAAAAAAAATGCTGTTTAATACTCATATTTGGTCCTTTCTCCGTGATATGAAACTGATTTATAGTTTTCAGTACTGTAGATCACAGCCTTACTGGCGCTGTAGATAGCGTCGCTTTACGCATTTCATTCCATTATTCTGTATCGTAACTATCAGGTATTGTCACCCCGCCAGGATAAACTAACCTATAACCATGAGCGCTCTGCAATAATATTCGTAAATTAATCTGAGTGCTGATAAAAATTAGCATTACGCAATCAGAATGCCTGTTTTTCATGGGGGAGATATAAATCTCAAATAACATCATATCGCATCGTTATGATTAATTAGAAAGTAAACTTTTTTCGATGAATAAATCTTTAGTTTCCCACTGGGAAGAACATTGTATCGGTAAAATCACCATAAATTTTTATGTTGCGAATGAGTGCTTCATAAGATGATGTTCAGCCGCTGTAAGATAAGGGGTGCAGAGTTAGCCTGACATATGAATTTTTATTGGTGAGTTATAGTTTTAATCGTTACAGCTTTAGCAAGCGTCAGGTTAAGCTTTCCTTTACTTAGCTGCGCCGTCTGGCTGGTAATAAACTCGTCCTCATCAAGGCTGTTTTCCTATCCCGCATAAAGTTGATGTTAAATTAGCTGCGCTTTCCAGGAGCATGCCGATGCATTGTGCAATTCGGTTGTCACCGCTTTAACTGCTTCTTCCTTTATCATTTAGCCTGGCAATCCTTAATGGAGAATTTTTTTCTCTTAACATGCGAAAAAGGTGCATATAAAGAGATTTTTTTCTCAGGTTAAAAGGGTATATTATTTTCTTTACGTGAGGAGGAATCATGCGAAAAGCTACAATCTCAATATTATTTATCCTGGTTGCGTTAACCTGGGGTACAACATGGCTGGCAATGAGGATTGCTGTTGAAACTATCCCACCTGTGTTTGCAACCGGGATGAGATTTATATTTGCGGCGCCTTTTTTGATCGGTATTGCGTGGTTAACCAAAACACCATTATTTTTTCCTCGCGGTCAGCGTTTTTTCCAGTTTCTGGTTTGCATTTTTTATTTTTCCATCCCTTTTTCTCTGATGATTTACGGTGAAACCTATGTTAGCTCTGGTCTGGCTTCCATCATCTTTGCCAATATGCCCGTGGCAGTATTGATTGCATCAATATTTGTTTTGAATGAAAAAACGAATGTAATGCAGCTGGCTGGATTAGTTATCGCGATAGTCGCTTTAGCAGGTATCCTTCTGGAAGAAACAAAATCAGGTACAGACAGTCATTGGCGTGGCATCGCTGCGCTTGTTTCTGCCGTCGTTATACATGCGATAATATACACACAGTGTAAAAAAAGGAGCTGCACTGTATCTGTTATAACCTTTAATGCCCTTCCCTGCCTGCTTGCTGGAGTAATGCTTTCTGCTGTGGGCTGGATATTTGAAAAACCGCAAATTGCTAGCTTTTCACTTCATTCGATATGGTCTACTTTTTATCTGGGGGCTTTTGCGGGCGTATTTGGTATCTTATGCTATTTTTTACTGCAGAAAAAAGCAGGTGCTTTTCAGGCCTCGCTTGTATTTTTAATTTTTCCTCTCATTGCGGTAAGTCTGGAAAGTTACGTTTATGGATATGCGATTTCATTGTACTCGATGCTGCTGATAATACCTTTAGCGATCGGTATACTTCTTACTCTTGGTTCCCGGAATAGCTGTAGAATAAGATCCGATGGTGTCCGGCAGTAACATATTTTTTCGTCGATTTCTACTATTACTGTATGGAATGTAAATTACCTTACCCGCTTTGTTTATTTCGGCGAGTTGCTCGGGTTCTGTTTTTTATTAATACCCAGCAAGGTACGATAATGTGTTAATGGAATGTATTGCATCCAGCATCATTGCGTCCAGTTTTGGCAAGTAATTTATCCAGAGCAGCAGGTGAGAAAGTATATGAAGCCAACATTCCGAGACTGATTCTGCGTTATGCCAGGTGATGACCTGGCATAACAGCTTTCAGACTCGCTTGCACATTATCGGGACGACGTGTAAGTGATGTAAGGTCCTCTCCAGTATCATGGGTGACAGAGCTCTGTCCGGTGAACGCCTGATTCACAGCCCGAACGGCAGGTTAGATGCCAGGATCATCGCGCTCTTCTCGTAACCCGATGATCTCACGTCATGACTACCGCCTGAAAGATAGGGTCGAATCAGTGGGCATCGTTAATTTAAGATACAAAATCAGTCCGGTGATGGTAGATCAAAAATCATATCCCAGTGATTCACGAATACTCGCGACTTCACCCGCAATCCTCGCCGCTTCAGTAGTATTTTGCTGCGCCCAGCGCTGCACCGCTTCATATCCTCCGGCCTGCTCAATAGCATGACGTAATCTGGCACCCAAAATGCTTTCTGTCTGCGCCTTACTCAAAAAATGACGCTCCTCAAGGCCAGCATCAGAAACATCCATCAGCGTATCCTTCAAAATTTTATGGATAAGATCGTGATCGTTAGCCACCGTGATTCGATAGGCGATTTTTTTCAGGGTCTCGGGCAACCACTCGGCCTTTCCCGATAAAAGCTTAGCGACATCCCCATAAGGCATATAAGAGAAATCCTTGCCTAATGCCGCTAAATCACTTCCAAATACGGCTTTTTCTTGCACAAATGCGCTATTCAAAGGCAGAAATGCAGGCGGCCGTTGGTTGACCGCCCCACTGTAGCCCTCCGGTTTTGATTTTCCCCAGAAACCGACACCAAATGAGCTCCCTCGATCCAGACTGGCCACCCGGTATTGCCCATCAGAATTTTTGGAGATACCGATATTTTCAAAACGCTCATTTAAAAAATCCCAGTCGCCGACAATCTGCCCAATGACAATATGCTCCTGAACCATTTTTTGGATTTCAACCGGTAACGTTTTTAGACTCTCAATAATTAATTCACGAAGCGGCCGCGCTTCAGCACGATAGCCATCGACAAATTCTTGATCGGTGACCTGCCACCAGTCATTTGGCCGACTTTTTTCCAGATTCTCCATTTTTTCATAATGACCTGTTATCTTAACGGCATTATCCTTTAATTTAGTTATGTCTTCCGTCTTCATTTCAGGATGAAACATGGCGAAATCGTCTATCGCTGTATTGCTGCTGAAAAATCTCCCCAAATCTTTAAAATTAATTGTTTCTGTTGCGATATATGGAACACCCGAAAGAGCTCCAATAAAAGACCTGGGCGCCCCTTCTGTCCCCGTCGTTAATAAGCGAGTCAGAGTATTACTGGCAACTTCAGATGAGGCGAAATATTCCTGTTGCTGGTTTGTGAGCGGAACATAAGCGACGCCGGGTTTGATAAAACAGGACATATTACCCAATTTATAGAAACTTCCCCCGCTGGATGTTGCGGTGCGATCACTGGTCGGAATTGCATTGGTTAAATCAAGGGCATAGCGTGAGGGCATTGCTGGCTGTGCCTGTGTGGCGGTCGGCACCGAGCTGAGATAAGGGAGCTTTCCACTGCTTTTTGTTTGATCGCTGACAGCGGATAATTCATCATGCGAGGTGTTTTTTAATGTGCTGGCTAAATTATGTAAGTGCCGCTCTTCAATGACAACTTTTGCTAAATTACTTTCTGAGTCTGAAGTATTTAAACCTTCGGGGCTGTTATTAACTTCTTTTATTAAGGAAGCCAGAGGGGAAGTTTTGTTATCGTTATCGGGAAAAGACTGCTGTTTCTCTATATGTATACTGGAAGAGCGGGCTACAGATGATCTTTCGAGAGTATTATTGGGCATGTTGCTATCTCACTGAACGTTAGTTAACGACCAATGTCATCACACAACTTTCCTGGTCGCTATTAAAAAACGCTTTTTAATAGCAGCTACTCTCAGGAGTGAATCGCCACGGGTAATCCAGACACTTCCGGGCCGTTAACTAATATTGATGTTCATATCCCGCCGGTGACATCTTATCGCTCGAACCATACTGATGAACACTGTTATAAAACGTTTCGAGGTAATCGGAAATATCTTTGTGGGCTTCTTTCTGCGTTCCGTAGATATTTTTCTTTATTCGTTCATGCTTCAGTAGCTGGAAAAAGTTTTCTGCAACCGCATTGTCGTAGCAGTGGCCGCGACGACTCATGCTGTCTTCCAGACCGTGTTAATTATAAAAAAAGCCGGTCACTAGCAGGTGACTGGCTTTTTGGATGCATCAAGGGCGTCAGGAGAAAACACCGCAGAGGCGATTAAAAGTGATGGTTAACCCCGACTAACATTGCGGTATCACTGCTGTGGTTTTCAAAGCGAGTAGTGGCTTTAATGGTGGTGCTCAGGTTTTCATTAATACCGATATCTGTACCGAGACTTAGCGCGGTTGTCTGCATCTTTTGACCCTGTGAACGCTGATAATCCATGGCACTAAAGCGGCTGTTATCCGTAATATCAGTGGTGTAGTTAACGTCGGCCCAGGGCATCAGTTTTACGCTACCCAGCTTAAAGTGTGCCGTGGTACGCAGTCCCGCTCCAGCATACATATTTTCCCGCTGGTTATGACCGAACTGACCAGCCTTATCGCTGAATCCCTGGGCGTCGGTTTTGTTCCAACCGGCTAAGACATAGGGTTGTACAATGAGCTGCTGCAGCGGCTTGATTGCCACACCGGTGCGCAACTCAGCGCTGTAACTGTTACCATGACTGCCGCCAGTCAACTGCTGCTTATTGCCATCGGTCGCTGCGGTTACGTTTGCAGCCTTCAGCGAATAGCTCATATCACCCCAGGTCAGGTTGCCGTTGGCAAACAGACCCAATTTGTCATCGCGCAGGTTTTTCTGCCAGCCGCTGTAAAGCGTGTAATAACGTCCGTTTACCCGGTTATGGAACTGCGCGCCATCGCCACGATCATTAACTTTCGTGCGGGTAAATCCAAACGCCAGACCTGAAGTCAGCTGTGAATCGTCTGAGATTTCGCTGGTCCAGTCCATTCCCAGCATCGTACCCTGCATTTTGCCGTGATAACCGGCATCGCCACGTTGAGAATCGTTTTGACCGATATAATCACTCCAGACATTCGCGCCTGGCTGACGGTGATTAAATAACGCGTCTTCATCAAGTTTGCTGAAGCGCTGGGCCACGCTGCCGGTTACCGCTTTGCTGCTGCGCTGGGCCGCATTCAGGTTGGCCTGAGCGCCCTGCACATCGCTGGCCAGCGTGCTGCGCTTAACAGCAAGCTGTTCCTCAGTGGTGCTGCCCGATTTATTTCAGAGCCAAATCATAATTCCAGGCACCTTTACGGGCCGTGACTTGCTGGCTACCGTTAGCAAACTGAGCCTGCATTTTACCGCCGCCGTTACTGGTCCAGTAACCAAGGGCGTGCTCGCCTTCTGTTGTTGCCACAGAAAATGTTTTAACCGTTGCGGTATTAATACCCAATAGTGCGCTGTTGATCGCAAACTGGCTTTCGGTATCCATTGCAAGCTGAGCAGAATTCAGTTCAGCAGCGTTTAAAGCGGAATGACCGGTCAGATCAACAGCTTTATTACGAATCACGGCAGTATCCAGCAGACTGCCATCCGCAGCATAAATATGGGCGAAGTTGTTAACATCACCGCGCAGGATGCTGCTGTTATCGATATGAATTTCACTATCCTAACCCAGCGAGCTCACATTCCCTTTCACTTCAGAATGGTTAGCAATCTGCACATTATTTTTACCGGTGCCGAGAGTAATATTACCTTCAACCGTTGAATGGTTGAGGGCAACGGTAGTATTCCCCGTGGCTTTAGCGGCATCCAGGTTGTGATTTACGTCTGAATTGATCAGGGTAACCTGATTAGTCCCGTTCCCGGTTAGCGTGATATTTTTTACGCCACTGTCTGTCAGCCTGATGTCGGTATGCTGACTGTTATTGAGAGTAATATCACCGGCGACAGTGGATTGCTGACCAATATCCAACAGGGTTTCTTTACCACTCACATCGATGCCGCCTTCAAACTTAGATTTTCTTAGAGTGATCGTGGAGTTTCCTGCCTCAGCGATGACAATGGCTTTGGCAGAATTAGCTAAATTTTTCTGCCGAGTGTCTTTGAAGTTAACGTGGTTTTCTGCTCCTTTTAGCCGGGTTGCACCGGTAATAGTTGAGCTGCTGATTGAAATATCTTTAGCACCACTATTTTCAGCTGAAATATCTCCATTCAGCGCAGAGGTATTGATGGATAAGGCTAAAGAGCCTTTATCTGCGCTGTCAAAATAGATTGAGTCGCCCAGCGCATAATTTTTGTCCTGTAATCCCGTCCCTTTCGGGTGTTCGTCATAGTTATGATCTTTTTTTACGCCGCTCAGTTTTACATCATCAAGGGTGATTTTTGTCTTCGTCGTAGCATCTTTGTCACCGCCTTCAACAAAATCTGCCTGTGTCTGTTTGATCGAAAGTGTCTTCGGAGTGCCTTTGCTAAAATTAATGTAGTGACCACGTAAATCCTGGTTAGTAATCTCATCCGTTTTACGGGGGCCCATATAATAATTGCCAGGGTTAACGTTTGCAGTTTCTGTTGTCGCATTGGCCGAAAAGGCAATACCTGCGTTAGTTGTAGCCAGTAGCGCAATAGTTACGCTTTTGGCAATGATAGAAAGGCGCGTGTTTATCAACATTTTAAAACTCTTAATACTGTCTTTACAGACAGCCTTGGGTTAAAAGGAAATATACAACCTGAACCGCCCCGGTTTTCCGGGAGAGTATTTTAGTTGGGAACTCAGGCTGCCAGATCCTTATTCCCGATGGAAGCATAATATGCCCGTTCGGCTTCTGCCGGTGGGATATGCCCCAGCCTTTCCAGCAGCCGGCGATTGTTGTACCAGTCCACCCACGCCAGCGTCGCCAGCTCCACTTCGCCGCGGTTTTTCCAGCTTTGCCTGTGTATCACCTCCGCTTTGTACAGGCCGTTGATGCTTTCGGCCATCGCGTTATCATAAGAGTCACCCGTGCTTCCCGTTGAAGCCAGAAGCTCCGCCTCCTGCAACCGCTGTGTGTAGGCCAGCGACACGTACTGTGAACCTTTGTCGCTGTGATGGATGGTTCCTGATGGCCGACGGACCCACAGCGCCTGCTCCAGCGCATCCAGCACGAACGTCGTCTCCATCGACGATGACACCCGCCAGCCCACGATGCGACCGGCGAACACGTCGATAATGAACGCTACGTATGCGAAGCCCTGCCAGGTGCTGGCGTACGTGAAGTCTGCCACCCACAGCTGGTCAGGGCGTTCAGCCACGAACTGACGGTTCACCCGGTCATGCGCGGCAGGGGTCTTACGGCTGACGGTGGTTCGCACCTTTTTACCTCGCAGTACGCCGGTTAGGCCCATGGACTTCATCAGCCTCGCGATGGTGCATCGGGCCACGCTGAAGCCCTCCCGTAGCAGCTGGCGCCAGACCTTGCGAACACCATAGACGCCGTAGTTTTCGTCGTACACGCGCTGTATCTCCTGCTTCAGTTTCTCATCACGCTGGTCGCGATGGCTACGTCTGTCAGGATGCAGCTGATATTCACGGTAGCGGTAGTATGACGACGGGGCGATATCCAGCTCATGGCATACCGGTCCGACCCCGTATTCATCGCTCAGGGTATCCACCAGGAGGGCTATTTTTTCCAGAGGCGGTCGAACTCCGCCCTCGCAAAATAAGCTGAGGCCTGCCGCAGGATATCATTGCTGCGCCGCAGCTCGCGGTTCTCACGCTCCAGCTCTTTCAGGCGCTGGCGCTCAGTGGTGGGGAGACCACCATCACCGCCACCGGCATCACGTTCATACTGACGCAGCCAGATACGCAGGGTCTCCGGCGTGCAGCCGATTTTAGGGGCGATGGAACTCAGGGCTGCCCACTGTGAGTCATATCCGTCCTGGCATTCCAGAACCATGCGGACGGCGCGCTGCCGTATCTCGGGGGAAAAACGTGTATTTTTAGTCATCCTGTTTACCTCTCTCTCAGGGAGTTTAGTCTCCAGGATTCCCGGGGCGGTTCAACCCCTGTATCTGAACTGACGCCTGTATTCGCTCAACGCAAATTTCGCAGACTATAATTAAAAACTATCAGGTTATTTTGTCCTGTTAGTGGCTTTGTTGAATAAATCGAACTTTTGCTGAGTTGAAGGATCAGATCACGCATCCTCCCGACAACACAGACCGTTCCGTGGCAAAGCAAAAGTTCAAAATCACCAACTGGCCCACCTACAACAAAGCCCTCATCAACCGTGGCTCCCTCACTTTCTGGCTGGACGATGAAGCGACTCATGCCTGGTATGAGTCGGCAACGCCTTCATCACGGGAAAGACCTCAGCGCTATTCTGACCTTGCCATCACCACCGTCCTGATGATTAAACGCCTGTTCCGGCTGACCCTGCGGGCTGCGCAGGGTTTTATTGATTCCATTTTTGCCCTGATGAACGTTCCGTTGCGCTGCCCGGATTACAGCAGTGTCAGCAAGCGGGCAAAGTCGGTTAATGTCTGTTTCAAAACACCCACCCGGGGTGAAATCGCACACCTGGTGATTGATTCCACCGGGCTGAAGGTTTTTGGTGAAGGCGAATGGAAAGTCAAAAATCACGGCAAAGAGCGCCGTCGTACCTGGCGGAAGCTGCATCTGGCCGTTGACAGCAGAACACATGAAGTCATCTGCGCGGACCTGTCTCTGAACAACGTCACGGACTCAGAAGCTTTCCCGGGTCTTATCCGGCAGACACACAGAAAAATCAGGGCAGCCGCAGCAGACGGCGCTTACGACACCCGACTCTGTCACGATGAACTGCGGCGCAAGAAAATCAGTGCCCTCATCCCGCCCCGAAAAGGAGCGGGTTACTGGCCCGTAGAGTACGCAGACCGTAACCGTGCAGTAGCGAATCAGCGGCTGACCGGGAGTAATGCCCGGTGGAAATGGACAACAGATTACAACCGTCGCTCGATAGCGGAGACGGCCATGTACAGGGTAAAGCAACTGTTCGGAGGTTCACTGACGCTGCGTGATTACGATGGTCAGGTAGCAGAGGCTTTGGGCATGGTGCGTGCGCTGAATAAAATAACGAAGGCTGGTATGCCAGAAAGCGTGCGTATTGCCTGAAAACCCGGTCAGCTACAGAGTCACTCGTCCTGAAGCTGATTTATTCAACAAAGCCGTAATCTGCATACACGAGCGCCACGACCACGGCGGAGAATATGAAGAGTAGAGAAAAGAATGGGACGCTAATTAATGGCTTCCCATTATTCAGTCAATCCTGAAAAAGCAGCAAAGGAAAACGTTCCTGTTTATCGTGTTTGATTATCTAACACACCATTAACTGTTTTCTCTAACTCCGCATTGCGGCCTGCTCTGAAAGGCACAAACCTTATAAGGAGGCTTGATCCTGCTCCGCATCAGAACCGACAACAGCGTTTTCATCGCTCAATCGATAGGGTGAAACGTGAATGGCATTGGCTGCAACTGGATAGACAGCAAGGCTTAGCGCCTCCTTTTTCTTTTCCGCAAATGAAGCCGCAGCCTCAGGCTCGCGCCCTCCCCAGATGTTAATTCCTTCCGGGATCGATGGATGCGTATATTCCGGCGATATTTCCAGTGTCTGCCCGTTATCCAGTTTAAAAACAACCGATTTGCCTTCGGCAGGTATCAGATTCCCGTCTTTATCGTTGATGAAAATTTTCATGAGAGCTCCATCCTGTCGCTACCGATGTAAAACTGGCCCACCTGCCGATGTAAATCTGACCCACCTAGGGTAAAAATGGCAGTTTTAAGGCACTGCCAATGATGACATTGGAGACCAGAGTGGAGATTAGTGTTTTACACCGTCAGGGCATGTCGATACGCGCCATCGCGCGCCAGCTTTCATGCTCTCGTGAGACCGTTCGCAGATATATTCGTAGCCCGCTGCCCGTAGCGGATATGCGCTACAAGCCTCGCGCACCCAGACCC